>NZ_JBFUEZ010000004.1:0-794262 GCF_056403675.1 Pedococcus sp. P2_F6
TGCAGAACGCGTGTCGCCCTTCCTCGGCGGTCCATCGGTTGACCCAGGTCCCCCACGCGCTGTCGCGGCCGAAGGCCTGGTCGATCACCCGGTGGTAGCTGGGCAGGTTGTCCTCGGTGAGGAGGTTGACCTCCAGCGCCGTCCGGGCGATCGGCGAGAGCTGCGACTGGTCCGGCGACCACGGGTCGCCGCCAAGCTCGGCGAAGTCGCGGCCCAGCGACCACGGGACGTACTCGTGCGGCATCCAGTCCTGAGCGGCTTCGAGGTGACGGTTGAGGTTCTCCTCGACGGTCGGCTCGAGGGCGGCGAGCAACTGGGCGCTGTCGAGTGCGGCGGCCACGGGGTCCTCCTCGTTGACGAGCGCGCAGGTCGCGCCCACCCCTGCTTACACCCTCCGAGCTCGCCGATACACAGTTGTGAGCAGGCCCGTGATGGCCGAACGCCCAAATTCGTCAGTCGGTGGACGGCGGGACGAGCGCCTGGCAGCTTTAGATCGATGCGGGCGAAGTCGTCGGACGTCGCGTTGAGCGCTTCCACGGGCATGCCAGCCGCACACGCCAACGTCGCCTCGCCAGGGACGGACGCACGCGGCGGAGTGACTGTGAGGATCGCCAACGCAGCCTGATGGTGCTGGGCTGTGGTTGGTGACCGCGAGTGTGACCCCCGGAAAGACTGGCCTTCGTGCCTTGTTTGCGACCTGTCCGCTCGTGGTCACCGGCCCCGGCCCGGTTGGAGGAGCTGGCCTGATCAGGAGCTTGACCACCCGGCGTTAGCGGCGCCGGATGTGTCTCATCACAGTCCTGCCGAGGCTCCGTCCCGGACCGGAACCACATCCCGTCCGGCGAAGGAGAGAACGCATGAACAGTCTGACCGATCTGCGCGAGGTGGTCGATGTCGTCATCGGCGTCGACACCCACGGCCACACCCACTCCGCAGCCGTGGTCGATACTGCGACCGGTGGTGTCCTCGACGAGATCACCGTCGAGGCGACAGCCCAGGGCTATGCCGAGCTGGTGGAGTTCGCCAACAACCACCCGATGCCGCGGGCTTGGGCGATCGAAGGGGACCGGCGGTCACGGCGCCGGTCTGAGCCGTCACCTGCTGGAGATGTCGGAGATCGTCATCGAGCTGGACCGGCCGAAGCGAGCTGCGCGTGGCAACGGCGCGAAGACCGATCCGCTCGATGCGATCCGCGCTGCCCGGGAAGCGATGGCCCGACCGCGGTTGGGAACACCTCGCGCCGGGGGTGAACGCCAAGCACTGTCAGTGCTTTTGGCTGCTCGCCGCTCCGCGATAAGTGCCTCCACCGAGGCCCAGCAGCAGGTCTTCGGCCTGGTCATCGCAGCACTCGAAAACCAGGCCACAGCTGCTTGACGAAGCATAGGAGCGTCGCGCCGCTCGGAGCGCGGCATGGGCGGACGCTCAGATGGCGGGAAAGGGCAATCCCACCTTCGGCTGGCGCGCGACGGCACCCTTCGGCTGTGGCCATCCACCGGCTCTCAGGCTCGTCGAGCCACCAGCCGCAACCCCTCTGACTGCGATGACTATGTCGGGTAGCGCACCCCTCCGAATGCCTCTCCCGTGGCGTGTTCCTGGGTGAGACTCTGGATCGGAGAAGCCCATGGACACGTTGCGCGACCTACTGGTGGACCTGGCCGACGATGCACCGACGGGAGGTGCGCCACCGGCGGAGCTCTGGGCGCGCGGAAAGCGGACTCAGCGCAGGCAGCTCGTGGCCCTCACGGCCGCTGCCCTGGTCGTGGGCACCATCGGCACGGGAGTCGGTCTACGACTCGGCGATCGCGATCAAATCGACCTTGTGCCGGCGACGAGCGTTGCCTTCCCGCTTCCGATCCAGTACCCGACGGGGGCGGTACTGCCGGAGCTCGGCGAAGCTCCGGGACCGCTGGCCGCAGTCTGGCTGGTCCCGCACGAGGGTGGCGGCTCGCCCGAGGCCGTCGGCCTGGTCGCCCGGACCGGGAGGTTCGGCAAGCTCTCGATCGACCTGCCTCGTGACGATCCCGAGGCGCTTGACAGAGTGAGGGTCGCGCTGTCGCCCGACGGACGCAGGCTGGCCTACACGCACCTGACGTCGCGTCCGGGGGCAGAGGATGTGGTCCTGCAGCCGGTCGTCCGCGACCTGGTCAGCGGCCAGACCCACACGTCCGCGTTCGGGTTCGGTACGCGCGTGGGGGGTCTGTGGGTCGACAACAACCACCTTTACGGCCTGGTCGCGGGAGGCAGTGACGGCGACGGATGGCTGTGGGAGCCGGGTAAGGCGCCCACCCGAGTCAACCCGTATCGGTTGCCCTACAGCGGTTCTGACGTTGCGGTCGCCAGTTGGCCCGCGCAGGGCCCACCGACGAACTTCGGCGACGACTCGAAGTCATGTTCAACGCTCAACGTCTATGACGCCAAGACCCTGAACAGTTCGCCGGCTGACGTACCAGCACTCTGCAACCTCCTCGGCGTGATCGGTCCCGACGTCCTGCTCGGTCAGCGGAAGAACCCGACCAATGGCGAGGTCACAGTGGTTGCCGAGGAGTTCGACGCCGCCGTTCCGTTCTGCCCCTCGAGCCAGCGCTGCGAGCTGCCGGTCGATGAGGCGCACCGTCGTCTGGTGGTCGCATCGGGGGCTCCCGATCGGGTCAGCTTCGCCAGCGCTCTGATCGGCCAGGCGCTCCGCACGGGCGGTCGGTCATGACCGGCTACGCCAGCTTCGAGGAATTCGTGGTCGCTCGCCGAGGAGCCCTGCTGCGGACCGCTTACCTGCTGACCGGCAACCATCACGATGCGGAGGACCTCGTGCAGTCAGCCCTGATCAAGGTGGTGCCCAAGTGGCAATGGATCGAGGACCGACCGGAGGGTTACGTCAGGCAGGTCCTCGCGCGTGAGTCCGTGAACCGCTGGCGCGGTCGCCGCTGGCGCGAGGTCCCGACCGACCTGATCCCCGAAGCGTCGTCCCACGCCAGTGCCGAGAACCTTGACCGCCTCGCACTCCTCGACGACCTCCGAAGGCTGTCGCCGCGCCAACGAGCGGTGCTGGTGCTGCGCTACTTCGACGACCTGACCGAGGCCCAAACGGCTGTGGCTCTCAACATCTCCGTGGGAACCGTCAAGTCACACGCCCGCGAGGCTTTGGCGCGCCTGCGCAACCAGCCATCAGACCAGCAGGAGGCTGCGGTCACGCCGTCAACCTCCACATCCAGTCGTCCAGCAGCCTCGGCTACTCCCTGACTGCCGGTGAATCCAATTGGGCGGAGTGCCGTATGCCAAGAGCATGACCTCGAGTGGTCAGGGTGTGCTCGAAGAGGCGCCGTCTGGAGTCGAGTGTCGGTGGGGGATCGCATGCTCGGTCGGGCGGGGTTCTTCTGTTGTCATTTGGACACCATCGCCCGCCTGCCGATGACACCGCCGCGTGGCCCGGAAAGGGAATCACGGTGCACGACAAGGCGGGGCACCTCGAACCGCAAGGTGCCCCGCCTCGACTCGACCACGCTCAGGGAGCGGGATAGGCCTTCGGCAGTCGCATGCCGCGCTCGGCCATGATGTCTCGCACATGGTTCGGGTAGTCGGTGATGATGCCGTCGACACCCATATCCATGAGCGCCTCGATCGTGGCGTTGTCATCGCACGTCCAGGGGATGACCTTCAGGCCGCGCTGGTGCGCCTCGGAGACCATCTCCTTGTCCGGGTAGAAGCGAAACATGGGGTCGCCCACGGTGCCGTTCTGCGGGAAGCCGTAGTTCGGCGACACCGCCGTCAGACCGGGTACCGCAGCCTCGGCCGTCTTGACCAGGTCACCTCCGTAGGTGTCGGAGTCGACGCCGCCCAGCCACGGGGAAGCACCAGGCTTGCCGACCTGAAGGAAGTCGTAGTTCGTCAGCGCGACCAGCGGCCAGGTCGGGGCGAGGGTGTGCATCAGCTTCAGTGCACCCCAGTCGAAGGACTGGATGGTCACCTGTCGCTCGATGCCCGAGGCGTGGATCTCCTCGTAGACCCGGCGGACGAACTGCTCACGTGGGGCCGTCTGCTCAGGGGCCCCGGCTTCCACCTTGGTCTCGATGTTGAGCGTGACCTGGTTGGCCCGGTATTCCTTCACGAGGTTCAGGACGTCCTTGAGCTCCGCCATGCGCCAGCCCTTGATCTGTTCCTGCTGTGGGAAGCCCGGCAGCTGCTGGTAGCCGCAGTCCATGGTCCTGATCTGGGCGAGTGTGAGGTCCTTGATGTACTTGCCCACGTAGGGATACATCGGGTCGCCCGGGAATACCGGCGCAGTGTCCTTGCACTTCTGCGCGCTGATCTGCCGGTCGTGGTTGACCACGACCTTGTCGTCCTTGGTGACGTGGGTGTCGAGCTCCAGGGTGCTCACGCCCAGCCCCAGCGCCTTGGCGAATCCGGGCAGGGACTCCTCCGTGGTCATGCCAATGCCACCACGGTGGGCCTGGAGGTCGAACTGCGCTTTCTGTGGCAACACGCCCGGACCGGCGGCGTCGGGAGTGGCCTGGGCCACGCCAGTGGCGGACAGACACAGGCCAGCCGCAATGGCTGTGGTCACAACAACTCGTAGTGCTCTCATGCCCCGGGACGCTAAGCGGGCCAATCGACGAGTTCGCGACCCCCGGGTGAACCCCGGCACAACCAGTGGTGTCCCGGTGCCGCATTGCGGTTTCGTGCATCGTCTTCTAATGTCTAACCATGTCTCTTTTAGAATCCGTCGCAGCGCGGGACGCCGATCAGGACGACCACCCCCCGGCGGGCCGGCTACGGGTGGTCCACGAGCGAACAGCCGTGGACCTGCGAGCGGCCGAGCGAGCGGTGGCGGACCTGCTCCTGGCCCTCGGAAAGGACCCGGCGTCCGCGCACCTCAGCGACACGCCGCGTCGCGTGGCCGCCTCGTATGCCGAGCTGCTCACCCCTCGCGAGTTCGAGCTGACCACCTTCCCCAACGACGAGGGCTACGACGAGCTGGTGCTGGCCAGGGGCATCCCGATCCAGTCCCTCTGCGAGCACCACCTGCTGCCCTTCCACGGGACTGCCACCGTCGGCTACCTGCCGGGCGACCGCATCCTCGGGCTCTCGAAGCTGGCGCGCGTCGTCGAGCTCTTCGCCCGCGACCTGCAGGTCCAGGAGCGGCTCACCAAGCAGGTCGCACTCTGGTTGCAGGAGCACCTGTCGCCGCGTGGGGTCGGGGTGGTCATCGAGGCGGAGCACCTCTGCATGTCACTGAGAGGGGTGCGCGCCTCCGGCTCACGCACCGTGACCTCGGCGCTGCACGGCCAGCTGCGCGACGATCCCGGGTCTCGACAGGAGTTCTTCGCGCTGGCGGGGAAGGGCGCCTGAGGAGTTGGACCACGCGGTGAACTAACTCTTGCTAGCCTTCTCCGGGAAGGGTCGCCGAGACCCGTGCCAGGTCAGGAGGCTGTGCGTGCAGGAGGCCGAAGGTCGCACCGACCCCGCCTCGATGCGTCGCGCGAACCTGGGCCTGATCCTGCGGCACCTCCGTGACCGAGGGGGCAGGTCGCGGGCGCGACTGGCCGCCGAGACGGGCCTGTCCAAGGCCACCATGTCGACGCTCATCGCCGACCTGGTCGACCGGGGTCTGGTCGTCGAGGGGGAGCCCGACAGGGCCGGGGCCGTGGGCCGTCCGGGGCTGACGGTCAGCCTCGACGGACGACGGGTCTGCGGGCTCGGGGTCGAGATCAATGTCGACTACCTCAGCCTGATCGCGGTGGACCTCTCGGGCACCGTCATCCGCGAGTCGACGCGCCCGATCGATGCCGCCAACCTCTCTGCAGGCGACACCATCGCCAGAGCGTCCGAGCTCCTCGGCGAGGCCCTGGCCTCACTGGGCGCAGCAGGAGTGCAGTGCGTCGCCATCACCATCGCCGCCCCCGGCTTCATCGACAGTGGCGGCGGTGTCGTGCGGCTCGCGCCCAACCTGGGATGGCGCGACGTCGGCCTCGTCGATGAGGTCGAACGCCTTCTGGGACAAGGACATCCGCGCATCTCGATCCAGCACGACGCCAAGCTCGCTGCCGTGGCCGAACACGCCCTGCGAGCGGGCCAGGGCGTCAGTGACCTGCTGTACATCTCCGGCGACGTGGGGGTCGGTGGAGGCATCATCTCTGGCGACCACATCCTGCGTGGCACCCACGGCTCTGCCGGGGAGATCGGTCACCTGCCGCTCGACCCGGCCGGCCGCCAGTGCGTCTGCGGACGTCGGGGCTGCTGGGAGACGATGGTCGGGCTCGCCGCCTTCCTGCGACTCGCCGCGGACGAGTCGGACGTGGTGCACAACCCGGGACGGCCGCTCGAAGACCGCCTGCGTGAGCTCCGTCGACGTGCCCTGGACGGCGATGCCCGCACCCTGGCCGCGCTGGCCACCATCTCCGAAGGGCTCGGCACGGGTGTGTCGATCCTCGTCGACGTCCTCGACCCCGGCATGGTCGTCCTCGGCGGCTACTTCGCGTGGTTCGAGGAGCAGCTGGTCGTCCCTGTCGCCGAGCTCGTCGTCGAGCGTCGCCTCAACACGACTGCCGAGGTATGCCGCGTGGTCGGCTCCACGCTCGGCCTCACCTCCGCGGCCCGGGGCGGGGCGCACTACTCGCTCGACACGGTCTTTCAGGATCCGAGTGTGGTCGCGCCCTGACATGCCCTGACATCGGGCCTTGACATCCGACCGTGGCTTGACGAGATAATTCAGGCACCGAATGAATCAATGAGCGCGAGGTCCACCATGGCGGGGCAGTCCCAGAAGCTCCCCGCTGCCGCTGCCGCTGCGGTGGTGGCCGCCGTCGACATCGGGGGCACCCGGATCAAGGCCGCCCTCGTGGACCGCGACTACGGCGTGGTCGTCCAGACGACGACGCCGACCCCCAGCGACATCGGGGCCGACCTCGGCGGAGTGGTCGCCGCCACGGTGAAGGAGCTCCTGGCCGCCGCTCCCCGTGACCACGCGGTGCGCCTCGTGGGGTGCGGTGTGGTCGTCCCCGGCCTGGTCGACGAGGTGCGCGGGATCGGCGTCTACTCCGCCAACCTCGGCTGGCGGGACCTCGACATCCGCGGCGGCGTCGAGTCCCTGCTCCAGGTGCCCGTCGTCGTGGGGCACGACGTCCGGGCCGGCCTGCTGGCCGAGTCGCGTCTCGGTGGCGCGCGCGGCCGCAGGCAGGCCCTGTTCATGCCCCTCGGCACCGGCATCGCCGGAGCCCTCCTGCTCGACGGCGCGGTGGTCTCCGGCGACGGTTGGGCCGGCGAGCTGGGTCACGTCGTGGTCGAGCCGTCGGGGCCCGCCTGTCCGTGTGGCCAGCGCGGCTGCCTCGAAGTGCTGGCCTCCGCCGGCGCGATCGAGCGGACCTACGCCGAGCGCTCCCGACGACAGTCCCAGCCGCAGTCCCAGGTGCAGCCCCCAGCAGAGTCCTCCGAGGCGATCTCCGCCGAGGTCATCGCCGCCCGCGCCGCGGCGGGGGAGGCCCTGGCCTCGTCGGTCTGGGCCGATGCGATCAGCGCGCTCGGCCGGGCGGTCGTCATGACGGTCACCCTCACGGGAATCGACCTCGTCCTCGTGGGAGGTGGGCTGTCCCAGGCTGGCGAGGTGCTGCTCGCGCCGCTGCGCGACGACGTCGCCGCCCGTCTCACCTTCCAGCGTCCCCCGGCCATCGAGCGGGCCGCCCTCGGCGACCGGGCCGGGTCGCTCGGGGCCGCCTGCCTCATCTGGGACGCCCTGTGATCCTCACCGTCACCCCCAATGCCGCGCTCGACGTGACCTACGAGGTCGACGCGCTCACGCGGCATACCAGTCACCGGGTGCGGGCCGTCACCGAGCGCGCGGGTGGCAAGGGAGTCAACGTCGCCTCGGTCCTGGTCGCGTGCGGCCACGATGTCGTGGTCACCGGGTGCGCCGGTGGGGCGACGGGCGCACGGATCCGGGCGGACCTCGAAGCCCGAGGACTGCGCCACTCCTTCGCCGACGCCGACGGCGAGGCGCGGCGCACCCTTACGGTGGTCTCGGCCTCGGAGGGCGACGCGACCGTGTTCAACGAACCCGGGCCGGAGCAGTCGCCGAAGTCCTGGCGCGCCCTGCTCGACCACATCGGCGACCTGCTGGCCGAGACCGCTGCGTCCGTCGTGGTGCTGGCCGGCAGCCTGCCTCCCGGCATCCCCGACGACGGCTATTCAGTCTTGGTTCGTCTGTGTCGCGACGCCGGGGCCGCTGTCATCCTCGATGCCGACGGCGAGCCGCTGCGCAGGGCCCTCGAGGCCGGGCCCGACATCGTCAAGCCCAACCGCGTCGAGCTTGCCGAAGCCACGGGGGCCGACGACGTGGTCGCCGGCGTCGCGGCGCTGCGCGCCCTGGGTGCCCGTGACGTGGTCGTCTCCGCCGGCCCCGACGGACTGACCTGGTATGCCGCGGACGGCGCCGCGGTGCACGCACGCCTGGACGCCTCGCTTGCCGGAAACCCGACGGGGGCCGGAGACGCGGTGGTCGCCGCCCTCGCCGCCGGCCTCGCCGAAGGTCGCCCGCACGACCTGGTCCTGCGCGATGCCGTGGCATGGTCGGGGGCAGCGGTGCTCCAGCCAGTCGCCGGCGTGGTGGATCCGACGGACATCTCCCGGTTGGAGACCCAAACCCTCGTGGAGGACGTTCGATGACCCTGGTGAACCTCGCCGACGTGCTGACCGAGGCATCGACCCGCGACCGCGGTGTCGGAGCCTTCAACGTCATCCAGCTCGAGCACGCCGAGGCCCTCGTGGGCGCCGCCGAGGAGACCGGCCTGCCGGTGGTGCTCCAGATCAGTGAGAACGCTGCTCGCTACCACGGGGCTCTGGCGCCGATCGCCTTGGCCACCAAGGCGATTGCCGAGGCGTCATCGGCTCGGTGCGTGCTGCACCTCGACCATGCCGAGAGTGTGGCGCTGGTCGACGAGGCCATCGGCCTGGGTTTCACGTCGGTGATGTTCGACGGGTCGAAGCTGGACGACGCGAGCAACCGCTCGACGACCCGCGAAGTCGTGGTGCGGTGCCACGCCGCCAGGGTCTCGGTCGAGGCCGAGCTGGGCGAGATCGGAGGCAAGGACGGCGTGCACGCGCCGGGGGTCCGCACCGAGCCGGCGGACGCCGCCGCCTTCGCCGCTGACACCGGGGTGGATGCCCTGGCCGTCGCGGTGGGTTCGTCGCACGCGATGACGAGCCGCACGGCGACACTCGACCTCGACCTGATCGCCCGCATCCGTGCCGCCGTGCCGGTTCCCTTGGTGCTGCACGGTTCCTCGGGCGTCGCGGACGAGTCCCTGGTTGCAGCCGTCGCCCACGGCATGACGAAGGTCAACATCGCGACGCACCTCAACTCGGCCTTCACCGCGGCCGTGCGCGAGCACCTCGCCGACAACCCGACCGTCGTCGACACCCGCCGCTACCTCGGTGCCGGCCGGGCAGCGGTCGAGGCCGAGGCCGCCCGGCTGCTGCGCCTGCTCGCCGGGGAGTGACCGGCTGAGCTGTCCGACCCACCTGCCCGACCCACGTGCGAGCCGATCCGCTAGACCCAGCTGGGGAACCACATCCGCAGCGACCACTGGCTCTGCGGGATCACCTGCGCGGTGTAGACCGGCCAGAAGAACGCGAAGATCGCCAGCGTCAGCACGCAGTAGGCGCCCACGGCATACAGGCCGATCTCCCGGCGTCGCCACGAGTCGGTGCGCTTCCCCAGGGCCAGCCCCAGCACGAACACCACCGCGAAGATGATCCACGGCTCGAACGCCACCGTGTAGAAGGAGTAGATGGTGCGCTCCTCGAGCCCGAACCAGGGCAGGTAGCCGCCAGCCAGCCCGGCGAGGATTCCGCCGGCGCGCCAGTCCCGCTTGAACAGCCAGTAGAAGACCAGCACCAGGATGGCGGCCGCGCCGAGCCACCAGATCGAGACGGTGCCGATCGACGTGATCGCCTTGGAGCACTGGGCGACCGGGCAGCCGTCCACCCCGCGCTTCGGGCCCTCGTAGAAGAACGACGTCGGACGTCCCTGGATGACCCACGACCACGGGTTGGTCCGGTACGGGTGGTTGTCGTGCAGGTTGACGTGGAACTTGTAGATCTCCTGGTGGTAGTGCCACAGCGAACGCAGCGCATCGGGCACCCACGGAGTGTCGTGCGACGGGTGGATCTTGCCCCACTGACGGTCGTAGCCGCCGCTGGACGCGAACCAGCCGACCCACGACGCGAGGTAGGTGGCAAGAGCCGTGGTGCACATCACCAGGGCTGCCCACAGTCCGTCGCGCACGACCATTCCCGAGAACCAGTGCCGCACCCCGACGGCACGACGGGCCCCCATGTCCCACAGGACCGTCATCAGCCCGAACGCCATGAGGAAGAACAGCCCCGACCACTTCGTCCCGGCGCAGAGGCCGAGGCAGATGCCCGCCACCCAGCGCCACGGACGGGCCCCGAGCCACGGACCGAGCCCCGAGGCGAGCGCATGGTTCGACAGCCCTGCCGCGCGCTCGGCGAGCAGGGCCCGGGACCGGTCACGGTCGATGAGCAGCGCGCAGAACGCCGCCAGCGCCCAGAACATCACGATGAGGTCGAGCAGCCCGGTCCGTGACTGGACGAAGTGGTGGCCCTCGAAGGCGACGAGGAACGCCGCGATCGTGCCGAGCAGTGACGACCCGAACATCCGTCGCGCGGCACGCCCGATCATCAGGATCGACAGGGTCCCCAGCACGCACACCGAGAACCGCCAGCCGAACGACGACGTCTGCCCGAACAGGTGCTCCCCGGCCGCGATGATCCACTTGCCCACGGGTGGGTGGACGACCAGATCCCCTTCTGTCCCAAAGACATCCGGAGTGCCTTGCGTGAACAGCTCGTCCGGCTTCTTGATGGTGCCCGGCACGCGCATCTCGACGCCGTACTCGAGCATCGAGACACCCTGCTTGACGTAGTACGTCTCGTCGAAGACCAGCTGGTGCGGACGGCCCAACGACCAGAACCGCATGCCACCGCCCACGACCGCGAAGAACAGCGGGCCGAGCCACCCCCAGAGGGTGTCCGATGGCCTGAATCCGAGCAGCCGTGATCGCAGCAGCTCGATCCGGGTCATGCGCGCCATCGTATGCACAGGAACTACGGCGCCCCTGACAGGATGGCGACGTGACCTCCGCCGCGACTCCCGCCGCAACCTCGGGCGTGACTACGGCCGCGACTTCGGGCGCGACCTCGGGCCTCGGCGTCCTCGTCCTCGCAGCCACTCCGATCGGCGACCCCCGCGATGCCGCCCCCCGTCTCGCCGAGGAGATCGCCACCGCCGACATCGTCGCGGCGGAGGACACGCGCCGGCTGCGGCGGCTGTGCTCCGACCTCGGCATCTCCCCGGCCGGTTCGGTGCTCAGCTACCACGAGCACAACGAGGCGTCGCGCACCCCTGACCTGGTCGAGCGCCTCCGCGCCGGCGCGCGGGTGGTCGTGGTGACCGATGCCGGTATGCCGTCCGTGTCGGATCCCGGGTACCGGCTCGTCGACGCCGCGGTCACCGCGGGGATCCGCGTCACGTGCGTGCCCGGCCCGAGCGCGGTGCTCATGGCGCTCGCCGTCTCCGGCCTGCCGGTCGACCGGTTCTGCTTCGAGGGCTTCCTGCCGCGCAAGGCGGGGGAGAAGGCGCGCGGCCTGGCTGCCCTCGCGGACGAACGGCGGACGATGGTCTTCTTCGAGGCGCCGCACCGCATCGATGCCACCCTCGTCGCAATGGCGGACGCCTTCGGCCCGGATCGCCGCGCGGCGGTCTGCCGGGAGCTCACGAAGACCTACGAGGAGGTCCGCCGCGGAGGGCTCGCCGAGCTGGCGGCCTGGGCGGCCGACGGGGTCCGGGGCGAGATCACCGTGGTGGTGGCCGGGGCGACGCCGACGGTGACGACCGTCGAGGAGGCCCTGCCCGGCATACAGGAGCGGGTGGCGGGCGGTGAGCGGCTCAAGGACGTCTGCTCCGACGTGGCGGCCACCACGGGCCTGAAGAAGAAGGCGCTCTACGACGCGGCCGTCTCGCGGGGGAAGCCGGCTCTCAGCTGAGCCAGGCGAGGTGGTCCTTCAGCAGGGCATAACCCACGAAGGCGACGACGTCGAGCAGGGTGTGGGCCACGACGAGCGGGCCGACCCGTCGGGTGCGCGTGTAGACCCAGCCGAACAGCAGCCCCATCGCGAGGTTGCCGACGAACCCGCCGAAGCCCTGGTAGAGGTGGTAGGACCCGCGGATCAGCGCCGAGGTGACCATGACGACGGGCAGCGACCAGCCGGCACGGAGCCACCGGGTGTAGAGGTAGCCGATCATGACGACTTCCTCGAGCACGGCGTTCTGCACGGCGGCCAGCACGAGCACCGGGATGGTCCACCACTGGTCCGAGAGGTTCGCCGCGGCGATCGTGGTGTTGAGCCCGAGCGCCCTTGCCGCCGCGTAGAGCCCGAGCCCCGGCAGCCCCACCGCGGCGGCGAGCAAGGCGCCACGGAGCAGGTCGCGTCCCGGTTGGCGCAGGTCCGCGCCCATCGCGTGCCGGGCGTCCGGGCGGTCGCGCGACAACAGGTGCAAGGCCAGGGCGACGGGGACGAGGGCGAGGACGATGCCCACGAGCTGGTAGGTCAGGTCGAGCCACGGCCGGTCGGGCGTGACGGAGGAGTTCATGGCCGTCGTCTGGCGGTTCAGCGCCACGGGTTGGGTCAGCTTGTTGACGAGCGACAGCAGGGCCCAGACACCGCTCGCGCCCAGGCTGACCCCCAGCACGAGGACCGTCTCGGAGACGAGGGATCGGCGCGTGGGGGCTTCGGCGGCGACGGTCATGCGCCCAGTCTGCTGCTGCGGGCTGGACGAACCCTGACGGGTGGGCTCATACGAGTGCGGCGCGGCGATCTCGTCTCCTGCGCCATCGCCGCACCTTGAGCCAGAGCCAGACGAGCAGCCACGCCAGCAGGACGAGGAACAGGATCACCAGCACCGGGATGAAGACGGCCACCAGGCTCAGCCCGATCGACGCACCGTCCTCGACGGTCGACGCCACCGGCGCCCCGAACCCGAGCGTGCCGGCGTTGATGGCCGGTCTGGCCACCGTCTTCCCACCGTGCACCAGACCTGAGGTGACCACGCCCAGGATGACGCCGACCCACGGGTTGTTGGTCATCCAGGACGAGTGGTCGAGGCCCTCGGCGGCCGACGTGGCGGCAAAGATCAGGCCACCCATGCTCGGCCGGATGAACGTCTGAACCGCGTCGTTGACGGTGTCGATCGCGGGGATCTTGTCGAGCACCACCTCGGTGAGCAGCAGCACCGCGCCGATCCCGATCGCCCACCACGACTCGATCCACGCATACGACTGCGGCAGCGTGATGAAGTCCGTGAACCGGGCGATCAGCGCCACGACGAGGAACGGGATGTAGGCGTTGAGCCCCGCTGCCGCGGACAACCCATGCCGGTCAGTGCGGCGATCATCGGCCACCTCCTGTGCGGGTGCGGCGCACCTGTGAAGACATGTCTACTCGACGCCGGTGCGAAATGCGCGGTTCCGCCTCCGCCGCTGTCACCTTCTCCAGCCACCCGACGCAGGTATGCCGCGCGCGGAGTTCCGCGCGCGGCATACCGATAGAGGTGGAGGTGGGTTCAGCTGCCGTCGGCCCGCTTGCGGGCGACGATCTGGCCGAGGACGGCGTAGCCGACGACGAGGTGGGCCGCGCCGACCCAGCGGGCAACGCCCTCACCGAAGATGCCCATCGCGGGCACGGTCACGACGGCCCAGCTCTCGGCGACCAGGGGGTAGAAGCGGGACAAGCCCTTCCAGCGGCCCGCGATGGCGATGCGGATGCCGATGAGGAACATGCCGAGCATCGAGATCGGCCAGAACATGTCGAGCGCCAGCGACGCAGGGTTGTCGAGGTTGGTCAGCCCGAAGAAGTCCGAGGCCGTGGAGGCCATCGCCAGGGCGAGGGCACCGGTCTGGATGCGCAGGACGCTGCGGGCGACCTTGCCGGAGCCGATGGCCTTGGTGCGCCACAGGACCCGCACCAGGCTGAGGACTCCGACCTGGAAGAGGAACGAACTCGCGTTGTGGGCGTACTGGTAGGCAGTCGTCTCGCTGTTGAGCCCGAACACGACGATCATGCTCGACCAGGCGAGGGCCCCGACGGTGAGCATCGTGCCGTGCCGGAAGTACGGACGCGGGTTGGTCGCCTCGGGCACCTGGGTGGTCGCGGCGGCGACGTCAGAGCGAGCGGGGGCGGAGGTCTTCGTGACCGACATGGTGGGTCTCCTTGCTGGGTGGTGGTGTCTGTGGTTGTGGTGGTGCGGCCGGCACGTGGTCGGTGCCGTTGCCGAGAACTCTGTGGCGCCCCGCGACCCGGGCGGCAGGGGTCGGCGTCCCGTCTCCGGTCCCAGAAGGTGTCCCGACAGATCGGGACACCAATCCCCTGACGGCGGGACACCGGCGTTGGCACACTGGCGAGGTGACCGCTGTGCCAGCCCTGCGCGCCGAGGCGTCGAGCCCGCGCGCGCCCGGGAAACCGGGTTCGCGAGGCGTCGACGCCGGCCCGCGGCACGCCCTCGTGCCCGCGCTGCTCGTGCTGGTGCTGGTGGCCCTCGTGGTCGGCTGCGTGGTGCTCGACGCGCAGTCCACGGACGCCCAGCGCGCGCTCTACGTCTCCGAGCGGGGCGTCGTCAGCGGGGCGATCGGCGCCCTCGTCGGGTTGTGCGGCGCCGCGATCCTCGCGTTCCGCCCGTGGCACGTGGTGGGACTGGTCCTCGCCGGCGCCGGCGCCTTCTGGGCGCTCGACGGTTTCTGCGAGTCGTATGCCGTCGTGGGACTGCACGACCGGCCGCCACTGCCGCTCACGGGACTTGCCTACTGGGTGGTCTCCGAGGCCGGGTCGCTGCTGCTCGTGGCGCTTCCGCTGGTGCTGGTGCTCTACCCGACCGGTCGCCTGCCGTCCGGGCGGTGGCGGTGGGTCGGCCTTGCCGCCCTCGTCATGTCGCTGGCCCTCCCGCTCAGCCTGGTCCTCGCGCCCGACACCGTGATCTACGACGGCCGTCTCCCCGACGAGGTGGTGGCGCTCCTGCCGCAGATCGCGCTGCCGCTGTCGGGGTCGGTTGCGACGGCGACCATCCACGTCAGTCAGGTGCTGACCATGCTCGCGATGCCGCTGGCTGCCGCCACCGTGTTCGCGCGACACGCACGCTCCACCGGCGTCGAGCGCACCCAGCTGCGCTGGCTGCTGTGGGCCGCGATCGTCTGCCTGCTGGCCGGCGGCGTCATGCTGCTCGACCTCAACGGGCCGGTCGGGTTCGCCGCCTTGGTGCTCGCGCTCGTGGCGACCAGCGTCTCCGTGGTCATCGGCGTGGTCCGACCCGAGACCGGCGACGTCGACGCCCTGGTCGGCGGCACGCTCGTCTATGGCGGCATCGCCGCCCTGTTCGTCCTCCTCGATCTGGCTGTCGTGGCGGCGGCCGCCTCGCTGCTCGGCGACCGCTTCGAGGAGCGGCAGGTGACCGTGCTCGTCCTCGTGCTGGCCGTCGCCGCGTACGGGCCACTGCGGTCGTGGCTCACCGCGCAGGTGCGCCGCCGGGTGCTGGGCAGGCGGGGGGAGCGGTACGAGGTCGTCTCGGCCCTGGCCGAGCGCCTCGAGGAGTCGGGTGGTCTCGAGGAGCAGCTGCCGATGCTGGCCGCGACGGTGGCAGAGGCGTTCCGGGTGCCGTTCGTGCGGGTCGAGGTCCTCGGGCCCGGCGGCCAGGGGCTCGCGGCGACCCACGGGACGGAGCCGTCAGCGAGCCGCTCGTTCCCCATCTCCTACCGGGGTGAGCGGATCGGGTCGATCGAGCTGCCCGACGGGGGGATCCGCGGCATGCTCTCGCGCCGCGACCGCGTGCTGCTGGTCGACGTCGTCCGGCAGGCGGCCATCGCCGTGCGCAGCAGCCTGCTGGCGCGGGAGCTCCAGGAGTCGCGCGAGCAGCTGGTGCTGGCGCGGGAGGAGGACCGCAGGCGGATCCGTCGCGACCTGCACGACGGCCTGGGCCCGGTGCTCGGCGGAGTGGCCATGCGACTGGATGCCGCGGGCAACGCGGTGGCGACCGACCCGCAGACTGCGCACCGGCTGGTCGTGCAGTCCCGAGCCGAGATCACTGAGGCGCTCGCCGACGTGCGACGGCTGGTCCACGGGTTGCGGCCGCCGGCGCTCGACGACCTTGGCCTGCTCGCGGCTGTCGAGCAGCAGGCGGACCGTACCCGCGCGGCGGGGCTGGACGTCTCCGTCCGCGCCGACGACGTCGCCGGCCTGCCCGCGGCCGTGGAGGTCGCGGCATACCGGATCGTGTCGGAGGCGCTCACGAACGTGGCCCGCCACGCGCACGCGCGCACCTGCACCGTCTCGCTCGCGACCGGTCCGGCCGATCTCGCCGTCGAGGTGCACGACGACGGCCGCGGCATCGCGGCGGACGTGGTCGCCGGGGTGGGTCTGCGGTCGCTGCGTGAGCGGGTGGAGGAGCTGGGTGGTCGCTACGAGGTGCTGTGCCCGCCTGGCGGCGGCACGACGGTTCGGGCGTGGTTGCCGACGGGTGGGGGCGCATGAGCGACGACCGTGAGACCCCGGCTGGCGGCGCCGTCAGGGTGCTGATCGCCGACGACCACCCGATCTTCAGGGACGGCCTGGCGACCCTCCTCGCACCGCACCCCGACATCGAGGTCGTCGCGCGCGCCGCCGACGGCGCCGAAGCCGTGGCCCTGGCCGCCGAACACCGTCCCGACGTCATCGTCATGGACATCCAGATGCCCCACGTCAACGGCATCGAGGCCACCCGTCAGGTCCTGGCCGCGCAACCGTCGGTCGGCGTCCTCGTCTTCACGATGGGTGAGGACGACGGGACCCTGCTGTCGGCGATGCGGGCCGGAGCGCGCGGCTACCTCGTCAAGGGGGCCGCGCAGGACGAGGTGGTCCGCGCCATCATCGCGGTCGCCGGGGGAGGCGTGGTGTTCGGCGCGTCGCTGGCCGCACGGATCGGCGACCTGCTGTCGCCGTCCTCGCAGCACCGGGCCCCCGAGTTCCCGATGCTCACCGACCGAGAGCGCGAGGTGCTCGACCTCATCGCCGCAGGGCGCAGCAACGGCCAGATCGCGGCCGAGCTCTACCTAGCGCCCAAGACCGTCCGCAACAACGTGTCCGCGATCCTGTCCAAGCTCCAGGCCACCGATCGCGCCGAGGTCATCATCCGGGCCCGCGACGCCGGGATGGGCCAGCGGGACTGACCGTCCGGCGGTCCCTCGGGTGCTCGGCGACGACCGCTCACCGATTGGCGCGGGGGTATCTCCCCGGATCGGCTCTCCTTCTGGAAGGGTTCCCGGAATCTGGATGTAACCGCTTACATCCGGACAATCCACCACACCGAAGGAGTTGTGGACCCCATGAAGGGAACGCACAGAATCGCCCTCGTGCTGGCGGCAGCCGCCGCAGTGCTCGGTATCGCGCCCGGGACGGCCACCGCAGCCGACTCGCCGCAGGTCGCCGTCATCGCCCACCGTGGCTCCGGCGCCATGGCGCCGGAGAACACCCTCGCCTCGGTCGAGCTCGCCCTCAAGCAGGGTGCGGACTACATCGAGAACGACATCATGCGCACCAGCGACGGCGCGCTGGTGATCATGCACGACCTCACCCTGGCCCGGACCACGAACGTCGAGCAGGTCTTCCCCGACCGCTCGCCCTGGAACGTGTCCACCTTCACCCTCGCGGAGATCAAGCAGCTCGACGCCGGCTCGTGGTTCAGCGCCAAGTACGCCGGCCAGAAGGTGCCCACCCTGCGCGAGTGGGTCGAGGCGGTCGGCTCCCGAGCCGGCATGCTGCTCGAGGCCAAGGACCCGTGGGCCTTCCCCGGCATCGAGCGTGACATCGACAAGAACCTGCGCTCGATCCCGGCCTTCACCAAGGCGCTGGCTGCCGATCGGGTCATCATGCAAGCCGGTGACGAAGGGTGGCTCCGCGCCTACCACGACCTGGCGCCTGACGTGCCGGTCGGGCTGCTCTACTACACCCGCCCCACCGACGAGCAGCTCGTCGCGGCGAGCACCTGGCTCGACTCGGTCCATCCCGCGCTCGGCAACATCGACCAGGGCATCGTCACCCGGGCCCACGAGCTCGGCCTGGACATCCACGTGTGGACGGTCAACTTCGGTGGCGACATGAGCCGAGGGATCTCCTGGGGCGTCGACGGCATCATCACCGACTACCCCTCCGTGCTGCGGGACATCCTCCGCAAGAGCTGACCTGGCCCGGCACCCCCTGCCAGCCATGCCCCGGTATGCCGCCCGCGCGGCATACCGGGGCATCGTGCGTCCCAGCGGTGGCGCCCAGCCCACGTCGCTCAGCCGACGTCGCTCAGCCCAGGAGGGGGCCGACCAGGTCGGCGCAGAAGTCGACCTCGGTGAACCGGCCGTTCATCGCCGTGATGACCGGGTCGCCGACCTGTTCACCACCGGGCTGTGCGTCGCCGAGCAGGTCGTACATCGTGACCATGCGCAGGGTGCCGGAGTCGCGGGCGACGACCTGACCCGAGTCGTCGCGCACCGTGAACGAGGCGCCCGAGAGCTTGGAGTCGAAGGCCCAGATGTTGCCCTCGACGTGCGTGCCCCGGGTTTCGCGGAACGTGCTGCGGTCGCTGATCGTGAAGAAGCGACCGTTGGCCGAGTTGGTGAACGTGTCCACGGCGGACAGGTTCTGCCAGCCGAGGTAGGCCTCGTCGGTGCCCTTGATCGTCCGGATGGAGAAGCCCGCGTGACCTGAAGCCGTGTGGTCGATGGTGATGCCGCACTCGTCGAAGGTCTCGGCGAAGGTGAAGGCGAAGCGGTCGTGACTGTAGAGCGCGGCCTGCGCAGGTGCGGCGACGACGAATGGGACGGCGGTGGCGGCCAGGGTGGCGATGACCTTGAAGCGAACGTGCATGTTTCCTCCCGGGTTGGCTGATCCCTTCACGGTCCTCAGCGCGCCCGTCGCCCACATCAGGGAAAGCCACTACACCGGCCGGGGTGGCCCCCGACTTTCGGGCGAGTGCCCACGAAC
The DNA here is from genome assembly GCF_056403675.1 of Pedococcus sp. P2_F6. Classification (NCBI taxonomy): domain Bacteria; kingdom Bacillati; phylum Actinomycetota; class Actinomycetes; order Micrococcales; family Intrasporangiaceae; genus Pedococcus; species Pedococcus sp. P2_F6. The sequence continues at coordinate 19,063 of NZ_JBFUEZ010000004.1, forward strand.
TTCCAGTCGTCGGCCTCGAGGTCCTCGCGGCGCACCAGGTCGCCCTCCCACTGCTCGACGCGTTCGATGTGGTGGCGCCCGTCGAACTCGATGCCGACCTTGTGCTCAGGGAAAGACAGGTCGATGCGGTACTTCACCCGGCCATCGGAGTTCACCACCTCGAAGTTGACGACCGGCTCGGGTAGGCCGGCCAGGACCAAGAGCATCCGCAGTCGGCTCTCCATCGGAGAGTCGACGCGCTCACGGACCAAGGAGGCCGCGCGGCATACCAACGACTGGTGGGAGCTGCCCCACTTCGCGGCCGCTGCAACCAGCGCGTCGAGTGTGGTGGCGCCCGCTCTGACCAGCGAGTCGCCGAGCACCACGAGATCGACCAGGCTGCACGACCGGCCCAGGTCCAGGAACGTCCTCTCGGCGGACGTGACGGGAAGGCCGCGTCGGGTCGCCTTCGACGGCATGGCGACGACACGGTGCGGACGAATGCCCGCCACCTTGGGGCGGTGAACACGCGGGACGGTCACGTGGATGTCGGACGAGTCGGGCGCGATCCCACCCCAGAGCCGAGCTGCCGTGTGGTGCGTGATGAGGGCCTCTGCGGGACAGATGGTCAGAGCGGCCAGCGACCTCAGCTGGAGGGTGGGGGTCACGCCGGCGGCATACCGGCGCGCGCCGTGGTGAGCGGGCGGCATACCGAACGGAGGGAAACCCGTTTGGCACCCACCCCTAGGATTCGCACGTGAGCAAAGTCCTGTCTGCAGTCGCCTGGCCGTATGCCAACGGCCCCCGGCACCTCGGCCACGTGGCCGGGTTCGCCGTGCCCTCCGACGTGTTCAGCCGCTACATGCGGATGGCGGGCCACGACGTGCTCATGGTCAGCGGTTCGGACGAGCACGGCACCCCGATCCTCGTCCTCGCCGACCAGCAGGGCGTGAGCGCGCGCGAGCTCGTCGACCGCAATCACGCCATCATCGCCGCCGAGCTGGCCGACCTCGGCTGCTCCTACGACCTCTACACACGCACCACCACTGCGAACCACTACTCCGTCGCGCAGGAGCTGTTCACCCAGGTCTGGAAGAACGGCTACATGGTCGAGCAGACCACGAGCGGCGCGATCAGCCCCTCCACCGGTCGCACGCTGCCGGACCGCTATATCGAGGGCACCTGCCCGATCTGCTCCTACCCCGAGGCCCGCGGCGACCAGTGCGACAACTGCGGCAACCAGCTCGAGCCCACGGACCTGATCGACCCGAAGTCCAAGATCAACGGTGAGACGCCCGAGTTCATCGAGACCCAGCACTTCTTCCTCGACCTGCCGGCGCTGGCCGACGCGCTGCGCGAGTGGCTCGAGGGCCGTGAGGCGAGCGGCACGTGGCGGCCCAACGTCATCAAGTTCAGCCTCAACATCCTCGACGACATCCGCCCCCGCGCGATGACCCGCGACATCGACTGGGGCATCCCCGTGCCGCTCGACGGTTGGCGCGACAACCCGGCCAAGAAGCTGTACGTCTGGTTCGACGCCGTCGTCGGCTACCTGTCCGCGTCCATCGAGTGGGCCCGCCGCCAGGGCGACCCCGAGCGGTGGCGCGAGTGGTGGAACGACAGCGAGGCGCTGTCGTACTACTTCATGGGCAAGGACAACATCACCTTCCACTCCCAGATCTGGCCGGCCGAGCTCCTCGGGTATGCCGGTCGCGGGGCTCGCGGGGGCGAGCCCGGTGAGTTCGGGGTGCTCAACCTGCCGACCGAGGTCGTGTCGAGCGAGTACCTCACGATGGAGGGCAAGCAGTTCTCGACCTCGCGCGGCTACGTCATCTACATCCGCGACGTCCTCGACCGCTATGGCCCCGACGCGATCCGCTACTACATCTGTGCGGCGGGCCCGGAGAACCAGGACGCCAACTTCACCTGGGCCGAGTTCGTGCAGCGCAACAACTCCGAGCTCGTCGCGGGGTGGGGCAACCTCGTCAACCGCACGGCCTCCATGGTCGCCAAGAGCTTCGGCGAGATCCCGCAGCCCGGCGTGCTGGAGCCGGTCGACGAGGCGGTGCGGGCCAAGGTGCTCGCGGCGTTCGGGGTCGTCGGGGACCTGTTGGCCAGGCAGCGGATCAAGGCGGCGGTGGCCGAGGCGATGCGCACCGTCGGCGAGGTGAACAAGTACGTCACCGACACCGCACCGTTCAAGCTCAAGGGCGAGGACGAGCGCGAGCGCCTGGCGACCGTGCTGCACACGCTGACGCAGTGCGTGGCCGACCTCAACCGCATCCTCGCGCCGTTCCTCCCGTCGTCGTCCAACGCGGTGCACGCGACCTTCGGCGGCGAGGGCACCTTCATGCCCATGCCGGTGCTGCAGGACGTCTCCGGGCTCGACCCCGAGGATGCCGACCGGAGCTACCCGGTGGTGACTGGCGAGTACACCCGGACGCCGCGGTGGGAGTCGGTTCCGGTGCAGGTCGGGGCCACTGTGGTCAAGCCCACACCCATCTTCACCAAGCTCGACGAAGCGGTGGTGGACGAGGAGCTCGAGCGACTCCGTGACGACGCTCCGGAGGCTCCGGAGGCCGACCCGCAGGACCCCGCTGAGGGCTCCGGGGGCAACGGTGACGGCGACGCCTGACCCGGGTCAGCGCAGCGGCCCCACCAGGGTGCCCGACGCCCCGGACCCGCTCCCGATCCCGGTCGTCGACAACCACACGCACCTCGACATCGCGCGGGATGGAGAGGAGGCTCCTGACGTCGCCGCGGTCATCGCCGACGCCGCGGCCGTGGGTGTCGACCGGCTGGTCCAGATCGGGTGTGACCTGCCTGGTGCCCGGTTCACCGTCGAGATGGTCGACCGCCACCCGGCCATGCTGGGTGGTGTTGCCCTCCACCCCAACGAGGTGCCCAGGCTGGCCGAGGCTGGAAGTCTCCAGGCGGCATACGCGGAGATCGAGGAGCTCGCTGCGCACCCAAGGGTGCGGGTCATCGGCGAGACAGGTCTCGACTACTACCGCACAGGCCCTGAAGGTGTTGGGGTGCAACAGGATTCGTTCCGCTGGCACATCGACCTGGCCAAGCGCACGGGCAAGGCCCTGCAGATCCACGACCGCGACGCCCACGACGACGTCCTGCGCATCCTCGAGGAGGAGGGCGCGCCGGCCACAACGGTGATGCACTGCTTCTCCGGCGACATGGCGATGGCCAGGACCTGCGCGGAGCGTGGCTACTACCTCTCGTTCGCGGGCACGGTGACGTTCAAGAACGCCAAGGGCCTGCGCGATGCACTCTCGGTGACCCCGCTCGACAGGGTCCTGGTCGAGACCGACGCCCCCTACCTCACGCCGGCGCCCTGGCGCGGCGCGACCAACGCCCCCTACCTCGTGCCCCACACGATCCGGGCCATGGCGGGGGTCCTCGGCGTCGCCGTGCCCACCCTCTGCCAAGCCGTCAGCGACACGTCCGAGGCGGTCTACGGCCCCTGGTGAGCCCTCCAGTTCGGGGGCGGGGATCGCCGGTATCAGGCCGGGCGAATGCCACGCTTGTGACTTGGCCAAGTGCTGAACGTACCGTTATCAAAATTTGACCTTTGCCGAAAAGGCGGTCATGGTTGATGACTGTTGGCCGGGGTCGGACACTCCGGCGACGCGATCAGGGGTTGTTCAACCGCCACGACGGCGGCTCGGAGCGGCCCCTCATTCTTTGCCCCTTGCACCTCCGGGCACAGGACGCGCCGCCACACCGATGCCCGGGGAGTACGAACTCTGGAGCATCGTGATCACCCGTCCCGTTCGTCGCATCGCCCAAGCCGCGGTCGTGACCAGCCTCATCGCTGGCGCCGTCGGCGTCTCGCACTTTGACAAGTCCGTCACCCTCTCGGTCGACGGCAAGGCCTCGACGGTGCACGCCTTCGGCAGCACCGTCGGCGACGTCCTCAAGAAGCAGGACATCGCGATTCGTGAGCACGACGTGGTCGTCCCGGCGCCCGGCACCCAGCTCGCCGACGGCCAGAAGATCGTCGTCCGGTACGGCCGCAAGCTGACCGTCACCATCGACGGTCGCACGCAGGACTACTGGACCACCGCCACCACCGTGGCTGCCGCGCTGCAGGAGCTCGGCATCCGTGCCGACTCGGCCAAGCTGTCGGCCTCTCGCTCGATGTCGCTCGGCCGTCAGGGCCTGGCCCTGTCCGTGACCACGCCCAAGGACGTCGTCGTCCGCGCTGACGGCAAGAACCGCTCGGTCACGAGCACCGGCGCCACCGTCGCCGACGTGCTCTCCGAGCTCCACATCACCAAGGACGCCGACGACCGGGTGAGCCCGGCCCCCACCACGGCCGTCACCGCCGGTCTGAAGATCGCCGTCCTGCGCGTCAGCGCGACGCAGGTCAAGGCGACCGAAGCCATCGCGGCACCGGTCACCAGGAAGAGCGACTCCACGCTCTACAAGGGTCAGACCAAGACGCTCAAGGCCGGCTCCGCGGGCGCCAAGGTCGTCACCTACAAGATCGTCAAGGTCGACGGCAAGGTCGAGAGCAAGAAGGCCGTCGCCACGACGGTCACGCAGGCACCCGTCGCGGCGCTGGTCGCCGTGGGCACCAAGGCGCGGGCGAGCACCCCTGCTCCCAGCGCAGGCAACACGTCCGGCGCGGGCATCAACCTGTCCAACGCCGCCATGTGGGACCGGATCGCCCAGTGTGAGTCCGGTGGCAACTGGTCGATCAACACCGGCAACGGCTACTACGGCGGCCTGCAGTTCGCGACCTCCTCGTGGCTGGCCAACGGTGGAGACGACTTCGCCCCGCGTGCCGACCTGGCCTCGCGTGCGGAGCAGATCACCGTGGCCAACCGCTACTACGCCAAGGCCGGTCTCGGCCCGTGGGGTTGCGCGCACGCCGCCTGACCTGGACGTCATTACTCCCGGCTTCACCCCGGAACGGTCCGCCTCACCCGAAAACGTTTGTCGGGTGAGGCGGACCTTTGTCCCATGACCCGATAAAGGTGGGGCGGGGGAGAGTCCCCTAGAGTCGGCGCCATGGTCGAGCAGAGCGGGTTCCTCGGAGCCGCCCAGATCCGGGAGATCGCGGCCGAGCTGGGGCTGCGCCCGACCAAGCAGTGGGGCCAGAACTTCGTCATCGACGCCAACACCGTCAAGCGGATCGTGCGGCTGGCCGGGGTGAGCGCCGCCGACTCCGTGGTGGAGGTCGGCCCCGGCCTCGGGTCGCTCACCCTCGCGCTGCTCCCCGAGGTCGGGCACGTCACGGCGGTCGAGGTGGACCCGAACCTCGCCCAGGCGCTGCCGGGCACCGTGAGCCGGCTCGCACCGGCATACGCGGACCGGCTGACGCTCGTGCAGGCGGACGCGATGCAGGTGCGCGAGCTGCCCGACCCCCAACCCACGGCGCTCGTCGCGAACCTGCCCTACAACGTCTCCGTGCCCGTCGTCCTCAACTTCCTCGAGGCCTTCCCCACCCTTGAACGGGTGCTCGTCATGGTGCAGCTCGAGGTGGCCGAGCGCCTCGCCGCCAGCCCCGGCTCCAAGGCCTACGGCGTCCCGAGCGTCAAAGCCTCCTGGTATGCCGCGGTCCGGCTCGCGGGAACCGTGCCCCGCAGCGTCTTCTGGCCGGTGCCGAACGTCGACTCGGGCCTCGTGGCCCTCGAGCGCCGGCCTGCCCCGTCCACCACCGCCAGCAGGCGCGACACCTTCACGTGCATCGACGCGGCTTTCGCCCAACGACGCAAGACGCTGCGTGCCGCGTTGGCCGGGTGGGCCGGTTCGGCCCCCCGTGCCGAGGAGTGCCTGCGTGCGGCCGGCATCGAGCCTCGGACCAGGGGAGAGCAGCTCGGGATCGACGAGTTCGCGGCGATCGCGGCCGCCCGCTCAGCCCTCCCGGTCCTCTCCTAGCTCCCCGCCGCGAGCTCAGCCCACGAGGCAGCGCGCTATGCCAGCGCCGGGGTGCGCGGCCAACAGTCCGCGGGCACGTGACCGTGAGATGTTCCACGACAACCAGTCGTCCGTCTTCAGTCCGCTTCCCGGGTCGCAGCTGACCGAGGGGTTCCGCAGGTCGACCAGCGCGGGCGCGGCATCGGCCGAGAGCTCGGCGAGGTAGGCGTAGTCGATCGGGGCCGTCGCGTTGGTGCGGGAGAGGTTGTGCTCCGCGATGTAGAGGTCGGGGTTGAGGACCGCGAGCCCGAGCAGACCAACCGCTCCGAACCGCACCGCCAGCGGGACCAGCCAGCCACGCGCCCGGACCAGGCCTGAGGCCATCACGAGCACGACCACGACGCCGAGCCAGCCCTCGAAGACCGAGACGAGCAGCCGGAGCCGGGTGAAGCCGTAGGCCTCTTCGTAGAGGTGCATCCGGTAGAGCGCCGACACGACCACGACGATCGTCATGAGGCACAAGGCGCCCAGCGCCAGGTCGCGGGCGCGCCCAAGGGTGGCCTTGCGCGCGGCCCAGCCGACGACCGTGAGGGTGAGGATCGTGGCCACCGTCAGCTGGCCGAAGCCTTCGTGGACGTAGTCGGCGTAGGTCAGTCCGGTGGTGCGCTGGAGGTAGTCGTGGCCGCCGAACATGGCGGTCGCCTGCGCGACCAGGAAGAGCGCGAAGACGGCGTTGACGGCCATCACGGGTGCCATCCACTCGAACTGCCGCCGGCTGGGTCGCAGGGGCAGCCGCAGCCGGTCGACGGCTGGGGGAGCAAGACTCACGTATGCCGCGGCGAGGGTGCCGGCCGCGATGAACACCGCGAGGACGATCCGGGCGGGGAGGTCGTGCCAGGTGATGTCGGGCGTGATGGCGTCGACCCAGGATGCGAACAACGCGTCAGCGGAGGCGAACAGGGCGCCGAAGACGAGGAGCAGAACCACCGAGACGATCGTCGCGCGGGCCGCGGGAATCCAGGCCTGGACGCTGGTGCGGGGCTTCAGCGTGCGGCCGAGCCACGGAAGGCCGCGGATGGAGGCCAGGGGAACGGATGCCGCCGTGCCCAGCAGACCCAGGATCGAGGAAGCGCGCGTCGAGTTCACGGCCACGAGCGCCAGGCCTGCCAGGAGGCAGAGGATGGTGATCCACGCGGCGTCCCTGACGAAGAGGGTCGCGAGGAGCAGGGCCACCAGGGCCGCGTCGACGCTGTCCAGCCGGTTCCACCGACGAGACCCGGGGCGCAGGGCGCGGGCCCCCAGCGCGGTGGCGGCGACGGCACCGAAGACGAGGGTGGTGCCGACCCCGAGGTTGCGGTTGGGCACCACGACGGCCGCGAGGACACCGGCAGCCACGGCGCAGGCCACGATGCCGGGGCCTCGCCGTGGTGCGTCCGGCCAGTAGGACCCGAGCCCCTCGTGCGGTGGTGCGGCGGGAGGCAGCGGCGCGGGGGCCGGTGGGGTCAGGGTGCTCATGATGGGCTCCTTCGTCGTGATCGGACGGGTCACGTCCGCGGGCAGGGTCACCTCGATGCGGCAGCCGTGGTCACTGTCGGCGACGGCGATGGTCCCGCCGTGCAGCTGGGCGACCCAGCGGGAGATGGCGAGGCCGAGACCGGTGCCGCTGTTGTGTGCGGCACTGGTCGTGAACCGCTCGAACACCGCGCGCCGGTCCGAGGCCGCGATCCCGGGCCCGTCGTCAGCGACGGCGACCAGGACGTCGCCGTCGGCGAGCTCGGCGCTCACCCGGACCAGGCCACCAGCCGGACTGTGGCGGGACGCGTTGTCGAGCAGGTTGGCGAGCAGCTGGTGCACGCGGTCGGGGTCGGCCGGGACCGTGAGGGACTCCGGTCGCACCACCACCGTGTAGCGCAACCCGTCGACCCGGGCCTGGGCCACGGCCTCCTCGAGCAGGTCGGCGAGCCGCACGTCCTTGAACCGCAACGGCGTCACGCCCTCCTCCACGCGCGACAGGTCGAGCAGGTCGCTCACGAGGCGGCCGAGGCGCTCGGTCTGGGCGAGCGCGAGGCGCAGCTCGTCCGGGCCGGGCTGCGAGACGCCGTCGACGAGATTCTCCAACACTGCCTGCAGCGCGGAGATCGGGGTGCGCAGCTCGTGCGAGACGTTGGCGACGAGGTCACGCCGGTGCCGGTCGACCAGCTCGAGGGTCGCCGACATCCTGTTGAAGGCGCGGGCCAGCTCGCCCACCTCGTCGCCGGACGTGGCGCGCACGCGCTGGGAGTAGTCGCCTTGCGCCATCTGCTGGGCCGCGTGTGTCATCTCACGCAGCGGCGAGGTCATCCCCCGTGCCAGGAGCTGGGTGATGCCGAGCGCTGCCAGGACCGCGACCGGCACGGTGGCCCACGGCGAGAGCCCCGCGCGGGTGCCGACGACGGCGAGCACCGACGCCACGGTGATCGTGACCGCCACGAGCAGGCCCAGCTTCACCTTGATGGAGCGGACCGCGTCGAGGGGGCGAAGGTCGTACCTCACGCGCCCACCTCCAGGGCGTAGCCGACTCCGTGGACGGTGCGCAGGAGGTCGGCCCCGAGCTTGCGGCGCAACGACTTCACGTGGCTGTCGACCGTGCGGGTGCCCGATGCGTCCGCCCAACCCCAGACCTCGGCCAGCAGCGCCTCTCGGGTCAGGACCGTGCCGGGTCGCGCGGCGAGGCACGCCAGCAGGTCGAACTCGGTCGGCGTGAGGTGCACCTCGTCCTCCCGGGACCACACCCGCCGCTGGGCGCCGTCGATGCGTAAACCGTTGACCTGCACCGTCGGTGCAGGGGACTGCCTCGTCGCCGCGGCCCGCTCCACCCGCCGCAGCAGTGCCCTGATCCGGGCCACCAGCTCACGCATCGAGAACGGCTTGGTCATGTAGTCGTCGGCCCCGATCCCGAGGCCGACCAGCAGGTCGGTCTCGTCGTCGCGCGCGGTGAGCATCAGGACAGGCACCGGTCGCGCGGCCTGGAGCCGCCGGCATACCTCGTGGCCGTCGAGGCCGGGGAGCATCACGTCGAGCACCACGACCTCCGGGTCCCAGGCTGCGGCGCGGTCGAGGGCGACGAGGCCGTCGTGCACCTGCTCGACGTCGAAGCCCTCGGCGGCCAGGCGCGCGGCAATCGCGTCGGCGATGGTGGGTTCGTCCTCGACGACGAGGACGCGGGGCTTGGTGCTCACGTTCTCGAGACTAGGAGAGTGTCCCGGTGGGGGAGGGGTAGATGGTGTGAAGGTTCTGTGCAGATGTGCTGGTCCGCGCCGAACCCGTTCACCCCGTTAGGGTGGCGGCCATGACCTCAGCCGCCCTGCCGCCGTCCTCGGTGACGGTGCGCGTCCCGGCGAAGGTCAACCTCGAGCTGCTCGTCGGGCCCCCCCGCGAGGACGGGTACCACCCGTTGTCCACGATCTTCCACGCGGTCAACCTCTTCGACGAGGTGACCGTGATGAGCGCCCCCCAGTGGGGGCTGGCGGTGTCGGGGCCGCAGTCCTTCGGCGTGCCCGTCGACGGCACCAACCTCGCCGCCCGCGCCGCGCAGCGGCTGGCCGAGGTGAGCGGCATCGACGAACCCGTGCACATCACCATCCGCAAGGACATCCCCGTGGCGGGTGGCATGGCCGGCGGCTCGGCTGATGCCGCGGCCACGCTGGTCGCGTGCGACCTGCTGTGGGGCACCGGCCTGACCCGTCCCGAGCTCGAGGAGATCGCGGCGGGGCTGGGCAGCGACGTGCCCTTCCTGCTCGGTGGGGGCACCGCCATGGGGTCGGGGCGCGGCGAACGGCTGGCGCCGGTGCTGGCCCGGGGCAGCTACCACTGGGTCTTCGCCCTCAGCGAGGACGGCCTGTCGACCCCGGCCGTGTATGCCGAGTGCGACCGTCTGAGGGGTGACCGCACCGTGCCCGACCCCTCGCCGAGCGCCGAGATGATGACGGCGTTGCGCTCGGGCGATGCGCGCGCCCTGGGTGCCGCCCTGTCGAACGACCTTCAGGCAGCAGCGATTTCGCTGAGACCGGCCCTGGGGGACGTCCTCGACGCCGGGCTGGAGTTCGGTGCGCTGGGCGGCGTCGTGTCCGGATCGGGCCCGACGGTCGCCTTCATCGCCGAGTCCAACGAGGCCGCCCTCGACCTCGCGGTCTCCCTGACGGCGTCGGGCGCGGTGCAGGACGTCCGCCGCGCGACCGGTCCGGCGCACGGAGCCCACGTCATCAGCGCCCCACGGCCGGGCTGAGCGGCAGCAGATGGCCAACCTCATCAGCGTCGAGCGCGCCACCCTCGCCCTCGGCACCGCCCACGTGCTCGACGAGGTCTCCCTCGGCGTGCTCGGTGGTGACCGGATCGGTGTCGTCGGACGCAACGGTGGCGGCAAGACCACGCTGCTGCGGGTCCTCGCCGGCCACCTCCAGGTCGACTCGGGTCGGGTGACCCACGCGGGGGTGTCGCGGGTCGGCGTCCTCGCCCAGGACGACGTCCTCGACCCCGCTCACACCGTGCACGAAGCGGTCCTCGGCGACCTGGCCGAGCACGTGTGGGCCGGCGACCCTCGCATCCGCGACGTCCTCACGGGGCTCCTCGGCGGGATCGGTGCGGAGGCCGTCGGTGGTTTCGACGCGCTCGTGGGGCCCCTGTCCGGTGGGGAGCGTCGGCGCCTCGCACTGGCTGCGCTGCTGGTGCAGGACCCCACGGTGCTGTTCCTCGACGAGCCGACCAACCACCTGGACGTCGAGGGCGTGGCCTGGCTCGCCGAACACCTGGTGCGCCACCGTGCCCGCCCGGACAACGCCGTCGTCGCCATCACGCACGACCGGTGGTTCCTCGACGAGATCGCCACGACCACGTGGGAGGTCGTCGACGGCAAGGTCAACGCCTTCGACGGTGGCTACGCGGCCTACGTCCTCGCGAAGGCCGAGCGCGAGCGGATGGCGGCGGTCACCGCCGAGCGGCGCGACAACCTGCTCCGCAAGGAGCTCGCCTGGTTGCGACGCGGTCCGCCGGCGCGGACCACCAAACCGAAGTTCCGCATCGACGCGGCCAACTCCCTCATCGCCGACGAACCACCCGCGCGCGACGACGTCGAGCTGATGCGGTTCGCCACGACCCGGCTGGGCAAGGACGTCGTCGACCTCGTCGACGCGTCGGTGACCCTCGGTGAGCGGCTGCTGCTCGACCGGGTCACCTGGCACCTCGCTCCGGGCGAGCGCGTCGGCATCGTCGGCGTCAACGGCGCCGGCAAGTCGACCCTGCTGCGCGCCATCGCCGGTCAGGTCCCGCTCTCCTCGGGCAAGCGGAAGGAGGGCGTGACCGTCAAGCTCGCCTACCTCACCCAGGAGGTGCGTGAGCTGGAGCGGTATGCCGACTGGCGCGTCATCGAGGCGATCGAGGACGTCCGCAAGTACATCCGTCTCGGACGCAAGGAGATCAGCGCGTCGCAGCTCGCGCAACGGCTCGGCTTCACCGGCGGTCGCCAGCAGACTCGCGTCTCGGACCTGTCCGGTGGCGAGCGCCGCCGGCTCCAGCTCACCAGGCTGTTGATGGACGAGCCGAACGTCCTGCTGCTGGACGAACCGACGAACGACCTGGACATCGAGACGCTGACCTCCCTGGAGGACGTCCTCGACGGCTGGGCGGGCACGTTGCTCGTGGTGTCGCACGACCGCTACCTGCTGGAGCGGGCGTGCGACAAGCAGCTCGCCCTGATGGGCGACGGCAAGCTCCGTGAGCTGCCCGGTGGCGTCGAGCAGTACCTCGAGCTGCGACGAGCCGCCCCCGCGCCGACGCTGCCCACCCCACCCAGCTCGGCGCAGACACCTGCGGCACCTGCCCCGGTTGTCACGAACAGCCCAGCCGAGCTGCGCGACGCCCGCAAGGACATGGCGCGAATCGAGAAACAGCTCGCCCGGCTGGCGCAGCGCGAGGACCGGATCCACGCCGAGATGGCCGAGTCGGCGACGGACCACGCCAAGGTGCTCACCCTGAACGGCCAGCTGCGCGAGATCGTCGACGAGCGTGAGGGGCTCGAGCTGGAGTGGCTGGCCGCAGCCGAGATCGTCGGCTGAGCTCGCGTTCGTCCTGGGGGTGGCCGCGTCGAGAGTGCGCGACACGCTGAACGGGCAGCCCGGTCGTCAGCGTGTCGTGCACTCTCGACCGAGTCGGCTCAGGCCTCGAAAGGGGACAGCAGGCGTCGCAGCATGGCGGCCAGCTCGTCGCGGTCACTGCTCGACAGCTCTGCGAGCAGGTCGCGCTCGCGGTCGAGCAGGTCGGCCATGGCGTCGTCGACGGTGCGCTGCCCCGTCGGCGTGAGGCGCACGATGACGCCGCGGCGGTCGTGGGGGTCGGGCGTGCGACCGACCAGCCCGCGGCGCTCGAGCCGGTCGACGCGGTTGGTCATCGTGCCGCTGGTGACGAGTGTCTGGCGGATCAGCTGGCCGGGCGAGAGCTGGTAGGGCGAACCAGCGCGCCGCAGGGCCGAGAGCACGTCGAACTCCCACCCCTCGAGCTGGTGCCGGGCAAAGGCCTGGACGCGGTCCAGGTCGAGCCGTCGGGCCAGCCGGGAGACGCGGGACAGGATCTGCAGCGGCGCCACGTCGAGGTCCGGGCGCTCACGACGCCACGCCTCGACGATCCGGTCGACGTCGTCGGGCGGGGGAGTCGACATGGTGACAACTCTACCTTCCGTCAAGTATCTTGATGTCAAGACAACCGTTGAGAGGTCGCCGTCATGAGCACCACGTGGGATCCCCAGCAGTACGCCAAGTTCTCCGACCACCGGTCGCGTCCGTTCGGCGACCTGCTGGCGCGCGTCGGTGCGAGGCATCCTCGTCTGGTCGTCGACCTCGGCTGCGGCAACGGTCCGCTGACCCTCTCACTCGCCGAGCGCTGGCCCGACGCCCGCATCGTGGGCGTCGACCACTCCCCCCAGATGCTTGCGGTGGCACGGTCCCTGGATGTGACCGATCGCATCGAGTGGGTGGAATCCGATGTGGCGCAATGGGATCCGATGACCCTGGGGGCGGCCCCGGACGTCATCGTCACCAACGCCACGCTGCAGTGGGTGCCGGGCCACCTCGACCTCCTGACCCGTTGGGCGGCTGCCCTCGCTCCCGGGGGATGGCTGGCGATGCAGGTGCCGGGCAACCTCGACGCCCCCTCGCACGCGCTGATGCGCGACGTCGCCCGCGACCACCCGGACGCCGACCTCCTCCGACCCGCTCTCGATCGGCTGGCCGTCGAGCAGCCGTCCGCCTACGTCGAGCTGCTCGGGAGTGTCGGACTCGAGGTCGACGGGTGGGAGACGACCTACCAGCATGTCCTCGATCCCGAGGCGCGACAGGCGAACCCGGTCCTGGAGTGGGTGCGCGGGACCGGGCTGCGACCCGTGCTCGACGCACTGACGGACGAGACCCGGCGCGAGGCGTTCCTGGCGGACTACGACGCGAGGCTGCGCGCGGCATACCCGCGGACGCCGATAGGCGTGATCTTTCCGTTCCGCCGCATCTTCGCCGTGGCCCATCGCCGGGACGGTGGCGGACCGGAGGTCTGAACCGGGTAAAGGGTCGGGGCCAGAGCTCCTTGCTGCCCCTGGAGCGCGAGACGTTCTACGGTCGGGGTATGACCTCCTTCGTGAAATCCGTGACCTTCGACTGCTCCAGCGCCCTGCTCGTCGCCGGTTTCTGGGCGGCCGCGCTCGGCTCCAACGTCGACGAGGACAGCACCGACGACCGGGCGTGGGTCGAGCCCGCGGGGTGGGGCGGTCCCACCCTGTGGTTCCAGCGCGTCCCTGAAGGCAAGACCGCGAAGAACCGGCAGCACTTCGACCTGCGCGCCGTGGGGTCGGTCGGTGCCGAGGTCGAACGACTGGTGGCCCTGGGCGCCTCCGTCATCGGCGGCGACGGCGAGCTCGTCGTCATGGCTGATCCCGAGGGCAACGAGTTCTGCGTCGAGTCCTGACGCCGACCCCCGCCCCCGCGGGCATCGGCGACGTGTCAGAGCTTGCGGGCGATGGTGAGTCCGTCGAAGGCCGTGAGCACGACCGTCTCGACCCGGTCGTCGGCGGCAACCAGGTCGTTGAAGGCCCGGAGGGCGTCGAGGTTGTCGCCGGCGGCGCTGTCGTCTGCGATCTCACCGCTCCAGAGCACGTTGTCAGCCAGCAGCAGGCCGCCCGGCCGGACCCGGGGCACCAGCTCGTTCCAGTAGTCCACGTAACCGCCCTTGTCGGCGTCGATGAAGACCAGGTCGATGGTGGCGTCTGCAGGCAGTGCCCGCAGGGTGTCGAGCGCCGGTGCGATCCGCAGGTCGATGCGGTCGGCCACCCCGGCCTCCTGCCAGGACTGCCTGCCGATCGCCGTCCACTCCTCGCTGATGTCGCAGCAGACCAGGGTGCCTCCGTCAGCCAGCCCGCGGGCGATGCAGAGGCTCGAGTACCCCGTGAAGGTCCCGACCTCGACGGCCGACCGCGCTCCGACGAGGCGGGCCAGCATGGTGAGCAGCTGCCCCTGGTCGTCACCGATCTGCATGCTGGCAGGCCCGCCGAGGGCGCGCGTGCGTTCCTGCAGCCGGCGCACCACCGGGTCGGGCCGCCACGAGCTGTGCGCGGAGGCGTAGTCGCGAACGGCGTCGGTGACCAGGAACGAGCGCATGCCCGTCAGGCTAGTCCGCGGTGAGCAGCCCCGGTTTCTTCTCGAGTCCGGCGAGGCCGTTCCAGGCGAGGTTGACCAGGTGGGCCGCCACGTCGGCCTTCTTCATCTTGCGAGAGTCGAGCCACCACTGGCCGGTGAGGGCGACCATGCCGACGAGCATCTGCGCATAGAGCGGAGCCGTCTTGGGATCGAGCTTGCGACGCTTGAACTCGGCCGCGAGGATGTGCTCGACCTGGCTCGCGACGTCGGAGATGAGGCTGGCGAACGATCCGGTCGACTGACCGGCAGGACTGTCCCGCACCAGGATCCGGAAGCCGTCGGTGTTGCTCTCGATGTAGTCCAGCAGGGCGCCCGCAGCCCGCTCGAGCGTCTCGCGACTGTTGAGCTCGGCGCTCAGCGCGCCAGTGATGCCCCCGAGCAGTGCGGCGATCTCTCGGTCGACGACGACGGCATAGAGCCCCTCCTTGCCGCCGAAGTGTTCGTACACCACCGGCTTGGACACGCTGGCCTTCGCGGCGATCTCCTCAACTGTCGTGCCTTCGAAACCCTTGTCCGCGAACAGTTTCCGACCGACCTGGATGAGCTGCTCGCGGCGCTGCTTGCCCGTCATGCGGGAGCGGGAGCCGGAGGCGGTGGTCTTGTCGTGGGCGTCGGTCACACGGTCCATCATGCCGCCTGCGTAGCGTGGTGGTCGTGAAGGGCAACGCCCGGTATGCCGGTGGAGCGCGGCGGTTGGCGATGTCGGCTGCCGCCGTGGCCGCCTTGCTCCTCCTCGGTGTGGCTCTCGACCAAGGGCCCCTGGGGCCTGCCGAGTCCGCCCCACCGCCGGTCGCTTCTCCCTCACCGCCGGTCCCGTCGGTGACCACGGCCGTGCCGGGTCTCGACGTCCCCACTGCGCCACGGATCGTGACGGACCACCTGACCTTCGGTGCCGAGCGCAGGGCCGAGACCGCGGCATACGCGGAACGCCACTATGGAACGCGCACCTGGCGGCTGGATCCGAGCGTGATCGTCCTGCACTACACGGAGAGCGACACCTACGCCTCCGCTCGCTCGCTCTTCGAGGCGGACCTGCCCAACCGGGGTGAGCGCCCGGGAACCTGCGCCCACTACGTCATCGACCAGGACGGGACCATCCACGAGCTCGTGCCGCCGACCGTGATGTGCCGGCACACGGTGGGGCTGAACCACCTCGCCATCGGCATCGAGTTCGTCCAGTCCTCCAGCGGTCACGACCCCCGCTGGGCGGTTCAGCAGGTGCTCCGCCGCAGGGCGCAGGTGGCCGCGGGCGTGGCGCTCGTCGAGGACCTGCAGAGGCGGTTCCCGATCGCGGACAGCGACGTCATCGGGCACGCGATGGCCAACGACACCAAGGGTTTTCGCGACCGCGAGGGCTGGCGCAACGACCACACCGACTGGCAGGAGGCGGAGGTCGTGGCATTCCGCCGGCTGCTCACCACTGCCCCCTGACGCGAGACCTCAGGCGGCGAGGCGGCGGGCGTCGATGCGCTTGGCCACCGGCCACCTGACGTCGGTGGCCCAGCCGAGCTTCTCGAGCGCCCAGATGACCCGCGCCGTCGAGTCGACCTGACCCTTCTCGACCCCGTGACGGGCGCAGGTCGGGTCGGCGTGGTGCAGGTTGTGCCACGACTCGCCCATCGACAGGACCGCCAGCCACCAGACGTTGCCGGACTTGTCGCGGCTCTTGAACGGCCGCTCGCCGATGGTGTGGCAGATCGAGTTGATCGACCAGGTGACGTGGTGCAGCAGGGAGACTCGCACCAGGGACGCCCAGAAGAAGGCGGTCAGCGCCCCCTGCCAGCTCATCGACCACAGCCCGCCGACGACGGCAGGCAGGAGCATCGAGCCGGCGACGATCAGCGGGAACGCCCGGTCGACCTTCTGCAGGTCCGTGTCGGCCATGAGGTCGGGTGCGTACTTGCTTCGCGGCGTCTGCTCGACGTCGAAGAGCCAGCCCGTGTGCGCCCACCACAGCCCCTTGGCCAGTGCCGGGATCGTCTCGCCGTAGCGCCACGGGCTGTGCGGGTCGCCATCGCGGTCGGAGAAGGCATGGTGGCGGCGGTGGTCGGCAACCCACCGCACCACCGGTCCCTGGATGGCTAGGGAGCCGGCGATCGCGAGTGCCACCTTCAGCCCCCGACTGGCCTTGAACGAGCCGTGCGTGAAGTAACGGTGGAAGCCGACGGTGATCCCGTGCCCCGCAACGGCATACATGACGACGGCGATCACGATGTCGTGCCAGCCGAGGCCCCAGCCCCAGGCGACGGGCACCGCCGCGAGCAGCGCCAGGAACGGGATGCCGATGAACAGCGCCAGCGCGACCTGTTCGCCTCGGGCCTTCCGTTCGGGTGCCACGGACGGCGTCTGGTCCTGGGTGGTCGGCGCCGTCTGCGCGGGAGCGGGCGCGGTCTGCGCGGCTGAGTTGGGGGGCGTCATCGCAGGGGGAACCTTCCTTCGGTTCGTCGCCACGGAGGCATCATCAACGTACGAAACCGTAACCTACGGAACCGTAGGTTGTCATCGGTGTCGGCGGCGATGCCCAGGTATGCCGCGTGCTTGGCTACCCTTGGCGGGTCCCCGCAGGGGGCGTTCCCCGGTTGGTCTGCTGGCAGGGCCCGCCTGACTTTGAATCAGGACAAGCGACGTAGGTTCGATTCCTACCCGGGGAGCCAGGTCCTAGGCGCCGGGGTCCCAGGCGAAGAGCTGGTCGAAGACCCGTGGGTCACCGCCGAGCTCGAGGGACTCCGGCGGGATGCGGCCGTAGAAGAAGAGGACCAGCTCGCTGGCTGTGCCCCGGGCGGAGGCATCCACCGTGTCCGGGTCGTCGCTGCCGGAGTCGGGCAGGCGGGCCGCCCGTGCGCCGTCGGCGGAGAGCCAGACGCGCCAGGAGCGGCCCTCGGTGGCGTGGTAGTCGACGACAGCCGGCTGGTGCGGCCAGGCGCTCGTCGTGGCGCAGCAGGTGAACAGGAACTCCTCGACCCCGTCGAGCGCCGCCTCCTCCGGGAGTGGCTCTGCGGCGTCCGCGGTGAGCTGGGCGTCGTAGGTGTGCACCGCCATCTGCTGCACCTGGTGCCGGGCGACGGCACCGCTGGTCGGCGGTGACTGCGAATCGCCCCACCACATCCAGACACCTCGATCCGGGCCGGCATCGTGCAGGGCGTCCACCAGCTGCTGCGTCGACTCGGCCATCCAGACGAGCAGCGCCTCGCGGTCACGAGGCGCCGGCGCGCCGTCTCCCGCGGACTTTCCGGCTGCGTCGGGTCCGGCGGCGACAGTGGCTGCCCACGAGCGACGCCCCTCGCCCAGGTGCTCGACCAGGTCGAAGAGCGTCCACTCGGGGCAGCTCGGCACCTGCGCGTCGAGGCTCGGCGCGGAGGAGACCGCGGCGCAGAAGGCGGCTGACCTTTCGTCGATCAGCCGCAGCAGGTCTTGGTACTCCACGATGTTCTTCACTCGCGCTGTCTATCACTGTGCCGTGGGTGACCGACATCGAATTTCCCGCCCGCGGGAGCCTGAGACCTCAGCCGCGCGGGCCACCGCCGTGGTTGTCGGTGTCGACCGTGATGGTCTTGAGGTCCTTGCTGACCTCGAGCCTGACGTTGGCGCCGGCCTTGGTACCGAAGACGTCGTAGGAGCCGTCGGGGTCCTTGCGTACGGACGTGACGGTGACGGCCGAGTCCTTGGCCTTCACGGCCGCCTTGACGTTCGCGAGCTCGGTGCCGGTGACAGGGGTGTGGTTGCCGCCCCCGGGGCCGCCGCCGGGGCCATGACCCCCGCGTCCGCCACCGGCGTTGGTGGTGATGGTCTTGAGGTCCTTGCTGACCTCGAGCATGACGTTGGCACCGGCCTTGGTGCCGAAGACGTCGTAGGAGCCGTCGGGGTCCTTGCGCACGGACGTCACAGTGACGGCCGAGTCCTTGGCCTTGACGGCTGCCTTGACGTTGGCGAGCTCGGTGCCGGTGACCGGGGTGTCGTTGTTGGGGTTCGCCGAGCCGTCGGGTGCCTCGGTGTTGGCTGCGTACCCGACGGCGGCCGATGGAGCAGAGGACGGTGAGGCGGCGTTGGACAGGGCGGCGCCCGTGGCGACCAGCCCGAGGGCCCCGACGAGGGCGCACGCGCCGGTGATGATCCTGCTGTTGGCCATGGTGGCTCCTAGGGGTCGCTCACGGCCACTGTGGCCGAGTAGATGCTGCGAGCCTCGGGGGCGCACCTGTGCTGAACCTGTGGTGACCCTTCGCCGCACCTAGGAACCCGCGCTCAGCCCAGCTCCCGGCGAGTGCCCCGACCCTGACCCGGCCGTTCGCCGACCCCGAGGGCAGTGACGGGCAAACCGGGGTCGGGTCAGGGCTGCACCCGATGGGCGGCGAGGTCGCAAGAGCGCACAGTGGAGGAGTCCGGGAGAGGCCCGGCGCGACACCGAAGGAAGTGCTCCACCCATGAACGACATCCACTCCACCTTTGCCCAGCAGGGCCTGGTCCGACCGCGCGGCGAGCGCGTCCTGGGCGGCGTGGTCGCTGGGCTCGGACGACGCTTTGGTATCGCCCCGTGGCCGGCCAGGATCCTCTTCGTGCTGCTGCTCATGGTGATTCCAGGCAGCCAGATCCTGATCTACCCGATCCTGTGGATCCTCATGCCCTCCGAGGCCACGACGGTCGCCCCGGCGTACCAGGGTCCCGGCCCCGCCGCCGCCCCGGCCTCCTGAACCCCAGCACCGGACACGCAAACGCCAGCACCGGTCATGCCCACGCCGAGAGCGTGGTCATGACCGGTGCTGGCGTTCAACCGCCTGCTAGGGCAGCGACAGGGTGTAGTCGTTCAGGGTGAAGGTCGTCGGCTCGCCGGTGTACGAGACCTCGAAGCCGTACTCGACCTCGCCGAGCACCTGCGACGACTTCAGCCAACCCTGGGCAACAGCCCACTTCAGGATGTGCGCCAGGTCGACACTGCCCTGGTTGGTGACGTTGTCGCGGATGAACCACAGGCCGGACCCGTTGGTGTACGCGTGGTACGCGACGCCGTCGATCGTGGCCTGGACGCCGTGGTTGACCCCGTACCAGTACTGCCAGTTCATGGTCCAGTTGTTCCAGACCATGACCTCGGTGCCGAAGTTGTCGAGCCACAGGTCGTAGGCGGCGTTCCACTGCTTCCCCTTGGCCGGAACCGTGCCTCCCCCTGCGGGAGTTGTCACGTTGAAGGTCGACGGCAGCGAGGTGAGCGACGACAGCGGGTAGCTGACGTGGCGCTGGGTGTCCGGGTAGGTCTTGACCGAGTCGTCGGTGCCGGTGCCCGGCTGGTTGGACGTCACGGACCACCGGTTCCACGCGCAGGCCGAGATGCTCTGGGGTCCAGCGTCTCCGCTCCACATGTTGTTGTTCACGAGGTAGCCGTTGTTGTTCCAGGACCCGTAGGAGGCGGACGACGTCCACGCCGGCGTGCACGCGGCCGGCGAGGTCGCGGTGCTGCTGGTGGTCGTGGTCGGCGGCGTGCTCGTCGTGCTCGAGGTGCTCGACGTGCTCGACGTGCTCGACGTGCTCGTGGTGCTCGTGGTGCTCGTGGTGCTCGTGGTGCTGCTCGTCGTGCTACTGGTGGGCGTCGTGCTGCTGCTGGTCGGAGTCGTGGTGCTCGTCGACGCGGTCTGGAAGCTGACGTCGTTGCCGTAGACGGTCCCCTTGGTCGTCGGCACGACCACGCGGTAGTGGTAGGTGGCGCCGCTCCGGAGGCCTGCGAGGCGCTCTGAGACCGGGACGGTGGTGCTGCTGCTCCGCGAGAGGGACTTGAGCGCGGTCGAGGCTCCGTAGGCGGAGGTCGCGCCCCACTGGAAGTAGGCGCCCTTGGCGCGGATACGGGTTCCGACCTGGCCGTTCAGGCTGGCCGCGGTCGTCGAGACCTGGGTCGCCGGCATGGTCGTCGCCGCGGCGGTTCGGGACGTGGATGAGTGGTGGCCCGTTCGGCCCCAGCTGGCTCCCGTCATGGGGAGGGCCAGCGCAGATACCGAGGCGCCGCCGGCTAAAGCGGTCGCGACGAGGGCGGAGATGGGCAGGGTCAAGATTTTCACAGGGTCTCCAGGGGGGTGTCTCTGTGTTTTCGGGGGAATAGCTGTCCGCCGTGCGGACCCTGCATGGCGCGGCGCGGACAGTCGAAGTGCCCTACCATGTCGGACGCTCACGGCATACGCAAGTTGCATGAGGCCGATGCAGTCCATTTGGATGAGGCCGAGCGCGCCGTTCGAAGGACATTCCTCTTGGTCAGCCCACCATTCGAAGCGATGCGTGCCCTGGACCCGCGCGCAAGGGTCCGCGCAGGCCGTCGGGAGCCGGTCAAACCGACGGGTAGCATGACGGCGTCCCCGTCGCACCCGACCAGATCGCT
This sequence comes from Pedococcus sp. P2_F6, assembly GCF_056403675.1. Lineage (NCBI taxonomy): Bacteria > Bacillati > Actinomycetota > Actinomycetes > Micrococcales > Intrasporangiaceae > Pedococcus > Pedococcus sp. P2_F6. Next base: position 39,982 of record NZ_JBFUEZ010000004.1, read on the forward strand.
GGAGTCTCGCGCGTGAGCACCCCCACCGGATCGCACCGTCTTGCCGCAGTCATCGTCCTGGCGGCCGGTGAAGGCACCCGGATGAAGTCCGCCACCCCGAAGGTCCTGCACAGGATCGGGGGACGCACCCTCGTCGGGCACGCGATCGCCGCCGCGCGCGCGGTCGCCCCGGAGCACCTGGCCGTCGTGGTGCGCCATGAACGCGATCTCGTGGCCGCCCACGTGGCCGAGCTCGACCCGCACGCGGTGATCGCGGACCAGGACGAGGTGAAGGGCACCGGCCGCGCCACGGAGTGCGCGCTCGAGGCACTGCCCGCCGACCTCGACGGCACCATCCTGGTGACCTACGGAGACGTGCCGCTGCTCGCCGGCGACACCCTGCGGTCCCTGGTCGACGAGCACGTGGGCACCCGGAGTGCGGTCACGGTGATCACCGCGCACCTCGAGGACCCCACCGGCTACGGCCGGATCCTGCGCGGCGCCGACGGGGGCGTCGAGGGCATCGTCGAGCAGAAGGACGCCACAGCCGACCAGCAGGCGATCACCGAGATCAACTCCGGGATCTACGCCTTCGACGCGGCAGTGCTCGTCGACGCCCTCGGCCAGGTCGGCACCGACAACGCCCAGGGCGAGAAGTACCTCACCGACGTCCTCGCCATCGCGCGCAAGGCAGGCGGACGCGTCAGTGCCCACCTCATCGGCGACCTGTGGCAGACGGAGGGCGTCAACGACCGGGTGCAGCTCGCCCGCCTCGGCAAGGAGCTCAACCGCCGTACCACCGAGCGCTGGATGCGCGACGGCGTGACGATCGTCGACCCCGACACGACGTGGATCGACAGCGACGTCACCATCGGTCGCGACGCGACCATCCTGCCCGGCACCCAGCTGCTCGGCGCCACGACCATCGGCGAACGCGCCACCATCGGGCCCGACACGACGCTGACCGACACGGAGGTCGGCCCGGACGCCGAGGTCAAGCGCACCGAGGCGCTGCTCGCGGTGATCGGCGAGGGTGCCTCCGTGGGTCCGTTCTCCTACCTGCGCCCCGGCACCGAGCTGGGTGCGAAGGGCAAGATCGGCGGTTTCGTCGAGACCAAGAACGCCAAGATCGGCGACGGCGCCAAGGTCCCACACCTCACGTATGCCGGTGACGCCGTCATCGGGGAGGGCGCCAACATCGGGGCGGGCACCATCTTCGCCAACTACGACGGGGTCGCGAAGCACCAGACCACGATCGGTCGACACAGCTTCATCGGGTCCGACACCGTCCTCATCGCGCCGGTGAACGTCGCGGACGGGGCCTACGTCGGGGCCGGGTCCGCGCTCACGGGGGACGTCGAGCCCGGCCAGATCGCCGTGGCCCGCGGCCGGCAGCGCAACATCGACGGCTGGGTCGCCCGGGCCCGCGCCGGCACGCAGACCGCCAAGGCGGCCGAAGAAGCTGCAACCACGCGGCATACCGAAGACTCCACGGAAGGGCAGGCCAACGCGTGACCGGCATCACGAAGACCACCGAGAAGAACCTGATGGTCTTCTCCGGGCGGGCCAACCCGGAGCTCGCCGAGGAGGTCGCCAGCATGCTCGGCACCAACCTCGTGCCGACGAGCGCCTACGACTTCGCCAACGGCGAGATCTACGTGCGTTATGAGGAGTCGGTCCGGGGGTCCGACGCGTTCGTCATCCAGAGCCACACGACGCCCATCAACGAGGCGATCATGGAGCAGCTCATCATGATCGACGCCCTCAAGCGGGCAAGCGCCAAGCGGATCACGGTCGTGCTGCCGTTCTACGGCTACGCCCGGCAGGACAAGAAGCACCGCGGTCGTGAGCCGATCTCGGCCCGGCTGATGGCCGACCTGTTCAAGACGGCCGGCGCGAACCGGCTGATGGCGGTCGACCTGCACACGGCCCAGATCCAGGGCTTCTTCGACGGTCCCGTCGACCACCTCATGGCGCTGCCGATCCTGGCCGACCACGTCGCCACGAAGTACGGCGACGAGAAGCTCGCGGTCGTCTCACCGGACGCCGGCCGGATCAAGGTGGCCGAGCAGTGGTCCCAGCGGCTCGGCGGCGCGCCGCTGGCCTTCATCCACAAGACGCGAGACATCAACCGCCCCAACGAAACCGTGGCCAACCGCGTCGTCGGTGAGGTCAAGGGCCGGGTCTGTGTCCTGGTCGACGACATGATCGACACCGCCGGCACGATCACCAAGGCGGCCGACGCGCTGATGGCCGACGGCGCCGCCGGGGTCATCATCGCCGCGACCCACGCGATCCTCTCCGGTCCGGCCATCGACCGGCTCAAGAACTGCAGCGCCGTCGAGGTGATCGTCACCAACACCCTGCCGATCGACGAGGCGCACGAGTTCGACAAGCTCACGGTGCTCTCGATCGCGCCGCTGATCAGCCGCGCGATCCAGGAGGTCTTCGAGGACGGCTCGGTGACGAGCCTCTTTGATGGCCACGCCTGAGAGCAGTGATGGCCACGCCTGAGAGCAGTGACGGCCACGCCTGAGAGCAGTGACGGCCACGGCTGACCTCTGGCAACAGCAGTCGGGCGGCTCCCGAGGGTGCCGCCCGACCTGGTGTTCGTCACACTGAGGGACTGACCTAGCCGCAGGTCACGTCGATGAAGGTGGTGAACGACTTCGCCGTGCCCGTCACGCGCACCGCGACCGAGGTCGGGCCGTTGGCAACCCTCTTGCCGCCGGTCGACACGTCTTGGACCACACACCCTGCCTGGTTGGCGACGGTGATCGTGTGGGTGCCCTGTTCGACGTTCTCGACGTGCGCCTCGTGGAACACGGACAGGCTGGGAGCGTAGTACGACCACTTCTTGTTCGACGCCCCGTGCGTGTCGGTCCAGGTGATCCCCATCCCGTCCATGATCTGCCCGTTGCCGTCGAAGAACCTCGTGTCGATCTCCTGCGCCACTTCCGGCCCAACCTTGAAGTTGTCCGTCTTGCTGTTGGCACCGACGAACCCGTGCTTGTTGCCGCCCGTGCTGCCGCAGTTGACGACGTTGAGTCCGTCGCTCTCCCCGAGCGCGACACAACCGGCCTTGAAGTCGGCGACCTTGGTGGCCCACGCCTTGTACTCGCCACCGTTGTTGGGCGTGTCCAGGTAGGGCATCATCTTCACGGTCTTGGCGCCGTGGTCGACGTCCGTGCCGGTCACGTGCTCACAACCTCCGGCGGCGACGACGCCGGTGATGATGCCGCCGGCGACGGTGAACTGCCGACAGACGGCCTTGTCGGTCGACAGCAGCACCTTGCCCGAGGGATCGGTGATCTGGAAGACGTAGGTGCCGTCGTCGAGGCCCGCCGCAGTCTGCGGGGCCCCGGGGCCGGGCCCGCCGTCGAGGTAGACGAGGTCCTTGGACGAGTAGATGTTGAAGTTCACCTCGCTGCCATCGGGCAGCGTCGTGAAGATGGCTCCGGACGGAGCGTCTGCGGATGCCGGCAGCGCGGGGACCACGGCTGCTGCCACGGCCAGTGCGGCCGCCCCCACGAGGGCGGTGACCTTGCGGTGCATGACTTCTCCAAGCTGCCGAAGGGGTGGGAGGGAACTGAGGGAACCGAGCGTAGAAAGACACAACCGCAAGGGGATCGCCCCAATGTCCTACGTCGCTACTCCACCCGCAGCCCGCGTGGCTCCTCAGCCCTCCTCAGCCCTCCGCGCCGGCCTTGCGGGCTCGGTATGCCGCGACGTTGGCCCGGTTGCCGCACCCTCCGTCGCAGAACCGCTTCGAGCGGTTCTTGGACAGGTCGACGACCACGTCCTCGCAGTCCTCGGCAGCGCAGACCCTCAGCCTGGCCAGCTCGTCCGCCCTGATCACGTCGACCATTGCCATCGCGGCCTCCACGGCCATGCGGGTGGCCAGCGGCGCCTCCGGGGGCGTGGCGTGCAGGTGCCAGGACCACTCGCCGTGTCGGACCAGCTGGGGGAGGGCCCCCGCCTCGGCCAGCAGAGCGTTGACCAGGGCGACCGCCTCATCGGTGTCGCTGGTCCAGAGCTGCCGCAACCGCGGGCGCAGCTCACGAACTGCGTCGAGCTCCGCGCGGTCACCCGTGTGCGAACCCGTCCACTCCCAGTCGCGCACGAACTCGTCGAGGTGAGCGACCGTGGCGAGGTCCTCGGTGTCGGTGGGCAGCGTCGGCGCCGTGTTGACCAGGGCGGCTGCCGCCCGGAGCGCCACCTCCGTGTCATGGGCAAACAGCATCTTGACTCCTGTCGGTACCGATCACTACTGTCAGGAGTATAAGACGGTTTGCTGGTTACGGTTGGTGGATGTGGACGGAGTGAGGTCATGAGGACACGGTCGACGGGCTTCGGCCTCTGGCTCGCCCTCGCGTCCGCCGCGACCTTCGGCAGCAGCGGGCCGTTCGCCAAGTCCCTGCTGGTCGAGGGCTGGAGCTCCGGGGCCATCGTGCTGCTCCGCGTCGCGGGAGCCACGCTCGTCCTGGCGGTGCCAACCTTCCTCGCCCTGCGCGGGCGGTGGTCACTCGTCCGCGAGAACCTGCCGGCGGTCCTCGCCTACGGGGCTGTCGCCGTGGCCGGCTGCCAGGTGGCCTACTTCTACGCCGTGCAGCGGCTCGACGTGGGTGTCGCGCTCCTGCTGGAGTACCTCGGGGTGGTGCTCGTCGTCCTCTGGGTCTGGCTGCGCACCCGGAGGGCGCCCAGCGCCCTGACGGGGTTGGGCGTCGTCCTCGCGATCCTCGGCCTCGTGCTGGTCCTCGACCTCTCCGGGCAGGCTCGCCCCGACCTCGTCGGGGTCGCGTGGGGGCTGGTCGCCGCCACCGGGCTGGCCACCTTCTTCGTCCTTGCCGCCGAGGAGAGCAGCCTGCCGCCAGTCGCCCTCGCGGGTCTCGGGATGGGTGCGGGTGCGGTCGCCCTCGGCGTGCTGGGTGCCGTCGGCGTCATCCCCCTCACCTTCGCCTCGGCTCCGGTCGAGCTGATGGGCCGGGAGGCCCCGTGGTGGGTCGCGATCGGTGAGCTGGCTCTCATCGCGGCCGCCGCGGCATACCTGCTCGGGGTGACGGCGGCCCGGGTGCTGGGTTCGACGGTCGCCTCGTTCGTGGGCCTGACGGAGGTGCTCTTCGCCGTGCTCTTCGCGTGGGTTCTACTCGACGAGCTCCCGGGCATGATGCAGCTGGCCGGTGGCGTCTGCATCGTCGGTGGGGTGGTTGCGGTCCGGCTCGGGGAGCTGCGTCGTGACCGCGCAGCCAGGGCCACCGCGGCGGTCGACGAGGCGGATTTCCCACTCCCGGCAGGCGTCGCCTAGACTCTGCGGGTTGCCTCGGCGAGGGACACTGCACGGCTGCCACCACCTGGGGGCCGGTCACGTCCGTAATTCGACGCGGTGTGGTCTCCGTGCTGCGCCCCGCGTCGAGGCCCACCGCATCCTCGAGTCCCCCACCGCACAGGAGATTTCCGTGTCTGACAACAAGCTCGTCGCAGAGACGCGCACGCAGTTCGGCAAGGGCGCTGCCCGCAAGATTCGCCGCGACCACAAGATCCCCGCCGTCATGTACGGCCACGGAGCCGAGCCCGTGCACATCACCCTCCCGGGCCACGACACGATGATGGCCCTGAAGGTCGCCAACGCCCTGCTCACGATCGTCATCGACGGCAACGAGCAGCTGGCCCTGGCCAAGGACGTGCAGCGCGACCCGATCAAGCCGGTCATCGAGCACATCGACCTCGTCGTCGTCCGCAAGGGCGAGAAGGTCACCGTCGACATCCCGGTCCACATCGAGGGCGAGGCCGCTCCCGAGACCATCGTCACCGTCGACGCCCAGACCGTCCAGCTCGAGGTCGAGGCCACCCACATCCCGGAGAACGTCGTCGTCTCCGTCGAGGGCCTCGAGGCCGGCACGCAGATCAAGGCGTCCGACCTCCAGCTCCCGGCCGGGTCCACCCTCGTCGTCGACGCGGACACCCTGGTCGTCAACATCACCCAGCAGATCTCGCAGGAGGCGCTGGACGCCGAGATGGCCGAGGCAGAGGCCGAGGCCGGCATCGAGCACGAGGCGCCCGGCGACGCCGAGGCCGCCGAGGGCGAAGCTGCCGAGGGTGCCGAGGGCGAGGCCCCCGAGGGCGAGAAGGCCGAGTCCGAGGACGCCTGAGTCCCGCTCACCGTTGTATGCCGGAAGGCCAGGTCCCCTGCGTGGTTCATGGGGACCTGGCCTTCCGGCATACTTGCGCCCCGTGAGTGACGACGGCACCTGGCTCGTGGTGGGCCTCGGAAACCCCGGTCCCAAGTACGCCGGGAACCGGCACAACGTGGGCGCCATGGTGGTCGACGAGCTCGCCTCGCGCAGCGGCTCGAAGCTCTCAGCACACAAGGCCCGCGCTGCTGCTGCCACGGTGCGGATCGGCATGCTTCCCGGCGGGGCACCCGGACCGGCCGCCGTCGTCGCTGTCCCCTCGTCATACATGAACGAGTCGGGTGGACCGGTCAAGGCGCTGATGAGCTTCTTCTCCGTGGAGGTCGACCGGCTCCTCGTCGTCCACGACGAGCTCGACATCCCTGCCGGCGACGTCCGGCTCAAGAAGGGCGGGGGAGAGGGCGGCCACAACGGGCTGCGCTCGATCAGCTCCGCCCTCGGCACCAAGGACTACCTGCGGGTCCGGGTCGGGATCGGCCGCCCGCCCGGCCGGATGGACCCGGCCGACTTCGTGCTCCGCGACTTCGGGACCGTCGAGCGCAAGGAGCTGCCGTTCCTGCTGGACGAGGCCGCGGATGCCGTCGAGATGGTCGTCGCGCACGGTCTGGTCGCGGCCCAGCAGAAGTTCCACAGCCCGGCCTGAGGTCGCGGGTCTGACGGTTGTGGCTGCGCGGTGCGGAGCAGTCCATCTACGGTGACGGGGTGGGCAAGGAACTGATCCTCGTCGCGGCAAGCGGCCTCGCACTGGAAGCCGCCGAGGCCGCGCGTGCCTGCGGAATGCGCGTCGAGGGCTGCGTCGACGACGACGAGTCGCGCTGGGGGTCGCTGGCGGGCGGCTGGCTCAAGGTGCTGGGTGGACTGGATTCCGTTGCAGCGCAGGATGATCGCCAGTTGGTTCTGTGCGCCGGACGTGGTGTGGTGCGCGAGCGGCTGGCCGGGCGGCTGAGAGACCTGGGCGTCGGGGACGACCGCTTCGCCACCATCGTGCATCCGTCCGTGTCCGTGCCCGAGTCCTGCACGATCGGAGCAGGCTCGGTCGTCCTGGCCGGATCGGTCCTCACGGCGGCGGTGGTCGTGGGACGCCACGTGGTCGTGATGCCCGGCGTCACTCTGACCCACGATGACGTCATCGAGGACTTCGCCACCCTCTGCGCAGGGGTGACGCTGGGCGGCAGCGTGCGCGTGGGACGCGCCGCCTACCTCGGCATGGCCTCGAGCGTCCGCGAGAAGGTGACGGTGGGCGCCGAGAGCACCCTGGGCATGGGGGCGGTCCTGGTTCGCGACCTGCCTGCCGGCGAGGTCTGGGCGGGTGTTCCGGCGCGGGCTCTGGGCCGCGAGCAAGAAATGGTCACTGACTAGTCCCTGACTAGTCTCGGGCCTTCCGTCGGGCCCCACGTCGGGTCCCGCAGGCAGCTGTGTCCGCATCGCACACGATGGCGAATGGACGCTGTCGGAACCGTCTGGAAGGTGGCGATGCGAACGGCCCCCAGACGGCTCCATCAACCGGATGAGACGGCTACGCCCAGCGTCGTAGTTGACCTGTCTAGGCCACCCTCGCCTGCGCGGTGTAGTTGACGAAATCCGTTGAGCCCTAACCTATTTCACAGGGTGCAGATGACTCCTCTGGGGGCTGTCGGAGGTCCGCGTTGCGGGTCTACGGTGCCCTCTGAAGGTGGGTCCGGGGGAGAGGGTCATGGCGGAGATTGCAGGGGCAGGACGGCACCAGATGGGTATGACGGAGTACGCCGAGGCGGTGACGGGCACAGGCCTGTCCCGACGCCTTCGGCGTGCTGTCTCCTTGGGGCAGCCGCGCGAGACCGACCGGACGACGGAAGCGCCTCAAGCGCCTGTCAAGCGTCTCTCGTGGAACGTCGCCTATCGGCGACGCGCCATCCTCGGCGACCTCACCGTGGCCACTGCCACCGCCATCTTCACGACCGTGGTGGCCATGCAGGACCGTCCTGCCCTGGAGCGGGTCGTGGTCCTGGTGGCCCTCCCCGTCCTGTGGCTCGGGGTGCTCGCACTGTCGCACGGCTACGAGCGCCGCTTCGCCGGCTCGGGTCCGGAGGAGTACCGGGCGGTGATGCGGTCGGCGGTCTACCTCATCGGGGCTGCCGCGTTCCTCTCCTATGCGGCGGACGTCCAGGTGCCCCGGATGGCCAGCCTGGTCGCAGCCTCGTCGCTCTTCGTCCTCGGCCTCTGCTCCCGCAAGGTGGTCCGCGGCGACCTCTACCGGCGGCGCGCGTCCGGTGAGGAGACCCAGGCGACCGTCATCATCGGGAACGCGAAGTCGGTGCTGCCCATGATCCGCGAGATCAGGCGGGCGCCGGAGCAGGGCCTGCGCGTTGTCGCGGCGTGCGTCTCCGGCCTCGACCTGAGTGGCGACAGTCGCTCCGAGGTGGAGGGTGTGCCGGTCTTCGGCTACCCCGAGGAGGCCATGTCGGCGGTCGACCTGTTCGACGCCGACGTCGTCGCCGTGTCCAGTGACCCCGACCTTCACGGGCCGGAGCTGCGTCGGCTGGCCTGGTCCCTCGAGGAGCGTGACGTCGAGCTGGTCGTGTCGCCGGGCCTGCTCGGCGTCGCCGGTCCGCGCCTGTCCATCCGACCGACGGCAGGAATGCCGTTGCTGCACATCGAGCGCCCCGTGATGTCCGGGGCCCGTCGCGTCGTCAAGTCGGTCGTGGACAAGAGCCTCACCGCTTTGCTGATGGTCGTGGCGCTGCCCGGCATCGCGGCCATCGCCGTGGCCATCCGGTTGGACTCGCCCGGCCCGGTGCTGTTCCGCCAGACCCGCGTCGGCGCCCGGGGCGAAGAGTTCCAGATGCTCAAGTTCCGGACGATGTGCGTGGACGCCGAGCAGCGCCTGGACCAGATGCAGGGGGATGCGGGCAACGTCGTCCTCTTCAAGATGAAGTCCGACCCCAGGGTGACCCGGGTCGGGAAGGTGCTGCGTCGGTTCTCGATCGACGAGCTGCCGCAGCTGGTCAACGTGGCGAGGGGCGAGATGTCGCTCGTGGGTCCTCGTCCGCCGTTGCTGCGCGAGGTGCAGGGCTACGAGTCCGACGCCGTGCGTCGGCTCAGGGTGAAGCCGGGTCTCACGGGCCTGTGGCAGGTCAGTGGTCGCAGCGACCTCTCGTGGGACGAGTCCCTGCGGCTCGACCTCTGGTACGTGGACAACTGGTGCCTGGCCCTCGACCTGCAGATCCTCTTCCGCACGGCCCGAGCGGTCTTCCGCGGAACAGGGGCGTACTAGGTGAGTGCACGTGCTGGAACGCACCCGAACGGGTGCAGTAGGAGTGGGCTACCGCAAAAGTACGAGTCGCCACAGCCCACTCCGGTGCAGTGTTTCCACAGAGGCCGGGCTGGATCGAGAGGAGCTGTCGCATGACGCTGCGCATCGCTGTCGTCGGGGCAGGGTACTGGGGTCCCAACTTGGTCCGGAGCTTCCGAGGGAGCCCTGACTGGGACCTCGTCGCGGTGTGCGATGTCGACCGCGAACGCGCCGAACGGGTCATTGGCGCCCGCAGCACGGTCGAGGTCGAGACCTCGCTCGAGGCGCTGCTGGCACGGCCGGACGTCGACGCGGTGGCTGTGGCAACGCCGGCCGACACCCACTGTTGGATGGCGCTCGCCGCTCTCGAGGCGGGCAAGCACGTCCTGGTGGAGAAGCCACTCGCCTCGACGCGACTCGACGCCGAGCGCATGGTCGCCAGGGCCGAGGAGCTCGGCCTGGTGCTGATGTGCGACCACACCTACTGCTACACGCCGGCGGTCCAGCACCTCAGGGCGTTGGTCCAGAGTGGCGAGCTCGGTGACATCCTCTTCGTCGACTCGGTGCGCATCAACCTCGGCCTGGTGCGACCGGATGTCGACGTGTTCTGGGACCTGGCTCCCCACGACCTGTCGATCCTGGACTTCATCCTCCCTCAGGGGTTGTCTCCGCTCGAGGTGTCCGCGCACGGGTCGGACCCGATCGGCAACGGCAGGTCCTGCCTGGGTTACCTGACCATGCCGCTGGCCGGCGGGGCCATCGCGAACATTCACGTCAACTGGTTGAGCCCGACCAAGATCCGGCACATGGTCATCGGCGGCAGCCGCCAGACGGTCGTGTGGGACGACCTCAACCCGCAGCAGCGACTCGCGATCTACGACCGAGGTGTCGACCTGGACCTCACGTCGGACACGGCCGACTCCGCCGAGAAGCGGCTGGTCAACGTCAACTACCGGTTGGGCGACATGCACGCACCCGCCCTCCCAGAGCGCGAGGCGCTCGGCGTGATGGCCAGTGAGTTCGCCGCGGCGATCACGGAGGGGCGCGCCCCGCTGACCGACGGCCGTGCGGGCCTCAGGGTGCTGTCCGTGCTCGAGGCCGCGTCCGAGAGCCAGCGCCGCGCCGGTGCCATGGCGCCGGTGAGCATGCCGATGAGCCGCGAGTTCGCGTCGATCGCCTGGGGCGCCGGTCCGGCAGGTGCGTGGTGAGCGCCCTCGAGGGAGCCACCGTGCTCGTCACGGGGGGTGCGGGAACGATCGGCTCGACCATCGTCGACCAGCTGATCGACGCAGGCGTGGCGCACGTCGACGTCCTCGACAACCTCGTGCGTGGGCGTCACGAGAACCTGGCGGATGCCATGCCCTCCGGCAAGGTGACGCTGATCGAGGGCGACCTGCGTGACCGTGACCTGGTGCACGACCTGACGCGCGGCAAGGACCTCGTCTTCCACCAGGCCGCGATCCGGATCACCCAGTGTGCCGAGGAGCCCAGGCTCGCCCTCGAGGTCCTCGTCGACGGGACCTTCAACGTGCTGGAGGCGGCGGCGCAGCACCGCATCGACAAGCTGGTGTTCGCCTCATCCGCCTCGGTCTACGGGCTGGCGGAGTCGTTCCCCACGGACGAGCGCCACCACCACCACAACAACGACACGTTCTACGGCGCCGCCAAGTCGTTCAACGAGGGCATGGTGCGCAGCTTCCGAGCGATGACCGGGCTCGACTACGTCGGCCTCCGGTACTTCAACGTCTACGGGCCGCGGATGGACGTCCACGGCCTCTACACGGAGGTGCTGGTCCGCTGGATGGAGCGCATCGCCGACGGGCAGCCTCCTCTCATCTTCGGCGACGGGCAGCAGACCATGGACTTCGTCTTCACGCTGGACATCGCGCGGGCCAACCTCCTGGCGGCCTCGAGTGACGTCCGAGAGGGTGTCTACAACATCGCGAGTGGCACCGAGACCAGTCTCCTCGGCCTCGCGGAGGCACTCCTGCGAGCGATGGACTCCGACCTGTGCGTGGAGCACGGCGAGGATCGCGCGGTCAACGGCGTCACCCGGCGTCTGGCCGCGACGTCCGCTGCCCGCCGTGACCTGAGCTTCGAAGCCGAGGTCGAGCTCGAGGACGGCCTGCGCGAGCTCGTCGAGTGGTGGCAGCCGCAGCGTGAGGCTGTCGCTGCCGGCCGGACGGTCCGGTCATGAACCGCCGTCACCACCGCGCGCCAGCCCGGCGCAAGGGCTGGGTCGCCGCGCTGGTCGCGACCCTGATGGTCGCGCTTCCGGTGCCCGTGCTGGTGGTGGCGGCAGGCCCCGCGGCGGCCGCCGGACCGTGCGAGGCGCCAATCAAGGTCGTCGCCTGCGAGAACACCAAGACGGGTACTCCCTCCAGCGACTGGAGTATCAGTGGCTCGGGCTCGGCGTCACTCCAGGGCTTCGCCACGAAGATGAGCGTCCAGCCCGGCGAGACGATCCAGTTCAAGATCAAGTCGACCGTGAGCAGCTACACCTTCGACGTCCTGCGGCTCGGCTACTACCAGGGCAACGGTGCGCGGAAAATCGCCGCGGGTCTGACCCCCAGCGCCACCCAGCCGCAGACACAGCCGACCTGCGTCAGCGTTCCGGACTCCACTGGTCTGATCGACTGTGGGAACTGGGCTGTGTCCGCCTCGTGGGCTGTGCCGGCTACCGCAGTGTCCGGGGTCTACATCGCGCACCTGATGGGCACAGGGGGGACGGAGAGCCACATCGTCTTCGTCGTCCGGGACGACTCCAGCCACTCCGACATGCTGTTCCAGACCTCGGACGAAACCTGGCAGGCCTACAACACCTACGGCGGCAACAGCCTGTACACCTGCGGCACGGTCAACTGCCCGACGGGGAGCCCGGCCGCTTACAAGGGCGCGTCGAAGGTGTCCTACAACCGTCCCTTCAACTCCGCGGTGGACGACTCGGGGCGCAGTTGGCTCATGTACAGCGAGTACCCGATGATCCGGTTCCTCGAGGCCAACGGGTACGACGTGTCGTACACCTCCGGTCTGGACATGTCGCTGCCCGGAGCCACCTCTGTTCTGGCCCAGCACAAAGCGTTCCTGTCGGTGGGTCACGACGAGTACTGGACCGGCACGCAGCGCGCCAACGTCGAGGCGGCCCGCGACGGCGGCGTCAGCCTGGCCTTCTTCAGCGGCAACGAGGTGTTCTGGAAGACACGCCTCGAGCCGAGCGTGGACGGCACAGGCACGGCCAACCGCACCCTGGTCTGCTACAAGGACACGCACTACGACGCGTCGAACGACCCGGTTGCCTGGACGGGAACGTGGCAGGATCCACGCTTCAGCCCACCCGGCGACGGTGGCAAGCCGCAGAACGCGCTCACCGGCCAGCAGTTCCTCGTGAACTCCGGATCTACGGACATCAAGGTGCCTGTGGCCTACTCCAAGCTTCGGTTCTGGCGGAACACTGCCGTCGCGGGCCTCGGCTCCGGCCAGACGCTAACCCTCGGCGCCGGGTTGGGGACGCTCGGGTACGAGTGGGACGCGGACGTCGACAACGGATTCAGGCCAGCAGGAGCTTTCCGGTTGTCAGCGACCACGTCCACGACGGCTGAGGTGTTCACCGACTACGGCAGCACCGTCAAGACCAACTCCACCGCAACGCACAACCTGACGCTCTACCGTGCGCCGAGCGGGGCCCTGGTCTTCGGTGCCGGAACCGTGCAATGGCCATGGGGTCTCGACCCCGCGGGTGGTGGGCCTGACAGGAACATGCAACAGGCCACCGTGAACCTCTTCGCCGACATGGGTGTGCAACCGTATGCCGTCATCGCCGGGCTGACCGTCGCGACGGGTTCCAGCGACGTCACCGCTCCCAGCTCGACGATCACCTCGCCTGCCAGCGGCGCGACGGTGGGGGACGGGGGGAAGATCACCATCAGCGGGACGGCCACAGACACCGGAGGCGTGGTGGCTGGTGTCGAGGTCTCGACCGATGGTGGGAACACCTGGCACCCGGCCACCGGCACTACCAGTTGGACCTACTCCTGGGTGGCCCACGGCTACCCCAGCACCACCATCAAGACGCGAGCGGTGGACGACAGTGGCAACCTCGAGACGCCGTCGGCCGGGAGACTGCTGAACATCGGTTGCACCTGCTCGATCTGGGGCGCAGGGGCAGCCCCGACTCGCACTGACTCCGGTGTCGCCACTGCGGTCGAGGTCGGCGTCAAGTTCAAGTCGGACGTCTCCGGCTCCGTCACTGGTATCCGCTTCTACAAGGGGACCACCAACACTGGAACCCACATCGGCAACCTCTGGACTTCGGCGGGCACCAAGCTGGCGGGCGCGACGTTCACCGGTGAGACTGCGTCGGGCTGGCAGCAGGTCACCTTCGCCACCCCCGTCCAGATCAATGCGAACAGCACCTACGTGGCGAGCTACTTCGCGCCTTCCGGGCACGCCGCGCAGGACGACGGCTACATGTATCTGAACCCATCCCCTGACCCGTACTCGTACAGCCGAGTGGACAGCCCACCACTGCACGCGCTACGCAACTCCGGGACCACCACCAACGGCGTTTTCCGGAATACCACCACGAGTGCCTTCCCGAACTCGAGCGCTGGTGCGCGCAACTACTGGGTCGACGTGATGTTCACCCCGAACGCTGGGCCGGCATCGGTGCCGGGTGCGCCGACCGCCGTCACCGCCACGCCTGGCGATGGCACGGTCAAGGTGAGCTGGAACATCCCCTCGGACGGCGGCAGCCCGATCACTGGTTACACGATCACCCCCTACGTCGGCTCAGTCCCGCAGACACCCACCACGGTGACTGGCACCGCGGGAGACACGGACGCCACCGTCGACGGACTCACCAACGGCACGACCTACACGTTCACGGTGGCCGCGATCAACGCGGTCGGTGCCGGCCCAGCGTCGACGCCCTCGAACGCGGCCACTCCGGTCGCCCTGGTGTGCACCCCCTGCACGATCTGGCCCGCGACTGCGGCTCCGACGGCTCCCGACGACAACGACTCGAGCTCGATATCGGTGGGCGTCAAGTTCAAGGCGGACGTCAACGGGCAGATCACGGGTATCCGCTTCTACAAGGCCAGCACCAACACTGGCACCCACGTCGGCTCTTTGTGGACGTCGTCCGGGACGAACCTGGGGTCCGTGACCTTCACTGGTGAGACGGCGTCCGGGTGGCAGCAAGCCACCTTTGCCACTCCTGTCACGGTCACGGCCGGCACCGTGTACGTCGCGTCGTACCTCGCCCCCAACGGCCACTATCCCGGAGAAGACGACTTCTTCGCCGCATCAGGTGTCGACCGCGGGCCTCTGCACGCACTGCAGGACGGGGTAAGTGGAGGAAACGGCGTCTACATCTACGGGACCAGCCCATTGTTCCCGACGAACACCTACCGCTCGGAGAACTACTGGGTGGACGTGATGTTCACCAACACCGTGGCGACCGTTCCGGCCGCGCCCGGCAGCGTGACAGCCATCGCGGGCAGTGGGGCGGCGACGGTGAGCTGGACGGCGCCGTCGAACGGTGGCAGCGCGATCACGCGTTACACCGTGACCCCCTATATCGGGGCAACCGCCCAGACCCCAGTCACCGTGAGCGGTAGCCCGCCGGCGACGACGGCGACCGTGACGGGACTGACCAACGGCACCGCCTACACGTTCACGGTGTCCGCGACCAACGCCGTAGGTGCCGGTCTGGCGTCGTCCCCGTCGAACGCTGTCACACCATCTGCAGCAACCGCTCCGAGCGCTCCCACCAACGTGACCGCCACTGCTGGCAGCGGATCGGCGTCGGTCAGCTGGACCGCGCCGTCGAACGGTGGCAGCGCGATCACCGGCTACACCATCACTCCGTACATCGGGACGACTGCGCAGACCCCGGTCACGGTGAGCGGTAGCCCACCGGCGACCACAGCGACCGTGTCCGGCCTGACGAACGGCACGGCGTACACGTTCACGGTGTCGGCCACCAACTCGGTAGGCACGGGCCCCGCGTCGGCTGGGTCGAACTCCGTAACCCCGAACGCGGCAACTGCTCCTGGGGCACCGACCAACGTGACGGCTACTGCGGGGAACGGTGACGCGTCGGTGAGCTGGACCGCGCCGTCCAACGGTGGCAGCCCGATCACCGGCTACACGGTCACCCCGTACATCGGGACGACGGCCCAGGCGCCGGTCACCGTGAGCGGTAACCCGCCGGCGACGACGACCACGGTGAGCGGGTTGACGAACGGCACGGCATACACGTTCCGGGTGTCGGCGACGAACGCAGTCGGCACTGGCCCGGCGTCGACAGCATCATCCGCGGTCACGCCGACGGCACCCAGTTGCAGCCCGTGCACTATCTGGCCCTCCACCGCGGCACCGGTCAACCCCAATGTCGCTGACACGTCTTCGGTGGAGCTGGGCGTGAAGTTCACGGCGGATGTGGACGGGTCGATCACGGGGATCCGGTTCTACAAAGGCTCGACCAACACCGGCACCCACATCGCCAACTTGTGGACGGCCTCAGGCACGAAGCTCGCGACGGCGACGTTCGTCAACGAGACCGCATCTGGTTGGCAACAGGCCAACTTCGCGACGCCCGTCGCGGTGACAGCGAACACCGTCTACATCGCGTCGTACTTCGCCCCGGTCGGTCGATACGCCGGGGATGGAGGCTACTTCGCGGCGGTCGGGGTCGACAACGTGCCGTTGAATGCGCTCGCCAACGGGGTCAGCGGAGGCAACGGCGTCTACTCCTACGGTGCCTCGAGCAGCTTCCCCGCCAACTCGTTCAACGCCACCAACTACTGGGTCGACGTCGCCCTGACCAGCGCCGCGGCCACCGCCCCTGGCGCCCCCGGCAACGTGACCGCCACTGCTGGCACGGGATCGGCGTCGGTCAGCTGGACCGCGCCGTCGAACGGTGGCAGCGCGATCACCGGCTACACCATCACTCCGTACATCGGGACGACGGCTCAGTCGCCGGTCACGGTGAGCGGTAGCCCGCCGGCGACGACGACCACGGTGAGCGGGTTGACGAACGGCACGGCGTACACGTTCACGGTGTCGGCGACCAACTCGGCCGGCACAGGCCCCGCGTCCACACCGTCCAACGCGGTCACCCCGACTGCGCCCACGGCTCCTGGGGCACCGACCAGCGTGACGGCTACTGCGGGGAACGGTGACGCGTCGGTGAGCTGGACCGCGCCGTCCAACGGTGGCAGCCCGATCACCGGCTACACGGTCACTCCGTACATCGGGACGACGGCCCAGGCGCCGGTCACCGTGAGCGGTAACCCGCCGGCGACGACGACCACGGTGAGCGGGTTGACGAACGGCACCGCATACACGTTCCGGGTGTCCGCGACGAACGCAGTCGGCACTGGCCCGGCTTCGACCGCGTCATCCGCGGTCACGCCGACGGCACCCAACTGCAGCCCGTGCACGATCTGGCCCTCCACCGCGGCACCGGTCATCGACGACGTCTCGGACGGTTCCTCGGTCGAGCTCGGCGTGAAGTTCAAGGCGGACGTGACCGGGACGATCACGGGGATCCGGTTCTACAAGGGTGCGGGGAACATCGGCACCCACGTGGGGACCCTTTGGACCAGCTCTGGGAGCGAGCTGGCGTCGGCGACGTTCGTCAACGAGACGGCAACGGGTTGGCAACAGGCCAACTTCGCCACCCCCGTAACGGTGACGGCCGGTACGACCTATGTCGCGTCGTACTTCGCCCCCGCCGGACACTACGCCGGGGATGGAGGCACCTTCGCCGCGGCCGGCGTGGACAGTCAGCCGCTGCACGCCCTCCAGGACGGCGTGAGCGGAGGCAACGGTGTCTACGCCTACAGCAGCTCCACCAGCTTCCCGGTCAACTCGTTCAACGCCACCAACTACTGGGTCGACGTGGCGTTCACCAACACCGCGGCAACCTCGCCCGGCGCGCCGACCGGTGTCACGGCCACCGCTGGAGATGCCTCAGCCGTGGTCAGCTGGGGGGTGCCAGCGACCGGAGGAAGTGCCATCACCAGCTACACCGTGACGCCGTACGTCGGTACGACTGCGCAGGCACCGGTGACGGTGAGCGGCAGTCCGCCGGCGACCACGGCGACGATCAACGGACTGACCAACGGCACTACCTACACGTTCCGGGTGTCGGCCACCAACGCAGTGGGTACGGGGCAGGCGTCGGCGCCCTCGAATGCCGTCGTGCCGGCATCGGTGACCTGTACGGCCTGCACCATCTGGCCGGCGACGGCGACCCCAGGAACACCGAGCACTTCGGACGCCACACCAGTCGAAGTCGGGGTCAAGTTCAAGACTGACGTGAGCGGTTCCATCACCGGGGTCAGGTTCTACAAGGGAACGTCCAACACTGGCACGCATGTCGGTAGCCTCTGGTCATCCTCCGGAGTGAAGCTGGCGTCAGCGACGTTCGTTGGTGAGACGGCCTCGGGATGGCAGCAGGTCAGTTTTGCCACCCCGGTTCCCGTCACTGCCGGGACGGTCTATGTGGCCTCGTACTTCGCCCCTGTCGGCCGCTATGCGTCCAACAGCAACTTCTTCAATGCGGGCGGCGTCGACAACGCGCCCCTGCATGCCCTGAAGAACGGCGTCAGCGGCGGGAATGGTGTCTACACCTATGGCAGCGCCAGCACCTTCCCAGCCAACTCCTTCAAGGCCACGAACTACTGGGTCGACGTCGTCTTTTCGACCCCATAGGGCGCAAGGAGAGGTGGGGGGTATCGATGCGGGAGGAAGAGCCACGCGCTCGGACCGACCGAAGGGGCAAGAGATGAGCGCGGTGAGCGTCGTTATTCCTTGCTACAAGTACGGCCACTTCCTCGAGGAGGCGGTGCGGAGCGTCCTGGACGACCAGCCGGGCACCGACGTCCGAGTACTGATCATCGATGATGCATCGCCCGACGACAGCGGCGAGGTCGCCATGGAGCTGGCGGCTCGGGAACCACGGTTGGAGGTGGTTCTCCACACCGTGAACCAAGGCCACATCGCCACCTACAACGAGGGCCTTCTCGAGTGGGCTGACGGCGATTACTCGGTACTCATGTCGGCGGATGACCGCCTCACCCCGGGATCTCTGGCGCGTGCCGTGAAGTTGTTGGACGCCAACCCGAATGTCGGTTTCGTCTACGGCAACGTCCTGGAGTTCAGTGACGGCGCACAGCTGCCACGAGCACGAACCAGGCTTCGGGGCTCGTCGGTCTGGCCTGGCGAGGACTGGCTGGAACGGCGATTTCGCCAAGCGGAGAACGACATCTCGTCGCCCGAAGTTGTCGTGCGCACCGCAGTGCAGAAGCGCGTCGGTGGGTATGACCTACGGCTCCCACACACCGGAGACCTGGAGATGTGGCTACGCCTGGCGGCTGTGTCGGATGTGGGCTTTCTTCGCGGAGTCGAACAGGCGTACTACCGAAGGCATGCACAGAACATGTCGAGGAGCTACAGCCCGGTGCCAGACCTCGAACAGCTGCGGCTGGCCTATGAGTCAGTGCTACTGCGCTGCGGCTCTCACTTGTCCGATGGTCCTCACCTGTCAGACTTGGTGCATCGGAAACTGGCCTGGAAGGCGCTCTTCGTGGCCGTCCGCGCCTTCGACCGCGGATGTGCTGGTCAGACTCCGGTCGATGAGCTCGTCGCATTCGCCCTGGACGTCTGGCCGGCCGCGAGACAGATGCCGATGTACCGCGCGCTCAAGCTTCGTCAGCGGATCGGGCCGCGAGTCATGCCCTACCTCCAGCCGTTCGTCCTCCCCGCTGCCGCCGCGCGTCGGGCTGAGTGGTGGTGCCTGAGCGGCTACTACAAGGCGGGCGGTGTCTGACGTCGGGTGTCACAACGAGCCACGGTCAGTTTCCTCAACCGCCTTCACGGGGACGCCTAGCAGGAATGCATAGAGCCGGGGGGCGACGACGGCTGCGTCGTAGTCCCTTCGGAACCTGTCTCGGGCCGCCGCGGCCATGTGGAGTCGCGCTGGTTCGTCGTCCAGGCAGCGCATGAGTACGGCCGCTGCCTCAGCGGGATCGTCCAGCGGCCAGAACCGACCCTCGATCCCCTCGTCACACATCTCGGCAATTCCCCCGCTGTCTCCGGCCACGATGGGCAGGCCGGCGGCCATCGCCTCAATGATGGCGATGGGCAGGGACTCGGAGTTCGAGGCGTGCACGTACACCCGGTAGTCCGGGAGGAACTCCCGCACATCCGACCGAAAACCCCGGAACCTCACCTGGTGCTCGACGCCCAACTTTGTCGCCAGCAGCTCCAGCTCCTCGCGCGACGGGCCGTCGCCGAACAGGTCCAGGGTGAGGGCGTGCCCGTCCTGTCGAGCGTGCGCGAGCACCTCGAGGAGAAATCGCTGATTCTTGGCGGGTTCCAGCCTCCCGGTAGTGACCAGGTCGGCCCACGGTTCCTCGCGCCGACCTGTGGGCAACGGCTCTACGAAGTTGCCCATGATCGTCGATGGGACCGCCGCCGCGTCTGGCAACCAGCCGAACAGGGCGTCCCGGCCCCATCGAGACACGTACACGATTCGATCGGTGCGTGGGATCGTCCGCCTCTCCACCTCCCGGATTGATCGAAACACCCGTCCACCGCGTTTGATGCCTCCGCCGTCCGCGACCTCGTCGGCCTGGGAGATGCGGAAGTGCACGACGAGGACCACCTGCTGATGCGATCCGCGTCGCGCGCGAAGTGCCGCCCGCGCCGCCAGCGGATCCTGAGCGTAGACAACACAGGCACCGGTTTGGGTGAGGGTACGCCGCAAGGCGTTCCGCAGGAAGACCTCGTGCCAGTGTCGATACCAGAGGATGCCGGCTGGCTGACTCAGTGGGTCCAGCAGAACTCGGCGAAGTCCGAAGACGGGGTACCGCAGGAGCCTGCCCCAGGAGAAGGGGGTGATGAGCAGACTCGGGATGCCGTCCTTGTCGAGGTGGCTGCGCAGCTGCTGGACGTGCGCATGCACGCCTGTGTTGCCGTCCGGACGAAGGCTCATCGCCATGATGATGGGAGTAGGAAGGTCATCGGCCACAGCGCCACCCGGCCGCGACTTGCTGTGTTTCCTGTGAACGCGAATGTCGCCCCCCACTCACCCTCGGACGTGCGTCTGACGTCAGCCCCTTGGACGAAACCGTAGACCGGCCCGCCCCCATGCGCCACCGAACCGACGGAACCCATCCTCACGCAGGGCGCGGCTCTCCATCATTTGGGTGAGCCCCATGACGGGGCCCTCATGACATGTTTCCCATAGTTGCCCCGCGCTGGGGGTTGGCAGGCACCCGTGTGAGGGGACCGGGAGATGGAGGCTGGCGTGATCCCAGTGATGAAGCCATGGCTGGGCGAGGAGGAGGCCGCAGCGGCCGCCGAGGCCGTGGCCTCGGGGTGGATCGCCCAGGGACCGCGAGTGGCCGAGTTCGAGGCTGCGTTCGCCGCGCATGTGGGCGCGCCCCACGGCGTGGCCGTGTCGTCGTGCACCTCGGCGCTGCACCTGTCCCTCCATCTCCTGGGCGTTGGCCCGGGCGACGAGGTCGTGGTGCCGTCCTTCTCCTTCATCGCGACCGCGAACTGCGCCGTGTATGTCGGCGCGACCCCGGTGTTCGCGGACGTGGAAGCCGCCGACGGCAACCTCAGCGTGCGGACGGTGGAGCCGCTGCTGACCGAGCGCACCCGCGCAGTCGTGGTCGTCGACCAGGGCGGGATGCCGGCCGATGTCGAGCCGCTGCGACGGCTGTGCGACAGCAGGGGGATCGCCCTCGTGGAGGACGCTGCGTGCGCGGCTGGTTCCCGCTACCGCGGTGGGCCCACCGGTTCGGCAGCGGCTCTGGTGGCGTGGTCGTTCCACCCCAGGAAGCTGCTCACGACGGGCGAGGGCGGCATGCTGACCACGTCTGACCCCGAGCTGGCAGAGCGGGCCCGTCGGCTGCGAGAGCACGGGATGAGTGTCAGTGCCGCTGCCCGCCACCTGAGCCGGCAGCCGGTGATCGAGAGCTATCTCGAGGTCGGCTTCAACTACCGGATGACCGACGTGCAGGCAGCAGTCGGCCTGGTCCAGCTCGGGAAGCTCGATGCGATGGTGCAACGCAGACGTGAGCTCGCGCGTGCCTACCAGGAGATGCTCGTCGACGTCCCCGGGCTGCGCACGGTCGAGGACCCGCCCTGGGGCGAGTCCAACTTCCAGTCCTTCTGGATCGAGCTGGACGCCGGCTTCCCGTTGAGCCGCAACGAGCTCCTGACGGCCCTTGCGGCCGACGGGATCTCCGGTCGCGCCGGGATCATGGCCGCCCATCGGCAGCCTGCCTACGCCGAGCACACGCGCGTCGAGCTGCCGGTGACGGACCGGTTGACCGACAACACCCTCATCCTCCCGATGTTCCACACCATGACCGAGCTCGAACAGGAGGTCGTGGTCTCCGCCGTGCGTCGAGCGGCCGGGCTGCGAGCGGCCTGATGCCTGTTTCCGTCGAAGACCGCGACACCACCGTCGAAGACCCGGCACCACCGTCCGCGCCCAGGAGGCCGAACCCGTGAACTCGATCCCGCTCGTCGACCTGTCCCTGCAACACGCGCTCATCGCCGAAGAGGTGGCGTCGGGCTTCGCCGACGTGCTCGACACGGGCGACTACATCGGTGGCAAGGCAGTCGCTGCCTTCGAGCACGAGTACGCCGAGTTCATCGGCGGCCACTCCTGCATCGGTGTCGGCAACGGGACCGACGCCTTGGAGATGGCGCTGCGCGCGACCGGCGTCGGCCATGGGGACGAGGTGATCGTTCCAGCGAACACCTTCATCGCGACCGCCGAGGCCGTCGTGCGCGCGGGCGCCAGGCCAGTCTTCGTGGACGTGGACGAGGACGCCCTGCTGATCGACCCTGCCGCGGTCGAGGACGCTGTCAGCGATCGGACGCGCGCGGTGATCCCGGTGGACCTCTATGGGCAGGTGGCGCCGTTCGAGCAGCTCCCGCCGTCCCTGGCGGAACGGGGGATCTCGGTGATCGAGGACGGCGCGCAGTCGCAAGGGGCAACGAGGTACGGGCGTTCGGCGGGCACCTTCGGCGACGCGGCGGCAACGAGCTTCTATCCCGGCAAGAACCTGGGCGCCTATGGCGACGGCGGTGCGGTTACCACCGACAACGAGCGGATCGCGCAACGGGTGCGGCTCCTGGGGTCCCACGGCAGCCCGGTCAAGTACGAGCACACGGTGTTCGGCTTCAACTCCCGCCTCGACACGCTCCAGGCGGTCGTGCTGCGCGCCAAGCTGCGGCACCTCCCGGAGTGGAACCGCGAGCGCCGTGCGGCAGCAGCGGCCTACGACCGGATGCTCGGCGGGACACCACGGCTGCGCCTCCCGACCACGTTGCCCGGCAACGAGCACGTCTGGCACCTGTACGTCGTGCGGGTGCCCGACCGCGACGAGGTCCTGCGACGCCTGCAGGCAGAAGGCGTGGGAGCCGGAGTGCACTACCCCGTGCCGGTGCACCTCGCGCCGGCCATGGCCGAGCTGGGTCTGCGACCCGGCCAGTTCCCGGTGAGCGAGCGGGCCGCCCGGGAGATCTTGTCCATTCCCATCTTCCCCGGCATCTCGACCAGCCAGCAGGAACGTGTCGTCGAGGTCCTGCTCACCGCGATCAGCCGCGCCTCGTGAGCCTGGCGGGGAACCCCGGACGGTGTCGTGACGAATGAGCGTTGAGGAGCGGGTTCTGGAGGGAGACCTCGGCAAGCGTGCCGCGGCCGGGGTCCTCTGGCTGGCCGCGCAGAAGTGGGCGGTCAGGGCGAGTGGTTTCGCCACCCTCGTGGTGCTGACACGGCACGTCTCTCCCCGCGAGTTCGGGGTGGTGGCGGCGGCCATGACCGTGATCCCCACGATCTACCTCCTCGCCGACCTCGGCTTCTCCACCTACCTGCTGCAAACCGAAGAGGTCGACCGGAAGAGCCTGAGCACCGCCTTCTGGGCCTCGGTGGCAGCAGGGCTCGTCCTCGGTGCCGGTCTGTGGGCCTTGGCGCCCCTGCTCGCGGAGGCCTTCCGCAGCGCCGAGCTCGACCAGGTCCTGCGGGCCCTGGTCCTCGCAGTCGTCCCGACCGTCCTGGCGGCCGTGCCACTCGCGCTGCTCCGGCGAGCCATGAAGTTCCGCGCCGTCGCGGTGCAGACCCTCGTCGCCGCCTTGCTGGCGCAAGGGGTCGCCGTCGTGGTCGCCCTGAACGGCGGCGGCGTCTGGGCGCTCGTGGCCCAGGTGGTCGTCACCCAGTGGGTGATCGCCATCCTCGCCTGGTGGGGCGCCCGATGGGTGCCCGCCCTGTGGCTGTCGCCGCGGCAGTTCCGCCAGATGGCTGCCTTCGGGGTGCGGGTGTCGAGTGTGGACCTCGTGTCTGCCTCGCGGCTCTGGGCGGAGAGCTGGGTCATCACGGTCACCCTGGGACCGGCGGCGCTGGGCCTGCTCAGCATCGCCCAACGACTGGTGCAGGTGGCCCAGGAGCTGACGGCCGTCTCGCTCGTCCCCGTGTCGACGGTCGTCTTCGCCAAGGTGCGTGAAGCGCCCGACCGTCTGCGTGCCTCGTACGTCAAGGCACTGGGCATCGCCTACGCAGTGGTCTCCCCGCTGATGGTCGTCATCGTCGTGACGGCTCCAGTGCTCGTCCCCATGGTGTTCGGTCAGGCCTGGGGTGCCAGCGTCAAGCCCGCCCAGGCCCTGTCCATCGCGGGGATCGTGACTCTGGGCGCAGCGCTCGACCACGGACTGTTCTACGGCCTCGGCCGTCCGGGGCGCTGGCTCGTCTACGCGGTGGTCGTCGACGCGGCCACGTTGGCGACGACCGTCATCGCGGTCCGCTGGGGCCTGGCCGGCGTGGCGGTCGGTTTCGTGGTCGTTGCGGTGCTCGCCACAGTGGCTCGTTGGATCATCGTCGGGCGGATGCTGGGGCTGTCGACCCGAGTCGTGGCCAAGCCCTTCCTGACGGTCCTGGTGCCGACCGTGACGGCGATGCTCGTCGGGACCCTGGTGATGCGCGCCGTCTCGGGCCTGGACCCGCGTGCCGGGCTGGCTCTCGCGGTCCTCGGCACCCTGGTGGTGAACCTCGCGGTCCTGCGGTTCGTGGCGGGAAGCATCATCCGCGACGCCCTCGGCATCTTCCCCGCGCCCCTGAAGTACACGCGTCGGGTCGTTCGGCTGATGCGGCTCGACGAGGTCGTGACCTCCTGACGTCGTGAGGACCACCCAGAACCACGTCGTCGGGTGCGCGCCCGGTGCACCCCCGGAGGGCGGTCTCCACCATTTGACCCAGAGGGCTCTGGCCAATCCGGACGACCCGCGTCATGTGTGTGCAGGTGTTGTATTGAAAACGCAGTGGAGGGGACGCATCGAACGATGCGGCAGCTACCGAGGGAGGCCCGCATGACAATGATCCGAGGGATGTGGACCGGGGGGCCGGCATGAAGGTCGCGGTGTTCGGTCTGGGATACGTGGGCACCGTCACGGCGGCGGGACTGGCCTCGCGCGGTCACGAGGTCTTCGG
Source organism: Pedococcus sp. P2_F6 (assembly GCF_056403675.1). NCBI lineage: Bacteria > Bacillati > Actinomycetota > Actinomycetes > Micrococcales > Intrasporangiaceae > Pedococcus > Pedococcus sp. P2_F6. Next base: position 64,937 of record NZ_JBFUEZ010000004.1, read on the forward strand.
GGTGGACGTCGACACGCTGAAGGTGGACGCCATCAACCGCGGGCAGAGCCCTGTCGTGGAGCCCGGCGTCGACACGATGGTCCAGGAAGCCGTGGCAGCGGGTCGGCTCCAGGCCACGACCGACGCCAGGCTCGCCGTCGAGGGGGCAGACGTCTCGCTGATCTGCGTCGGCACCCCGTCGTCGCCGCGAGGCGACACCGACCTCACGTACATCAGCCGTGCGCTCGCCGACCTGCGCCTCGCGATGGAGGTTGCCCAGCCACCGGCCTCGGGCGTCCACTCCGTCGTCGTCCGCTCGACCGTGCCGCCCGGCACCGTCGCCACTGTGGTGGCTCCCGAGTTCGTGGAAGGCCGCGTGCCCGCGAACTGGTCCGTGCGCACCGCCATGTGTCCCGAGTTCCTGCGCGAGGGCTCCGGTATGGCCGACTTCTTCGCACCTCCCTTCGTGGTCGTCGGAACCGATGACGAGCAGGCGCGGGCGTCGCTCACCGAGCTCTTCGCCTTCCTCGGCCAGGAGATCCACCATGTCGACGTGGCGACGGCCGAGGCGCTGAAATATGCCTGCAACGCCTTCCACGCGGTCAAGGTGACCTTTGCCAACGAGATGGGTCGGGTGTTCGCTCCCTACGGCGTGGATGCCCGCAGGGTCATGGAGATCTTCTGCGAGGACCGCAAGCTCAACATCGCGCCGACCTACCTGCGGCCCGGCTTCGCCTTCGGCGGCTCGTGCCTGCCGAAGGACCTGCGCGCCCTGCAGAGCATGGCCCGGCACACCGGTGTCGAGATCCCGCTCGTGGGGTCCACCATGACGAGCAACGAGATCCTCGTGCGCTCCGTCGTCGACCGGGTGCTCCAGACCGGGTACCGCCGGGTGTGCCTGCTCGGCCTGAGCTTCAAGATGGACACCGACGACCTGCGCGAGAGCCCCAACCTGGAGGTGGCCGAGCGGTTCGTGGGCAAGGGACTCGACGTCCGCATCTACGACCCGATCGTCAATCCCGACAAGCTGATCGGCGCGAACCTGCGTCACCTTCAGAGCAAGCTCGCCCACGTGAACCGGCTCCTTGCCGCCACGCCCGAGGAGGCCCTGGCGGACGCGGAGGTCGTCATCGTCTCGTCGTCCGACGCCGCGACCCTGAAGGCGCTCACCATGGCCGACCCGCGTGTGGTCATCGACCTCAACGGCAGGCTGGGCGAGGCGGTCGAGCAGCTCCCGGCATACGAGGGGGTCAACTGGTGATGCGGCGCCACGGCTCGCCCGCGTCACCGACGCGGGTGCTCATCATCGTCCAGAACCTTCCAGTCCCCTTCGACCGGCGGGTGTGGCTGGAGTGCCAGAGCCTGGTCCGGGCCGGCTACGACGTCAGCGTGATCTGCCCCACCGGTGACGGCACCGGACGCGAACAGGTCGTCGACGGCGTACGCATCCTGGCCTACCCTCCCTACGCCCCTGGCGGCGGCGCGGTGGGGTTCTTCATCGAGTACGCCTACTCGTTCCTGGCCACCGCCTGGCTGGCGTTCAAGGCCAGGAGGCGGGGTACCTTCCGCGTCGTCCAGGCCTGCAACCCGCCGGACATCTTCTGGCCGCTGGCCAGGGTGCTGCGGCTGCTGGACGGCTCGCGATTCGTCTTCGACCACCATGACCTCTGTCCTGAGCTCTTCGAGTCGCGGTTTCCTGACGGTCCGCGGCCCTTCCTGCGAGGTCTTCTGCGCCTCGAGCGGGAAACGTTCCGCGCAGCCGACCGGGTCACCTCGACCAACGACTCGTATGCCGCGATCGCGAGGTCGCGGGGCCACAAGGCGCCCGAGCACGTGACCGTGGTCCGGACCGGTCCGGACCCGGAGCGCCTGCGCCGCCAGGAGCCTGACCCGGGGCAGCGACGGGGCCGGGAGCACCTGGTCGCGTACATCGGTGTGATGGGCCCCCAGGACGGGGTGGACATCGTCCTCGAAGCCGCCGACATCATCGTCAACACCTTCGGGCGGCACGACATCTCCTTCACCCTGATGGGCAAGGGTGACTGCTACCCCGACCTCGTCGCGCAGCGCGACCAGCTCGGCCTCGCCGACTACGTGGACATGCCTGGCCGGGTCCCCGACGAGACCGTGAAAGCCGTCTTCTCCACCGCCGAGGTGGGCCTCTCGCCGGATCCGCTGAACCCGCTCAACGACGTCTCGACGATGAACAAGACGATGGAGTACATGGCGTTCGGCCTGCCGGTCGTCGCCTTCGAGCTCAGGGAGACGAGGGTGTCGGCGCAGGACGCCGCGCGCTACGTGGAGCCCGGAGACGTCGAGGGCTACGCGCGCGCCATCGTCGAGCTCCTCGACAACCCCGAGGAGCGCGAAGTGATGGGCCGCCGTGGCCGCGAACGGGTCGAGCAGCACCTGGCCTGGGAGCACCAGCGCGTCGGGTACGTCGCGGTCTTCGACGAGCTGAGCGGTCGCCTGCCCGCATCACGCAGCGAGACGTCCTCAGCCTCCGAGCCCCAGCCACCCACCGAGCTCCTCCGCGCGAAGGCCTAGTCATGTGCGGGGTGGCGGGCGCGTACCAGCAGCCTGACGGCAAGGTGGTGGTCTCGACGATGGTCGACCGGATCGACCACCGCGGCCCCGACGCCCGCGGTGTGGTGGAGCTGGTCGACCCGGAGAGCTCCGTCGTGCTCGGCCACCGACGGCTGTCGATCATCGACCTCTCCGCCGCGGCCGACCAGCCGTTCGCCCGGGGCGGCCTGACGCTGAGCTACAACGGCGAGCTCTACAACTTCCTCGAGATCCGCCGCGAGCTCGAGTCCCGCGGGGTGCGCTTCGCGACCCGGTCCGACACCGAGGTCGTCCTCGAGGCGTGGCGCGCGTGGGGCCCGGGCGCACTGCGCCGTTTCCGCGGGATGTACGCGTTCGCGATCCACGACGAGCGCACCGGGGACCTCAGCCTCGTCCGGGACCCGCTCGGGATCAAGCCCCTCTATGTCATGCCCAGGGGTTCGGGGATCGTCTTCGCCTCGGAGCTCAAGGCGATCATCGCGGCCGTCGGCCCGGAGCTGCGGGTCAATGCGGCGGGCATGGTGGCGTCGGCGCTCTACTACTGGCTGCCGCAGGAGTACGACGCGGTCGAGGGCGTCCACAAGCTGCCTCCGGGAACGTGGCGGACCTACCACAAGGACGGTTCGGTGAGCTCCGGCGAGTTCTGGAACACCGCCGAGGAAGCTGCCCGTGCCGCCGCCACCGGGCCGACAACGGACCTGCGCGAAGTGCTCAAGACCTCCGTCGAGGCCCACCTGATCTCGGATGCCCCCGTCGCCTCGTTCCTGAGTGGGGGGCTGGACTCGAGCATCATCACCGCGCTGGCCCACCAGGCGGATGCGGCGATCGAGGCGTACACGATCGCCTTCCGGCCGGAGGACCAGCGGCTCGAGGCCATGCCCGATGACGCGCGCTACGCCCGCATGCTCGCCTCGCACCTGGGGATCCGGTTGCACGAGATCGAGATCAGCCCCGACATCGTGGACCTGTTGCCGCGCATGGTGGACATCCTCGACGAGCCGATCGGGGATCCCGCAGCCATCAACACGCTCCTCATGTGCGATGCCGCCCGCTCCGCCGGCGTCAAGGTGCTGCTCTCCGGCATGGGGGCCGACGAGCTCTTCGGCGGCTACCGCAAGCACCTGGCCACGCTGATGACTGCGCGTTACCGCCGGGTGCCGCGCACCCTGCGCACGGGAGTCATCGCCCCCGCGGTCCGTGCCATGCCCGTCGCCGTCGGGCAACGCGGCATACGAACCGTCCGTTGGGCCCAGCGGTTCCTGACCTTCGCCGAGCTGCCGGAGGAGGAGGCCTTCCGCCGCAGCTACACGATGTACGACCGCGACGAGCTGGTGGACCTGCTCGACCCGAGCCTGGCGGGCCAGGTCGACGGGGTGATCGACCACCACCGCGCCGTCTACGAGGACAACGACCTCGCCGACCAGGTCAGCCGCATGTGCCTGGCCGACTCGCGGATGTTCATGGTCGGGCTGAACCTCACCTACACGGATCGCGCGAGCATGGCCGCCTCCACGGAGGTGCGCGTGCCGTTCGTCGATCCCGTCGTGTTCGCCGCGGCGTTCGCGCTGCCCGGGTCGGACAAGATCCGCGGACGCGTGCAGAAGGCGGCGCTCAAGGACGCCGCCCGGGCCTGGCTGCCCGACGAGATCATCGACCGTCCGAAGGCCAGCTTCGGGGTCCCGCTGCGGGCCTGGGTGACGAACGACCTGCGCGAGCTGGTCGATGACGTGCTGCTCGGCGGCGAGCTGGTCCAGACCGGGTTCCTGCGTCGCGAACCGCTGTCGAGACTCGTGGACGACCAGCGCAGCGGGCGTCGGGACGAGTCCAAGCAGATCTGGCAGCTGCTGTGCCTGGAGCAGTGGTACCGCAACGTGCGGTCGGCAGGGGTGAGTGCGGGGTGAGCAGGGGGTTGTCTCCCGCCGTCCGGGGAGGCCACGGGCAGGGGCCCGATCAGAACGCAGGGATGTGGAAGAGGACATGAAGCAGGTAGCCCAGAACTATCGCTCCGGTGAGCTCGTGGTGCTCGACGTGCCGGCTCCGGCGTGCAAGCCCGGCGGGGTGCTCGTGCGGACGCTGTACTCGTTGATCTCCACGGGGACCGAGATGATGAAGGTCACCGAGGCCCGGCTCTCGCTGATCGGCAAGGCGCGGGCCAGGCCGGACCAGGTCAAGAAGGTCCTCGACTCGGTGGCGCAGCAGGGTCCGGTTGCCACGTACAAGAAGGCCATCAACACCCTGGACAGCTACACCCCGCTCGGCTACTCACTCTGCGGCGTCGTCGTGGAGGTGGGGGCTGGTGCCGAGGAGTTCGCCGTCGGGGACCTGGTGGCCGCGGCCGGCAACGAGTTCGCGCTCCACGCCGAGGTGAACTGGGTGCCCGTCAACCTGTGCGTCGCCGTGCCCGCCGGGGTCGAGCCGGAGCACGCCGCGTTCGCGACCGTGGGCGCCATCGCGATGCAGGGTGTCCGGCGCAGTGAGGCCCAGCTCGGGGAGATGGCGTGCGTCATCGGGCTCGGGCTCATCGGGCAGCTGGTCGTCCGGCTGCTGGTGGCCTCCGGCGTCCGGGTGGTCGGCGTCGACACGGTGCCGGAGCGGTGCCGGATGGCCGAGGCCGCCGGCGCCCTGACGTGCGGAGCCCCCCACGACGACGGTGCGGCCCACGTCGAACAGGCCATCCTGGCGGCTACCAGCGGGCTTGGCGCCGACCACGTGTTCCTCGCCGCCGGCGGCGACAGCAACGGACCCGTCGAGCTGGCCGCCCGCCTCGCGCGGGATCGCGCGCGGGTCGTCGACATCGGCAAGACCAAGCTGGACCTGCCGTGGAACGCCTACTACGAGAAGGAGCTCGACGTCCGGTTCTCGCGCTCGTACGGTCCCGGCCGCTACGACGACCGGTACGAGCTCGAGGGCATCGACTACCCCGCCGGCTATGTGCGGTGGACCGAGCGTCGAAACCTCCAGTGCTTCCTCGACCTCCTGTCGGGCAAGTCCCTCGAGGTGGCCTCCCTCGTGTCCGGGACGCGGCCCATCGCAGACGCGCCATCGGTCTACGAGGAGATGCGCACCGGGTCGATGCGCGGCATCGGCTTCCTGTTCGAGTACCCGCGCCCCGCGGTCGATGCCGACGGTTCCACGGGTGAGCTGTTCACCCGCACGGTGACCGTTCCGCGCTCGTCCGCTCCGAGGACGCGGCTCGAGGGAGCCACCGCGCGGCTGGGCTTCGTCGGTGCCGGTAGCTACGCCAGCTCCATGTTGCTGCCCCACCTCGCGAAGCACCACGCGGCGACGTTGGCCACCGTGGCGACGACTCGTTCGCTGTCCGCCGTCAACGCGCAGCGCAAGTTCGGGTTCGAGGCGCTGACGACCGACGCCAGTGTGGTGCTCGAGGACCCGACGATCGACGCCGTGTTCGTCGTCACGCGGCACCACTCGCACGCCGACTTCGTCTGCCGGGCGCTCGAGCAGGGCAAGGCCGTCTTCGTCGAGAAGCCCCTGGCCCTGACCCCCGAGCAGGTGGACCGCATCCTGGAGGTCGTGGAGACGACCGGCAACGACCGCGTCATGGTGGGGTTCAACCGCCGCTTCGCGCCCCTCTTCACCGATCTGCGCGGACGCTTCGGCCGTCCGACCGGACCCATGAGCGCCCGCTACCTCGTCAACGCGGGATCCCTCGACGCCACGAGCTGGTACCTCAACGAAGAGCTCGAGGGTTCACGGTTCCTCGGTGAGGGTGGGCACTTCATCGACACCCTCAGCGCCTGGATCGGGCACGACCCGGTGCGGGTGATGGCGCAGCAGACCTCCAACGGCGCGGATCTGCACGTCCTGCTCACTTATGCCGACGGCTCGCTCGCGACCATCACGTACGCGACCGACGGCGACAGCCGGTTCCCGAAGGAGACGCTGGACGTCTCCGGTGGTGGCAGCAACGCCCGTCTCGACAACTTCTCCCGCGCCACCCTCTGGAGCCGCGCGGGCAAGGACGTGAAGCGCTCGTATGCCGGTCAGGACAAGGGACAGCGCGCCGAGGTGGCCGCCTTCGTCGACGCGGTGGTTGCAGGTCGCCCGATGCCCATCTCGCTGGAGTCGCTGGTTGCGACCACCCGGGCGACGATCGCCGTCGGCCAGAGCCTTGTCTCCCACGAGGCAGTGTCACCATGAGCAGGTCCGCGCAGTGGTACCTGCGTCGGCTGCGCGGAATGACGCCAGACGAGGTGCTGCAGCGAGTCGCTGACCGGGGACGCCAGGCCCTGTGGGCGCGCCGACGGGTGGAGCTGGGCGCAGCGCCCGGGACCGTCGCGGGACTCCTGCCTGATCGTCGGTTTGCCAGTGCGCTGGAGCCGGACGTGAGGGGACAGGTGCCGGCAGCGGCTCGGGACGCGGTGGTCACCGCGGCCGATCGGCTGCTGCGAGGTGAGTATGCCGTGCTGGGCACCAGCCGTCGCGACATCCTCGACCCCGACTGGTTCCACGACCCGGTGACGGGTCGCCGCGCTCCCCAGCACGTGCTGGCCTTCCGCATCGACCATCGCGACGAAGGCGTGACGGGAAACATCAAGTCGGTGTGGGAGCTGTCGCGACACCACCACCTGACGGTCCTCGCGGCCGCCTGGTGGCTGACCGGCGACGAGCGGTACGCCGACACCGTGGCGCGGCAGCTCAGGTCGTGGTGGGCCGCCAACCCCTTCCTCTCCGGGGTGCACTGGACCAGCGGTATCGAGATCGGGGTCCGGCTCATCAGCTGGGCATGGGTGCGACGGCTGCTGGACGGCTGGCCGGGGGCAGCCGGCCTGTTCGAGGACAACGCCGACGCCCTCCAGCAGCTCAGGTGGCACCAAGAGTTTCTCGCCGCCTTCCGAAGCACTGGGTCGTCGGCCAACAACCACCTGGTTGCCGAGGCGGCCGGGCAGCTGGTCGCGGCCTGTGCCTTCCCCTGGTTCCGCGAGAGCGACGAGTGGCGCACTCGCGCGACGGTCGAGCTGGAGAACTCGTTGGCCGCCAACACCTTTTCCAGTGGGCTGAACCGAGAGCAGGCCTCCGACTACCACCGCTTCGTGACCGAGCTGGGCCTGGTGTCGCTGGCCGAGGCGGGTCGTGCGGGCCACCCTCTGAGCCCCTCGACCAGGTCGTTGCTGGTGTCGTCCCTGGACGCTGCGGCCGCCATGCTCGACGCGAGTGGTCGCCCACCTCGACAGGGCGATGGTGACGAGGGTCGCGCCCTGGTGGTCGACGGCCCGGACGTCGATCCGTGGGCAAGCCTGCTTGCAGCGGGTGGTGCCGTCGTCGGGCCTCTTGGCTGGTGGCCGCCGACGGTGGCCGGTGTCCAGAGCACCGTGCTCCGCGCCGTTGCCGCCGGCACGTCGACGGCCGCGGGCGCCGAGAACACCCCATTGCCTGACCGGGCCGCGAGCGCCCCGCTCGCCTTTCGCGACGCGGGCCTCTACGTGCTCCGCACCCCCCAAGGCCAGGGGCCCGAGATCTGGTGTCGCTGTGATGGAGGCCCACACGGGTTCCTGTCCATCGCGGCGCATGCCCACGCGGACGCCTTGTCGGTCGAGCTCCGCTGCGACGGTGTCGAGCTGCTCGTCGATCCCGGGACATTCTGCTACCACGGAGACCCCGTCTGGCGGCAGTACTTCCGCTCCACTGCCGCGCACAACACCATCGAGGTGGACGGCGTCAGCCAGTCCGTCGAAGGCGGGCCATTTCTCTGGAGCAGCCAGACCGACGCCGTGGTCGACCACTTCGAGCCGGACGGCCCGGTGCAGGCGTGGACGGCTCACCACGCCGGCTATGCGCGACTTGATCCTCGACTTCGTCACGAACGTACGGTGACGCTGGACCCGGTCGAGCGCGCGCTCCGCGTCACGGACACCCTGACGGGGTCCGCGTCCGCGCGGCATACCCTGCGCCTGGCGTGGCACCTTGGACCGGAGGTCCGGGCGCGGCTCACTGACGGAGGGGCGCAGCTGTCCTGGACGGGGGAGTCGGGTCCTGGCCGCGCCCTGCTCCGCCTGCCTCAGTCGCTGACGTGGTCGAGCCACCGCGGTGAGGTGGACCCGGTCCTGGGGTGGTACTCCCCCCGCTTCGGGGAGAAGGTGCCGACCACCACCTTGGTGGGCTCCGGCTCGTGGACGGGCGCACTCACCCTGCAGACCGGTCTCGATCTCACCGAGAGTGCCGCGGCGGTGCGGGCCGCCTCCTTCTCGTCGCCCGGCGAGGAGGAGTCGTGAGCGAACAAGCCCTCGACCTGAGAGCGACCTGGGCGATCGCCCGCCGTCGCGCGTGGATCCTCGCGCTCGCGGCCGCCATCGGGGCGGTCGACGGAGGTGTCGCCCTGTCGATGCGTCCTCCGGAGTACAGCAGCACGAGCAAGGTCCTCCTCCCCGTGGCCTCGCAGGGGTCGACCGTCGCACTCCCCGCCCACGGCATCGACACCCAGGTGCAGATCGCCCAGAGTGAAGCGGTGCTCGGGCCTGCCGGACAGGCAGTCACCCCCGCACTGACCGCAACCCAGGTGGCCAAGCGGGTGACCGTCAAGGCCGCGACGACGGACCTGATGAGCATCACGGCAACGGGGACCACTCCTGAGCGGGCGCGGGCCCTGTCCGGCGCCGTCGCCCAGGCGGAGCTGGACTACCTCAAGGCCGCGGCGAACACGATGCAGGCGCAGGCCAGAAGCGCCCTCTCGACGCGAGTCGCCGCGCTGCAGGCCAGCCTCGCGGCGGTGAACTCCGAGATCAAGAAGACCGATGTGCGACTTGCCGGCGAGTCCCCGGCCTCGCCTGCGGGCAAGGCGGACGCGGCCGCGCGCGCGCAGCTGACAGCGCAACAGGGCAGCTTGGTGCTCCAGGTCGACAAGCTCCAGCAGGAGACCGCGAACCAGTCCCTTGCCCAGCCCGGTGCCGTTGCCACCCTGATCGAAGCAGCCTCGCCGGCCGTGACCACGTCGCCCTTTGTCAGCGCTGCCCTCTTCGGGGTGGGGGGTGCCGCAGCCGGTGCCCTCCTGGTCCTGCTCATCCTCGTGCTGCGATCCCGCCGCGAGCGGGCCGTTCGTTCCCGGGACCAGATCGCCGATGCCGTCGGAATCCCTGTCGTGGCGTCCATCGAGAGCCATGCCCCGCGCTCGGTCGCGGGATGGACCGGACTGCTCAAGAGCTACGCGCCGCACAACGTCGAGACGTGGACCCTGCGCCAGCTGGTGCGCCTCGTGACGCCGGGCCACCCGGGAAGCCTCGCACCGGAGTCCGACGATGACACAGGGCCGACGGGAGTCGTCCTGCTGACGCTGTCCGGAGACGTCAAGGCCCTGGCGGTCGGTCCACAGCTCGCGTCCTTCGCGGCATCATCCGGTCTCCAGACCCAGCTGCTCACCGCACAGATGCATGAGTCGGCGAACGCGCTCCGGGTCGCGTGCGCGGGCCTCGCGCACGATGAGCAGCCGCGTCCCAGGCTGTCGGTCGACGGCAGCGGACACGCCCAGCGTTCCGCGGACCTGGTCGTGCACATCGCCGTGGCCGACCGTCAGCGTCCGGAGCTGCGCATGGGGGTGGGCAAGGCCGTGATCCTGCTCGCGGTGACAGCAGGATCAGCCACGGCGGAGGACCTTGCCAGGGTTGCGCTCGCCGCGGACGACTCGGGCAACTCCATCGCTCGAATCGTCGTCGTCGACCCGGACCCCCTGGACCGCACCACTGGACGCCTCCTGCCCTCTGAACGCGCGGCGCAGGTGCCACTCCCGTCGCTCATGACCGGCACCGCGGCCACGACCGAGGCGACCGCTCTGAGGACTCGGCGGAGGCTGCGATGATCGACGTCTCCTGGCGCATCGAGGACGAGGACCGCGACTTCGAGATCACCGGCGCACCGCGACCGCTTCTTGGCACCTGGCACTACCTCCGCAACTCCCTCCGCCGCGCGTGGCGCACCTGGAGCTTTCTCGCCGTGCTCGGAGCTGCGGTAGGCCTTGCCGTGGTCGTGCTGGTACCCCCGGCCACTCAGGGCACCGTGATGGTCTTGATGGCCCACCCCGCGAACCTCGACGCGCAGTCGGCGATGGCGACCGACCTCAGCCTGCTCAACACCCGGGAGGTGTCCTCCCGCACCGTCAAGGCACTGTCGCTGGATGTGTCGCCGGAGGCCTTTCAGTCGACGATCACTGCCGAACCGGTCACCCCCGAGGTGCTCACCATCTCGGTGTCGGCGCCGGACGGTCGGTCGGCGGTGATCCGGGCCGATGCCCTGACCGATCAGTACCTCACGTTTCGGGCTGAGCAGCTGAGGTCCCTCACTCGTGGCCTGATCGACGGGTACAAGTCCCGGATCGACACCCTCAGAGCGCAAGTCACCTCCCTCACCACCGCGTACAACGAGGAGCTACTGAAAGGCGCCGATGGGCAGAGCCAGGCTTCCGACATCCTGACCCGTCGCACCCAGCTGAATGCCCAGATCGTCGAACTGCAGGCTGCGTTGGAGGATGCATCGCTGAGCGCGGACGCCGCCATCGCGTCCACGCACGTGATCGACCCCGCAACGGTCGAGAGACGGTCCCTCAAGAGGCTGCTGGTCCTCAACGTGGCTTCAGGTCTCATCGCGGGAACCGCCCTGGGAGTCGGTCTCGTGCTGTTCCGGGCTCTCACGTCCACCAGGGTGCGACGCCGCCAGGACGTCGCGCTCGCCCTCGGCGCCCCGGTTCGGTACAGCGTTGCCTCGCGGGGACCCACGGAACGCCGCTTCGCGCCCCTGCGGTGGATCTCAGGGCCGTGGCACGCTCGTGACCTTGCGACGCTCGTCCACGGCTTGGCCTCGGCGCTGCCGGACCGCAGTGACACCACGCTGGCGGCGTTGCCTGCCGCTCCGGTCCGAGCCAGCTGGGTCGACGACCGGCAACAGGTCGTGGCGATGGTCGCCATCGGCAACGCAGGGGTGGCCGCCGAGGTGATGGCTGCGCTGGCACTCCAGCTCAATGCCCTCGGAAGGGCTGTCCTGCTGGTCGACCTCAGCCCGTCCGGAGCGCTGGTCGCCCACCTGTCGTCCAGGCGGTTTGCCAGGCGCGCCTCCCGCATGGCGTCGAGGGAGGCCTCCGCAGCAGCTCGGGCGCTTGGTTCGCCGACGGTGTTCCGTCCCACCGGGGCGGTCGGGCTGGCACGCGGCCCTCTGCGCGCCGCTCGCGGCGACTCGGCAGCCCTTCGTGGCGACGAGTTCCCGGATGACGCGTGGGCCGCGGCGGACGTCGTCCTCGTCCTGGCCGACGTCGACCCGGGGATCGATGCCGAGAGCCTCGCGTCATGGGTCGGGCGGGCCGTGCCGCTCGTCACTGCGGGCCAGTCCTCCCCGGAGCTGTTGCAGACCACAGCGGAGCTGGTCCGGGCGGCCGGTCTCGAGCTCCCCTTCGCCATGATGGTCGGGTCCGACGACACCGACGAGAGCCTCGGCCTCAAGGGCTCCCATGACTCGGGGTCCATGGCAGGGAGCCAGCGGTGAGCAATACCGCGACGGCGGCCCGCTGGGTCAGGCCATGGCCTCGCACGGATGAGCTCCGGCCGACCTCGTCCCTGCGGACCCGCGCCTCGGAAGTGCCGAGGCTCCTGTTCCTGGCGTGGGGGGCCCTGTTCTGCAACGTCCTCACGCCGACAGGGGTGTCGACGATCGTGCCGATCCCTGGCCCAGTCACCCAAGCGATCGCGCAGGGTTCCCTCATCCTCGCCGTGGTGCTGGCGCTCTTGGTGAACCCCCGGATCGTCATCCGGCCGCACCTGTTCCTGGTGCTCCTGTCCGTCATGGCGGTGGTGGCCCTGGCCGTCAGCATCCACAGCGTCTTCTTCCTGGGGTCGACCTATCGCGCGATGCGACTGGTCGGCTTCGTGGCCTGCCTGTGGCTGCTGTCCCCTTGGTGGGGCGCTCGGGACCTCCTGCTCCTGCGGGTCCACCGCCTCTGCCTGTGGGGAGCCCTGGTCCCCGTTGCCCTCGGGGCCCTGATCGCGCCCGGCAAGGCGTTCGCCTTCGAAGGTCGCCTGTCCGGGGTGATCTGGCCCATGTGGCCGACCGCCGTGGCGCACTACGCAGCAGTGCTGCTCGGCACGTCGGTCGTGTTGTGGCTGTGCCGCATCATCGGTGGGAGACATGCCCTGGTGGCCGTCGTGCTCTCGACGGCCTGTCTCCTGGGTACGCACACACGCACTGCCCTGCTCGGTGCCATCACGGGGCTCATCGTGGCCGCGGGCAGTCTCTTCCTCGGGCACGCACGCGTCCGGCGGACCTCGGTGACCACGCTCGTCGCCGTGATCGTCGGCGCCACCCTCTTTGCCCCGCAGGTGCTGCGCTGGGCTGCTCGCGGCCAGTCGGCGGAGCAGGCGACTGACCTGACTGGTCGGGCCACGGTGTGGACCGCAGTGTCGAACACCAGCCGCCCACGAATCCAGGAGCTCTTCGGATCGGGCCTGTCGGACAAGTCCTTCACCGGTCTGTCCGTGGACAGCAGCTGGGTGGCCACGTATCTCGACCTCGGATGGTTCGGCGTGGTCCTGCTCGTCACCTTCCTGTGCGTGCTGTTGGGGATGGCCGTCACCCACCCGCGGGGTCCGCGGCGCGCCATCGCCCTGTTCCTGATCACGTACTGCGTGTTGTCCTCGATCACGGAGACCGGCCTGGGTGACGCCTCGGCATACCTGCTCGACCTCGTGGTTGCGGCGTCCCTGGTCGTTCGTCCTGCACGTCGAGGGGCCACATGAGGATCCTGGTCATCCACGGTCGGTACCGGTCAGCGGCTCCGAGTGGGGAGAACATCGTCGTCGACCAGGAGGGAGCCGCGCTCCGCGCCGCCGGCCACGACGTCGAGCTCTTCGAACGGCACAGCGACGACATCGCCGGGTGGTCGCTGCCGCGCAAGGCAGCACTCCCCGCCACGACGCTGTGGAACGGCGAGGTCAAGCGCGACCTGGCGGCCCACATCGTGGCGACGCGACCGGATGTCGTGCACGTCCACAACACCTTTCCCCTGATCAGCTCCTCGGTCCTGTATGCGTGCCGCGATGCCGGGGTGCCTGTCGTCGCGACGATCCACAACTACCGGCTCCTCTGCGCAGGGGGTGGCTTCTTCCGCGACGGCGAACCGTGCCATGACTGCTCAGCCGGGCGCGGGGGGCCAGCCCTCCTGCACGGCTGCTACCGAGGGTCGCGTCTGGCAACGCTTCCGATCGTCGCCGCCAACCTCATCCATCGCCCGGCGTGGCAGCGTCTCGTTGCTGCCTACGTCTTCATCTCGGAGTCGCAGAAGAACCTGATGGAGGACCTCGCCCTCCCCCCGGAGCGGGTCTTCGTGAAGCACAACTTCGTCGTCGGCGGCGAGCTTCGCACGAAGGAGCGCGAGCACGTGGTGACCTACGTCGGCCGGCTGGACGCGGCCAAGGGCGTACCCCTCCTCATGAGCGCGTGGGACGCCTTCCGGGCCGAAAACCCCCACTCCGCACTGCGACTGACGGTGGTCGGCGGGGGTCCGCTGGAGGCGGAGGTGAAGGCCTGGGGCGCCAGGCACCCGACCGTGGAGCTGGCCGGCCTGGTGTCGCGCGAGCAGGTCGGCGACATGCTGGCCCGGTCGGTGGCGAGTGTGGTGACCTCACAGTCGGAGGAGACCTTCGGGCTGGTGGCCGTCGAGGCGATGGCGGCGGGGGTCGCATCGCTCGCCCCGGCAATGGGGCCCTTCCCGGAGCTCATCACGCAGGGGCTCGACGGCGTCCTGTTCCGAGCCGGAGATGCTGCTTCGCTTGCGGGGACCTTCGCCCAGATCGACCGGGATCCGCAGCGATTCGTCGCCATGGGCCTGCAAGGACGCGCGACCTACGAGCGCCGCTTCCAGCCGGAGAGCAGCCTCGAGCGTCTGCTGGAGATCTACGACTTCGCCATCGCCAACCCCGTCACCGCGCCCCCCAGGGTGGCTTCGAAGGGCCGCTGACGCGTCGCCCCGTCAACGCGGCCTGGTCGCCACGGCCGGTCAGTCGCGCACCACGGCTCCGCTGAGGAAGTCGAGAAGCCTGGGGCCCTGCACCGCCGTCGTGAACTCGGTCCGGGCGCGTGCCTTGGCGGCGACACCCATGGCCACGCGCCTCTCGGGGTCCGACATGACGGCGATGAGCCGGTCAGCGCCGGCGCCCGGGTCGTCGAGTGGCCAGAAGTCACCCTCCAATCCGGGGCTGAGGATCTCGGGGATGCCCCCTACAGGCGCCGTGAGGACGGGGAGACCCTCGGCCATTGCCTCCACGAGAGCTATCCCGAAGCTCTCCATGCGCGAGGCGTGGCAGTACACCTGATGGCCCGCGACCATCGGCCGGGGATCGGGTTGGTAGCCGACGAAGGTCACCTGGGTGGTGAGGCCGAGGAGTGCGGCCCTCTTCTCCAGGCCGGCACGGTCCGGACCGTCGCCGATGACCGTGAGCGTGTAGCGATGGCCGCGTTCGGCGGCGGCCGCCAGGACCTCGAGAAGGTAGCCCTGGTTCTTGCGCGGTTCCAGTGCTCCGACGGTGACGAGGTCCGCGATCGGGGTGACGGGTGGCCGGTCCACGATGTCGACGGCATTGGGTATGACGACGCCTGGGACCGCGCGCAGCGCTGGCAGCCGCTCCTCCAGCAGGGATCGCATGAACTGCGAGACGTAGACGACGCCGTCGAGCCGAGGCAGGACGTCTGCCTCGAACGACCGGATCGACGAGTAGGTCCGACCAGCTCTGGGGATCTCGCCCTTGTCCGCCCACTCGTCGGCCTGCGAGATGTTGAAATGGACTGCCATGACTACGGGTTCGTCATTGCGCACGCGCATCGCCGCACTGGCGGACACCGGGCACTGGGCATACACGACAGCTGGTCCGGCGGTCTCGGCGAGGCGCGCTGACAGCCCGCCCCGGAGGTAGGTCTCGTGCCACTGCCGGTACCACCACACGCCCAACGGTCCGCTCATCCGACCCAGGACCAGGCGTGCCCCGAACACCGGCATGCGGGTCAGGGACCTCTGGGAGAACGGTGTCACCACGGTGGCGGCACGCCCGCTGGACCGTGCGTACGAGCGAACGGTGGCAACGTGGCTCTGGACCCCGGAGCCCCCCGCCTCACGCAGGAGGGTCGCCAGGACGATCGTGGGTTCCGGCACTGGAGCTGGCTGCACGAGTCCCCTTGAGTGGTGTGGTGTTCCGGGCCGGGCGCCCGGTCTGCGATTCTCTCCGAACGCCGGGTCGGCCGCCACCCGCATCCAGCGAAGTCTGCTGCCCTGGCGGGTAGACTTCACGTACTCGATCGTCAGGTGACACGGACCCCGTGCACCCTGGAACCTGCCGGTTCGAGGTCCAGGTGGGGAGGTCTCCGGATGACACAGGGGGGAAGCCGCTCGGCGAGTGGCGCCGCGACGTCGGTGTCATCTGCGGCGGCCGTGTCATCGACGCTCGCCATGGGGGCGGCACTGGCCTACCTGGCGCTCGCGGCACTCGTGACGACTGCGCGAACTCGCGGAGTCGACTCCAGCGTCTACTGGTTCTTCCGGCCGGGCGGGGTCTGGGGACGTACCCAGCGGATCAATGCAGACCTCGTCGACGGACTGGAGCCGCGCGTCGTCTTCTCCACTCTCGCTGTCGTGGCTGTCCTCTTCGCGGTTCGCCGGCGCTCCTGGCGCCCGTTGACGGTCGTCGCCGTGTTGTCAGTCGTGACGGCCCTGATCACCATCGTGACGAAGGTGGTCGTCCAGCGAGCAGACACCGGGGGAGCCTTCGGAGTCGGTGGGGGCAGCTTTCCCTCTGGGCACGCTGCGGCCATCACGGTCTGCATCTTCGGCCTGCTGATGCTCTTCCGGGTGCGAATTCGCCTCTGGGAGTGGGCAGTCCTGCTGTTGGTCGCCATGGTGGTGACCGTCCCGCTGCTCTTCGTCGGCCTGCACTGGTTGACCGACGTGGTCGGCGGCATCCTCGTCGGGCTCGCCGTGAGCTCCGCTCTGAGCTCGGTCCTCCTGCTGCGCCCGCGTCCCGGCGTCCGGCCTGGGTCTCCGCGGGATTCGCAGGATTCGCGGTGACAGGGTCGAGACTCGTCCTCATGGCGGTCGGCGTCCTGCTGGTGGGATCACTCTCCGCCAGCCATCCGCGCGACGTCCGAGCCGGGGTCGGACCACGGCCGGCCAACGGGTCGACCACCCAGCCGGCCGGCGTCGGGCCCCCGGGAGGTGCCGCGCCTGTGGCGCCCACGCAGGCACCTGCCCGCCCGCCCGTGGCGGTGTGCGACTCCGTGCTCCTGCGCGGCCCGGCCGCAGCGCCCCAGGGTGCGGTGGTCGTCGGGCTGTCCGACGACCTCGAGTCCGTGACCGACAGCAACGACCCCGGCACGACGTTCTGGTTGGCCGCAGGCACCCACCATCTCGGTGACGGGCAGTACAACCAGGTCCACCCGAAGGCCGGCAACCGCTACGTGGGAGCGCCGGGGGCCATCATCGACGGTCGCCACCTCAACCAATATGCCTTTGGTGGACAGGAGGCGGGGGTCCACATCTCCTACCTGACGATCCAGGGGTTCGGCTCCGCGGGCGAGAACTTCAACGAGGGCGTGGTCAACCACGACTTCGCCACCGGGTGGGTGTTCTCGCACGTGACGGTGCAGGGCAATGCAGGGGCGGGGTTGCTCCTGGGCACCGACAACGTCCTCGAGCTGAGCTGCATCCGAGGCAATGGTCAGTCCGGATTCAACGCCTATCGACCCGACGGTGGCCGGAACCTCGTGGTCGACCGCAACGAGATCACGGACAACAACACCGACGACTGGGAGGAGAGTCAACCCGGCTGTGGCTGCACCGCCGGGGGGAAGTTCTGGGACACACGAGGTGCCGTCGTGACCAACAACTACGTCCATGACAACCGGGGCGTGGGACTGTGGGCGGACACCGACAATGTCGGCTTCCGCTTCCAGGGCAACTACTTCTCGGAGAACGACGGCGAAGCGCTGTGGTACGAGATCAGCTACAACGCCGAGATCATCGCGAACACGTTCATCCGCAATGCACTGGTCAAGGGGCCGGCCAACCCTGGCTTCCCGGCGGGGGCGGTCTACCTCTCCGAGGCGGGCCAGGACTCCCGCGTCGAGCCCACCGTGGGTGCCTCTTTCGTCATCGCCCGCAACACCTTCATCGACAACTGGGGTGGGGTCGTCCTCTGGGAGAACGCTGATCGGTTCGCCGGATCACCCAGCAACACGAGCAGCGACTACGGGACGCTGGTGAACCCGGAGGCGACGGTGGGGCAGTGTGCGAAGAAGGACGTGGTGAGCCGCCCGCCCTACCGCAGCGACTGTCGGTGGAAGACGCAGAACGTCCAGGTCCATGACAACTCCTTCTCGTTCGACCCGGGCCGGCTCGGCGCAGCCTGCACGGTCGAGAACACCTGCGGCTACCAGGGGTTGTTCTCCAACTCCGGAAGCTCCCCTGACTGGTCGCCATACCTCGGCGATGTCGTCCAGCGCGCAATCACCTTCTCGCAGAACAACAAGTGGTTCGACAACACCTACGTGGGCCCGTGGTCGTTCATGGTGCTCGCGCAGGGCAACACCGCGACCTGGGACGTCTGGCGAGCACAGCCCTACGGACAGGACGTCGGCAGCTCGATGCGGTGAGGTCCCCACCGATGCTCCAGCAAGGAGGCTCCACGCTGAACCTGCACGGCGGCGCTGAACCTGCAGGGCGGCGAAGGGCTCACTGCTTGAGTGGGGCTGATCTCACTCCTTGGGCCAGCGCGGCCAGGTTCGGTGAAGTGCCGTCCCTGTAGACGAGGGTCAGCTGGTCGTCCTTGAACCAGGCCGCCACAGCGGGCGCACCCGTGGTGAGGGCCATGACCCCGTCCTTCGTCCTCACGAACCGCGGCGCCGACTTCGACGCGGTGACCGCGTTGAGCAGCTGCACGACGTACTGGTCCTGGAAGGTCGTGCTCTTCGCGACTCCGCGCTTGGTCGTGTACACCGCGACAGCGCCCACGTCGCGGCCGGCGACCGTCAGCGAGTGGATGGCCGAGGAGGTGATCACGTGGGCCGAGGCCTTGCTGACCGCAGCGAACCGCTGCTTGTCCTTCGCGGAGGGCGCGCCGTAGCCGATCGTCCCCACCCTTCCGGGCGTGATGACAGGCATCGCCGCCCGTGGGTCCCTGACGATCCGGGCACTGGTGGCGGACGCCTTCCCGGTGGCGGGCGCCTTCGCGCTGGGGGCGGCCGAGCCTGCTGTCGCCTGCGTTGACGCAGCTGCCGGCGCACCGGTCGCTCCGGACCCGGTGGACGAGCCGGAGTCGGTGCAGCCGGTGAGCGTGGCGACGACGAGGGCGCCAACCACCGGGAGCCAAGCAGTCCTGCGCATCAGCAAAACCTCCCTCGTGCCCCGGCAGCCGCGCTCGCCGCGCCCCGGCGGCTCCCACCACGGTCTCGTCGACCATAACCAGCGCGCAGGGACCCCTGACACCTGCGAATGCTGTAGACGCCCCAGTGTTCCAGGCGTCGTCGTCGCTGGATGAGGCCGTCGGTGGCGGCGGTTAGAGTGGTGGGCACTCCCCATTCGTCGTCCACCCGCACGTCGTTTGATGTGGGGCTTTCGTGCTGCCCACGCGGCCGCTGCGCCCCCGCCAAGCTGTCTCCAGGAGCCTTGTTATGACCCTCGCCCCGCTGCTCGACCTCCTCGGTGCCGATGCCGCCGTCGGTCGGGCTCTCGCGGTCGCCCGCGCGGGCGAGCAGGTCGCCGACCTGGCCGTCACGGCCGGTGCCAGGCCGGCCCTCATCGCCGCGCTCGCCCGCGACAGTGGTCGGCCGATCCTCGCGGTGACGGCGACGACGCGCGAGGCCGAGGACCTGGTCGCGGCGCTCGGGTGCTTCCTCGACCACGACCGCGTCGCCGAGTTCCCGGCCTGGGAGACCCTGCCCCACGAGCGGCTCAGCCCGCGCAGCGACACCGTCGGCAAGCGGCTGGCCGTGCTGCGCCGGCTCAAGCACCCCGACTCCTCCGACCCGACCTACGGCCCGCTCGACGTCGTCGTGGCCCCGGTGCGGGCCGTGCTGCAACCGGTTTCGCAGGGCCTGGGTGACCTCGCCCCGGTCGCCCTCAAGGCCGGCGACGACGCGCCCCTCGAGGAGGTCGTCGAGCACCTCGCGGCCGCGGCATACACGCGCACCGACCTCGTGGAGCGGCGCGGGGAGTTCGCGGTCCGTGGCGGCATCCTCGATGTCTTCCCGCCCACCGAGGACCACCCGGTGCGGGTCGAGTTCTGGGGCGACACGGTCGAGGAGATCCGCTGGTTCAAGGTCGCCGACCAGCGCAGCCTCGAGGTCGCCGAGCACGGGCTCTGGGCCCCGCCCTGTCGCGAGGTGCTGCTGACCGACTCGGTGCGCGCTCGAGCCGCCGCCCTGATGGACCAGCTGCCCGGAGCGGTCGACCTGCTCGCGAAGCTCGCCGAGGGCATCGCCGTCGAGGGCATGGAGTCCCTCGCCCCAGCCCTGGTCGACGGGATGGAGAGCGTCCTCGACACCCTGCGCGACGGCACCGCCGTGGTCCTGTGCGACCCCGAACGCGTGCGCACCCGCGCCCACGACCTCGTGGCCACGAGCCAGGAGTTCCTCGAGGCCGGCTGGGCCAACGCCGCCGTCGGCAACACCGTGCCGATCGACCTGCAGGGGATCCTGGGCACCGCGTCGTTCTGGAGCCTCGCCGACCTCCGCGCCCACGCCCAGGGCTCCGGTATGCCGTGGTGGGACCTCGGCCCGTTCGTCGCCGACGAGGAGCTCGCCGTGGGCGACTCGGTGGTGGTGAACACCGGCCTGGAGGAGGCGCCGCGGTACCGCGGCAGCACCCCGGATGCCGTCGCCGACCTCCAGCGCTGGGTCGCCGACGGCTGGCGGGTCGTGGTCGTCACGGAGGGGCCGGGGCTGGCCCGCCGCGTCGCCGAGGTGCTGGCCGACGAGTCCGTCGCCGCGCGGCTCGACGCCGACCTGACCGACCTCTCCGACGGCGTGGTTCACCTGACCACGGGCAGCGTCGGCAGCGGGTTCCTCTCTCCTGCAAGCAAGTTCGCCCTCATCACCGAGACCGACCTCACCGGCACGCCGGGGCAGGGTGGCTCCACCAAGGACATGCGCAAGATGCCCTCGCGTCGGCGCAACCAGGTGGACCCGCTCCAGCTCAAGCCGGGCGACTACGTCGTCCACGAGCAGCACGGTGTCGGCAAGTTCGTCGAGATGGTACAGCGCACCATCGGTGCCGCCACCCGGGAGTACCTCCTCATCGAGTACGCCCCGGGCAAGCGGGGTCAACCGGGCGACCGGCTCTTCGTGCCCACCGACCAGCTCGACCAGGTCACCCGCTACGTGGGTGGCGAGATGCCCACGCTCAACAAGATGGGCGGCAGCGACTGGGCCAAGACCAAGGGCCGGGCGCGCAAGTACGTCAAGCAGATCGCGGCCGAGCTGATCCAGCTCTACTCGGCCCGGATGGCCACCAAGGGCCATGCCTTCGCGCCGGACACCCCCTGGCAGCGTGAGCTCGAGGACGCGTTCTCCTACGTCGAGACCCCCGACCAGCTCAGCTCGATCGACGAGGTCAAGTCCGACATGGAGCGCACCGTGCCGATGGACCGCCTCATCTGCGGAGACGTCGGCTACGGCAAGACCGAGATCGCCGTGCGCGCCGCGTTCAAGGCGATCCAGGACGGCAAGCAGGTGGCCGTGCTCGTGCCGACCACGCTGCTGGTCCAGCAGCACCTGCAGACCTTCACCGAGCGCTATCAGCAGTTCCCTGTGGTCGTGCGCCCGTTGTCGCGCTTCCAGAGCGACAAGGAGGCCCGCGAGACGATCGCCGGCCTCGCCAACGGCAGCGTCGACCTCGTCATCGGAACGCACCGGCTGCTCGGCGGCACGATCCAGTACAAGGACCTCGGGCTCGTTGTCATCGACGAGGAACAGCGCTTCGGCGTCGAGCACAAGGAACAGCTCAAGACCCTGCGGACCGCCGTCGACGTGCTCGCCATGTCGGCCACCCCCATCCCGCGCACGCTCGAGATGGCCGTGACCGGCATACGCGAGATGTCGACGCTGGCCACGCCTCCTGAGGAGCGGCACCCGGTCCTGACCTATGTCGGTGCCTACGACGAGAAGCAGATCGTGGCCGCCATCCGGCGCGAGCTGCTCCGCGAGGGGCAGGTCTTCCTCGTCCACAACAAGGTGTCGACGATCGAGCGCGCCGCCAGCCGCATCCGCGAGCTCGTGCCGGAGGCCCGCGTGGCGACCGCCCACGGCAAGATGGGCGAGCACAGGCTGGAGCAGGTCGTCCTCGACTTCTGGGACAAGAAGTTCGACGTGCTGGTCTGCACGACGATCGTCGAGACCGGCCTCGACATCTCCAACGCCAACACGCTCATCGTCGAGCGCTCCGACGTCCTCGGCCTCTCCCAGCTGCACCAGCTCCGCGGCCGGGTCGGGCGAGGCCGCGAGCGGGCCTACTGCTACTTCCTCTACCCACCCGAGAAGCCGATGACCGAGACGGCCCACGACCGGCTGCAGACCATGGCCAGCCACACCGACCTCGGTGCCGGCATCCAGATCGCCATGAAGGACCTCGAGATCCGCGGCGCCGGCAACCTGCTCGGCGGGGAGCAGTCCGGGCACATCGCCGGCGTGGGCTTCGACCTCTACGTACGCCTCGTCGGAGAAGCGGTGGCCGACTTCCGGGGTGACGGCGAGACGGCGCCCGGCGAGATCAAGATCGAGCTCCCGGTCGATGCCCACCTTCCCCACGAGTACGTCCCTGGGGAGCGGTTGCGCCTCGAGGCCTACAAGAAGCTGGCCAGCGTCCTCGACGAACAGGCGCTCGCCGACATCGAGGCCGAGCTGGTCGACCGCTATGGCCCGCTGCCCGAGCCGGTCCGCAACCTCATGGAGGTGGCTCGGCTGCGCACGGTGGCCCGGCAGGCAGGGGTCGCGGACATCTCGGTGCAGGGCAACTTCGTCCGGTTCGGGCCGGTCGACCTCCCCGAGTCGGCGCAGCTGCGGCTGCAGCGGCTCTACCCGAAGTCGCTCGTCAAGGACGCGCTGCATACCATTCTGGTGCCGAAGCCGATGACGGCTCGGGTGGGTGGCCAACCGCTGCGCGACACGGCAGTCTTGCAGTGGGCCAGTGACCTCATCCGAGGCGTGCTGCTGGGCAGCGTCGCAGACGCCGCCCGGGTCGCCACCGGTCAGGACACGGTTTCGGCCCGCTGAGCCACCACACGTTGTACCGAGTGAAGGATGTAGTCCGTGAAGGCATTGAGTGCGCTGCGTGGGTCGATCGTGACGGCAGTCGTCGTCGGGGTGCTGGCCGTGTCCGGCTGTGCGACCGCCGACACCGCCGCGGTCGTCAACGGACACCGGATCAGCGAGCAGGAGGTCCAGGAGGCCACCACCCAGATCACCAAGGCCTACCCCGACTCGTCGCTCAACACGGCCAGCGCTCTCTCGAGCCTGGTGATGGCCTCCTTCATCAACCAGGTCGCCGAGGAGTCCGGCAAGGGCCTGTCCGACTCCGCGGCCAAGGCCGCCATCGCCAACATCGTGGACCCGGTGCCGGCCACCCTCGAGCTCGTGAAGTCGAGCCTGTCGTCCCAGCAGCTGACCAGCGTGGAGCAGGGCAAGGTCGTCGAGCTCGCCTCCAAGGCGAAGGTGACGCTCAACCCGCGCTACGGCACCTTCGACGCCAAGAACGTCCGCTTCGACGTCAGCCAGCCCAACTGGATCAAGGCCGAGCCGACGCAGCCGGCACCCGCCACCACCCCCGCGGGCTGAGACCAGGTGCCGGGTGAGGTGCCGGGTCAGGTGCCAGGTCGGCTGACCCTGCTGGTCGGCAGTCCGCGGATCGCAGCCGGCCTCTTCACCCGAGCCGCGTGGCAGGCACTGGACGCCGCGGACCAGATCCTCGCGCGCGACAAGAGCGAACCACTGGCCGACGCCGTGTCAGAGGCGGGTATGCCGGTGCGTCACCTCGGTGACGTCGCCCCGCCCGAGCTGGCGCGCACCCTCATGGATGCCGCTGCACAGCCGGCCGACGTCGTCTGGGTGTCCTCGGCCCACGGGGACCCGGGGCTCACCGACGCGATCGCCTCGGAGGTGTCCCGGCTGGGTGCGCCGCCGGAGGTGGAGGTGCTCGTGGCGTCGTGGGACGTTCCCGGCTCGCGGTTGCTCGACCTCGTGGCCGTCATGGACCGGCTCCGGTCGCCCGGCGGCTGCCCCTGGGACGCCGAGCAGACCCACGAGTCGCTGGTGAAGTACCTCATCGAGGAGAGCCACGAAGCGGCCGAGGCGATCGAGTCCGGTGACCGTGACCACATCCGCGAGGAGCTCGGCGACGTGCTGCTCCAGGTGGTCTTCCAGGCTCGCGTGGCCCAGGAGCACGACACCGAGCCCTTCGACGTCGACGACGTCGCCGGCGCGATCATCGAGAAGCTGGTCCGCCGGCACCCCCACGTCTTTGCCGACGGCGACGCCTCCACCCCCGCCGAGGTGGAGCAGGCGTGGGAGCAGATCAAGGCCGCGGAGCGCGCGCAGAAGGCGCCGCACGGTGGCGGTGAGGACGGGCACCAAGGGCTGCTCCACGGCATACCCAGGTCGTTGCCCAGCCTGCTCGCCGCCGACAAGGTGCTGGCTCGCTGGGAGCGGACCGGAGGCGACCTGTCCGCGGTGGGTGACCCCGAGGGGGACCTGGCGGCACGGCTGCTCGCCCTTGTCGCCGAGGCGCGGGCTCAGGGTGTCTCGGCCGAGGAGGTCCTGCGGCAGGCGCTGCGCGACCTCGGTCAGGACGAGCAGACCGGCACGAACGGGCGGTCCGGCAGGTAGTTGCGCCACTCCTGCTCGGTGAGCGGACGCCCGGCCAGTCGGCAGGCCGTGGCCAACCAGGACTGGGGGGCGATGGTCCAGGTGAGCACGGTCCCGCTGCTTCCGGCGAAGAGGATGTGGCTGTTGTCCTTCGTGAAGGCAGGGTCGCCATCCTCATTCACCGTCGCGGAGCCGAGGTACGCCCCGGTGCGGGCGTCCCAGTGGCTCAGCTTGCCCTCGGCCACGCTCGCAACGAGGGTGCCGTCGTCGCTGAACTTGGTGAAGTAGCCGACCAGGTGCGCCTGCGCGGCGTTGGGACGGGAGATCCATGTCAAGGAGGCGGCGTCGAGCAGGCCGACACCGGCGTCGCCCAGGTCCACGAGCAGGCGGCTGCCATCCGGCGAGGGGACCGCGAGCTGCACGGTGGCGCCGAGGTCGGGCATCGGCCAGACCTTTCCGGTGACGTAGTCCACGATGAGGTCGTTGGTGTAGACGCTGTGGAGGTCGCCACTGGGCATGAACCCTGACAGGGCCAGGCCCTCCGGCGGGCCCGGCTTGTGCTCGCGCACCTGGATTGGCTCACGTGCCGGCGCCAGGGTGTGGGCGTCCAGGACGTGCAGCCTCCCGGTGGTGCTGCCGACGAGCAGGTACTTCCCGTCGGGGCTGAAGAAGGCGATCGCGGCGCCCTCGCTCGAGTCCGTCGACGCAAGCTGGTGTGCGGCAAGCACCCGGCCGGTGGCGGCGTCGAACGTGCGGACCACGGGATCACCGGTGGTGATGTTCAGGGTCTTGTTGTCGCGGTGCCAGGCGAGGTCGATGTAGCTCCGCTGGCGCATCTCGGGCCGCATCAACGGACCCAGCTTCCCCGTGGCGACGTCGCGGATCCGGAGCGCTGGGCCCCCCTCGACATAGCCCACCTTGTCGCCATCGGGGGAGACGCGGACAAGGGGTTCGCCCATGCCCGGGGACTCCCCGGCGCTCGAGGCGAGGAACCGCCGGTCCCCCTCGAGGTCCCAGGCCTGGACCAGCCCGGCGAACGTGCTGGTGTACAGGGTCCGCCCGTCGAGGCTGAACCGTGGGCTGCCGACGGGGCTGTCCTGGGCGAGGATCTCGCGGGCACCGTGCCCTTCGAGCGCCCAGACCACCAGCCGGTCTCCCGCGGCCGCCACCCGCGTGCCGTCGCGGGAGAAGGCCACTCCGCTCCGCGGGCCCTGTCCGGACAGGTAGGTCTGCGGCCGGAGCGTGGCAGTGTCCACCAGGACGGTCTCCACCCCGGCACCGACGGCCAGCAGCCGACCGTTCGGGCTCAGCACCAGCGACTCCTCGAGCTGGCGCACGCCGAGATCACGGGCCTCGATCACCCGTCGCGTCCGGCCGCTCGGGAGCTCGGTCACCACCAGCCGTCCGCCGCCCGGGTTGGTCGAGTAGAGGGTGCGGCCGTCGGGACTGACATTCGGGACTACCCCGTCGCCCAGCTGCAGGGTTGCCACGGGTTGGGCCGGCGAGCGCAGGTCCCACACTGCGGTGACGTCTCCCTTCTCGCCGTGCAGGTGCGACATGGAGACCACCAGCCAGCGGCCGTTGGGGCTGAACCCCAGGTTCTGGAACGCGTGGTACCCGGGCGGGAAGCCGCCGAGCTGCGTGGCAGACCGAGCTCCGGACTTCTCGAGGAGGACGACGGGGGGCTCGCCGCCGCTCTCGACCAGGTCCGTCCACATCGACACGGCGTAGCGACCGTCGTCCGGGCTGGCGGCCACCGCGACCCCGAGGATCTTCGCCGGGGTGGAGACCGGGTCCAGGGTCCGGCCGTCGCGCAGCTCGAGCCCCACGTCGTCGGACGCGGCGGTCGCGACCTGGCCGGTGGAGTTGTTGACGTCCATGCTGAAGACGCGACCTCTGCTGCGCACGCTGCCGATCAGCGCCGGGGCCCGGTCCAGGGTCGCCAACAGCGCGTTCCGGGTGTCCACCGTGTCGTCGAGCGTGACCGCCGCGGCGGCGAGCAGCAGGGAGCGGTCGAGGTCGTCGGTCCGCAGCGCCTCGGCCCCGAGGCGTCGGGCGTCGGCCACGAGGGCCTGTTGGTCCGCCCGGTCCGCGGCGGTCTTGGCCAGCGCCCCGGCCACGATGGCGACGGCCAGCAAGGCGGCGACGGCAGCCAGCCCGGCGCGGAGACGCTGGTTGGAGCGGCGTTCGCGTCGCACCTGTTCCTCGGTCGCACGCTGTTCGGTGTCGGCAAGAGCGGCCCCCGCCGTCAGGAAGTCCTGCTCTGCGGTGGTGAGGGACGGGTTGGCACCGTCGCGCCACTCGACTGCTCGCGCCTGGCGCACGCCCCGGTAGAGCTCGCTGTCGGGGCGGCCGAGGTCGTCCCAGCTGGTTGCCGCGACCGAGAGGTGGCGCATGATGCGCAGTCCGTCGACGTCGTCGTCCAGCCACGACCGCAGCCGCGGCCACGCCATGGCCAACGCCTCGTGGGCGATCTCCACTGTCTCGCCGTCGGTGCTGAGCAGGCGGGCGCCAACCAGCCGCTCGATCAGCAGGGTGTGGTCTTCGTCGGTGGCGACCGAACGGCGTGGGACCCGCTGTCGCACCGGTTCGCCGAGGTCGTCGGGGGCGACGAGCCGCACCATGAGGTCGCGGAGCACTCCCTGCTGCCCGGGCGTGAGGTCGCGGAAGAGGCCCTCGGCCGACTGGGAGACCGCCTCCCGGATACCGCCCGTGGCGGTGTAGCCGGCGACGGTCAGCGTCTGGCCCTCGCGTCGTTTCCAGGTCTGGCGCAGGACGTGGGACAGCAGCGGGAGGGCAGCCGGTTCGTCCTGGACCTCGCGGACGAGCAGGTCGACGAGGCCGGGCTCGAGCCGCAGTCCCGCCTGCGCTGCTGGCCCCTCGATCGCGAGCCGCAGGTCGGGCTGGGTCATGCCACCGAGCAGGTACAACCCGCGTTCGACGAGTCGGGCGAACTCCGGGTGAGCGGAGAGCTCGCCGAGCCGGTCCGCCCGGATCGAGATGACCAGGACGCCGCGCCCTCGCGTGGCGAAGGCGACGAGCTGGTCGAAGAACTCCGTGCGCTCGCTCGAGTCGGGGTCGAGCGCGAGAGCCTCCTCGCACTGGTCGACGACGAGGACGTCGGTCGCGCGGGGGTTCGTGGCGGCCAGTGAGTCGGTGGGGTGAATGCCGGGAGAGAACACCCTGACCCTGCGTCCGTCCCGCTCCAGCGCGGCGGCGACGCCGGCACGGGCCAAGGATGACTTGCCACATCCAGAAGGCCCGACCACGGCGAGGACGTGGCCCTCGTCAAGGCGCCGCAGGCAGGCGGAGATGTCGGCTTCGCGACCGAAGAACGCCGGGGCGTCGGCGACGTCGTAGGCAACCAGGCCCAGGTAGGGGCACTCGGCACTGGTTGGCGGCAGGACCGTCTCGGCGGCCAGCGAAGGGTCCTGGCGCAGGATCGCCTGCTCCAGCTGGGCGAGCTCTGGGCCGGGGTCGAGGCCCAGCTCGTTGACGAGGGTTGCCTTGGCGCGGTGCAGTGTCTGGAGGGCATCCCCCTGTCGGCCCGCCTGGTACTGCGCGAGGGCCAGGAGGCCCCAGCGCCGTTCGCGGGTCGGCTGCTCGGCGACCATGCGCAGGGCGTCTCCGAGGACGTCCTGGTAGCGACCGGACCTCAGGCCCGCTTCCGCGTGGAGATCCTCGGCGTCGCGCCAGAGCTCGACGAGCCGCTCGGCCTCGACCCTGCCGGGGCCCCAGTCCGCGAGGTCGACGAGCGGCTCCCCGCGCCAGAGCTCCCGGGCCTGTCCCGACACGTAGAGGGCCCGCTCGGGCTCCCCGTTCGCCAGCAGCTCGCGAGCCCGAGAGAGGAGGTGCTCGAAGTGGAGGTGGTCCACCTCGTCCTGGTGCAGGACCAAGCGGTAGCCACGCGGTGAAGTCTGGATCGCCTCCGCGCCGAGGGACTTGCGAAGCCTGACGATGCAGCCCTGCACGACCTTCTGCCAGGTCCCGGGCAGGTCCTCGCCCCACAGCGTCTCCGCGAGAGCCTCGGCACTGAGCTCGGTGCCGGGTCGGGTGGCCAGGGCTTGGAGGATGACGCGGTCGCGCGGACCGAGAGTCGTCCGACCGTCGTTGACCTGCAAGGATCCGAGCAGCGCGATGCGCATGTCCCGACAGTGACCCTCCCCAACGGTGGCGTCAACAGGCCTGACACCGGGTTGACACCGGCGGAGCACGAGGGCGACACCGGCAAGGGGTCAGGGGAGGGTGGCGAGTGGCCAGCGCTGGCCGGTGCCGCTGTCGATCAGCGCTGCCGACTCCGCCCGCCCGACCAGGGGCAGCACGTCGAAGGCGCGGACAGCGGCGGTGGGCAGAAGCTCCTGGCTGGTCCCGGTGGTGAGGCTGCAGTGGGGAATCCATCGCCCCGGCCGGTAGTGCCAGTGCAGATCCGCCCCGGTGCCGTTGACGGCCGTGACCACGGCCTGGTGGCGGTCGAGCAGCGCCCGGGTGGCCGGCGTCAACAGTGCGCCTCGCCCACGGGTGAACAGCCCCACGGCGTCGAACCGCAGGTCGAGGGCCGGGCCACCGGCAAGACCTCCGACAACCCCGGCCACCGCCTCGACGTCGAAGGTGCGGAGCACGGCATACGAAAGGTGTGGCACGTGGCGCTGGTGGGTGTGGCTCAGCAACGTGCCGATCCCGGCGTCCTCCAGCGCCGTCCAGAGCTGTCGGATCGCCCGGTCGGTGTCCGGGTCGAAGAGGAGGCAGACGGCGAGCGCCACACTGGCATTCTGCTTGGTCAGGAGGCGCAGACCGGCTGGAACGAGCGTTCCGGCAGGTAGTTGTGCCACTCCTGCTCGGTCAGGGCGCGTCCTGCGAGCCGGCAGGCTGCCGCGACCCACGAGCGGGGGTCGAGGTCCCAGCTGAGGAGGGAGCCGTCGTCGCCCGCGAATTGGAGTCGTCTGTCGTCCGCGGAGAAGGCCGGGGCCCCTGGCGACGGCACGCTCGCCGTGCCGAGGAAGGTGCCCTTCCGTCCGTCCCAGTAGCTCAGGTGGCCGTCGTTGACACTGGCGACCAGCGCCCCGTCCTCGCTCCACGAAGTCAGGTAACCCACCAGCCCGGCCTGGGCCGCGCTCGGTCGGGAGATCCACGTCATCGTCGTGGCGTCGAGCAACCCGGTCCCGGTCGGGCCGGTGCCCACGATCAAGCGCTTTCCGTCGGGCGAGGGATACAGGTCCACCACCGGGAAGCCGAGGTCCGGCATCGGACGGACCGTCCCGGCGACATAGTCCACGATGGCGTCGTTGAGGTATGCCGTGTGGTGGTCCCCGCTCGGGACGAAGTTCTCGACGGCTTGCGGATCAGGCTCGCCTTTCGCCTTCTTGTACACCTGGATCGGTTTTCGGGTGGGGACGAGCGTGTGGGCGTCGAGCACGTGGAGCCGCCCCGCACTGCTGCCGACGAGCAGGTACTTCCCGTCGAGGCTGAAGAAGGCGACGGCGGCAGCTTCGTCGGACGGAGCGGGTGCAAGCCGTCGTTCGGCGAGCTGACGGCCTGTGGTGCTGTCCCAGGTCCGGACCGACGGGTCACCGGAGGTCATGTTGAGGATGGTGCTGTCGGGGTGCCAGGCGATGTCCATGTAGCCCCCCTGCGCCATGGCGGGGGCGACCTCCGGACCGAGCTTGCCGGTCGTGACGTCACGGACGCGGAACCGAGGTCCGTTTCGCACGTAGGCGACCTTGGACCGGTCAGGGGAGAACCGGCCCCAGTAGTCGGGCCAGTCCAGATGCTCACTGGGCCCCGCCCGGAGGAAGCGGCGGCTGCCGGCGAGGTCCCACGCCTGGATGAGTCCCCCGATGGTCTTGGTGTAGAGGGTCTTCCCGTCGCGGCTGAACGCAGGGTCGTCGGCGTCCCCGTCCTGGGCAAGCACCTCCACCGGATCGTCACCACTCAGGTCCCACACCGTCAGGCGGTCGCCGCTCGCCGCCAGGTGGGTGCCGTCCGGCGAGAAGGCCAGGGCCTGGGTCGCGCCCTGTCCGGAGAGGTGAGCTCGCGCCTTCAGGGTGGCGGTGTCCACCAGGACCACCTCGACACCGGCACCCACCGCCAGGGTCCGGCCGTCCGGGCTCTGCGCCAGCACGTCGTCCAGCTGACGGACCGCGAGGTCGGCCGGGGCCAGGGCCCGGCGCGTCGTCCCGCTGGGGAGGTCGGTGACGAGGAGGCGGCCCTTTCCACCGGGCACGAGGTCCAGGCCGTAGGCGCCCGAGAACAAGGTGCGCCCGTCCGGGCTGATGGTCGCCGCGCTGCCCACCCACCCGAGCTCGAGCCGTGCCACCGGCCGGCTGGGGGACTTGAGGTCCCAGACGAAGGTGAGGGTGCGTCCGTCCTCCGGCATGCGCACGAGGGACACCGCGAACCATCGACTGGTGGGGGAGTAGCCGAGGTACCAGCGGCGGGGGAAGCCCATGTCGAGGACCTGGTACCGGGCGGGGATGCCCCCCAGCTGGACCGCGGACCGGGCGCCGGTTCGGTCCAGCAGCAGGACGGGCGGCTCCTTCCCGTCCTCGACCAGGTCGCCCGAGATCGTCACCGCGTAGCCCTGACCATCCGGTCGGGCCACGACCGATCCGCCGACGAGCTTCTCCGGCAGCGAGACACGGCGCAGGGTCGGTCCGTCATAGAGCTCGAGTCCGGTGCCGTCAGCGGCCATGACCGCCACCTGGTCCGTTGCGGTGTTGACCGCCAGGTGGAAGATCCTGCCGGCGCTTCGAGCGCTTCCGGTGAGCGCCGGGGCGCGGTCGAGGGTGGCCAGCAGGTTCGTCCGCGTGTCCACGGAGTCGTCCAGCGAGACCCCCGCCGCGGCGAGGAGCAGCGACCGGTCGACCTCGTCGGACCGCAGTGCCTCCGCACCGAGACGACGGGCGTCCGCGGCACGCGCCTTCGCGGACGCCGCCGCGGCTTGGCGGTCGGCTTTGTCCCGGGCGGTGAACGCCACAGCCCCGGCGACGATCGCGACGGCCAGCAGGGCCGCGACAGCCGCCAGACCGAGGCGGAGCCGCTGGTTGAGCTGCCGCTCCCGCCGCACCTGCGCCTCGGTGGCCCGTTGCTCCTTCTCCGCCAGCGCAGCGGAGTCGTGCAGGAAGTCACGTTCGATGTCCGTCAGCGTGGCACTGGCCCGCTGGTGCCATTCAGCCGCGCGCGCCTGGCGGACGCCGCGGTACAGCTCGCTGTCGGGGCGACCGAGCTCGTCCCAGCTCTCGGCCGCGACCGTGAGGTGGCGTAGCGTGCGCAACCCGTCGACGTCCTCATCCAGCCACGACCGCAGGCGCGGCCACGCCGCCGCGAGAGACTCGTGCGCGATCTCCACGGTGTCACCGTCCGTGGCCAAGAGCCGAGCTCCGACCAGCTGCTCCACCAGCTTCTGGTGTTGCTCGTCCCCGGTGACCGACCGACGAGGAACCCGGGTGCGCACCGGGTCGCCGCCCTCGTCAGGTGTCACCAGCCTCAGCATCAGGTCCCGGAGCATCGCCTGGCGCTCCGGGTCCAGTGCGCGGAAGACCCCCTCTGCGGACTGCGCCACCGCCTCGCGAAGGCCACCCGTCGCGGCGTACCCCTCGACCGTCAGGGTGCCGCCCTCGCGGTGGCGCCACGTCTGGCGAAGCACGTGGGACAGGAGCGGGAGTGCGGCGGGCTGCCCCACGACCTCGCGCACGAGCAGGTCGACCAGCCCCGGTTCGAGCCGCAGTCCCGCCTGGGCGGCGGGGCCCTCGATGGCCCGTCGCAGGTCGGGCTCGGTCATCGGGCCCAGCAGGTAGAGGCCAGACTCGACGAGGCGTGCGAAGTCGCCGTGGGGAGACAGCTCACCCAGCCGGTCCGCGCGCAACGTGACCACCAGCGGGTGGCGCTGGGCGAACTCGACCAGGGCCGCGAAGAACTCGGATCGCTCCGGCGAGGCCTCGTCGACGGCGAGCACCTCCTCGCACTGGTCCACGACGAGCACCGTGCCCGGACGGGTGGGGACGCCGCTCAGGGCCTTCATCGGGTGGATGCCCGGTGTGAGCACGTGCACGACCCGGCCGTCGCGTTCCAGGGCGGCGGCCACGCCGGCCCGGGCGAGCGACGACTTGCCCGATCCAGACGGTCCCACCACGGCGAGAACGCCGGCCTGGTCGAGGCGGCGCAGACAGGCTGCCGTCACCTCCTCCCGCCCGAAGAAGGCCGCGGCGTCGCTGACGTCGTAGGCCACCAGCCCCAGGTAGGGGCACTCGGACGTCGCCTCGGGGATGGCTGCCGCGACGGCGAGGGAGGGGTCCTGGTTGAGGATGGCCCGCTCGAGCGCGACGAGGTCGTCACCGGGGTCCAGGCCGAGCTCGTCGACCAGCACCCGGCGGGCCTGCTGCAGGGTCTGCAGGGCGTCGCCCTGGCGGCCGCCCTGGTACTGCGCCAACGCGAGCAGCCCCCAGCGGCGCTCGCGCATCGGCTGCTCGTGGACGAGGCGCAGCGCCGGCGCGATGGCCTCGCGGTGGTGTCCGGCCAGCAGCTGCGCCTCGGTGAGCAGGTCCTCGGCGTCGTGCCGCAGCTCGACCAGCCGCTCGGCCTCCGCGCGCCCGGGCGCCCACTCGACCAGCTCGGCGAACGGCTCGCCTCGCCAGAGCTCGAGCGCCTCACGCAACAGGTATGCCGCGCGGTCCGGTTCGCCGCCAGCCGTCAGCTGACGCGCCCGCTCCAGGAGGTGTTCGAATCGCAGGTGGTCGAGGTGGTCACGGTGGACCTGGAGCCGGTAGCCCTGCGTCGAGGTCTCGATGGTGTCGGCGCCGAGCGCTTTGCGCAGCCGGACGACGCAGCCCTGTACGACCTTGGTCCACGAGGTCGGAGGGTCGTCGGCCCACAGTGCCTCGGCGAGGGTGTCAGCACTCACCGGTCGGCCGTGACGCACGGCCAGGGCCTGCAGCACGACGCGGTCTCGCAGCCCGAGAGCGGACTCCGCTCCGTCGAGCTCCAGTGGACCCAGGACGCCGATTCCCACTGTCTCAGCAGACCTTCACGCGTTCGCGGTCGGGCAGGTAGGTGCGCCATTCCTCGTCGGTCAGGTCGCGTCCCGCGATCCGGCAGGCGGCCTTGACCGCGGTCTCGGGCCGTGGGTCCCAGAGGGAGACCTTTCCGTCCGGCGAGGCGATGAGCACCTCCGAGGTGCCGTGGGCAAACCCTGCGTAGCTGGTGCCCTCGATACCGACCGAGCCCAACAGGCTCGCCGTCGCCACGTCCCAGAGGCCGGCGCGGTCCAGCCCGGTGGTCATGAACCGATCTCCCTCTGGTGAGAAATGGATCCCGCCCCAGATCAGGTTCGGCCCGGACTTCTTGACCCTGATGGACAGGTCGCTCGGGCCCAGGAGCACGATGGCACCGCCGCCCATGGACTGGAGGCTCCCGACGACGACGATGTCCGTCTGATCGGGCGTCCACGCCCAGAACTCGGGGAAGAAGTCGAGCTCCGCAGTCTTGGTCACCCGCCCCTGCATGAGGTCCAACAACCGCACCTCGTTGTCGACCCGCACCAGCGCCTGCGTGCCGTCACGGTTCGTGGCGAGGCCATAGGTGGGCAGGTCGGCCTTCACCTGAACGGGCTTGCCGAGGATCTGCAGCGTGGTGGCGTCGGCGGAGTACGCCCAGCCCTTGTGCGTTCCCACCACGAGTCGTGTGCCGTCTCCGCTGATCCTGACCGAGTCGGCGACTCCGAAGCGGTCGGGCACCCGGTGCCTCCCCGCAGCCTTCCCGGTGACCCCGTCCCACAGGTCGACCCACTTGTCGTTCCAGTCGCTGGCCAAGACCGCGCTGTCCGTCCGCCACGCGAGGTCGGAGAAGTACGCATTGCTCGGTCTCAACGCCGATGGCGGAGTCCAGGTCCCCGACAACACGTCGAGGAACTGCACGCCGAACGACTCCTCGCCGTCGGAGACGAGGTACCCAACCTTCTGCCCGTCGGGAGACACCGCCGGGTACTCGAGCCGTGCCGAGGCGGGATGCGGTTGGACGGACACAGAGCGCACGAAGCGGCGATCGCCCACGAGGTCGTAGGCCATCAGCAGCTCGCCCCGCGTGGTCCAGATGGTCCGTCCGTCCGGGCTGAACTCCGCAGAGCCCCCTACCCCATCCCACCGGACGTGCGTTCCTCCAGCAATGCCTACCGGTGACACCACGAGAGTCTCGCCGACCATGTAGCTGAGCAGGTCCCCCTTGGGCGAGTACACGACGCTGTCCACCTCGCCACCCTCGTCGATCGCGGACCGCACCTTCAGCGACTTGGGGTCGAGCAGGGCCAGCTGGTTGTCACGGGCCACGGCGAGAGTCGAGCCATCGGGGCTGAGGGCGAACGCGCCGTTGGCTGACATGGCGCCGAACTCCCGGCCGGTCTTCACGTCGAACGCATGGATGCTGTTGTCATAGGCGTTCGAGAACAGGCGCCTGCCGTCGTCGCTCACGGCGAGTCCGGCCTGGGTCAGCAGGTGGGCAGTGAAGGCCGCCACCGGGCGATCGAGGGCCCGGGTATCCCACACCCGGAACCAGGTGTCCTCGTCCGTCTCAACCGGGTGGATGAACCCTGCTGCCAGCCAGCGACCGTTGTGACTGAAGCCGAAGCTGCCGTGGACCACCCGTCCGATGGGCATGCCGCCCAGCTGGGTGTCGGACAGCGCGGCCGTCTCGGGGTCGAGCATCCGCAGGGGGACCGGGTCGACGCTACGCTCCCCTGTTTTCGTCCAGGGGTTGACCGAGGCCACCAGCTGGGAGCCGTCGGGGTTGAAGCGGACCGCCCGGGCGGGCAGGTCGTGGTTGCGAGCGACCTCGGCTCGAGTGACGGCGTCGAAGACGGTGACTCCGGTGGTGTTTCCGCCGACTGCCACGGTCCGCCCGTCCGGCCGCACCGATACCGCATTCGGCGAGAGCACCCCCGCCGTGCCGATGAGGTCGGGCGAGCGGTCCAGCACGGCGCTGAGGTTGGTTCGCGTGTCGGGGGAGTCGTCGAGCCGGGTCGCGGCGACCGCCAGGAGCAGCGCCACGTCCATGTTGGGCGCACGGATCGCCTCGGCGCCGAGACGTCGTGCGTCGGCCACGGTCGACTGCTGGTCGGCCCGGTCTGCGGCGGTCTTGGCCAGTGCGCCGGCGACGATCGCCACCGCGAGCAGTGCCGCGACTGCTGCGAGGCCGGCACGGAGCCGCTGGTTGGAGCGGCGTTCCCGGCGGACCTGTTCCTCCGTGGCGCGCTGCTCGGTCTCGGCCAGCTCGGCCGAGGCGTCGAGGAAGGCCCGCTCCGGAGGCGTCAGCTCCGGGTCGTGGCCTCGTCGCCATTCCGCTGCGCGGGCCTGCCGGACCCCGCGGTAGAGCTCGCTGTCAGGTCGTGCCAACTGGTCCCAGCTCTCGGCGGCCACGGTGAGGTGGCGCATGATCCGCAGTCCGTCGACGTCGTCGTCCAGCCACGACCGCAGCCGCGGCCACGCGACGGCCAAGGACTCGTGGGCGATCTCGACGGTGTCGCCGTCGCTGCTGAGCAGTCGAGCGCCCACCAGGGCCTCCACCACCGCGGTGTGCTCCTCGTCCGAGGCCGCGATCCGTCGCGAAACCCGGGTGCGCACGGGTTCACCGGCATCGTCCGACGAGACCAGCCGCACCATCAGGTCGCGGAGCATGCCCTGCTGACTCACGGACAGCTCGCGGTAGAGCCGTTCGGCGGACTGGGCGACGGCTTCGCGCACACCTCCGGTCGCGGCATACCCCTGCACGGTCAGGGTGTCGCCCTCGCGGCGCCGCCACGTCTGGCGCAACACGTGAGACAGGAGGGGCAGTGCCCCCGGCGACCCCTCGACCTCGCGCACCAGCAGGTCCACCAGCCCCGGCTCCAGCCTCAGCCCCGCCTGCGCGGCAGGACCCTCGATCGCGCTGCGCAGCTCGACAGCTCCCATGCCGCCCAACAGGTAGAGCCCCTTCTCCGCCAGGTGCGCGAACTCGGGATGCACAGCGAGCTCCCCGAGCCGGTCCGCGCGCAGCGAGAGGACGAGCCGACCACGGGCAGCGAACTGGACCAGTCCCGCGAAGAACGCTTCGCGCTCCGGGGAGGCCTCCGGCAGGCTCAGGGCTTCCTCGCACTGGTCGACCACGAACACCGCGCCGGGCCGCGAGGGCGCCTGGGCCAGCACCTCCTCCGGGTGGGCTCCGGGCGTGACGATCTTCAGGTTGTGGCCGTCGCGCACCAGCGCCGCGGCCACCCCTGCCCGGATCAGCGAGGACTTGCCACATCCGGACGGCCCCACGACGGCCAGGACGCCGACCGCGTCGAGCCGTTGCAGACAGGCCACCACGTCCGCCTCGCGGCCGAAGTATGCCGGGGCGTCATCGACGTCGTAGGCGACCAGTCCGAGGTAGGGACAGACCGCCTCCGTCACGGGTGCGGCGCCCTGGGTGACCAGTGCGGGGTCCTGGCGCAGGATCGCCTTCTCGAGCTCGGCGAGCTGTGGTCCCGGGTCGAGTCCGAACTCGTTGACGAGGGTGGCGCGGGCGCGTTGGAGCGTCGCAAGGGCCTCCGCCTGGCGGCCGGCTTGGTACTGCGCGAGGGCGAGGAGGCCCCACCGCCGCTCACGGGTGGGTTGCTGGGTGACCATGCGGTGCAGCTCACCCAGGACGTCGCCGTGCCTCCCGGCAAGCAGCTGGGCTTCGGTGAGCAGGTCCTCGGCGTCGTGCCGCAGCTCGACGAGCCGCTCGGCTTCCGCCCGACCCGGCGCCCACTCGACCAGCTCGGCGAAGGGCTCGCCTCGCCAGAGCTCGAGCGCCTCACGCAATAGGTATGCCGCGCGGTCGGGTTCGCGGGCGCCCGTCAGCTGACGGCCGCGGTCCAGGAGGTGTTCGAAGCGGACGTGGTCGAGGTGGTCACGGTGGACCTGGAGCCGGTAGCCCTGGGTCGAGGTCTCGATGGTGTCAGCGCCCAGTGCCTTGCGCAGTCGGACGACGCATCCCTGGACGATCTTGGTCCAGGAGCTCGGAGGGCTCTCGCCCCACAGCGCCTCGGCGAGGGTGTCGGCGCTGACCGGCAGTCCGTGGCGCACAGCGAGTGCCTGCAGCACGACGCGGTCTCGCAGCCCGAGAGCGGACTCCGCTCCGTCGAGCTCCAGTGGGCCGAGGACGCCGATACCCATACCCCTGACGGTCGACCCATGCTGGTCCGCCGTCAACCGCCGCGTTACCGCCGTGATACCGCCAGGCTCGGGGCGCCGAAACCGCTGAGCCGGGCGGGAGTCGGGCGAACGTCGCTCATCGCCCCGGCCCTGCGTCAGAAGCGGGTCAACAGACCTTCACGCGTTCGCGGCCTGGGAGGTAGCTGCGCCGCTCCTGGTCTGTCAGGTCCCGCCCGGCAATGCGGCACGCCGCCTCTCGTGCTGCCTCGGGCCGCGGGTCCCAGATCGAGACCTCCCCGTCCACCGAGGCGATGAGTATCTCGGAGGTCCCGTGGGCGAACCCTGCGTGGTTTTCACCCTCGGTGGGCACGAAACCGAGGGAGTCACGCGTCCGCACGTCCCAGAGCCCCACCCGGCCTGACCCGGACGTCGTGAACCGCTCTCCATCGGGGGAGAACTGGATGGCCCCCCCGGCGGCAATATTGGGTCCCGTTGTCCTGGACCTCGTCGAGAGGCTCTTCGGATCCAGGAAGGCAACCGTGCCCTGGCCGTCCCGGGACGGGTCGCTGCCGACCACGACGACGGTCTTGCCGTCGGGGACCCATTCCCATTCATGGACGTCAAGGCCAGGATCGGCGATCTCGAGCACTCGCCCCTGCAGGAGGTCCAGCAGCCGGAGCTTGCTGTCGATCCACACGAGCGCCCGAGCGCCCTCGGCGTTCGCGGCGATGCCACGCACGGGAACGTCAGCCTTCACCTGCACAGGCTTGCCGACGATCTCCAGGGTGCTGGCGTCGACGGTGTAGACCCAGCCGTGGTGTGTTCCCACCACCAGTCGGGTGCCGTCGCCGCTGAACTTCACCGACTCGACGACTCCGTAGCGGTCGGGCACGCGGTGCTGGCCCGCAGCCCGCCCGGTGACTGCGTCCCACAGGTCGACCCACTGGTCGTTCTGGACGCTGGCGAGCACCCGGCTGTCCGGCCGCCAGGAGAGCTCGGCGGTGTAGGTGCTGCTCTCTCGGAAGGCGGACAGCGGGGTCCGGGTGCCGGACTTGACGTCGAGGAACTGGACGGCGAACGACTCCGGTTCACCGCCGATAAGGTTTGCCACGGTCCGCCCGTCGGGCGAGACCATGGTGCCGACTCTGTCCGAGTGCCGCTGCGGTTCGACGAGGACGGAGCGCACGAAGCGGCGGTCGCCCACGAGGTCCCACATCAGCAGCCGGTCATCGCCCCTGCTGTACAGCGTCCGCCCGTCGGGGCTGAAGCCGATCCCGCCCGGGCCTCTCTTCGGGCTGAGACGCACGCCGGGCGCGTCGGGGTTTGCGAGTGATCGCACGACCAGGGTGTCGTCGCCGACCTCGTAGCCGAGCTGGTCGCCCGTCGGTGAGAACGCGAGCTCGCCGATGCCGGCTTCCTCCTCGATCACCGACTTCAGCGTCAGCCGTGTCGGGTCGAGCAACGCGATCTGGCTTCCCCGGACCACCGCCAGGGTCGAACCGTCGGGGCTGAGGGCGACGTCCCCGTCGCCCGGCGCAGATCTGATCTCGCGACCCGCGGCCACGTCGAGGGCGAGGACCCGGTCGCCCGCCGAGGCGTAGACCCTCGTGCCGTCGTCGCTGACAGTGAGGCGGCCGACGATGAACGGGACGGTGAACGCCGCCGCCGCATGCGCGAGATTGTGGGTGTCCCACACCCTGAGCGACGTCTCTTCGTCCAGCTGGGTCGGGTGGATGAAGCCGGCCACGAGCCAGTGGCCGCTGTTGCTGAAGGCGAGCTGCTCATGCACCACTCGTCCCTTGGGCATGCCGCCCAGCTGCGTGGGGGCCAGGGCCGCGGTCCGGGGGTCGAGCATCCGGAGGGGTAGGGGGTCGACTCGGCGTTCACCACTCGGCATGCTCACGTTGACCGCAGCGGCGAGCTGGGTGCCGTTCGGGTTGAAACGCACGCCATAGAGGGGAATGTCGTGGTTGCGTGCCACTTCCTTGCGGGTCTCGGTGCTCACAAGGGTCACTCCGATGTCCCAGCCCGTGACGGCCACGGCTCGTCCGTCGGGTCGCACCGTCAGGGCAATCGGGTGGAGAACCTTGCTGACGCCGATCAGCTCGGGCGCGCGCTCGAGGACGGCGGCGAGGTTGCTCCGTGTGTCGGGGGAGTCATGGAGTCGGGCCCCGGCCACCGCGAGCAGCAGAGCGAGGTCTGGTGCGGAGTTTCGCAACGCCTCGGAGCCCAGGCGCCGCGCGTCTGCCACCCGCGACTGCTGCTCGGCTCGCACACTCTCTTGGTCGGCCTTGTCTGCGGCGGTCTTCGCCAGCGCGCCCGCGACGATCGCCACCGCGAGCAGCACGGCGACCGCTGCGAGGCCGGCGCGAAGCCGCTGGTTGGAGCGGCGTTCCCGGCGGACCTGTTCCTCCGTGGCGCGCTGTTCGGTCTCGGCCAGCTCGGCCGAGGCGTCGAGGAAGGCTCGCTCCGCGGGAGTCAGCTCCGGGTCGTGGCCTCGTCGCCACTCGGCGGCCCGGGCCTGCCGGACCCCGCGGTAGAGCTCGCTGTCGGGTCGCCCGAGCTCGTCCCAGCTCTCGGCGGCGACGGTGAGGTGGCGCATGATCCGCAGTCCGTCGACGTCGTCGTCCAGCCACGATCGCAGCCGCGGCCACGCGACGGCCAAGGACTCGTGGGCGATTTCCACGGTGTCGCCGTCGCTGCTCAGCAGCCGAGCTCCTACCAGCGCCTCGACCACCGCGGTGTGCTCGTCGTCCGAGGCCGCGATCCGTCGCGAAACCCGGGTGCGGACCGGTTCACCGGCGTCGTCCGACGAGACCAGCCGCACCATGAGGTCGCGGAGCATGCCCTGCTGGGTCGGGGTCAGGTCGCGGTAGAGCCGCTCGGCGGACTGGGCGACGGCTTCGCGCACACCTCCGGTCGCGGCATACCCCTGCACGGTCAGGGTGTCGCCCTCGCGGCGCCGCCACGTCTGGCGCAGCACGTGCGAGAGCAGCGGCAGGGCCCCGGGCGAACCCTCGGCCTCGCGCACCAGCAGGTCGACCAGCCCCGGCTCCAGCCTCAGCCCCGCCTGCGCCGCGGGGCCCTCGATGGCGCTCCGCAGCGCGGCCGGGCCCATGCCGCCGAGCAGGTAGAGCCCCTTCTCCGCGAGGTGGGCGAACTCGGGGTGGGCGGCGAGCTCGCCGAGACGGTCGGCG
The DNA here is from genome assembly GCF_056403675.1 of Pedococcus sp. P2_F6. NCBI lineage: Bacteria > Bacillati > Actinomycetota > Actinomycetes > Micrococcales > Intrasporangiaceae > Pedococcus > Pedococcus sp. P2_F6. The sequence goes on from NZ_JBFUEZ010000004.1 coordinate 105,648, forward strand.
CGCAGGGAGATGACGAGTCGCCCCTGTCCGGAGAAGGCGACCAGCCCGGCGAAGAAGGCCTCCCGCTCGGCGGCCGTCTCGTCCAGGGCCAGGGCCTCCTCGCACTGGTCGACGACGAACACGGCGCCTGCCCCGGGCGGTGCCAGGGCCAGGACCTCCTCGGGGTGGGCTCCGGGCGTGACGATCGTGAGGGCGTGGCCGTCGCGTACCAGGGCCGAGGCCACGCCGGCCCGGATCAGGGACGACTTGCCACATCCGGATGGCCCCACCACGGCCAGGACGCCCACCTCGTCGAGCCGTTGCAGACAGGCCACCACATCCGCTTCGCGGCCGAAGTATGCCGGGGCGTCACCGACGTCGTAGGCGACCAGTCCGAGGTAGGGACAGACCGCGGCTGTCGCTGGTACGGCATCGGCTGCAACGAGCGCCGGGTCCTGACGCAGGATCGCCTTCTCGAGCTCGGCGAGCTGTGGTCCCGGGTCGAGGCCGAACTCGTTGACGAGGGTGGCGCGGGCGCGTTGCAGGGTGCCGAGGGCCTCCGCCTGTCGGCCCGCCTGGTACTGCGCGAGGGCGAGCAGCCCCCACCGACGTTCGCGGGTGGGCTGCTGGGCGACCATGCGGTGCAGCTCAGCGAGCACCTCCTGGTGGCGCCCGGCCCGGATCGCGGACTCGGCATAGAGGTCCTCCCCGTCGCGGCGGCGCTCGCCGAGCCGCTCCGACTCGATCCGGCCCGACTCCCACTCGGTGAGCCGTTCCAGTGGGTCTCCTCGCCACAGGCCGAGCGCCTGCCCGCTGGCGTACCGCGCACGCTCCGGCTCGCCGGTGGCGAGCAGCTGGCCGGCGCGCAGCAGCAGGTCCTCGAAGCAGAGGTGGTCGAAGTCGTCCCGGTGCAGGACCAGCCGGTAGCCCGCGCCGGACGTCGTGATCGCCGGGGACCCGAGCGCCTTGCGCAGGCGGGAGACGCACCCCTGGACCACCTTGGGCCACGAGGGCGGGAGGTGTTCGCCCCACAGGGCGTCCGCAAGGGCTTCGGCCCGCACGGTCTCACCGGGGCGGGCGGCCAGGGCCTCGAGGACCACCTGGTCCCGGGGGGCCAGCAGGATCCGTCCTTCGTCGACCTCGAGGGGGCCGAGCACCGCGATGCGCACACCTTGAATGTGACCCTCCACTGGTACCCCGTCAACGGTCCCGATACCCGGCTGATACCCGGTCGGCGCTGCCTCGGTACCGGTCGATGCGACAAAGGTCGTGGACAACCCGTCCGGCAACGAAGCACCAGCTCAAGCAAAGGATCAGGACCATGTCGCACACCACCAGCATTCGCCGGTCGGCCTCCATCCTCGGAGCCACCGGACTCATCGCCCTCTCGATGGCCGGTCCGGCCAGCGCCCGCGAGGTCCCCGGAAACGGCGATCCGACAGAGCAGTACTGCTCCACCTCCTGCTACGAGGGGGGTACCACCCTCGTGGACACCAGCTCCGGGCCGACCCGAGGCGACGGCGGCACCGTCGAGTACCTGCAGCTGGGCGCCGGCCTGCTTGCCGGTCTTGCCCTGGCCGGTGCCGGTGCCGCCGCGTTCTCGCGGCGCAGTCACGGTCACCTGGCACACCCCGCCTGAGTCGCCACCAGAGGTCCCTGTGGCCCGGCATCCTTGAGATGCCGGGCCACCTGCGTGTCGGCCCACCTGGTGGTGGACCAACTGCTTTCGAGAGGTCTGCTTTCCTACCACGTGCTGGGAGACATTTGCTTGGAGAACCAAGGATGCTTTAATATTCCAAGCATGACCCTTACCGAACGCGAACGGGACATCGTCGACCTGCTGCGGGCTGAGCCCCTCCTGGACGCGGCAGCCATCGCGGAGCGGACGGGTTCGACGAAGGCAGCCGTCTCCGTGCACCTGTCCAACCTCACCCGCAAGGGAGCCATCCTCGGGCGGGGTTACGTGGTTCGCCCGGAGGCACACTCCGTGGTGGTGGTGGGCGGCGCCAACATGGACATCAAGGCCCACTCCAGCCACGCCATCGAGCTGCGCACCTCCAACCCCGGAGCGGCCATCAGCACCCCCGGGGGCGTGGGGCGCAACATCGCGGAGAACCTCGCCCGGCTGGGCAGCCCGACGCACCTCGTGGCCCCGGTCGGCCACGACGCCTTCGGCGACGAGATCGTCGCGGCCACCCGTGCCGCAGGCGTGGTCGTCGACCACATGATCGCCTCGGACGACCCCACCGGCAGCTACCTCGCCGTGCTCGACGCCTCTGGCGAGCTGGTGGTCGCGGTGTCGAACATGAGGGCCACCGACCGGTTGACCGTCCGTCAGCTGATGCGCTCGCGCGACCTGCTCAGCCATGCCGACCTCCTGGTGCTGGACGGCAACATCCCGGAGGCGCCCGCCGCCTGGCTGCTCGACTTCGCTGCGGCGGTGAAGGTCCCGGTGGTGATGGACCCCGTCAGCGTGGCCAAGGCCCGGCCGCTGGCGCACCTGCTGTCGCCGCAGCGCCCCCTGCTGGCGCTGACGCCCAACCTCGACGAGCTGTCCGCCATCGTGGGGGAGGCCGTGCCGCAGACCCGCGCCGACATCACGCGTGCTGCACGACGGCTCCACGACGTCGGCGTCACCAACGTCTGGGTGCGCCGCGGCGTACGCGGCAGCCTGCTCAGCAGCCTGGGTGACACCGGACGCGCGACCGTCGTCACCCTTCCCGCGCCGCCCGTGAAGCCCGTGGATGTCACCGGCGCGGGCGACTCGATGACAGCGGCCTTCGTGCACGCCCTGATGCGGGGTGACGCGCCAGCCGACGCGGCCCGGTTCGGGCAGATGGCGGCCGCGCTCACCGTTGCCAGCCCCGAGACCGTCCGTCCCGACCTCACCGCCCGCCTCATCGACGCAGAGCTCAGAAAGGCGCTGCGCCGCAAGTCCAAGGAGAACCGATGAACGCCCCCCACCCCTCGCTCCAGCTCACCACCGAGGTGGCCGAGGCCCTCGCGAACGGCCGGCCGGTCGTCGCGCTCGAGAGCACGATCATCAGCCACGGCATGCCCTACCCCCGCAACGTGGAGATGGCCCTCGAGGTCGAGCAGATCATCCGCGACGGCGGAGCGGTGCCGGCGACGATCGCGGTCCTCGACGGCATACCGCGCATCGGCCTGACGCGCGACGAGCTCGAGACCCTCGCCACCCACCCCGATGTCGCCAAGGTGAGCATCCGCGACCTTCCCTATGTCGTGGCCCGCAAGGCCCACGGCGCCACCACGGTGGCCAGCACGATGCGGCTTGCCGCCCTCGCGGGCATCCGCGTCTTCGTGACAGGCGGCCTCGGGGGAGTGCACCGCGGAGCCGCGACGAGCTTCGACATCTCGGCCGACCTCACGGAGCTCGGCCAGACCGACGTCGCGGTGGTCAGCGCGGGCGTGAAGTCGATCCTCGACATCGGCCTGACCCTCGAGTCGCTCGAGACGCTGGGTGTGCCGGTCGTCGTCGTCGGCTCCGACGAGTTCCCCTCCTTCTACTCGCGCGAGAGCGGCCACGCTGCCCCGATGCGGGTCGACTCGGCGCAGGACCTCGCGGCGATGATGCAGGCCAAGTGGTCGCTCGGCCTCGCCGGAGGAATCGCCGTCACCAACCCGGTCCCCGCCGAGGACGAGATCCCGGCTGCCGAGATCGGTGTGCTCATCGACCAGGCGCTCGCGGAGTGCGACGAGCGCGGCATCCACGGCAAGGACATCACCCCGTTCCTCCTCGGCCGCATCGTCGAGCTGTCGGGTGGTGCCAGCCTGGAGACCAACATCGCGCTGGTGCGGAACAACGCCCGGCTGGGAGCCGCGCTCGCGGCGGCATACCAGCGCCTCGCCTGACCCACCCCCCTCACCCCACCACATCACCCGACATAGGTGGGACAAGCCGGAGGTATGCCGTGGGGCCGGCTCCACGGCGTGCGTCCACGGTGCGGGTCGGTCGTCGATGGGTGGGCCGGGGGCGGGTAGCCTCATCGGGTACTCATCCGGCACCACGATGGAGAAGTCTGTGGCCACGATTGACGCAGTAGGCGCCCGCGAGATCCTCGACTCCCGCGGCAACCCCACGGTCGAGGTCGAGGTGGCCCTCGACGACGGCACCCTCGCACGCGCGGCTGTTCCGTCGGGCGCCTCGACTGGCGCGTTCGAGGCCGTCGAGCGTCGTGACGGCGACAAGAACCGCTACCTGGGCAAGGGGGTCCAGAAGGCCGTCGATGCCGTGCTCGACGACATCAACCCCAAGCTCGTCGGCTACGAGGCCAGCGAGCAGCGGCTCATCGACGGCGTCATGCTCGGTCTCGACGGCACCGACAACAAGGGCAAGCTCGGCGCCAACGCCATCCTCGGGGTGTCGCTCGCCGTGGCCAAGGCCGCCGCCGAGTCCGCCGGGCTCCCGCTGTTCCGCTACCTCGGTGGCCCGAACGCGCACGTCCTGCCCGTCCCGATGATGAACATCCTCAACGGTGGCAGCCACGCCGACTCCAACGTCGACGTCCAGGAGTTCATGATCGCCCCGATCGGCGCCGAGTCGTTCCGTGAGGCGCTGCGCTGGGGTGCTGAGGTCTACCACTCGCTCAAGGGCGTGCTCAAGGAGCGCGGCCTGGCCACGGGCCTGGGCGACGAGGGTGGCTTCGCGCCCAACCTCGACTCCAACAGGGCCGCCCTCGACCTCATCCTCGAGGCGATCGAGAAGGCGGGCTACGAGGCGGGCACCCAGATCGCCCTCGCCCTCGACGTCGCGGCGAGCGAGTTCCACAACGAGGACGGCACCTACCAGTTCGAGGGTGCCGCGAAGTCTTCTGCCGAGATGGTCGACTACTACGCCGGCCTGGTCGACTCCTACCCCCTGGTGTCCATCGAGGACCCGCTCGACGAGGACGACTGGGACGGCTGGAAGGCCATGACCGACCGCCTCGGCGACCGCGTCCAGCTCGTCGGCGACGACCTGTTCGTGACCAACCCGGTGCGCCTGCAGCGTGGCATCGAGTCGGGCACGGCCAACGCCCTGCTGGTCAAGGTCAACCAGATCGGCTCGCTCACCGAGACCCTCGACGCCGTCGACCTGGCCCACCGCAACGGCTACCGCTGCATGATGAGCCACCGCTCGGGCGAGACCGAGGACGTCACCATCGCCGACCTCGCGGTTGCCACCAACTGTGGCCAGATCAAGACCGGCGCGCCGGCCCGGTCAGAGCGGGTCGCCAAGTACAACCAGCTGCTGCGCATCGAGGAGGAGCTCGACGACGCCGCGGTGTATGCCGGTGCCGGCGCCTTCCCGAGGTTCGTGGCCCAGGCCTGACGGCCGGCTGGCAGGCACACCAGACAAGACACCAGGGGAACTCACGATGGCTGACTCGGGACACGGCACGAGCGGGCTGGGCAAGCCCGTCCGCCGGCCTGCCCCGGCGCGCGCCGGGTCGCCCCGGGCCGCCCGTCAGGGTGCGCCACGGTCCACCTCGGCCCGACCGGGCGCCGGACCGGGCCGGTCACGGGCCACCGCCTCGGGGGCTGCGCGCAAGGTCGCAGGGGCCCCGGTGTCTCCCGAGCGACGCAGCTCGCGGGGCGTCCTGCGAGTGGTCGTGCTCGCGTCGATCTTCGTCCTCCTCGCCGTGACCCTCGTCCCGACACTGCGCTCCTACCTGCGGCAGCAGGGCGAGATCGACGCCCTTCGCGGACAGGTCACCGAGCAGCGCCAGGGGGTCAGCGACCTGCAGAAGGAACAGGCCCGCTGGAACGACGACGAGTACGTCATGCAGCAGGCGCGGGAGCGGCTGAAGTTCGTCAAGGTCGGTGAGAAGTCCTACACCGTGATCGACGGCAAGCCCTCGACCAAGGCGCTGCCGGGGGTCGCGAAGGCCTCGGCGGCTTCGAACGACAACCCCTGGTACGGCCGGCTGTGGGAGTCCGTCCAGGTCGCCGACGCCGGCCCGGCCGCGAACGGCACCGCCGGGCCCGGAGCGTCGTCGGGCGCAGGCGCGAACGGCACGACCAGCTCGACCAGCTCGGCCAAGTGAGCGACCAGCCGACCCGGGCTGACCTGGCTGCCGTGCAGGCCCAGCTCGGCAGGGTGCCGCGAGGCGTCGCGGCCGTCGCGCACCGCTGTCCCTGCGGCGCACCCGACGTCCTCAAGACCGAGCCGCGCCTGCCGGATGGCACCCCGTTCCCGACGACCTTCTACGCCACCTGCCCCAAGCTGACCGGAGCCATCTCGACCCTCGAGTCCGTCGGGGTCATGAAGGAGATGACCGACCGGCTCGCCGAGGACGCCGACCTGGCCGCCGCCTATGACGCAGCCCACGACGACTACCTCGCGCGGCGCTCCGAGCTCGGACAGGTCGCCGAGATCGAGGGGATCTCGGCGGGCGGCATGCCGACCAGGGTCAAGTGCCTGCACGTCCTCATCGCGCACTCCCTCGCGGTCGGGCCGGGCGTGAACCTGCTCGGCGACGAAGCCCTCGCGATGCTCGACGACTGGTGGGCGACCGGCTCGTGCGTGCCCGACGAGGAGCTCGCCGCTGTGCGCGGTGCTCTTCCCGCGGACGGGGCGTGAGTGCGGTGACCCGGGTCGGGGCGATCGACTGCGGCACGAACTCGATCAGGCTGCTCGTCGCCGACGTCGACCCCGAGACCGGATCCCTCGTCGACGTGCTGCGCCGCATGGAGGTGGTGCGCCTCGGCTATGGCGTGGACCGCACCGGGCGCATCGACCCGGTCGCCATGGAGCGCACCTTGGCGATGGCCGGCGAGTATGCCGCTCAGTGCCGCGAGCTGGGCGCGGAGCGGGTCCGCTTCGTGGCCACGTCCGCGTCCCGGGATGCGTCCAACGCCGCCGAGTTCGTTGCCGGTGTCCGAGAGTCCTTCTCCCACTACGGAATCGCGCCCGAGGTCATCTCCGGTGACGAGGAGGCCGCCCTGTCGTTCAGGGGATCGACGGGCGAGCTGCGGGCACACGGCATACCCGGTCCCTATCTCGTGGTGGACCTCGGAGGTGGCTCCACCGAGTTCGTCCGCGGCGCGGACGCTGTCGAGGCCGCGCGCTCGGTCGACATCGGGTGCGTCCGGATGACCGAGCGGCATCTGCGGTCCGACCCACCCACGGATGCCGAGATCGCCGCAGCCGTCAGCGACATCAACGCCGCGATCGACCTGGCAGCCGAACGTGTCGAGTTCAGCGGGGTGAGCGCGCTGGTCGGTCTGGCCGGGACCGTCACCACCATCACGGCCCATGCCCTGGGACTCGAGACCTACGACCCCGAGCGGATCCACCTCAGCGAGCTGACGTCCACCGAGGTACTCGCCGCCTGCGAGTCGCTCCTGCACATGACGCGCGCGGAGCGGGCGGCCCTGGGCTTCATGCACCCCGGACGCGTCGACGTCATCGGTGCCGGGGCGCTGATCTGGCACGAGGTGGTGGGCAGGTTGGCCGGCCTCGGCCTGGAGCGCGTCATCACCTCCGAGCACGACATCCTCGACGGGATCGCCCTCTCCGTCGCAGAGTGAACCTCGACTTGTTGCGTCCTCGTGGTCACGGGGCGGGGGTTTCGGGCCTCTTTTGACGACCTGCCGGCAACAAGTCGGAGAGGCCGCTCCAGACCGTCGACACGACGATCTCGGTGGCGTCCTGCGCGGACACGTCGGGGCGGCGGATGCGCCACACGGCCACCCGTTCGCACGCACCGATGATCACCTCGACGTAGCCCTCGAGCAGGTGGTCGGGGACGCCGGCCAGGGCGGGTGCGGCGCGGAAGGTGGCCATGGTCGCGGCCGACTGCTGTTCGCGGATGCTCTCGATGAGCGGGCTGGCCTGCGTGGCCACCACGCCCTCCTGCTGGATGAGGACGAAGGCCGTGGCGTGCTCGTCGATGAACGCGAAGAAGGCGGCGACTCCCGCCCGCAACACCACCTCGAGGGGCGCCTCGTCACCGACCCCCAGCCAGGCCGCCTCGGTGGCCACCCGCAGCTGGGTCCTGGCATTGGTGATGCACGCCGAGAGCAGGCCCTCCTTGGAGCCGAAGTACTCGTAGATCAGCGGCTTGGTGACGCCGACGCGCTCCGCGATGTCCTCCATGGTGGTTGCCTGGAAACCGCGCTCGGCGAAGACCTCCTCGGCGACCCGAAGGATCTGCTCCTCGCGCTGGGCGCGGGGCATCCGCACGCGCGGTGCCCGGGGGGCGGCCGAGGTCTTCATCACTCGCGAACTGTACCCCGGGAGGGCTCAAACTTACTGATGGTAAGTTGGCCGCATGGCGACCCCTCACCACCGAGTGGCCATCATAGGGACCGGCTTCTCCGGGCTCGGTATGGCGATCCGGCTGGCTCAGCGCGCCGACCACGACTACGTCGTCCTCGAGAAGGCGGACGACGTCGGCGGCACCTGGCGCGACAACCGCTATCCCGGGTGTGCCTGCGACGTCCCCTCGCGGCTCTACTCCTTCTCGTTCGCCCAGTTCCCTTCGTGGTCCAGGGACTTCGCGACCGCGCCGGAGATCTGGGGCTACCTGCGCGACGTCGCCGATCGGTATGCCGTCCGCGACCGGATCGAGTTCGGTGCCGACCTGCGGGCGGCCGAGTTCGACGAGGACGCGAGGCGGTGGAGGCTCACCGCTGCCGACGGAAGGCAGTGGACGTGCGACGCGCTGGTCCTCGGGGTCGGTGCCCTGCACGAGCCCAGGCTGCCCGACATCGAGGGGCTCGACGCCTTCGAGGGCGAGGTCATGCACACGGCGCAGTGGCCGGCGCAGGCCGAGCTGGATGGCAAGCGGGTGGCTGTCGTCGGCACCGGTGCGAGCGCCGTGCAGCTGATCCCCGAGGTGGCGCCGCGCGCCGCACACACCACCGTCTTCCAGCGCACGGCCGCCTGGACGCTGACCAAGCACGACCAGGAGTGGAGCCCTCGACGCCAGCGGTTGTTCGCCCGCTGGCCCGCGGTGCAACGACTGGTGCGCTGGCGCACCTACTGGGCGCTGGAGGCGCGGGCGCCGATGTTCGTGCGGCTGCCGGGCCTGGCCAGGCTCGTCCAGCGCCTGGCGCTGCGCGAGCTCGCCCGTGCGGTGCCTGACCCGGCGACCCGGGCGCGGCTGACCCCCGACTACACGATCGGCTGCAAACGGATCCTGCTGTCCAACGACTACTGGCCGACCTTCGCCCGCGACGACGTCAGCCTCGTCACCCAGGCGATCACGCGCGTCGAGCCGCGTGCCGTGGTCACCTCCGAGGGTCGTCACGAGGTGGATGTCCTGGTCCTGGGCACTGGCTTCGACGTGAGCGGCAGCACGGACCGCATCGACATCCGGGGGTTGGACGGTCGCACGCTGAGCGAGGCGTGGAGCGGGGGGATGCACACCCACCTCGGCATCACCGTCGCCGGTTTCCCCGAGCTCTACCTCCTGCTCGGGCCCAACACCGGGTTGGGCCACAACAGCGTCGTGACGATGATCGAGTTCGCGACCGGCTACGTCCTGAAGGCGATCGAGCAGGGGCGTCGTGGTGCGCGCGTCACGACCCAACAGGCGCAGGATGCCTTCACCCGCGAGATGCTGTCCCGGTCCCGGCACACGGTGTGGGCGACAGGGTGCCGCAGCTGGTACCTCGACCGGTTCGGCAACAACACCAGCCTGTGGCCTGGGACCACCGTCGGCTACTGGTGGCGCACCCGCTCCGTCGATGGTTCTCACTTCGCCCGAGTAGGCGAGCGTCCCTCCGCGCCGCCACGCTCCGAAGAGCCGCCCGCCGAACAGCAGTCCTCCGAGCGGCCACCCGCCGAACAGTCAAGGGATTCCATTGATGCACAAGCGATCTGAGCGCCACACCTTCGAGCCGAAGGTCTCCATCGTCACGGGTGGGGCCTCGGGGATCGGCCGAGCCATCGCGGCCGAGCTGATCGCCAGGGGCAGTCACGTGGTCATCGCCGACGTCAACGGCGAGGCAGCCGCCCGCACCGCGACCGAGCTCGGCGCCCGAGCCAGTGCTGCCACGCTCGACGTCGTCGACGGGGCGGCCGTCAGGGCACTCGTGCAGCAGGTGGTCACGGACCACGGACGGCTCGACGTGATGGTCAACAACGCCGGAGTCGCCATCGGTGGGCTCCTCGAGGAGCTCGACGAACGGCACTGGACCAAGGCGCTGGACGTCAACCTGCGAGGCGTGATCAACGGGGTCACGGCGGCATACGAGGTCATGCGTGCGCAGGGGAGCGGACACATCCTCAACACCGCGTCACTGGCCGGGCTCATCCCGGCGCCGGCGATGCTGCCCTACACGACCACGAAGCACGCCGTCGTCGGCCTGTCGACGGCCCTGCGCGCGGAGGCCGCGAGCCAGGGCGTGCGGGTGAGCGTGCTGTGCCCCGGCTTCGTCGACACCCCGATGCTCGACGACCTCTTTGAGGCGCCCGCCAGCTTTGGCGGCAGCAGCGTGCGCTCGCGGGTCCGCCTGCTCCAGCCCAGGTTCCTGACCGCCGAGCGCACGGCGACCCGAGCCGTCGACGGGCTTGCGGCCAACAAGGCGGTCATCCCTGTGGGGGCGATGGCCCACGTGACCTGGCGAGGGCTGCGCTACGTGCCAGGGCTGACCCGGGCGCTCATCCAGGCACAGGCAGGCGGCGCCCGGAGGCTGGTCGAACGGTCCGCGGACAAGGCTGCGTCGCGCGCCTGACGTCAGCCTGCAGGAGCTCGGCGCGGCACGCGCACGCGGCGGGCCGCAGGGTGCGCGCGGCTGGCCGGTGCAGGTGCGTCAGTTGCCGTTCGAGAGACCGACGAGCAGCAGGACGCAGGCCCCGGCGGCGAGCACGAACAGCACCGCGATCCCAGCGACAACTCCCAGCACGATGAAGCGGGTCTTCTCCACCACCAGGCCGGCGATGAACGCCGCGAACAGCCCGAGGTCGAGCCCGAGGGTGGAGAACTGACCCACCTCCGGGGGCAGCGACAGGGCATCGCCGACGGCGCGCGGGACCGCCTGGAGCGCGCCGGCGACGAACAGCACGGGCAGGCAGAGCAGCACGCCCATCCAGAACTTGAAGACGTTGGACCGGCCGCGGCGCGGTGGCTTCCACGCCTCACCCGGCGGGCGGGCGGGCGGTTGCCCCGGCGGCAGGCGCGGCGGCAGGCCCGCGGGCTGGCCGCCGGGACCACCCCCACGCGGCCGGCCGTACGGGTTGGCCGGAGGTTGCTGTCCGTACGGGTTGTCTGGTGGTTGCTCTGACATGACCGGTCCCTCTCACACGATCCACAGGTAGATGCCGGTGCAGGCGGCTACAGCCAGCAAGACCAGGTAGGCCAGGACAAGGCGGGTGTCGCCGAGCTTGCACTTGGAGCGCAGCAGCCCGTCGCGCCGGGCGCGGGCATAGCCGACGATGGCCAGCACCGCGAAGCCGAGCAGCGCCACGGGCCCCAGCACCCAGCCGAGCAGCGCGACCGTCGCGAAGACACACAGCCGCAACGGGTCGTACGGCGGCGCGGGCTCGGCGGCCGACTGGTCGGCGTGGGGTGGCGAGACCTGGCGCGGGTCACGTCCGCTGGTCATGACCTGGCCCCCTGAGCCATCGGCAGCCCCGCCGCCGTCGAGATCCGTTGCTGCGACAGGGGACGCCACGCCTGGACGGCGCAGAACGGCGCGCACTGGTGCCCGCCCTCGTCACTCACCGTCGCGACGTGGACGCAGCACTGGGTGAGCCGCTCCTCGATCATCGTGTTCATGTCCATGAACGGCTTCACCGTGATGCGGAGAACGCGTTCGCCGAGCAGCGCCCGGAGCTTCTCGCGCTGGCCCGGGAGCCGTCCCGCAGCCAGCGTCGCGAGGGTGCCGATCCCGAGGTCACAGCCGCTGCAGACGTCGCGCCAGATGTCAGCCATCGACGGGTGGGACAGCGATGACTGCTCCGAGAGCAGGTCGAGCAGGGACTGCTTCACCGCCGTCCGCAAGGAGACCGGCAGCGCGTCGTCGGCGATCCGGTTGGCGAGCACGTCGGGCTCGAGGTCGAGCCACTGCTTGAGGCGTTCGTGACCGACGAGGGAGACGAGCGAACGCCACGTGCCCGAGTCGTCACGCAACAGGTAGCCCACCGAGCAGCAGTGCGGGTGCGAGCAGGGCAGCGCGGTCAGGTCGCGCCAGGTCACCACGCCCGCGGTCTGTCCTTCCAGCCGGGCCAGCACCCCGGTGTGCGTGAGCCGGTCGTGCGCGTCGATTCCGGCACTGCGCCCGGAGCCGAAGACCGGCTGGATCGTCACCCCGCCGACGTGCGGCGTGTCGAGGGCACGCTTGACCACGAACCCGATCTCGTCGTCGTTCACCCCCAGCGCCGCGGTCATCGTCAGGGTGGTGAAGACGCCAGCGCCGGAGAGGCGGTCGATCGCCTGTTCCTTGAACCGGCGCAGGTCCGCGCCCCGGTGGTGGGTGGACGCCTGGGCCGACTCGCCGTCGTACTGCAGGTAGACCTCGACCCGCTCGCGGTGGCGCCGCAGCAGGTCGAGCATGGCGTCGTCCCTGGCGATGGTCAGGCCGTTGGTGTTGACCAGCACTCGCACGATCGGTCGGGCCGCGACGGCGTCGAGCAGCTCGGCCAGCCAGGGGTACAGCGTCGGTTCGCCCCCGCTGAGCATGAGGACGTCGATTCGACCGTTCTCACGGGAGAGGCGCGCGTCGATCGAGGCCAGCACCTGGGCCAGCGGCACCACCGAGGCCAGGGCTGGCGCCGACGCGGCGAAGCAGGTCGGGCACTTGAGGTTGCAGTGGTCGAGCAGGTCCTCGAGCAGGATGCAGGTGTGTTGGGTCTGCATCTCCGGCAAACCGTCGGCATAGGCCGCAGGCACCGGCGCGAAGTTGCCCACGACATCCGGCGTGTGCACCTTGGTCGGCGCGGTCCACTGCTCCAGGTAGGTCAGGATCTCCGGTGACTCGTCGTACAGAGTGCGCACCAGGCCGTGCGAGGCGCAGCCGCGTTCCAGCCAGATCCGGCCGTCCCGTTCCACGAGCCACCCCGACAGCCGGACCACCTCGGCCAGCGGACGGTCTGGTCGCTCCTCGTGGCACAGCGGGCAGAAGGCGTTGACGTAACGGTGGATGCGGTCGCCACGCAACGGCATACCGGGACCGGTGCGGGTGCTCACGCGACCACTGTCTCGTGCCGCAGGCCCCGGAAGGCGCCACGACGCGCCTGCACCACGATGCGGGCGAGCACCAACGGCACCGTCACCGCCAGGAACAGCTGGGGTCGGGTCAGCCCGAGCCAGACGACCTCGTTGCCCCGGACGTACTCGAGCAGGAAGCGGGCGATGCCATAGGCAGCGACGTACCAGACCAGCAGCTCGCCGCTCGGCACCGGCCGGTGGCGGAGCCACCACCAGATCGCTGCGAACGCGGCGGCGTGGAAGACGATCTCGTAGACGAAGGACGGGTGCAGGGGTATGCCGGCCGGCCCGCCCGTGCGCGCCGCCGCGGCGTGGTCGAGGGTGATCCCCCAGGACGTGCCGGTCGGAGTCCCGGGCAGCTCGGTGAGCAGGCAGCCGACCCGCCCCACGGCCATCCCCAGGGCCACGGCGGGGGCGAACAGGTCACCGGTGCGCGGCTGGTAGCCGCACAGGCGCTTGGCGACGTGGACGCCGGCCCAGGCGCCGACCAGGCCGCCCAGGATGCTGCGGTTGCCGTAGGCCCACTGCTCGGCCAGCGAGGCGTTCTCTCGCAGGTCGACGTGCTGTAGCCAGGTGCCGAGGCGCATGAAGACGGCACCGCCGACCAGCCCGCCGGTGACCACCACGAGAAGCCGCTCGTCCGTCGCGCCACGCCGTCGCGCTTCGAGCGCGAAGATGCCCATGGCCGTCAGCACCCCGAGCGCGACGAAGACAGCGTGCGTGTCGACGTCGAGCTCGAACCCGAGCAGGTCCCCGAGTGTCGGAAACACGGCCGCCCCCTTCTGGTCGGGGCCAAGCGTGGCACGGATGAACCACGGAACGGCGGCGGCGCGCGCGCGGCATACTTGGCCCGCCCCCGTGGCCCAACTGGCAGAGGCAGGCGACTTAAAATCGCCACAGGTGCGGGTTCGATCCCCGTCGGGGGCACCGTCTGCGGCTGGCGCCCGTCAGCCCAGCCCCGTCAGTCCAGCCCCGTCAGTCCAGGGAGCACGGGATCTTGGTGGCCTGCGCCGCGGCCTTGTCAAAAGCGGCGAGCTGCTTCTCGCCGGTCTTCCAGTTCTTGCGCCACGCGGCTGTCGCCTGGGCAGGAGTGAGGTGACCCATGCGCAGCATCTCCATGTCGTGCACGTGGTGTTCCCACGTGGACACGGCGGAGCGCGCCTTGGCGAGTGCCTTGCTGCGGGCCGTGATGGCACTGCCGCAGCTCTTGATCGCGACGACCTCCCCATATGGCGCGGCGTTGGCAACGGTCGGATCGAGCGCGGGACAGACGGCCGCGTTCGCTGCGAGCTCCTTGTCGGCTTGGCGGAAGGCCTTGGCGTTCTGGGTCGCCTTGACGCGGGTCTCGTCCCAGAAGGTCGTCGCCACCGAGAGGGAGATCTTGCCGGCGACCAGCAGGTTCATGGCGTCGATGTGCTTGTCGAACTGGGCCAGGGACACCTCTGCCGCGCTCAGCGGAGCCTGTTGGCGCAGGTTGGCCAGCCGGCACGTCTCAGCGGCCGCCGCCAGCCCCACCGCTGCGGTCGGTACGGCCGCCGGCGTCTGGCTGGGCGTGGCAGCCGACGGGCTGGAGGTGGCGGGGGTGGTGGCCCCGAGGGGCGCGGCATACCCCGTGGTGGGAGCCGGGGGGCGAGGGCTGGCTCCGTCGTCGCCGCCGAAGACCTGGCGCATCGCGACCAAGGGCAGGACCAGCGCGAGAACGCAGGCGAGGACCAGGAGGATGACTCGGCCCGGGGTGTACGGTGCCGGCTCGTCGTCGAAGGACATGGCTCTCACCTGCTCTCAAAGGGGGACGATCCAGTATTTGCACTCTCCCGGCCACACCACGTCCCTCAGAAGGATCAGGGCACGTCACCCAAATGGTGGACAGGTCACCCAAATGGCGAAAATGGGACCACGGCGCTGGCCTCGACCCTGTGGATGGGAACTTCCAGGGTGTCCCCGCACGTACTCTGGGGTGAGCGGCCGACCGCAGGACCGCCCTACGCCTCCAAGGAGACACGCATGGCCAGCAACCCGGTGTTCGACCGGATCGAGAAGGAATCCCGTCAGGGCTACGCCGGGTTCGGCCGCGGTGGAGCACCCGCCCAGCAGGCTCCGGCCGGCATGGCCGCGACGGACGGCATGACCAGCCAGCAGCTGCAGGACCTCTACAACCAGCCCGCCGCCGGCCCGGTCCAGACCAAGCGCCTCACCATCGACGACGTCGTCATGAAGACGACCGGCCTGTTCGCGATCGTGCTCGTCATGGCTGTCGTCGGCTGGCAGCTGACCCCCCGCTACGGCATCGGCCTCATGCTGGGCGGCATCGCCGTGACGCTCGTCCTCGGTCTGGTCATCGCGTTCAAGAAGACGATCAGCGTGCCGCTCATCGTCACCTACGCCGTGGTCGAGGGCCTGTTCGTCGGTGCGATCAGCAACTACTACAGCCTGGCCTTCGACCCGCCCGAGCAGACCGACATCTTCCGCGGAATCGTGGCCCAGGCGGTCATCGCGACCCTGTCCGTCTTCGCCGGCACCCTGCTGGCCTACAAGACGGGGCTCATCAAGGTCACCGCGAAGTTCCGCCGCATCGTCACCATGGCCGTGATCGGCTACGCGATCTTCTCGCTGATCAACCTCGCCTACGCCTGGATCGGCAACCACGCCTTCGGGATCGGTGGCACCGGCGCGTTGGGCATCGGCATCTCGCTGTTCGCCATCGGGCTGGCCGCGGCGATGCTCGCGGTCGACTTCGACTCGATCGACCGGGCCATTGCCGCTGGAGCTCCCGAGAAGTACTCGTGGCTGCTGGCGCACGGCCTCATCGTGACGATCGTGTGGCTCTACCTCGAGATCCTGCGCCTGCTCGGGCGTCTGCGCAGCAACTAGCGTGGCCCCGAAATCACCTGTCCCGCAGGAGGTTTCGGCGCAACTTCAACGCGTGGTCCGGCGGTGGCAGCAGCTGCCGCTGGACCGCGCGTTGTCGGGTATGCCGCGGGTGCGGGTGCTGCTCGCCGACCTCGCCGGCGCCGCTGGCCCGGTTCCGGACCTCGGACCAGCGGTGGTCATGGACCAGCTGACCGTCCTGGTCTACGACGCGTGCGAGGCGGGCGGGGCGGCGGCGCCCCCTCTGGCCCAGCGCCTCGGTGAGCTGCTCCGCGAACTCGCCTGACCCGGCACGCCTGGTTGCCTTGGGGCTTCGGCTGTGGACAACTGGTGCCGTAACGGCGCCGTATCTGCTGCCGTATCTGGTTGCGCTGCAACGGGTTTCGTGATCGGTGGAGTGTCAGACCTGGTTGTTAGGTTGGGTTCATGGGTGGGGGGATGTCGTTCGAGGAGCGGCGCGCGGCGGTGGAGCTGGCGTGCCGTGCCCTGATCGGTGTCGAGGGTGAGCTGTGGGCGGCGGGCGGGGCCGAGCTGGGTGGGTTCGCGTCGCTGCTCGACCAGCTGGGGGTGCGGGCCGACGCGGCCCGGGTGGAGGTGCTGGCCGAGGCGGTCGACCGGGGTGAGGCCGGGTCGGGCCGGACCGGGGCGCACGCCTGGCTCCTCGAGCGGTCGCCGTCCCTGCGGGCGGGTGGGTCGGCGCGGGTGGTGCGGGTGGCGCAGGCCGCCCACGACGACCGGTATGCCGGGTTGACCGCCGCCGTGCGTGAGGCCCGGGTGCCGTTGGTGACGGCGGCGGTGGTGGTGGAGGAGTTCGAGCGGCTCCCGCCGCGCCTGGCCGCCGGGGCGGACGGGCCGGTGCTGGGCGGGCTGGTCGAGGTGGCGTCGTGGGGGCGTCCCAAGGATGTGCTCGGGCTGCGCGAACGCCTGGTGGCGGAGTACGGGGCCGAGGGTGAGTTCCAGGGTGAGCAGGACCGGGCGCATGAGCAGCGGTCGTTGTCGCAGCCGTCCGGGCACGGCACCGGGGTGTTCGAGTACGCGATGGTGGTCGACGCCGAGGCGAAGGCGGTCATCGAGGCCGCCGTGCAGGGACTGTCGGCGCCCCGGCCGGCGCAGGGTGAGCCGGACCGGCGGCCGTCGGGGCAGCGGCGGATGGACGCCCTGGTGGAGGTGCTGCGCCGCGGGGTGGCCTCGGCCGGTGGGGTGGCCACCACCCCCAAGGCGGAGCTGTTCGTGACGGTGTCGCTGGAGGACCTGGTGGCCCGGTCGAATGCCGCGACCGTGTTCGGGTCGGGGGAGGCGGGCACCCTGATCGGGCCGGACACGGTCCGCCGGATCGCGTGTGACGCCGGGGTCGTGCCGGTGGTGCTGGGCACCGACGGGCAGATCCTGGACCTGGGCCGCCGGTTCCGGCTGTTCACCTCCGCCCAGCTGCGGGCGTTGTGGTTGCGTGACGGCGGGTGCACCTTCCCCGACTGCACCGTGCCGGCGTCCTGGTGCGACGGACACCACCTGCGGCACTGGGCCGACGGCGGTCCGACGGATCTCGAGAACGCAGCGTTGTTGTGCGGGCGGCACCACACGATCGTGCACCGCAACGGCTACCACGGCCAGATCGTCGACGGTCGGGTCCACTGGGACCTGACCCCCGGCGCCTACGACCACTGGCTCACCCACTTCACAGGCACGGGCCCCGGCTCCGACCCCGGCTCCGACCCCTGCTCCGGCTCCGGGTCCGACCCCTGCTCCGGCTCCGGGTCGGACGCAGGCTCGGACTCGAGCTCCGGCGCCGGAGCTCGGCCGGCCATCAGGACCTACGACGTCTGGGACCAGCTCGAGACCACTGCCCACAGGTCAACTGCATCCCCACCTTGGCGACCATGACCCCGCCCCACAGCCCGCCACCCCCGGCGGGCCCGCTGGCATGCGCCCGCTCAGGTGCGCAGGTGGGCGACGTTGGCCCACGCGGGGTCGGGGGTGACCCGGATCTGCACGTCCTGCGGCCAGGGGTCGCAGATGCTGGCCAGCAGGGGGACGGCGTCCGCAGCCCCGTCGAGGTAGACGTGAAGGACGCGAACCCCGCCCTGGGACTGGTGCGCGACCACCCTGCCGGCGTCGCCGAGGGCTTCGTTGATCGAGTCCTCCAGTCTCCGCAGTGCGGCCAGCGCACTCTCTCCCGGCAGGCCGCGCTCGGTCTGGTCGTCGTAGGGGACGACGACGGCAGCATGGGTGTCGAGCTCCGGGGCGGTCGCCGACGCGAGTGGGACCTGGGTCATGGCGAGGACCGGCCCGCCCTCGCCGTCCCCGCTCAGGATCGCCCAGCCCGGCTGGCCGTGTTTGTCGGTGTTCTCCGCCTTGAGGTCGCGCACGACCGCGCGCAGACCTGTCAACCCAAACCCGTCGAGGGGCGCGACCTGAGCCGGCGCGACCTCACCGACCCAGAGCTCCACATCGGTCTCGCCCAGGGCGTTGTCGAGGGCGAGGAACGTCACGGTGATCCGGCTGTGTTCGTCCAGGGTGGCGAAGGCTGGGTGGTGGACGCTGACGTCGATGCGGTGACCTTCCCGTCGCGCGCCGACCACCACCTCGGCGAAGGCGATGCGTTGCCCGCCGATCTCGAGCTCGACGGCCTCCGCGTCCGGGTTGGCCTGCCGCGAGTCCGCGAACTCCCACGTTGCATCGGCGACGGGAGCGGCCTTGAGCCAGCGACGGGCAGGGGCGCGAAGGGCGGCGTCCCCCTCCGGACTCACGACGAGGCAGTGCTTGGCGGCTGACCCGGGACTGAGCTCCCAGGCGAGGCCGGGATGGATGCCGGAGACCGCTCGGCTCATCTGCGCCACCAGGGCTTCGTTGCCGCCGCCACCGATGCTGTGCTCCGCCAGGCCCCTCCCCTCGGTGGCCCACCATGACCAGAAGGCTTCGATCGACTCCTGCGTGCGCTGCGCACCTCGGTCGTCACGGTTCTTGCTGCGACGGAAGATCCCCATGGGGACAGTCTGGCGCGTGGTGGCAGGCGAGAGGCCCGGATCTCGAGGTTCTGAAACGCGAACCGGGAAGGAATCCGGGCCTCTCGGCGAACCCTCAGCTGAGGCGTTCGTAGATGATGGCCATGCCCTGGCCGCCACCCACGCACATCGTCTCGAGACCGAACTGGCCGTCCCGGGCAGCCAGGCCGTTGAGCAGCGTCGTCGTGATCCGCGCGCCGGTCGAGCCGAACGGGTGACCGAGGGCGATCGCGCCCCCGTGGACGTTGAGCTTGTCGAAGTCCATGCCCAGGTCATCGGCGGATGGCAGCACCTGCGCCGCGAACGCCTCGTTGATCTCGTAGAGGTCGATGTCGCCGATCGTCATGCCGGCCCGGGCCAGCGCCTGGCGCGATGCCTCGACCGGACCGAGACCCATGATCTCCGGCGAGAGCCCGGAGACGCCGGTGGAGACCACCCGGGCCAGTGGCGTCAGGCCCAGCTCCTTGGCCTTGGTGTCACTCATGACGACCACCGCGGCGGCGCCGTCGTTGAGCGGGCAGCAGTTGCCGGCGGTGATGGTGCCCTGCTCGCGGAAGACCGGGTTGAGCCCCTGCAGCGCTTCCAGTGTCACGCCTGCGCGCGGGCCGTCGTCCTTGCTCACGACGCTGCCGTCGCCCAAGGTCACCGGCGCGATCTCGCGCTCGAAGAACCCGTCAGCGATGGCCTTCTCGGCGCGGTTCTGCGACGAGACGCCCCACTCGTCCTGGCGTTCGCGCGAGATGCCGCGCAGGGTGGCGACGTTCTCGGCGGTCTGGCCCATGGAGAGGTACACGTCGGGCAGGAGGTCCTGCTGGCGGGGGTCGGACCAGGTCTCGTTGCTCGCGGCGATCTGCTCGCTGCGGGCGGCGGACCCGGCGAACCTGGGGTTCTGGTCGTCACCGGACGAGCCACCGGCCCCGGCCCAGTTGGTGTACTGCGAGACGCACTCGACCCCACCGGAGACGAAGATGTCGCCCTCGCCGGCCTTGATCGCGTGGTAGGCCATCCGCGTCGTCTGCACCGACGAGGCGCAGAACCGGTTGATCGTGGAGCCCGGCAGCCCGTCGAAACCGGCCAGCACGGCGATCACGCGCGCCATGTTGGAGCCGTGCCGACCCGACGGCTCGGCGCAGCCCCAGTAGAGGTCCTCGACGAGGCGGGGGTCGAGCTCGGGGATCTTCGCCAGCGCGGCACTGATGACCTGCACGGACAGGTCGTCGGGTCGCATCTCCTTGAGCGAGCCCTTGAATGCGCGCCCGATCGGCGTGCGGGCGGTCGAGACGATGACGGCTTCGGTCACGGGGTTCTCCTCAGGCAGCAGTTCCCAGCGGCGCAGAGATAAGCGACCGCTTAGTCAGCCTCGATGGTATGCCGTGTGGCTGGGTCCGTGGGTGTGTCCTTGCTCTCGCCGGACTCGACGCGGGACGCGACGCCGGACTCGCGGCCGGACGCGACATCGGACTCGGAGCTGGCCTCGACGCCGGACGCGTGCGCAGCGTGGCGGGTGAGGTCGGTCGCGCCGTCACCCGGGACCTGTGGGGCACTGTCGTTGGAGCCTGCAGTCGGGCCGTGCGCCTGCTCATGGCGGTCGGGCACCGGGTTGTGGGGGCGACGCAGCAGCATCGCCCAGCGACCACGGGGGCCGCGGCTCTGGCCGGCGATCTGGGTGGCGCTCACCTCGGTCCCGGGGTCGCGCACGGCGTGCACCGCTGCGATCGCCACGGGACCAACCCCCTCGCCTCGGCGGGTGTCGGGGGTGCGTTCCTCGGACCGCTCGCCCGACCACACGCCCAGGGCGGCATACACGCTGGGCAGCAACGCGGAGGCGGCCCGGGCATAGCCGGCGGGGGAGGGGTGGAAGCGGTCGGCGCTGAACATCTCGTGCGGACGCTCGGCGAACTCGGGGCCGAGCAGGTCTCCCAGCGAGACGGTGCGACCCCCGGCCTCGACCACGGCGACGGTCTGGGCCGCGGCGAGGTCGCGCGACCAGCGGCGTCCGATCAGCCGGAGCGGCTGGGGGATGGGCTGGATGGTGCCCAGGTCGGGGCAGGTGCCGACCACGACCTCGGTGCCCAGCACTCGCAGCGCCCGCACGGTCGTCTCGAGGTGGCGTACCGCCACCGCCTTGTTGATTCGGTGCGTGACGTCGTTGGCGCCGATCATGATGACCGCGACGTGGGGACGCGCCACCTGGTCCAGTGCGTTGGCGAGCTGGAGCTCCAGCCCGGAGGACTCGGAGCCCACGACGGCCGTGTTGGTGAGTCGGACAGGCCTGCCGGTGAGGGCGGAGACGCCGTTGGCGATGATCGCGCCGACCGTCTGGTAGCGGTTGTCCGCGCCCATGCCCGCGGCCGAGGAGTCGCCGAGGACGATGAGCTCGACCGGCTCGCCCACGCCGGCGCCGTAGGTGCCGTTGTCGTCCGGAGAGCCGTCGAAGGGCTGGCCGACGATCCGTCGGGCGACCTTGGCCTCGGCCTTGAGCACGCCGTAGCCCAGCGCGCCCAGGGCGCCGATGCCCGCAGCGAGACCGCCACCGCCGTAGGCAGCGGTGGCCGCGATCTTGCGCGCGCGTCGAGCACGACCCATCGACAGCTCCCTCTCCTCGCCGGTCTCCCTGACGTTAACGGCTGACCATGACATGGTGTGCCCCCTCCCCCTCTGATGGTCCGCCGGGGGGTGTTCCCAGGGCTCCACCAGTTGTGGGAGAGCACAGTTGGGGGACTTTCCAGTGACTGGCCCGCCGTCTGCCGCGGGTCCGGCGGGTGTCCAGCATCTGAGAGGATGGGCTGGTGAAGTACGCAGAGCACATCGCCGACCTCGTCGGGAACACGCCCCTCGTCAAGCTGAACTCGGTCACCGAAGGGGTCGCCGCGACGATCCTGGCCAAGATCGAGTACATGAACCCGGGTGGGTCCGTGAAGGACCGCATCGCGCTGAAGATGGTCGAGGCCGCGGAGGCCTCCGGCGAGCTCAAGCCCGGCGGCACGATCGTCGAGCCGACGTCCGGCAACACCGGCGTGGGCCTGGCTCTCGTGGCCCAGCGCAAGGGCTACAAGTGCGTGTTCGTCTGCCCTGACAAGGTCAGCCAGGACAAGCGCGACGTGCTGAAGGCCTACGGCGCCGAGGTCGTGGTCTGCCCGACCGCCGTGGCTCCCGACCACCCGGACTCCTACTACGAGACGTCCGACCGGCTCGTGCGCGAGATCGAGGGCGCGTGGAAGCCGAACCAGTACGCCAACCCCATGGGACCCGCTTCCCACTACGAGACCACCGGCCCCGAGATCTGGGACGACACCGACGGTCGGGTGACGCACTTCGTCGCCGGCGTCGGCACCGGCGGCACGATCACCGGCACGGGTCGCTACCTGCGCGAGGTGTCCGACACCCGCGAGGGCGGACGCGTCCAGATCATCGGCGCGGATCCCGAGGGTTCGGTCTACTCGGGCGGCACGGGCCGTCCCTACCTCGTCGAGGGCGTCGGTGAGGACTTCTGGCCGACGGCCTACGACCCGAAGGTCGTCGACGAGGTCATCGCCGTCAGCGATGCCGACTCGTTCGAGATGACGCGCCGCCTCGCCAAGGAGGAGGGCCTGCTCGTGGGCGGTTCCTGCGGCATGGCCGTCGTCGCCGCCCTGCGCGCGGCCAAGGACCTGCCCGCCGAGGCCATTGTCGTCGTGCTGCTGCCCGACAGCGGGCGCGGCTACATGTCCAAGATCTTCAACGACGACTGGATGAGCTCCTACGGCTTCATGCGGTCGGTCGACCAGACCACCGTCGGCGAGCTGCTGCACAAGAAGGCCGGGGACATGCCGGCCCTCGTGCACACGCACCCGACCGAGACCGTGCGCGACGCCATCGAGATCCTGCACGAGTACTCCGTGTCGCAGATGCCGGTCGTCAAGGCCGAGCCGCCCGTCATGGCTGGCGAGGTGGCGGGCTCGGTCAGCGAGCGAGCCCTGCTCGAGGCGCTATTCAACGGCAGCGCTCACCTCACCGACTCGGTCGACAAGCACATGGAGGCTTCGCTGCCCCTGGTGGGCGCGGGCGAGCCCGTCTCGGTCGCCCGCCACGAGCTCGAGAAGGCCGACGCCATCATGGTCGTCGAGGACGGCAAGCCGGTCGGCGTGCTGACCCGCGCCGACCTGCTCATCGCCCTGGTCGACTAGCCCTCGCGCCCTGTCGCGGCAGGTCTATCGCAGCCGTCGTGCCATGTCCTGGCCCGGCGGCTGCGTCGCGTCCGGGTGCAGGATGCCGGCCAGCGCCTCGACACCGTCGACGAGGCGAGGACCGGGACGCGCGAAGCTCGCGTTCGCGTCGACAGCCCAGACAGGTATGCCGGGTGGCAGCTCACCGTCGTCGATCGCCTTGCGTGCCAAGGCAACCGAGCCCTCGAGGTCGTAGCCGCAGGGGGCGCACACGATCACGTCCGGTGCGCTCTCCCGGACGGCGTCCCAGGTCACCCGGACCGACTTCTCGCCGGCCGTGCCGAGCGCGTTGAGGCCGCCGGCGAGGGTCACCATCTCGGGCACCCAGTGACCCGGGGCGAAGGCGGGGTCGGTCCACTCGAGGACCAGGGCCCGCGGTCTGGGCGCCCCGCGCACTGCCTGCTCCACGGCATACAGGCGCTGGCGCAGGCCGGCCACGAGCCGACCGGCGCTGCCCTCGCAACCGGTGGCGGTGCCGAGGGCGGTGACGGAGTCCAGGACCTCGTCGAGGGTGTGCGGGTCGATCGTCAGCACCTCGGCCCGGCATCCGAGGTAGGCGAGCGCGTCGTCGACGACGGACACGTCGACTGCGCACACGGCGCAGAGGTCCTGGGTGACGACGAGGTCTGCGTCCAGGGCGCCGAGGGCTCCCGCGTCGAGGTGGTAGAGGTCCTCGCCGGCGGCCATCGCCTTGCTCACGAAGGCGTCGATGTCGCGGGGCGACAAGCCCTCCGGGATGGCCGTCGTCGAGACGATCGTGCGGCTGCGGGCCTCGACCGGGGTGTCGCACTCGAAGGTGACGCCCACGACCTGGTCGCCTGCGCCGATGGCGAAGAGGAGCTCCGTCGTCGAGGGGAGCAGGGACACGATTCGCATGGACCAGACCCTACGCAGGGAGGCGCCGCAGGGGTGTTCAAGGTGGGTCGCGCGCGTGTTTGCGCAGGTCAGGGCATTGTTCAACGTGCGAATCGGACGAACCGCGCGTAGGTTCTCCCGTCGGGTGCGTTGCGCAACCACCTGACGTGAAGAGCGAGGAGTGGCCCATGACGACAGCAGCAGTCCCGACCGAGTCCGAGGCGGTGCGGAGCCTGATCCCGATCAGGATGGACCGGCTGCCCTGGGCCCGGTTCCACTGGTTGGTGGTGGTCGGTCTGGGCGTCTCGTGGATCCTCGACGGGCTCGAGATCCAGCTCGTGTCCAACGCGGGTTTCCAGGACAGCCTCCACATGAGCTCCACTCAGGTCGGCTTCGCGGGCACGATCTACCTCATCGGCCAGGTCGTCGGGGCGCTCACCTTCGGCCGCCTCACCGACCGGCTCGGCCGCAAGAGGCTGTTCATCATCACCCTGGCCATCTACCTGATCGGATCGGGCATCGCAGGTCTGGCCTGGACGCCGTGGTTCCTCTACCTGTGGCGGTTCGTGGCAGGTCTGGGCATCGGCGGCGAGTACACCGCGATCAACTCCGCCATCGACGAGCTGATCCCGGCGAAGTACCGCGGCCGGGTCGACATCGCCGTCAACGGCACCTACTGGGCGGGCGCGCTGCTGGGCGCCTTCGCGAGCTTCTGGTTGCTGGACACCGACCACGTCGC
Source organism: Pedococcus sp. P2_F6 (assembly GCF_056403675.1). NCBI lineage: Bacteria > Bacillati > Actinomycetota > Actinomycetes > Micrococcales > Intrasporangiaceae > Pedococcus > Pedococcus sp. P2_F6. Next base: position 130,456 of record NZ_JBFUEZ010000004.1, read on the forward strand.
CGAGAACGTCGGGTGGCGGGTGGCCTTCTTCATCGGACCGGTGATGGGCCTGATCATCATCTGGCTGCGCCGGCACATCCCCGAGAGCCCGCGCTGGATGGTGACCCACGGCCAGGGCGAGGAGGCCGAACGCATCGTCGACGAGATCGAGGCGTCGGTGGAGGCCCAGGGCAAGACCTTGGCCCCGGTCGACGAGGACAAGGCGATGAGCATCAAGGCCAGGGAGAGCATCCCCTTCCGTGACCTGCTCCACGTCTTCGTCAAGAAGTACCCGTCCCGTACCGTGCTCGGCCTGACGATGATGATCACGCAGAGCTTCCTCTACAACGCCATCTTCTTCACGTATGCGTTGGTGCTGCAGAACTTCTACCACCTGGACAAGTCGGCGGCCGCGATCTACTTCATCCCGTTCGCCGTCGGCAACCTCGCAGGACCGCTGCTGCTCGGCCACCTCTTCGACACCATCGGCCGGCGCAAGATGATCTTCGCGACGTACATGATCGCCGGACTGGTGCTGCTGGTGTCGGCGTTCCTGTTCAAGGCCGGCACGCTCAACGCGACGACGCACACGATCTTCTGGTGCGTGTCGTTCTTCTTCGCCTCGGCGGGAGCGTCCTCGGCCTACCTGACAGTGAGCGAGATCTTCCCGCTCGAGGTGCGCGGCCAGGCCATCTCGTACTTCTTCGCCATCGGCCAGATCTTTGGCGCCCTGGGGCCTGTCCTGTTCGGCGCCCTCGTGGGAGAGGGCAAGGAGCGCACCCCGCTGTTCTGGGGCTACGTCCTGGCGTCGGCGATCATGCTCGTCGGCGGCCTGGTCGCCATCCGGATCGGGGTCGACGCCGAGGGCAAGGGGCTGGAGGACATCGCCGACCCGTTGAGCAAGGTCAGCGACGACGATCCGCAGTCCGAGCCGGTCCGCGCGTAGGAGGTGGTGTTGATGGGAGTTCTCGACGAGATGCAGCCCTACACGATCGTGGTCGGGGTCAGCGCGACCTCCAAGTCGCCCACCGCGCTGCACTGGGCCACCGAGCTGGCGGCCCTGCGCGGCGGGCGCGTCGTGGCCGTGCGCGCGTGGCGGCCCACGCCCCCGCAGACGGCATCCAGGGTCACCCCGGCGCCGATCACCGAGGACGCCGGCGCCGCGCAGGAGCAGGCGCTGGCCGACCTGCAGGCCGATGTGGCCGAGGTGCTCGGAGGTGGGCACGGCGTCGAGGTCCGGCTGGTCCCCGGCGGCAAGCGCGTCGGCCTGCTCGCGGCGGCTGAGCACGCGGACCTGCTGGTCATCGACGCACCCCGACGGCTCGACCTCACGACCCTCCCGGGGTTTGCCATGCGCCTGGTCAACGGTGCGAGCTGCCCGGTGGTGGTCATGCCGCCGAGCGTCTCGGGAGCCCCCCGCACGCCGCTCGAGCGTGCCGCCGGGAGCGTGGCCCGCAACGTCACCGAGGCAGCTGGCCGCGCCGGGCGGCCCGGCCTGAGCCACCCCGCCCCACCCACCTAGACGAGGTATGCCGCGTGGTCACCCGCATGCTCTCCGGCGTGGTCGCCCACGTGCTCGCCCACGCGGCATACCTCGTCGGTGGCTGCGCGAGTTAGGTTGGCACCATGGAGAACTGGGAATCTCCGGTGGAACGGGCCATCCGTGAGGCGCAGGAACGCGGGGAGTTCGACAACCTGCCCGGCTCGGGCAAGCCGCTGCGCAGCCTCGGTGACCCGGAACGTGAGGACCCGGACTGGTGGGTCAGGCGGCTGGCCGAGCGGGAGCACCTCGACCTGTCCGGCGCGCTGTCACCCCCGCTGGCGCTGCGCAAGGAGGCGGCTGGGTTCCCCGCGTCGCTGCTCGACCTGCGGACCGAGGCCAGCGTCCGTGCCGTGCTCGACGACTACAACCACCGCGTGAAGATCGACCGGCTCCGACCCGGTATCGGGCCGCGCTACCCGATCTGGGCGCCGCTGGTCGACGTCGACGACCTGGTGGGGCAGTGGCGTGCTCTCCGCGAAGCCGCTCGCGAGTCCACTGCGGCCGACCCGGCCAGCGCGGAGCCGGCGGCGTCAGCGCGGGACCGGCGGGGCCCTTCGTGGGTCAGTCGGCTCTTGCGGCGCAGGTCAGGGGGGTCGTCCGTTCGGACCGAGCTCCGGGCAAAAGGTGCGAACTCGACAGGCCGGGAGCCGGGCCGCGCCTAGTCTTTCGCCCCATGCGCTCTCGTCTCGCCCTCCCCGTCGTGCCCGCCGTCGCCCTCGCTGTGGGGCTGTTCGTTTCGGCATCCGCCGACGCGGCGGTCCCCGCCATCCGGATCACCCAGATCCAGTACGACTCACCGGGATCGGACACCGGATCCAACGCCAGCCTCAACACCGAGTGGGTGCGGATCACCAACACCACGGCCACAAACCGTTCGCTGACCGGCTGGACGCTCAAGGACAAGCAGGGCTACACCTACCGGTTCCCGACGTTCACGCTGAAGGCCAAGGCATCGGTCTACGTCTACACCGGCAAGGGAGCCGCCACCAGCACCAAGCGCTACTACAACCGCACCTGGTACGTCTGGAACAACACTGGTGACTCGGCCTACCTGCGCGACAGCAAGGGCGTCCTCAAGGACTCCTGGACCTTCGCCGACATCGGTGCCGCGTACCGCGTGAGTCGCTGAGCTGGGGGGCGCCCTGGCGGTGGGTCAGGCGCGCCGAGATCATGATGCCCCCAAGGAGAACGCCACGGACGTCAGAGCTCGAGCAGCATCAGGTGCAGTCCGACCCGGCCGTGGGTCCTGGATTCGAAGGCTGCTGGGACCGTTGCGAGGATCCTGAAGCCGAGGTCCCGCCACAGCCGGACTGCCGCGGTGTTGGTCTCGACCACGGCGTTGAACTGGATCGCGGCGAAGCCCTCCCGCCGGTGCCAGGCCACCATGTCCTCGGCCAGGGCGCGCCCGACACCGTGGCCGCGCGCCGCCGATCCCACCATGAAGCTCGCCGTCCCGATGTGCGAGCCGCGCCCGGGTCGGTTGGGCCCCATCTTCGCGCTGCCCAGCAGGGTGCCGTCGTCGTCGACCGCGACCACCGATCGCCCTGGCGCGTCCTCGAACCACAGGTCGCGGATCTGCTCGTCGGAGAGGTCGGGCGGGTAGGCGTAGGTCTCACCGGCGTCGACGACCTCGCGGAAGATCGGCACGAAGGCGTCGAGGTCGGAGTCGGCGATGTCACGGATCTGCACGGCGTCACCGTATGCCGCGCGCCCACCGCAGCGGGCGTTGCACCTCCCCGGTGGGGACTGAAATCCAGAAAGCGGAATGCGCCTTCGCATTTCTGAAGGCGCATTCCGCTTCCCGAACCTTGACGCGCGTCCAGGAGCGCGACGCGCGGCTCTCGAGTCAGCCGCTGAGGTCGCTCGAGTCGTTGACGCGCAGGACGCTCTCCTGCGACGGGAGCTGGTCCTGCTTCACCAGCCCGACGGGGCAGGTCATGCCGTTGGGTCCGTGGTTGCAGTAGCCGCCGGGGTTCTTGTAGAGGTACTGCTGGTGGTAGTCCTCGGCATAGTAGAACGCGCCCGCGTCCTCGGCTGACCGCAGCTCCGTCGTGATGGTGCCGAACCCGTTGTCCGACAACACCTTCTGGAACGCCTCACGTGTCGCCTCCGCGGCCCGCTGCTGGTCCGGCGTGGTCCAGTAGATCGCGGACCGGTAGGCCGTGCCGATGTCGTTGCCCTGCCGGTTGCCCTGGGTCGGGTCGTGGTTCTCCCAGAACTCCTTGAGCAGCAGCTCCGGCGTGGTCTGCTCCGGGTCGTAGGCGATGAGCACCGCCTCGGCGTGGCCGGTGAGGCCGGTGCAGGTCTCCTCGTAGGTCGGGTTCGGCGTCAGCCCACCCATGTAGCCGGCCGCCGTCGTGACGACGCCGGGCTGCCTCCAGAAGATGCGCTCCGCACCCCAGAAGCACCCCATCGCGATGTAGAGCACCTCGGTGCCGTCCGGCCACGGACCCTCGAGCGGGGTGTGCAGGACGACGTGGTCGTCAGCGATGTGGAACGGACGCGTCTCGCGTCCTCGCAGGGCGGTCTCGGCGGTGGGCAGGGTCGTCTTGGCACGCGATCCGAATATCACGACCGGTCCAACGCGCCCCGGCTCTCGACTGTTCCGTGCTCGGGCGCCAAGGCGCTGCGAAACGGTTGGCGCAGAGGGCGCTGGCCCGGGCAGGGTGGTGGCATGGTCACCATCACCCTGATCGAGGACCCGGACGACACCCAGCGGCAGCTCTTCGACGACTGGGCCGAGGTCTTCGCCGCGGACGGCCGACACCAGTTCGGCCCGGACCACACGGCCCACTCGGCTGACGAGCTGCGCGAGATGGGTCGCAGCACCGACCGACGCCGGATCCCCTGGGCAGCCGTCAACGACGCCGGGACCGTGGTCGGCGCCGCAGGCCTCGCGATGCCGCAGCACGACAACCTGTCGCAGGCCATGGTCTTCGTCGTGGTCCATCCCGACCACCGTCGCCGCGGGGTCGGCAGCGCACTGCTCGATCACACCGAGGCCGCCGCCCGCGGGCATGGTCGCTCCGTATTCCTCGCAGAGACGCAGTGGCCCGTGGGTGCGCGGGACGAGAGCGGCGAGGAATTTGCTGCGCCGCACGGGTATGCCGTCGCCCAGACCGTGATGCGCAGCTCCCTGTCCCTCCCGGCGGACCGCGGGCGCCTGGAAGCCGCGCTGGCCGGGGACGAGGCGGACGGCTACGTCGTGCAGACCTGCTGGGACGGCATACCTGACGCGTGGTTGGCGGGGCGCGCGGAGCTGAGCCGGCGGATGAGCACCGACATCCCGATGGGCGACCTCCAGCTCGAGGAGGAGCGCTGGGACGAGGAGCGCGTGCGCGGCGACTACGAGCGGATCGCGGCCATGGGCCGCCGGGTCGTGGACACGTATGCCGTGCACCAGGCCACCGGCGAGCTGGTCGGCTACACGCAGGTGCAGGTGCCGCGCGAGAACCCGGCGGTGGCATTCCAGCAGGACACGCTCGTGGTGCGCGAGCACCGGGGGCACCGCCTCGGCCTGCGCATGAAGGCCGCCGGCACGCTCTCGCTCATGCAGGAGTCTCCTGCCACGAGGAGCGTCCGCACCTGGAACGCCGACGACAACGCCCCCATGCTGAACGTCAACCAGGTGATCGGCTTCGTGAACGACGCGATGATGCGCGAGTGGCAGAAGGTGACACCGTGAACGACGACCCGGTGGACGTCGATCTCGGGACGGTGGTGTCCATCCACGTCGCGAAGGCCACCAAGCTGCCGATGAGGTCCGTCGACTCGGTCGTGGCGGAGGCCGGAGCGGGGCTGGTGGGGGACCGCTACCACGGGTCGAGGCATCGCCACGTCACGGTGCAGTCGGAGGCTGCGCTGACCGAGGCGAGCCGCGAGCTCGGAGCCCCCGTCGAGCCCGGAGCCACTCGTCGCAACATCACGGTGTCCGGCGGCCCCGTGCCCGGTCGCCCGGGGACCCGGGTCCGGATGGGGGAGGCCCTCCTCGAGGTGGTCCGCCCCGCCGCGCCCTGCCGGTTGATGGACGACTTGATCGGGCCGGGAGCCATGAAGGCACTGCACGCACGAGGCGGCACGGTCTTCCGGATCCTGGAGGGCGGAGTGGTCCGCGTGGGTGACCCGGTGGTGAGGGAGCAGTCCTGAGCGGAGGCTAGCCTTGCGGCCATGAGCGAGCAGAGCAGCAACCAGGGCTTCGCCACGCGTGCGATCCACGCGGGCCAGGAGCCCGACCTCGGCACCGGGGCGGTCATCACCCCGATCTTCCAGGTCTCCACCTACAAGCAGGACGGGATCGGTGGGTTCCGCGGTGGCTACGAGTACAGCCGCTCCGCGAACCCGACCCGCACCGCCCTCGAGGAGTGCTTCGCCGCCCTCGAGGGGGGCGCTCGCGGGTTCGCGTTCTCGTCGGGCCTCGCGGGCCAGGACACCGTCCTGCGGGCCCTGCTGAAGCCCGGCGACCACGTCGTCGTGCCCAGCGACGCCTATGGCGGCACCTACCGGTTGTTCAACACGGTGCTGGCGACCTGGGGCATCGAGCACACGATCGCCACGATCGCCGACGTCGAGTCGGTGCGCGCGGCGATCCGCCCGGGGCTGACCAAGATCGTCTGGGTCGAGACGCCGACCAACCCTTTGCTCGGCATCGCCGACATCGCCGCCCTCGCCGAGGTGGCGCACGAGGCGGGCGCCCTGCTCGTCGTCGACAACACGTTCGCGTCGCCCTACCTCCAGCAGCCGCTGTCGCTCGGGGCGGACATCGTCACGCACTCCACCACCAAGTACTGCGGCGGCCACTCCGACGTCGTCGGTGGCGCCGTCGTCGTGGGCAACGACATCACCGTTCCCGGCTTCGAGGACGCGGTGGATCGCGTTGCAACGCATCAGAACTCGATGGGTGCGGTCGCCGGCCCGATGGACGCCTGGCTGGTCCTGCGGGGTCTCAAGACGCTCGCGCTCCGCATGGAGCAGCACAGCGACAACGCCGAGCGCGTGGTCGACTTCCTGCTCAGCCACCCGGCGGTCAGCGCGGTCCACTACCCGGGGCTCGAGAGCCACCCCGGGCACGAGGTCGCCAAGCGCCAGATGAAGCGGTTCGGCGGCATGATCTCGTTCCAGGTCAAGGCCGGCGAGGACGTCGCCGTCAAGGTCTGTGGCGAGACCCAGCTGTGGACCCTCGGCGAGTCCCTCGGCGGGGTCGAGTCCCTCATCGAGCACCCGGCCCGGATGACGCACGCCTCCGTCGCGGGCACCGAGCTGGAGGTGCCGGCCGACCTGATCCGTCTCTCGGTGGGCATCGAGGACGTCGAGGACCTCATCGCCGACCTCCAGCAGGCGCTCGACCGGCTCGGCTGACCGGCCCAGCGGGCATCGGGCGAACGACCAACGGGCGAGCGGGGATCGGGCCAACGACGTGGCGCAGCTGCTGTGTGTCGACTTCGGGTCGACCTTCACCAAGGCCGTCCTCGTCGACGGGTCGGGGTCGGTCGTCGCCACGTCCTCCACACCGACGACGATCGGCACCGATGTCCTGGACGGCTACCGCACCCTGCGCGCGGAGCTCGCGGTCCACGGCCCCGTCGACGAGGTGCTCGCGTGCTCGAGTGCGGGGGGCGGGCTGCGGCTGGCCGTCGTGGGCTACGAGCGGGACGTCACTGCGCAGGCCGGCCACCGCGTCGGGCTGAGCGCCGGCGCGCGGGTGTCCCACGTGACGTCGGGACCGCTGTCCGGTGACGGGGTCCGGGAACTGAGGAACAGCCGCCCCGACCTCGTGCTGCTCGTGGGTGGCACGGACGGCGGCAACGGAGAAGTGCTGCTGCACAACGCATCTCGCCTGGCGAAGGCTCGCATCGGAGCACCTGTCGTCGTGGCGGGCAACGCCGATGTCCAGGCCGAGGTCGCCGCGATCCTGTCCTCGACGGGGCGCTCGTTTACCATGGCCGACAACGTGCTGCCGGCCATCGGCGTCATCGTCCCCGAGCCGGCCCGCGCCGCGATCAGGCAGGTCTTCCTCGACCACGTCATCGGCGGCAAGGGCCTGTCCAAGGGGCCGGACTTCGCGGCGATGGTGCAGGCCCCCACCCCTGACGCCGTCCTCGGCGGGGTCGCCGTCCTGGCCGAACACCTCGACGGTGACGTCATGGTGGTCGACATCGGGGGAGCGACCACCGACGTCTACTCCGCGCTGCGACCGCAGGGTGAGGACGCCGGACTGGCCAAGGACGTGGTCGCCCCGCTGTGGCACGCACGGACCGTGGAGGCAGACCTCGGCATGCGGTGGAACGCCGAGGGGATCGTCGAGGCCGCCCACCGTGAGCAGGTGCCCCTCCCCCCAGGCATCGACGGGTATGCCGCGCGCCTGGTCCGCGACACCGGTCACCTTCCGGAGGGGGGCGACGAGTGGGCGATGGACCTCGCCCTGGCACGGGCCGCAGCAGTGGTCGCAGTGCGGCGTCACGCCCGACCGCCCGGGCCCGGTGCCGGGCCCCGGCCGCTGGCCGACGTCCAGGTCGTGATCGGCTCCGGAGGGGTGCTCCGGCACGCCACGTCCGTTGGGCGCGAAGAGGTGCTGCAGTCGGTCAGGAGCGACCACGCCGGCGGCTGGAAGGTTCCTCGGGAGGCTGCCCTGGTGACCGACACGGCATACCTGCTCTTTGCGGTGGGCCTGTTGCGCGAGAGGCACCCGGTCGCCGCGCGGGCCCTGGCGAAGGCCGTTGTCGGTGGTGGGGCGTAGCGTCGGTCCAGCGGGGTGTGCAGGGGAGCTGCTGCGGGGTGTGCGGGGTAGCGGCGGGCGGGGCGGAAGCGGGGTTGCGGGCAAGGAGACGGACGCGATATAACGTGTCTCGACCAACGCGATATAACGCGAATTGGAGGACTGGAAAATGACTGGTTGTGCAAGCAGACCCCGGCCTAGGGTCGAGGCATGACAGCCCTGGCGATCGAGGCCGAGCACCTCGTCAAGCGATTCGGTGACCAGACGGCCGTCGACGACGTGAGCTTCTCGGTGCCCGAGGGGTCGGTGCTGGGGCTGCTCGGTCCCAACGGCGCCGGCAAGACGACGACGGTGCGGATGATGACGACGCTGGCCCGGCCCACGAGCGGCACGGCCAGAGTCGCGGGGCACGACGTGCTGCGCGAGCCCGACGCGGTGCGCCGGTCCATGGGCCTCACCGGCCAGGCGGCCACGGTCGACGAGCTGCTGACCGGCCGCGAGAACCTGCGGTTGATCGGGTCCCTCTACGGACTGTCGTCGTCCTACGTCAAGGGGGCGGGCGCCGACCTGCTGGAGCGGTTCTCGCTGACGGAGGCGGCCGACCGGACCGTCAAGACCTACTCCGGTGGCATGCGTCGTCGGCTCGACCTCGCCGTCAGCCTCATCGCCACGCCGCCCGTCCTCTTCCTCGACGAGCCCACCACCGGGCTCGACCCCCGCAGCCGTGTTGAGCTGTGGGAGGTGTTGCGTGGGCTCGTCCAGGACGGCACCACGCTGCTGCTCACCACGCAGTACCTCGAGGAGGCCGACCAGCTCGCCGACCGCATCGTCGTCATCGACCGAGGCCAGATCATCGCCGAGGGCACCCCTCTCGAGCTCAAGGACCGCAGCGGCAAGGCGAGCCTGGTGCTCACGGTGTCGCGCGCGGAGGACCTCCAGACTGCCGCCGAGATGTTGCGCCAGCGCGTCTCCGAGGTCCACGTCGACGAGGCCGCCCGCCAGCTCACGGCGCCGGCCGAGGGACTGCGCGACATGACGCGGATCGCCGCGATCTTCGAGGACAGCGCGATCGAGCTCGACGACCTCGGCCTGAAGCGACCGAGCCTCGACGACGTGTTCCTCCACCTCACCGGCCACCGGGCCGAGAACGTTGCCACCGACACCGACCAGGAGCAGGCGTCATGACCACCGACACCACCACGCGCAGGTCGGCGAGCGGCATCGCCCGCCCCGAGATCAAGCCGACCGGCCTGCTGCGGCAGTCCCTCGCGATCACGCGACGCAACCTCATCCACATCAAGCGGATGCCCGAGATGCTGATGGACGTCACCATCCAGCCGGTGATGTTCGTCCTGCTGTTCGCCTACGTGTTCGGCGGCTCCATCGCGGTGCAGGGCTCGCCCGCCGGCTACCGGGAGTGGCTGATGGGCGGGATCATGGGGCAGACCATCGCCTTCGCGTCCTTCATCGTCGCCGTCGGCCTGACCGCCGACATCGACAAGGGCATCGTCGACCGCATGCGGTCGCTCCCGATCAACCCCTCGGCCGTGCTCGTGGGTCGGAGCATCTCCAGCCTGATGCACTCCAGCATCGGCATCCTCGTCATGTCCGTCACCGGCCTGTTCGTCGGCTGGCGGATCCGGGGCAGCTTCGCCGAGGCCGTGCTGGCCTATGCGCTCCTGCTGCTGTGGGGCTTCGCCATGATCTGGATCGGCATCCTCGTCGGATCGGCCATGCGGTCGGTCGAGGCGGTCAACGGACTCATGTTCACGACCATGTTCCCGATCACCTTCCTGGCCAACACTTTTGCGCCGACCGACAACATGCCGCACGCCTTGCGGGTGATCGCCGAGTGGAACCCCATCTCGTCGCTCGTGCAGGCGGTGCGTCAGCTGTGGGGCAATGACATCCCGGTGCCGGCCGATGCCCAGCTGCCGATGCACCACCCGGTCGTGACCACGCTGATCTGGACCATCGGACTGACCCTGGTCATCGCCCCGCTGGCCATCCGCGCCTTCAACAAGCGCACGCAGGGCTAGGTCACCCGGGGCTGACCCACCGATGGCGTCGGGGTGCCGTGGAAGGGACTAGCCTTCCGGCCATGGCATCACCGACGCTGTCTGTCACCCTCGACGACGTGCGCGCTGCGCAAGACCTGCTCAGTGGCATCGTCCGTCCCACGCCCCTCGAGTACAGCCGAGCGCTCTCCGACAGAGTCGGCGCCGAGGTCTTCCTCAAGTGCGAGAACCTCCAGCGCGCCGGGTCCTTCAAGATCCGGGGCGCCTACACCCGGATGGCCAGGCTCTCCGACGAGGAGAAGGCGCGCGGCGTGGTCGCGGCCAGCGCCGGCAACCACGCCCAGGGCGTCGCGCTGGCTGGTCAGCTGCTCGGCATCGACGTCAAGGTCTACATGCCTCATGGCGCGCCCATGCCCAAGCTGCTCGCGACGAAGGCCTACGGAGCCTCCATCGAGCAGGTCGGCACCACGATCGACGAGTGCCTGGTCAAGGCCCGCACGTGGGAGGCGGACAACGGAGCGGTCCTCATCCACCCCTTCGACCACCGCGACATCGTGGCCGGTCAGGGCACCGCCGGGCTGGAGATCCTCGACCAGTGCCCGGACGTCAAGACCATCGTGGTCAGCACCGGCGGCGGGGGCCTGCTCGCCGGGATCTCCGTCGCCGTCAAGGCTGCCCGCCCCGACGTGCGGATCATCGGCGTGCAGGCCGAGCAGGCCGCGGCATACCCCTTGTCGTTGGCGGCGGGCAAGCCGGTCGCCTACGAGAACATGCAGACGATGGCCGACGGCATCGCCGTCGGGATGCCGGGTGACGTGCCCTATGCCCTCGTCCGCGAACTGGTCGACGCGATCGAGACGGTGAGCGAGGAGGAGCTGTCGCGGGCCCTGCTGTTCACCCTCGAGCGCGCCAAGCTGGTCGTCGAACCCGCGGGCGCGGCGGCGGTCGCCCACCTGCTCGACAAGGCAGGTCAGCAGCAGCTCGACGGACCAGTGGTGGCGGTCCTCTCAGGCGGCAACATCGACCCGCTGCTCCTGCTGCGGATCATCCGGCACGGCATGGCGGCAGCCGGACGCTACCTGCAGTTCCGCGTGCGGGTCTCGGACCGTCCCGGCCACCTCGCGAAGCTGCTCGCCGACTGTGCGGCCGTCGACGCCAACGTCCTCGAGGTCGAGCACATCCGCACCGGCACGACGATCACGGTCGACGAGGTCGAGATCGGACTGCAGCTCGAGACCCGGGGCAAGGAGCACTGCGACGAGGTCCTGCGCACCCTGCGCGGCCACGGCTACGAGCTCAAGTTCAGCTGAGCGGCATGCCTGGGCCGCGAAGGGCGCAGCTGCTCAGGCGGTGTAGGGCGTCGCTGACTTGACGCGGACCTGGATGGTCTTGCCGTTGGGCGCCTTGTAGGACGCCTTGTCGCCGGCCTTCTTGCCGTTGATGGCAGCGCCGAGGGGGGACTTCTCGCTGTAGACCTCGAGGTCGGTGCCGTCGGCGATCTCGCGCGAGCCGAGCAGGAACGTGACGTCGTCGCCGAACATCTCGACGGTCACGACCATGCCCTGCTCGACGACACCGTCATCGGCCGGCTTGGTGCCCACGATGGAGTTCTCGAGCAGCTGGGTCAGCTGGCGGATGCGGGCCTCCATCTTGCCCTGCTCCTCCTTGGCCGCGTGGTAGCCGCCGTTCTCCTTCAGGTCGCCCTCGTCGCGGGCGGCCTCGATCTTCTTGGCGATCTCCGTACGGCCGGTGCCGGAGAGCTGGTCCAGCTCGGCCTTCAGACGGTCGAAGGCCTCCTGGGTCAGGTAGCTCGCGGTGGGGGTCGCGGTCTCGCTCACGGTGTACTCCTTGTTCGGGTCTCCGCCGGACGCGGACGCGTCTCGGAGATGGTGGTACGCACAGCGGCCCGGACCCCGACCACGTTCGCAGTGGCATCGCAGTGTCGGGTCCAGACCGCTCGGTGAAAGGACAAGACTACATCGCCGCGCTCGAAAGGGTCCATTTCGCCGAGTTCGTGGACAGTGGCTCCGGTATGCCGCGGCATCGCGTCGGCTGGTCGGCCCACCTCGGGGGCCGAGCCGGTATCTTCGCAGGTCAGACGGGGTGGGGTGGCCTTCGTCCAAGCAAGCCCGAAGTCGGCCCCAAGTGAGCCCCGGCACGCTGCTGCCTTGACGGGGAAGGCCCGTCCGAGAACCAAGGAGACCCAGCATGTCCGTCACCACTCCCACCACCACGACTCGCGGGCTGCGCATCGCCATGGCGATCCTCCTCGCGACCGACCTCACTGGCGGGCTCCTCGCGGTCCGCGCCGGCGTCAACACCTGGGGTGAGGCCTGGGGCCCGGAGGCCCTGCTGGCGGCGCCGGTGCCGATGATCCTCGCGCAGCTGCTGCTCGTCTGGCTCGCCACCAGATCGCCCGGGCGGGTGGCCATCGGGGCCTCCGGACTGCTGGCCGCCGCCTGCCTGGTCAGCGTGGTGTCCGGGTTCTTCGACGGCGGCCTGGGCAACGACGAGCTCACGCCAGGGCTCGCGGCGTTCCAGTACTTCCTGCTGGCGGTCACGACGTCGGTCGGCGGGCTCGCCCTCGGACGGCTGGTCTCCCTCGTGCGCCTAGGAGGCCGCGCAGCTGCGGACGCTGCCGCCGACGGCCCGTGACGCGGTGCGTACCACCACCTGCTGGTGCACCGACCGCTCCGCGGAGGGTGGCACCTGGACCTCGAGCACCCCGACGACGCCGTGCGCCGTGTCCTGCGCCTGGACCGTGCACGTGACGGCTTGGGCGGGGGACCGGTGCACGTCGAAACCGACCTGCACGCTGCGGTCGTCGAGCACCTTGTAGTCGGTGTCGGTCCACGTGACGGCGCCCAGGCTGTTGGCCAGCCCGAGCCAGACCGCGAGGGCGACCCCGATGGTGCAGCCGATCGTGCCGATCACCCACCAGCGACCGGTGCCGGGTGCGGGACGGGGGAGCGGCATGGGTGACCTTCCGCGGGTGAGAGGATGGCAAACGGTCCGGACGTCTGGTGACTCCGGAGGACCATTGTCGGCGATGGACGAATGAGGTTGTGCAGGTGGCTGACCGGTTGCGACTGATGGCGGTGCACGCGCACCCCGACGACGAGTCGAGCAAGGGTGCGGCGACGATGGCGAGGTACGCCGCCACGGGCTATGACGTGCTCGTGGTCTCGTGCACGGGCGGCGAGCGGGGCGATGTGCTGAACCCCCGGCTCAAGGGCGACCCCCACATCGAGCGGGACCTCGCGCAGGTCCGCCGTGACGAGATGAAGCGCGCCCAGGAGATCCTCGGTGTCCAGCACACGTGGCTGGGCTTCGTCGACTCCGGTCTTCCGGAGGGTGACCCGTTGCCGCCGCTGCCCGATGGGTGCTTCGCCCTCGAGCCGATCGAGGTGACGACCGAAGCCCTCGTCCGCGAGATCCGCCGGTTCCGCCCCCACGTCGTGACGACGTACGACGAGAACGGCGGCTACCCCCACCCGGACCACATCATGACCCACACGGTGTCGATGGCGGCCTTCGCGGCGGCAGGCGACGCCGCGGCATACCCCCATGCTGGTGAGCCGTGGCAGCCGCTGAAGCTCTACTACAACTCGCACAACCGGGCCAAGTACGCCGCCTTCCACGACGCGCTGCTGGAGCAGGGCGTCGAGAGTCCGTATGCCGACTGGCTCAAGGACTGGGACCCGGAGAAGGCCCGCACCATCACCACGCGCGTGCACTGCGCCGACTGGTTCGACCAGCGCGACCAGGCGCTGCTGGCGCACGCGACGCAGATCGACCCGGACGGCGCCTGGTTCCGCGTGCCGCGTGACATGCAGGTGAACGTGTGGCCGACCGAGGACTTCGAGGCGGCCCTGTCGTACCTGCCCGTCATTCCCGTCGAGGACGACCTCTTCGCGGGCATCCCGGACGCGGCCACGGGCGACGAGCTCGCGACCAGGGGCGACCTGGAGCTCGCCTACGACGGGCGCCGCGAGGTGACGTCGTGAACGGCGCGCCCTCGGCGATGGTCTCGCCCGGACTATGGGGCTTCGTCGCCTTCTTCGTGCTGGCGGTCGCGCTCTACCTCCTCATGCGCAACATGAACGCCCGGATGCGACGGATGTCCTACCGTGCCGAAGAGCTCCAGCGCGAGGCCGAGGCCGAGGCCGCCGTCAAGAAGTCCCGCAAGGACGGGTCGGGCGGGCAGCAGCCGGAAGGGCCCTCCGACAGCGGTGACGCCGACGGCCCGGAGGGGCAGACTGGGGAGTCCAGAACGTAGCGCTCCGCCCTGGCGGGGCGCCGACCCAGGGAGGCCCCGTCATGAGCGGTCGCATCGTCCACTTCGAACTCCCCTACGACGACGGGGAGCGGGCCCGCGCGTTCTACGGCGACCTGTTCGGATGGGACCTGCAGTCCTACCCCGGCATGGACTACACGATGGTGTCCACGGGCCCGAGCGGTGACCAGGGACCGACCGAACCCGGGTACATCAACGGGGGAATGGGCCAGCGGTCGACCACCCTCGCCTCGCCGACAGTGGTCATCGACGTGGAGGACATCGACGCCACGCTGGCCCGGGTCGAGGCAGCCGGCGGTGCCGTGTTGTCACCCAAGGATGCCGTTGCCTCGATGGGCTTCTCGGCCTACTTCAAGGACACCGAGGGCAACATCGTGGGTCTCTGGGAGACCGCGCCGCAAGCCTGACGCGTCAGCTGGGTGAGCCGGCGCCGGCGCCGTAGACCGTCATGGACGCCGCGATGTAGTGCACCGTGAACGCGGCGACGGTCAGGGTGTGGAAGATCTCGTGGAACCCGAACCAGCGCGGTGAGGGGTTCGGCCGCTTGATGCCGTAGACGAGGGCCCCCAGCGTGTACAGCAGGCCGCCGACCGCGATCAGGGTGACGATGACCGGACCGCCGAACTTGAGGAGCGGGCCGAGGTAGAAGACCGCGACCCACCCGAGCGCGACGTAGACCGGGGTGTAGAGCCAGCGGGGGGCGCCGACCCAGAAGACGCGGAACAGCACTCCGGCGATGGCACCGGACCACACGATGATCAGCATGGTCCGGGCGTCGTCGCGGGGGAGCAGGAGCGTGAAGGGCGTGTAGGTGCCGGCGATGATCAGGAAGATGTTGGAGTGGTCCATCCGCTTCAGGATGCCCGCGACCTTCGGCGACCAGTTGCCGCGGTGGTAGACCGCGGAGGTGCCGAACAGGAGCCAGGCGGTGACGCTGAAGACCGCGGCGGCGATGCGCGCGGGAGTAGTGGGGGCCAAGGCGATCAGGACGATGCCTGCCGCGAGGGCGAGGGGGACCATGCCGGCGTGCAGCCAGCCGCGCAGGTGCGGCTTCACCGCAGCGACGACTGACTCGAGTGGGCCCTGCTGGGAGCGAGGGGCGGGTGCCGTAGTCATGCCACCACTGTAACCTACGGTTGCGTAGGTTACCTGAGCGTAGGTTGTGAGGTCGGCCTCAGGCGGGGCTCGGAGACCGACCGTCCGTCACTCCTGCATCGCTGGCCGCAGGAGCCGCAGGAGCCGCACCCACCGCCACCGCCGGTCGGACCAGCAGCGCCTGCGCCGTCCGGCCCACGAAGCCGTGCTCGTCGAACACCTCGGCCTGCGCCAGGCCCGCGGCGCCGCCGCCCAGGATGGTCTGGGCGCGCAGGCCGATCCACTCCCCGCCGGGTTCGCGGACCAGGTGGCCGGTGAGCTCGGTGTTCATAAACTGCCAGTCGCGAATGTCCAGGGCCGCGCTGGCCCCCGAGGCGGAGTCGACGCACACGAGGAACCGCTGGAGCGGTGACAGCGGCTCGCCGGGCACGAGGGTCACGCGCGGACGCATCCAGACCGTGGCCGGTCCGGGGTGCTCCAGAGCGCCGTCGACCCACGACCACTCGATCGCGTCGAGGTACCCGGGGTGCCAGCCACGCGGCATACCGTGCTGGACGCCCTCGGCGTGTCCCGGCGGGGGCACGGGAAGCCCCGTCACCGGCCCCGACTCGACGCGCGGCACCAGCCACAGTGCCGCCCGCGCCACCGGACGCCCGGTGGCCACGTCGACGAGCTCGCACTCGACCAGCTCCACGGACCGCCCCGGGCGGGCCACACGCGCGGTCACCCGCAGCCTGCCCACCGGTACCGGTCCGAGCAGGTCGCAGGTCACCCGCGCGACCACCCGCGACCCGTCGCCCACGCGCTCCGCCTCACGCGCCATCAGTGCCATGGGTGGCCCACCGTGCTGGGCGTCCGCCGACCACGGTCCCGCCGTGTGGGGCGTGGCGGTCACGGTGCTGCTTCCCACCTCCGTCGCGTCGAGGTCGTAGAAGGATCCGGGAGCGAGCGACATGGTCGCCATCCTGCCTGACCGCGCGGGGCGCGCGGGGGTAGCGTGGTGCGTTGGGACCGAGAGGGTCGAGTGCAGTTCGGGAGAAGGCGAGGAGTGGCCGTGGCGTTGTCCGACCTCCTGTATGCCGCGTACGAGCGACGACTGAGTCGTCGCCTTTCGCGGGAGACCCTTCCCCGGCACGTCGGCGTGATGCTCGACGGCAACCGCCGCTGGGCCAAGGCCCGTGGCCACGGCACCAAGGAAGGGCACCAGGCCGGAGCGGACAACATCGCCGGATTCCTGGACTGGTGCGAGGAGGCGCGGGTCGAGGTGGTCACCCTGTGGCTGCTGTCCACCGACAACCTCAGCAGGCCTGCGGCCGAGGTGGTCCCACTGCTGTCGATCATCGAGAACACCGTGAGCGACCTGGCCCAGACCAAGCGCTGGGTGATCAACCCGGTCGGGTCGCTGGACCTCCTGCCGGCCGAGACCGCGCGCCGCCTCAAGGAGAGCGCCGACCTCACCGAGGGCGTCAAGGGCATGACGGTCAACGTCGCCGTGGGGTACGGCGGACGCCAGGAGATCACCGACGCCGTCCGGTCGATGCTCGTCGCGCACGCCGCGAACGGCACCACGATCGAGGAGCTGGCCGAGACGCTCCAGGTCGAGCACATCGCCGAGCACCTCTACACCAAGGGTCAGCCGGACCCCGACCTCGTCATCCGCACGTCGGGCGAGCAGCGGCTGTCCGGCTTCCTGCTCTGGCAGAGCGCGCACAGCGAGTTCTACTTCTGCGAGGCCTACTGGCCCGACTTCCGGCACGTCGACTTCCTGCGCGCCCTACGGGCCTACGCCGAGCGCAACCGCAGGTTCGGCAGCTAGCAGCTGACCGCAGACCGGGCGCTCATGGGCAACTGGGCGACCACGTGGCATACCAACGCCCGAGGGCTCCCTCGGCCGGTCGGGTCAACTCTGGATGACATGGGAGGACATGCGGCGTGGTTGCGTCGTGGAAGCCCCACACGGTCGTACCGTCCGTAGTGACGCGGGGCACCCGTCCCACGTTCGGGGAGGCCGACCTATGGAGCGAATCCAGCTCCGAGCGGAGGGCCGGAACCGGCTCCACCGCAGTGGGAGAGCCTGGTCCCGGCACCTCGTTCGCGAGTAGGCGCATCGCGCCGAAGCGCGCGCTGTGCCAAGGAGAGACATTGGCCTCGAACCACGACAGCACCCGTCGTACCTCCTTCAGCTCATCGCCGCGCACCGCCAGCACGTCGGTCACCCCAGGGGCCTCTCGCGCCATGCCGGTGCCGAAGGTGAAGGGCAAGCCCCAGGCGCCCGCGTTCCGGACGTTCGTGCTCGACACCTCTGTCCTGCTGTCCGACCCGCGCGCCATGCTGCGGTTCAAGGAGCACGAGGTCGTGCTCCCGGTCGTGGTCGTCACCGAGCTCGAGGCCAAGCGGCACCACCCGGAGCTGGGGTACTTCGCGCGGCAGGCGTTGCGGCTGCTCGACGACCTGCGCATGAGCGAGGGGCGGCTCGATGCGCCTGTGGCCGTCGGGGACGTGGGGGGCACCCTGCGCGTCGAGCTCAACCACACGGACCCGAGCTCGCTGCCGGCCGGCTTCCGGCTGGGGGACAACGACACCCGGATCCTGTCGGTCGCCAAGAACCTGTCCGACGAGGGGTTCGCCGTCACCGTCGTCAGCAAGGACCTGCCGATGCGGGTCAAGGCGTCGGCCGTCGGGCTCGACGCGGAGGAGTACCGCGCCGAGCTCGCCGTCGACTCCGGCTGGACCGGCATGGCCGAGCTCGACGTCACCACCGTCGAGATGGACTCCCTCTACGAGCACGGCCGCATCGAGAACGCGGCGGCCGCCGAGATGCCCTGCCACACCGGCCTGGTCCTGCTCTCGCCGCGGGGAAGCGGTCTGGGGCGGGTCGGCGCCGACAAGCAGATCCGGCTGGTGCGCGGCGACCGCGACGCGTTCGGGCTGCACGGCCGCAGCGCCGAGCAGCGGATCGCCCTCGACATCCTGCTCGACCCCGACGTGGGCATCGTCTCCCTGGGCGGGCGGGCCGGCACCGGCAAGTCCGCGCTGGCGCTGTGCGCCGGCATCGAGGCGGTCATGGAGCGGCGCCAGCACCGCAAGGTCGTCGTCTTCCGCCCCCTGTATGCCGTGGGGGGCCAGGAGCTGGGGTACCTGCCTGGTTCGGAGTCCGAGAAGATGGGGCCGTGGGCCCAGGCGGTCTTCGACACCCTGGGAGCGCTGGTCTCGCACGAGGTCGTCGAGGAGATCATGGACCGGGGCATGCTCGAGGTCCTGCCGCTGACCCACATCCGGGGTCGCTCGCTGCACGACGCGTTCGTCATCGTCGACGAGGCGCAGAGCCTGGAGCGCAACGTGCTGCTCACCGTGCTCTCGCGCATCGGCCAGAACTCACGGGTGGTGCTGACGCACGACGTCGCGCAGCGGGACAACCTGCGGGTCGGTCGGCACGACGGGGTGGCCGCTGTCATCGAGGCGCTCAAGGGGCACCCGCTGTTCGCCCACGTCACCCTCACCCGCAGCGAGCGCAGCCCGATTGCGGCGCTGGTGACTGACCTGCTCGAGGGACTCGAGGTCTGAGGGACGCCTGGCGCGGAGTCGCTGCCGATGTGTCCGGAGGCACACCGCCCTGCTCAGAGGGCGGTGTGCCTCCCCCAAATGGGTGAATCTGGTGTCACACCTGTCACAGGAGCACCAGTGGTATGAAGGCGATTGGAGTTCGACTTCCAAGGTCGGGTAAAGTCTCGGTTTCATAACGTGCCGGGACGCTGTCTGTTGGGCTGTAGCAAGCCTGTTGGGCGACTTGGCAACGACACCCCCCGGCATCGACAAAGGCCACCACGCATGCGGTGGCCTTTCCTTTGGAGGAACCCGTATGAGTCAGCCCTACCAGGGACGGCACCGCAACGGTGCGGCCCACGGCAGGAAAGCCTCTCGATCCTCCGGCCTCACCAAGGCGATCCGCCGCCCCGCGGTGACCTCGAGCGTGCTGCTCGCGGTCATCGCCACGACCGCTGCCGGCTACCAGGCGGCGGACCAGCGACAGACCGGCGCTGCCGCGTTCACGGTGAGCACCGAGGCCATCGCCCAGGCCAACGAGCTCGCCGATGCCCAGATCGAGGACACCGCTCGGCTGGCCGCTGACCGCAACGAGACGAACGCGAGCATGGCCGCGGCCCAGGAGAAGGACCGCATCGCCGCGATTGCCGCGGCCCAGGCCGCCGCCACCGCGCGCCGCGAGGCCGCCGAGAAGGTGGCCCGCGACAAGGCCCGCAAGGCGCTCGAGGCCAAGAAGCAGGCCATCCTCGAGAACGCCCAGAGCGACCCCCGCGCCGCTGCTCGCGCGCTCCTCCCCGAGTTCGGGTTCGACCAGGGCCAGTGGAGCTGCCTCGACAGCCTCTGGATGGGCGAGAGCGGCTGGAACTACAAGGCCACCAACTCCTCGTCCGGCGCCTACGGCATCCCGCAGTCGCTACCCGCCTCCAAGATGGGCACCGTCGCCTCGGACTACCTGACCAACCCGGCGACCCAGATCCGCTGGGGCCTGCAGTACATCAAGAGCTCGTACGGCACGCCGTGTGGCGCGTTGAACGCGTGGCAGAGCCGCTCCCCGCACTGGTACTGAGCCACACCGCTCAGCGTGGCGGTCGGGTCATGGCGAGCACGTCGAGCGCTTCGTCGAGCTGCTGCTCAGTGAGCTCGCCGCTGGCCACGTGGCCGCGCTCGATCACGACGTCGCGGATGGAGCGTCGCTCCTTGATCGACTGCTTGGCCACAGCGGCAGCGGCCTCATAGCCGATGTAGCGGTTCAGCGGGGTGACGATCGACGGAGAGCCCTCGGCCAGGTCCCTGGCGCGCTCGACGTCCGCCTCGATACCCGCGACGCAGCGGTCGGCCAACAGCCTGGACGTCGCTGCCAGCAGTGCCGCGGACTCGAGGATGTTGCGTGCCATCACGGGCAGCATGACGTTGAGCTCGAAGGCGCCCGAGGCGCCGGCCACCGTGATGGTCGTGTCGTTGCCGATGACCTGGGCGCAGGCCATCAGGGTGGCCTCCGGCAGCACCGGGTTGACCTTGCCGGGCATGATGCTCGACCCGGGCTGCAGGTCGGGCAGGTGGATCTCGCCGAGACCCGACCGTGGACCGGAGGACATCCAGCGCAGGTCGTTGCAGATCTTGGTCAGGCTCACGGCGACGACCTTGAGCGCCCCGCTGAGCTCGACGACGGCATCCTGCGCGGACTGGGCCTCGAAGTGGTCGGCGGCCTCCCGGAAGTCCACCCCGGTCTGGCTGCTCACCCGCTCGATGACGGCCGGCGCGAACCCCGGTGCCGCGTTCAGGCCGGTCCCGGCCGCCGTGCCGCCGAGGGGCAGCTCCGCCGTCGCCTGCGCCGCGACCAGGACGCGGTCGGCGCCCAGCTCGACCTGCCTGGCATAGCCACCGAACTCCTGTCCGAGCGTGACCGGCACCGCGTCCATGAGGTGCGTGCGGCCGGCCTTGACGACCTCGGCGAACTGGGTCTCCTTGGCCCGCAACGCCTTGGCGAGGTGCCTCAGGCTGGGTGCGAGGTCGCGGTGCACGGCCAGGGTGGCTGCGATGCGCAGCGCACTCGGGAACGTGTCGTTGCTCGACTGCCCCGCGTTGACGTGGTCGTTGGGGTGGACGGCGTCGCCGGAGGCCAGGTGAGCGATCCGGGCGACGACCTCGTTGACGTTCATGTTGGTCGAGGTGCCCGACCCCGTCTGGAAGACGTCGATGGGGAACTGGTCGTCGTGCCCGCCCTGCGCCACCTCGGAGGCAGCGGCCGCGATGGCTCCAGCCATGGCGGGCTCGACCACCCCGAGCTCGGCGTTGACCTCGGCGGCGGCGGCCTTGAGCAGGGCGAGCGCGTGGATCACCCCGGCGGGAACAGGCTGCCCGGAGATGGGGAAGTTCTCGACCGCACGCGCGGTCTGGGCGCCCCACAGGGCGTCGACGGGCACCTCCACGTCCCCCATCGAGTCGTGCTCGGTGCGTGTGGCAGGGGCGGTGGGTTGCACGCGGTCGGAAGCGGACGGCATACCCCCATCATGCGCCCGAGCCCAGCCCTCGGGTGAGGTATGCCGCGTGGTCGGCTACGCGGCGTGTGGCGGCTAGAGCTTGCGGAGGCGGATCCGACGCACGCTGTGGTCCTTGCCCTTGGCGAGCACCAGGGTCGCTCTGCTGCGGGTGGGCAGCACGTTCTCGCGCAGGTTGACCTCGTTGATCTCCCGCCAGATCCGCGCGGCGGTGTCGCGGGCCTGCTCGTCGGACAGCACGGCGTAGCGGTGGAAGTACGAGTGGGGATCGGCGAAGGCCGTCTCGCGGAGGCGCAGGAACCGCTCGACGTACCACTGCCGGATGTCGTCGAGGTGGGCGTCCACGTAGACCGAGAAGTCGAAGAAGTCGCTCACCGCCAGACCGGTGCGTCCGTCCTCCTGGAGCCGCGGCGCCTGCAGGACGTTGAGGCCTTCCACGATGAGCACGTCGGGCTGGCGGACGACGACGCGCTCGCCGGGCACGATGTCGTAGGTCAGGTGTGAGTAGACCGGTGCGCTGACCTCGGCCTTGCCGGACTTGACCTCAGCCACGAACCGCAGCAGCGCTCGACGGTTGTAGGACTCGGGGAAACCCTTGCGTTGCAGCAGGTTCCGACGCTCGAGCTCGGCATTGGGGTAGAGGAAGCCGTCGGTCGTGATGAGCTCGACCTCAGGCGTCCCCGGCCAGCGGGACAGCAGCTCCTTGAGCAGGCGAGCGGTCGTGGACTTGCCCACGGCGACCGACCCCGCGACGCCGATCACGAAGGGCGTCTTGGCAGGGCTCTCGCCGAGGAAGTCGCCCGTGATCCGGTGCAGCCCGGCCGTGGCGCCGACGTAGAAGTTCAGGAGGCGCGAGAGGGGGAGGTAGACCTCCTCGACCTCGGCGAGGTCGACCCGCTCGCCCAGCCCCTGGACCCGGCTCACGTCGTCGGCGTCGAGGTTGAGCGGCTGGTTCTCCCGCAGCCGGGCCCAGGCGGCACGGTCCAGCTCGACGTAGGGCGAGGGAAGGGCGCCGTTGCCGTTCGCGGGGTGGCTCACAGGCGCCATTCTTGCTCACGGGCTCGCAGACCCTTGGATGCAGTCCGCGAGGCGGTCGACGGTTAGGCTGCCTCCCATGTGCGGAATCGTCGGATACGTCGGCCCGAACGCGGACGGCAAAGCGCTGGACGTCGTGATGGAGGGGCTGGCCCGCCTCGAGTACCGGGGCTACGACTCGGCGGGCGTCGCCCTGGTCACGACCGACGGGGTCTCGAGCGAGAAGCGCGCCGGCAAGCTGGTCAACCTCCAGGAGGCGCTGGACGCGGACCACCTCCCGGGCGCGACGACGGGCATCGGTCACACCCGCTGGGCGACGCACGGCGGGCCGACCGACCGGAACGCCCACCCGCACCGCGCCGGTGAGGACGGCAAGCTCGCCCTCATCCACAACGGCATCATCGAGAACTTCCACCAGCTCAAGAACGCCCTCCTCGCCGACGGCGCGACCTTCGAGAGCGAGACCGACACCGAGGTCGCAGCCCACCTGGTGGCCCGCGAGTACGCCACCACGGGGGACCTCACCGAGGCCATGCGGAACGTCGTGAACCGCCTGGAGGGCGCCTTCACCCTGCTGGCGGTGCACGCCGACAGCCCCGGCGTCGTCGTCGGAGCCCGACGGAACAGCCCCCTCGTCGTGGGGCTGGGCGAGGGCGAGAACTTCCTTGGCTCGGATGTGGCGGCCTTCATCGGGCACACCCGCAACGCCCTCGAGCTCGGCCAGGACCAGATCGTCACGATCACGCCCGACTCCTACTCGGTGATCGACTTCGACGGCACGCCCGCCGAGGGCAAGCACTACGAGGTCACCTGGGACGCCGCCGCCGCCGAGAAGGGTGGCTACGCGACGTTCATGGAGAAGGAGATCTACGACCAGCCGCACGCCGTCGGCGACACCCTGCTGGGCCGCACCGACATCGACGGGCGACTGGTGCTCGACGACATGTCGATCACCGAGGACCAGCTGCGGGGCGTCGACCGCATCACGATCGTGGCCTGCGGCACCGCGGCCTACGCCGGGATGGTCGCCAAGTACGCCATCGAGCACTGGACCCGGATCCCCGTCGAGGTCTCCCTCGCCCACGAGTTCCGCTACAGCGACCCCATCGCCACGGAACGCACGCTGGTCGTGTCGATCAGCCAGTCCGGCGAGACGATGGACACCCTGATGGCCGTCAAGCACGCCCGCGAGCTGGGCGCGCTCACCCTGTCCATCTGCAACACGCACGGCTCGACCATCCCGCGCGAGTCCGACGCCGTGCTCTACACGCACGCCGGTCCCGAGATCGCGGTCGCCTCGACCAAGGCCTTCCTCGCGCAGATCACCGCCTGCTACATCCTCGGGCTCTACCTCGCACAGCTGCGGGGCGGCACCTTCGCCGACGACGCGCAGTCGGTCATGAAGGAGCTCCACGAGATCCCGGCCAAGCTCGAGGACCTGCTCGGTCGGATGGACCGGGTCAAGGAGATCGCCCGGTTCATGGCCGACACGCGGTCGGTGCTCTTCCTCGGCCGGAACGTCGGCTTCCCCGTTGCCCTCGAGGGAGCGCTCAAGCTAAAGGAGCTCGCCTACATCCACGCCGAGGGGTTCGCGGCGGGTGAGCTCAAGCACGGCCCGATCGCCCTCATCGAGGCTGGGCAGCCGGTCTTCATCGTGGTCCCCGGCCCGGGCACCCCGCACGAGCTGCACAAGAAGGTCGTCTCCAACATCCAGGAGATCCGCGCCCGTGGCGCCCGCACCATCGTGGTCGCCGAGGACGGTGACGAGGACGTGGTGCCCTTCGCCGACGAGGTGATCCGGGTGCCCGCGACGTCGCCGCTGCTGGCGCCGCTGCTGACCGTCGTGCCCCTGCAGGTCTTCGCGCTGCACCTGTCCTCGGCCAAGGGCCTGGACGTCGACCAGCCCCGCAACCTCGCCAAGAGCGTCACCGTCGAGTGATCGGCCACTAGGTGATCGTCGGGGTCGGGATCGACGTCGTCGACGTGGAGCGCTTCGGGCAGACGCTCGAACGCACGCCCGGCCTGCTCGACCGCCTGTTCACCGACGAGGAGCGCTCCCTGCCGCTCAACTCGCTCGCCGCGCGGTTCGCCGCCAAGGAGGCGCTGGCCAAGGCGCTTGGCGCACCCGTCGGCCTCCAGTGGCACGACGCCACGGTGCGACGCGGCGACGACGGCCGCCCACACCTTCAGGTCACCGGCACCGTCGAGGCTCGCGCCGAGGCCCTCGGCGTGCACGCGATGCACATCTCGCTGTCGCACGACGCGGGGATCGCCTCGGCCGTCGTCATCGCGGAGGGCTGAGCAGTGCTGAGGGCCTGGTCGGCGCAGCGCGTCCGCGCCGCCGAGGAAGCCCTGATGGGCGAGCTCGCCGATGGCGAGCTCATGGCACGCGCAGCCGCAGGGCTCGCCGAGGTGTGCCGTGCCCGACTCGAAGCCTCCGGGGGCACCCGCGTCGTGGTCCTCGCCGGGCCGGGCAACAACGGCGCAGATGCGTTGTATGCCGCGGCCCACCTCGCGGAGGACGGCTACGACTGCGTTGCGCTGCAAGGGAACTGGCCTCTGGGCATCGGCGACGCGACCTCGTGGCAGGCGGCCGGCGTGAGGGTCGTGGCCGTGGACGGCGACTGGGCGGCCCCGCTCGCCGCCGCCGACCTCCTCGTCGACGGGCTGCTGGGGATCGGAGGCAGACCGGGGCTGCCGGAGGCTGCCATCGCGTGGGTCGACGCCATCCCCGAGTCGGCCTACGTCGTCAGCGTCGACCTGCCGTCGGGTCAGGACCCGGCGGGTGAGAGTGCTTCGGACACAGGGGTTTTCGCCGACGAGACGGTGACCTTCGGCGTGGCCAAGCCGGTGCACCTGCTCCCTGCGACCGAGGCTGCCGTCGGGCGGCTGACGGTCATCGACATCGGGCTCGTGCTGGACGGTCCACCCGACGTCGAACGCCTCGACTTCTCCGACGTGGCGCGCCTCTGGCCGGTCCCCACGGCCACCGACGACAAGTACTCCCGCGGTGTCCTCGGAGTGGTCGCCGGCGGTGAGGACTACACGGGGGCGGCCATCCTGTGCTGCACGGCTGCGGTCGGTGCCGGCCTGGGCATGCTGCGCTACGTCGGCACGCCGACCCCGACCGGCCTGGTCCGGGCGGCCATCCCCGAGGCCGTCCACGGCGAGGGGCGCGTTCAGGCCTGGGTGGTTGGCCCCGGGATCGACACCGCCTCGCGGGCGCGGGGCAGCAAGGCCCAGCTCGATGTCGCCCGCGCCGCCCTGGATTCCGACCTGCCGGTCCTCGTCGACGCTGGCGGTCTGGACCTGGTCGACGGGACGCGCGGAGGACCCATCCTGCTGACCCCTCACGCGGGCGAGCTGTCCCGGCTGCTCACCCGACTCGAGGGCTCCGAGACCACCCGTGAGGCGGTCCAGGCGGACCCGGTCGGCCATGCTCGCCGCGCGGCCGACCTCACCGGCGCCACCGTCCTGCTCAAGGGCGCCACCACCCTCGTCGTGCCACCCACGGGCTCAGGTCTCCCGGTCCGCTCCCAGAACGACGCACCCCCCTGGCTCGCCACGGCTGGAGCCGGTGACGTGCTCGCCGGAGTCTGTGGGGCCCTCCTCGCTGCGGGGCTCTCGCCGCTGGACGCCGGCAGCCTGGGGGCTCTGGTGCACGGCGTCGCCGCGGACGGGGCCAACCCCGGAGGTCCGGTGCGCGCACTCGCCGTCGCCCACGGCATACCCGCGACGGTCGCGCACCTGCTCACGCGCTGACTCCCGCCCTCGTGAAAGACTGGGCGGCGATGAGCAACACCACGATCAGCACCCCCCCAGCCCCGGCCCCGCCGGGGCTGCCCGCGTGCGCCCAGGTGGACCTGTCCGCGATCAGCGCCAACGTCGCGGCCCTCAAGCGCCTGGCCGGCGGCGCCGAGGTGATGGCGGTCGTCAAGGCCGACGCCTACGGCCACGGCCTGGTGCCCAGTGCCCGCGCCGCCCTGCGCGGGGGAGCCGCGTGGCTCGGCGTGGCCCAGCTGCCCGAGGCCGTCGAGCTGCGCCGCGCCGGGATCGAGGCGCCGCTGCTGTCGTGGCTGCACGTGCCCGGCCAGGACTTCGTCGAAGCCGTCGAGCTCGGCATCGACCTCGGCGTCTCCACGACGTGGGCCCTCGACCAGGTGCTGGCCGCCGCCACCACCACGGGACGAACGGCGCGGGTCCACCTCAAGGTCGACACCGGGCTAGGCCGCAACGGCGCCTGGGACTCCGACCTGGACGAGCTGCTGACCACCCTGGCCTCGGCCCAGGCCGAGCGGGCAGTCGAGCTCGTGGGGCTGTTCAGCCACTTCGCCTACGCCGACGCCCCGCAGCACCCGACGGTCAAGGCCCAGCAGGAGCGGTTCGAGGGGATCGTCGACCAAGCTGAGCGCGCCGGCCTGACGCCCGAGGTGAGGCACCTGGCCAACTCGGCGGCCACCCTCACCAACCCGTCTGCCCACTATGACCTCGTGCGTCCGGGAGTCTCCGTCTACGGCCTCTCTCCGGTCCCCGAGCTGGGGGCGCCCGAGGACTTCGGCCTGCGTGAGGCCATGCGGCTCGTCGCCCGGCTGTCCAGCGTGAAGGACTCCCCTGCGGGGCAGGGGGTGTCCTACGGTCACGTCTACACCACGACCCAGGAGACCAGGCTCGGGCTGGTGCCGATGGGCTACAGCGACGGCGTGCCGCGGCACGCCACCAGCGTCGGACCGGTGCAGGTCGGCGGACGCCGGTATGCCGTGGCGGGACGGGTCTGCATGGACCAGTTCGTCCTCGACCTGGGTCCCGACAGCACTGCGCAGGCTGGGGACGAGGCCGTCCTCTTCGGCGTCGGAGTGGCCGGGGAGCCCACCGCGCAGGACTGGGCAGCTGCGATCGACACCATCAACTACGAGATCGTGACGCGAGTCGGCGCCAGGGTGCCTCGGGTCTACCTCGGGGGCGACCTGTGAGCCCCACGAACCGCAGCCTGGCCGGCTTGGGCATCGGTCTGGCCGCCGCCGGCGTCGCCACGGCCGCCGGCATCGCGGCGGGCCGGGTCAGCAAGGAACGCCACGCGCGCCTCTCGGTCCTTGCCCCCGTCGGTGCCTACGCCCACACACCTGACAAGGAGCTCGTCGTCGTCGCGGACGACGGCGTGCCCCTGCACGTCGAGATCGACGAACCGGCGGCCGACACCGCGTCTCCCGAGAAGCCGACGGTGGTCTTCTCCCACGGCTTCTGCCTCAGCCTCGAGAGCTGGGTCCTCCAGCGCAAGGCGCTGGTCAGGGACGGCCACCGCGTGGTCGCGTGGGACCAGCGGGGGCACGGGCGCTCGGGGCGGGGCAGCGAGGCCTCCTGTGACATCGACCAGCTCGGCCGCGACCTGCACCGCGTCATCGAGGAGGCCGCACCCGAGGGGCAGCTCGTCCTCATCGGTCACTCGATGGGTGGCATGACGACGATGGCCCTCGCCGACCAGGACCCGGACCTGATCCGCGACCGTGTGGTCGCGACGGCGTTCGTCGCGACCAGCGCGGGTGGCGCCCAGCTGGTGTCGCTCGGCTTCGGCCAGTACTTCGGCAAGCTCGTGGGCCGCTTCGGCCCGGGGGTCCTTGACCGCCTCTCGTCCCGGCCCGGGCTGGTCCGCACGGCCCTGCGGGCCGGTCGTGACATCGAGGAGTTCCTGGTCGAGCGGTGGAGCTTCGCCTCGCCCGTGCCGCCCATCGCGGTCCGGCTGACCGCAGACATGATCTTCGGCACCCCGCTCGACGTGATGGCGGACTTCCTGCCGACCTTCGACCAGCACGACAAGCGCGATGCCCTCGTGCACTTCCACGGCGTGGAGGTGTTGGTGCTCAACGGAGTTCACGACGTCCTCACGCCTCCCGACCACAGCGAGGAGATCGTCCGCCTCATCCCCGGCGCTGAGCACGTCGTGATCGAGGAGGCCGGGCACATCATCATGCTCGAGCACCCCGAGGTGCTCAACGAGCAGTTCGAGTCGCTCATCGACCGAGGCATGCGGGCGGCCGCCGAGGGTGTGCGGGTCGCACGCAAGCCGCGGGTCCGGCGCACGGTCACCGACCTCGCCAAGCGTCGCAAGGTCGCCAGGGCGCGACGCGGAGAAGGCCGTGCCTGAGCTGACCAGCCCAGACCTGCCCACCGCGGAGGACACCCGGTCGTGGGGGGTGCGCCTCGGTCGCCTGCTGACCGCCGGCGACCTCGTGGTGCTCACCGGTGGGCTCGGTGCCGGCAAGACCACGCTCACGCAGGGCATCGCCGAGGGCGTCGACGTGCGTGGCCCGATCACCTCACCCACCTTCGTGATCGCGCGGGTGCACCCGTCCCTGGTGGGCGGGCCGGCACTGGTGCACGTCGACGCCTACCGACTCGGTGGCTTCGCCGAGCTCGACGACCTCGACCTCGACGCGTCGCTGGAGGAGTCGGTGACCGTGGTCGAGTGGGGTCACGGCCTCGCGGAGGACCTCGCCGACGACCGCTTGGAGATCACGCTGTCCGGGGAGGACACCCGCCGGGCGCGAGTCCAGACCCACGGCGCCCGATGGGTCGACGCCGACCTCACGCCCCTGGGGGCGGCTGGATGAGCCGCGTCGTGCTGTCGATCGACACGTCCACGTCCGTGAGCGTGGCGGTGTCTGTTGGTTCGCGGTGGGCCTTCGGAGGGTCCGACGACCCGCGCGGTCACACCGAGAGCGTCGCGCCCCTCATGCGCGACCTCATGGCCCGTGCCGGGGTTGCCCCATCAGACGTGACGGATGTCGTCGTGGGCAACGGTCCCGGGCCCTTCACCGGGCTTCGGGTCGGCATCGTGAGCGGGCTGGTCTTCGGGCACGCCCGAGGGATCCCGGTGCACGGAGTGTGCAGCCTCGACGCCCTGGCGCAGCAGGCGGTGGAGGATGTCGGCGGCGGCGAGTTCCTCGTGGCCACTGACGCGCGACGCAAGGAGGTCTACTGGGCTCGCTACCGGGTCGACCTCGACCGCCCTGAGGAGGACCGGGCCGTGCGCCTCACCGACCCGGCCGTCGCGCGTCCCGCGGACGTGCCCGAGGAGGACCGGATGCTGCCCACCGCCGGTCGTGGCCCCGTGCTCTATCCCGAGCTCTTCCCCCGACCGGTCGAGGTCCTCGACGTCTCGGCAGGGCTGCTGGGCGGCATTGCGCTGCAACGACTTGCCGCCGGCCTCGAGCTGCCCGTGGAGCCGCTCTACCTGCGCCGCCCCGACGCGCTCACCACCGCCGAGCGGGCCAAGCGGTGACGACGACCATGCGAGACCTGCACTGGACCGACCTCGACGACCTCGTCGCCCTCGAGGGGGAGCTGTTCCCCGAGGATGCGTGGACGCCCGCCTCGCTCTGGGCCGAGCTCGCTGCCCGACCCCGACGTTCCTACGTCGTCGAGGAGGACGCCGACGGAGCGATCGTCGGCTATGCCGGCGTCGACCTCGGCGGTGAGGTCGCGGACGTCATGACCATGGCCGTCGCGCCCCGCGCGCAGGGTCGCGGCCTGGGTCGCCGGCTCCTCGAGGAGCTGGTGTCGCGCGCGAGGGCCGACCACGCGGCATACCTCATGCTCGAGGTGCGGGCCGACAACGAACCGGCCCGAAAGCTCTATGAGGCAAGGGGATTCGAGACCTTGACCGTGCGTCGGCGCTACTACCAGCCTGGCGACGTGGACGCCCACGTGATGCGGCTGACCCTCCGGGAGGTGGCGCCGTGAGCGCCGACCAGCCGCTCGTCCTCGGGCTCGAGACGTCCTGCGACGAGACGGGCGTGGGCATCGTGCGGGGCGAGACCCTGCTCGTCGACGCGATCGCCAGCAGTGTCGACGAGCACGCGAGGTTCGGCGGCGTGGTGCCCGAGGTGGCCAGCCGTGCCCACCTCGAGGCGATGGTGCCGACCATCGAGCGAGCCACCCGCGAGGCGGGCATCAAGCTCGCCGACCTGGACGCGATCGCGGTGACCTCAGGTCCCGGACTCGCCGGCGCCTTGATGGTGGGTGTGGCCGCCGCCAAGTCGCTCGCAGTCGCACTCGGCGTCCCGCTGTACGGCGTCAACCACCTCGCGTCGCACGTCGCCGTCGACATCGTCGAGCACGGCCCGCTGCCCGAACCCACCCTGGCCCTGCTCGTCTCCGGTGGGCACTCGTCCCTGCTGCTCGTGCCCGATGTCACGCACGACATCCAGTCGTTGGGGTCGACGATCGACGACGCAGCGGGCGAGGCGTTCGACAAGGTGGCGCGGGTCCTCGGGCTGCCCTTCCCGGGCGGGCCGCCCATCGACCGCATGGCGCGTGAGGGTGACCGGTTCGCGATCGACTTCCCCCGCGGGCTGACGACCGGGCGCGACATGGAGCGCTACCGGTTCGACTTCTCCTTCTCGGGGCTCAAGACCGCCGTCGCCCGCTGGGTGCAGGCGCGTGAGGCGGCGGGGGAGCCCGTGCCGGTGGCCGACGTCGCCGCGTCGTTCCAGGAGGCGGTCACCGACGTGCTGACCCGCAAGGCCGTCCTGGCCTGCAAGGAGCACGGCGTCACGAACCTTCAGATCGGTGGTGGGGTGGCAGCCAACAGCCGGCTGCGCGCCATGGCCCAGGAGCGCTGCGACGCGGCGGGCATCACGCTGCGGGTGCCGCGCCCCGGACTCTGCACCGACAACGGTGCGATGGTCGCATCGCTCGGGGCGCAGATGGTGCTCAAGGGACGAGCGCCCTCAGACCTCGGGCTCCCCGCGGACTCCTCGATGCCCGTGACGCTGGTCCAGTCCTAGCCGGTGACCCGGCAGGGCATCCCAGGGGGCCGGTGAAGGAGTCGGTCAGGAGCACTTCACAAGGCCGAGGTCGGCCTTGAGGTCGAGCACCCTCGCCGCCGCCGCGTCGACCTGGGCAGCGAAGGCCGGGCTGGCGGCCCGCCTGGCGGCGATCGCCTTGAGCATGACGGGCGCCTGCGACGCCCTGGCGGTGAGGACGATGTCGCCACCGGCAGCGATGAAACGGGTCGCCCGCTGGCCGACCGGAATCGATGACACGGCCTTGGCGGCGCCCACGTCGTCGGTGATCACGACTCCGTCGAAGCCCAGCGTGTCGCGAAGCAGCCCGGTGACCACGGCCTTGGAGAACATCGCCTGGTTGTCCGGGTCGAGCTTGGGATAGCGGGCCGAGGAGATCATGACGATCGGTGCGCCGGCACCGACTCCCGCGGCGAACGGTGCCAGGTAGGGGTCGCCGGCGTCGGTCGTCCGGTCGGTGATGCCGCTGCTGCTCACGTCGGTGTTGCCGGTGACGCGACCAAGCCCCGGGAAGTGCTTGAGGGTGGGGGCAATGCCGGCGGCGAGGGTGCCGCGGACGAAGGCCGCGGCATACCTCGCGTTGGTCGAGGGCGAACCGGGGGCGAAGTCGCGACGGTAGCGTCCGATCGGCTGGTTGGCCGCGCCCAGCGAGGTGGGCACGGTGTCCGCCACCGGTGCCAGGTTGACGTTGACGCCGGCAGCCGCGAGCTCGCGGGACCACTGCTCGACGTTCTCCTCCTCGCGGGCGACGCCGGTCGTGGCCTGGGTGCGGGCCGACGGCATCCGGGTGAACCCCGGGCCTCGCAGCTGCTGGACCTGGCCGCCCTCCTGGTCGGCGGCCACCAGCAGCCCGTCCGCGGCCGCCGTCCTCAGTCGCTTCGAGATGGTCGCCATCGAGGCGGACCCGCCGGACCACCCGCCGAGGTAGATCACCCCACCCAGCCGCTGCGACCGGATCTGGGCAGCGAGGGCACGTGAGCTGCCGGTCGGCTGGAGCCCGACCATCAGCAGCTGACCGGCCCGTTGCGGCGCGGTCATCGCGGCAGCGAGCTGCTCGCCACAGGTGGGGGCTGGGGTGGTCGTCGTGCTGGACGTGCTCGAGGTCCCAGAGCTGGAGCTGCTCGGGCTGGTGGCCGACCCCGACGAAGACCCTGAGGTACCCGAAGACCCGCTGCCCGACGACCCGCTGCCCGCGTCGCACCCTGCGGTCGCTGTGAGCGCCGCGACCGCCAGGCCGACCAGGAGGAGGCGGGCGTGGCGCGCCGGGTGAGCAGTCACGCACGGAACCTACCCCGGCCACGCAGCCGCGACGAAACCCGGACCGGGCTGCCGCCACCCCGCCTCTGGCAGGATCGCCACATGGCCATTCCCGTCGTCCTGGACGTCGACACCGGGGTCGACGACGCCTGTGCGCTGTTGTTGGCGGCGCTGCATCCAGCGCTCGACCTGCGTGCCGTGACGTGCGTGGGGGGCAACGCGGCGGTGGACGCCGTCGTGGCCAACACCCTCACCGTGCTGGACGCGGCGGACCGCGCCGACGTCCCGGTGGCCAGGGGTGCCGAACGCCCGTTGCTGGAGGAACCGGTCGACGCCAGGCACGTCCATGGCCGGGACGGGATGGGTGATCTCGACTGGGCCAGGTCCGAGCGCCGGCCCGACTCCCGCCACGCCGTCGAGCTGTTGCGCGACGTGCTCCTGGAGGCTGCCGGCCACGCCGACGACGCCCCCTGGGTCACCCTGGTCCCGCTTGCACCGCTCACCAACCTGGCCCTGCTCCTGCGCACCTATCCCAGTGTTGCCAAGGGGATTCGCGAGATCGTCTTCATGGGCGGGGCAGCGCAGGTCGGCAATGCGACAGCCTCGGCCGAGTTCAACGTCTTCCACGACCCGGAGGCCGCGGCAGTCGTGCTCGACGCCTGTGCCGACCTCGACATCCCGCTCACGATGTACGGCCTGGACGTCTTCTACGAGCCACGGGTCAGCCTCGAGACGGCCCGCACCCTGGCGGCACCGGGTGGTCACGACGCAGCCGAGCTGGCCGGCCGCCTCATCGAGTTCCAGTGTGAGCGGTTCGGGTCACCGGACGCCACGATCGGCGACGCCGGTGCCGTCTGCGCCGTCCTGGAGCCGGGAGGAGTGCGCCGTGAGCGGCTCCCGGTGCGCGTCGAGCTCGCGGGCACCTGGTCCCGCGGACGCACGATCGTCGACAGACGGGAGTGGTCAGGTGGCCTCGCCCACGACCCCCACGGCCAGGCCCGGTCCAGCATCGACGTCTGCCTCGAGGTCGACGGCCAGCGCTACGCCACCCTGTGGCTCGACACCGTCAGCGGCGGGATGCGCTGATGGGGCGGGTGGTCGTCCTCGGCTCGCTCAACGTCGACCTCGTCGCCGCGGTCGAGCGCCACCCGGGGCCGGGGGAGACCGTCCTCGCCGACGGCCCGCTGCACCGGTTCGCGGGCGGGAAGGGCGGCAACCAGGCCGTCGCGGCTGCCGCGGCCGGTGCGACAGTGGGGCTGGTCGGCGCCGTCGGGTCGGACGACGCAGGTCAGGCCTACCTGCAGCGGCTTCGCTCCCGCGGGATCGACGTCTCGGCCGTGCGCGTCGTCGACGGCACCCCCACCGGCCAGGCGTGGATCACCGTCGACGACGAGGGCGAGAACTCCATCGTGGTCATCCCCGGCGCCAACGCCCACGTCTCGGCCGACGACCTGCCGGACGCCTTGTCTGACCTCGAGCCCGGCGACGTCCTGCTGGTCCAGCTCGAGGTGCCCCTGCGGACCGTCGCAGCTGCCGCGCGCGCCGCCCACGGGCGTGGCGCCCGCGTGGTCCTCAACGCAGCCCCGTATGCCGCCCTGCCGCGCGACGTCGTGGCCCTCGCCGACCCGCTCGTGGTCAACGAGCACGAGGCGCTCCAGCTGGCCGACAGCGCTGCCGCCCCGACCTCGGTGCTGGTGACCTTCGGTGCAGCCGGGTGCAGCTGGGACGGGGAGCGGTCGGACGGCATACCCGTGGACGAGGCGGAGGTGGTCGACACGACCGGCGCTGGCGACGCGTTCTGTGGGGCCCTGGCGGCGGCACTGGCGAGCGGAGCGGACCGCGAGGCGGCCGTGAGGGCAGCGAGCCAGGCCGGCGCGGATGCGGTCCGTCACCGCGGTGCCCAGCTCGACCCCGAGCTCTAGCCAGACCAGCCGGACCGTCCGCGACTTCGGGCCATCAGTGGCTCACGAGACACGGGCAAGCCCGCCCGCGTGCCACACCGGTGGCCAGGAGTCGAGAGGACGGTCTAGTAGACCGAGACGTGCACGTGGTCGTAGTGGTTGGCCGTGGGGCTGCCACGGTCCGCCATGGCCTCCCAGGTGCCGCCCGGATTCCAGATGCGCTGGCGCCAGATGAGGTACTTGATGTTGAGGGCCCCGGCATTGGCCTGCAGGAAGCTGGCGATCTCGTTGCCCTCGGCCGTGCTGCACATGATGTCGACGGCGTGACCGCTGCCGTGGTCTCCCGGGTCGCCGGCGCGGAACCCGCCGAACGGCCCGGAGCCGGGGAACTGCTTCTTGACGGCGTTGATGACGGCAATCGCGTTCGGCGTCATGCCACCGACGTTGGACAGGCCCGCGCGTGAGGTGTTGCGCGAGACCGCCGTACTCGTGCGATCGGCCGTCGGGCTCGCGGAGGCCCGCGGCTTGCTGCGCGCGGCCGACTCGGCCTGCGCGGTGAACCCGATGACGCCGTAGCGGGTGACCCGGGCCGGTGCGGACACGGCCTGCGCCCGCGCCTCGACCGGGGGCCGAACCTGTGCGGACGTGAGCTCGAGGGTCGGGATCGACGCCGGGGCCGCGAAGGCGGTGGCCACGCCGAGAGCCGAGGCGGCGACGCCGAGACCCTTGAGCGCAGACCGGTGGCTGGGGCGTCGCCAGAGGCCAGACATGACCGCGGCGCGGCGGGTCCTGGTTGCTCGATGGCGGCCGGAGCCGGTGGTGTGAGGGGAAGGCATCGCGGTCGAGGATACGAGATGGTAACGGCGCAGGGCGAACTCCCGGCCATTTCGGGCACGGCTTGACCAGGGGTGCGTGCAGTTGCCTCCGGTTGCCGCGCCGGTCAGGCGGGTCGGACGATGATCGCGACCTGGTTGCTACGCACGCGGGTGAGGATCACGATCGCCTCGTTGTGCCCCTTCGCGGGCAGTCGCAGCTGTCGTCGCAGCAGGTCCGCGTCGACGCTGACGCCGCGCTTCTTGATGGTCAGCCGGTCGATGCCGTGGTCGCGGAGCCAGCCGCGCAACGCCTTGACGTTGAACGGCATCGCCTCCACCACGGCATACCGCTTGGCGAAGGGGACGTCGACGGACCGGCTCGACCCGACGTAGCCGACGCCGGCGTCCAGCTCGGCCCCGTCGGTCGCGGCCGTGAGTGCACCCACCAGACCGGCGCGCAGCACTGCCTTGTCAGGTTCGTAGAGCCAGCCACCCACGTCGGCGAGGTTCTGCAGCGGTGGAGCGGTGCCGTCCCCCTCTGCCTCGGTCACGACCACGGCTGGCCCGGCGTCGCGCAGCAGGGCGGCGGTGCGCCCACCAGTCCGCACCAGCGGTCCCCACCACACGACACACTCGACGACGTCGCCCTCCCAGGACGTCCACTGCGCCTCAGCGCCCGGAGGCAGGGCCGCGTGCGGGAAGCCGGGGCTCAGCTTGGCCCCGGTGGCCGGCAGTGCGCGGGCCACCTCCTGGACGGTGGGCCAGCTCGGCGAGATCTCGGCGAGGTTGAAGATCCTGCGGGTTCGGCCGCTCACGTCGGCGACGCCGGGCGTGCGTCGCGCCGGGTCGAGCCACGCCCCCACGCCGCGCGCCCCCTCACCAGCCGGCGCGGTGAACTCCTCCGCCAGCCCTTGGTATGCCGTGGAGTCCGGCCAGTGCCGCAGGTTCACCGCCGCGATCCCCGCGGTGACCTCGTCGGCGTCGATGGCCCTGACCCGCAGGTCGAGGCCCGCCATCGCCATGGCGTCCGAACCAATG
Source organism: Pedococcus sp. P2_F6 (assembly GCF_056403675.1). Classification (NCBI taxonomy): domain Bacteria; kingdom Bacillati; phylum Actinomycetota; class Actinomycetes; order Micrococcales; family Intrasporangiaceae; genus Pedococcus; species Pedococcus sp. P2_F6. The sequence goes on from NZ_JBFUEZ010000004.1 coordinate 166,988, forward strand.
CCGCACCCGAGGTCGTGCACCGTGTGGATGCCGGCGGCCCGGAAGCGCTGGGCATGCTGAGCGGCCACCGCCAGCCGGGTCGCCTGCTCGAGCCCATCGGAGGTGAGCACCATCCCGCGGGCGAACTCGCCGAACTTGTCCTGGGCCTTGGCTCGCAGCCGGGCCTGGTTCAGGGCAGCTGCGACGAGGTCCGGCTCGAACCCCGCGGTGCGCAGCCGGTGCTGCAGGCCCAAGGCGGCCGACTCGTCGTACGGCGGGAGGGACTGCAGCAGACCCCAGCCCTCGCCGGTGGTCAGCCGTCGCAGCAGGGCCAGATCCATGCCCGGCATTCTGTCGTACGCCCGGGCGGTGGGTGGACTACGGGCGTCGCCATTCGTAGGGGGTCGTGGTCGAGACCTTGAGGAAGCCGGAGCGCTCGAGGATCGGCCGGGAGAACTCGGTCGAGTCGCTGTTGATGTAGCGCTTGCCGTGGTCGATGGCCGAGCGTGCGCGCGCGGAGGTCAGGGCTCGGTAGATCCCCCGTCCGCGGAACTCGGGCAGGGTCGCGCCGCCCCAGATGCCGGCGAACTCGGTGCCGGCGACGGGCTCGAGCCGTCCGGCGCTGACGATCTGGCCGTCGTGCTCGGCCACCCACATCTCCATGTCGTCGCGGGTCCGCAGCCGGTGCAGGACCTGGTCCGCGTGGTCCTTGGCCTCCTTGGCGTCGTCGCCGAACACCTCCGCCTGCATGGAGCACATCGCCCGGATGTCGCCCTCGTCGGTCACCCGTCGGATGGCGACGCCGTCGGGCAGCGCGACGTCGACGGCGAGCAGGCGGGCCTCGCCGATCATGATCGACTCGGGTTCGTCGGGGGTGAAGCCGCGTGCGACCAGGGCCTCGTGCAGGCCGGGGGCGTGGTCGTGGCCCCGGGACTTCCACTCGACGGCCGTGATCTCGGGCATCGCCTCGTAGTGCGCGAGGGCCCCGTCCACAAGCTGTGCGACCGACTCCCTCGTGGCCGGACCGGCGTCGGTGTCGAGGGTGCGGTAGGTGATGAAGCCGTGCCCACCCATGAACGTCGCGAGCACGAGGGGGCCGAGCCGGGCGGTGGCCAGTGACGAGGGCACCTCACGCTCCTCGCGCAGCTGCTCGTCGTACGCTCGCAGCAGCACGGCGGACGTCTCGTCGGCGTTGTCGGCAGAGGTTTCGTGGGTGTCGGTCACGTGGCCGACACTGCCGCCCGCGGGCCCGACCAGGCAACTGGTTTGTCGGTCGCGCAGTCCTGCGTCGTCCGCTCGTGGCGAACGCGCCGCCAAACTCTGGCACTCGAGTTGACCGAGTGCTAACCGCGAGCCTAGATTTGCGTTGGCACTCCGGTTCGCCGAGTGCTAACGCAGCCAGTCGGTCGATCCCCGCGACGGCGACCGCCAGGCAGTGACTTCTGTGACAGAGCAACTTCTGTGCCAGAGCAAGCAGAGCACCACAGCACGACCAGCACCATCCACCTGTCCATCTTCGACATTCCCGAAGGGGAGGTCATCATCGTGTCGGTTTCCATCAAGCCGCTCGAAGACCGCATCGTCGTCAAGTCCGTCGAGGCCGAGCAGACCACCGCGTCTGGCCTCGTCATCCCGGACACCGCGAAGGAGAAGCCCCAGGAGGGCGAGGTCCTCGCGATCGGTCCCGGCCGGATCGACGACAACGGCAACCGCGTCCCGCTCGACGTCACCGTCGGCGACCGGGTCATCTACAGCAAGTACGGCGGCACCGAGATCAAGCACGGCGGCGAGGAGTACCTCATCCTCTCCGCCCGCGACGTCCTCGCCATCGTCGGCTGAGCATCCGCACCGCGTGAGTGACGTGCCCTGTATGCCGGCTTGCCGGCATACAGGGCACGTTGCCTTCAATCCCTCCTGAACCCGATTGCTAGAGAAGGACTTTCATGGCTAAGACGCTGGAGTTCAACGACTCCGCCCGCAAGTCGCTTGAGCGCGGAGTTGACGCGCTCGCGAACGCGGTCAAGGTGACGCTCGGCCCGAAGGGCCGCAACGTCGTCATCGACAAGAAGTGGGGCGCCCCCACGATCACCAACGACGGCGTGACCATCGCCCGCGAGATCGAGCTCGAGGACCCCTACGAGAACCTCGGCGCCCAGCTCGCGAAGGAGGTCGCCACCAAGACCAACGACATCGCTGGTGACGGCACCACGACGGCCACCGTGCTCGCCCAGGCCATGGTCAAGGAGGGCCTGCGCAACGTTGCCGCAGGTGCCGCCCCGGCCAGCCTGAAGCGCGGCATCGACGCAGCGGTCCAGGCAGTGAGCGCCAAGCTGCTCGAGACGGCTCGCGAGATCGAGGGCAAGGAAGAGATCGCCCAGGTCGCCGCGCTGTCCGCCCAGGACGAGACGATCGGGTCGACCATCGCCGAGGCGTTCGACAAGGTCGGCAAGGACGGTGTCATCACCGTCGAGGAGTCGTCGACGGCGACCACCGAGCTCGAGTTCACCGAAGGCATGCAGTTCGACAAGGGCTACATCTCGCCCTACTTCGTCTCCGACGCCGAGCGCATGGAGGCCGTGGTCGAGGACGCCTACATCCTCATCAACCAGGGCAAGATCTCGGCCATCGCCGACGTCCTGCCGGTGCTGGAGAAGGTCATCAAGACCGGCAAGCCGCTGCTGATCATCGCCGAGGACATCGACGGCGAAGCGCTGTCGACCCTCGTCGTCAACAAGATCCGCGGCACGTTCAACGTGGTCGCGGTCAAGGCCCCCGGCTTCGGCGACCGTCGCAAGGCGATGCTGCAGGACATGGCGACCCTCACCGGTGGCCAGGTCATCTCCGAGGAGGTCGGCCTCAAGCTCGACCAGGCTGACCTGGACGTGCTGGGCCAGGCCCGTCGCGTCGTCGTCACCAAGGACAACACCACGATCATCGACGGCGCCGGCAAGCCCGACGACGTCACCGGCCGGGTCAACCAGCTCAAGGCCGAGATCGAGCGCACCGACTCCGACTGGGACCGCGAGAAGCTCCAGGAGCGCCTCGCCAAGCTCGCCGGTGGGGTCTGCGTCATCAAGGTGGGTGCCCACACTGAGGTGGAGCTCAAGGAGAAGAAGCACCGCATCGAGGACGCCATCTCGGCGACCCGCGCGGCCATCGAGGAGGGCATCGTCGCCGGTGGCGGCTCCGCCCTCGTCCACGCCTCCACCGTCATCGACGACCTCGACCTCGAGGGCGACGAGGCGACCGGTGCGCTCATCGTCAAGAAGGCCTCGGCCGAGCCGCTGCGCTGGATCGCCGAGAACGCCGGCATGGAGGGCTACGTCGCCGTCTCCAAGGTGCGCGAGCTCAGCCCGGGCAACGGCCTCAACGCCGCGACCGGTGAGTACGGCGACCTGATCAAGGCCGGCGTCATCGACCCGGTCAAGGTCACCCGCTCCGCGCTGGTCAACGCCGCCTCGATCGCGTCGATGGTGCTCACCACCGACACGCTCGTCGTGGAGAAGAAGGAAGACGAGGACGGCCAGGGCGCCGGCGGCCACGGTCACGGCCACGGTCACTGACCGGGCGCAGCAGGTCGTTCAGGACTGACGACGCGCGGCGCTGAGCTGCGTGGCATACCTCACGAAGGCCCGTCCCCACTGCGGGGGCGGGCCTTCGTCGTGCGCTGACCCGCGTTGACCACGCGGATGCAGCCGAAGTGCTTGCGCTCACTATTCATGTAGTGAATAGTGAGCGTCATGTCGACAGGTCACGTCATCCTCGGGCTGCTGCGCAGGGGGCAGCGGCACGGGTATGACCTGAAGCGAGAGCACGACCAGCGCTTCCCGCAGGCCAAACCCATCGCCTTCGGAGTGGTCTACTCGACGCTGGACCGGCTGCACCGCCGCGGGCTCGTCGAGCCACGCGGGGTGCAGCGGGTCGACGGGCCCGATCGGATGGTCTTCGAGATCACCGAAGCGGGATCCGAGGAGCTGCGGTCGTGGCTCGCATCGACCGATGAGCCGTCCGAGCACGTCGCCAACCCGTTCGAGCTCAAGGTGACGATCGCGCTGCTGCTCGGCGACGAGGCAGGGGCGTCGGCGTTCCTGCGGGCCCAGCGGTCCGCACACCTGGCCCGGATGCGGGCCTTCACGGCTGCCAAGTCGGCCCGGGACTCGTCGCTGCACGAGGTCCTGGCCGCCGACTACGCCCTCGCGCACCTGGATGCAGACCTGAAGTGGATGGACGCGGCACTCCAGCGCGTCGGCACTCTGAGAGAGGAAATCGGGGTATGAACAAGGGGACCGTGGTCAAGGCGCGAGGTCTGACGCTGGCCTACGGGCTGACGCCGGCGCTGCGGGGGATCGACCTGGACGTGCGGCACGGGGAGATCCTGGCGGTGACCGGGCCTTCGGGATCAGGGAAGTCGTCGCTCCTCCTGTGCCTGGCCGGTGTGCTGGCTCCCGATGCCGGCACGGTGGAGTTCGGCGAGCGGGTCATCAGTGCCGAGAGCGAGGCTGTCCGCTCCCGCCTGCGACGTGAGCAGTTCGGCGTGCTGTTCCAGTTCGGGCAGCTGGTCGAGGAGCTGCCTGCGGTCGAGAACGTGGCACTCCCGCTCCTGCTCGGCGGGATGAAGCGGGCCGAGGCGTTCGACCGGGCGCAGTCCTGGTTGCACCGGTTCGGCGTCGGGGACCAGGCCGACCACCGGCCCGGGCAGATGTCGGGCGGGCAAGCCCAACGGGTGGCCGTGGCCAGGGCCATGGTCACCGAGCCGGCTGTCCTCTTCGCCGACGAACCGACCGGGGCCCTCGACTCGATGGCTGCCGAGCAGGTCATGACTGCCATTGCCGAGACCGCGCGGGAGACGGGCACCACCGTCGTGCTGGTCTCGCACGAGGCTCGTGTCGCGGCTTACGGCGACCGTGACATCGAGGTGCGCGACGGCCGGCTCTCCGGCGGCCTCGGCGTCAACGGTGCGGTGCTTGGTTCCGCGGCGTCGGCGTCGGCTTCGGCCTCGAGCCCGCGGGCCGGCTCATGACCCTCCTCCAGGCCTTGAGGTTCGCGCTGACGGGTGGGCGCGTCGACCGGCTGCGCCTCGCGATCACGGCGCTCGGCGCCGCCTTCACCGCCTTCATCCTGCTCACTGCGGCAGTTGTGGTGTCGGTCCCGGAAGGGCGGGCTTACCGCGTCGAGGTGCTCAACGACTCCGGACTGCACGCAGGGGTCGTCACCGCGCTCGTCCTCCTCAGCCTGCCTGCGTTCGTGCTCACCGGCCTCGGGGTGCGCGTCGGGTCACCCCGGCGGGACCGGCGCCTCGCGGCGTTCCGCCTGGCGGGTATGACGCCCGGCGAGGCCCGTCGCGTGGTCTCGTGGGAGACGGGGATCGCTGCGGCAGGGGGCTCGGCCCTCGCTGCTTCGGCCTTCCTGGTGGCCAGGTTGGTGCTCCGTGCCCCGAAGCCGTTCACCGCATCGGTCCGGGGCCCGGATGGTTCTCCTCGGCAGGTGCTCGTGGCCCCCGGTCCGGCCCTGCCGGTGGACGTCTGGCCGCACTGGTGGGCCGCCGCGATCTCGCTGCTCCTCGTGCCGGTCGGGGCCGTGCTGCTCAGCCGCCTGGCGCTACGTCGGGTCGCGCTGACGCCGTTCGGTGTCGTCCGCCAGGTCCGACGTCGCCCACCCGCAGCTCTCCCGTCGTGGCGCTGGTCCTTGCCTCTGCGGCCTTCGCAGCCTGGCCGAGCATCCTCGGGCGGCTGGAGCTGCTGGAGCACCGGTCGCTGTCCACGTGGCCGCCGATGGTCCTGGTCGTCGTCATCCTGGTCGCTCTGCTGTTCGGCAGCGCGTCCGTGTCACACCTGCTCGGCCGGGTGCTGGCCGCGCGCCCGACTTCCGTCGCCGCACTGATCGCGGCGCGGCGGATGGTGGCCGACCCGTGGTCTGCGAGCCGGGCGACGGCCAGTGTGATCCTGGCGGTGCTCTTCGGCGCGGGTGCCGCCGCCTTCACGATGGAGGCAAACCTGCAGCGACCGGACACAGCCTTCTTCGCGAGCACGTTCGACGTCATCTCCGTCGTTGTCGGGGTCGCGCTGCTCGGGGCCGCCGGCCTGCTGGTGATCCAGCTGGAGTCGATGATGCTGCGTCGCAGGGCGCTCGCGGCACTGGCCGTTGCCGGTGTGCCACGGTCGATGCTCGTCCGCGCCCACCTCATCGAGACGCTGCTGCCCGTGGTGCCCATGGTCGTGCTGGCTGCGGCGGTCGGGACCGTGGCGATGCGCGGTTTCACCGGCGGCGGGCGCCTCGAGGTCGCGAACGACGACTCGGGCAACTGGGACCTCGGCACCCACTTCGTGCCGATCCCCGTGGCGTGGGCCGACCTGGCCATGTTCGTCGGTGGCGCGGTGGGAGCCGTGCTGGTCGCCACGCTGGTGGGCGCCGCCACGATTGGCTCGTCGATGCACGCCAGGGAGCTGCGCGCCACCACCTGAGGGCTCGCCGCGACCTGGGCTCCGCGGCATACGATGCGGGAAGAGGGGTGGCGCAGAGCGAGGTGGCCCATGGCGGATCGGTTCGCCGAACCCCCCAGCTTCGACGAGTACGTCGTGGCCCGGGGCGCCGACCTGCTGCGGACCGCGTGGCTGCTGGTTGGCGACGAGAGGGGCGCCGAGTCCCTCGTCCGCGCCACGCTCGCGCGCAGCTGGCCGCAGTGGCACCACCTGTCCGAGGTAGGTGCAGGGTCCTACGACGCCGAGCTGCGCAAGTCACTGATGGCGAGCTACCTGCGGCCGCAGCTGCGTCGTCGCAGTCACGACGAGCCCGAGGGTTCCGCGGGGCCGCGAAACGCAGCTTCGCCCCCACCCACGAAGGCGGCCGTGCTCGCCGCCCTCGCCGGGTTGTCCCGTCGTGAACGCGCGACGCTCGTGCTGTGGTCCTTCGACGGCCTCAGCGAGGCCCAGATCGCCGATGCCCTCGACGACGGCGTCGCCGCGGTGCACCGCCACCGCCTGCACGCCATGGCGACCGTCGGCGCGCTCCTCGCCCTCGACGAGGAGGGTCTGCGTGCCCTCCTGGCAGGCCTGCCGCCGCAGGACCCGTCGATCAACGGGCTCCTCCAACCGCCGAGGTCGTATGCCGGGTGGCTGCGTGGTGCGCGCGGGTGGGCGTTCGCCGTGGCCGGCCTGGCGGTGGTGGCCCTTGTCGGGGGAGTCGTCTCGCGAGGTGGCGACGGTGGGCTCCCGACTCCGCCGACGCCACCACCGGCGGCCCTGAGCTGCCGGACGACCTTCGGTCCGCCGACCCCGCCCGTCGTGCGCAGCCAGCCGCTCAGCATCACCGTCGCGGCCGTGCTCGTCTGCGCCCAGACCGACGAGGGGTCCGTCTGGGCAGGCTCACTGCCGCCCGATGCCCCGGTCAGCATTCCGCTCGCCGTCGACGCACTGACCCTGCAGCCGCGCACCAGCGGAGCCGAGTGCGCGGACCTGCCTCAGGGGCCAGCCTTCCGGATGGTGTTGCAGGGCAAGGACGGCATCATGACGACCTACGCCAACGAAGGTCTCGCCTGCAACGGCTGGCCGGCCCTGGCGAGCTACTACGTCGCGCTGGCGGAGCAGTCGGCCGAGGAAGGACCGGGGCCCGGCGACACCGGCGCCGTCTTCCTCGGGTGCCCGTCGATCTTGGGGAGGACCCGCTCGGCGCCGGGCGTCGCCCCACCGAGCCTGCCGCGGGGGACCGTGCTGAAGGCGGCCACTGCCTGCCTGCACCCACGACCGATGCTCACGAAGGTCCCTCGGTACCGCGGGATCCGGGGCAACGTCATGGGCGGCCCACAGCTCGCGCAGCTCAACGCCGACCTGGCCAAGGCCGGGTCGAGCGCGGTCCCCGGCAGCTCCTGCTCGGCTGGGAGCTCGCTGTTCGTGGTGCGAGTCATGACCGACGATGGCCGCGTCGTCGAGCTCAGCAGCGTCTGCGCCGACCGGTTCACCGTCGACTGGAAGGCGAAGGACTCCTGGCCGGTCAGCGCCCAGACCCGCGACATGCTGCGAGCCCTGCTCGTCGTCGCCGACTGAGCCCCCTGATCAGGCGTCGCTGACCACGGTCAGCTGCTGACCGGCATACCCGACGGTCTGTCCGGGGCGCACCTGGGCGCCGCGACGAACCTCCACCTCGCCGTCGACGGTGACCTCACCGAGCTCGATGACCGACCGCGCCATGGCGCCGTCGTCGACGACGCCGGCGAGCTTGAGCAGCTGCCCGAGCCGAATGGACTCGTCACGGATGGGGACTTCCACGGGGCTGCTCACGCAGCCGAGTGTAGGTCGCTCAGCTGGCGGCGGGGACGGCGTGGCCGGCGTAGTACGCCTCGCGCTCGTCCTCGGTCATCGCACCCCAGACGCCGTAGGGCTCCCGGACCCGCAGGGCGTGCTCCCGGCACTGCTTGAGGACCGGGCAGGCCAGGCAGACTTCCTTGGCCTGGGTGTCGCGGGAGCGGCGCGCCGGTCCGCGTTCACCTTCGGGGTGGAAGAAGACCTCTGGGTTGATCTGGCGACACGAACCGTCGAGCTGCCATTCCCACAGGTCAGCAACCGGTCCTGGAAGCCGTGACAACTCAGCCATGTCGTCCCTCTTCTCCCTGCGGCACGGTGCCGCACGTCTCGGACGCTACCGCCCTCTGACCTGCGGAAACAGGGTTGGAACGTAAGGACTTGTTCAAGGCCGCGCACCCAGACGGGGGCTGTCCCGAATGCTGGACGGTGCCGCGGCAGGGCCTCGGCAGCCGGTCGGCAGCGCGTCGCGAGCGCGTCGCCGGCCCGTCGTCAGCCCGTCGTCGACCCGCCATCGGCCGCTTCCGGAGGTCCGTCCGGGGGTGGGGTCGGCGCCCGTTACGATTGGGCAATGAGCCTTGGTGTGGACCTCGATGACATTCGGCGCCTGCAGGAGTCCGCTCCCGCCCCAGCCCCGGACCCCGCCGTCGATCCCGCTCCCGAGCTCGAGGAGCACGACCCGTTCGGCAAGCTGGGCCTGACCTACGACGACGTCCTGCTCCTGCCCGGCGAGACCGACGTGATCCCGTCCGAGGTCGACACCACCGCACGACTCACCCGCGAGATCTCGCTGCGCACCCCGCTGATCTCCAGCGCGATGGACACCGTGACCGAGTCGCGGATGGCCATCGCCATGGCCCGGCAGGGTGGCCTGGGCGTGCTGCACCGCAACCTCTCGATCGAGGACCAGGCCTACCAGGTCGACCTCGTGAAGCGGACCCAGACGGGGATGATCAGCAACCCCATCACGATCGGCCCCGACGCCACCCTCGAGGAGCTCGACCGGATCTGCGGCGAGTACCGCGTCTCCGGCCTGCCGGTCGTCGCCCCCGACAACTCCCTGCTCGGGATGATCACCAACCGCGACCTGCGGTTCACCCCCGTCGCCGAATGGGCCACCACCCGCGTCCGCGACGTCATGACCCCGATGCCGCTGGTGACGGGCGCGGTCGGCATCTCCCGCGCCGACGCCACGGCCCTGCTGCGCCAGCACAAGCGCGAGCGGCTGCCCCTCGTCGACGACCAGGGCCGGCTCGCGGGGCTGATCACCGTCAAGGACTTCGTGAAGTCCGAGCAGTTCCCCGACGCCAGCAAGGACGACCATGGACGCCTCATGGTCGGCGCTGCCGTCGGCTACTTCGGCGACTCGTGGGAGCGGGCGACCACCCTGATGGAGGCCGGTGTCGACGTCCTCGTCGTCGACACCGCCCACGGGCACGCCCGCCTCCTGCTCGACATGATCCGCCGGCTCAAGGCCGACCCCGCCACCGCGCACGTCCAGGTCATCGGCGGCAACGTCGCCACGCGCGCCGGCGCCCAGGCGCTGGTGGACGCCGGCGTCGACGCGGTCAAGGTAGGCGTCGGACCCGGCTCGATCTGCACCACGCGCGTCGTCGCCGGAGTGGGCGTCCCGCAGGTCACGGCCATCCACGACGCGTCCCTGGCCTGTCGCCGGGCCGGCGTACCGGTCATCGGCGACGGTGGCCTCCAGTACTCCGGAGACATCGCCAAGGCGCTCGTCGCCGGTGCCGACACGGTCATGCTGGGTTCGCTGCTGGCCGGGTGCGAGGAGAGCCCCGGTGAGCTGATCTTCGTCAACGGCAAGCAGTTCAAGTCCTACCGCGGCATGGGTTCGCTGGGCGCGATGTCCTCCCGCGGCAAGAAGTCCTACTCCAAGGACCGCTACTTCCAGGCCGACGTCACCAGCGACGACAAGATCGTCCCCGAGGGCATCGAGGGCCAGGTCGCCTATCGCGGCCCCGTCTCCGGCGTCGTCCACCAGCTGGTCGGTGGTCTGCACCAGTCGATGTTCTACGTCGGCGCGCACACCGTCCCCGAGCTCCAGGCCCGTGGCAAGTTCGTGCGCATCACCTCGGCGGGTCTCAAGGAGAGCCACCCGCACGACATCCAGATGACCGTGGAAGCCCCCAACTACAGCGGTCGCTGACGCGCCCGAGCTGACCAAGCCCGAGGTATGCCGGGTGGCGGCCACCCGGCACACGTCTCCTACGCGTTCTGGTCGATCCGCGGGCGCGGGGGTCGACCTAGCGTGGTCGTGCCCTCGATGCGCGGGGGCACCGGGCCCGGAGGTGGACCATGCGCACATCCCACCGGCGACTCCTGACCGCGATGTCCGCGGTCGCCCTCGCCTCGACCGCTCTGACCGGCACCGCTGTGGGTGCCACCCAGCGCACCCAAGCCGCCACGACCGGTGAGCTGAGCGCGATCTGCCACGACCTGTGGGACGGCGTGTTCGCCGCTCCGAGCAGTGAACCGCTGGCCGCGTGCCAGTGGGACATGGCCCTGATCGGCGCCAACGGCGCCACCCGGGCGCTGGCGGACGGCTCCGGCGTGCGCGTCGGCGTCATCGACTCGGGGATCGACTTCCGCCACCCCGACATCACGCCCAACCTGGACCTGGCCTCGTCCTGCTCCTTCATCCGCAGCGACGACCCCGCCATCCTCGCCGGGCTGGCGAGCGTCTCGGAGGCCGGCAACGGCGACTGCACCAACAAGGCCGCTGTCTATGACCGCTCAGGCCACGGCACGCACGTCGCTTCCGAGATCGCGGCACCCGTCAACGGCATCGGCATCGCCGGGATCGCGCCGAAGGCCACCATCGTCGCGCTCAAGGCCTGCACGATGCCGGGCTACTGCTTCGCGTACGCCGTGGCCGATGCCCTGAGGGCTGCCGGCGACCTGCGCCTCGACGTGGTGAACCTGAGCCTGTTCGCCGACCCGTACCTCTACTACTGCGGCAACGACGCGCAACAGCGGGCACTCGCGGCTGACATCTCCTCGGCTGCGCGCTACGCCCGCCAGCGGGGTGTTCTCATCGTGGCCGCGAACGGCAACGAGGAGGCCGACCTCAGGCACCCGATCCTCGACGTCATCAGTCCTGACGGGCCCGACGACACCCCGATCGAGCGGGTCGTCCACAACAGCTGCCGGGTGCTGCCGGCTGAGCTGCCTGGTGCGGTCACGGTCTCGGCTACCGGCCCGGTCGGCTACCCCGGTTACACGATGAACATCGCGGGCTACTCCAGCGTCGGCGGCGACGTCGCGGCACCGGGTGGGGACTACTTCTCCGCCACCGGAACCGTTCAGGACGCGATCCTGGGTGCCGTTCCGCCTGACAGTGACATCTGGGCGGGCTTCGACCCCCTCGAGGCGGTTTTCCCCGGGATCACCGTCATCGACCAGGGGGCGACCTACGTGTACCTCAACGGCACCTCCATGGCGGCACCGCACGCGACGGGCGTCGCAGCGCTGCTCATCCAGCGCCACCCGGGCTGGTCGCCGAGCGCCGTCATGGCAGCCCTGGAGCGCGGCGCGACACCGATGGCCTGCCCTGCGGACTGGGAGCCGCTTGGGCCGTCCGACGAACGGCTCAGGTGCTACGGCGGCTCCGACGGGTGGACCTCCTTCTTCGGTCACGGCCTGGTGAGCGCCTCCGGAGCAGCCGGTTCGTAGAACGGTCGTCTCACGCGCCCGTGCGGGGCGGGCATACGCAATCTGGGTGAGTCGCGGGGCGCGTGGGCGACCTAGGGTGACGACACGAGCGCTACAGCGTTCAGGCAGGGGGATCGCCAAGGACGTCGTTGCAACCGGCCGGACACGGTCCGCTGTGACGATAAAGGGCGTCCCGTCGCCGGCCGCCCCCTCACTCGGCGACGGGACGTCAAGCGCGCACGCGTGCCGGACCGAGGGGGTGCGGTGCCAAGACCCCGCGCGGACGGTGTCGCACCGTGCATCGCGGCTCCCGATAGCCTTGCGCGGTGACTGAGATCGAGATCGGCCGAGGCAAGCGGGGCCGTCGGGCCTACTCCTTCGACGACATCGCCGTCGTGCCCTCGCGGCGCACCCGAGACCCGGAGGACGTGTCCGTCGGCTGGCAGATCGATGCCTACCACTTCGACATCCCGGTCATCGCGGCGCCGATGGACTCGGTGATGTCCCCCGACTCCGCCATCGCGCTCGGCAAGCTGGGCGGCCTGCCGGTGTTGGACCTCGAGGGCCTCTGGACCCGCTACGAGGACCCGACGCCGCTGCTCGCCGAGATCGCCACGCTCGACCCCGCCTTGGCGACCGCGCGGATGCAGGAGATCTACTCGGCCGAGATCCAGCCGGAGCTGATCACCGAGCGGTTGCGCCAGGTGCGCGAGGCCGGAGTGACCGCCGCGGGTGCGCTCAGCCCGCAGCGCACCCAGCAGTTCTGGAAGACCGTCATCGACGCGGGGGTCGACCTGTTCGTCATCCGCGGCACGACCGTCAGTGCCGAGCACGTCTCCGGTCGCGCCGAACCCCTCAACCTCAAGCGGTTCATCTACGAGCTCGACGTCCCCGTCATCGTCGGCGGGGCCGCTTCCTACACCGCAGCGCTGCACCTCATGCGCACCGGCGCGGCAGGCGTGCTCGTGGGCTTCGGCGGTGGAGCCGCGCACACCACGCGACGCACCCTCGGCATCCACGCACCGATGGCGAGCGCGATCGCCGACGTGGCTGCGGCCCGCCGCGACTACCTCGACGAGTCGGGCGGCCGCTACGTCCACGTCATCGCCGACGGCGGCATGGGCGACAGCGGCGACATCGTCAAGGCCGTGGCCTGCGGTGCCGACGCCGTCATGCTGGGAGCCGCGCTCGCGCGCGCCACCGACGCTCCTGGTCGCGGGCACCACTGGGGATCCGAGGCGCACCACCCGGAGCTGCCGCGTGGCGAGCGGGTCGAGGTCGGCGCCCTGGCGCCCCTGGAGCAGATCCTGTTCGGCCCGGGACGCACCGCCGACGGCAAGACCAACCTCATCGGGGCGTTGCGACGGGCCATGGCCACGACGGGGTACTCCGACCTCAAGGAGTTCCAGCGGGTCGAGGTCGTGGTCGCGCCCTACCAGCGCAGCTGACCACCCGGATGTGGGCAAGGTCGCCAACTTACTGCTGGTAACAAAGGGTTGCCGGACCTAGGCTGCGTGCATGGCTCCGGACCTGATCGCCGACCCCGAGACCGACCCCACCGCGACGTATGCCGTGGACCCGGCGCACGCCCGACGGCTCGCTCGCCGGGTGGTCGCGGCCCCCCGAGCTGCGCAGTTCGTGAGCCACACGCCGCTGACCGGGGCGCCCCTGGCGTCGCTGCCGGTGTCGACCCGGGAGGACGTCGTCGTCGCGGTCGACGCCGCACGGTCGGCGCAGCGTTCGTGGTCGCGCACGCCGATGGAGCTGCGTGAGCGGATCTTCCTGCGCTACCACGACCTCGTCCTCGAACGACAGGTCGAGCTGCTCGACATCGTCCAGCTCGAGTCGGGCAAGACCCGTCGCCAGGCGTTCGAAGAGGTCGCCGACGTCGCCCTGGTGGCGCGGCACTACGCCCGCTCCGCGGCGGCATACCTGCGCCCGCGCCGCCGTGCCGGGCTCTTCCCGGTGCTCACGCAGAGCACGGTCCACCACCACGCGCGGGGGGTCGTCGGCATCGTCAGCCCGTGGAACTACCCGCTCTCGCTCGCGATCACCGACGCCATCCCCGCGCTGATGGCCGGCAACGCCGTCGTCCTGCGCCCCGACCAGCAGGCCTCGCTCACGGCGCTCCGCGCGGTGCAGCTGCTGACGGAGGCGGGGCTGCCCGAGTCGGTCCTCCAGGTCGTCCTCGGCGACGGCCCCACCGTCGGGCAGGCGGTCGTCGACCTCACCGACTACGTCTGCTACACCGGCTCGACCGAGACCGGCCGAGCGGTCGCGACCTCCGTGGCGGGCCGTCTGGTCGGCTACTCGCTCGAGCTCGGCGGCAAGAACTCGATGTACGTCGCGGACGACGCCGACCTCGACAAGGCGGTGGAGGGTGCGGTCCGTGCCTGCTTCTCCTCGGCTGGGCAGCTGTGCATCTCGATCGAGCGACTCCTCGTGCACGAGTCGGTGGCCGACGAGTTCACCCGCAGGTTCGTGGCGGCGGTTGGGCAGATGCGGCTGGGGGCGGAGCTCGCCTATGGCACCGACATGGGTTCGCTCGTCTCGGCGCAACAGCTCGAGCGGGTGGCCGCCCACGTCGACGACGCCCGATCCAAGGGGGCTCGGGTGCTTGCCGGCGGCCGGGCTCGCCCCGACCTCGGCCCGTACTTCTACGAGCCCACCGTGATCGAGGGCGTCACCGCCGCGATGCTGCTGCGCGACGACGAGACGTTCGGTCCGGTCGTGTCGATCTATCGGGTGCACAGCGACGAGGAGGCGATCCGGCTGGCCAACGACACCGACTACGGCCTCAACGCCGCCGTCTTCACCCGCGACGTGGCGCGGGGTCGCCGCATCGCCACCGCCATCCAGGCCGGCACCGTCAACATCAACGAGGGGTATGCCGCGGCCTGGGGGAGCATCGCGTCCCCGATGGGTGGGATGAAGCAGTCCGGCGTGGGTCGCCGTCACGGCAGCGAGGGCATCCTCAAGTACACCGAGTCGCAGAACGTCACGGCTCAGTACGTCCTGCCGATCGCACCGGTCGCAGGCATGGGCGAGGAGACCTACGCCCGGCTGATGACGAGTGCGCTCACGGTGCTCAAGGCATTGGGTCGTCGATGAGGCTGGGTCGTCGGTGACCCCGAGCGCGCCTGACCGCGACTACGACGTCGTGGTCGTCGGGTCCGGTTTCGGTGGCTCGGTCGCCGCGCTGCGGCTGGCCGAGAAGGGCTACCGGGTCCACGTCATCGAGTCCGGCCGTCGCTTCCGCGACGAGGACCTTCCGAAGACGTCGTGGGACCTGCGCCGCTATCTGTGGGTGCCGCGCCTCAAGTGTTTCGGCGTGCAGCGGGTCCACCGCCTTCCCGACGTCATGATCCTCGCCGGGGCCGGGGTGGGTGGTGGCTCGCTCAACTACGCCAACACCCTCTACGTGCCGCCCGCGTCGTTCTTCGAGGACCGCCAGTGGGGCGACATCACCGACTGGAAGTCCGAGCTGTCCCCCCACTACGACACCGCCTCGACGATGCTCGGCGCCGTCACCAACCCGTGTGAGGGCGTCGTCGAGGACGTCATGCGCCGGACCGCCGACGACCTCGGCGTCGGCGGCACGTTCCGCAAGACCCCCACAGGGGTGTTCTACGGCATGCCCGGCACACGTGTGCCCGACCCCTACTTCGGCGGCGCCGGCCCTGACCGCACCGGGTGCACCGAGTGCGGCAACTGCATGGTCGGCTGTCGCGTCGGTGCCAAGAACACCCTCGTGAAGAACTACCTTGCCCTGGCCGAGACGCTCGGCGTGACCATCGAGCCGATGCGCACGGTCGTCCGTGTCGCCCCGCGGCGCGGCGGCGGGTATGCCGTGACGCACGAGGCGAGCGGCGCCTGGTTCCGGCGCGCCCGGCATACCGTCACTGCGGACCAGGTGGTGTTCGCGGCGGGGACGTGGGGCACCCAGAAGCTGCTGCACTCCATGCGCCAGACGGGGGTGCTGCCGCGGTTGTCCGCCAGGCTCGGCCACCTGACCCGCACCAACTCCGAGGCGATCAACGGTGTCACGATGCACCGCGTGAAAGAGGGGATGGAGCTCAGCCGGGGCGTGGCGATCACGACGTCGTTCCATCCGGACGCCGACACCCACGTGGAGAACTGTCGGTACGGTCCGGGCTCAAACGCGGTCGGTCTCGTGGCCACCCTGCTCGTGCCCGGGGGCTCGCTGCCGAGGCCCGTGATGTTCCTGCGCGAGGTGGCCCGCCACCCAGCCGTCTTCGTGCGCTCGCTGTCACAGCACCGGTGGAGTGAGCGCACCATCATCGGGCTGGTCATGCAGAGCCGCGACAACTCCCTGCAGGTGACGGGCGTGCGCGGCAGGTTCGGTGGACGGACGCTGACCTCGCGACAGGGGCACGGTGAGCCGAACCCGACCTATATCCCTGCCGGGCACGACGCCATGAAGGCCCTGGCGCGCAGGCTGAGGGAGGCGACCGGCGTCCCGACCTATCCCACCGGCGGCCTGAGCGAGATCGCAGACATCCCTCTGACGGCGCACTTCCTCGGCGGCGTCACCATCGGTTCGACCCCCGAGCGCGGGGTCGTCGACCCCTACCAGCGGGTCTGGGGCTACCCGCAGCTGCACGTGGTCGACGGGTCAGCGGTGTCGGCGAACCTGGGGGTCAACCCCTCCCTGACCATCACCGCGCAGGCCGAGCGTGCGATGTCGCTGTGGCCCAACAAGGGCGAGACCGACCCGCGACCGGCGCAGGGTGAGGCCTACCACCCTCTCGAAGCCGTGAAGGCCGCCAACCCCGCCGTCACCCGCTACACCCACGACAGCGCGAAGGTCTGACCGCAGGTGCGGCCGGCCGACACCGGCTGTCCGACGCGACTCACCGGCTCTGGTTGAGCCACTCTGGGGACCAAAGACGGCGGGCGACACAAACCCCTGCCTTGTGCCGACCACCGTCCCAGGTGGTGTGGCTGGAGACGAGCCGGGGGGTGGGTCTCCAGCCACACCACCCAGACAACGACCCCGCTGAGCAGGGGTTACGCGGTAGTTGGAAGATTTCTGCGAGGCCCGGTCGAGAGTGCACGACACGCTGACCGGGCCGGCCATCCGTCCCCGGCCGCCTGTGGATGACCGGCCGGGTGGGCGGCGCAGGTGCACCACAGTGTCGCCGGTGGGACTGCAGTGGTTGCCAGCCGAGCTCGCTCGTGCGCCGTTCTCCGTGGCCGACGCGCGCGAGTCAGGTATGCCGCCTTGGCGCCTTCGCGACGCGGCGCTCCACCGGCCGACCCGGGCAGTCCGGGTGGGCGATCGGCCGAGCAGCTGCGAAGAGCTCGCGCGCGCGTTCCTGGTGGGGCTGCCGGACGACGTGGCATTCAGCCACATCACTGCGTGCCACCTCTGGGGTCTGCCCCTGCCTGGCGCACTCGAGGCGCAGACCGACCTCGACGTGATGCGCTCGACAGAGCACGCGCAGATCCGCCGCCAAGGCTGCATCGGACATCGCGGGCTCGAGCGACGCGGGACGGGGAGGTTGCGCGGGTTGCCCGTGACCGGACTCGCCGACACCTGGGTCGACCTGGGTGAGGTCGTGGATCGAGGGCTGGAGGTGGACGACCTGATCGTGGTCGGCGACAAGGTCGCCACGAGGCTGGGTGGTCGCTGGCGCCTGGGCGAGCAAGGGCCGGACGGCGCTGAGGAGGGCCATCGCCTGATGTCCGCGGCGCTCGACCGAAGGGTTCGGCCTCGGGGGCGAGCCCTGCTGGACGAGGCCCTGACCTTGGTGCGTGCGCCGGTCCGGTCGCCCATGGAGACCCGAGCTCGGGTGATGTTCGTCCGCGCAGGCTTCCCCGAGCCTGCGGTCAACCGGAACGTCTTCCACCGCGACGGCGGTTGGCTGTTGGAGGGCGACCTCGTCTGGGAATCCCACCGCGTGATCGGCGAGTACCAAGGCAGCGACCACGGCTCCATCCGCCGACGCAGCCACGATGCGAGTCGCAGCGCTCTGGCGCAGGACGAGGACTGGTGCGTTCTCGAGATCTTCGCCGAGGACGTGTATCGACCAGCCCGCCGGATCGACTGCCTGCGCCGGTTCGCAGGCGCCCTCGACCTCGACCCGAGAACCCTGGACATCTGCTGAGCGCCTGACCTCCGCCGCTTACCGGGCCGTCGGTTCCCCCGCCATCCCCAGTCGAGAGTGCACGACGCGCTGACCGCACCGCCCATCCGTCAGCGTGTCGTGCACTCTCGACTCACAGCGGTGGTCAGTCAGGGGCGCTGGTGCCGCCAGCCACGCCAGCGACGCCAGCCACGCCAGCCACGCCAGCGATGCCGGAGGCGGCGTTCGGCTGGTCGCGCCAGGAAGCCCAGAGCGCGGCATACGGGCCATCGGCGGCGACGAGCTCGTCGTGGGTGCCGATCTCGCTGACCACCCCGTCCTCGACCACGGCGACCCGGTCGGCGTCGTGCGCGGTGTGCAGCCGGTGCGCGATCGCGACCACGGTGCGCCCCTCGACCACGGCCGCCAGGGAGCGTTCGAGGTGGCGGGCGGCGCGAGGGTCGAGCAGCGACGTCGCCTCGTCGAGCACGAGGGTGTGCGGGTCGGCGAGCACGAGGCGGGCGAGGGCCACCTGTTGCGACTGGGCCTCCCCGAGCGGGTGCCCACCGCTGCCCACGAGGGTGTCGAGCCCCTCGGGGAGGTCGGCGGCCCACTCGTGGGCGTCGACAGCCCGGAGGGCTTCGTGGAGCTCGTCGCGTGAGGCGCCGGGCCGGGCGAGCAGGAGGTTGTCGGCGAGGGTGCCCACGAACACGTGGTGCTCCTGCGTGACCAGGGCGACCTCGCCGCGCAGCTGGCCGAGCGTGAGGTCGACCAGCGGCACGCCGCCCACCTCGACGCTGCCCTCGCGAGGACCGTCGATGCCTGCCATCAGCCGGCCGAGCGTCGACTTGCCCGCGCCGGAAGGGCCGACGATGGCGAGGCGTTCGCCCGGTCGCAGGTCCAGTGACACCCCGCTCAGCACGTCGTGACCGGGACGGTAGGCGTAGCGAACGTCGTCGACCGAGAGGTCGGAACCTGACGGCTGCTCCCCGGTGGAGACGCGGTCGGGCGGCACGTCGCCGACACCGATCACCCGGGCCAGGGACGTCGCACCCACCTGGATCTCGTCGAGCCAGCCGAGCACCTCGTCGAGCGGGTTGGTCATCTGGTGGATGTAGAGGGTCACGGCCGTGGCCGCACCGGCGGTGATGTGGCCGTTGATGGCCAGCCAGCCGCCCCAGAGCACCGCGCCGGCGGTCGGGACGTAGTAGCCGAAGACCACTGCTGGGAACCAGTGCAGCCGCAGGCCCAGGGTGTATCGCTCGGCGTGGAAGCACTCACGCAGCGCCTCGTGGAACCGCGCCCGACGCGCACCGGTGAGCGACAAGGCGTCGATGGTGCGGGCCCCGTCGACCGTCTCCGCGACGACGCCGTTGAGCTGGGCATAGGTGGCCCGCTCCCACAGGTAGCCATCCGACGCGTGCCGCAGGTAGCGCCTCGTCGAGAACCAGTAGAACGGCAGGCCGAGCAGGATCGGCAGGGTGGCGAGCGGTGAGGTGAAGAGTGCCGCGACAGTCGTCATCAGCACCGTCATCGACGCGACGAACAGCGAAGGGATGCCGAACCGCACGACGTGCGACAGCGCCTCCACGTCGTTGGTGGTGCGCGCAACGAGATCGCCGGTGCCCGCGCGCTCGACGGTGGACAGGGGCAGGTTGACCGCGCGCCCGACGAACTGCTCGCGCAGCTCGGCGAACACCGTCTCGCCGAGGATGAACGACCACCGCCGGGCTGCCCACGTCAGCCCCGTCTGGGCGACGACCGCGATGGCGAGGCCGATCGCGATCTTGTCGACGGTGCCGGCGCCGCCATGGCGCCCGCTGACGACGTCGACGAGCCGTCCGACCAGCCAGGGTGCGGCCAGGGCGGCGAGCGCGGCGAGGGCGTGCAGCCCCAGGACGCGGGCGACGAGGCCTCGGTGCTCCCGCACGAGGCCGCGAGTGTGCTCCCACACCCCGGCCATGTCGGCGATGGGCAGCGTGCGACGGGCGTGGTCGGTGATCACTGGTCGTCCTCCTCTCCGCGGATCACGATGTGTCGGTATGCCGGGTGGGCCAGCAGCTCGCGGTGGGTGCCGGTGGCGATGGCGAGGCCGTCCTCGAGGAGCACCACGTTGTCGGCCTGCCCGAGCAGGAGCGGGCTGACGGTCGTGACGACCGTCGTGCGTCCGCGACGGTGCTCCGCGAGGCGTCCGGCGATCCTGGCCTCGGTGTGGGCGTCGACAGCGCTGGTGGGTTCGACGAGCACGAGCACCGGGGCCTCGGTCAGCAGGGCCCGCGACAGCGCGAGACGCTGGCGCTGCCCTCCCGAGTAGGAGCGGCCGCGCTCCTCGACGGTGCCGTCGAGCCCGTCCGGGACGGCGTCGAGCACGTCGAGGGCGCTGGCCGTGGTGAGGGCGGCCATGACCGCGCGGTCGCCACCGCCGCCCACCTCGGACTGCGCGACCCCGGCGTGCTGGGCCTCGGGTCCGTCGTCGGCGCGCGGGGGTCGGACGGCGTTGCCACGGAGCTGCTCTCGCAGGACGCCGGTGAACAGCCTCGGGTCGGGCTCGCTGACGACGATGTGCCGTCGCACGTCGGCGATCGACAGGTCGTCGAGGCGGATGCCGCCCCAGGTCGTCTGGTGTGGGCCCGGACCGTGCCGACCCAGCCGATCGGCCAGGGCAGCAGAGTCCTCCGGTCGCGCCGAGACGATGGCGGTCAGCAGCCCGCCGCGAACCACGGTGCCCGACAACGGGTCCACGAGGTCGGCGTCGTCGGCGGGCACGGTGGCGGTGCCGGGCCGAGCTGCGTCGTGGTCGGGCTGGACCGCCATGACGCGCAGCATCTTGCCCGCCGCGATCTGCGCCCGGATGCCGCGGTCGACCACCTCGATGGCAGTCTGCAAGGGCATGGTGAGGAACGCCGTGTAACCGTAGAAGGCGACCAGCTGACCGGCCGTGAGCTCGCCGGCGACTGCCTCCCGCGCGCCGAGCCACGTCACGAGGACGACGAAGATGCCGGGGATGAGCACCTCGGCGGAGTCGAGGGCTGCTTGGATGCCCGCCACCTGGAACCCGCGCTCGCGGACCTTGGCGGACTGCTGCTCGTAGCGGCGCAGGAACGTCTGCTCACCGCCGATGCCGCGGAGCACCCGAAGCCCCGCGACCGTGTCGGCGCCCAGCGTGGTCAGTCGCCCGGCCTCCTCGCGCTGCCGGGCCTGGCGGCGTTGGAGGGGTCGCACGATGAGGCTGAGGCTGGCCAACATGACCGGGCCGCCGAGCAGCACCAGCCAGCCGAGCGGCGGGGAGGCCGCGAGCAGGATTGCGCCCACGACGGCATAGCTGACGACGGCGCCCGAGAACCGTCCCATCACGTCGTAGAGCCCGCCCAGTCGCATGACGTCGTTGGCGAACACGGCGACCACCTCGCCCGAGGGCATGGTGCGGGTCAGTGCCGGCCCTGCGCGCTCGGCTCCCTGCGCGGTGAGCTGCGCGCCGCGGTAGGACGCGAACAACCAGTTGTAGACGGCGAAGTAGTGCCGGATCGCTGCCGTGGCGGCGCAGATCGCCCCGAGCCCGATCAGCACCAGGGACCAGCGGACCAGGCCGCCGAGGTCGCCCGGGACGATGCCGTCGTCGACGCCCTTGCCGACCGCGGCGGGCACCAGCGCGATCGCCAGCATCCACGCCATGCCCGCCAGCATCCCGAGCACCTGGGTGCGCCACTGCTGGCGAGCGACCCAGAGCATGAACCGCGTCGTGTTGCGGGTGTCGGGCCGGCCGGGGTCGGGGAACGGAATCGTCTGCATGAGGTCCCCACCGTAGGCGGCAGGACCGACGCGCCGACACTGGTTTTCCGGGCGTCCCGTAGCCTGACCCGGTGCTGCGAACCGCCCTCAAGCCACGGTGGCTCGGCCTGTTCGCCCTCCTGCTCGGCATCATCGCGGCCTGCACCCAGCTCGGGCTCTGGCAGCTGCACGTCGCCCAGGACAAGGGTCTCGCCGATGCCCTCCGCAAGGCGCACGAGGCACGTCCGGCCCTGATCGACTCCGTCGTCCATCCGCACGAGGCCTTCCCGAACCCCCAGTCCAACCGCGCGGTCACCGCGATCGGCACGTATGCCGCGTCCGACCAGTTCCTCGTCGGTCCCCGCCGACTCGGGGGGCGAACCGGCTACTGGGTGGTGACGCCGCTCGACGTCACCGAGACCGGCGCCCGGCTCGCGGTGGTGCGAGGCTTCGTCACCGACGTGTCCCGGCCACTCGAGCCACCGACCGGCCCGGTCACCGTCGACGGATCCCTGGCGCCGGGGGAGGCCCCGGCCGCAGCGCCGGCCGGGGTGCCGCCCTGGCCACGGACTGCGCGGGGGTCGATCGACTTCTCGCTGCTCGTCAACGAATGGCCCGGCGAGCTCTACAACGCGTTCGTCTTCGCCCAGACCGAGAGGGCCGCCACCGGGGTCGCGATTCCGGCCCCCGCTGGGCTCGAAAGGGTGCCGCCACCCGAGGTGACGGGCGGCCTGAAGTGGCGCAACGCGGCATACGCCCTGCAGTGGTGGATCTTCGGCGGCTTTGCCGCGTTCATGTGGTTCAGGATGGTGCGAGAGGATGCCCAGCGTGAGTGACACCCGTGTGAGTGAGATCAAGGACGTCGAGGCGGCCCGCAAGGCCCTCGGCTTCTTCAAGGTGATGGCGTTCGTCGTCGGGACGGGGTTGTTGATCCTCGTCGCCGAGATGGTGCTGCGCTACGGCTTCGACAACCACGTGCTCGACTGGTGGCCGCAGCCGCACGGGTTCATCTACATCGTCTACCTGGTCGCCACGGCGAACCTGGGTTTCAAGGTGGGCTGGTCGCTCGGTCGGATGGTGCTCATCATGCTCGCGGGCGTCGTGCCGTTCCTGTCCTTCTGGGCTGAGCGCGTGGTCGCGCGTGAGACCGAGGCGCGGCTGGCCGCAGCCCGCCGGTAACCTGTGCGCGTGAGCGACCCCGCAGCCGCCGACGTGGTGACCCAGGCCCAGGACGACGACCGCGTCGAAGCCCCCGACGCCGAACGGTCGGAGGAGCCGGCCACGCCCCTGCAGGCGCGTCCGGTGCTCGTCGTCGACTTCGGCGCGCAGTACGCGCAGCTGATCGCGCGGCGCGTGCGCGAGGCGAAGATCTACAGCGAGGTCGTGCCCCACACGATGAGCACGGCCGAGCTGCTGGCCAAGGACCCGGCGGCCATCGTGCTGTCGGGTGGCCCTTCTTCTGTGTATGCCGATGGCGCGCCTGAGCTCGACCGTGCCGTCCTCGAGGCCGGGGTGCCGGTGTTCGGCATGTGTTACGGCTTCCAGGCGATGTCCCAGGCCCTCGGCGGCACGGTGGCCCACACCGGGCTGGGGGAGTATGGCGCGACACCGGCCGAGATCTCCGACACCGAGTCGACGCTCTTCAACGGCCAGCCCCTGGAGCAGTCGGTCTGGATGAGCCACGGTGACTCGGTCACGGAGGCACCCGCCGGCATGGCGGTCACCGCCTCGACCGCCGGTGCTCTCGTGGCGGCCATCGAGGACGACGAGCGCAAGCTCTACGGCGTGCAGTGGCACCCCGAGGTGATGCACTCGACCTTCGGCCAGCGGGTGCTCGAGAACTTCCTCTATCGCGGCGCGGGTCTCTCCGGTGACTGGACTGCTGCGAACGTCGTCGAGGAGCTCGTCGAGGCGATCCGCTCGAAGGTGGGCGACTCACGCGTGCTCTGCGCCCTCTCCGGTGGGGTCGACTCATCGGTGGCCGCGGCCCTGGTCCAGAAGGCCGTGGGCGACCAGCTCACCTGCGTCTTCGTCGACCACGGGCTGCTGCGCTCCGGTGAGGCCGAGCAGGTCGAGAAGGAGTTCGTGGCGGCCACCGGCGTCGACCTGGTCGTCGTCGACGCGCGTGGACGCTTCCTGTCGGCGCTCGACGGGGTGTCCGATCCCGAGGAGAAGCGCAAGATCATCGGGCGCGAGTTCATCCGGGTCTTCGAGCAGGCGGCGCGAGACGTCGTCGGCACGCGCGGGGACTCGGAGCACCCGGTGGAGTTCCTCGTCCAGGGGACGCTGTATCCCGACGTGGTCGAGTCCGGTGGCGGCACCGGCGCGGCCAACATCAAGTCCCACCACAACGTGGGCGGGCTCCCCGACGACCTGCAGTTCAAGCTCGTCGAGCCGCTGCGGTCACTGTTCAAGGACGAGGTCCGCCAGGTCGGGCTCGAGCTCGGGGTGCCGGAGGCGATCGTCTGGCGCCAGCCGTTCCCGGGTCCCGGACTCGCCATCCGGATCGTCGGCTCGGTGACCGCTGAACGGCTGTCCATTCTTCGTGCTGCCGACGCCATCGCCCGTGAGGAGCTGTCTGCCGCAGGGCTGGATCGTGACATCTGGCAGTGCCCCGTGGTGCTGCTCGCGGACGTGAGATCCGTTGGGGTGCAAGGCGATGGACGCACCTACGGTCACCCGGTCGTGCTGCGCCCGGTGTCCTCCGAAGATGCCATGACCGCCGACTGGACCCGAGTGCCCTACGACGTGCTGGCCAAGATCTCGACCCGGATCACGAACGAGGTCCGCGAGGTCAACCGGGTCGTGCTCGACGTCACGAGCAAGCCGCCGGGCACCATCGAGTGGGAGTAGTGCGTGCGGCCAGGTAAGGCTCGCGGCCTCAGCACGGCCAGCGTCAACGACGCCGTGAGCCGGGCCGTGATGCGCTACGTCCTCATCGGGCCGCCGCTCAAGCTGCTGACCGGCCTCCACGTCGAGGGCCGCGAGAACGTGCCGCGCGAGGGCAGCCTCATCGTCGCGTCGAACCACCTGTCGTTCATCGACTCGATCGTCATCCCCCTGGCCTCCGGTCGGCAGGTGCACTTCCTCGGCAAGGCGGAGTACTTCCAGGGCTCCGGGTTGCGGGGCGCGGCGGTGCGGTGGTTCCACTCGACTGCCGGGACGATCCCCGTGGACCGTTCCGACCCGCGGGCTGCCGCTGCGTCGCTGGAGATGTCCGAGGACGTCCTGCGCCAGGGGGAGGCGTTCGGCGTCTATCCCGAGGGCACCCGCTCACCCGACGGCCGCCTGCACCGCGGCCGCACCGGGGTCGCCCGCATGGCGCTCTCGACGGGCGCAACGTTGCTGCCGTGCGCCGTGATCGGCACCGACCACGTCCAGCCTTCTGGGTCCAACGGCTTCCGGCCGGCGAAGGTCACCGTGCGCTTTGGTATGCCGGTCGACGTGGCCGGCTTGTCCGCTCAGTTCCAGAAGGCGGCGCTCCTGAGGGCCATCACGGACGCCACCATGGACGCGATCGGCGAGCTGTCCGGCCAGGAGCGCTCCGGCCTCTACGCCTCCGACGTGAAGGCGTCCCTGGGCAGCTGAGTCATACATTCGTATCTCCCTGTCCTGCTCTCCGCCTCATACGCTGGGCGTCTACTCGACAACAGGATGTTCCTCGTCTCTGGTCACCGAGTCGCTTGGCCAGGCCCGATGAGCCCGCAACTGCGGCAGCTTCGGTTTGGGAGACGGGACGTCCACCATGGCAAGACCCGCCAACCGAGGCGCTTCCCTCGCGTGTGCCGCGATTGCCGTCACCGCATTGGCTACTTCCGCCTGCTCGGGGGGCTCGACGAACACGACGGCAGCCTCGAACGTGGCTCGCACTTCGACCCGATCTGGGCCTGCGCCTTCGAACCCACCCAACTCGGCCTCGGCAGCTCCCAACCTTCAGGGAATGATGCCGAACTCGGCACCCCCTTCGATGGGGATGGAGCCGAACGAGGAAATCGTCGATTGTTGGCCCGTTCTCTGTACGGGCAACGATGGATCGAACGAGCGTTACCAATTCGGACCTGTCTACGCGTTCGACGACGCCGGCCTCCGGGCCTATCGCGTGGCCAACTACCACCTGTGGTTCACCGGTGACGGGAACGGGTTCGTGCAACTAGGCGATGCCGCGATGTTTACCCCTGACGGCACCAGCAGCATCCACGCGGATCAGGTCAGCTGGAAGAACCCCGCATGCCTTCAAGGTGGAGCACAGGGAACCGTCCAAGGTGGTGGGTACAACGTGGTGAACCACGCCATCCTGACCCTGCCCAGGGACATGTGTTTCGCATTCGTGGGACCGAATGCCAAGATCCCGACCACCCTTCAGGCGCCCGGCGTGGTCAACCTGACCCGGGCCACCAGTACGGTGCCCCCGTCACTGGCGAGCGACGACAAGCTCACGCCCGAACAAGGCCGGCACGTTGCCGTGCTGGGTGACTCCTTCGCCTCCGGTGAGGGCACCTTCAACAACGGCCTTCCCGGCAACCCACTATCGGTCGACTACTACGAGGACACCAAGGTCGCTCCCGATGGCCACAGCGGCTGCCACCGTTCCCCTGTCGCCTACGCACCACTCATGGGGGTGCCAGAGGCCAATTTCGTAGCCTGCTCCGGCGCGACCACCGACCAGGTGCTCTTGGGATTCAAGGGTTCACCCCGCCTGTCGGACGTCGTGGTTCCGGGCATCAAGGTTGTCATCCTCAGCGTCACCGGCGACGACCTGGGGTTCGGCTCGATCCTGGACGGCTGCATCAACGTCCTGGTCGGGCACCCGAGATCTGACGCGACCTGCGACGCCGCCATCAGGACACACGCCAGCCCTGACGGGATATCCGGAGCAATGCTGAAGCTGAAGTCGCTGTGGGGCACGATCGAAGACGTCGACGACAACGTCAGGATCATTCAGGTCGGGTACCCAGCCTTCTTCCCGGTGGGCGGACATGCGAGCTGCAACGAGATTGGCATCAACAACCAGGTGAGCCTCAACTTCACGGTCAACGCGGTCGACTACGCGCTCGCCAACACCGCTGCGGACGACCCGCACGTCACCTTTGTCGATGTACGGCAGTTGTTCACCGGACATGAGATTTGCGGTGACGTCGCCGGGCCGTACATCAACGACCTGCAGCAGAACGTTGCTGCCATCCGCAACTGTCCGTCCGAATACGTGGTCAACCATGTCTGCTCGCAGAGCTTCCACCCCAACACGACGGGGTATGCGGCTGAAAAGGACCTGCTGATGCCGACCGTGAAGCAGCTGCTCGGCGTCAGCTGACGCTTCGTGCGTACAGAGATGAAGGCTGCAGGCGTGCGGCGCGTTGGTACGCCGCCAGGTCAACTGCCCGCAGATTCCACCAGCTGGAGGTACTGATGCACCTGCTGGATGGCGACGGACCCTTCTCCGGCGGCAGATGCCACGCGCTTCACTGAACCCGAACGCACATCGCCGACCGCGAAGACCCCCGGCATCGACGACTCGAACACGAAGGGCGCCCGGGCCAGCGGCCAGCCGTTGCTCGCGGCCCCAGTCACGACGAAGCCGTAGCGGTCGCGGGCGACCTGTTCGGGCAGCCAGTCCGTGTGCGGCTTCGCGCCGATCAGGATGAACACCGCGTCGGCAGGCAGGGTCTCGGTGGCGCCTCGCCCGGAGTCGTGAAGGGTGAGGCTCTCGAGCTCTCCGTCGCCCGCGCCGTCGACGATCTCGGTTCGGTAGCGAACGTCGATGTTGAGCTGTCCCTCGATCTCCTCTATGAGGTAGCGCGACATCGTTTCGGCGAGCGTGATGCGCCGCACCAGGATCGTCACCTTGTGTGCGTGCGCGGCCAAGTGGACGGCGGCCTGGCCGGCCGAGTTGCCGGCCCCCACGACGAAGACCGTACGTCCGGTGAACCGTTCCGCCTCTGAGGCCGAGGCACCGTAGAAGACGCCTTGTCCGACCAGGTCGTCGAGGGACGGGATGCCCAGCCTGCGATAGCTGACTCCCGTGGCGAGGACGACCGCGCCAGTCGCGATTTCCGCACAGTTCGACGTGGTCAGGTACAGCCGGTCGGCGTCGCTGCGGATCGCCTGGGTCTGGCACATCTGCAGGAACGTGGTCCCGAACACCCACGCTTGCTGGTGCGCCCGAGTGGCGAGGTCGGCACCGGTGACTCCACGCTGGAAGCCCAGGTAGTTGCGGATGAGCGAGCTCGACCCCGCCTGCCCGCCGATCGTCTCGCGTTCGATCACGAGGGTGCGTAGCCCTTCCGAGGAGGCGTACACGGCCGCGGCGAGTCCGGAAGGCCCGGCGCCCACGACGGTGACGTCGTAGTCGCGGGAGCCCTGCAGTCGGGTGCGTGCGCCGTACGCTTCGGCGATCTCGACGTTGGTCGGGTCGACCAGAACCCGCCCATTGCGTTGGACGACGACGGGAACGCCAGCGTCGGCCGCGCGGACTTCTTCCAGGATCTGCGTTCCTGCTGCCGAACCCGTTGGGTGGAAGACAAAGGGCACCCGGTTTCGGCTCAACAGGCTGCGCAGCTCTGAGGCGCGAGCGTTGCCCGCCTCGGCGACGATCGTCAGCTCCCTCGACAGCGAAGCGTCTGAGCCGGCCCACTCGTGGAGGTTCTCGGTCACTGTCCGGTGGAACAGTTCGTCGGCTGCGCGCCAAGGCTTGATCGCGTAGTAGTCGATCTGCCCGAGGCCGATCCCTCGGCGCAGCGGGTGGGCCGTGGCATCCATCGCCCACTCGCCCCATGAGATCAGCAGGAGCCGGCGTGAGTGTGGGAAGAGCTCCCTGGCCTGGGCCAGAAGCTCGCACCCCGTGCCGTCCGGTAGCCACTGGTCGGACAGGACCAGAGCCACCCGCTCGCCCGCCTCCTGCAGCGCGGTCAGCTGGTTCAGAGCCGAGGTGGCCGCCCGGGCAGTCCGTATCTGGTACGCCCGGCCGTATCGGTCATTCAGCTCCCCGCCCAGGAGCTCGATGGCGTCCGGGTCATCGTCGACGGCCAGGATGACGGGACGTCGCTCGGGTGGGTCGACGTCGCGCGGAGCCGGGAAGAGGGCCACGCCCCATTGTGGCGTCATAGATTCGTCAGCGACGAGCCCCGGCTTTCTTGAGACAATGACGACATGACCGAGCCCTCGACCCTGCCTGGGGCCAGCGAGGCGGTGTCGCGCTACGCGTGGGGCGAGGCGTTTCAGCTCTTCGCGGCGGCGGACGCCGTCGCACCGCTGGGTCCCGATGAGCTCGACCAGATGGCCGAATGCGCCTGGTGGATCGGCAAGATGCGCCACTGCATGGCGCTTCGTGAGCGCGCCTACGAGACGCACCGGAAGCAGGGCAACCCGCGCCGGGCTGCTCACGTGGCGATCGACCTCGCCCAGCACTATGGCGACCTCGGTGAGCGCGGCACGGCCACGGCGTGGCTGCAGAACGCCACCCGGTTGCTCGAGGGACAGCCAGAGAATGCCGAGCACGGGTGGCTCAGTTTCGCGCGCAGTATCGCTGCCCGCGACGAGGGCGACCTCGATACGGCGATCAGGTGTGCCGAGGAGGCCGAGGCCCTGGGCGCACGCCATGGCGACAAGGACCTGTTCGCCCTGGGACACGCTTTCCAAGGAATCGGCCTGGTCTACAGCGACGACCCCGACCGGGGCCTGCCCATGGTGGAGGAGGCGACAGAAGGGGCGGTGGCCGGGGACCTGGGTGCCCGGGCGACCGGAATGATCTACTGCATGATGATCGCGGTCAACGCACAGGTCGCCGACTGGCAGGCGGCGGGTCGCTGGACCGAGGCGGCCACGCGATGGTGCGACCGGCAGGCCATCAACGGCTTCCCCGGTGTCTGCAGGGTCCACCGGGCCGAGATCCTGCGCTTGCGAGGTTTCCTTTCCGAGGCCGAGGAAGAGGCTTTGACAGCCACCACGGAGCTGGGCTCCTTCAACTTGATGTTCTCCGCGCTCGCCTTCCGGGAGCTGGGCGAGGTCAGGCTCAAGATGGGTGAGATCAACGCGGCCGAGGAGGCCTTCCGGCAGGCGGAGGAGATGGGCGTGACGCCGCAGCCGGGTCTTGCCCGGGCCCTCGTCCAGCGGGGTCGCCCGGGGGCCGCGGCGACGGGCCTCCGGAGGATCCTCGGCGGCAAGGGCATGGGCGCGTTGGAGCGAGCGAAGCTCCTGCCCACTCAGCTCGAGGTTGCCCTGATGCTTGACGATCTCTCGACGGCGCGCACGGCCGCGATCGAGCTGGCCGAGATCGCGCTGAACCACCGGACCCCCGCCTTGCGGGCGATCGCCGACGCCGGTGAGGCCGCGGTCCTCCTCGCCGAGGGTGACCTCGCCAACGCCGAGAGAGCGGCGCGCAACGCGCACCAGCTCTTCACCGAGATCGACCTGACCTACGAGGCGGCCCGGGTCTCCTCGCTTCTCGGTCGCATCTACGCGTCAGGGGGCGACCTGGATCGTGCCCGGGCTCAGCACGAAGCCGCACTGGCGACCTACGACAGGATCGGTGCCGTGGTGGACGCCGCAGGTGAACGGGCATTCCTGACCACACCCGACATCGCATAGCTGCGGCCAACGGCTACGCGCCGAAAAGGTGCCAGCGTCGTCCTCCGGTCCACAACCCTGGTCCGCCCGGATGACGCACTCGGACCGTGCGGCCGATGACATGCGTTGAGGGGGGCGAGATGGTTTGTAGGTAGAAACCATTGTGCGACATGGAAAACCGCGTAGGAGGTGCCATGAAGCTGTTCGCGAGTCCGATCCGACGGGTGATGCCGCAGCCTTGGAACAGGTACCTGCTCACGGCGCTGATCGTGTGGCTCCTGTCGCTGGTCGCCACCCGGGCGCCGGTGTTCCTCAACGCCCCAGAGCCCTCCGTCTCGGACTATCAACTGGCGGTCGGTCTCAGGGCCACAGTGTTGGTGGCCACGGTGCTGTTCGGGTTCGCCATCGGTTGGACGCGACGCTCCTCGAGCATCGTGCGGTGCGCCCTCTATGGAGCGTTCGTGCTGACTACCACCCAGTTCCTGCTCGCTCACTGGGTGCCTGAAGGGGGCGAGCCCGTCTTTCCCATGCCGATCAACTTCCTCATTGCCCTGGTGTTCAACGGGATCTACATCGGAGTCTTGCTGGGCCTTGGTGCCCTCGCCGCGGCGGGAGCTCGCCGATGGTTGCGCCCTCGCACCGCGCACCGTGAGCCGTAGTTGACACGCCTGTTTCCTGGACGGTGAAGTGCTGGACCCGACCAGTGCATCAACGAGGAGGGGGGCCGGTCGCAGGACCGGCCCCCCTTGAGCTGTGTGTTGTGAGCGGTCAGCTGGCCGCGATGGAGACCGAGGCGGTCGAGAGGCTGCCACCGAGGATCCCCACGTAGGCGGACGAACACGAGGGCCGGTTCGCCGTCACGTTCGGGATCGCCGCCGGCGAGTTGCAGCTCGGCTGGTTGACAGTCAGGGTGGCCGCGCCGAAGCCCGTCCTCCCGGTGATCTGCCACGCGTCACCGAGGGTGCCGATCAGCAGGATGCTGCCTGACGGACGCTGGAGGGTGACGTTGCAGGTGGCTGTGCCCAGCATGACCGTTCCACCGGGCCAGTGCTGTGCGAAGTCATTGTCCTTGATGCCGGTGATCGTGTTCGTCAGTGTCGTGGAGGAGCAGGTGGGCGGCGGTGTCGTCCCGCTGCACACCAACGCGCCAGTCGCCGAGAAGCCCGTCACGGACTGCCCGGTCGGACACGTCAGCCCGGCAAGCCCGGTGATTCCCGGCGCGCCTTGGGGCCCGGCAGGCCCGGCAGGCCCGGCAGGTCCGGCAGGTCCGGCAGGTCCCGCAGGTCCGGCAGGTCCTGTGGCACCCATGGGGCCAACGGGTCCCGCGGGTCCAGTTGCGCCAACGGGCCCAGCGGGCCCGGCGGGTCCTTGGATGCCCTGCATGTTCCAGGAGATCGGGACCTCCGAGTGTCGGCATGTCTTGCTCCCGACGAGCAGTCGCAGCATCCCCTGGTTCTTCTGGTAGCAGGCCTTGATGATGCCCGAGGCGGACACGCTTTGAGACGGTGGAGCCTTGGCGGCGACGGCCTGCGTGCCCGTCACGAGCAGGACAGCGGAACCGATTACCACCAAGGAAACTCGCCAGTTGGGTCGAGACATCGTGGATCCTTCCCGTCAGAAGGGTGCGTAGGATCCGGCCCATTGCCGGATGCGTTGCGTCGCCCGTGTTGGATGCTACTCAGCGCCGTAGCGTTCACAATGGGTCAGCAACCTCAGTTTGGTGAACATCGGTGCCATTCATGGGTTTTCGACGCGGTATGTCCATGGTCGGCCCGTTTGTCGGATGCTCGGCCACGTTTCGAGTCGCGTGCTCCGGCGGGTCTGGCGATCACCCGATCCAAGCTCCTCCGTTTGTCGGGGGAGTCCGGCACATCGCCCGATTGGCCACAGCGTTGGGTAGGGGTTCGATGGAGGCAGAGACACGACCTCCGGAAGGGCGGCCCCGATGTTCGACTCGACACAAGAGAAGTCCGATGGCCCGGTGGCCGCCTGCACTGTCGACGCGGTCCATCGACGCGACCACCAACACGGAGGTGAGGAGCCCTGCCATCCTCACCTGATCGAGGTCGTCCACCTTGGCCCAAGAGCCGTCGCGGTCTGCCACGACTGTTGCCGAGACTCTGGCTTCCTTCCCGAACGCGACGCCGACCGGCTGGCTTCCGCCCACCGGCAAGAGACCGTCTCGGACGGGTGTTCCACCTTCACGTCACGGGTGGCGTGAGCGTACGTCCCAGGGCGACACATGAGCCAGCTCGGGTCTCGTAACCCGCCTCCTCGGCCTCCACCGGCCGCATGGCGACGCAGGGTGACCGGCCAGGAACGGACGGCCGCTCCAACCCCCTGGTGTGGAGCGGCCGTCCTGGATCTGGACGTCGATCACTCAACAGACAGGGTCTGGGTCTGCGGGCCAACCATCGACCTGGCACAGAACGGTACCCCCCCAAGATGGACGAAGGATGGGAAATCGGCGATCTGGGCTCGCGCCGTGGTGACCAGCTCGGTGAAGGTGCCGGCGGCGGCATACCCATCGATCCGCTTGGCTCGCGCAGCTGCCAACTCGATTGCGATCGACCGACTTCCGCGGGACCATCGGGGTGGAGGCGCCGTTGGATGGCGAGGCATCCATCAGCGCCGCGGGAGGGGATCATGGGCGATGGGGACCCCAGCACTCACGAGCGCGGGCGGCGAGACGCGACTGCATGGCTGGTCGATGCTGCGGACGGGACCTCGTGGCCGCTTCGCGAAGGTCCGACGGAGGCGTCACTGGGTCGGGAGCCAACTGCCGATCTTTGGGTCGACGACCCCAACGTCTCGCGTCGACACGCGACGCTGCGCCGCCACGGCGCGGCATACGTCCTGGCTGACCATGGGTCTCGCAACGGGACGTTCGTCAACGACCGTCGGATCCAGGCCGACACGCCCTTGACGGACGGTGACCGAGTGAGGGTCGGAGAGACCACGTTCGTCTTCCGCCAACCAGCGCCCACCGCGCGTCGTCAACCGCCGCCCTCCACATCGCCTCGACCGGTGCCGAAACGCCGCAACCTGCGGAAGGTGCTGACCATCTCGGCTGTGGTCAGTGTGCTCGGTATCGTCGCCAACTCACTGACGACCCTGTTCGCGCACAGCGGCAACCAGTGGTCCCGTTGGCTTCTGGCCCCGGCGGCGACGGTGGTCTTCGGCATGGCAACCGCTCTGGTGGGCGAGTGGGGCAACGCGGACGAGACGCAGACCCTCAACGACGAACCCTCCGTCGGCTGGCGTCCACCTCCGGCGCGGCGGGGTCGCGGTGGTCGGGCGATGGCAGGCGTCCTCACGGTGTTGCTGGTCCTCGGCGTCGGTGGCGTGGCCGTTACCGCAGGTGTCCGCGCAGTCGTCGGACACTTCAGCAGCGTGAACAGGCTCTCGGGAGCCCCCGTGGTGGGAGGCAACAGCAAGGTCCGGCTCACCGTCAGCCAGGTCCTCCAGGACACGCGCAGCACCTCCGTCGAGCTCACGGGGCTCAGCTCGAGCGACAGCGTTGTCCAGCTGCCCGCGGGCTTCGCACAGCTCACGGGCTCGGACGGGACCACCCTTGACGTCGATGTCCTGGGAAGTCACTGGTCGCCAACCCTGACTCGCGATGTCCTGCAACGTGGAACCCTTCGGTTCGAAGGACACTTCGACGACAGTGTCGCGTCCGTCACGCTGAGCTTCACCTTCGGCAACGCGGTGTCAGTCAAGAAGATCCCGCTTGTTCCTCCGCCGTCCTGACTCCTTCGCCCATCCCGCGAGACCCGGGCTTCAGCGTGCGGTGCGCCAGATGCTGGGGGCCAGCTCGTGGTCGCGTTTGAAGGCGCGGCTGAAGGCCTCTTCCGACTCGTAGCCGACCTTCGGAGCGATCGCAGCGACCGGCAAGGTCGTGGTGCGCAGCAGGTCCTCCGCGACGTGCATCCGCCAGCCGGTCAGGTAGCGGATCGGCGCGAGACCCAGCACCGAGCGGAACCGTTCGTCGAGCACGGTCGAAGAGACGGTTGCCTCGCGGGCGAGTTCGGCGAGGGTCCACTTGTGGCCCGGGTCGCCGTGGATGGCAGCCAGCGCCGGGGCGACGACGGGATCGCGCAGGGCAGCGAGCCAGCCGGTATCGGTGGCCGGCGCGTTGGCCAGGTGCAGCTTGAGCACCTCGCGCAGCAGCAGTTGCGGGATGTCGGTCGGTGCCGCGATGCGGTCGTCGGAGACCTGGCTCGTCTGCTGGAGGACCAGGTCGCTGCTGGCCTTGACCCACTTGCGGACCGGTCCTTCCGGTGGGGTGACGACGAAGACGGGCGGGAAGACTCCGAGGCTCGGGTCGAACAGCCGGTCGTCACAGGCAAGGAAGCCACACACGAGCTCACTCCGTGCACCTCCGAGGCCATGGACTATGTGCGGCAACGCATTCCACGGCGGCGGGTCGATGAGCTGCATCACCGGGACGATCTCAGCCGTCTCGTGCCCGCCCATCCGGTGCTGGTCGTTGTAGGGCAGGACGATGACGTCGCCCTCGTGGGCCCAGACCATGTGGGAACCGGCCTCGATCCAGCAGCTGCCGGAGACGACGACGTGGAAGATCACGATCTGTGCGGCATCGGGGGCCAACACCGCGGCCAGGTCCCGCGACGCCATCGACTCGTAGGCCCACGCCTCGGTGTACTCGCTGTGCAGGAAGATCGCGCCGGAGAGCTGGACCTGAGCCAACGCATTCGAAAGTGCGGCGGATCGATCAGCTCCTGCGGCATCCCGGTCATGGTCGGAGCGCCCGATCGTCATGAGACTGAGTGTGTCAGGACGAAGCACAAAGGAACCAAAGGAGACGGCGATGCAGCTCGACCAACTGGAGGTGGCGGTGTCCCGGGCCGACAGGTTCAACGCGACCCCGTTCTCGCAGTGGATCAACGGGCCGAGCGGCCGCGCGTTCCGGTTCGTCGCCGGCGTGGCCTGGCTCGCCTTCGCGGTGGCGTTCCGCGAGCACTGGTGGGGGCTCGCGGCAGGGGTCTTCGGACTGCTCCCGCTGACCGCAGGCACCTTCGACATCTGCTGGATCAGTGCCGCGATGGGCGGGCCGCTCCGGGGCGAGACGATCCGCCGGAACGCCGCGCTCCGAGGCCGTTGACGCTCTCGAAATGCGGCGGGACACTGGGGCTCTGGGGCAAGGAGGGTCCAATGTCGTGGAACCTGGCGGGTAGTTATGTCGAGACGTGTTCGTGCGAGCTCATGTGCCCGTGCAACCTGTCCCTGGATCACGGAGCCACCTACGACTTCTGTCGCGTGACCCTCGTCTTCAACATCAAGGAGGGAGGGGTCGACAGCACCGACATCGCCGGCTGCAAGGTCGCCCTGATCGCGGATACGCCCAAGGTCATGACCGAGGGGGGCTGGCGGGTCGGAGTGTTCGTCGATGCCGCGTCGGACGCGCAGTTCGAACAGCTCGTGCAGGTCTTCAGCGGCCAGCTCGGGGGGCCCATGGCGGGACTCGCGCCGCTGATCGGTGAGATGTTGGGCGTCGAGCGCGCCACGATCGACGTCGAGGACGACGGGCTGCGGCACAGCGTGAGAATCGGGGATGTCATCGACTTCGAGATCGGGGACATCGTGCCGTTCGGGGTGGAGTCCGGTGAGCCGGTGAAGTTCTCCGGCATGTTCCACCCTGCTGGTTCCGACCTGACGATGGCCGAGGCCAAGCGGTCGAGGATCAACGCCTTCGGCATCGAGTACGAAGGAAAGACCGGGCTCTCGAAGTCCGACTTCGCGTGGACCGCCTGAGCGAATGACCGACTTCGGGTCGGCGCCTCCGGCGACTTCGGCGGCCCCCGCGGCGACCTCCACTCGCGGAGACCTCCGTCCCGCGCTCGCGGCCAGCCGCGCCCACTGGGGGCTGGTCGTCGTTCTCTTCGCGCTCGCCGGCGCTGCCTGGTGGTGGACGGTCCAACAGATGCGAGGCATGGACAACGGCCCCTGGACCGCCCTCGGCACCCTCGGCTGGTTCCTCGGCGTCTGGGTGGTCATGATGACCGCGATGATGTTCCCGTCGGTCGCCCCGACGATCGCGCTCTACGCCCGCATGAGCGGGAAGTCGCGCCTCAAGCCACTGGTGTTCACCACCGGCTACCTCCTGACCTGGCTCGGTGCCGGCGTCGTCGCGTTCCTGATCGGCGTGGGGGCAAGCCGCGCGGCTGGGGGCGACCTGGCGTGGGATCGCGCCGGTCGCCCCATCGCGGGAGCCATCCTGGTCCTCGCCGCAGGCTACGAGCTGACCCCGCTCAAGAACGTCTGCCTCGGCAAGTGCCGGAGTCCCCTCGGCACCCTCCTCGGCTCCTGGCGCGGCGGCTGGTCGGGAGCCCTCCGCATGGGCGCGAAGAACGGCGCGTGGTGCGTCGGCTGCTGCTGGGCCCTGATGGCGTCGCTCTTCGCGTTGGGCGTCATGAGCGTGACCTGGATGGCGATCGTCGCCGGGTTCATCGCCGTCGAGAAGATCCTCCCGTGGCGCCGCACAGCCACCTACGGCACGGCGCTGGTCCTCCTCGCCCTGGGCGTCCTCGTCCTCGCCGCACCGGACGTGCTCCCGGGCCTCACCGTCCCGACCCACGACACCGCGCCCATGATGTCGCCGATGGGCTCCTGAAGGCCCAGTCGACGTCGCGCGCGTGACCTGCCGCACGGCATACGTCACTGCCTTGGGTATGCCGCGTGCTCGCCGCTGCACCGCGGGCGGTTAGGGTTTGGGGCGTGCTGAGGACTACGGCGGCGGTGGTCGCGGGCAAGGCGGTGCGGGCGGCTTCGCGCCTGCGCGGCGGAGGCTCGGCGCTCCCGGGCCTGGTCGCCGAGCGGATCGACCCCGGGTTCCTCGCCCATGCGCTGGCCGGCGTGCCCGGCGGGATCGTCGTCGTCACCGGCACCAACGGCAAGACCACGACCACCAAGATGCTGGTCGCGGTGCTGCGCGCCCACGGACGCACCGTCTTCACCAACCCGACCGGCTCGAACTTCACCCGCGGGGTCATCTCCTCGATGCTCGGCGAGCTGCCCGTCCGCGGCTGGCTCAAGGCGGACATGGCTGTGCTCGAGCTCGACGAGGCCCACGCGCTGAAGTTCGCCGCCGCGGTCCGGCCGACGCATGCGTTGCTGCTCAACGTCGCTCGTGACCAGCTCGACCGGTTCGCCGAGATCGACCACACCGCAAAGCTGCTCGCGTCTCTCGCCGAGCAGGCCACGGTGGGGGTGGTGCTCAACCTCGACGACTCCTTCGTCTCGCGGATCCGTGACCGGATCGCCGAAGGGGTGGCGGTGCAGTACTTCGGGGTCGACGCGTCCATCGCCGACCGGCTGCCCGAGCTCCAAGAGCAGGACGTCCGGTTCGACGACGACTTCGTCGCGCCGGTGGCAGGGCCGGACGACGGGTTGCTCAAGCCGTCCGACGAACGGACCTTCGAGGTCGTGTTCGGCGCAGGCGGTGGCGAGGGCGGGCCGGCCAGCGGCACGGTCGGGCCGCTCGAGCTCCAGCAGCGCGGACTCGCCGCCATGATCAACGCCACGGCGGCCACGGCAACGGCCCGGATGCTGCTGGGCGATGCGTTCGACCCAGCGTCTGCGGCCGAGGCGTTGCGAGCGGTCACCCCGCCGTTCGGTCGCGGTGAGGTGGTCATGGTCGACGACCAGCCACTCGAGCTGGTGCTGGTCAAGAACCCGGCCGGCTTCACCGTGGCCCTGGGCACCTATGGCTCGACCCCGGTCGCGACGATGATCGCGATCAACGACAACTACGCGGACGGTCGCGACGTCTCCTGGCTCTATGACGTGAGCTTCGAGAGCCTGCGGACCCGCGGCGTCACGATCACGAGCGGTGTCCGCGGCTACGACATGGCGCTGCGGCTCCAGTACGACGACGTCCCAGTGGCGGCGGTGGAGCCCGACCTCGACGAGGCGCTCGACGCGTTCCTCGCCCAGCACCCCGACGAGCCCAAGCGGATCTTCTGCACCTACACGGCCATGATGGCGTTGCGCCGCACCCTGGCCGCCCGCTACGACCTGCCCGATATCGGCGAGGAGGCGTCATGACCACCTCGGGTGACTCCGCGGCATACCCGCAGGACGTCCACATCCCCGGCGAGCCGGCGGGTTCGGCGCGCGTGCCGGACGCCGACAGCGCGGGCAAGGGCGCGATCCACGTGGTGCACCTCTACCCGCGCGAGATGAGCATCTACGGCGACCTCGGCAACACGCGGACGCTGGCGGCGCGGATCCGGCGCCACGGCTACAGCCCGGTCGTGCACCAGCACCACCCGGGCGGCGAGTTTCCCGAGGTCGCGCACCTCGTGGTCGGTGGCGGTGGCCAGGACTCCGGTCAGGTGCGGGTCGAGGCGGACCTCGAGCAGATCGCCGACCGGCTGCGTGGTCTGGCCGACGCCGGGACGCCGATGCTGATGATCTGCGGGATGTACCAGCTGCTCGGGAACGCGTTCATCACCGTCGACGGCAAGCGGCTGCCGGGGCTGGGCATCCTCGACGTCACCACCCAGGGCAATGCCAAGCGGATGATCGGGCCGGTCGTGCTGACCACCGACTTCGGCGACGTGGTGGGGTACGAGAACCACTCTGGGTCGACGACTCTCGGCGCGGGGCAGGCGG
Organism: Pedococcus sp. P2_F6; assembly: GCF_056403675.1. Lineage (NCBI taxonomy): Bacteria > Bacillati > Actinomycetota > Actinomycetes > Micrococcales > Intrasporangiaceae > Pedococcus > Pedococcus sp. P2_F6. The sequence goes on from NZ_JBFUEZ010000004.1 coordinate 205,992, forward strand.
CGTTCGGGAAGGTGCGGTCGGGGTTCGGCAACAACGGCACCGACGGCACCGAAGGTGCGCGGACGGCCAACGTGTTCGGCTCCTACCTGCACGGACCGATCCTGCCGGCGAACCCGGTCTTTGCGGACGCGTTGATCGGGCTCGCCGCCGAGCAGGCAACCGGGCGCCCGTTCGAGCCGGAGGCCCAGGACGACGTCATCGCCGACGAAGCGCGCACCCGTCAGGTCCGCCGACTCGTCAAGCGCTGAGCAGGCTGGTCTTCCCCACCGCGACTTGTTGCCGCAAGGTCGTCACCAGGCGCCCGAAACCGGGGCTGCGTGACCACCAGGTGGCAACAAGTCGGAAGGACGCGGGCGGGAAAGCCCGGTCAGGTCGAGAAGTCGTCGCCGGCCTCGAGCCGCAACCGGATCAGCTCGGACAACGCGATCGACTCGCCGTCGCGAGCGCCTTCGCCCACCTGCAGGGGCGGGTCGCTCGGGTCGATCTCGACGCCGCGGAACCGGGCCAGCGGTCGTGGGGGTACCAGCAGCACGTAGTAGCGGCCGTCGGAGTCGACGGCGACCGAGCGGTCCCGCCGGAGGTACCAGCCACGCACCCCTGTGCTGTAGCGGCGGGGACCGCGCCAGGTGCGCGCCGACAGCTCAGTGGTGGCCAGGCCCCGGTCGCGGGCGGTGCGGACGAACTCGTCGAGCAGCACCTGCGCCTTCGCCGACTCACGGGCCCGCCGCTCCTTCTGCATGCGCACGTGGTAGTCGGCGCGCTCACCAGCGTCGTTGCCCTTGCCCACGTCGGCTCCCTCGCCGGCGGCTGTCGGCCCGTTCACGTCGGTCGCTCCAGGCTCGCGGCGGCGTCGTCGGCCTCGTCGGCGTGCGTGCTCTTGGGGCTGACCGTCCAGGCCGCCCAGCCGAGGGCCCCCAACGGGATCTCCATGAGGTGAGTGAAGCACGAGAACAGCACGACGCCAGCGAGGGCGTCGGCCGGATTCGCGCCCCAGGCCACCAGGGCCGCGACGGTGCCGCTCTCGGTGATCCCGAGCCCCCCGGGGGTCAACCCGACGGCGGTGAGCAGCCGGCCGATGGCATAGGCGGCGAAGAGCTGCCCATAGAAGAGGTCGACCCGCGTCGTGTGCATGCAGACGAGGAACAGCAGGTAGTACACCCCGAAGAAGCCGACGAGCCCCAGCGTCATGCTGAGCCACCCGGTGCGCACCACGTCGTTGATCCGCAGGCGCAGGTCGATGACGAGCGACCGCACGCTCATGCTGCGCCGTCGCCAGAGCCGGCCGATGACCTTGTCGATGCCCTGGCCGATCGCGATCGCGGCCCGCTCGGACACGAGGATCGACACGAAGACCGCGAGGATCACCCCACCGGTCAGCGCACCGGCGACAGCCGCGTCGCCGAGCGCCGGTGGGACGTCGGAGTCGCGTCCGGCGAACAACGCGAAGATCGCGATGAGGGGCAGTGCCACGCGGGACAGGACGTTCCAGACGCCGGTGACGATGGCGGAGGTCGAGATGTCGCGCCGCGAGAAGCCCCACGACCGGCAGATCGTGTAGGTCGCCGCCAGACCGGCCGCCCCTCCGCCCGGCAGCAGGTTGCCGACGGAGGAACCTGCGACGTTGACGATGAGCGCCTGCCAGTGCTTCAGGCCGGGCAGCGAACCCGTGAGGGTGAAGGTGTAGCAGTAGAGCCCCACCACGACCCCCGCAAGCAGCAGCGCGAAGGTCGTCGGCGGCACGTGAGACAGGACCGCCCACACGTCGGACCAGTTGGTCTTGGCCAGGCGGGGCAGGACGTAGACCAGCAGCACGGCCGCCAGTGCCAGGCCGACCCCGGCCTGCACGACCGTGCGAACCCGCGACCGCGACCTGCGCGGCTGTGCCGGCTCACGGTCGGCCACCTCGCGTGCGTCGGCCGCGTCACCCGCGGGCTCAACCCTCTCGCTCGTCACCCCAACCCCTCGAAGACGTCGTGCGACACCGGCAGCCCCGCCGGTCGGGCCGGGTCGATGAACCACTCGCGTCCGAAGACCAGGTCGTACACCGGCCGCGGGATCCGCAGGAACGCAGCGAGCGTGCGATCTGCCCCACCGTCCGCGCTCGACTGGGAGGCGTGCGCGCGCATCGAAGCCCGCTTCGCCGCGGCATACCGGCGCACGTCGATGCGGTGCGTGATCGCGGACCTGGCGCTGAACGCGCGGCTGAACGCCGCCAGGTCGAAGTCCGGGGGGAACGGGTAGACCTTGGCCGCGAGGCGGACGGCGCGCGCGATCGTGTCGCGCGGGACCGTCGCCTCGAGCACCCGCGGCGTGCCGGCGAGGTATGCCGCCCGCTGGCCGACCTCGTGGACGCGGACGTGGTCGCGGTGTCCGTAGCCGCCGTTGCGGTCGTAGGTGGTCAGCACCGAGGCGTCCTCGTCGCGGAGGATCTCGGCCAGCCGGGCGGCGGCCTCCTCGAGCGGTGCCTGGATGAACCGGACTCGCTCGGGCGGGTCGGGCAGCAGCTCGGGTCCCATGCCGCTGTCGGCGTAGCCGAGGTAGACGACGCGGGCGACCCCGAGCGCGGACGCCGACCGGCGCAGCTCCTCAAGGCGTCGCGCGGCCAACCCCCCGTCGGCGACGTAGGCGTCCGCAGCCAGGCCGAGGGCGCCGTCGGTGGCCACCACGACGACCACCCGGTGGCCCTCTGCCGCTGCCCGCGCCAACGTCCCCGAGGTGAGGAGGGCCTCGTCGTCGGGGTGGGCGTGGAAGGCCACCAGGGTGTGCTTCCGGGTGTGGGTCATCACGGGCCATCCTGACGCATGGCAGGCTCAGGTCCGTGAAGGTGGCCCTGCTGACCGACTGTTACCTGCCCAGGCTGGGTGGGATCGAGGTCCAGACGCACGACCTCGCGGCCCAGCTGCGGTCCCGCGGACACGAGGTCGAGGTCTTCACCGCCACGGTCGGGGAGCGCGGCGAGCGGCACGGTTTCATCGAGGACGTCGACGGCGTGCCTGTCCACCGGATGGCGGTCCGCCTCCCGTGGGAGCTGCCCGTCAACCCGTTCGCGCCACCGGAGGTACGGCGACGGCTTCAGGCGGGTGGGTTCGACGTGGCCCACGTCCACATGGGGGTGGTGAGCCCGTTCGCCACGGATCTGGCGGGGGTCGCGCTGGGGCTGGGGATGCCCACCGCGATCACCTGGCACTGCCTGATGGAGCGCTCGCAACCCCTCTTTCGCGCCCTCGGCCACGCTCGGCGATGGGGCGCCAAGGGGGCAGCCCTGTCCGCGGTCTCCGGTGTCGCGGCGGCCTCCGTGCAAGCCGTGGTCGGTCGGGGCACCGAGGTGCGCGTCTTTCCCAACGGCATCGACACCAGCGTGTGGCGGCCGCCGCCGCGCCCGGCCCGCGCGGCTGACGCTCCGGTCGAGGTCGTGGCGGCGATGCGGTTCGCGGCGCGCAAGCGCCCGCTTGCTGTCCTCGAGGTCGCAGCCAGGGCGAAGGAGCTCGTCTCCACCTCGGGCGGCTCCGGACCACGGATGCGCCTCACGCTCTTCGGGGAGGGGCCGGAGCGACGGCGGCTGGAACGGTTCGCCGCCCACCACGACATGACCGACTGGGTGTCCATGCCCGGCCGCGTGGGTCGGGATGAGCTCCGGGATCGCTACTGGGACAGCGACATCTACCTGACTCCCGCCCGCCTGGAGGCCTTCGGCATCGCCGCCCTCGAGGCGCGTACCGCCGGGCTTCCCGTCGTCGCGCGGCAGGACACCGGGGTGGGCGACTTCGTCGTCGACGGTGTCAACGGACTCCTCGGACCCGATGACGACGCCCTCGCCCGCGGACTGGCGCGGCTGCTCAGCGACCCCGAGTTGCGCCAGGGCATCACCGAGACCAACCGCACCGTCGCGCCCGCGCAGGACTGGCCCTCGGTCGCCGCGCTCGCCGAGGCCGAGTACCGGCGGGCCGGTGCCTCGTGACCGAGACCCCCACGCCGAGCCAGGGGCCCCCGTCCAGCAGTGAACGGGTGATGGTCCGGGCCAACGCCGCCGGAGGTCGCGTGGTGGCCGAGTTCGTCCTGGGGCACGGTGCGGACCCGGTCCGTGAGCTGGCTCGCCTCGGGTGGTCACGTCCCCTGCTGCGTGACGCCGAGCGCGACGCGGACGGCGCTCTCCTCTTCACCTACACCGTGACCGCCGCCTCAGCCGTGGCGAGCGTCGCCAGCCCGGTGCCCACCGACCCGGGGCTCGTGCTCGAGCCGGGGGAGGAGGCGCGCCCGTACCAGCGCGCCGCGGCCTACGGCGTGGTCACGAGCGAGCGCGGCGTCCTGCTCACCGAGCTGTCCGCCCTCACCTCCGCGCCCGGGCGGTGGACCCTGCCCGGCGGGGGGCTCGACCCGGGCGAGGCCCCTGTGGCCGCCCTGCACCGCGAGGTCTGGGAGGAGAGTGGCCAGGAGGTGGAAGCCGTTCGCCTGCTCGAGGCGCACACCTCGCACTGGATCGGCCGGGCGCCCAGCGGGCGCCTGGAGGACTTCCACGCCGTGCGGATCGTGTATGCCGCGTGGTGCCCTCAGCCGACCGACCCCGTCGTCCACGACGTGGGGGGTTCGACCGAGGCGGTGCGCTGGGTGCGGCGCGACGAGCTCGAGCACTACTACCTGAGCCGCTCGTTCGCGCCGCACATGAAGCGCTGGCTTGCCGGCTAGGCCTGCGTCACTGCGACTTGCGTCGTGAGCTGAGCAGCCCGGCGAGCCCGAACAGCACGAGCAGGGCACCGGCCGCCACGATCCCGAGTGGGCCGATGTCGCCCCAGTCGACGCTCAGACTCCCGACCTCCTGGGCCAGCACGATGCTCGCCACGGCCAGGCAGACCAGTCCCAGCACGATGGCAGGGGCGTGCGGGCCGCTGGGGCGTTCCGGGATGGCGGGGGGCCAGCCGGCATCGTCGGCGGCCACCCGGGCGTCGGTGGGCTCGGCCCACACTGGCGCTTCGTCGACCTCGATGGCGCGGGTCGCGTCCGTGGTGTCGAGCTGCTCGGTCCGCTCGGTCGTCCGGGTCACGTCGGCCTGGGTCGGGTCGCTCGGGGTCGGGTCGGACTGGGTCGTGGGGGTCTGCACTGCCTGCTCCACCTGTGTCGTCTCGTCCTGGGGTGCTTCGGGGTTGGTCATCGCGGTCACTCCTTGCCGATCAGGATCTGGCCCAGGCCGACGTGCGCGGTCACCACGACGTCGGGACTTCCCGTGCCGAACGTCTCCACGGTGCTGATGTTGCGGCCGTCGCCGTTGTCCAGCGGGACAGGGTCGCCATTGGTGCCGAGGTCAGGGCTGTCGACGCGGGAGATGTCCCCGGCGGCGACCGAGCTGCGGACCTCGACCGTGAGGTTCGAGGGGATGTAGATCCTCAGCTCGCCGATGCCCACGCGGGCCTCGATCTCCCGAGCCGTGCCGGGGTTGTCCTGGGCGCGGGCGAGGTCGAGCTCCGCCGACCCGATGCCCAGCCGGTAGGAGGACGTGGTGTCGCTGGTCGAGGGACGCCACGTGCGCTCGCCGACACCTCCGCCCAACGTCACGTCGGGCACGACCGACGCGGTCCACGTGACGAGGGCGAGCACGATGGCCAGGAAGCCGGTGAGACCAGCCCGTCGGCCCAGCAGGCCGAGCACCAGCGTGCCGAGGCCGAGGACACCGAGGGCGGCAGCCATGGCCACCGTCTCGTCGCTGCCGGCCCAGTGGGCCGCCCGGTGGATCGACAGCGTCGCACCGTAGGCCGCGACGGCCAGGCCGCCGATGAGCAGCACCGAGACGAAGCCACCGCTGCGTCGACGCGGCACCTTGGGGGGACGTGGTGGCTGCGGAGCGGCCGGGGTGGGTGGAGCGAAGTAGGTGCCGCCCGGAGGCGTGTCCGCGGGCGCGGGGGCGTAGGTGGTCGGTGGCACGGCGGCATACTCCTGGGTCTCTGGGGTGAAGGTCGCGGGCGAGGCGCTCGCGGTGGCCACGGTCGCGGTGGCGGTGGTCTGCGGGTACCCGCCCTCGGCGCCCCACGTCCCGGTGGCCGCGTGGGGAGCCTCGCCGTAGGGAGCCGGCGCGTAGGGACTCGGCGCGTAGGGGGCCTGGCCGGAGGGAGCCGGTGCATAGGGGTTCGGCCCGTACGGCGTCTGCGAGCGGGCCTTGCCGTCGCGGTTGCGGGTCACCAGCCAGACGACGAGACCGATGGGAACCACGACCCACCAGATCCACCCGACGCCGGGGGTGTCGCCGGCAAGACCGGTACCGCCGACCAGGGACAGGCCGATGATGACGAGCAGGATGATCCCGAGCACGTCACCGTCGCGCAGCGCCTTCTCGGCGACGATCTCGTCGCGGTTGTTGGGCAGGAAGGCCCAGGCGATGAGGTAGATGGTGATGCCGACGCCACCGAGGATCACCAGGAGCACCAGGGCTGCCCGGATGACGATGGGGTCCACACCGAGGCGCGTGGCGATGCCGGAGCACACGCCGGCCAGCCACTTGTCGTCGGCGTCCCGGCGAAGGTCCACGGAGCGGATCCAGCCGAAGAACCGGTCGAGGCCGGTCGCGTGGGTGGGGTTCGTCGGGCCGGCGGTCGGCCCAGGGGTCTGCGTCATGTCATCAATGGTGTCCGTGCGACGGGGGCCCTGCCATGAGGGTCGACCCTGAACTGACCCTGAAGCAGCGTCCGCGCACCCTGAATCTGCTCGGCATCCACCGGTTCGTGCGTCAGGATGAGGACATGCCGACTCCCTACGAGCGGCCCGTCCCCCCAGCGGAGGCAAGGGCCGCAGAGCGCCGTGCCGCTCGCCCGACCCTCACGCGACCCGTCGAGGGCAAGGTGATCGGCGGCGTCGCGGTCGGTCTGGCCCAGCACCTGGGCTGGCCGGTTCGGTGGATCCGGCTGGGGTTCGTGCTGATCTCGATCCCCACCGGAGCCGGGCTGGTGGCCTACATCTTCCTGTGGGCGCTCACGCCACAGTCCCGGGGTGGCATGGTCCGGGCCGGTCGTCGCGCGGTCGACCCGGCTGATGCGGCAGCGGTCGCGGCAGCCGGCCGCACCCAGCCCGATCCGGTGACGGGCACCATCGAGCGGGACGCGACCCGCGTGCTTCTCGTGGGTGGGCTGTTGCTCGGCATCGGCCTCGTCGTCGTGGCCCAGAACGCCGGTCTCAACGCGCGCCTCGGCATTCTCGTCCCCCTCCTGGTCGTGGCCGCCGGTGCGGTTCTCGCCTGGTCCCAGCTCGACGACTCCCAGCGCGGGCGCTGGCTCGGATCCGAAACGGGGACAAGGCGATTCAGCGTTGCGCGCCTCGCGTTCGGTGGGGTGCTGGCCCTCACCGGCCTGGTCATCATGGCTACGCGCGGCCGGTCCCTCGCAGCGATCTGGGACATCGGCGCAGCGGTCCTGGCGGTCCTGGCCGGTGTGGCCCTGATCTCCGCCCCCTGGGCCCTTCGTTTCTGGTCGGACCTGCGCCACGAGCAGGCCGAGCTCGCCCGCGCGACCGAACGCGCCGACATCGCGGCCCACCTCCACGACTCGGTGCTGCAGACCTTGGCGCTCATCCAGCGCAAGGCCGGCGACGCCGGCGCAGTGACCCAGCTCGCCCGTGCCCAGGAGCGCGAGCTCCGCTCGTGGCTGTATGCCGGCCCCTCCGACTCCGATGCCAGCCTTGCCACCGCGGTGGTCGAGGCCGCCCACGAGGTCGAGGACCTGCACGGCACGCCCATCGAGGTGGTGTCGACCGGGGACCGGCCGCTGGACGACGGCGGGCAGGCCCTCGTCCGTGCTGTGCGCGAGTCCCTGCACAACGCGGTCCGCCACGGGGCCCCGCCCGTCTCGCTCTACCTCGAGGTCGGACCCTCGGGGGTGGAGGCCTTCGTGCGCGACCACGGGCCGGGGTTCGAGGTCAGCGAGATCCCCGAGGACCGGCTCGGTGTCCGTCAGTCGATCCTCGGGCGGATGGAGCGGCACGGAGGTGCCGCGAGGGTCCGCCGCCTCGAGCAGGGCACCGAGGTCAGCCTCACCCTGCCTGCGGCCCAGCGACACCCACAGCCCCAGTCCGACCCAGATAATCCGCAACCCGTCTCGGAGGAGACCCGTGAACACGCCTGAGAAGAAGCCGGTCGAGGTCGTCCTCGTCGACGACCACCGCATGTTCCGCTCGGGAGTCCGTGCCGAGCTCGGCACCACGGTCTCCATCGTGGGCGAGGCGCCCGACGTGGACTCCGCCATCGCGGTGATCCGCCAGACCAAGCCGCCCGTCGTCCTGCTCGACGTGCACCTGCCGGGCGGCAACGGCAACGGTGGCATCGACGTGCTGCACGGCTGCAAGGGGCTGGAGACCGCGGACGGCCAGCCGGTGCGGTTCCTCGCCTTGTCGGTCTCGGATGCCGCCGAGGACGTCATCGCGGTGATCCGCGCAGGGGCGCGCGGCTACGTCACCAAGACGATCAGTGCCACCGACCTGACCCGGGCGATCCAGCGCGTGGCCGACGGCGACGCCGTGTTCTCTCCGCGGCTGGCCGGCTTCGTGCTCGACGCGTTCGGTGCGGCGGCCGGCGAGGTGGCTCAGGTCGACGAGGAGCTCGACCGGCTCTCGGCCCGCGAGCGCGAGGTCATGCGACTCATCGCGCGCGGATACCAGTACAAGGAGGTCGCCAAGGAGCTGTTCATCTCGGTGAAAACCGTTGAGACGCATGTCTCCTCGGTGCTGCGCAAGCTCCAGCTGTCGTCACGTCACGAGCTGACCGCCTGGGCCATGGGCCGTCGCCTGCTCTGAACGAGGGCGTGGGTCTCGCAGGCGATCCGCACGGCTTGGTGGTCAACCCTGCGGGCTAGGGTGAGGCCATGGACTTCGTCTACAACCTCGTCGTGGTGCTCCACCTCCTGGGCATGGCAGCGCTGGTCGGCGGCTGGGCCGCCTTCGCGCGCAAGGGGCTCGACACCGTCGAGCTGATGTCGATCGGCGCCCGCGCCCAGGTCCTGACCGGTCTGGTCCTGGTCGGCATGGCCGAGGCGATCTCCTCGCTCGACAAGGACCTCAACCACCCCAAGATCGGGGTCAAGCTGGTCGTCGCGATCGCGGCCGCCGCATGCATCGAGATCGCCCGCGGTCGCGCCAAGCGTGGCGCTCCCCTCAACCGTGGACTCGTGATGGCGTCGGGCGCCCTGGGCGTGCTCAACGTCGCGGTCGCAGCGCTCTGGAACTGAGCCGGGCGCCTTCGAGCGTGCCGACCGGTCAGCGGGGGGCGCGCTGACCGGTCATCCTTCGCGCGAGGTGTCCGCCGTCGCTCCCGGCGAGGAGTCCTCCACACCGCCCCCGGTGCCGGCGGCCCTGGCACTCGGACCGCCGCGTCCGGTGGTCCGTGGGTCGATGTAGCCACCCTCGGGCGGCACCATCTCGGCCCGGACCCCGAGGAGCCTGATGGGGCGGTCGTCCGCCAGGGCCGCGAGGAGGGCCAGCGCGGTGGAGGCGATGACGTCGACGTCGAAGGTGGGCTCGGTCAGCTTGCGGACCCGGTTGGTCGTGAAGAACGGCGCGAACCGCACCTTGAGGAAGACGCGCTGGCAGGCCCTGCCCTCGCGACGGATGTCCTCGACCACCTGCTCGGCCAACGCCCGGATCGCGACCTCGACCTGCTGGGGCTCGACGAGGTTGGCCTGGTAGGTCGTCTCGCGTCCGTGGGCCCGGGCGATCCACGGGGTGTCGTCGACGGTCGCGGAGCTCACCCCGCGCCCGAGCCGGCCGTAGTGCGGGCCCATGGTCGGCCCGAACTCGGCCGCCAGGGTCGCCTCGTCGGCCTCGGCGAGGTCGCGCACCGTCTGGTAGCCGTGGGACGCCAGCCGCTGCGAGATCCTGGAACCCACGCCCCACAAGGCGATCGTCGGACGGTCGCCCATGACCTCGAACCAGTTGTCGCGGGTCAGCTCGAAGACCCCCCGGGGCTTTCCGAAGTCGGTGGCGATCTTGGCCCGCACCTTCGTGTCGCCGATGCCGACCGAGCAGTGCAGGTCGGTGGCCTCGAGCACGGCGGCGCGGATCGCCTGCGCATAGGCCAGGGGGTCGTCGGTCGTCACCCCCACGAAGGCCTCGTCCCAGCCGAGCACCTCCACGACCGCACCCGGCATACCCCTGAGCACCTCCATGACCCGCGCGGACGCCTCCTCGTAGACCGGGAAGTCGACGGGCAGGAGCACCGCCTCGGGACACCGGCGCACGGCGACCTTCAACGGCATGCCTGACCGGACCCCGAACTCACGCGCCTCGTAGGAGGCTGTCGACACCACGGCCCGCTCGGTGGGATCGCCGCGACCGCCGACGATCAGCGGCACACCGGCCAGCTCGGGGTGCCGCAGGATCTCGACCGCTGCGAGGAACTGGTCGAGGTCGACGTGCAGCACCCACGGCACGGCGTCAGCGGCGGGAGCCATGGGCCCATCCTGCCGTGCTCCGGTGTCAGGTCAGGGGACCAGCAGCAGCTTGCCGGTCGTCCGGCGGGCTTCGAGGTCGTCGTAGGCGGTCGCCGCGTCGGTGAGCGGGTAGCGTCCGCCGATCTCGATCGCCAGCCGTCCGGCTGCGATGTCGCCGAGCACCGAGGTGCCGCGTTCGAGCAGCTCCTCGCGGGTGGCGGTGTAGCTGCCCAGGGTCGGGCGGGTCAGGAACAGCGAGCCCAGGGCGTTGAGCCGCTGGATGTCGAAGGGCGGCACCTGCCCACTGGCACCACCGAAGAGGACCATCAGCCCACGGGGGCGCAGCGACGCCAGCGAGGCGTCGAACGTCGCCTTGCCGACTCCGTCGTAGGCGACGTGGACTCCGTTGCCACCATTGGCCGCTCGCACTTCCGCGGCGAGGTCCTCGGACTCCCGGTAGTTGATCACCGTCTCCGCCCCCAGGCCGCGAGCGATCTCGAGCTTGTCGGGCGACCCGGCGGTCGCGATCACCCGACCGCCCTTGGCGGTCACCATCTGCACGAGCAGCTGCCCCACGCCGCCCGCAGCCGCGTGCACGAGGGCCACGGTCCCCGGCCCCACGGCATACGTCGAGTTGACGAGGTAGTGCGCGGTCATGCCCTGGAGCATCGCCGCGGCCGCCACGTCCAGCTCGACCCCGTCGGGCACGGGCACGAGTGAGTCGGCGGCCCGGTTGACCACGGAGCCGGCCGCACCGAGGCCGGCGCCCCAGGCGACGCGGTCGCCGACCGCGACGTCGTCAACCCCTGGCCCCACCACCGTGACGGTGCCGGACCCCTCGGAGCACGAGACGAACGGGGTGGAGAGGGGATAGACGCCCTGTCGCTGGTAGACGTCGATGAAGTTGACCCCGACCGCCGCGACCTCGACCTGCACCTCGCCCTGACCGGGCGGTGCCACCTCTGTCTCCTGGACCTCCAGGACCGAGGAGTCACCGTTGCGGGGGACGACGAGGGCGCGCGACATGGCCATGCCCAACACCATAGGCGTCGAGGTCAGGTGGCGATCCAGTAGCGCCGCTTGCCGCGCAGCTCGCCCTCGAACTCGCCCCCGTTGGCCTCGATGGTCCGCGCCGATGCCACGTTGTCGAGGTCGCACGTCACCAGCAGCCTCGGTATGCCGCGTGCCGCCGCCCGCGGCACGACCTGTCGCAGCGCGTCGCTGGCGAAACCGCGGCGGCGGGCGCTCGGGCGCACCGAGTAGCCGACGTGACCGCCGACGGTCGCCAGCAGGGGGTGGTCGATGTGGTGCCGCAACGAGATCGACCCCACGAACTCGTCGGCGAGTTCGGGGTCCTCCAGCCACCAGTAGGTCGCCGTGGTCCAGCGGGGTGGCCGGACGCTCGTCGGCTCGGCGTCGCCAACCCGGTTGGCCACCAGCCGGGCGAACTCGGCCGGGTCCTCCAGGCCCTCCCGTGTGAACACGACGCCCGGGAAGTCGCCCTCGGCAGGCCAGTTGAGCACCCCGTCGTGAGCCGACTCCCCGTTGGCGCGGAACTCGTCCGCCGCAGCGAGGAACGAATGGCGGAACCGCAGGTGGGGCACCGCGAGCAGCACCATCAGGGCACCGGTCGCAGCCTGGCGATCGCCGCGTCGAGCATCGCCTCGGTGAGCTTGCCCGTGAAGGTGTTCTGCTGGCTCACGTGGTAGCTCCCGACGAGCCGGACCGGCCGCCCGTCGGGGGACACCAGCACTGTCTCCGCCCCGTGCCCGAACTGCGGCTTGGGGCGTGGCACGTCCCAGCCGAGTCGTCGGGCACTGCCGAGCGTCGCGTCCCAGGCGATCGAGCCCAGTGCGAGCATCGACCGCAACCCCGGCGCGGCGAGCTCGAGGTCGCGGTCCAGCCAGTGCGCGCAGGCGGCCCGCTCCGTCGTGGTGGGCTTGTTGGCCGGCGGAGCGCACCGCACCGCTGCGATGATGCGTATGCCGTGCAGCACCAGCCCGTCACCGCTCGCCCACGACTGCGGCTGGCTGGCGTACCCGGCGCGGTGCAACGCGGCATACAGCCAGTCGCCCGACCGGTCGCCGGTGAACATCCGTCCCGTGCGGTTGGTGCCGTTGGCAGCGGGAGCCAGCCCCACGACCAGCACCTGGGCAGCTGGGTCGCCGAAGCCCGGCCCCGGTCTGCCCCAATAGGGCTGGTCCGCGAAGGAGGCCCGGCGGCCTTGTGTCGCAACGGTTTCACGCCACTCGACGAGTCGCGGACACGCGCGACAGACCGAGATCCGGGCATCGAGCTCGGCCACATCGGGTGAGGTGCAGGCGAGTGCGTCGGTCTGGGACGCGTTGCGGGCCACAGGGGTGGCGGCCGACGCCGGGTCGCCCGGCCAGCCGCTGCCCGGCGGCACCGGCGACTCGAACCGCTCACCCGTGACCGGGTGGGGGTCGACGTTCACAGCTCGATCCAGTAGCGGCGGGTGCCGTTGCGCGAGTCCTCGTAGACGCCGCCGTTCGCCTCGATGGCTCGTCTCGAGGCCTCGTTGTCCTCCAGGCAGGTCACCAGCACCCGGTCGAGACCGAGCCCGTCGCGCGCGATGGGCAGGGCCAGGCGCAGTGCCTCACGCGCATGGCCACGCTGGCGGGCTGTCGGCCGGACGCTGTAGCCGATGTGACCGCCCTCGCGCAGGAGGTAGTCGGTCAGCTCGTGGCGCAGCGCGAGCGATCCGACGTACCAGTCGGTGTCGTCGACGATCCAGCGGAAGGTGCAGGCGGTCCAGCCGGACCTCCGCGGTGCGTCCTCGTCGGCGGCCCGCCGTCGCTGCGCCACGAAACGCGCGAACTCGGCGGGGTCCTCCAGGCCTTCACGGGTGAACTGGTAACCCTCGTATCCCGCTTCGGCGGGCTGGGCCAGGTCGCCATCACCGTCGCGCTGCTCCCCGGACACCGTGAACTCGTCGGTCGCGGCCAGGTAGGAGTCCTGGTACCGGACATCCGGGACGACGAGACGGGTCACGATCTCGAGCCTATGAGGTCAGAGCCCCAGGTGGACGCGCAGCGCGTCGTCGAGCTCGCGCAGCTGTGCCGCCGGCACGATGCCGACCCTGCGCGAGAGCCGGCGTGCGTCGATCGACCGAACCTGCTCGGCCTGGGCCTTGGAGTTGTGCCGCAGTCCGGTGCCTGCGCGCGGCAGATAGGTCTGGAAGGCGTAGACCGTCTTGACGTTGCTGGTGACGGGCACCACCGTCACCACACCCTGGCCCAGTCGCTCGGCTGCGGTGTTGGCGCCGTTGTTGCTCACGACCACGACGGGGCGAGCCTTGTCGGCTTCGCCTCCGATGACGGGCTCGAGGTCGGCCAGCCAGATCTCACCCCGCCGCATCGATGCCGTCTCCGGTCGTGGACTCCCACGCCTCGGCCTCGCCGGAGTCGCGCCAATCCGCCCAGGCCGCCTCGTAGGCCGCCTCCAGACGCGACGAACGCAGCGAGCTCACCGCCTGGTGCAGGGCGGCAGAACGCGACTCAGCGCTGGCCTCGAGCACCAGCGCGTCGAGGAACTCGATGTCCTCCTCGGGCAGGCTCACACTGACCTTCATGCCCGGATGCTACCGCAGTGCTACCCCGGGTAACACTGTGGTCGTACCTGCGGTAGTCCTGTCGCTGGGGACACGTAGGCTGGGTGCAACATGAGCACGCTCTTCGACGACCTCTTCCCTGCCAACGGGCACGGCCCTTTCAACGAACAGGGCCCTGCCGACCCGCCGGCCCCCGGCACGCGCCCGACGGCTGCGGCTGCCCGGGCGACCGCGGTCGACGACCGCGGCGTCCCGACGTGGGCCCAAGCCGCCGCCGAGGGGCGCGGCCCTGACGAGGCGAGCAGCCGGCACACCGATCCTGAGACGCTGCTCGAGGGACTCAACCCGCAGCAGCGCGCGGCCGTCCTGCACGAGGGCGGTCCGCTGCTCATCGTCGCCGGCGCGGGCTCGGGCAAGACGCGCGTGCTCACCAACCGCATCGCCTACCTGCTGGCGGCCCGGGGCGTGCAGCCGGGGCAGGTTCTGGCCATCACCTTCACCAACAAGGCCGCGGCCGAGATGCGCGAGCGGGTCGCGTCCCTGGTCGGGCCGCGCGCCAAGGCGATGTGGGTCATGACCTTCCACTCGGCCTGCGTGCGGATCCTGCGCCGCGAGGCTGCGAAGGTCGGGCTCAAGACGACCTTCTCCATCTACGATGCCGCCGACAGCCAGCGCCTCATGGCGATGGTGATGCGCGACCTCGACCTCGACCCCAAGCGCTACCCGCCCCGGTCGTTCAGCCACCAGGTCTCCAACCTCAAGAACGAGCTGGTCGACGAGGAGACGTTCGCCTCGCAGGTGGTCGAGGGGACCCACCAGGAGCGGATGCTCGCCGAGGCCTACACCGGCTACCAGCGGAGGTTGCGCCAGGCCAACGCGCTCGACTTCGACGACCTCATCATGACGACCGTCAACATCCTCCAGGCCTTCCCCGACGTGGCCGAGCACTACCGTCGCCGGTTCCGTCACGTCCTGGTCGACGAGTACCAGGACACCAACCACGCCCAGTACCAGCTCGTCCGCGAGCTCGTGGGTGGCGCCGCAGGCAGCGCAGGTATGCCGGTCGGCGACGGGCCGTCCGTCGGCCCCGCCGAGCTCGTCGTGGTCGGTGACGCCGACCAGTCGATCTATGCGTTCAGGGGCGCGACGATCCGCAACATCGTGGAGTTCGAGGAGGACTACCCGAACGCGCGGACCATCCTGCTCGAGCAGAACTACCGGTCGACCCAGACGATCCTGCAGGCCGCCAACTCGGTCATCGCCAGGAACCCCGAGCGCCGCAAGAAGAACCTCTGGACCGACAGCGGCAACGGCGCGGCCATCATCGGCTACGTCGGCGACAACGAGCACGACGAGGCGGCCTTCGTCGCGAAGACGATCGACGAGCTCGGCGACTCTGCCGGGGTCAAGCCCAAGGACGTCGCGGTGTTCTACCGGACCAACGCCCAGTCGCGAGCGCTCGAAGAGGTCTTCGTGCGAGTTGGCTTGCCCTACAAGGTCGTGGGCGGCACACGGTTCTACGAGCGGCGTGAGGTCAAGGACGCGCTCGCCTATCTGAGGGTCATCTCCAACCCGACGGACACCGTCAACCTGCGGCGCATCCTCAACGTGCCCAAGCGGGGGATCGGCGACCGGGCCGAGGCCTGCGTCGCGGCCCTCGCCGAGCGCGAGCGGATCCCGTTCATCGCGGCCCTCGGCCGTCCCGAGGACGCTCCGGGCATCGCGACCCGCTCGGTCGCCGCGATCAAGGGCTTCACCGGGCTGCTCGAGCAGCTCGGCACCATCCACGCCGACGACGAGCAGGGTGTGGGGGCGCTCCTGGAGGCCGTCATCGAGAAGTCCGGCTACCTCGCCGAGCTGCGCGCCAGCCACGACCCGCAGGACGAGACCCGGGTCGAGAACCTCGCCGAGCTCGTCGCCGTCGCGCAGGAGTTCGACGAGACCCGCGCCGAGACCGGCGAGGTCGCCAGCCTCGAGGACTTCCTCGAGCAGGTCTCGCTGGTCGCCGATGCCGACGAGATCCCGGACGGCGAAGAGGCCGAGGACCTCGGGGTCGTCACGCTCATGACGCTGCACACCGCCAAGGGCCTGGAGTTCCCCGTCGTCTTCCTCACCGGCCTCGAGGACGGCACGTTCCCGCACCTGCGGGCGCTCGGCGACCCCAAGGAGCTCGAGGAGGAGCGCCGGCTGGCGTACGTCGGCATCACCCGCGCCCGCGAGCGGCTGCACCTGTCGCGGGCGGCCGTGCGATCGGCGTGGGGGGCTCCGCAGTACAACCCGGCCAGCCGGTTCCTCGACGAGATCCCGCCCGACCTCGTCGAGTGGCAGCGGGCCGAGGCAGCCACCACCTCGCGTCGACCGGGCACGCCCGCCGTCGCGACCCTGGCCCAGCGCCCCGGCGTCCGCTCTCCGGGCAACCGCCCGCTGATCTCGCTGCACTCGGGCGACAAGGTCACCCACGACAGCTACGGCATGGGCACGGTTGTCAAGACCGAGGGTGAGGGTGACAAGACGCAGGCGCACGTCGACTTCGGCGGCGACACCGGCGTCAAGCGGTTCCTGCTGCGCTACGCCCCACTCGAAAAGCTCTGACCGAGGAGGCAGCCGCTCCGCGCTGTCGCGGCGCTGACGCGGCGCTCAGGCGTCGCTCTCGCACTGCGCTGACGCGGCATACACGAAAGGCGCCCCGGAGGGCGCCTCGTGCGGTGCTGCGGGACTGCTACTGCAGGCCGTGGTCGTGCAACCAGGGGGCGGGGTCGATGGCCGCACCGCCGTCGGGGTGGATCTCGAGGTGCAGGTGGGGGCCGGTGGAGTGGCCGGTGTTGCCCGACAGTCCCACGACGTCGCCGGGGGCGACCTTGTCGCCGACGCTGGTCTCGATCTGGCTCAGGTGGCCGAAGACCGACACGGTGCCGTCCCAGTACTCGATCTCGATCTTGTTGCCGTAGCCACCCTCCCAGCCCGCGAAGGTGACGGTGCCGGTGGACATGGCCTTCAGCGGGGTCCCGACCGGGGTGCCGAAGTCGTCGCCGGCGTGCAGTCGGCCCCAGCGCCAGCCGTAGCCGGACGTGAAGACCGCGCCGTTGATGGGCATGACCCACTTCTCGCGGTTCTTGCGGTCGGCCTCGGCCTTGCGGAGGGCCGCGGCGGCGGCAGTCCGCTTGGCGACGGCCTTGCGCTCGGCGGTGCGGGCGATCCGCTGCGCCTCGAGCACGCGGGCCTGGACGGCCGTGACCTGCACCTCGCGCTGCTGGGCGGCCTCGACACGGTTGAACTTGGCGGCGGCCTGGTCCTGGGTCCGGGCCTTGGCAGCACCGTTCAGGTCGAAGTAGGCCGGGGCGGACTCGGCGACGGTTGCACCGGTCGCGGTCACGACGAGGGCGGCAGCGGCTGCCCCCGGCAGCAGGTACCCACTCTTGGCGAAACGGGGTCCCCGACGAGGCGCGCGGTGGCGACCTGGGGCGCGGTGGCGGCCCGAGTAGGAATCTGAACTCACGAAGCGATGACCTTGCGTGCGGGGGGACACGGAGTGACAGAGGGTAGCGTGATCAGTTCGTTATCCAAAATCGTTCCCCAGAAATCCGCCACATATGTCCTAAATGTTCGCCCTCAGGAGCTACGCCGTCGCAGCTCGGTGACGCCAGGGGTGAGGGTGTGCCCCTCGGAGTCCAGGTGCGCCAGCGTGCTCGAGATGCCGTGGACGACGCTCCCGATGATGGGCAGCGACATGTGGCCGACGCCGTGCAGGTCGATGTTGCGGGCCTGTAGGTCGGGGTGGGTCAGGGCGGCGTTGCGCTGCGGGAAGACCATCTGGTCGAGGTCGGACCAGTACACGACGAACCTCGTGCGGCAGTCGGGCACCGGCTGGTCCAGCTCGCGCATCAACCCGCTTCCCGGGCGCAGCTGACGGGTCAGCTGGTTGTGCCATCCGTATGCCGTGTAGGTGCCCTGGTGGGGCGTTCCCAGCGTCACGAGCGTGTGGACGCGCTCGTCGCCGCCCAGCCGGGTGACGTAGTAGCGGGCGATCAGGCCGCCCATCGAGTGGCCGACGACGTGGATCCGCTCGTAGCCGGTCTCGGCCACGAGGGCCTCGACCTCCTCGGCGAGCTGGGCAGCGGCCACGCGCACGTCCGCGGTGAAGGGGGAGTAGTTCATGCTCGTCACGCGGCCGAAGCCCCGTCGACGCAGGCCGAGCCTGAGCAGGGTGAAGATCGACCGGTTGTCCACCATGCCGTGCACGAGCAGGATCGGCGTGCCTGCCGCCTCGACGTCGGAGATGAGCAGGCCGCGCTGGATGGGGGGCAGGTGCTCGACCCCGAAGCCGAGCTGGCTGTCGCGTCCGTGGCGGCCCACGAGGCCCCACGGGTAGAGCGCGAGATGGGTCGTCACCCAGGCCGCCTCGACCGCGGCACCCAGGGCTCCGGTGGGAGTGGCCAGGGCCCTGGCTGCGCCCCCGACGACGTCGTCGGCCGCCGCGGCGGCGGCCCGGACGCCACGCGTCGCCCGGGTGAGGAGGCCGGGGCGCACCGTCTGCGCCGACGGGCGCCGCTGTGCTGCGGCGGGTCGGTGAGGGCGCGGGAGGCTCTGCGACATATCTAGCTGAACGTAGCGGTTGGAGGGGTGGCCATGGTGTGTTCAGCCGAAGTTTGCCGCGTGTCTGCCCGTGGCGTTCGCCACCCGAGGCGCTGTCTGCGACCGGGAGTGGCTAGTCTGCGGCCATGACTGAGTCTCCCCTGCGCGTCGTCGTGGCCAAGCCCGGACTGGACGGCCATGACCGTGGCGCGAAGGTCGTGGCGCGCGCCCTGCGTGACGCCGGCATGGAGGTCGTCTACACCGGGCTGCACCAGACGCCCGAGCAGATCGTCGAGGCCGCCATCCAGGAGGACGCCGACCTGGTGGGCCTGTCGGTCCTCTCGGGCGCGCACATGACCCTCTTCGCCAAGGTGATGGAGCTCCTCAGGGAGCGCGACGCCGCCGACATCATCGTCTTCGGCGGCGGCATCATCCCTGAGGCCGACATCCCCGAGCTCGAGAAGATCGGTGTCGCCAAGGTCTTCACCCCGGGAGCCACCACGACCGAGATCGTGGCGTGGGTGCGCGGCGCGGTCCGGCCCGACGAGGACGCCTGACCCACCTGACTCGCGGCTGACGCTGCGCATGCTGGGACTCAGGGCACCACGGGCAGGCTGAGGGTGGCCGGAGCCTGCGGTGACGCGCGCACTGTCACCGGCTGCACGGCATACGCGTTCTTGTAGGCGGCATCGGTGCTGGCGAGCACCAGCTGGAGCCGGTGGCCGGCCTCGACCCGGTGCACGATCGCGGGCAGCTCGATGTGCACCGGCTGGGTCACGTCGGCCACGCGGACCGGGCTGATCAGTTTGTGCACCAAGGTCTTCGAGCCGTCAGGGGCGACGTCGTAGAGCTTGGCGAAGACCTGCAGCTGACCGCTGGGGCCGACCGACTGGCTGAGCGCCACGGTGGGGGACTCGAAGCGCACGTCCAGGGTGGGAGCGCCGACGATCGTCAGTGGCTTCGACTGCGCCGGTGTCGACCAGGCGCCGAAGGTGCCGGGGGTGTCGAACGGTGTCTTGAGGCCGCTGGGGAGCGCCACCTGGCCCTCGAGCCCGGAGACCTCGCTGTAGGACGCGGCTGCGCCCCCTCCCGGGTTGGACCAGGACGTCGAGCCGGGCAGGATCGAGGACTTCGACGAGACCAGCTCGTCGGCCGACGAGAGGTAGAGCGCCTTGCGCGTGCCCACCGGGTAGCTGCCCGCGCTGGCGTAGGCCGGAGCGGCGCTGCCCGTGTAGCCGACCCAGTCGCGGAAGTAGGAGAACACCGGACCGGTCGAGACGCTGGAGCCCTTGAGGTAGTGGTCGAACCAGTTCTTGATGCGCAGGCCGAGGTAGGTGTCCTCGATGTGCTGCCCGCTCAGGTCGAGCTCGCCCGGGGCGGCCCCGGTGTTCGTGCCGGTCCCCCCGGAGTGGCCCCAGGACTGCCACGCCATGGTCACAGGCACGCCCTGCGCCTTGAGCGAGCGGTAGGTCGAGGCGGCTTCCTGCAGGTTGAACAGGGTGTCGTTCTCCCCCTGAATCAGGAAGGTCGGCACCTTCACCCTGTCGATGTAGTGGCCGACCGACACGCGGTCGGTGAGCTCGAACGTCGTCGGAGTGGGGTACCCGAGGGTGTCCAGCGTGGCCTTCGCCTCGCAGGCCTCGAGCACGAAGTTGGGGCAGCCGACGTTGCGGGTCGGGTCGATCGCGGCGCCCTGCAGCCCGTCGGCGATGCCGACGCCGAAGAACAGCCCGGTCCAGCCGATCTTCTCCGTGCCCGGAGCAGAGTTGGCATAGGTCACGCCCCTCGTGAAGCTCGTGTTGTTCGGCGCGAGGGAGTACCGCAGGTCGTTCCACGTGATCAGGGGGACGAGCGTGTCAACCCTGGAATCGACTGCGGCAGTAGCGAACTGGATCTGTCCACCGTAGGACCCGCCGATCATGCCCAGCCGCGGGTCGTGGGTGGCCGGGTTGTCGAGCACCGTGAAGTCCACGGTCGTCGTCCCCGGCCCACCAGCTGCGCCCCCCACCTGCGATGAGGTGTATGCCGCGGAGCCGCCACCCCCGAGGAAGGTCACCAACGAGGTGGCTGCGACGCCGTCCACGCCGGGGTCGTCGAGCGAGATCTTGCAGCCGCTGTCGGGGAAGCCGAGGCCGGTGTAGGACAGCACCGCGTAGCCGCGCTTGGCGAAGGCCTCGCCCAGCCCTGCCTGGTCGGCCTTGCTGCCGCCGAACCCGTTGGTGGTCAAGATGGCCGGCACCCTCGCGGAGGGGTTAGCGGAATGCGGCTTGTAGAGGTCCGCGTCGATCGTGCAGGTCTGCGGCTGTCCGAGGTCGTTGCTGCCCGCGGGGACGCTGAACTTCAGGCCGGTGTAGGTGTCGACCGAGTCCGGCGTGGAGGCCGCGGCGGCGCCGGGCGCGGCGGCGGCGGGTCCGGCGGCGGGCGCGACGAGCCCTAGGCCCGCAAGGGTTGCGGCCGCAAGCGCGGCGACGGACCGGATCTGGGACGAGGTGCGGCGCGACATCGAGCCTCCACGGTGGGCGCGCGGGCCGGGGTGGCGCCGCAGCAGTGGTCTGACAACGACGCCGTGGCCGGGCCGGTTACGTTCCGGGGTCGCTGGGTTGGCTCCGACCCTGCTCGAGGGCTCCCGTCGGGCTCGGGGCGAGGCTGCCCGGGAGCTTGCCCGCGCGTCCGCATGGTGAGCGCAGCGATCCACGACGTGGACGCGCGAGGAGAGCCAACGGCATACGGCTGACGTCGTCTTGGGCAACGGCAGAGAAAAAGTGCCTGGTATCTGTACGAATCAGCGGGTTCCCACGCATTTGGCAAAGTCTTCGCCAGTTTCATTGACCCGCTCTTCAGGCGGCCGGTTAGGTCAGCACGGCGCGAGGCCCACGGCAACCCTGAGCCGTCCCTGGAGGGGGACTCGACGCCACACGCAGCGCGGGCAACACACCTGCGCATGTCCGAGAAGAGGATTTTCGTGATCCGTCTGTCCACCGGCGCCGCACTCGGCGTCGCAGTCGCAGCCGCAGTGGCCACACCACTGTCCGCAGCGGCAGCCGCACCACAGTCCGCGCCAACCCACGTCGCCAGCGCCGCCTCCGCACAGTCCGGCGCTGACCAGGACCACGCCGCGCTGGGCCTTTCCAAGGACGAGAAGCTCGTGCTGCGCAACGTCCTCACCGACCGTGACGGCACGCAGCACGTCCGCTACGACCGCACCTTCAAGGGCCTCCGGGTCGTGGGTGGCGACCTCATCGTCGAGAAGACCGCAGCCGGCCAGGAAAAGAGCGTGCACTACAACGCCAGTGGGAAGGTCGCCGTCACCTCGACGACCCCGACGGTGACGCGGAGCAAGGCGGTGTCCGAGGGTCGGTCTGCCGGCAAGCAGACGGAGTCCCCGTCCGGTGAGCTGGTCGTGTGGGCCGGCGGCGCCAAGCCCGTCCTGGCCTACGACGTACTGGTCAAGAGCGTGCGGGCCGACCAGGTGCCCTCGCGGATGCACACCCTCGTGGACGCCAAGTCCGGCGCCATCCTCATCAGCTACGACGAGGTGCAGACCGGCACCGGCGACGGCATCTTCTACGACGCGACCCTCGAGACCAAGGCGCACACCGGCGGTGGCTACGAGCTGACCGACACCCACGGCAACAACACTCGGGACGCCCACAACCTGGGCGACCCCAACACCGGTGTCGGCCCGGCGGGTGACCTGTTCCTCGACTCTGACGACCTCTGGGGCAACGGAGCCGTCTCCGACCGGGCCTCGGCCGCGGTGGACGCCCACTACGGCGCCACGACGACGTTCAACTACTACAAGAACATCCTGGGCCGGAACGGCATCTGGAACGACGGTCGCGGCGCTCCCTCCCGCGTGCACTTCGCCAACGCGATGGAGAACGCGTTCTGGGACGGCACCCAGATGTCCTACGGCGACGGCGCAGCCAACGCGGCCCCGCTGACCGAGATCGACGTGGCCGGCCACGAGATGTCCCACGGTGTCACGGAGAACACGGCCGGCTTGGTCTACAGCGGTGACGCGGGCGGCCTCAACGAGGCGACGTCGGACATCTTCGGCACCGCCGTCGAGTTCTACGCCAACAACCCGAGCGACCCGGGCGACTACCTCATCGGCGAGGAGATCAACATCAATGGCAACGGGACGCCGCTGCGCTACATGGACAAGCCCAGCAAGGACGGCGCGTCCAAGGACTGCTGGTCATCGACCCTCGGGCAGCTCAACCCGCACTACTCGTCGGGTCCGCTCAACCACTGGTTCTACCTCGCCTCCGAGGGCAGCGGCGCCAAGACGATCAACGGCGTCAGCTACAACAGCCCGGTCTGCGGCACCGCCCCCGCCGTGACCGGTGGCGGTCGGGCCAACATCGAGAAGGTCTGGTACCGAACCCTCTCGACCAAGCTCACCAGCAACAGCAACTACGCCGCGGCGCGCAACGGGGCGATCAACTCCGCCATCGAGCTCTACGGGGCGACCAGCCAGACCTGCAAGTCGGTCGAGGCGGCCTTCACCGCCATCGCCGTCCCGGCCGGCTCGGCCACGTGCGGCACCACGCCCCCGCCCACCGGTGGCAACCTGCTGCTGAACCCGGGCTTCGAGTCCGGTGCGGTCAGCTGGACCGGCACCTCGGGTCCGATCACCAACAACACCGGGCGTCCGGCACGGACCGGCAGCTGGAAGGCCTGGCTCGGTGGCAACGGCTCCACCTCGACCGAGACGGTGCAGCAGAGCGTGGCGATCCCGTCGACCGTCACGGCCGCAACCCTGTCGTTCTGGCTCCGCACCGACACCGCCGAGTCGGGGAGCACGGCATACGACACGATGAAGGTGCAGGTGGTCGACGGCGCGACGACGACGACGCTGGCGACGTACTCCAACGTGGGGACGAACGCGACCTACACGCAGAAGTCGTTCAACGTCACGGCCTACAAGGGCAAGACCATCACGGTGAAGTTCCTCATGAACGAGGACTCCACGCTGCAGACGTCCTTCGTGGTCGACGACACCGCGCTGGCCACCAGCTAGCGGACCGGAGTCGGGTCGGCGGTTCCCCTGAGCGCCGGCCCGGCTCCCTCCTGACCAGCGGCAGGTCGCGGGCAACCTCCAGTCCGTGACCTGCCGCTTCCTCGCGTCGGCTACGTGCAGATCTTGCGGCGGGAGGCCGGACCCGTGACGTCGGCCAGGAGCTGGCTGACGATGGGTTCGGCCCGTGCCACGCGTTCGTCCCCGAGGTGCACGAGTCCTGTCCCCGCCCCGAAGAGCACATCCAGCTGGTCGGCGACCGTGCTCGGTGAGCCGGTGGGGGTGTCCGTGTCGTGGATCTCGAGGGCTGCCTCGTTGAGGACGGCCAGGCTGGCCTTGTCGATCGTGCAGGTGACCTTTCCCTGCTTGGTCGTGGCCAGCACCCCGCCGTCGTCCTGGATCGAGAGGCTGTCCGAGAAGCCCGCGATCCCCCCGAGCCTGCTCACCGTCAGGGGAAAGCTCGCCCGGCCGGTGACGGTCGGCGAGGGAGCGGCCGGTATCCGTGGGTCCGTGGTCCCGCAGCCGACCAGGGCGAGGGACAGACCGATCAGGCCGATCAGGCCGCCAGTGGCGCGGAAAGACAAGGGTGCGGTTCGCGGCATACCGGACATCCTGCCCACACTTGCCGGTCGTCGTCACGCACCTCGGGCAGACTCACGCCCATGACCTTCACCCGAGCCGAGCTCGACGCCGCGACCAGCGTCGTGCGCCGCCACTTCGCCGCGACCCCGCAGCTCGAGTGGCCGCTGCTGAGCGAGCACGTCGGCGAGGAGGTCTGGGTCAAGCACGAAAACCACACTCCGACAGGCGCTTTCAAGGTCCGTGGTGGGCTGGTCTACGCAGACCGCGCCGCCCGCGAGCGCCCGCAGGTCAAGGGCTTCGTCTCGGCGACGCGCGGCAACCACGGACAGTCCCTCGCGTATGCCGGCCGGGCGGGTGGGCTGCGCGTCGTCATCGTGGTGCCGGAGGGCAACAGCCCGGACAAGAACGCCGCGATGCAGGGTTTCGGCGCCGAGCTGATCGTGCACGGCCACGACTACCAGGAGGCTCGCGAGCACGCGATGGGCCTGGAGACCGAGCTCGGTCTCGAAGCCGTCCCGCCCTACCATCGCGACCTGGTCGTGGGGGTGGGCACCTATGCGCTCGAGCTGTTCGACGCGGCCGGCCCGCTGGACACGGTGTACGTGCCAGTGGGGATGGGTTCGGGTATCTGCGGCCTCATCGGGGTGCGCGACCTCCTGGGCCTGCCCACCGAGATCGTCGGGGTGGTGTCCGAGCGGGCTCCCGCGTCGGCCCTGTCCTTCGCGGCGGGCGAGGTCGTCACGACACCGGAGGCCGCCACTTTCGTCGACGGGGTGGCCTGCCGTGCGCCCATGGCCGACGCCGTGGCCGAGATGGTTCGGGGGGCTGCCCGCATCCTGCAGGTGTCGGAGGACGACACGGCCGAGGCGATGCGGGTCCTGCTCCGCACCACCCACCAGCTGCCCGAGCCCTCCGGCGCCATCGCGCTGGCCGGCCTGCTTGCCGAGGGCGGCTCCCAGAGCGGCCGGCGGGTCGGCGTCATCCTCTCAGGAGGCAACTGCGACGCCGACATCCTCACCACGGTCCTGGCCGGGAGCACGCCGGAGGCCTGAGCTCTCGTTGAGCGCTGCCGCGACCGCGCCGCGCGAGCGATCTGCCGGCGTCGAGCTGTGGCCTCGACGCCACGGATCAACGCCGAACCGGTGGCAGCACGTCGATTCGTGACGCTGGCGCCACGGATCGACGGGGCGGTAACGGCCGGGTGCCATCACGGCACCGGGCCGCTACGGGGCGTCGCCGCGTCCGGCCGGGGCCGGGCCCCTATTGTCGCGGACATGCCCTCCCGTGCTCAGCGTCAACGCACCGCAGCGGTCGCCGGAGTCGCCGTGCTGCTCATCGGGCTCACAGCCGCGTGCTCAGGTGGCAAACCCGCCGCGCGCACCTCCGCGACCACCAGGGCCTCGACGCCGGTGACACCCACGTCCACCCCGAGCACTGCCGGTCCAGCGATGCTTGCGGGAGGGCCGGTGCTCGCCGTCAAGATCGACAACACCCCGGCCGCGCGCCCCCGGATCGGGCTCGACGTGGCCGACGTCGTCTACGTCGAGCCGGTCGAGGGTGGGCTCACGAGGCTCCTGGCCGTTTTCAGCCGCAAGCTGCCGCCCGAGGTGGGGCCGGTCCGCAGTGGTCGGGAGTCGGACGTCGACCTCGTGGCCAACTACGGGAAGGTCGCGCTGGCCTTCTCCGGGTCGTCCGAGTACACGAAGCGGATCCTCGACGCGGGTCGCCAGGTCAACCTCAGCTACGACCAGAGCGCGCGCGGCTACCACCGTGATCGCTCGCGGCCGGCTCCCTACAACGTGATCGGAAGCCCCACGGTGCTCCTCGCCAGGGCGGGGGGCAGCGTCAGGCCCGCCGACATCGGGTTCCGCTACGGGCCCGCAGCCACGGGTGGCACGCCGGCCACCTCGGTCGCCGCCCGGTGGCCCTCCTCCAAGGTCACCCTGACGTGGAACGCCAAGCGCAAGCAGTACCTCGTCACCACCGATGGCCGCCCCGATGTCAGCCCGAGCGGTCGCCAGTACGGCGCCGGCACCGTCGTCGTCCAGTACGTCGCGACGCACAAGTCCAGCAACCGCGACGTCAACGGCCAGCCCACCCCGGTCGTCGACGTGGTCGGCTCCGGCAAGGCGGTGGTCCTCCGGGACGGCACGTCGTGGCAGGGCGTCTGGTCGCGCAAGGGCCTCACGGCACCCACCTCGTTCACGGTGGGCACCCAGCCGCTCACCTTCAACCCGAAGGGTCCCGTCTGGGTGCTCCTCGTCGCGCCCGGGCAGGCCGTCACCGTCCGCTGAGCAGGGCGAGGCCACGCCGAGCGGTGCCTGTGCCGCAGACCGGCCGCCCGGGGCATACCCACCGCTGATGGTGAGATTGGTCCCATTGGGCCCACGGGGCTGCACCCGAGGGAGCCAGCCGGTCCCTACAGGGCTAGTCTCGGCGTCGAACCAAACCCATCCGTAGACGAGGACGTCAGACGTGGATCTGTTCGAATACCAGGCCCGAGACATGTTCGAGGCGCACGGCGTGCCGGTGCTCGCCGGCGCCACCGCCACCACTCCGGAGCAGGCCCGCGCGGCCGCCGAGGAGATCGGTCCCAAGAGCGGCGGCGTGACCGTCGTCAAGGCGCAGGTCAAGACCGGTGGCCGAGGCAAGGCCGGCGGCGTCAAGGTCGCCAAGACCGTTGATGAAGCGGTCGAGGCGGCCGAAGCGATATTGGGCATGGACATCAAGGGCCACACCGTGGGCACCGTGATGATCGCCCAGGGCGCGCAGATCGCCGAGGAGTACTACTTCTCGATCCTGCTCGACCGGGCCAACCGCACCTACCTTGCGATGTGCAGCAAGGAGGGCGGCATGGAGATCGAGCAGCTGGCCGTCGAGCGCCCGGAAGCGCTGGCCCGGCTCGCGGTCGACCCCAACACCGGCATCGACGAGGCCAAGGCACGCGAGATCGTGGCGGCGGCCGGCTTCGACGAGGAGACCGGCGCCAAGATCGTGCCGGTCCTGCAGTCTCTGTGGACCGTCTACCGCGACGAGGACGCCACGCTGGTCGAGGTCAACCCGCTGGTCAAGACGGTGGACGGCGACATCGTCGCGCTGGACGGCAAGGTGACGCTCGACGAGAACGCCGGCTTCCGCCACCCCGACCACGAGGCCCTCGAGGACAAGGCCGCGGCCGACCCGCTCGAGGCCGCCGCCAAGGAGAAGAACCTCAACTACGTCAAGCTCGACGGCTCGGTCGGCATCATCGGCAACGGCGCCGGGCTGGTCATGTCCACCCTCGACGTGGTCGCCTACGCCGGCGAGGAGTTCCCGGGCCAGCCCAAGCCGGCCAACTTCCTCGACATCGGTGGTGGCGCCTCGGCCGAGGTGATGGCCAACGGGCTGCACATCATCCTCGGCGACGAGCAGGTGAAGTCGGTATTCGTCAACGTGTTCGGCGGCATCACCTCCTGCGACGCGGTGGCCAACGGCATCGTCGGCGCGCTGCAGAACCTCGGCGACGAGGCCACCAAGCCGCTGGTCGTCCGGCTGGACGGCAACAACGTGGAGGAGGGCCGGCGCATCCTCGCCGAGGCCAACCACCCGCTGGTGACCATCGAAGAGACCATGGACGGCGCGGCCCGCAAGGCCGCCGAGCTGGCTTCGGCCGCGACGAACTGACCGAAGGAACGGCATACCAATGGCTATTTTTCTCGACGAGAACTCCAAGGTCATCGTCCAGGGCATGACCGGCTCCGAGGGCATGAAGCACACGCAGCGCATGCTCGCCTCCGGCACCCAGATCGTCGGCGGCGTCAACCCGCGCAAGGCGGGCACGTCCGTCGACTTCGACGGTGGCATCTCGGTGCCCGTGTTCGGGACCGTGGCCGAGGCCATCGCGGAGACCGGTGCCAACGCGTCGGTCATCTTCGTGCCCCCGGCCTTCGCCAAGTCGGCCGTCGTCGAGGCGATCGACGCGCAGATCCCGCTCGCGGTGGTCATCACCGAGGGCATCGCGGTCAAGGACTCCGCGGAGTTCTACAACTACTCGCTCGGCAAGGTGACCCGCATCGTGGGGCCCAACTGCCCGGGTCTGATCAGCCCCGGCAAGTCCAACGCCGGCATCATCCCCGCCAACATCGCGGGCGCGGGACGCATCGGCCTGGTCTCGAAGTCGGGCACGCTGACCTACCAGATGATGTTCGAGCTGCGCGAGTTCGGCTTCTCCACGGCCGTCGGCATCGGCGGTGACCCGATCATCGGCACCACCCACATCGACTGCCTCGAGGCGTTCGAGAAGGACCCCGACACCGACGCGATCGTCATGATCGGCGAGATCGGCGGCGACGCCGAGGAGCGGGCAGCGGCCTACATCAAGGACCACGTGACCAAGCCGGTCGTCGGCTACGTCGCCGGCTTCACCGCGCCCGAGGGCAAGACGATGGGCCACGCCGGCGCCATCGTGTCGGGCTCGGCGGGCACGGCTGCCGCCAAGCAGGAGGCCCTCGAGGCCGCCGGGGTCAAGGTCGGCAAGACGCCGTCCGCGACCGCCGACCTGATGCGCGAGATCATGCAGGGTCTGCAGAAGTAGCTTCTGCCGCACCAAGGTTCACGACGGCCGTCACCCCGGAGGGTGGCGGCCGTCGTCGCGTTCAGGTCGTGGAGCAGTCCGCGGTATGCCGCGTGGGCGGCTACTTCTGGCGGGCCAGGGCGAGCAGCCGGTCGAGTTCCGCGAAGCCCTGGGCCGCCGTGCCCTGGAAGCCTTGGCCGTCGCTCGTCCCGTGGAAGACGACAGTCGTCATGGCGCCGGGCGTCGTCATGGTCGTGGTGCCGACCCAGCGATAGGCCGTGCCGGTGGCGTCGCCGGTGACCTTCTTGGTCAGCAGGAAGGTGCCGGCATGCGGCCCGCGCGTCGCGGTGACCTTGCCGTCGGCCTCGGTGCACCCCTTGGCCCGCAGTGACTGCTCCTGCGACACCTGGTCCTTCGCCCACGCCTTGCGAGCGCCTGGGTCGGCCGACTGGTCGACGCGCACCCGCTGGTGTCCGATCACGTTCGCGTCGCCCCTTCCGGCCCGGAGCTCGACTACTCCGAACTGGCCCCCGATGCCGGACAGGTAGTCGTCGGTCTCACAGAACACGCCGATGCCACCCAGATCGGCCGCCGACCCAGCCGCCCCGGCGTAGGCGGGAGCGCCCGCCGCGAACCGCGCCGACGTCCACTGGGAGGCTGCGACGAACAAGTCGGACGAGGGGAGTGGGTCGGCGCCGGCGACGGGCATCTGCTCGTTGATCGCCTTCGCGCCGGGGCCGCTGGGCACTGTGGTGGTCGGCGACGGGCCCGCGGCGGCGTAGCGGTCGAGTCGTGCCTGGGCGATGCGCGCGAGCGTGGCCACCTCGTCCTCGGTGAAACCTCCGAGCGAGACGTCGTTGAACGCTGGGTCGATCACCTGGAGCAGGGTCACGCCAGCAGTACCCCCGGCGACGGCGAACCAGCCTGAACCGGCGTCGGTCGTCGCATAGCTGTAGACCGAGACATCGCCGACCAGCCCGGGCGTGACCTTGAACCCCGGTCCCGCCTGGCACTTCGGCACGCTCTGCTCGAGCGCAACGACCTGGTCCTTGAGGTCGCCCTTTCCGTCGTACTGCCAGTAGGTCGCGGCGCCGGACACCGGGGAGTTGGCCTGGGTGGCCGACTCCTGGCGAGTCGCCTTGCCCAGTGCGTCGCCGCACTCGACCCCACCGCCCTTGGTGATCGGCGTGACCGTCACCGAGCCAACGGGCAGCTGCAGCGACTCCTGCCACTCGTTGGCGACAGGCAGGACGCCTGGGACGTCGAGACTGCTCGTGGTCGTAGGGGAGGAGGAGGCGCTGGTCGTGGCGCTGCGCGTCGCCGGCACCAGCGGGCTTGCGGCCTCGCGACCGAACTGGGAGTAGCCCACCGTCCCGACCACCACCGCTGCCGCGGCAGCAGCCGCCGTCCACGTGAGCTGCCGCTGGCGACGCCGCGCCATACCCCTTGCCCTGACGAAACGGACGTCGGGCAGGGGTGCGGCTTCGACGTCGGCGCGCAGCGACGTCAAGGCAGCCCGCAGCCGGGCGTCGTGCTCCGCCGTCCAGTCGTCGTGCTCAGCCATGGGGGTTCTCCTCGTGCCGCAGGGCCTGCGCGAGCTGTGCGCGGCCCCGGTGCAGGCGCGCCTTGACGGTGCCTGCGGGGGTGTTGGTCTCGTGGGCGATCTGGTCGATGGACAGGTCGCCGATGTAGTACAGGGTCACGGCTTCACGGACCGGGTCGGGCAGCGTCCGCAGTGCCGTCACGACCGCGACCCTGTCCTCGGTCGGCGGGCCCGTGGTGTCGTGGGCGCCGTGGCGTTCGTGGGCGCGGTCCTGGCTGGACTTCTTGCGCCACCCGGAGATGGCGATCCGTCGAGCGACGGTGCGCACCCAGGCGAGCGGGTCGTCGTGCGTGCGCACGGTGGACCACTGCTGCCAGGCGCGGGCGTAGGCCTCCTGGGTGGAGTCCTGGGCCACGGTGAGGTCACCGGTGAAGGCATAGACGAGGTGCACGACCCGGCGGGCGGTGTCGCGGTAGAACGCGTCGAACTCCGCCTCGGCGGACTGCGCGCCCATCGACACCCCCTGTCTGGTCGGTACTGCAGTGCCCGTCGGCACTTCAGCGCCCATCGGAACCGCTGGGGCCATCACACCGCAGCAGACGCGCTCGCGCGAGGTTGGGTTGCGGCGCGTTCGGACATTTCTCCGGGGTGTTCGGCGTTGCACGACGGCTGCGTCGTCCCGGTCCGCGACGATGGAGCAGCGATGACTGTGATGGAACTACTGCGTGGGGGCACCTCGTCGACCGACGGCGCGCCAGGCCTCGTCGCGCACCGGCGGGCCCTGGTGGCCGGGGCGCTGGCGGCGGCAGGTTCGGCGGCCGTCTTCGTCCTGCCGGCGCTGCTCGTCTGGGTGGCCGCGCCCGAGAGCACCGTGTCGTGGACCACCTCCCTGGGCGTCGGCGCGAGCCTGTGGCTGCTGGCCGGCGGCGCGCACCTGACCCTCGGTGTCGCGCACGTGACCGTGGTCCCCCTGCTCGCCTTCGGCGTGAGCGTCGTGATCGGCTCGTGGGCCGCCGGACGTGCGGCCCGTGAGGCCGCCGAGGCGCGCACCATCCGCCTCGTCCGGGACACCGTTCACGGCCCTGTCGCCTTCGCCCTCGGTGCCTGGACCGCCGGGTATGCCGCCTGCGCGCTGCTGTGGGTCCTCGTCGCGTTCCTGGCGGGTCCGAGCCCGGTCGCGTGGACGCTCGTCCTTCCCGTGCTCTTCGTGCCCACCCTCTCCGCCACGACCGCACTGGCCAGGCTGGTCAAGGGGCGACCCGAGCTCGCCGGACCCGGTCTGGGCCGACCCTCGTGGTTCCCCGATGCCGTGCGACGCGCGGTGCGCCCGGGGCTGGAAGGTGCCGCCACGATGCTGGGGATCGGCATGGCGCTGTGTGTGCTCTTCGTGGTGCTCCACTTCGACCAGGTGAGCCACCTCCAGGGTGAGCTGGCTCCCGGCGTCATCGGTGGCGCGGTCCTGGTCGTCGCCCAGCTGTCCGTGCTCCCCAACCTGGCTCTCTGGGCAGTGTCGTTCGTCGCCGGCACGGGGTTCTCCGCGGTGGAGGGCGCCTCGGCGACCTGGACGGGCAGCCGCACCTCCCTGTTGCCGATGGTGCCGGTGTTCGGGGCACTGCCCCAGCCGGGTGCCTTTCCGGGCCTGCTTCCCCTCGTGGTCCTCCTGCCGGTCGCGACCGGTGCCTTCATCGGCTGGCGTTCACTGCGCGCGGTGGCCCGCCTCTCGACCGAGCGCACGAAGCTCACCGTCACCGGCACGGCCGTGGTGGTGGCCGCGGGGGCGATGGGACTGCTCGACGTCCTGGGTGGCGGTTCGCTCGGGCTCGCGCGGCTTTCCGACATCGGGGCACCGGCCGGGATGCTGACCCTCGCGCTGCTGGTCGAGTTCGGCGCCGGCGCGTCACTGGTTCTCGCCTGGGACCGGTGGAAGCTCCGAGGCTGACCCTGCCCGTCGCCCTGTGGATGGACGCGGTGACCACGGCTGCGGGGGCGGTCGGTATCGTTCCTGACCGTGACTGCGCCTGAGCCCACCGGGATCGTCGTCCTGGTCTCCGGGTCGGGCACCAACCTCCAGGCGATCATCGACGCCGCGGCCGAGCCGGCCTATGGCGTCCGGATCCTCGCGGTGGGCGCGGATCGCGCGGGCATCAGCGGCCTGCACCGCGCGGCGGCCGTGGGCATCCCCACCTTCGTATGCCGCGTCGAGGACCACGACTCGCGCGCCGACTGGGATGCCGCGCTGGCGGAGCGGATCGGCGACCACGGTCCGGCCTTCGTCGTGTCCGCAGGCTTCATGAAGCTGCTCGGCCCGGCCGTCCTCGGCCGCTGGACCGTGATCAACACCCACCCCGCCCTCCTGCCGGCGTTCCCCGGCGCCCACGCGGTTCGCGACGCGCTCGCGGCCGGAGTTGCGCAAACCGGCTGCACCGTGCACGTCGTGGACGCGGGGATAGACACCGGACCGGTGCTCGCCCAGGCGGCGGTGGACGTCCTTGCCGACGACACCGAGGACACCCTCCACGAGCGCATCAAAGCTGTCGAGCACCCGCTGCTCGTCCAGGTCGTGGGCCGCGCGGCCCGCGAAGGAATCACCGTTTCCGATGGGAAGGCCACCATCCCGTGACCGAGCAGTCCACCACCCCCACCACCGATGCCCCGGACCCCGGGCGCCGGCCGATCCGCCGGGCGCTGATCTCGGTCTATGACAAGACCGGACTGGAGGAGCTGGCCCGAGGGCTGCACGAGGCCGGGGTCTCGCTGGTGTCGACCGGTGGTTCGGCCGCCCTCATCGAGGGCCTCGGCCTCCCGGTCACCAAGGTCGAGGACCTGACCGGATTCCCCGAGTGCCTCGAGGGCCGGGTCAAGACCCTGCACCCTCGCGTTCACGCCGGGATCCTCGCCGACACGCGCAAGGCCGACCACCTGAGCCAGCTCGCCGAGCTGGAGGTCGAGCCGTTCGAGCTCGTCGTCGTGAACCTCTACCCGTTCCGCGAGACCGTCGCGTCTGGCGCCGGACCTGACGAGGTCATCGAGCAGATCGACATCGGCGGACCCTCGATGGTGCGGGCCGCGGCCAAGAACCACCCGAGCGTGGCCGTCATCACCGACCCCGCGGCATACCCGGCAGTTCTTGCAGCGGTCGCGGGCGGGGGGTTCACGCTCAGCGAGCGCAAGCGGTTGGCGGCCCAGGCGTTCGTGCACACCGCTGACTACGACAACGCGGTCGCGAACTGGATGGGCAACGCCTACACCGACACCTCCGACGGCACCGGCTTCCCCGCGTGGACGGGCGCCACGTTCCAGCGGGCCAACGTGCTGCGTTACGGCGAGAACCCGCACCAGCCGGCCGCCCTCTACACGCACTGGCGTCCCGGCGTGGCGTCCGCGGAGCAGCTGCACGGCAAGGACATGTCCTACAACAACTACATCGACACCGACGCCGCTGTCCGCGCTGCCTTCGACCACGGCGACCAGCCCACGGTGGCGATCATCAAGCACGCCAACCCCTGCGGCATCGCCGTGGGCGCCACTGTCGAGCAGGCGTATGCCGCGGCTCACGCCTGCGACCCGGTGTCCGCCTACGGGGGCATCATCGCCACGAACGTGCCGGTGACCAAGGCGATGGCGCTCGCGGCGAACGAGACGTTCAGCGAGGTCATCGCGGCTCCGTCGTTCGACGCCGACGCGCTGGAGGTGTTGCGGGAGAAGAAGAACCGTCGCCTCCTCCAGCTCCCCGCAGACATGGCGGCGCACCGCGACCCGATCGAGACGCGGCCGATCAGCGGAGGGCTGCTCGTGCAGCTGCCGGACCGCATCGACGCGGTCGTCGAAGGCGAGACGCCCGGTGGCGACGACGCCTCGCGCTGGCGGCTCGTGGCTGGCGCGGCCGCCGACGAGTCGACCCTCGCGGACCTGCAGTTCGCCTGGCGAGCCGTGCGCGCGGTGAAGTCCAACGCGATCCTGCTGGCCAAGGACGGCGGCTCGGTGGGCATCGGCATGGGCCAGGTCAACCGGGTGGACTCGTGCCACCTCGCTGTGTCACGGGCGAACGCCGACGGAGCCGACCGGGCCCGTGGTGCGGTCGCTGCGTCCGACGCCTTCTTCCCCTTCGCCGACGGACTGCAGGTGCTGCTCGACGCGGGGGTGCGTGCGGTCGTCGCGCCTGGTGGCTCGGTGCGCGACGAGGAGGTCGTCGCAGCTGCCGAGGCCGCCGGCGTGACGATGTACTTCACCGGCACCCGTCACTTCAGTCACTAGCCACAGCGCGCACTGACTCCTCCCACTAGGCGACGTGTTGCCGCCAGATCGTCACTGACCCCCTTCGCGGGGCCTCCGGTGACGACGAGGGGGCAACAGGTCCCGCGGGTAGGCGACTTGTTGCCGCCAGGTCGTCACTGACCCCCGCATCGGGGCCTCCGGTGACGACGAGGCGGCAACAAGTGCGGGTGGGCGCGAGAGTCTTAGGCGGTGGGAGCGCGGTAACCCGTGGGCTCGCCGGAACCGAGGTCGACGATCGCGGCCACGGGGCCGCCGCCGTCGGGTCCCTGGTGCGCGGCCGACACCGAGACGAAGACTGCCGGGTCGCCGGTGACCGACGCGGTGACGCCGCCGACGGCCGACTTGATCTGGCGGTGCCAGTGCACGTCGGAGTCGTCCAGCATGGCGTTGCGGCGACCTCGCACGGCGCCGTCCTGGCTGACCTCGCACTTGAGGAACACGTTGACCAGTCGACCCTGGATGTCGCTCGTGTGCGGGCGGTCGGGCAGGTCGAGGCCAGCGTCCTTGATGGCGGCCCAGATGCCGTCGGCGTCGAGGGCGTCGCGCATCACCGAGTGGCCGATGCGGTAGCGACCGCCGATCCCCTTGGTGTTGCCCACCACCACGACCTGCGCCTGGTCGAGCTCGACACCCGAGGAGCACGAGGCGACCGCGGAGAACAGCGAGCGGTTGTTCATCACGTCCTCGTTGGTCGGCATCTCGATCTCGCCGAGCGCCACCGCGATGCCCAGACCGGTCGTGCCGTTGGACAGGTCCATCGACTCGTGGGTGTGGTGCGTCCAGACGGACTTGCCGCGGGACTCCGCGTCGCGAATGGTGTGGATGGTGAGCAGCGGGGTCTTGGTCTGCACGTAGTGGACGTCGGCGGGGTCGGTGATGCCGGCCTTGTCCATCGCGACCCGCACGGCCGCGGCGACCTTCTCGATCATGCCCGTGTAGCCGATCTCCTCGGGCAGGATCGGCTCGCTCATCGCGAACCCGACCGTCAGCCGCGCCTCGTCGGACTGCTCGGCCTGGTCGGCCGGGACGGTCGCGAAGATGGTCGCGTGCGGGCTGATGATCCCGTCGGTCCCACCGGACCAGACGATCGGCACCTGCTTCACCTGGTCGGATGGTGCGCCCTTCGCGACCAGCACCTCGCGGAAGGCACGGTCGGCGATGATGCGGGTGTAGTCGTTGACCCCGCCGTTGCCCTCGGTCTTGCCGATGATGGCGATGACCCGGCTGGCGTCCATCACCCCGTCGTCGATGAGCTTGGCCAGCTCGCTCGCGTCGGACACACTGTGGATCGGGACCTTACGGACCTCAATGGGCTCGGGCACGGGAGTTACCTTCCTGATGACGTTGCGGTTGTTGACGATTCGGTATGCCGGTCGGTCACCACGGTGCCGACCTCGCCGGAGAGCGCGTCAGCGATGCGGTCGAGGGCGGTGATGACGCTGCGCCCACCGCCGTCACGCACGAACCGCATGGCGGCCTCGACCTTGGGACCCATCGAGCCGGACGCGAACTGGCCGTCCGCGGCATACCCCTCCATCTCGGCGAGGGTGACGCGGCCGACGGCTCGCGCCTGCGGTGTCCCGAAGTCGAGGACGGCGTTCTCGACGTCGGTCGCGATGACGAGCGCGTCGGCGCCGATGGCGCGGGCGAGCACCGCTGCCGTGAGGTCCTTGTCGATGACTGCCTCGACACCGCGGACGGTGCCGTCCGCGTCACGCACCACGGGTATGCCGCCGCCCCCAGCCGCGACGACGACGTAGCCCGCGTGCAGGAGGGTGAGCAGGGTGTGGGTCTCGAGGACCTCGACGGGCGCGGGTGAGGCTACGACGCGACGCCATCCCTTGTCGCCGCGGTCCTCCCAGGTCTCGCCGTGCTCGATGAGCGGCCGGGCCTGGTCGTAGGGCAGGAAGCGGCCGATCGGCTTGGTCGGCGTGGCGAAACCGGGGTCGTCGGGATCGACCAGCGTGCGGGTCACGAGGGCAGCGACGGGGTGGTTCAGCCCCCGTGCGGCGAGAGCCGGCTCGAGCGTGTCGAGGATGGTGAACCCGATGGTTCCCTGCGTCTGCGCGCCGCACCAGTCGAGCGGGACGGGTGGGACGACGTTGGCCGCGAGCTCGTTCTTGACGAGCAGGTTGCCGACCTGCGGGCCGTTTCCGTGGGTGAGGACGACCTCGTGGCCCGCCGCGACGACCGTGGCGACGTGTCCCATCGCCCGCCCGATGGCCTCCCGCTGGGCCTGGGGGGTGGCGCTGCCGTCGGGACCGGTCATGGCGTTGCCGCCGAGCGCGATCAGGACCCGCATGCCACCTCCGTTCGTCGTCCGTGCGGCGAGCCTAGGGATCCGCGACGGCCGATGACGTTGGCAGGACCTGCCCAATGGCCGGACCCGCCTTGGCAGATGTGTTCACGTTCACCCCAGGCGGCGGTAGCGCTCCAGCCTCGCGGCCAGCCTGGCGGCCGGGTCCTCGCGGGCGAGGACGGCGAGCTCGTGCTGGATGGCTTGGGACATCCGGCGGCAGAACTCCTCGGGCTCGTCGGCCGCGTCGGGGTGCTCCGCGACGATCCGGTCCACGATGCCGGCGTGGAGCAGGTCGAGCGAGCGGACCCGTTGGCTGGTGGCGAGCTCCGGGGCGTGGCTGGTGTCGCGGTGGAGGATGGCCGAGGCGCCCTCGGGCGGCAGCGGGGACAGCCACGAGTGCTGCGCGCTGATCACGCGGTCAGCCGGCATGACGGCGATCGCGCCACCCCCGGTGCCCTGACCGAGCAGTACGCAGACGGTGGGCGCGTCGAGCATCACCAGCTCGGCGAGGCAGCGCGCGATCTCACCGGCCATCCCGCCCTCCTCGGCTTCCTTGGAGAGTGCGGCTCCCGCGGTGTCGATGATGCTGACGAGGGGCAGCTTGAGCTCGTGCGCCAGCTTCATGCCACGCCGGGCAACGCGAAGTCCCTTGGGGGACAACGGTTCGTCGAGGGTCTGGCGGTCCCTGTCCTGACCCAGCACGATGCACGGGGCGCCCCCGAACCGGGCCAGGGCCATCAGCATCCCGGGGTCGTACTCGCCCTGCCCGGTGCCGTGCAGGGGCAGCACGTCCGTCGCCCCGAGTCGCAGGAGGGCGCGCACCCCCGGCCGGTCGGTGCGCCGCGAGCGGGTGATCGACTCCCATGCGGGGGTGTCGGCGAGCTGCTCCTTGGGCACCTCGGGGACGTCGGGCAGGTCCTGCCGGGGGCCGGTCAGCACGGTGAGGGCGCGGTCGGCCACCTCCGCGAGCGCCTCGACGGGCAGGATCGCGTCGATGAGGCCGTGTTCGAAGAGGTTCTCGGCCGTCTGCACACCTTCGGGGAACGGGTGGTCGTAGAGCGCCTCGTAGACCCGGGCCCCGAGGAACCCGATCATGGCGCCGGGCTCGGCCACCGTGACGTGCCCGAGCGACCCCCACGAGGCGAAGACGCCGCCGGTCGTCGGGTGGCGCAGATAGACCAGGTAGGGCAGTCCGGCCTCCTTGAACTCGGCGCAGGCGGCGCTGATCTTGACCATCCCCACGAAGGCCGGCGTCCCCTCCTGCATGCGCGTGCCGCCCGACGAGGGGGCGGCGAAGAGCGGCAGCTCCTCGCGGCGGGCGCGCTCGAACGCGAGCACCACCCGCTCCGCGGCCGTGCTGCCGATCGAACCGGCGAGGAAGCGGAACTCGCCGGCGATGAGGGCGACCCGGCGCCCCCGGATGCGTCCCTCGCCGGTGATGATGGCCTCGTCGGCACCGGACCGTTCGCGGGCCGCGGCGAGCTCCGCGGCATACGCCGAACCCTCCGTCGCCACCTCGCGGACCGGGCCGTCCCACGACACCCAGCTGTCGGCGTCGAGCACGGTCGTGGCGAGCTCGAGCCCGCCGAGTCGGCGCGAGGGCCTGGACGGGTCTGACATGCCACCTCCCGGGTGCGAGGCGACGAGCCTAGGGCGTCAGCGTCTCGCCCGTGGGGGGAACGCCCAGCGCGAGGACGAGGTCGAGCACGACCCCGGCGTCGTCGAGGTCGTCGCCGAAGAGCTCGCGCAGCTGCCCCATGCGGTAGCGCACGGTCTGCGGGTGCACGAAGAGCCCGGCTGCCACCGCCTCGCGACGCCCACCGAACAGCAGCCACAGGCGCAGCGTCTCGACGAGCTTCTCCCGCGCCGCGGGGGACAGGTCGTCCAGCGGCTTGAGGGCGCGGGCCCTGAGGTCCGTGAGGGCTTCGGGATCGGCGCTCAGGACCAGCTCGGCCAGGTGGGCGTCCGTGTCGTATGCCGTGGTGTGGCGGGGGTTCTCGACGGCCAGCAGGCGCGCCGCCCGCAGCGCCCGCCGGTAGGAGGCGGCCGTCTGCAGCCACGGCCTGGCGGGACCGAGCACGCAGCCGTAGTCGCGCAGCGACCGCAGCAGCCGACGTCGCGCGGGCGCTCGCAGGTCGGGCACCAGCAGGGCCACGTAGTCCTCGGAGGCGGCCAGGTCGGGCAGGTCCTCGCCGAGGTACAGCGACCTCGGGTCGACGAGGGCTCGGGCCTGGTGCAGCCGCTCGTCCGGGACCAGCAGCACGGTGACCGTCGTCGGTGGGGCCCAGTCGGCACGCTCCGCGCGGCGGGTCGTCACCTCGTCGGACGCGCCGCGCACGAGGTCCAGGGCCAGCCGCTCGAGCCGGCGCTCCTGGCTGCGCTCCGCTGTGGCGAGCTCGTCGGCGTGACCGGCGACGCTGGCCGCGGAGAGCTCGTCGATGTAGGCGAACACCAGCTCGGCGAACTGCGCCAGGAGGGGCGCGGACATCCCGGCCCGCACCCCCACGGCCGACAGCTCGCGCCACGAGACGCGGGCGCCGATGCGGTAGGCGGACAGCAGGGCGTCCATGCTCCGCCCGCTGCGGGCCTCGCCGCGGCCCAGGGCGTAGGACGCCTGGCGCGCGGGCCCGAGCGGCGAGCTGGGGTCGTCGGACCGGGCGGCCATGGTCAGGAAGCTGCCGAGGGCCACCTGCACGGCCGACTCGATGTTGCCGACGAGGTAGTCGCGGGCCTCGGCGTAGCTGGGCACCTCGACGATGATGGCCTGGACGGCGTCGGCCGCCACCTGGGGGAGAGCGCGCTTGAGCTCACTCTGCACCTCAGGTGGGATACTGAGCTCCGCCGCGTGCTCAGCAGCGGTCCCGCTGGCCGACGTCACCATGGACTTTTGTCCTTTGCGAACAGTTCTGGTCGCGATTCTCACGCGCTGTGGTCAGGAAATTACCCTACCTGATCGCCCATAGTGGAACTATGACCGCAGTTCTCCCGCTCCGCACGACGCCAGGGTCCACGAGACCCCGGCCGTCCCTGCGCACGGTTCTCCGCCGAGTTGCCGAGGCAGTCGTCACCCCGGTGCTGCCCGACGACTACCTCGACCTGATCGCACCCATGCGCGCCGGCGCCGACCTCCGTGGTCGCGTCGTCTCCGTGACCCCCGAGACCCGGGACGCCGTCACGGTGCGCATCAAGCCCGGTCGCTCCTGGGCCGGCCACGTGCCCGGCCAGTACATCCGGATCGGCGTCGACGTCGACGGGGTGCGCAACTGGCGCGCCTACTCGCTCACCTCCCCGGTGGAAGCCCCGGACGGAATCATCTCGATCTGCGTCAAGGCGATCCCCGACGGCAAGGTCAGCAACCACGTCGTGCGCGCCCTCCAGGCTGGCACCCTGGTCCACCTCGACCAGGCGACCGGTGACTTCACGCTCCCGTCGGCCCGTCCGGCCCGCGCGCTGTTCGTCACTGCCGGCTCGGGCGTCACACCCGTGATGGGGATGCTGCGCAACCACCTCGACGAGCTGCAGGACGTCGTCGTCATCCACTCCGCGCCCACCGAGGCCGACGTCATCTTCGCCGCCGAGCTGCGCGAGTGGGCCGAGGCCGGCCGCATCCGCCTCGTCGAGCGGCACACCGACTCCCAGGGAATGGTCGGCACCGACTCGCTGGACGAGCTCGTGCCCGACTGGCGCTTCCGCGAGACGTGGGCCTGTGGCCCCACGGGCATGCTCGACGCCTTCGAGGCGGCCTGGGCCGACGCCCAGATCGCCGACCGACTCCACACCGAGCGCTTCCGCCCGGTCATCATCGCCGAGGGCGAGGGTGGCACGGTCACCTTCGGTACCCAGCGCATCACCGTCGATGCCGACGGTTCGACCCCGATCCTCGACGCCGGCGAAGCCGCCGGGGTCCTGATGCCGTCCGGTTGCCGGATGGGCATCTGCTTCGGCTGTGTCGTGCCCCTGAAGGAGGGTGCCGTGCGCGACCTGCGCAGCGGCGACCTCACCATTGCCGCCAAGGGCGACGGCATCCGCATCCAGACCTGTGTGTCGGCGGCTGCCGGCCACTGCGAGATCGACCTCTAAGGAGACGTCATGACTGCCACCGCAGAGAAGTTTGACCTCACGATCGATGGTTCCGCTGCCTCCACCCCCAAGGCGCCGGGCGCCCCCTCCGTGCGCACCGCGACCCGGACCACGAACAGCCGGCTGTCGACCGCCATCGCCGAGCGTCGCCACGTGCCGAAGCGCTCCGGCAAGGCCGACCCCACCGCGCACCTGACCGCCGAGGACGTCGAGGCCCTGGCCATGGAGCTCGACGAGCTGCGCCAGGGAGTCCTGGACTCCCGCGGGGCCGAGGACGCGGCATACATCCGCAAGGTGATCGACGTGCAGCGCAAGATCGAGCTCGCCTCGCGCGCGGTGCTGTTGTTCTCGATCTTCCCGCCGGCCTGGATCGTCGGCACCGCCGGCCTGTCGGTCGCCAAGATCCTCGACAACATGGAGGTCGGCCACAACATCCTCCACGGCCAGTGGGACTGGATGCGCGACCCCAAGATCCACTCGACCACCTGGGAGTGGGACAGCGCCACCCCGGCCGCCCTGTGGAAGCACAGCCACAACGAGCTGCACCACACCTACACGAACGTGATCGGCAAGGACAACGACCTCGGCTACGGCATCATGCGCGTCGACGAGGACCAGCGCTGGACGCCGGCCTACCTCGGCCAGCCGATCTACAACTTCGTCAACATGTGCTTCTTCCAGTACGGCATCGCGGCCTACGACCTCGAGATCGGCAAGCAGCTCGCCGGCCGCGGTGACAAGGAGGAGTTCAAGCGCAACGGCAAGATGGTGCTGCGCAAGGTCGGGCGCCAGGCCCGCAAGGACTACCTCCTCCACCCGCTGCTGTCGGGCCCGTCGTTCCTGCACACCATCGCGGCCAACGCGACGGCCAACTTCGTCCGCAACGTCTGGACGCACTCGATCATCATGTGCGGCCACTTCCCCTCGGGCGTCGAGACCTTCGCCCGCGCGTCCATCGAGGGCGAGAGCCGCGGCGAGTGGTACCTGCGGCAGATGCTCGGGTCGGCCAACATCTCGGGCAGCAAGGCCCTGCACATCATGTCCGGCAACCTGAGCCACCAGATCGAGCACCACCTGTTCCCCGACCTGCCGAGCAACCGCTACGGCGAGATCGCCCCGCGGGTGCAGGAGATCTGCGAGCGGTACGGCCTGACCTACACGACGGGGCCGCTCTACAAGCAGGTCGCGTCCGCGTGGGGCCAGGTCATCTCCCTGTCGCTCCCGAACCCGGAGCCCGGTCGCAACCGTGTCGGCATCGCCGCTCAGGCGATCGGCAAGCAGGTGCGCCGCAAGCTGCGCAACCGTCGCCCGGTCCGCACCGCCTGAGCCCGGAGCCCCTCACCCC
Source organism: Pedococcus sp. P2_F6 (assembly GCF_056403675.1). Taxonomy (NCBI): domain Bacteria; kingdom Bacillati; phylum Actinomycetota; class Actinomycetes; order Micrococcales; family Intrasporangiaceae; genus Pedococcus; species Pedococcus sp. P2_F6. The sequence continues at coordinate 248,231 of NZ_JBFUEZ010000004.1, forward strand.
CCCTCACCCGGCGCCCAGCGCCACGAACGACCACGTCAGCCCGCCCGGACTCCGGGCGGGCTGACGCGTTGGCGCTGGGGCCGGTCGCGGCGTCCGTCACACTCGCGCGGCGGTCACCAGCAGGTACTCCCAGTCGAGCACGGTGTAGCCGTCACCGCGGTCGAACCGTTCGGCCAGGGCGACGAGGTCACGGTCCAGGGCCGCGACCTTGTCGGCATCGTCGGCGATGGCCTTGTAGACGGCGATGGTCGGGCCGTAGTTGGCCTTGAAGAAGTCGCGGAACTCCTCCGGCGTCGCGAACTGGTCCACCACGAGGTCCTGCTGTCGCGCCGTGAGCCCCTCGACCCGGTCGCCGAACAGGTCGCGCACGTGGTCCACGTGGCCCCACAGCGGCGGGGGCTGCGCGCCGGGAGGCGGCGGCGGGGCGTACGGCTTCATGGTCGCGAACATCTGCCCGATGAAGCCCTCCGGCGTCCAGCTGAGCAGGGCTATCGTGCCGCCCGGCCGGCAGGTGCGGACCAGCTCGTCGGCCACCACCTGGTGGTGCGGCGCGAACATCACGCCGACGCACGACACGACCGCGTCGAACTCGCCGTCCGCGAAGGGCAGCGCCTCCGCGTCGGCGACCCGCCAGGCGATCGTCAGGCCCTCGGCCTCGGCGTCGCGGCGCCCCTTGTCGAGCAGCTCGGGGGTGAGGTCGGTGGCCACGACCTCGGCGCCGGTGCGCGCAGCCGGGAGGGCGACGTTGCCGGATCCGGCCGCGACGTCGTGCACGCGTTGCCCGGCCGTGATGCCGGCTGCCTCGACCACGATCGGGCCGAGGGAGGCAATGACCTCGCTGGCCACGGCGGAGTAGTCCCCGAGCGCCCACATCGCGCTGTGCCTGGCCTTGAGGGCGCGGTCCTCGTCGGTGTCGGTGATCGCCGTCCCTGATGTCTGGGTTGTCATGCCGTCCTTCCCCTTTTGTTTGCTCTCGTTCGTCCGGTTGCCCCTGCGATCCCGAAGGTAGGACTGCCCGGAGGAGGGCGGCATCCGTGGAGGTACCCAACTTCGGGGTGCGTGGAGGATGCCGCAGTGCGTGTATGCCGTCAGGCGCGGGTGAGCAGGCGGGCGACGGCCGCGGTGCGGGCGGACTTCCCGTGGAGGTCGAGCTTGGCGTAGACGTTGCTGAGGTGGCGCTCGACGGTGCGGACGCTCAGCGTCAGCGCGGTCGCGATGGTGTCGTTGTCCATCCCCCGCGCGGCGAGCTGCAGGATCTCCACCTCGCGCGTGGACAACCCGTCGAGGGACTGGGGGTGCCCGGAGGCGGGCCTCGCGGGCGCCGAGCCCTCGTCAGTGAGGAAGTCACGCAGCTCCGCGCAGTAGACCTGCCAGGCGGGTTCGTCCTCGAGCACGATGTGGTTGTCGCTCTCGAGGGCCACCAGTCGGGCCCCTTCGATGCCCGCCGCGAGGTAGCGGGCCTCCTCGAAGTCGTTCATCCGGTCGCCGCGTGAGTGGATCACGAGGGTGGGCAGGTCGAGCTCCGCGAGCAGGGCGCTGCTGTCGGCCGCCAGGCGCTGGCGACGTGAGCTCCGCGCGGTGTCGGCGTCGGTCGAGACCCGCTGGAGCTCGTCGAGCCAGGTGTGCTGCTCCTCGGTGGCGCGGGGGATCATCAAGGACGTGAACACGCGACGGAACGCCGAGTCGGGCCGCGCCCAGCCGACCTTGATCAGCGCGTCGAGCGTGTCGTTCATCTCGGCCTCGGTCGGGTCCTTCGACTGCTGTCCGGAGTAGCTGCCGTAGAAGACCAGCCGGGAGACGCGCTCGAGGTGCTTCGCGACGTAGGCGATCGCGACCGGCCCGCCCTGGGCCATCGCCTGCAGCGCGAACCGGTCGATCCCGGCGTCGTCGACGACGGCCTCGAGGTCGCCGAGCCGCGCCGCGAGGCTGTGGTCGGTGACGCCTCGGTCCGAGAGGCCGTGGCCGCGCTCGTCGAACCGGATGACGGTGTTCCGACGACCCCACTCCTCGAGGTAGTGCCGCCAGACCGGGGACTGCCAGTCGTACTGCAGGTGACTCAGCCAGCACGAGTCCACGACCATCGGCGGACCGGTGCCGTGCACGGCATACGCGATCCGCACGCCGTCGGGCGCGCGGCAGAACCGGATCTCCTGCCTCGGTTGCTGCGCCTGCACGCCCACCTCCCCGATGGTAAGTCCGGTCGCTGCGCTCAGTCCGGCGGTGCGTCCATCTCGTCGAGCCACGCGCGCACGCTCTCGTCGTGCTGGCCCAGCGTCGGTGGCGCGAGGTGCTCGCTGCGGCCACCGGCATACGCGTTGTCGTCGAAGCGGATCGGTGGCCCAGGGATCTCGATGTGCCCCAGGACGGGGTGGTCGATGTCGAGCACGAGTCCCTGCGAACGCGTCTGGTCCCAGTCGTAGACGCGGTCGATGCTGCGCACCTCGCCCGCGGGGATGCCCAGCTCGGCCAGGCGCGGGAGGAGGACGTCGAGGGGGTATGCCGCGAAGGCGGCGTTGAGGGCGGCCGTCACCTGGGGGCGGTTCACGGTGCGCTCGCGGTTCGTGGCCATGCCGGGCGTGGCAGGGTCGATGTCGAAGGCCTGGGCGAGCTTGACCCACAACGACTCGCTGCCGCAGGCCACCTGGATGTCACCGTCCTGGCAGTGGAACAGGCCGTAGGGCGACAGCGAGGGGTGGTGGTTGCCCTGCGCGTGCCCGACGTGACCGGCCACGGTGTAGGCCGTGCCCTGGAAGGCGTGGGCGCCGACGAGGGCAGCCAGCAGGCTCGTGCGCACCACCCTCCCGACACCGGTGGTGTTGCGCTCGTGCAGTGCGGTCACCACCCCGTAGGCGCCGTACATCCCGGCGAGCAGGTCACCGATCGGCACCCCCACGCGCTGGGGGGTGTCGGCAGCTGGTCCGGTCACCGACATCAGCCCGGCCTCACCCTGGGCGATCTGGTCGTAGCCGGGTCTTCCGCCCTGGGGCCCGTCGTGCCCGAACCCGCTGATCGACAGGATGACGAGTCGGGGGTTGAGCTCGTGGAGGCGGGCCGCGGAGAAGCCCAGCCGGTCGAGGACGCCCGGCCGGAAGTTCTCGATCAGCACGTCGCTGTGGGTCGCCAGCCGGGTGAGCACATCGCGACCGTCGTCGGACTTCAGGTCGAGGGTGATCGACTCCTTGTTCCGGTTGGCGCTGAGGAAGTACGTCGAGATGGGGTCGTCCTCGGGCCCGACGAACGGGGGTCCCCAGCCGCGGGTGTCGTCACCGGTGCCGGGCGACTCGACCTTGATGACGCGGGCGCCCATGTCTCCCAACATCATTCCCGCGTGGGGTCCGGCGAGGGCTCGCGACAGGTCGATGACGACGATGTCCTCAAGGGGCGCGTTCACGAGGCTGCTCACATCCAGTCGACGTCGGCCGACGTCTTGCCGTCGGCGAGGCGAGCGTAGCCGGGGCCGCGGTCGAAGAACGGCTCCTCGCCTGCGCGGGCGGCGCGCAGCTCGGCGCGAAGGGCGTCGGAACCCGCTGTGTCGACGACCGGAGCGTCCTTGGTCCCCGAGGCGACCACGCCGTATGCCGCGCGGGCGCCCTCGAAGGACACCTTGCCCCAGCGCAGGTCGCGCTCGACGTCCTCGTAGGGACGCTCGAGCGGGTCACCCCAGCCACCGCCGCCGGTGGTGCGGATCCTGATGACCTGACCCGCCTTGACCGGTTCGGCATCGGCCAGGGCGTCGACCTCGCGCTCGTCGGGACCGCCGAGGTCGATGGTGACGTTGAAGGAGCTGCCGGCCTTGCCGCCCTTGACTCCCCAGCAGGCGAGGATCGACCGGTCGGCGATGGACATGAAGTGCGCGTCCTTGAGCATCCGGATCTGCTTCTCGTAGCCCAGGCCACCGCGGAAGCGCCCAGCGCCGCCGGAGTCGACGGCGAGCCCGAGCCGCTCGACGATGAAAGGGAACCGGCTCTCGGTGAACTCGGTGGGCAGGTTCCGCGAGTCGGGCACGACGTGGATGGTGTCCTCGCCATCGGCGTAGTAGCGCCCTCCCGAGCCGCCGCCGAGCACCTCGCGCATGAGGTAGTCGTTGCCGTCGCGGTCCTTGCCGTAGACGCCGGTGTAGCGGATCGTCTCCTGGTCGGCGGGCATCTTGCCGTCGACGGCCTTGGCCACGACGCCGGCCAGCACCCCGAGCAGCCTGAGGATGACGAAGGTCCGGGCGTTCGTGGGGGCGGGGAAGATCGGCGTCAGCAGGGTGCCCTTGTCCGGGAAGCGCATCTCGATGAGCGGCACGATGCCCTCGTTGACGTCGAGCTCGGCCATCCGTTCCGGGGTGTCGGCGAGGTTGCGCAGGATCGGCGCGAGCCACTTCTTGAGGAAGTTGCCGCCGACGTAGTCACCGCAGTGGTTGATCGGCCCCTTGGCCTGCGGTGCCGTGCCGGTGAAGTCGATGATGAGCCGAGGGCCCCCGTCCCCCGGACCAGGACCCCCCGTGGGCTCCTTGGTCAGGGTGATCCGCTGGGTGTGCAGCCTGGGGTCGTCCACGCCGTCGTGCTCGGCGTAGTCCTCCCAGACGTAGGTGCCGTCGGGGATCTTGGACAGGATCTCTCGCCGGTACGTCTCCGTGGTCTGGTCGAGGATCGTGTCGAACGCCGCCTCGATTGTGTCGCGGCCATAGCGCTCGAACAGCTCGGACAGCCGCCGGGCCCCCATCAGGCAGGCCGAGCACTCCGCGTCGAGGTCGGCCGCCAGGGAGTCGGGCATGCGGGAGTTGCGGGTCATGATCCGCAGGGCGGCCTTGTTGGGAACTCCCTTGTCCCACAGCTTGATCGGCGGGACCGCCAGGCCCTCCTCGTAGACGCTGGACGCGTTGCTGGGCATCGAGCCCGGCACCGCGCCACCGATGTCGTCGTGGTGGCCGAACGCCTGCACGAACGCCACGACCTCACCGCCGCTGAACACCGGCACCGTCACGCACAGGTCGGGGAGGTGCCCGATGCCGCCCTCGGACTCGTAGACGTCGTTGTGGAAGAAGACGTCCCCCTCGCTCATCTCCGACAGCGGGAAGTCGCGGGCGATCGGGTGCACGAGGGCCGAGTAGGACCGGCCGGTGAGCTTGCGCAGCTGCCGGTCGTGGATGCCCGCCCGGAAGTCGTGCGCGTCGCGGATCATGGGGGAGCGGCTGGTGCGCGCGATGGCGGTCTCGACCTCCATCTCGACGCTGGCCAGCGTCCCCTGGACGATCTCCACGAGAATCGGGTCGACGGTGCTTCCCGGAGGTGTGAGCCGGTTGCCGTGCTCGTATGCCGTGGGCAGGCCGGCGTTGTTCATCGCGCACCTTCTGTTGAGGTGATGGGGGCTGCTGGGGGGTTCCGCGTGATGACGAGGTTGCCGATGGAGTCGACCCGCACCGTGAAGCCGGGGTGGACCGGCACGGTGGAGCCGAACTCCTCGATGACCGCAGGACCGTCGAGGGTGTCGCCGGCCCGCAGGTCCGGACGCCAGTAGATCGGGGTGTCGGCGGTCCCGGTGTCGGCGTCGAAGCAGACCGCCCGCGTGCTCGTGGGCGCGGGCAAGGCGGCAGAACCGGCCGAGTTTGAAGGATCGTGGTGACCATCACCCGGACTGGCCTTCAAAGTCGCGGCGTCGCGGGTCTCGACCTCGCGCAGCTCGGGACGCGTGATCGGGCCCACTCCCGTCACCCGGAGGTTGACCCACTCGACCTGCTGGGTCGGGTCGTCCCGGAAGTCGTAGCCGTACAACGCGCGGTGCTCCGCGTGGAACGCATCGGCCACGCCCGCGGCATACGCCTCGTCGACGGCGCCCTCGGGGGCGGCGACGCGCACCTCGAAGGCCTGGCCGAAGTAGCGCAGGTCGACGGTGCGCGAGTAGCGGTGCTCGTCGCGCGGGAAGCCTTCTCCGTCAAGGGCTTTCGCGGCCTTGGCGGTGAGCTCGTCGAACGTCTTCTGCACCCCCGGGTAGTCGAGCGTGGCGTGCTTGGACACCATCGTCTGGACGTAGTCGTTCTTGACGTCCACGGTGAGGAGCCCGAAGGCGGAGACGTTGCCCGGGTTCTGCGGGACGACGACCCCGGCGAGGTCGAGGATGTCCACGAGCCGGCAGCCGAGCAGCGAGCCGGAGCCGCCGAACGTCGTGAGCATGAAGTCGCGTACGTCCAGGCCACGCTTCACCGAGACCTGGCGCAGCGCGTTGGCCTGGTTCCACGCGGAGATCTCGAGGATGCCGGTGGCGCACCGGACCGGGTCGATGCCGAGCTGGTCGGCCAGGGCGTCGATGCCCGCGCGAGCGGCGTCCACATCGAGGGGGATCTCGCCGCCGAGCAGGTGCGGAGGGATCCGGCCGAGGACGACGTGCGCGTCGGTGATCGTCGGCTGGGTGCCCCCCTTGGCATAGCAGAGCGGGCCGGGATCGGCGCCGGCGGAGTGCGGTCCCACCTTCAGCGTGCCCTCGGGGGAGACCCAGGCGATGGAACCCCCACCGGCGCCGACGGTGACCACGTCGATCATCGGGATCTTGCTGGGGTAGGCCCCGACGGTGCCCTCGGTCGTCAGGGTGGGCTCGCCGTCGAGGACGACGCTGACGTCGGTCGACGTGCCCCCGCCGTCACACGTCAGCACCTTGGGGAACCCGGCCCGCTTGGCGATCAGGCCGGCCCCGAGCGCGCCCGCTGCCGGCCCGGACAGCACCGTCGTGATCGGCTGGTGCACGACCTCGTCCGCCGACAGCACGCCGCCGTTGGACTTCATGATGTAGAAGGGGATCCCGCTGGCGAAGTCGTCGAGCCGCGTGTGGATGTTGGTGACGTAGCGGCTCACGTTGGGCTTCACGGCCGCGTCGACGAGGGTCGTCATCGAGCGCTCGTACTCGCGGTACTCACGCAGCACCTCGCTCGAGATCGACACGATCGCCTCGGGGTGCTCGCGCTGGAGGATCTCGCGCATCGCCAGCTCGTGCGAGTCGTTGGCGTAGGAGTGCAGGAAGCACACGCCGAGCGTGGTGATCCCGCGGTCTCGGAACCAGTGGGCCGCAGCCACGGCCGTGGCCTCGTCGAACGGCCGGAGCTCGTTGCCCTGGAAGTCCATCCGGCCACCGACCGTGCGCACGGCGTCCGCCGGCACGATGCGAGGCGGCTTCACCCAGAAGTAGGAGTTGCCGTAGCCGTCAGGGACCGCCTGGCGGGCGATCTCGAGCATGAACTCGTAGCCCTCGCTGGTGATGAAGCCGAGCCGTTCGACCTTGCCCTCGAGCAGCTTGTTGGTCGCGACCGTCGTCCCGTGGCAGACCGCCGTGATGTCCGGCCCGGCCGCACCCATGAGGTCCAGCACCTTCGCGACGCCGTTGATGAAGCCGTCCGCCGGGTTGCTCGGTGTCGACGGCGTCTTGGTCGTCACCATCTCGCCCGAGTCCTCGTCGAACGCCACCACGTCCGTGAACGTGCCGCCCGTGTCGATACCGATCCTGATCCGCCGCTGAGCCATGGGTGAGATTCAACCGGTCAGGCGTCCACCTCGCCTTGGCACATGTTGCCAACCACGCCGGTGAAGGCTGTGTCGTCAGTCCTGCGCGGGGAGCGCCGGCCCCCGCACGGCACTCCGGAGCGGGTCGGCTCCGAGCATCGGCACCGCGCGCCAGCCGAGATGCACCGTGCCGTCGGTGCGGGTGTGGAGGCGCATGGTGTGTGGGGTCTCGATGAGGCGGACGTCCGCACTGAAGCAGCCGTCACCGTCCCAGCCGCCGGAGGCGACGACGGGCAGCTCGACGCCACCCACGGCGAGCGTCGATGACGCCCACGTGCCGTCGCCCACGTCGAGGACCACCTTGGTGCCGTGGCAGTCCAGGACCATCTCGTATGCCGCGCCGCCGGGCGAGAGGCTCATCGCGGCATATGCAGGGGGAAGGGTGCTGTCCTCGGCGCGCACCCACCACCCGGTTTCCGGGCCCTGGGCCGAGGACGACGGGGTGGGGACCGCCAGGGTGGCCAACCGCTCCTCGAGTGCGGCGTCGGCGAGTTCGTCGCCGCTCTCGTCCACGTGCCCGACGGCTGGCAGGAGGTGATCCCAGAGCAGGTCGAGGACGGCCTGCATGTCGAGGGTCTCGCTGGTGATGGCGACCGCCATGTCCTGCTCGGGGAGCACGATGGCGTACTGGCCGTAGGCGCCGTCACCGCGGTAGCCGTGCCGGGCGCTCCAGAACGAGACGCCGTAGCCCTCGCGCCAGTCGGGGTTGGGGTCGGCCTCACGGTTGGGCAGGCCGGTCGGTGTCGTGGCCGTCCTGACCCAATCGGGCGACAGCAGCGCGGACCCGTCCCACTGGCCGTGGTCGAGGTGGAGCTGCGCGAGGGCGAGGATGGCCTCGGAGCCGACGTGGATCCCCGAGAACCCCAGCTCACGGCCGGTCACGGTGCGGTGCCACACCACGTCGCCCCCGCTGCGGGGGTCGAGCAGCGGCAGGACCCGCTCGCGCAGCAGCGACAGCACCGACGAGCCCGTGACCCCCCGCACGGCACCCGCGGCGAGGTAGGTGGCGGTCTGGTTGTAGGCCCAGGCCGTCCCCGGCTCGTGCTCGGGCGGGGACGCGAGGATCGCGGCCAGCACGGGGTCGGTGCGGTCGCCCTCGCTGGGCTGGTCGTAGGTCGCCCGCGTGACGTCGGGACCCCAGCCCTCCCCGTCGTGACCGGTCGCCATCGTGAGGCAGTGGCCGAGGGTCAGCCGCCGGTAGCGGTCGGGTACGTCGACCCCGGCAGGCAGGTCGCCGGGAGGCAGCAGGTCGAGGACCGGCTGGTCGAGCGAGAGCCGTCCCTCGTCGACGAGCAGCCCGACCGCCGTGGCCGTGAACGACTTGCTCAGTGAGTAGACGAGCTGGACGCGCTCGGGGGCATAGGGCGCCCACCACCCGCGCGCGACGACGTGGCCGTGCCTTGCGACCAGGAGGCTGTGCGGGTCGTGACCGTCCGACTCGAGGGCGTCGATGACGGCGAGGAGGCCGAGCGCGTCGACGCCCTGGGCCGAGGGTGTGCTGGTGGGCAGCGGCATGCCGGTCAGTCTCGTTGCCGAGGTGCATTCGTGCCACTGGTGCCTCGGATCGACCGCGGTGTGGTCCGTACAGGTCGATCCATGGCTCGCGGCCGCGAAGGTCTCTCCACAACGTGAAACCGGCCTTCGCGATCGTGCAGGCTGGTTTCGCTTTCTGAAAGTTGCTAGGTGGGCTCCGGTCCGGGCTCCGGCTGGTCCGCTCCCAAGCGGCCTCGGTGGTCGAGGGGGATGAGCGGCTTCTCGCCACGGACCTTGAGCTGCTGGACGCCCCAGGTGTTGCCATCGGGGTCGGCGAAACCGAAGAAGGTGCCCCCGTCGCGTTCGTCGAACACGGTGATCTCGCTGCACTCGACCCCCCGGCCGGTCAGCTCCTCGCGGGCCGCGGCCGCGTCGGCGACCACGAGCTGCAGGCCACGCATCGAGCCGGGCGTCATCTCCTGTTGCGAGGGCAGGGTGCCGATGACGATCGAGCACCCGGAGCCCTCGGGGGTCAGCTGCGCGACGTCCATGAAGTCATTGGTGGTGCGGTGGTCGAGGTGGAAGCCGACCTTGTCGCGGTAGAACTCGATGGCCGACGTCAGGTCGGAGACGGGCAGGATGACAACTTCGAGGGTCCAGTCCATGGCGCCCATCCTGCCGGGTTCGCCTCCGCGCTGTAAGGACGTCAGTGGGGGAAGGACGTCTCCGCGGGGCGTTCGAGCTCGTCGCGGTGGTTGCGGATCAGGTCGAGGTTGCGGTCCCGCAGGTGGTCGAAGCCCTGGCCGATGTTGGAGCCCGGCGTGAGCGAAGACAGGGCCGTCGCCGGGTCGAGCAGGGCCGATACCCACCCCTCGTGCGACGCGGCCTTGGCGGCGATGTGGGCGTTCGGCGTCACGATGTGCGAGTTGCCGAAGTAGAGCACCCCCGCCGGGTCGATGCCGGTGGCGTTGGCGCCGATGACGTAGACGTGGTTGTCGTAGGCGCGTGCCCGAGACGTCAGCTCCCAGATGTCGGCCGACCGCAGCAGTGCCGACGGCCGGGCGATCACCTCAGCCCCCTGCACGGCCTGGATCCGGGACAGCTCGGGGTAGTCGCCGTCGAAGCAGATGATCATGCCGATCCTGCCGAGGTCGGTGTCACAGACCGTGACGGTGTTGCCGGGGGTCACCCACCCGCCGCCGTCCACGTGCTCGGTGCAGAACGGGTGGGTCTTCCGGTAGACGCCGATGACGTCACCAGAGCGGTCGATCAGCACCGAGGAGTTGTAGACGACCCCCCGCTCGGGCCCACGCTCGTAGGTGCCCAGCACGGCATAAACACCGAGGTCGCGGGCCACCGCCTGCACGGGTTCGGTCACGGGACCCGGGATCTCCGACACGAGGTCCCACAGCTCCTCGGTCGTGCAGTCGGGGGTGAACCCCGTCGTCGCCGACTCGGGGAGCACGACGAGCTCGGCGCCCGTCGCGTCGACGCAGCGCCGCGTGAAGTCGACGCACTTGTCGAGGTTCTTGCGCACCGACTCCGGGGACAACGGTCCCGGCACCGGCGCGAGCTGGATGGCAGCGGCTGTGAATGCACGCATCAACGTCCTCCGATCGCCCATCCCACGATAACCCCGGCCAGCGCGATCGCCCCGCCCGTGAGGACGCCCCAGGCATACGGACGGCCGCCGTACGCTGCCGTGGAGGTGCCGACCCCCTGGATGGGCCGGGGGCCGCTGGGCACCTCCTCGACGGAGACGCCGGGGCTGACGTACTTGCCGGCCTTCTTCTCCTTGCGGACCCCGGCGATGTCGTCGTCCACCGCCTCGAAGAACTGCCCGGCCATCTTCCTGGTCACACCGGCGAGCATCCGCTGACCGACGCCACCGATCACCCCGCCGACCGCTGCGTCGGCGTCGTAGCTCAGGTCCGTGCCACCGCCGGCCGAAGGCGCGAGGCGAACCACGACGTCCGCGTCGACCGTGCCCGGGCCGCCGGCGCCCTGCGCCTTCATCGTGAACTGCTCGGGATGCTGCGGGTCACGCAGCGCGACCTTGCCCTCGTAGGTGCCCTTGATCGCCGCGACACCCGCCGTGACGGTCATGGCGTACTCGTCGGGGCCGACCTCGGTGAGCGCCTCGCAGCCGGGCAGGCAGCGGGCCAGCACCTCGGGGTCGTGGAACGCGTCCCACACCTGTTGGGGCGTCGCCTTGAGGGCGGCGGTGCCGGAGATCTTCATGGTGCCTCCTGGGCAGGCGGGGCGGGTGCGGAGCCTGACGACGTGGTGGGTGCAGGTGGGGCCGAGGCGTGCCGCGTGCGGGCGAGCGAGGGGATCTCACCGCGGGCGTGCCGCTGGCGCAGCTCCCACAGCTCGACCGGGGAGATCGGCATCGAGGTGATCGGGAAGCCCTCGGCGTCCTCGATGGCCGAGGCGATGACCGCCGTCACGGGGATGCAGCCGGCCTCGCCAGCACCCTTGATGCCCAACGGGTTCAGCGGCGACGGGGTCTCGAGGTGGTCGGTCTCGATGTGCGGCACCTCGGAGGCGTAGGGCATCAGGAAGTCCATGAAGCTCGCATTGAGCAGCTGCCCGGACTCGTCGTAGACCATCCGTTCGTAGAGCGCTCCACCCACGCCCTGGGCGACGCCGCCGTGGACCTGTCCCTCGACGATGAGCGGGTTGATCATGTTGCCGCAGTCGTGGATGACGCAGTAGCGCAGGATGCGGATCTCGGCGGTGACCGGGTCGGACTCGACGATCGCCGCGTGCATGCCGTTGGCGAAGGTGGCCTGGGTCGGCGAGTAGAAGTCCTTGCCCTCCAGGCCGGGCTCGTCGTCGTCGGCGACGGGGGGCTTGTCGGGGTCGTTGCTCCCGGCGAACTGAGTGGCCGCCTTGGCCGCGTCGTCGAACGCGTAGCGCAACGGGTTGGACATGACGGAGATGGTGCCCAAGGACATCGTGGTTCCGGGGGCGCCCTTGACCTGCACGACGCCGTCGACGATCTCGAGGTCCTCGGCCGACACCTCGAGGGCGTCCGCCGCGATGCGAAGTGCCTTGGCCCTGACGTTGCGCGCGGCGAGGGCGATCGCGTTGCCGCTCATCACCGCTGCGCGGGAGGCGAACGTGCCGACGGCATACGGCATCCGGCGGGTGTCGCCGGTGGTGACGAAGACGTCCTCCAGGCGCACGCCGAGCTCCTGCGCGACGATCTGGGCGAACGACGTCTCGTGTCCCTGGCCCTGCGAGGTCAGGCCGGTGGACACGTTGACCCGACCACTCGTCTCGATCTGGATGTGACCGCCCTCGTAGGGGCCGACGCCGGTGCCCTCGACGTAGCAGCCGATGCCCAGCCCGACCCGGCGACCCTCCGCCTCGGCCTGGGCGCGGTAGGCCGCGAAGTCGTCCCAGCCCACGAGGGCCTTGAGCTTGGCGAGCGAGGCGGGGAAGTCGCCCGAGTCGTACTTGAGCGGCCGCCCGTCCTGGAAGAGCAGCCCGTGGTCGTAGGGCATCTCGCTCGGGAGGATGAAGTTGCGCGACCGCGCCTCGGCCCGGTCGAGACCCAGGCGGTCGGCGATGGCGTCCATCGTGCGCTCCATGGCGAAGCAGCCCTGCGGCCGTCCGGCGCCGCGGTAGGGAGTCACGAGCACGGTGTTGGTGTAGAGCGACCAGAACTCACACCGGTAGGCGCCCGGCTTGTAGGGACCGAGCAGCTGGGTGGAGGTGATGATCGGGACGATGATGCCGTAGGGGGTGTAGGCGCCGTTGTCGTGCCAGAACTTGACGTCGAGGCCGAGGATGCGCCCGTCGTCGTCGAAGCCGACGCGGATCTGCTGCAGCTGCCCACGCTCGTGCGCGCTGGAGATGAAGTGCTCGCGACGGTCCTCGGTCCACTTCACCTCCTGCTCGAGAAGTCTTGCGGCCCAAGGGATCAGGACCTCTTCGGGCCACGGGTGGTTGATCTTGACCCCGAAGCCGCCGCCCACGTCAGGGGCGATGCACTCGACCTTGGCGAGCGGCAGGTCCAGCTTGGCGGCCACGGCTGCCCGGACCCCCGTCGAGGTCTGGGTGGAGGAGAAGATGCGCAGCTCACCCTTGTCGGTGTCCCACCGGGCCAGGACGCCCTTGCCCTCCATCGGCATGCAGGCGCTGCGCTCGATGTCGAGGTCCAGCTCCAGCGTGTGGGGCGCGGCGTCGATGGCCGCGTCGACGTCGCCGACCTCCTGGAGCATGCGACAGGCGACGTTGCCGGGCACGTCCTCGTGGACCAGCGCCGACCCGTCGCGGGCGTTGGCGATCCCGACGACGGGGGTGAGCAGCTCGTAGTCCACCCGGATCCGCTGGCAGACGTCCTCGGCGACGTAGCGGTCGCGGGCGACCACCATGACGATCGCCTCGCCGACGTAGTTGACCTCGTCACGCGCCAGGGCGAACTGCGTGCGGCCGTGGGTCAGGGTGGGGTGGGGGATGAGCAGGGGGAGCGGTTCGCCGACCTTGCCCGGCAGGTCCTCGTGGGTCCAGATCCCGACGAGTCCGTCGATCTCGAACGCGTCGGTGACGTCGATGTCGACGATGCGGGCGTGGGCGTGCGGGCTGCGCACGAAGGCGGCAGCCAGCGCGCCGTGACCCATGTCGTCGAGGTAGCGACCGCCGCCGGTGACCAGGCGCGGGTCCTCCTTGCGGGTGACGCGCGCCCCGAACATCTGGGTCGTCACGTCGCCTCCCCGGTCGCGAGCTCCCCGCTCGCAAGCTCAGCGGGATGCCGCGTGCCCGGCTCCGCGGCATACCCCGCGCGTCCGCGCTCGGCACGGATCTCGGCTGCGCGCAGGACGGACTTCACGATGTTCTGGTAGCCGGTGCAGCGGCACAGGTTGCCCGAGATCGCCTCGCGAGCTTCCTCTGAGGTCGGGTGCGGGTGGTCCTCGAGGTAGGCGGTGATGGTGGTCAGGAAGCCGGGCGTGCAGAAGCCGCACTGCAAGCCGTGGCACTCGGTGAACGCCTGCTGGACCGGGCCCATGGCCTCGATGGTGCCGAGGCCCTCGACCGTGGTGATCTCGTGGGCCTGGGCGGTGACCGCGAACATCAGGCAGGACCGCATCGGCTGGCCGTCGACGAGCACGGTGCAGGCACCGCAGACCCCGTGCTCGCAGCCGACGTGGGTGCCGGTGAGTCGCAGGTCGTGGCGCAGGAAGTCGGACAGCAGGCGTCGGGCCGGAGCCTTCGCGTGGCGGGGGACCCCGTTGACCGTGACGGTCAGGTCGAGCAGCTCTTCGATGGCCGGTTCGGTCATGCTGCTGGACCCTCCGTGTCGTGTGAGCTCCGTTGCCAGGCAAGGGAGCTCGCGGCGGCCTCGGCCAACGTCAGTCGGGCGAGCTCGGCTGCCAGCATGGCTCGGTACTCGGCGGTGGCGTGGATGTCGCCCTCGGGCTCGATGGCGTCGCGGACGAGGTCGGCCGACGTCGACCAGTCGACGGCGCCCGGCTCCTGCCCCACGAACAGGGACGTCACGTCCAGGGTGCGGGGGACGTCGGTGACCGAGACGAAGGACAGGCGGGCGTCCGCCACGACACCGTCGGTCGTGCGGACCGCGGCGGCCACGCCGGCCATCGCGTAGTCGCCGTGTCGGCGGGCGCGTTCCATGAAGGCCGTGCCCGTGCCGACAGCGAACCGCCGGAACCGCACCGCGACAGCCAGCTCCTCGGCCTCCAGGGACGTCTCGAGGGCGCCCTGGAAGAAGTCGGCCACAGCGATCTCGCGGGAGCCGGACGTTGAGACCGCCTCGACGACCCCGTCGGTGAGGGCGAGCATCGCGGGCATCTCGCCGGCAGCATCGGCGTGGGCGATCGAGCCCACGGTGGTCCCCCGGTTGCGGATGACGGGGTGCGCCACGTTGACCAGCGCCTGGCGCAGCAGCGGCAACGCGGCATACGCCTCGTCGTGGTGCTCGAGCTGCGCGTGGCGCACCAACGCACCCACCCGCACCTCGGTGTCACTCACGGTCACGTCGGCGATGCCGGCGACCTGGTTGATGTCGACCAGGTGGGCGGGGGAGGCGAGGCGCATGTTCAGGATCGGGATGAGGCTCTGGCCGCCCGCCAGGACCTTGCCTTCGTGCCCGACCTCGGCCAGCACCGCGACCGCCTCTGCGACGGTGCGAGGGGCGTGGTGCACGAACGGGGCGGGCTTCACGGACTGATCCTGCCTTCTCGAGTCGGTGGGGGCTAGTTCCGCACTGGAGCGGTGGGCGGGGGAAAGGGTGTGGGCCCCCGATGCTGGATCGAGGGCCCACACCAGGGGGGTCAGCGTCGGGTGTCGCCCTGGTACAGGTCGTCGATCCCGTCGCTGTCGCCATAGGTGTCCTTGCCGCCGACGGTCAGCACCGTGCCCTCGGCCCGAGCACGCAGCTCGGCGGGTGCCAACGCCTTGGCGACGTGGTAGGCCACGACGGCCACGATCGTGCCGAGCGCGATCCCGGTGAGGGAGAAGCTGTCGGTGAACTTGAGCGTGACGTTGCCGATGCCGATGACGATGCCCGCGGCGACGGGCACCAAGTTGATCGGGTTGCCGAAGTCGACGCCGTTCTCCTTCCAGATCTTGGCGCCGAGCAGGCCGATCATGCCGTAGAGCACGACCGTGATGCCGCCCAGGACGCCACCGGGGGTCGACGCCACGAGGGCACCGAACTTCGGGGAGAACCCGAACAGGATCGCGACGAGCGCGGCGACGTAGTAGGCGGCCGTCGAGTAGACGCGCGTCGCCGCCATGACCCCGATGTTCTCCGCGTAGGTCGTCGTCGGCGAGCCACCCACCGCGGAGGCCACCACCGTGCCGAAGCCGTCAGCGGCGATGGCTCGGCCCATGTAGGGGTCGAGGTCGGTCTTCGTCATCTCGGCGACGGCCTTGACGTGGCCGGTGTTCTCCGCGATCAGGGCGATGACGGCGGGAACGACCAACAGGATGGCGGCCATCGAGAACGAGGGTGCGTGCCAGCCCACGACCTCCTTGCCGGCAACGACCTCGGTGTGCGGGGGGAACCCGAACAACGCGGCGTCCTTGATGCCCTGGAAGTTGGTGCGGAAGTGCGTGGTGATCTTGCCGGCGCCGGGGTCGAAGGCCGTGATCTGGCCAAAGCCCTTGTCGAACAGCCACGACACGACGTAGCCGAAGATGAGCGCGAGGAAGATCGCGATCCGGCCGATGAAGCCCTTGAAGGCGACCGCACAGATGATGGTGAAGGTCATCACCAACAGCGCAACCCACTGGTCCTGTGGCCAGTAGATGTTGGCGACCACGGGGGCGAGGTTGAAGCCGATGAGCATGACCACGGCACCGGTCACGACAGGCGGGAGCACCTTGTGCAGCACGCTCGATCCGAGGAAGTGGATGAGCACGCCCACGAGCGCCAGCACGACACCCGCGACGAGGATCGCACCCGTGACGGTGGCGGAGGTGGCCCCCGCCTGTGCCCGGATGGCGACGACGGCGCCGACGAACGAGGCCGACGTCCCGAGGTAGCTGGGGACCTTGCCCTTGACGATCAGGAGGAAGCAGATCGTCGCGACCCCGCTCATCATGATCGCGAGCTGGGCGTTGAGCCCCATGATCAGGGGAAAGACGAACGTCGCTCCGAACATGGCCACGACGTGCTGGGCGCCGAGCCCGACCGTCTTGCCCCACGACAGTCGCTCATCGGGAGCGACGACGTCGTCGGGGCCCATGGTGCGACCGTCTCCGTGCAGTTTCCAACCCAGGCCCAATGACATGCGGACTCCTTATCCACCAGCGGGGCCACCCTTGGTGACGTGGCCCACAGTCCCGTTCGGGATAGGCGAAAACTAGCGGCCAGACCGCCCGCTGCATTGGGCAATTGTTGCTATCGGGGCCGGAGCGGCTTTCGGCAGAGTATGCGGAGTGGCGCGCTCGCTTTGCGGGCTCGGCAGGAGTCGAATGGGCTGTGCCGCGTCCCTCCCGCCAGAGGGCGCGGCACCTTCATGCCCAGGCGGCATACCTGCGGGGTCAGATGCCGCGCATCTGGTGCACCTTGAGGGCCAGGGCCAGCTTGAGCCGCAGCTGGGGGTCGGTGGTGAAGGGGCCGAGCATCTTCTCGAGCTTCACGATCCGGTAGCGCAGCGTGTTGTAGTGGAAGAACAGCTGGCGGGCCGTCTCGGCGACGTTCATGTTGGTGTCGATCAGGATCGAGAGCGTGCGGCGCAGGTCGACGTTCTCGGGGGAGTCGTCGGCCGCCAGGCCGCCCAGCGACTCGTCCACGAACCGGCGCAGGTCGGCGCTGTCGGGGATCAGCGCGAGGAGGCGGAAGACTCCGAGGCCGTCGAAGTGGGTGACCGCCGAGTCGCCGTGGAGCTGGCGCCCGACACTCACCGCGCTGAGCGCCTCCTCGTAGGCCTGGGGCAGGTCCGCGACCGAGTCGATCGGCCGCGAGACGCCCGTGGAGAAGGTGCGCCGGCCGCCGCCGCCGATGCCGCTGATCACCCGGACGACCTCGGAGACCGTGCGCATGATGGAGTCGGTGTCCGCGCTCGGGGAGACGCCGCACAAGGCGACGACCTCCTGGCTGAACCCCATGACGGGGGCTCGTGGATCGCGCACCGCCATCGCCTGGCTCCACGCCCGCGAGAAGCGTTCCTGCAGGACCCCGACCTCCTCCGGGGGGCGCGTCGAGTGCGCGTCGTCCTCGTCGGTCTCGGCCACGACCACCACGAGCCTGCGGTCGATGTCCCAGCCCAGCGAGGCCGCGTGGGCAACTGCTTCGGTGGGGGAGCCGGCCCGTCCCGACAGGGCGTCGCGCAGGAACTCGGCGCGGTACTTGCTCTCGACCGCAGAGACGGCCTGCTCCTTGGTGATGGCCAGGGCCGCCACTGTCGCCGCGCGCTCCAGCAGGTGGACGTCGTCGGCGGTGAGGGGGCGGTCACCCACGAACGCGGCCAGCAGCCCGTGGTTGAGGTTGCCCGCCGCGATCCGCACCATGGCGCGACGGGCGTTGGCGCCGTGCGCGGGGCGGATGCCGACCGGTTCGTGCTCGGTGATCAGCCGCCCGGTGCGGTCGAAGCAGTCGAGGGCCAGGGCCGCGGCGAGGTCGTCCTCCGAGCCTGCCCTGGCCAGCACGCGACCGTCGCTCGTGGTCACCATCGCGGCGCCACCGAGAAAGCCGGCCAGGCGCTGGCAGAGGTCCTCCAGCCCGCCACCGGCCAGCACGACCCCGACCAGGATCTGGTGGGCCTCCTCGACCCGTTGGAGGATGCCTGACTGCTGGTCCAGCACTGCGCCGAGGACGTCGGTGACCATCCGCTCGGGCGCGGCCGTGGCGGAGGCCAGCACCAGGGGGAGGCCCGTCGCGGCAGCTCGGGTGCGCCAGTCGCGGAGCTGGACGGCGGTGCCGCCGGCGATGGCGATGGCCGTGGCGCCGTCCACCGAGGACTGTTCGAACGGGTCGCGCCCGGCCGCCTCCCACGCCGCGACGGTGTCGGCGTCCGCGCAGACGAGGTGCTGGCGCGGGTCCGGCGCGGCGCCGAGCAGCGAGGCCCGCATCACGCCGCGTGGCGGCTGCTCGGGGTCCTGGAGCAGCTCGGCGCCGGCGAGCGACGGCAGGGCCAACACGGCCTCGAGGCTCACCCCGCCGACGAGGTCGTGGCTGGGCGCCTGGGTCGGGGGGGCCGCTGGCAACTCCGCGTCAACCAGGCTGCCATCCTTGGCAACATTCACCATGAGGCGACTGTAACGGCAGTCGATAGCGTCGCTGCGTCAGTCCGAGGAAACGAGGAACCCGTCCGCGCCGGAGGTCGTTCGTGACAGCGTCCGTGACTGGGCTCGCGTCAGAGCTCGCGACTGGGCCCGAGCCGTTGTGGCCTGCCGCGGTGTCCGAGCGCGCGGTCGCGCTGGTGCACGGGCCGGCTCGCAGGGCGACGGTCCTCGCCACCTTCCCCACGGCGCTGTACCTCCAGGTGGGCAGTCACGCGCGAGTCCTGCCCATCGTCACGCCCGGCGGCCTGCGTCTGCCGACGGCCCTGGCCGTGGCCACGCCGTTGCCCACCGTCGGGTGGGGTGTCCAGCCGGGCGACCACGTCGTCGTGGGCGGCGGAGACGTGCTTCTGCCCTACGTCACGATCCGGGCCGTCCGCAGGTGGAGGCCGCACCCGGTCCACAGCGCGGCGGTCCACCAGGGTCGCGTCGGCGCCCGCCTCTCGTCCCTTCGCCTGGGCTGGCGCACCCCTGCGCGAAGCCTGACCGAGACCCTTGCGAAGGGTGACCGGGACGCCCTCCCGGATCGGGTGCACGCGCTCGTGGGCACGGGCCCCGGCCTGACCCCCAGCGGCGACGACGTCCTGTGCGGCGTGCTTCTCGGCCTGCGCCTGCACCCGCGCGGCTCGGACTCACTGGTGGACCGGTTGTGGCACGCGGTGCTCCCGAGGCTCAGCACCACCACGAGCCTTTCGGCCGCGCTGCTCACCGAGGCGGCCGAGGGGTATGCCGTGGTGCCAGTCGTGCGCCTCACCGAGGCTCTCGCGGGCTTCGACCCCACCGACCCGGCCGCGTCCGGCGAGGTCGACCTGGCCGTCCGGGCGGTGCTCGCCATCGGCCACTCGTCGGGGGCCGACCTGCTGGGCGGGCTCGCGGGCTGCCTCGACGCCCTCGACGCCCTCGACGCCCTCGACGCCCTCGGGGCCCTCTTCCCCCTCGACAGGGTGGACCACACCGATCCGCTCGCCCAGCCCCCTGGACCGGCCATGACCCACAGGAGCCTTCAGTGACCGACCACCTCGAACTGCGCGGCGGGGCCTACTACGACTCAGTCAGCCTGATGCAGGTCTCCCGGCAGGTCGCCGGGGCGCCGGGCGTGGCCGCAGCCCAGGTCGCCATGGCCACCGAGCTCAACCTCGAGGTGATCGGCGGCATGGGGTTCTCGGTGCCGGACAGCGCCCAGCCCAACGACCTCGTCGTCGCGATCCGAGCCGACGGGGAGGACGGCGTCGCCAACGGGTTGGCCGCCCTCGAGACCGCGCTGGCCGCCCTCAAGTCGGCTGGTTCCAGGGCCGGTGGCTTCGGCGAAGCGCCCGCGCCGCGCACGCTCGGCCGGGCCGTCGCCGTCGGAGGGGCCAACCTCGCCCTGGTCTCCGTCCCGGGGCAGTACGCCACCGTCGAAGCCTTCGACGCCATCGACCGGGGCGTCTCGGTGATGCTCTTCTCCGACAACGTGCCGGTCGAGGACGAGGTGCGGCTCAAGGACGCCGCGGCCGCCCGCGACGTGCTCGTGATGGGTCCGGACTGCGGGACTGCCGTGGTCGGCGGGGTCGCGCTCGGCTTCGCCAACGTCGTCGAGCGGGGACCGGTTGGCATCGTGGCGGCCTCGGGCACGGGCGCGCAGCAGGTGATGGCGTTGCTCGATGCCGCCGGCGTGGGGGTGAGCCACTGCCTCGGGGTCGGGGGGCGCGACCTCTCGGCTGCCGTGGGTGGGCGTTCCACGAGGCAGGCGCTCGCGGCGCTCGCCGCGGACGCAGCAACCGAGTCGATCATCGTCGTCTCCAAGCCGCCGGTCGCCGAGGTGCTCGCCGACCTCGAGGGGTATGCCGCGGGGCTGGGCAAGCCGGTCCACTGGGCGACGCTCGGGGCAGGTCGCCCCGACCTGACGGCGGCCGTCGAGGCCTTCCTCCGTGAGTCCGGGCGGGACGTTCCGACGTGGCCCTCGTGGCAGCCCCTCCTCGACCCCGAGTCCTTGCCGGACCCGACGGGTCCCGGCACGTCGGATCCCGCGAAGACCGATGGGGCGGGGGCGCAGGCAGGGGAAGCGCCGAGTGGAAGGTATCTGCGCGGTTTGTTCTGCGGAGGCACCTTGGCGGACGAGGCGATGCTGGTCGCGAGCGGTGAGCTCGGCGGCATACGGTCCAACATCCCGCTCGCTCCTGAGCTGGCGCTCGACGCGGGCCTGCGGGCCGACGACCACGTCGTGATCGACTTCGGCGACGACGGGCTGACCCGGGGCAGGGCACACCCGATGATCGACCCGACCTTGCGGCTGGAACGGATCGCAGCGGAGGGAGAGGACCCCCACTGCGGAGTGCTCCTGCTCGACCTGGTCCTGGGTCATGGTGCCCATCCCGCCCCGGGGCCCGAGCTGGCCGGAGCGATTCGTCGTGCTCGTGAGGCGGCGCGGGCCGGCGGGCGCGAGCTGCCGGTGGTGGTCTCGCTCACCGGCACCCGCGGCGACCCCCAGGACGTCGGCGTCACGGCTGCGGCACTCTCCGAGGCCGGCGCATCGGTCCACCTGTCCAACGCCGAAGCCACCAGGACGGCCCTGTCGCTCCTGTCCGACGCCGACCCCACCGGAGGATCCAGATGACCGCGACTCTGCACGGGCTGCTCGGCGCGGACCCGGTGCTCGCCACGGCCGGCGCCTCGATGTTCGCCGACGCCCTGCGCGACCAGGCGGTCGTCGTGACCGAGACGGACTGGCAGCCGCCGCTCGACGGGACGGCACCCCACCTCGGCATCGTCCTGGGGGACGCGCGCCGCACCGCTGCGAACGCCCTTGCGCTGCAACGGATGACCGCCGCCGGGGCGGACTTCGTCGACGTGCGTCCGGCCCAGGAGGCGCTGGGGCTCGAGCGCGGGACGTTCCTGCACGCGGGTCCTCCGATCGAGTGGGACCGCGCGTCCGGCCCGCTCAAGGGCGCCCTCATCGGCGCGATGCTCTTCGAGGGGATGGCCGACACGGCCGAGGCGGCGGAGGCCGCCCTGGCCCGCGGTGACGTCCAGCTCGAGCCGTGCCACCACCGCGACGCCGTGGGTCCGATGGCCGGCGTGATCTCACCCTCGATGTGGGTCTACGAGCTGCGCGACGAAGTTCACGACCACACGTCCTGGTGCTCGCTCAACGAGGGACTGGGCAAGGTGTTGCGCTACGGCGCCTTCGGCCCCGAGGTCATCGACCGGCTGCACTGGATGAACTCCGTCCTGGGGCCGTTGCTGCAGCAGGCGATCCGCGCCGCCGGACCCATCGACGTCAAGTCGATCATCGCCCAGATGCTCCAGATGGGCGACGAGGGCCACAACCGCAACCGCGCTGGCTCGCTGATGCTGCTGCGCGAGCTGCTCCCCTCGCTCATCGTCGCCGACGGGTCGTCGACCGACATCGCCGAGGCGGTGCGCTTCTCGGGTGCCAACGAGCACTTCTTCCTCAACCTTGGTATGCCGGCCTGCAAGCTCTCGACGCTGGCGGCGGAAGGGATTCCGGGCTCCACGGTCGTCACCACCATGGCCCGCAACGGGACCGACTTCGGCATCCGGACCGCCGGCACCGGGGCTCAGTGGTTCACGGGCCCGGCCAACACCCCAGAGGGCCTGTTCCTGGGCTCCTACGGACCGGACGACGCCAACCCAGACATCGGCGACTCGGCGATCACCGAGACCGCGGGCATCGGCGGTTTCGCGATGGCGGCCGCCCCGGCCATCGTGCGTTTCGTCGGCGGCGACGTGCCGCTCGCCCTGCGGGCCACGCGCACGATGTACGAGATCACCGTCGGCGAGCACACGGCATATCAGGTGCCCATCCTGGAGTTCCGCGGGACGCCGACCGGGATCGACGTCGCCGCTGTGGCCCGCACCGGGATCCTGCCCCAGATCAACACCGGCATGGCCGGTCGCGTGGCGGGGACCGGCCAGGTGGGCGCCGGGCTGGTGACGCCACCGGCCGAGTGCTTCACCCAGGCGATCGCCGCCCTCGCGGCCCAGGCGCAGTCCTGAGGCCCGGTGATTCGTCGGCGATTCGTGGTCGCCGACGGAGGTGAGGCGGCGGCGTGGCAGGATACGGGCTCGTGACGGCACGCATCCTCGACGGCAAAGCGGTCCTGGCGACCATCAAGGACGAGCTCCGCGGACGGGTCGACGTGCTGCGCGAGCACGGCGTCGTGCCAGGGCTCGGCACCGTGCTCGTGGGCGATGACCCAGGCAGCCGGTGGTACGTCAACGCCAAGCACCAGGACTGCGCTGAGATCGGGCTCACCAGCATTCGTCGCGACCTGCCCTCGACCGCCACGCAGGCCGAGGTCGAGGCCGTCATCGACGAGCTCAACGCCGACCCGGAGTGCACGGGGTTCCTCGTGCAGCAGCCGACCGGGCTCGACGAGTTCGCCCTGCTGTCCCGGGTCGACCCGACCAAGGACGTCGACGGGCTGCACCCCACCAACCTGGGCTGGCTCGTCCTGGGCAAGCCGGCGCCGCTGCCCTGCACCCCCGCCGGCTGCATCGAGCTGCTGCGCAGGTTCGACGTGCCGATTGCCGGCGCACGGGTGGCCCTGGTCGGTCGCGGGATCACCGTGGGTCGCCCGCTCGGGCTGATGCTCACCCGACGCAGCGAGAACGCCACGGTCGTCCTGTGCCACACCGGCACCCGCGACCTCGCCTCCGAGGTGCGCCAGGCCGACATCGTCGTCGCCGCAGCCGGCCAGCCCGGGCTCATCACGGCCGACATGGTCAAGCCCGGAGCCGCGGTGCTCGACGTCGGCGTCAGCCGGATCATCGCCGAGGACGGCAGGTCCAAGGTCGCCGGAGATGTCGCTGACGACGTGGCCGAGGTGGCCGGGTGGGTCAGCCCGAACCCCGGAGGCGTGGGTCCGATGACCCGCGCCATGTTGCTGTCCAACATCGTGGCAGCCGCCGAGCGTCAGCTCGTCGAGACCTCGGCCTGACCCGGATGACCGCGCCGCGCCTGGGCTGGTGGTGGGTCGCCGCCCCGGTGCTCCTGCTCGGCGTGGTCCTGTTCCTTCTCGACGAGGTTCGCCCGGCCGGCTACGTGATCGCGGGCGGCCTCGGCTTGGCCGCGTTGCTGCGGCTGGTGCTCCCCACCGCGCGCAGCGGTGGCCTTGCCGTCCGATCGCGAGGCGTCGACGTGGCAACCATGGCGGTCCTCGGGGTGGCGTTGGCGTTCATCACGTCGGTGCTCGACCTGCGTCCCCGCGGCTGACTGCGGGACTTGTTGCCACCTGGTGGTCATCCTGGCGTGGGATCGGGTCTGCGTGACGATCTCCCGGCACCAAGTGCGGGGCGCGCGGGACTTGTTGCCACCTGGTGGTCATCAGGGGCCGGGATCTGGCCTGCGTGACGATCTCCCGGCACCAAGTGCGGGGCGCGCGGGACTTGTTGCCACCTGGTGGTCATCAGGGGCGGGGATCGGGCCCCGGTGACGATCTCCCGGCACCAAGTGCGGGGCGCGCGGGACTTGTTGCCACCTGGTGGTCATCCTGGCGTGGGATCGGGTCTGCGTGACGATCTCCCGGCACCAAGTGCGGCGCGCGCGAGACTTGTTGCCACCTGGTGGTCATCAGGGGCGGGGATCGGGCCCCGGTGACGATCTCCCGGCACCAAGTGCGGGGCGCGCGGGACTTGTTGCCACCTGGTGGTCATCAGGGGCGGGGATCGGGCCCCGGTGCCGATCTCCCGGCACCAAGTGCGGCGCGTGCGGGACTTGTTGCCACCTGGTGGTCATCCTGGCGTGGGATCGGGGCTGCGTGACGATCTCCCGGCACCAAGTGCGGTCGGCAGCGACGTGAAAGCGGCCGCCCCCAGCAGGGACGGCCGCTTCGAGGTGGCGCGTGGCCGGGTCAGCCGAGCAGGCCCAGACCGCGCACCGCCTCGCGCTCCTCCTCGAGCTCCTTGACGGAGGCGTCGATCCGGGCGCGGGAGAAGTCGTTGATCTCCAGGCCCTGCACGATCTGCCAGTCGCCGTTGCTCGTGGTGACGGGGAAGGAGGAGATGAGGCCCTCGGGGACGCCGTAGGAGCCGTCGGAGCGCACCGACATCGAGACCCAGTCGCCCTCTGCCGTGCCGAGCGCCCAGTCGCGGGCGTGGTCGACCGTCGCCGACGCGGCCGAGGCGGCGGAGGAGGCGCCCCGGGCGTCGATGATCGCAGCGCCGCGCTTGGCGACCGTGGGGATGTACGTGTCGGCCAGCCACGCCTCGTCGTTGATGAGCTCGGCGGCGTTGCGCCCCCCCACCTCCGCGTGGAACAGGTCGGGGTACTGCGTGGCCGAGTGGTTGCCCCAGATCGTCATGTGGGTGATGTCGGTGACCACCGCACCGGTCTTGGCAGCCAGCTGGCTGATCGCGCGGTTGTGGTCCAGGCGGGTCAGCGCCGAGAACCGCTCCTGCGGGATGTCGGGCGCGTTGCTCATGGCGATGAGGGCGTTCGTGTTGGCCGGGTTGCCAGTCACCGTCACGCGGATGTCATCTGCCGCAACGGAGTTCAGCGCCTTGCCCTGGGGGGCGAAGATGCCGCCGTTCGCCTCGAGCAGGTCGCCGCGCTCCATGCCCGGACCGCGGGGACGAGCTCCCACCAGCAGGGCGTGGTTGACGCCGTCGAAGACCTTCTCGGCGTTGTCGCCGATCTCGACCTTGGCCAGCGTCGGGAAGGCGCAGTCGTCGAGCTCCATGACGACACCCTCGAGCGCCTTGAGCGCCGGGGTGATCTCGAGCAGGCGCAGCTCGACGGGGGTGTCCGGGCCGAAGAGCGAACCGCTCGCGATCCGGAAGAGGAGGCTGTAGCCGATCTGGCCGGCGGCGCCGGTGACGGCGACCTTGACGGGGGCAGTGCTCACGGTGGGACCCTTCGCGTCTCTGGTGGGGTGACTGTCGTCGACGCTAGCAGGCGCCGCGCAGCACGCAGCCGGGTGGTTAGGGTCGTCTCATGCCGACTCCTGACTTCATCCTGGCGCTGCGTGAGCGGGTCGGCACGCACCCTCTCTTCCTGACGGGCGTCAGTGCGGTGGTGCGCAACTCGCAGGGGGAGGTCCTGCTCGCGCGCCGCGTCGACAACGGCCAGTGGGCCCTCGTCAGCGGCATCCTCGAACCGGGGGAGCAGCCCGCCGAGGGGTTGCGTCGCGAGATCGAGGAGGAGACCGGGGTGGTGGCCACCATCGACGACCTGACCGGCGTCTGGACCCTGCCTCCGCAGGAGTACCCGAACGGCGATCGCGCCCAGTACCTCGACCTCTGCTTCACCGCGACGTACGTGTCCGGGCAGGCCCGGGTCAACGACGACGAGTCGCTCGACGTCGGCTGGTTCGCGCCGGACGACCTCCCCGAGATGATGGAGCGCTCGCGGGTGCGCCTCGAGCGCGCCCTCGCGTTCCGCGGTCACGCCTGGTTCGAGGGTTCGGATGCTCCCACCGGCCGGTATGCCGCCGCGCCCGCTGACGGTGGTCCGCTCCACGACGCTGGAACGCCGGCTCTCGCAACCTTTGCGGCAGCCGGCCGCCAGGTCGTGCTGCGACGGGCCACCGTCGCGGACGTGGGCGCGGTCGTCGCCCTGATCGCCGACGACCAGCTCGCCGCGGGCCGGGAGGACCCCGGCGACCTCGCGGCATACCTGCGGGCGTTTGCGGTGATCGACGCGGACCCGGCGCAGCTGCTCGTCGTCCTGGACGACGGAGGCGTCGTGGTGGGCACGATGCAGGTGAGCTTCATCCCCGGGCTGTCGCGCGGTGGCGCGCTGCGCGGGCAGGTCGAAGCCGTCCGGGTCGCGGACAGCCACCGCGGCCAGCGGCTGGGGGAGCAGATGATCCGGTGGGCGGTGGCCGAGGCAGCCCGCCGCGGCTGCGCCCTCGTCCAGCTCACGACCGACAAGAGGCGCGCCGACGCCCACCGGTTCTACGAGCGGTTGGGGTTCACGGCCTCACACGTTGGGTTCAAGATGACGCTGAGGGGCGACGAGGCCTCCACGACCGAGGAGCAGCGATGAGCGGAAGCGGCACGAAGGACGACCCCTGGGCACTCAAAACGCCCCCCGGGACCGGTGACTACGCGATGTACCGCGACGACGACGCCGACCCGGCCCAGCTGGTTTGCCAGGTGGGCTCGACCAAGCTGCTCTACGACGCGCGGGTCGTCGAGGATCTCCATGCATGGCTGCGCGAGCAGGGTGACTGGGTGCCGCTGGGCAGCGCCGACGAGCAGAAGCCTGCCAAGGACGGCACCGTCGAGGCGTGGGGCCGCTCGGAGTCCAACCCGGTCGGCGGGTGGTACGGCCTGCGCAAGGGTTACCGCGGCCGGGTCGGCATGTACCTGCCGCCCCTGCTCGAGGAGCTCGGGCTCGCGGAGGTCGAGCACAACCCGCGCAACAACCGGATGCGGGCCATCTGAGGCAGCGCACCCTTCGTCGGTCGTCGCCCGGTCGCCGGCTGCGAGCGGGTCAGGCGACCGGGCGCAGGCGCAGCACCGGGATGACCCGGCTCGTCTTGGTCTCGTAGTTGCCGAAGCCGGGTCGTTCAGCCACGATTCGTGGCCACTGCTCGGCGCGATCGGCCGGGCTGAGCTCCTCCGCGTCGACGCTGAACGTCCGGGTGCCGACCTCCACCTCGAACCGCGGGTTGGCGAGGACGTTGTGGTACCAGTCCGGGTTGGTCGGCGCGCCGCCCTTGGACGCCACGACGAGCATCGAGCCGTCGTCCTGCGGGAAGTAGACCAGCGGCGTCACCCGCACCGTGCCGCTCCTGGCACCGATGTGGTGCAGCAGGATCATCGGCGCGCCCTGGAAGTACCCACCGACCTTCCCCTCGTTGGCGCGGAACTCCGCGATCACGCCTTCGTTCCAGTCGCTCATGTCCGGTGCAACCCCTCGGCGCGGCATCCGATTCCGCGCGGAGTCACGCCAGGGAGGCGAGGGCCTCGTTGAAGGTGGCCGACGGGCGCATCACTGCCACGGTCCTCGCCTCGTCGGGCCGGTAGTAGCCCCCGATGTCGGCGGGGTGTCCCTGCACACCCAGGAGCTCGTCGTTGATCGTCGCCTCGTTGGCGGCAAGGGACTGCGCCACCTCCGCGAACGACGCGGCGAGCTCTGCGTCCTGGGTCTGGGTGGCCAGCTCGTGGGCCCAGAAGAGTGCGAGGTAGAAGTGGCTGCCACGGTTGTCGATCTGACCGACCTTGCGGGCCGGGCCCTTGTTCTCGTTGAGCAGCCGCTCGGTCGCCCGGTCCAGGGCCTCGCCGAGCACCTCGGCGCGAGCGTTGTCGGTGCTCGTCGCCATGTGCCGCAGGCTCTCGGCGAGGGCCAGGAACTCGCCGAGGCTGTCCCAGCGCAGGTAGTTCTCCTGGACCAGCTGCTGGACGTGCTTGGGGGCCGAGCCCCCTGCACCGGTCTCGAAGAGGCCACCGCCGTTCATCAGCGGCACGACCGACAGCATCTTGGCGCTGGTGCCGAGCTCGAGGATCGGGAACAGGTCGGTGTTGTAGTCGCGGAGCACGTTGCCGGTGACCGAGATGGTGTCCTCGCCCTTGCGGATCCGCTCGACCGACAGCGTGGCGGCGTCGACCGGGTTCAGGATCTGGAGGTCCAGGCCGTCGGTGTCGTGGTCGGCGAGGTAGGTGGTGACCTTCTCGATGAGGTTGCGGTCGTGGGCGCGGGTCTCGTCGAGCCAGAAGACGGCGGGCGTCCTGGAGGCGCGGGCGCGGGTGACGGCGAGCTTGACCCAGTCCCGGATGGGGGCGTCCTTGGTCTGGCAGGCGCGCCAGATGTCGCCCGGTGCCACCTCGTGCTCCATCAGCACGTCGCCGGCGGCGTTGACGACCTGGACCGTGCCGGCCTCGGCGATCTCGAAGGTCTTGTCGTGGCTGCCGTACTCCTCGGCCTTCTGGGCCATCAGGCCCACGTTGGGCACCGAGCCCATCGTGGTCGGGTCGTAGGCGCCGTGCGCGCGGCAGTCGTCGATGACGGCCTGGTAGACGCCCGCGTACGAGCTGTCGGGGATGACAGCGAGGGTGTCGGCCTCGGCGCCGTCCGGGCCCCACATGTGGCCGGACGTGCGGATCATGGCCGGCATGGACGCGTCCACGATGACGTCGCTGGGCACGTGCAGGTTGGTGATCCCCTTGTCGGAGTTGACCATCGCCAGTCGTGGGCCGTCGGCGAGGCCCTTGTCGATCGCGGCCATGATCTCGGCGCCCTTGTCGCCCAGGGCGCCCAGGCCGTCGATGATCGAGCCGAGGCCGTTGTTGGCTGACAGCCCGGCCGCAGCGAGGTCCGCTCCGTAGGTCGCAAAGACGTCGGGCAGGAACGCCCGCACCACGTGGCCGAAGATGATGGGGTCGGAGACCTTCATCATCGTGGCCTTCAGGTGCACCGAGAAGAGAACGTCGTCGGCCTTGGCGCGGGCGATCTGCTCGGTGAGGAAGGAGTCGAGAGCGGCGACGCGCATGACGGTGGAGTCGACGACCTCGCCCTCGAGAACCGTGAGCCCTCCCTTGAGGACCGTCGTGCCGTTGTCCGTGACGAGCTGGATGGTGAGGGTGTCGTCCGTCGGGAGGACCACGGACTGCTCGTTGGAGCGGAAGTCGTCGACGCCCATCGTCGCGACGTTCGTCGCCGAGTCGGGGCTCCACGCACCCATCGAGTGGGGATGCTTGCGAGCGTAGTTCTTCACCGCGGAAGGAGCCCGACGGTCGGAGTTCCCTTCGCGCAGAACGGGGTTCACCGCACTGCCCTTGACGCTGTCATAGCGGGCACGCGCGTCGCGCTGCTCGTCGGTGGTCGGTTCGTCGGGGTAGTCCGGAAGGGCGTAGCCCTTGGCCTGCAGCTCGGCGACGGCAGCCTTGAGCTGCGGCACCGAGGCCGAGATGTTGGGCAGCTTGATGATGTTCGCCTCTGGCGTCGTGGCCAGCTCGCCCAGCTCGGCCAGGGCGTCGCCGATCCGCTGGTCCTCGGGGAGCAGGTCGTCGAACGCCGCGATGATGCGTCCCGACAGTGAGATGTCGCGCGTCTCCACGTCGACCCCGGCGGTCCCTGCGAACGCCTCGATCACCGGGAGGAAGGAGTAGGTCGCCAGCATCGGCGCCTCGTCGGTCAGGGTGTAGATGATCTTGGCCATGGAGGCGACTCTCTCCTGAGGTGGTCTGGATGTCGAAGCGGTGCGGAGACGACCTTCAGGCTATCGGCCCTTCGAACTGTCGTCCCTCGACCTCGACCACAGTATCTTGATATCAAGATACTCGCGCAACCGGCCAGGTGGTGGACCCGTCAGGTGGTGGGCTTGAGGTCGTCCGGGTCGACGACCCCGGTGATGTCCTCGTCGCGGCGGTCGACGCCGGTCACCAGGTGGTAGGTGGCTCCTGCGATCGCGGCACCGACGACGGGCGCCAGCCAGAAGGCCCACAGCTGGCCCGGGGCGCCGTTGCCGTTGAAGAAGGCGACGGCGGTGGACCGTGCAGGGTTGACCGAGGTGTTGCTGATCGGGATCGAGATCAGGTGGATGAGGGTGAGCGCCAGCCCGATGGCGATGGGGGCGAAGCCGGTCGGCGCACGGTCGTCGGTGGCGCCGAGGATGACGTAGAGGAAGAAGGCGGTCAGGATCGCCTCGGCGCACAGCACGGCGACGAGGGTGTACCCGCCGGGGGAGTGGTCGCCGTAGCCGTTGGCGGCGAGGTTGCCCGTGGCGTCGAACCCGGAGACTCCGCGCGCGATACCCCACAGGGCCAGGCCGGCCACGAGTCCCCCGACGACCTGCGAGCCGACGTAGGCCGGAACGTCCCGCCACGGGAAGCGCCTGGCGACGGCGATGCCGACCGTCACAGCGGGGTTGAAGTGCGCCCCCGACACGTGCCCCACGGCATACGCCATCGTGAGGACGGTGAGACCGAAGGCGAGGGCAACGCCCAGGAACCCGATGCCGACCTGGACGCCCTGACCGGACATGACGTTGGGGGCGAGGTACTTCGCCGAGAAGATGGCGCTGCCACAGCCGCCGAAGACGAGCCAGAAGGTGCCCAGTGCCTCTGCGCCGAGGCGCGAGGTCAGTGCCGGTGTGCGCATGTAGCTCCCCTTGGTGCGGCGGATGGTGCGACCGGTGGGCCCCCGTGGCCCCTTGCCCGGACCACTCTGCCGCACCGTCGCGTTTTGCACACGCGCGACACCCGGATCCGCCGACACCGCGGGCCCGCCTCCGGGCGTCCGTCCGGCCGAGGAGACCCGCCCATCAGCCAAAAGGACTAGGTGACGATCAGTGGATACGTCGAATGAATGAGGTCATATCCGGACAAACAATGTCATTGAAGATTCATTTCTTTACCAAATGCTGGTGAAACTCAACCCTGTCCTTTACGTTCAGCGCATCATCAAAACGAGTCTGCGGGGCTCGGGAGCGGGGTTTCGATGGATCAGCAGGGGATCGTCAGGGACAGCGGCACGCCGCTGGTGAGTCGGCGCACGGTCGCGCTCGGGGCTGCATGGTCGGTGCCGGTGATCGTCCTGGCGACAGCCGCGCCCGCTGCGGCTGCGTCGGGGGGCGCGCCCGTGGTGGCTGCCACGGTCCTGGCGGACAAGGTGGCGGCCCACAAGTTCGACACGAAGACGGTCAACTTCACGATGACGCTGACCAACACCGGAACGGCTGCCGGGTCCGTCGAGGTCCTCTCGGTGACGTCCGACGCCACGACCGGAACCACGGTGGGTGTGCCGACGACGACCATCGTGCCGGTCGGGAGCAGCGTGCCGGTGAGCTTCTCGTACACGTACGAGGGCAACGCGGGGACCGCCACCTACACGATCAGCTACCGGACTGGTGGCGGTTCGGTCCAGATCATCACAGTCACCGCCTGAGCTCAGTCGGTCGTCATGGTGCGGTCAGGCGGCACGCGCGACACCAGTCCTCGTGACTCCAGCTCGGCCAGGAACGCGACCACGTCTGGTTCGACTTCGGCAGCAGGGATGCCGAAGTCATCCGCGACGCGGGCGACGACCTGGGCGGTCGTCGGCTGGTCGTCCAGGGCCTGCCAGATGGCGTGTGCCGAACCCTCCATGACGAAGGGCCGGGCGGTCTGGGGAGTGGTCAGGTCGAGCACGACGACCCGGCCCGGTGACTGGACCACGGCAACGTCGGGTTGGCGGCGCCACACGGCGTCAGTCAAGTTCCACCAACCCCTTGGCGGCCAGTGTCCGCAGTGCCACCTCGGTGGACTCGACGGCATCGACACCCTCGGGCGCCGGGCCGAAGGTGGCCAGCAGCACGTCGACGAGGTCCGAGGCCGGGGTCCAGTCGGGGCACGAGTCGAGCAGCGTGGTGGCCAGGGCCGACAGGCGCACCACCTCCCGTCCGACCAGCACGACGGCCTCCCCGTCCCGTTCCACCCGGTCCGCCGCCGGCAGGTACCGCGCTCTCACGCCGTCCCACCCACTGGCCCGTCCACCCCTGGTTCGTCCGCAGGCAGCCCGTCCACCAGCAGCCCGTCCACCAGCAGCCCGTCCACCAGCGGCCCGTCCACCAGCGGCCCGTCCGCCAGCAGCCCGTCCACCACCCCGGCCAAGTCGGCCGACTCCCGATAGGTGATCCGATGCACACCACCGAGCGACTCACACAGCGCCGCCAGGCGCTGCAGTGGTCGTGCCATCTCGGGCAGGTGCGACGTCTGGGGCACCAGGGCGACCAGCGCGTCGAGGGTGGGCAGCGTCTCGACGATGGGCTCGCCCTCGTGGGAAGGGTCACGCTCGAGCAGGCAGAGCGCGGCAAGCCGCACGCGCCGGGCGGGTGCCACGAGGCCGACCTCACTGGGCGGGGTCTCGTTCTTGAAGAGGCTGTCCGGGGTGCGGCGGATCGACAGCGGTTTGGGATAGGGCACGACCGTCCGGTCGTCGAGCACCACGGTCGTCTCGTCGGTGACGTACCAGCGACCCGGACCCAGGATGCTGACCAGGGTCGTCTTGCCGGTGCCGCCCGCCGCCACGAAGGCTGCGGCAGCGCCCGTCAGCGGGTCGGCGATGCAGGCGGCGTGCAGCATGAGGCACTCACCGGCGCGGGCGTCGATGGCAGACAGGGTGATCCGCTGGGTGAGCGCCTGCAACAGGTCATCGAGCTCGCGGCGGGAGACCGCGCCTCCGGCATCCGCAGCGGCCCAGGCGTCCGGGTCGCTGTCGAAGACGACGTCTGCGGTGACCTCGCCGGTCGCGCCGGGCGGAGCGGCACAGAACTCCCAGAGCCGGGGCAGCCGGTCCACGACCTCAGCGGCCCGGTCGCCGCGCACCCGCACCTCGACGTGGACACCGAAGGCGTCCACGACATGGCGGCTGGAGGTCTCCAGTTCGACTGCGGTCACAGGCCGCACAGTAGAGCAGTCCGCACCACTGCACGGGGCAACCGCACCCCTGCAGCCACGCGCGTCGACAACGCACGTCAGGAGCAGCAGTGGAACTGACCGACTACCTCAGGGTGCTCCGGGCGTACTGGCGCGGCGTTGCCGCCTTCGTGCTGCTCGGTGTCGCGGTCGCGGCCGGGGTCAGCCTGGTCCAGCCCAAGGTCTACCAGGCCGACGCGAGCGGCTTCGTCAGCGCCGGCACCACCAACTCCGCCGGTGAGGCGTCCGTCGGGGACAGCCTGGCCAAGTCGCGAGCAGCGTCCTACGTCGACCTGGCGAGGTCCCGGGCCACCGCACAGACGGTGATCAGCGACCTCGGCCTCGACGCCGCCCCCGCCAGCCTCATCGGCGCCGTGTCGGTGTCACAGCCCCTCGACACGGTGCTCATCAAGATCAGCGCCCGCGCCTCGACCCCTCGCTCGGCGCAGCAGCTGGCGGACGCGTGGGTCCAAGCGCTCAAGCAGCAGGTGGACCAGGTCGAGAACCCCTCCGGCTCCTCGACCCAGGCCCTGCGCATCGTCCCGATCGAGTCGGCTGCCCTGCCCTCCTCGCCCGTGTCGCCGAACACGACCCGCAACGTGGGCCTCGGTTTCGTCGGTGGTCTCCTCCTCGGCTTCGGGTATGCCGTGGCCCGCAGCCAGCTCGACCGCAAGCTCCGCCGGGCCGAGGACATCGAGCGCGAGTTCGGCGTCACCGTGGCGGCCGCGATCCCGGCGAGCCCCGCCATGGTCCGCAAGCGCGGCGCGCTCATCCCGCTGGTGGTCGGTCGCCCGAAGCTGAAGGACCCGGTGCACACCGCGGAGGCGTTCCTCAAGCTGCGTACGAACCTGCAGTTCATGGACATCGACAACCCGCCCCGCGTCATCGTCGTCACCAGCCCGCTGCCCGGGGACGGCAAGTCGACGATCGCGGCCAACCTCGCTGCCGCGCTGTCGATGTCGGACCGGCGGGTCGTGCTCATCGACGGTGACCTGCGCCGCCCGGTCGTCGCCGAGTCCTTCGGCCTCGTCGAGGGTGCCGGGCTCACCGACGTCCTCATCGGTCGGGTCGACTTCGCGGACGTGGCTCAGCGCGTGGCGGCCCTGCCCAACCTGACCGTCCTCGCAGCCGGCGGGATCCCGCCGAACCCGAGCGAGCTGCTCGGCTCCAAGGCGATGCGCCGGCTGCTGGACTGGCTGGCCGACAGCGGACACATGGTCATCATCGACGCACCACCGCTCCTGCCCGTCACCGACGGCGCCGTGCTCACGGCGGCGGCGGACGGTGCCCTCGTCGTCGTGACTGCCGGGAAGACCCTCGACACGCAGCTGGGGGCGGCGCTCGCCAGCCTGCACGCCGTGCAGGGCCACACCTTGGGTGTGGTGCTCAACCGGATCGAGCCCAAGGCTGCGGGCAGCGGCTACTACGGCGGCTACTACGGGACCGAGAAGTCCCACAAGGGCCTGCGCAAGGCCTCGCCGGACCGCAGGGAGGAGCTCCAACACGCACGCCAGCCCGAGGGCCGGCCCGTGCGGCTGGTCGAGGCGCTCGACCCGGTGGAGCGCGTCCAGGGAGTGCAGACCGTCCACGCGCTCGAGACCCCCCACGCGGCCGCGCCAGATCCGGCGGTCGAGGCGGCGCGGGCAGCGGCCGAGGCGGTCAAGGCAGCCCAGGCGGCGCGACCCAGCAAGCCCCCACGTGGCACGCCGCACGGCAAGCCGAGCGAGGCGGCCCCGCAGCAGCGCGCCCGGACCGCCGCAGGGGCAGGCCGCTGACGGCCGTGACCCCGGACGGACGTGGCGCCCGACGGACGGGCTGCTGATGGTCTGGCTGTGGACCGGTTGCTCAGCCGACGTCTGTCCCGCTGGACCGGACCACGAACGCGGCGAGGTCCCGGGACTGCTGGAGCCGGCTGGGTTCGTGGACGTACATCATGTGGCCGGCCTCGTAGTGACAGTGCTCGATGTTGCCGCGCAGTGACTCCGGGATCTCCAGGTGCGCCACGACGTCCTGTGCGCCGTAGTAGGGCGTGGCGCCGTCGTGGTAGCCGTAGGCGATGTGCACCTTGAGGTTGGGGTTGCCCCGCATGGCCCTCGCGAGCTGCGAGCTGACGTCGATCGGCTTGCCCTCGAACTCCTTGAACGACCACTCCGTCGACGCGAGCTCCGAGATCTGCGCGTAGGGCAAGTCGTTCTCGTAGCCGAGCTCGTCACGCACGTAGTGGTTCCACGCGGCGGCATAGGGACCGCTGATCGCGTCGTGGGACGGGTCGGCGTCCCACTTCTCGGCGTTGCCGTGCACGAGCTGCCCCGTGAACCGCGAGTCCAGCCGGCCCACCGCCAGCCCCTGGTCGCGCAGCAGCTCGGTGAAGAACCGGACGTGCTCGACCCTCAGGTTGGCGCGGTCGACGTACTCCTCGGACAGGCCGATCAACGCGGCGAGGCGACTCACGTGCTCGGCGCGCTCGGCTGCGGTGAGGCGTGACCCCCGCGACAACGCCCACGGGTAGTCGCGCGCGGCATACTCCTCCGCCTCGGCGAGGACGGTCTTGAGGGACTTCCGCCCGTGCTTGCCGTGGTGGTGGGCGGTGGCGGCGTAGGTCGGGAGGTAGTCGACGTGGGCACGGTCGTTGCGGAACTCGAAGTCGACCGTCGCGAGGTCGAGGACCGAGCTGATCAGCATGATGCCGTTGACGTAGAGGCCGTGGCGGGTCTGCAGGTGCTCGGCGAGGGCAGCGGCCCGGATGGTGCCGTAGGACTCGCCCGCGATGAACTTCGGTGACAGCCAGCGGTTGTGGCGGGTCGTCCACAGCCGGATCAGCTCGCCGACGCTCTCGATGTCGGCCTTGAAGCCGTGGTAGTCCTTGGGCTTGCCACCCTCGACGGCCCGCGAGTACCCGGTCGACACGGGGTCGATGAAGACGAGGTCCGACACCGCGAGCAGCGTCTCGGTGTTGTCCAGCAGGCCGTACGGCGGCGGCGTCGGGTTGCCCACGTCGCCGGAGTCGACCCGGCGCGGGCCGAGCAGGCCGAGGTGCAGCCACACCGAGCTGGAGCCCGGTCCGCCGTTGAACGCGAAGGTGACGGGGCGCTTGGTGCCCCGCGGCGCGTCGAGGACGTAGGAGGTGACGCTCAGCTCGGCCTTGGCCTTGTGCCCCTTGAAGACTCCGTCCTCGAAGACCTCCTCGCGCAGCACGATGCGCCCGGCTGTCGCCGTGTAGCGCAGCGTCCTGCGCCCGATCTTGAGGGTATGCCGCGTCGTCACGAGGTCGTCCGTCGGCGGCACCGGCGGTGCCTCGGCGTTGGGCTTGTCGGTCGGTGACTCGCCCCGGGCCAGGGGGGAGGACTCCGCGGATGTCGTGGGCGCGGGTGAGGTCTGGGTGGACTCGTCGGGCATGCGTCGCACCCTAGTGCGGGCCGCTGGCAGAGGTGAGGGAGAGGCTGGGTCAGCGGTCGCGGCGGGCTGCCTCGGAAGCCATCACCGTGAAGCAGTCAGGGGCGCGGAAACCCTTGGCAGCGAAGGCGTCCTCCACGGCGGACTGAACGGCGGCGGCGCGGTCGGCGGACACCAGCGTGATGGCTGAACCCCCGAACCCGCCGCCGGTCATCCGGGCGCCGAGGGCACCGGCGCCGACGGCCGACTCCACTGCCGTGTCGAGCTCCGCCACCGAGATCTCGAAGTCGTCGCGCATCGAGGCGTGCGAGGCCAGGAAGAGCTTGCCCACCGCTCGGAAGTCGTTGCTCCGCAAGGCAGCCGCGGCCTCCTCGACGCGCGCGATCTCGGTGACGACGTGACGTGCGCGTCGGCGCAGCAGGTCGGAGGACAGGGCGGACAGGCGGTCCTCGAGGTCCTCGGCCGACACCTCGCGCAGGCTTGCGACGCCGAGCTCGTGGGCGGCCGCCTCGCAGGAGGTGCGCCGCTCGGCGTACTGGCCGTCGACCAGGGCGTGCTCCGCACGGGTGTCGACCACGAGCAGGGCGAGTCCGTGGGCAGACAGGTCGAACGGCACCTGCTCCGTGTGCCCGTCCCTGCAGTCGAGCAACAGGGCGTGACCGGCCCGGGCGAGCAGCGCGGCGGACTGGTCCATGCCGCCGGTCGGTGCCAGTGCGATGGTGTTCTCGGCCTCGACGCAGGCCGCTGCCAGCGCAGTCCGGCCGCCGTCCCCGGAGAGCAGACCCAGCTCGAACAGGTCGGAGGCCGCAGCCCCCACCGCGCACTCCAGGGCCGCCGAGCTGGACAGCCCCGCCCCCAGCGGCACGCGGCCGTCCACGGCCACGTCGAGGCCGGACACGGCATACCCCGCCTTGCGCAGGGCCCACGGCACCCCGGCGACGTATGCCGCCCACCCGCCCGGCACGCCGGGTGCCACGTCGGCCAGGGTCACCTCCACCAGGTCGTCGGCCTGCGCCGACACGATGCGCACCAGGTCGTCGTCGCGTCGGCGGACAGCCGCGAACGTGCGGTGCGGCAGTGCGATCGGCAGGCAGAGCCCGCCGTTGTAGTCGGTGTGCTCGCCGATCAGGTTGACCCGGCCGGGGGCGGACCACACGCCCGACGGGGGGGAGCCGAAGGTGGAGCGGAACAGCTCTGCTGCGGTATCGGCCCTCACAGGCCGACCTCGCGTGGCGCCACGTCGCGGAGCCGCGCCGCGATCTGCTCGGGAGGCACGTCGTTCACCCAGCCGCCGACGCCTGACTCCGAGCCGGCGAGGTACTTGAGCTTCTTGGGGGAGCGAAGCACCGACATCACCTGGAGGTGAAGGCGGGAGACGTCGCGCCCCTTACGGGTGGGGGCCTGGTGCCAACCAGCGATGTAGGGCAACCGGATCGGGCTGCCGTCCTTGGCGACGTAGTAGCGGTCCAGGCGCTGCAGGAGGTCGAGGTAGACCTGGGCGAGGTCGTCGCGTTCGACATCGGTGAGGGAGGGCAGGTCGGGCACGTCCCGGCGGG
This sequence comes from Pedococcus sp. P2_F6, assembly GCF_056403675.1. Lineage (NCBI taxonomy): Bacteria > Bacillati > Actinomycetota > Actinomycetes > Micrococcales > Intrasporangiaceae > Pedococcus > Pedococcus sp. P2_F6. The sequence goes on from NZ_JBFUEZ010000004.1 coordinate 286,287, forward strand.
GGGCGAGGTGCACCTCCACCGGCCACCGCGCGGCGAAGGGCACGTAGGCCGTCCAGTGCTCGGTGTCGATCACCACTCGCTCCTTGGCGTCCAGCTCGGCCGCCAGGATGTCGGCTCCGAGGAGGCGGCCAGTGCGTGCGTGGTGCGCGGTCGCCTGTGTCAGGATGGCGGCCGATCTTTGTGGCACATAGGGATACGCGTAGATCTGGCCGTGGGGGTGGTTCAGCGTGACGCCGATCTGCTGGCCGCGGTTCTCGAAGCAGAAGACCTGCTCGATCTCGGCGACCGCACCCAGCTCCGCCGTGCGGTCCGCCCACGCGTCGATGACCGTGCGGGCGCGCTCAGGGGTGAGGTCGGCGAACGTCGACTCGTGGTCGCTGGTGAAGCAGACCACCTCGCAGCGGCCGAGCGCGGGCCGGCTCCGGAGGAGCTCGCCATCGCCATCGCCATCGCCGTGGCCAGCTGGCCCCCGCCCGTCACCGGACAGCACCGAGATGGGTGAGTACGAGGGAAACCGGTTCTCGAAGACCACCACGTCGTAGGCCGACTCGGGCACCTCGGAGGGGACGCTGCCCGCCCCGCTGGGGCACAGGGGGCACTCGTCCTTGGGCGGCAGGAAGGTGCGGTTGCTGCGGTGCCCGGCCACGGCGACCCAGTCGCCGACGAGGGCGTCGTGACGGATCTCGCCCGACGCGGCCCGCTCCCCGAGCGGCCGGCTGTCCTCGGCGGTGCGCTCGGGAGCCTCGGGGGAGTCGTCGAAGTAGATGATCTCGCGTCCGTCGGCGAGCTGACGGCTGGTGCGCCGCGCTCTCATGCGTGCCTCCTCTGCGAACGCGGCGTCCTCGTCGTGGCAGGGGTGGCCAGGACCATCTCCACCCCGGCGTCGCCGACGGCCTTGCGGGCCCGCGGGGTGAGTCCCGGGTCGGTGACCAACAGGTCCACCGCGGAGAGCGGGATGATGGTGCTGAGACCGACGGTGCCCCACTTCGTGTGGTCGGCGAGGACGCAGATCCGGCGAGCCGCGTCGACGAGAGCCTGGTTGGTCTCGGCCTCTACGAGGTTGGGGGTGGTGAGGCCCGCAGAGGCGTCCATGCCGTGCACGCCGAGGAACAGCCGGTCGACGTGCAGCATGCGCAGCGCGGCGACCGCGACGGGGCCGACGAGCGCGTCCGACGGCGTGCGCACCCCGCCGGTGAGCACCACCGTCTGGCCGGGCGCGCCCGACTCGTGCAGGAGCTGCGCCACGGGGATGGAGTTCGTCACGACCGTGAGGTCGGGGATGTTGCGGACGGCGCGCGCGAATTCATAGGTCGTCGTCCCGGCGGAGATGCCGATCGCGGCGCCGGGTTCGACGAGCTGGGCCGCGGTCTGGGCGATGGCGTGCTTCTGCGCCTGCATGAGCGCGGACTTCGCGGTGAACCCGGGCTCCTCGCTGCTGCGCCGGCCCATGGCCAGGGCCCCACCGTGGACACGTTCGACCAGGCCTTCGGCCGCCAGCTGCTCGATGTCGCGGCGCACGGTCATGTCCGAGACGCCGAGCTGGTCGACGAGCTCGGACACCCGCACGGCGCCGCTGTCCTCGACGAGGCCCAGGATCGTGGCGCGGCGCTGGCTGGCGAGCACTAGTCCTCCCTGATGACGGCGACCGCACCAGCGGCCAGAGCGGTGTCCGGTCCGAACGGACGGTCGGCGACCAGGTCGTGACCGGTCACGGCGACGCGCTGTGCCCTGTCGGTGTCGTTGACGAGGAACAGCCACGAGCCATCATCGCTGGTGCGTCGGACCGCCTCGACACCGACCGGCACGTCAGCAGCAGGGACTACGCCGGCCGCGCCGACCACCGAGTCCAGCAGTGACCCGAGCCCGGAGTCGTCGAGCAGGGTGCTGAGGTACCACGCCGCTCCCGACCCGACGGCTCGGCGCGTGACCGCGGGACGACCCTCGAGCGGTCCGTCCGTGTATCTGTCGAGCACCTCGGCGTCGACGGCAGCCACGTCCTCGCTCCACCGGCGGCCGGTGCCCCCGCCGACGGACACCTCGTCGCCGTCCATGAGGGGGAAGAACTCCTCGACACGCACCCCGAGCAGGTCGCGGAACGCACCGGGGTAGCCACCGAGCCGCACGTGGTCGTTGTCGTCGCTGATGCCGGAGAAGAAGGTCACCAGCACCTGGGCGCCCGCAGCCGCCGCGGCCGCGACGGCGGCCGCGTGCTCGTCACTGACGAGGTAGAGCGTGGGGACGACGACGACCTGGTAGGCCGTGAGGTCGGCGCTGGGGTGCACGACGTCGGTGGTGACGCCGCGCTCCCGCAGCAGCCGGTGGATCGCGTGCGCGGTCGTCCCGTAGCCGAGCTCGCTCGACGGCATCGCTGGACCCGAGGCGGCCCACTGGGCCTGGTAGTCCCAGAGGATGGCGACGTCGGACTCGACCCGGGACCCGAGCACCTCGCCGAGCCGCTGGGCGACCTGGCCGAGCTCGACGACCTCGCGGAACCGGGCGCTGTCACGACCTGCGTGCGGCACGAGTGCCGAGTGGAACTTCTCGGAACCCGAGCGCGACTGACGCCACTGGAAGAAGCCGAGGGTGTCGGCACCACGGGCCACGTGGGCCAGGCTGTCGCGCAGGGTCTGCCCGGGCGCCTTCGCGGGGTTGACCGGCTGCCAGTTGACCGCGCTGGTCGAGTGCTCCATGAGCATCCACGGCGCTCCGCCTGCGAGGCCGCGGGTGAGGTCGCCGCTGAAGGCCAGCTCCGCGCGGGGGTGCTCCAGCGTGTTCACGATGTAGTGGTCCGTGCTGACGACGTCCTGCTCAGCTGCCCACTGGTGGTAGTCGAGGTGGTCGAAGTGGGCGAGCGTCATGAAGTTGGTCGTGACGGGGACGCCCGGGGACAGGTCCGCGAGGATCGCCTTCTCACTGCGGTGGAAGTCGAGCAGGGTGTCGGACTGGAACCGCTTGTAGTCCAGCACGTGCGTGGGGTTGCCGAACGTCGTGGTCAGCCGAGGCGGCAGGACCTGCTGCCAGTCCGTGTAGCGCTGGCTCCAGAACGCCGTTCCCCAGGCGTCGTTCAGCTTCTCGAGGGTCTCGTGGCGGCGCTGCAGCCACAGCCGGAAGCCGGCCGCGCAGGTGTCGCAGTAGCAGGGGATGTTGTGGCAGGCGTACTCGTTCGAGACGTGCCACATCGCCAGGGCTGGGTGGTCGTGGTAGCGCTGAGCCAGCTGCGTGGTCAGGGCCAGGGCGTACTCGCGGTACACGCGCGAGCTCGGGCACCACGCCTGGCGGCTGCCCGGCCACAGCGTGTGGCCCTCGTGGTCGACGGGGAGGATCTCCGGGTGCGCGGCCGACAGCCACGGCGGAGGGGTGGCCGTCGCGGTGGCCAGGTCGACGGCGATGTCGTTGGAGTGGAGCAGGCCCATGATGTCGTCGAGCCAGGCGAAGTCGTACTCGCCCTTGGCAGGCTCGAGCCACGACCAGGAGAAGACTCCAAGGGTGACGAAGGAGACCCCCGACTCGCGCATGAGCTCCATGTCCTCGGACCAGACCTCACGCGGCCACTGCTCGGGGTTGTAGTCGCCACCCAGGGCGATCCGACGGCTCGGCCATGAACGCATGGGCGCCAGTCTGGCGCTGCGCACGAAGCCATGTCAACAAAAATCAACATGTTGGTCCCATGGGTGTCGTGGCTTCCAGTTTCCCGCTCCAAGGGAGCGTATGCCGCGTGGTTGAGCCGATCTCGCGCCGTGTCCGTCAGATGAACCGAGTGGGCCGAAAGTCTTGACACGGGTGGACGTGGCCACCATCCTCGGGTGTTGTTGGTGGTTTTTGATCGAAACTGTGAGTTGACCGATTCGGTCACCCGCCGATGCAACCCGTGTCAAGCCCGTGTCAAAGGAGACCCGAAATGACCCGCCCGACATCAGAGGCCGAGTACCTCGCCAGCCTCGTTCCCGCCTCTGTCCGCGGCGTCAGCCGTCGGACTCTCCTGCGCGGCGCGCTCGGCGCCGGCACCCTCCTGGCGGCACCGTCGCTGCTCGCGGCCTGCGGTGGCGACGGAGGCGCCAAGAGTGGCGGCGCCGCGACCGGCACCGTGACCGTGGGCTCCAACCAGTCCGACGCCGTGCCGAAGGCAGCGATCCAGGCCGTGATGGACGCCTTCCAGAAGGCGAACGCAGGCCTGACCGCCAAGGTCAACACGATCGACCACAACTCCTTCCAGGAGAACATCAACAACTACCTCCAGGGCTCGCCCGACGACGTCTGGATGTGGTTCGCGGGCTACCGCATGCGGTTCTTCGCCTCGAAGGGGCTGGCCGGTGACGTCACCGACGTCTGGAAGGACCTGTCCGGGGCCGGGATGTCCGACGCGCTCAAGAAGTCCTCGACGGGTGACGACGGCAAGCAGTACTTCGTCCCCTCGACGTACTACCCGTGGGCGATGTTCTACCGCAAGAGCGTGTTCCAGCAGCACGGCTACCAGGAGCCCAAGACGCTCGACGAGTTCAAGGCCCTCGGTGCACAGATGAAGAAGGACGGCCTCGTCCCGATCGCCTTCGGCGACAAGGACGGCTGGCCGGCCATGGGCACCTTCGACCAGCTGAACCTGCGGGTAAACGGCTACCAGTTCCACGTCGACCTGATGGCCGGCAAGGAGGCCTGGAACAGCCCCAAGGTCAAGGCCGTCTTCGACACCTGGGCAGGCCTGCTCGACCTGCACCAGCCCGACTCGCTCGGCCGCACCTGGCAGGAGGCCGCCCAGGCCCTCCAGCAGAAGAAGGCCGGCACCTACCTGCTCGGCTCCTTCGTCGCGCAACAGTTCGGCAAGGGGGCGGAGCAGGAGGACCTCACCTTCTTCAACTTCCCCGAGATCGACTCCACCATCGGCGCGGACGCCATCGAGGCGCCCATCGACGGCTACATGATGGCCAAGCGTCCGAAGAACGAGGCCGGCGCCAAGAAGCTCCTCGGCTACGTGGGCTCCGCCGCGGCGCAGAACATCGTCGTCAAGGCCGACCCGAGCGTGATCGCGACGAACGACCAGGCGGACAAGACGGCATACACCTCGCTGCAGAAGAAGTCGGTCGAGTTCGTCTCGCAGGCCAAGTCGATCGCCCAGTTCATGGACCGCGACACCCGCCCCGACTTCGCCTCCACGGTGATGATCCCCGCCATCCAGTCCTTCCTCAAGAACCCCAAGGACATCGACGGCCTGGTCAACAACATCGAGAAGCAGAAGCAGAGCATCTTCGCGAGCTGACGCGAAGACGCCGACGCAACCGAGGAGCACCCGTGGCCAGACGTTCGAAATACAAGGGAATCGACCACCTCAGCCCGGTCGACCGGGTCGTCGTGTCCCTGATGATCGGGGTGCCGACGCTGTTGGTGCTCTGGCTCGTCGTGGTGCCGGCGATCGGGTCGGTCCTGCTCTCCTTCACCAACTGGGACGGGATCGGCCCGATCACCTCGGCCAAGTCCGTGGGGCTGAGGAACTACAAGGACGTGCTCACCATCTACCCGCCGTTCGTCCCGGCGTTGCAGCACAACCTGATCTGGCTCGCCGTGATGTTCCTCATCGCCACGCCCATCGGGATGTTCCTGGCCGTGCTGCTGGATCGTGAGGTGCGGGGGTCGCGGGTCTACCAGACCGCGATCTACCTGCCGGTGGTGCTGTCCCTCGCGCTGGTCGGCTTCATCTGGCAGCTGATCTACAGCCGGGACCAGGGCTTCATCAACCAGATCACCGGTGGCAGCATCGACTGGTACGGCGACCAGCGGTACAACCTCTGGGCGGCCCTGATCGCCTCCAGCTGGCGACATGTCGGCTACATCATGCTGCTCTACCTGGCGGGACTGAAGGGCGTCGACCCGACGCTGCGCGAGGCGGCCAAGGTGGACGGCGCGACCGAGCGCACCACGTTCTTCAAGGTGGTCTTCCCGGTGATGTTCCCGATCAACATCATCGTGCTCGTCGTCACCGTGATCGAGTCCCTGCGCGCGTTCGACCTCGTGTGGGTCATCAACAAGGGGCGCAACGGCCTCGAGCTGATCTCGACGCTCGTCACGTCCAACATCGTCGGTGAGGCCAGCCGCATCGGCTTCGGCTCGGCGCTGGCAACCTTCATGCTCATCATCTCCTCGATCTTCATCGTCCTGTACCTACGCATCGTCATGAGGGAGCAGCGATGAGCGACGTCGTCGATGTCACCGTGCCGAGAAGCGCCAACCCGCTCTCCAGCAAGCGTCCGCAGGGTGTCGGCACGAAGAAGGGCAACCGGGTCATCCAGGTGTTCCTGGCCGTCGTGGCGCTGGTCTGGATCTTCCCCGTCGGCTACGCGGTGCTGAACAGCTTCCGGGACTACGCCTACACCGCGAAGCACGGCTACCTGTCCTTCGGCGGATTCACGCTCGCCAACTACAAGAACGCCTGGGAGCAGGCGAACTTCTCCCACACGATGCTCAACTCCGCCTACATCACCGTGCCGGCCGTGCTGCTGACCTTGTTCCTCTCCTGCTGTGTGGCCTTCGTCGTCGCGAGGTTCTCGTTCAAGTTCAACCTCGCACTGCTCGGACTGTTCACCGCGGCGAACCTGCTGCCGCCGCAGGCCCTGCTCATCCCCGTCTACCGGATGTTCCGCGCCATCGAGGTGCCGTTCTGGTTCAGCGAGTCGGGCACCCTGCTCAACTCCTACTGGGGGCTGATCCTCGTCAACGTGGCCTTCCAGACCGGCTTCTGCACGTTCGTCCTGTCCAACTACATGAAGACCCTTCCCCGCGAGCTCTACGAGTCCGCGGTGGTCGACGGTGCCGGCGTGCTGCGCCAGTTCTTCCAGCTCACGCTGCCGCTGTGCCGGCCCCCTCTCGCCGCCCTCGCGACCCTCGAGGTCACCTGGATCTACAACGAGTTCTTCTGGGCGACCGTGCTCCTGCAGTCCGGTGACAAGTTCCCGGTGACGAGCTCGATCAACAACCTCCGCGGTCAGTTCTTCACCGACAACAACCTCGTCGCCGCCGGCTCGGTCGTCATAGCCTTGCCGACCCTGATCATCTTCTTCCTGCTCCAGAAGCAGTTCGTCGCAGGCCTGACGCTGGGAGCCACCAAGGGATGACCTCGCAGACCGCAGTCCTCCGGTCCGCCGGCACGTGCCTGGTCTACGAGATCCCCGACGAGGGTCTGCCCAGCGTGATCCACTGGGGCGCCGACCTGCCCGACGGTGTCGCCGCCGAGCTCGCCGGGATCGTGCGCGGGCCCGTGCCACACAACGCCCTCGACGAGCCGTGGCCACTGACCGTCCTACCCACCTCAGGCGACGGCTGGCTGGGCACCCCCGGGTATGCCGCGCACCGCGCCGGCGGGGCTGCCGCTCCCCGCTGGGTGGTGACCACGGAGCAGGACGACGACCTTTCCCTCGTCATGACGGCTCGCGACGGCGCCACCGAGGTGCGGCTGCGGCACACCCTCGACGCCCACGGCGTCCTGCGCGTCTCGCAGTCGGTCACCAACCGTCCTGATGGGGACGCCGCCGAGCTGTCCCTGGACGTGGGTGCCCTCCGTGCCCTGCTGCCTCTGCCTTCGAGGGCCACAGAGGTCCTCGACCTCACCGGCCGCTGGTGCCGCGAGCGGGCTCCGCAGCGGTCCAGGCTGCAGGACGGCACCCACCTGAGGGCCTCGCGGCGTGGGCGCACCCGCCCCCCCCCCACCCGAGCGGCAACCACGAGCACCTCACCGAGCGCCTGCCCGAGGGCGCCGGAGTGCACGCCTCCGTCCTCGGCGGCGGCGAGCTGCTCGAGCCCGGTGAGGTGCGGCTCGCGCCGGGGGAGACGTACACGGCTCCGGAGGTCGTGTTCGTCCACGCCCTCGACGGTCTCGACGGCTTGTCGCGGCGGCTGCACCGCAGCCAGCGGGAGACGGCGACCCACAGCAACGAGCCACGCCCCCTCGTCCTGAACACCTGGGAGGCCGTCTACTTCGACCACGACCTCGAGCGCCTCACGGGACTGGCGGACACCGCGGCGCAGATCGGGGTGGAGCGGTTCGTCCTGGACGACGGGTGGTTCGGTAGCAGGCGGGACGACCACAGCGGGCTGGGGGACTGGGTGGTCTCCGAGCAGATGTGGCCACAGGGGCTGCAGCCCCTCGTCGAGCACGTCAAGGGACTCGGCATGGAGTTCGGGCTGTGGTTCGAGCCCGAGATGGTCAACCTCGACTCCGACCTGGTGCGCGGCCACCCCGACTGGGTGCTCGGCCCCCGGGCGGGCCATCCACGGCCGTCACGCGACCAGTACGTGCTCGACCTCGCGAACCCGCAGGCTGCCGCCCACGTCGAGGGCCAGATCAGCGCGTTGGTGACCGAGCTCGGCATCGACTTCATCAAGTGGGACCACAACCGCGACCTGCACGAGGCCGTGCGGAGCGACGCCAGCGGCGTCGACCGCCCCGCCGTCCACGCGCAGACGCGGGCGTTCTACGACCTGCTCGACCGGCTGCGCGCCGCCCACCCGGACCTCGAGATCGAGTCCTGCTCCAGCGGTGGTGCCCGCGTCGACCTCGGGGTCCTGGCCCGCACCGACCGGGTGTGGACCAGTGACTGCAACGACGCGCTGGAGCGCACGGCGATCCAGCGATGGACGTCGCTGCTCGTCCCCGCCGAGCTCATGGGGACGCACGTGGGGCCGGCGACCGCACACACGACCCACCGCACGCTGGACCTGTCCTTCCGGATGCTGGTCGCACTCCAGGGCCATGCCGGACTCGAGTGGGACATCACCACGTGCACTCCCGAGGAGCTCGACGCCCTGTCCGCCTGGTCCGGGCTCTACCGCGAGCTGCGACCCCTGTTGCACACGGGGGACCTCGTTCGGGCAGACCTGCCCGAGGAGTCGGGACTGCTCGTGACCGGCACCGTCGCCGCAGGAGGTGAGGCGGCGGCATACATGGTCCTGCGGACCCACAGCGGGCCGTCGGTGGCACCCGGGCTGGTCGCCCTGCCCGGGCTCGACCCGACCCGCACCTACACCGTGCGGGTGCGGCAGGAGGCGGGCCTGCCCGCCGTGACGCAGGCCGGGGGCCCCCAGTGGTGGGAGGCAGGGCTTTCCGACGGCGTCCGCGTCAGCGGCGCGGCGCTGGGCGACGTCGGCCTCGCCCTGCCGGTGCTGTCCCCCGCCCAAGGTTTCCTCCTGCACCTGACCTGACAGAATGGCGCGCATGCCTGAAACGTCCGCGCCCGCCGTGCTGCCCCGGATCCTGTCCGGGATGCAGCCGACCAGCGACTCCCTGCACCTCGGCAACTACCTCGGGGCACTGGTCAACTGGGTCACGCTGCAGGACGACTTCGACGCCTTCTACTTCGTGGCCGACCTGCACGCGCTGACCGTGCCCACCGACCCCGAGGTGCTGCGCCAGCGCACGCGGGCGACGGCTGCGCAGTTCATCGCCGGTGGCGTCGACCCCAAGCGGTCGGCCGTGTTCTGCCAGAGCCACATCACCGAGCACGCCGAGCTCGGCTGGGTGATGAACTGCCTCACCGCGGACGGCGAGGCGCGCCGGATGACCCAGTTCAAGGACAAGGTCGCCAAGGGCCAGAACGCCAACGTCGGGCTGCTCACGTACCCGATGCTGATGGCCGCCGACATCCTCATGTACGACGCGGCCTACGTGCCTGTCGGGGAGGACCAGCGCCAGCACCTCGAGATCACCCGCGACCTCGCGGAGCGCTTCAACACCCGCTTCGGCGAGACCCTCGTGGTGCCTGACCCCTACATCGTCAAGGGCGCCGCCAAGATCATGGACCTGCAGGAGCCCACGGCCAAGATGAGCAAGACGGGGTCCTCGCCCAAGGGCCTCATCGACCTCATGCAGGACCCGGGCAAGATCGCCAAGAACATCCGTTCGGCCGTCACCGACACCGATGGCGAGGTGCGCTACGACCCGGACGCCAAACCCGGTGTGTCCAACCTGCTCGTCATCCACTCAGTGCTCTCGGGCACCTCGATCGAGGACCTCACGGCCTCGTTCGCGGGGCGCGGCTACGGCGACCTCAAGAAGGAGGTCGCCGACGTGGTGGTCGACCGCCTGACGCCCTTCCAGACGCGGATGGCCGAGCTGCTGGCCGACCCGGCCGAGCTGGACCGCATCCTGGCCGACGGAGCCGATCGGGCCCGCGAGGTGGCCCAGGCCACGATGGCTCGGGTGCGCGCGGCCGTGGGGCTGCTGCCCAGTGCTCGCTGAGAGCGTTCGGTAGGGTCGCCGTCGTGCCCACCATCGGTGTGTCCATCGCCATCCCCTCCCCGCATGCGGAGATGCTCCAGGGCAAGCGGGCCTCCTTCGGGGACCCCCTCGCCGAGTCCATCCCCACGCACGTGACGCTCCTGCCACCCACCGAGGTGGAGGGCGAGGACCTGTCGACGGTGGTGGAGCACCTGGAAGCCGTTGCCACCCAGGGGCGTTCGTTCCACATGGTGTTGCGTGGCACCGGCACCTTCCGGCCGATCTCACCGGTCGTCTTCGTCCAGGTCTCCGGAGGGCTCGCCGACTGCGAGCTGCTGGAGAAGGAAGTGCGGCGCGGCCCGCTCAAGCGCAAGCTCGACTTCTACTACCACCCCCACGTGACGGTCGCCCACCACGTCTCCGAGGACAACCTCGACCGGGCGTTCGCCGAGCTGGCGGACTTCGAGTGCACCTTCGACGTCGACGAGTTCCACCTCTACGAGCACGGCGCCGACGGCGTCTGGCGACCTGTGCGGTCGTTCGCCCTGAACGGACGCTGACGTGCGCACGCTCAAGGCCTGGTGGGCCCGGTTCCAGACAACCCACGTCTGGCGTGCCTGGAAGCGGTACGGCGACCACCGCGGCAACCTGCTCGCGGGTGGCGTGGGGTACTTCGCCTTCTTCTCGATCTTCCCCGCGGTGCTGCTGGCCTTCACCGTCTTCGGCATCGTGCTGCGGAGCCAGCCGCAGCTGCTCGACGACACCAAGAACGCCATCAACGACCTGCTCCCCGGCTTCGTCAAGACCGACGCGCAGCCCGACGGCATCATCGACGTCAATGTGCCCACCGGCGCGACCCTGTCCATCCAGGGCATCGTCTCGGTGGTCGGCCTCGTCCTGGCAGGGACCGGATGGCTCAGCGCGCTGCGCGACGGGATCCGGGCGATCTTCGGGGTGGAGGGAGGCTCAGGCAACCCCGTCCTCGCCAAGCTGCGCGACATCGGGGTCCTGGTCCTGCTCGGCGTCGGCATCCTGCTCTCCGCCGGGGTCGGGGCGATCGCCGGTGCTGCCGCGACCTGGGTTGCAGACCTCGTCGGGCTGGGGGGTCAGGGCTGGGTGCTCACCGTGGTCGCGTTCGTCGTGGGGATCGCGCTCGACGGGGGCCTCGTGGCGATCATGCTGCGCCTCCTGTCGGGCATCCGACTCCCGTGGCGGGCCCTGCGCGACGGCGCCGTCTTCGGCGGGATCGGCCTGACCGTGCTCAAGAAGTTCGGGACCGTGCTGCTCGCGAGCACGACCAGCAACAAGCTCTATCTCGGGTTCGCCCTCGTGGCGGGCCTGCTCGTGTGGCTGAACCTCATGTCGCGGGTCATCCTCATCTCCGCGGCCTGGGCAGCCAACGACCTCGACACCGTCGGGGGCGACGGCCTCAGCCGGGGTCAGGCGGCCAAGCTCGCCGAAGGGCCCGCTCCGGAGCCGGTGGACAGCATCCGCGAGCGCACCGACGCCGGGCTGCCGACCTTCGGCCAGCGTGCCGCGGACCGGACCAGTGTGGCGGCGGGTGCCGTGCTGGGTGCGGTCGGTGCGGTGGCGCTGGGGACTCTGGGGCGCGGCATACGGAGCCTGGTTCGCCGGAGGTGAACCCTCAGCGGTAACGCCCGCGGCGTGCCCTCACCGAGCGCCGCCGGGCGCGCAGGCGGAGCAGCACGACGAGCATCGCCAGGAGCAGGAGCGTCGCCGTGGACGGTCCCACCCATCCGCCCGGGAACGCGGAGGCCCGCTCCGTGCCGGGCAGCGCGGCCGCCGGTGTCACAGCCTGCGTGTGCGGGCCCGCCGGGCCGGGGCCGGTCAGGGCGGGCGAGGTCGTGCTCGGCACCAGGGTGGGCGACGCCGTGACCGTGCCGGGCGCGACGAGCTCGCCCACCGCCTTGGCCTTGTCGCCGTAGGCGAACGCCCAGTCGTACATCGCCGCCTGGGGACGCCACGACGAGTCGAGCCCGTACATCTCGGTGAGCAGGTAGGTCTTGCCACCTCGGGTGACAGCCGAGATGAAGGTGCGGTTGGCAGCCTCGGTGTAGCCGTTCTTCACGCCGATGGTGCCGTCGTAGTTGTAGAGCAGCTTGTTGTGGTTGTTGACCTTGTAGGTGGCGCGCTTCTTCGTCTTGGGGTCCACGCCACCGGGGAAGTCGACCTGCTTGGTCGTGACGTAAGTGCGGAAGTCCTTGAGCTGCAACGCCGCCCGGCCGATCAGCGCCAGGTCGTAGGCGCTCGACGTCTGCCCGGGTCGGTCCAGGCCGGACGGGTCCTTGGCGATCGTGTCATGCGCCCCGAGGTATGCCGCGTCCTCGTTCATCGCGGCCAGCGTCGCCTCCCTGCCGCCGCCGGCTTCGCTGAGGGAGTATGCCGCGTCGTTGCCCGACGCCATGAGCAGCGCCTGGAACAGCTGCCCCGCCGTGTAGGGCAGGCCGGGCACCAGCCCGACCCGGGTGCCGTCCGCACTGGCATCCGCCTGGGACACGACGATCTTGCGTCCAGCAGGCACCCGCGGGATGAGGGTCAGCGCGGTGAGGGCCTTGAGCGTGCTCGCCGGGAGCAACCGCGCGTGCGCAGCCTTCGCCGCGACCACCTTCCCCGAGTCGAGGTCAGCCAGCACCCACGACACGTCCCGCAGCGTGGGCGGGGCCGGAACCCCCGCCGGCAGGTCCGTGACGACCCCCATCGAAGCCAACCGCGGCCCCCCGACCGACACCAGCGGATCGACGGTGCTCGCAGGAGTGGGCAGCGCCTTCGTCGTCGCCGACGGCGTCGGCTTCACCAGCGAGTGGGCGGCAGGCGAGAGCGCGACCGCCGAGCCCGGGACTGCGACCCCCACCGAGATCGCGACTCCCGAGACGATGACTCCGAGGAGCGCGCGCCGCACCTTCGCGGAGTGGGTGCCGAGATGGGCGCGCAGCACCGTAAAACGAGCTTGCGAGAGGTGCAAGCGCCCAGCTCGGTGACCGCGACGCCCCACGGCGCGGCTACGCGACGACGCTGTCACGTGGGCCAAGGTTCAGAAGCGCGAAGTCAGGAGCGCGCGCTTCACTTCCTGGATCGCCTGCGTCACCTGGATGCCACGCGGGCACGCGTCGGTGCAGTTGAAGGTCGTGCGGCAGCGCCACACGCCCTCCTTGTCGTTCAGGATCTCGAGGCGCTGCGCGCCACCGTCGTCGCGGGTGTCGAAGATGAACCGGTGGGCGTTGACGATGGCGGCCGGGCCGAAGTACTGGCCGTCGTTCCAGAACACCGGGCAGCTCGTGGTGCAGGCGGCGCACAGGATGCACTTGGTCGTGTCGTCGAACCGGTCGCGGTCGGCCTGGCTCTGGATGCGCTCGCGCGTGGGCTCGTTGCCTTCGGTGATCAGGAACGGCATCACCTCGCGGTAGGCGTCGAAGAACGGCTCCATGTCGACGATGAGGTCCTTCTCGACGGGAAGGCCCTTGATCGGCTCGACGGTGATCGGCTTGTCGGGGTTGACGTCCTTGATCAGCGTCTTGCAGGCGAGCCGGTTCTTGCCGTTGATCCGCATGGCGTCGGAGCCGCAGACACCGTGGGCGCAGGACCTGCGGAACGACAGCGAGCCGTCCTGGTCCCACTTGATCTGGTGCAGCGCGTCGAGGATGCGGTCGGTGGCGTGCGAGGTGACCTGGTAGGTCTCCCAGTGCGGCTCGCTGTCGGTCTCGGGGTTGTAGCGCGAGATCTTCAGGGTGACCGTGAAGGATGGGACGGCGCCGGACTTGGGGGCGTCCTTGCCGGTCGTGCCTGCGGAGGTCGTCTCGGTCGTGGTGGCGGTCATCAGTACTTGCGCTCCATCGGCTGGTAGCGGGTGACGGTCACGGGCTTGTAGTCGAGGCGGACCTCGTCCGCGAACTTCGGGCCCTGCTCGTCGTCGGCGACGGGCGCGCGGTAGGCCATGGTGTGCCGCATGAAGTTCACGTCGTCGCGGGCTTCGTAGTCCTCGCGGAAGTGACCGCCGCGGGACTCCTTGCGGGCCAGCGCCCCGAGGGTGATGACCTCGGCCAGCTCGATGAGGAAGCCGAGCTCGACGGCCTCGAGGAGGTCGGTGTTGTAGCGCTTGCCCTTGTCCTGGACGACGACGTGGGCGTAGCGCTCCTTGAGCTCGTCGATGACGCCGAGAGCCTCCTTCATGGATGCCTCGGTGCGGAACACCTGGACGTTGCGGTCCATGGTCTCCTGCAGGGCCCGGCGCAGGTCGGCCACGCGCTCTCCGCTGTCGCGGGTGCGGATGCCCTCGACCATCGCCTCGACGAAGGTCGAGGGGTTGGCCGGCAGGTCGACGTACGGCGCGTTCGCGGCATACTCCGCGGCGGCGATGCCGGCCCGGCGCCCGAAGACGTTGATGTCGAGCAGGCTGTTGGTGCCGAGGCGGTTGGAGCCGTGCACGGAGACGCAGGCGACCTCGCCGGCGGCGAAGAGGCCGGGGACGACGTCGGTGTTGTTGCGCAGCACCTCGGTCTCGACGTTGGTCGGGACGCCACCCATGGCGTAGTGCGCGGTCGGATAGACCGGGACCGGCTCGGTGTAGGGCTCGACGCCGAGATAGGTGCGGGCGAACTCGGTGATGTCGGGGAGCTTGGCGTCGATGTGGGCCGGCTCGAGGTGGGTCAGGTCGAGCAGGACGTAGTCCTTGTTGGGACCTGCGCCGCGCCCTTCGCGGACCTCGTTGGCCATGGAACGGGCGACGATGTCGCGGGGCGCGAGGTCCTTGATGGTGGGGGCGTATCGCTCCATGAACCGCTCGCCGTCGGCGTTGCGGAGGATGCCGCCCTCACCACGCGCCGCCTCGGACAGCAGGATGCCCAGGCCGGCCAGGCCTGTCGGGTGGAACTGGAAGAACTCCATGTCCTCCAACGGGATGCCGCGCCGGAAGGCGACACCCATGCCGTCACCGGTCAGGGTGTGCGCGTTGGAGGTGGTCTTGAAGACCTTGCCGGTGCCGCCGGTGGCGAAGACGACCGACTTGGCCTGGAAGACGTGCAGCTCGCCGGTGGCGAGCTCGTAGGCCACGACCCCGGCGGTGTGCTGCACGCCGTCCGCTCCGGTGTTCATGAGCAGGTCCAGGACGTAGAACTCGTTGTAGAACTCGACGCCCTGCTTGACGCAGTTCTGGTAGAGCGTCTGGAGGATCATGTGGCCCGTGCGGTCCGCCGCGAAGCAGGACCGGCGGACGGCGGCCTCACCGTGGTTGCGCGTGTGCCCACCGAACCGGCGCTGGTCGATCTTGCCCTCGGGCGTGCGGTTGAACGGCAGCCCCATCTTCTCGAGGTCGATGACCGCGTCGATGGCCTCGCGGCACATGATCTCGGCCGCGTCCTGGTCGACGAGGTAGTCACCGCCCTTGACGGTGTCGAAGGTGTGCCACTCCCAGTTGTCCTCCTCGACGTTGGCGAGGGCGGCGCACATGCCACCCTGCGCCGCGCCGGTGTGGGACCGGGTCGGGTAGAGCTTGGTCAGCACCGCGGTGCGGGTGCGGGTGCTCGACTCGAGCGCGGCACGCATGCCCGCGCCGCCGGCCCCGACGATGACGACGTCGTACTTGTGCGTCTGCATCAGTGCTGTTTCCTTCGCGTTCCTGGGTCGACCGTGGTCATCGTGCGCACACGGAGAGGGTGGAGGAGGGGTCGAGGCACGGGTCGAAGGTGAAGATGACCAGCGTGCCGAGCACCATGACGAGCAGTGCGCTCGCCACCAGCAGACCCTTGAGGATCCACCTGGTGCGGTCCTTCTCGGTGTAGTCGTTGATGATCGTCCGGACCCCGTTGAACCCGTGCAGCTCCGCAAGCCACAACATCAACAGGTCCCACGTCTGCCAGAACGGGCTGCTCCACTTGCCGGCGACGAACGCGAAGTCGATGCCGTGGATGCCCTCGCCCAGCATGAGGTTGACGAACAGGTGACCGAACACGAGGACGAGCAGCAGGATCCCGCTGCCCCGCATGAAGACCCACGACCAGAGCTCGAAGTTGCCGCGGCCCTTGGAGACCCGGCGGTAGCGGGACTTCTTGGCAGAGACGGCGTCGGGGCCGGCGTGGTAGTTGGTCTCGGTGGTGGCGCTCATGAGTTCCGCCCGCCTCTCAGTGCGTGAACACGACGGTCAGGTGCCGGATCGCGAAGGGCGCGAACAACACGACGAAACCAATGGCAACGGCCCAGAAGAGCTGTCGCTGGTACTTCGGGCCCTTGGCCCAGAAGTCGACGGCGATGATGCGCAGGCCGTTGAGCGCGTGGAAGATCACGGCGGCGACCAGCCCGGCCTCCGCCAGCCCGACGACGGGGTTCTTGTAAGCACCCATCACCTCGTTGTAGGCCTCGGGGGAGACTCTCACCAGCGCCGTGTCGAGCACGTGCGCGAACAGGAAGAGGAAGATCAGTACGCCGCTGATGCGGTGGGCCACCCACGACCACATGCCTTCACGGCCGCGGTAGAGGGTCCCGTTGGCTGCCTGCGCCACTGCGCGTCCCTTTCGAAGCAGATGTCACGGCAGTCGTCGGCGAGCGTCGAGGGCCGTAGTTCGCCCGTCAGGTTATCGGCCCGGCCGCCGGGACCGTGAACGGCCTGCCTGTGAGAAACCAGACAGGCCCGGTTACCCGCTGGTATGCCGCGTGGTCGCGGCGCGACTCAGCCGGCGAGGGACCGGGCGCGCTGGGCCGAGGTGTAGTGGGTGAGCAGCTGGTCGGTCAGCGACGCCCAGCTCCGGGGGGTCACCCGCAGCCGACCGGCCTCACCCATCGCCACCCGCTTGGCCCGGTCGCCAGCCAGGTGCGCGACCGCGTCGCGCAGTGCGTCGGGGTGGTCCGGGTCGAAGAGGAGCCCGGTCCGCGAGTGGTCCACGAGGTCGAGGGGGCCGCCCCGAGCCGGGGCGATGACGGGCAGCCCCGTCGCCGCGGCCTCCTGCAGGGTCTGCCCGAAGGTCTCCCGGGTGCCGGTGTGCACGAAGAGGTCGAACGCGGCATACGCCCTCGCGAGGTCGTCGCCCTCGCGTCGGCCGAGGAAGACCGCGTCGACGCCGGCAGCGGTGAGGGCCGCGGCGTCGTCGTGGCGGGTGGGCCCCTCGCCCACGATCACCACGCGCAGCCCCGGGAGGCCCGCGAGGGCCGCCAGTCGGGTGAGCTCCTTCTCGGGGGCCAGCCGTCCGACGTAGCCCACGAGCACCTGCCCCTCCGGGGCGAGGGAGCGGCGCAGTGCGCGGGTGCCCGCGTCCGCGCGCCACCCGGGATGGAACAGGGCGGCGTCCACTCCCCGGGCCCACAGAGCCGTGCGGGGTATGCCGTGCGCCTGCAGCTCGGCGAGGGTCGCCGACGAGGGGGCCAGAGTCAGGTCGGCCATCTCGTGCATCCTGCGGATCCAGCGCCAGGCCGCCCGGGCGGCGCCGCGTCCCACCGCCCCCGGGCCGTGCTGGCGGATGTAGCTGGGCATGTCGGTCTGGTAGACCGCCACGGTCGGCAGCCCGAGCCGTGCCGCGGCCGACAGCGCACTCGCGCCCAGCACGAACGGCGAGGCCACGTGGACGACGTCCGGCGCGAAGTCGGCCAGCGCCGCCTCGACCTCGCCGCCCATCGGCAGCCCGACAGGGAACTGACGAACGGGCACGGACGCGAGGCCGTGGACGGCATACCCGGCGTAGTGGGTCGGGGCCGGACGGGGGGCGAGGATGAGCGCCTCGTGGCCACGGTCGCGCAGGCACTCGGCAACGCGGCAGATGCTGGTCGTGACCCCGTTTAGGTAGGGCAGGAACGACTCGGTGACGATGGCTACGCGCACACGACCAGCGTCGGCAACCCCGGTGAGGTGACGGCCACGGCTGGGGGTGTGTCGGGTGAGCGGCAGGTGACGGGCTGGTGCGTGGGCTAGCGTTCCGGCCATGTCATCGGCGGCGACGAGTCAGGCTGCACCAGTGAACGACCGCTTCTGGGCGGTGATCCCCGCCGGGGGCGCCGGGACGAGGCTGTGGCCCCTGTCGCGCGCCGGGTCGCCCAAGTTCCTGCACGACCTCACCGGCTCGGGACGCTCCCTGCTGCAGGCGACCTGGGACCGGCTCACCCCGCTGACAGGCTCGCGGGTGCTGGTCGTCACCGGTGCCTCGCACCGGGCGGCCGTGGCGGAGCAGCTGCCCGACCTGCCCCCGGACCAGCTGTTGGCCGAACCAGCGCCGCGGGACTCCATGGCCGCGATCGGGTGGGCGGCGGCAGTGCTCGAGGCGCGTGACCCCGAGGCGGTGCTGGGTTCGTTCGCGGCGGACCACGTGATCGCGGACGAGGAGGACTTCCGGGCCTGTGTCGCCGAAGCCGTTCGCGTGGCGGAGCAGGGTTTCGTCGTCACGATCGGCATCGAACCCACCCATCCCGCAACGGGATTCGGCTACATCGAGATGGGCTCCCTGCTCGGCGAGGGACCGGCCACGGCGGTCAGCCAGTTCGTCGAGAAGCCCGACCGGGCGCGGGCCGAGGAGTACCTCGCTACGGGTCGGTTCCGGTGGAACGCCGGGATGTTCGTCGTGAAGGCGACCGTGCTGCTGGACCTGCTGGCGCAGTGGCACCCCGAGCTCGCGGCGGGAGCCCGGGCGCTCGCGGCCGACCCGGGTCGGCTGGACGAGCTGTGGCCGGGGCTCGAGAAGATCGCGATCGACCACGCCGTCGCCGAACCCGCTGCTGCCGAGGGCAGGGTCGCGATGGTGCCGGGCGGGTTCGGCTGGGACGACGTGGGCGACTTCAGCTCCCTGGGCTCCTTGCTGACCGACGCCGCCGGTATGCCGGGGACGCGCGTCCTCGGCGATGCGTCCGACGTGCGCGTGGTCGACTCGACCGGCATCGTCGTGCCCGGAACCGGCCGGGTCGTGGCGCTGGTGGGCCTCGAGGACGTCGTGGTGGTCGATACCCCGGACGCGCTGCTCGTGATGTCCCGTGAACGCGCCCAGGACGTCAAGGCGGTCGTCGACGCCCTGCGGTCCGAGGGGCGCACCGACCTCCTCTGACCCTGGGTTCAGGTTGCGAGGTCGCGGCGGCGGAACTGCGTGAAGCCGATGGTTGCGACCACGAGCGCCACCACGACCAGGGCGACCAGACCAGCGGCGTTGACGTCGCCGCCCGGCAGGCTGCCGAGGTGGTCGAACGGCGAGATCGCCAGCATCCAGCTCGGCAGGCGCAGCAGCGCCCCGAGCTCGCCCAGCAGCACGAACACCGCGAGCACTCCCCAGGCGAAGGTCGACCACCGGGGCAGCAGTCCGAACAGCAGGACAGTCAGGGCCACGCAGACCAGCACCGCGGGTGCCGTCGCGAGGGCAGCCGGCAGCAGCTGCCCCACTCCGGTGCTGCTGACGGCACCGGCAGTGAGCCCAGCGGCCGTTCCGACCACGGCGAGCAGCCACACCGAGCCCAACGCGGCGATGAGGGTGTGGCTGCCGACCCACTGCCACCTGCTCACCGGGGTGGCGAGCAGGACCTCGGCGCGCCCCGCGCTCTCCTCGGACCGCAGGCGCAGGGCCGTCGCGATGCCGTAGCCGGCTACCCCGATCGCGAGGAACCGCAGCTCGGTCCCGAAGAACACGTCGACCAGGGAGCCCTGCCCTCCGCTCATCTTCCGCAGCATCTCCTCGATGCCCGGGCTGCTCGCGATCTGGTCCACGGACCTGGCGATGTTGCCCACGGCCAGGCCCACGACGACATACCCGATGCTCCATCCGAGCAGTGCGCCACGCTGGAGCCGCCACGCGAGGCCGAGCGGGGTGCTCAGCGCCGCGGAGGCACGAGTCGGCCCCGGTCGCGCGGCCCACAGGCCCGAGCCGAGGTCGCGGCGGTGCAGGAGGACGTCGGCGACGACGAGGAGGGCGGCCGTCGCGACGACGGCCGGCAGGAGCAGCCACCAGCGGTTCGCGCCGAACGGGCTGACCTTCTCGGCCCAGCCCAGGAACGACAGCCAGACGAGGTGCTGGCCCCCGCCCTGGGTGGTGTCCGCCAGCGCACGGACGAGGAAGGCCAGGCCCAGCGCCCCGACCGCGATGCCACCGGCGCCGCGGGTGGTCGAGGTGAGCTGGACTGCGATGGCGGTGATGCCGGTCATCACGAGTCCGGCGACGACCTCGACGACGCCGAGCGCCAGCGCGCCGGTCAGGTCGACACCGGTCGCGACCAGGCTCAGTGCGGAGAGCAGCCCGGTCGCGAGCACGGTCATCGTCGCGAGGCCGACGGCGGCGGCGAGCGGGGCCCGGCGGCCCACGACGCCGGCAGCGACGAGCTCGAACCGGCCGTCCTCCTCCTCGCTGCGGGTGTGCCGTCGCACGATCGCGAACGCGAGGAACGCCGTGAAGAGGCTGCCCATCATCACCGTCTTGAGCACGCCGATCCCGGCGGCGGTCGCGGAGGGCAGCGGCCCGTAGAGCGCGGTCAGCGACGGGTTGTCGACCATCACCGCAGCGCCCGAGGCGGCCTCGGCGTCGGTGGGATAGAGGTCGAGGGTGGCCGCCATCGACCCGTACGCCGTCGCCACCAGGGCGAGGACGCTGGCCACCACGATCCAGCGGTCACGACGCCACGCCAGCCGCAGGAGTGGTCCGGTGCCGACGAGGGACGTCATGCCGACACCTCCTCCTCCCGAGCGGCCTGGGCGGCGCGGCCGTTCGGGACATCGTGGTCGTGCCGACCGTCGCCGACCGTGTCGCGGTACTGCGAGAGGAAGAGCTCCTCGAGGGTCGGCGGCTGGCAGGTCAGCGCCTGGATGCCGTGGGGTGCCAGTCGCTGGAGCACGTCGCCGACGGCGCTGGTCTCGACCGACAACAGCAGGCGGTCACGGTCCTGTCGGGCGGCGTCGACACCGGGCCAGCGCGAGGCCTCGGTCTGGGCGACGGGCCTGGCGAGCGTCGCCGTCATGCTCGTGCGCGTGAGGTGTCGCAGGTCGGCGAGGGTGCCGGAGTCGACGATCCGCCCGGCCCGGACGATGCTGACCCGGTCGGCTGCCGTCTCGACCTCGGACAGGATGTGGCTGGAGAGCAGGACCGTGCGGCCCTCCGCTCGCACCTGGGTGAGGTGGTCCTGGAAGACCTTCTCCATCAACGGGTCGAGCCCCGAGGTGGGTTCGTCGAGGACCAGCAGGGGGACGTCGGAGGCCAGCGCGGCCACGAGCGCGACCTTCTGCCTGTTGCCCTTGGAGTAGGAGCGACCCTTCTTGGTGGGGTCGAGCTCGAACGCCTCGAGCAGCTTGTCGCGTTTGCCCTCGTCGATCCCGCCGCGCAGCCGACCGAGCAGGTCGATGACCTCGCCGCCGGTCAGGTTGGGCCACAGGACGACGTCGCCGGGCACGTAGGCCAGCTGTCGGTGCAGCTCGGTGGCGTGCTTCCACGGGTCTTGTCCCAGCAGGGTCACGGTGCCGCCGTCGGACCGGAGCAGGCCGAGCAGGACCCGGATGGTGGTGGACTTCCCGGCTCCGTTGGGGCCGAGGAAGCCGTGGACCTCGCCCTCGTGGACCGTCAGGTCGAGGCCGTCGAGGGCGGTCGTGGCGCCGAACTTCTTGATGAGGCCGGTTGCCTCGATGACATGTGCCATGGCTCCGACGATACACGGTTTTCAGAAAACTCTGAATGATCTAAACTCTCTTCATGGCTTCCACTCCCGCCGCCGACCCGTCGCGCTTCGTCGAGCGCTTCGGCTCTGCCCTGACCGCGGCGGGGATGCAGCGACTGCCGTCACGGGTCTTCGCCGCCCTGCTGGCCGACGACGACGGCCGGATGACGGCCGCCGAGCTCGGGGAGGTGCTCGCGGTCAGCCCCGCGTCGGTGTCGGGTGCGGTGCGCTCGCTCCAGCAGATGCGGATGATCCACCGGGAGCGCGAGCAGGGCAGTCGTCGTGACGTCTACGTCGTCGCCGACGACGCCTGGCACGACGTGATGATGAACTCGGCCAACATCTACGCCCCGCTGACCCAGTCCCTCCGCGAGGGCGTCGACCAGGTGGGTGGGCGGGGGACGACCGCGGGGGACCGCCTGGCGCTCAGCGTGGCGTTCCTCGAGTTCGTGACCGAGGAGATGCACCAGCTCTCCCAGAGATGGGACAAGCGCCGCGCCGAGCTCGGCTACTGACCCAGTCCCAGCTTTATCGGGTCTAGGGACTTAGGGCGGCTTCGCCCGGGAACCGTTTCGGGGTGAAGCCGACGTTTCTCCCTAGACCCGATAAAGGGGAGACAGGGTGACCGAGCCCACGGTGAGGTGGGCCACGAGTGGTGACCACACGGCATACCGGCTCACTATCGTGGGCGGCATGGCCGCCGATGTCCCCGAGGACCGCTTGCAGACCCGCTCCGAGTCCGACCTGCCGATCAAGGCCGTGTATGCCGCGGACGACCTCGAGGGCTTCGACCCGGAGACCCAGCTCGGTGAGCCGGGGCAGTTCCCCTACACCCGCGGCGTCTACCCGAACATGTACACGGGGCGGCCGTGGACGATGCGGCAGTACGCCGGGTTCGGGACCGCCAAGGAGTCCAACGAGCGCTACCACGAGCTGGTGGCCAACGGCACGGGCGGGCTGTCCGTCGCGTTCGACCTGCCGACGCAGATGGGTTACGACTCCGACGAGGCGATCGCGCACGGCGAGGTCGGCAAGGTCGGTGTCGCGATCGACTCGATCGACGACATGCGGACGCTGTTCGGTGGGCTGCCGCTGGGTGACCTGTCGACGTCGATGACGATCAACGCCCCGGCCGCCACGCTCCTGCTCATGTACCAGCTGGTCGCCGAGGAGAACGGCGCCGACGCGGCCCGGCTGGCCGGGACGATCCAGAACGACGTGCTCAAGGAGTACATCGCGCGCGGCACGTACATCTACCCGCCGAAGGAGTCGCTGCGACTGATCAGCGACATCTTCGCCTACTGCCACAAGGAACTTCCGCGCTGGAACACCATCTCCATCAGCGGTTACCACATGGCCGAGGCGGGGGCGACGCCAGCGCAGGAGATCGCCTTCACCCTGGCCAACGCCAAGGAGTACGTCCGCGCCGCGCAGGCTGCCGGGCTCGACGTCGACGACTTCGCTCCACGGCTGTCGTTCTTCTTCGTGGCGCGGACCACCCTGCTCGAGGAGGTCGCCAAGTTCCGGGCGGCCCGCCGGATCTGGGCGCGGATCATGCGTGACGAGTTCGGCGCCCAGAACCCGAAGAGCCAGATGCTGCGGTTCCACACCCAGACCGCCGGGGTGCAGCTGACCGCGCAGCAGCCCGAGGTCAACCTCGTCCGCGTCGCCCTCCAGGGCCTCGGCGCGGTGTTCGGTGGCACCCAGTCGCTGCATACCAACTCGTTCGACGAGGCGATCGCCCTCCCGACCCAGAAGGCCGCCCGCCTCGCCCTGCGCACCCAGCAGGTCATCGCCTACGAGACCGACGTGACCAAGACCGTCGACCCGTTCGCCGGCTCCTACGTGGTCGAGTCGATGACCGACGACGTCGAGGCTGCCGCCCTCGACCTCATCCAGGCCGTCGAGGACAAGGGGGGAGCCGTCGCCGCGATCGAGCAGGGCTTCCAGAAGTCCGAGATCGAGCGGTCGGCCTACCGCATCGCGCTCGAGATCGACAGCAAGGAACGCACCGTCGTCGGCCTCAACCGGTTCGCCCTCGACGAGGAGGAGCCGTACGAGCCGCTCCGTGTCGACCCCCAGATCGAGCACGACCAGCGCGAGCGCCTCGCCGCCCTCCGGGCCGAGCGCGACAACGACGCCGTCGAGGCCGCCCTCGAGGCAGTCCGCGAGGCGGCCCGCGGCACCGACAACCTGCTCTACCCGATGCGCGAGGCCCTGCGGCTGCGCGCGACCGGCGGCGAGGTCAGCCACGCCCTGCGCGACGTGTGGGGCCTCTACGTCCCTCGCGAGACCTTCTGAGGGCCAGGGACGCCTCGTTCACCGATCGTGGCACGCGGCCGGGGTAGGGCCGGTCCGCGGGTAGAGTCACCGCTGACATGAGCGACAACCAGCTGCTGGCCGACCTGTGCACCACCATCGACGCCCTCGCCCCCGATCTCCTCGCCCTGCAGCACGACCTGCACGCGCACCCGGAGCTGTCCCGCGGCGAGACGCGCACGACCGCCAAGGTCGCCGAACGCCTCGAGGCCGCAGGGGTCGCTGTGCGCCGCCTGCCCGTCAGCGGGCTGATCGCCGATCTCGGAGCCGAACAGCCGGCATACCGCGTGGCGCTGCGCGCCGACCTCGACGCTCTGCCTGTGGGGGAGCGCACGGGCCTGCCGTGGGCCTCGACCACCGAGGGCATCTGCCACGCCTGCGGTCACGACGTCCACGTCGCCGGGATGCTCGGTGCCGGGCTGGCGCTCAAGGCCCACGAGGAAGCCCTGCGCGAGCGGGGCATCGGGGTCCGCCTGCTCTTCCAGCCCGCCGAGGAGGTCATCCCCGGCGGTGCCGTCGACCTGCTGGCCGAGGGTGCCCTCGACGACGTCGACGCGATCTTCGCCGTCCACTGTGACCCCAGCCTGGACGTCGGTACGGTGGGCCTGCGTGACGGTGCGATCACCGCAGCAGCTGACCGCGTGACCGTGCACCTCGCGGGGCGGGGTGGCCACACGTCGCGGCCCCACCTCACCGAGGACCTCACCTTCGCGCTGGCCAAGGTGGTTACCGAGCTGCCGGCCGTCCTGTCCCGCCGGCTCGACCCGCGGACGGCGTTCGCGCTGGTGTGGGGCGAGGTGCATGCCGGCCAGGCCGCCAACGTGATCCCGTCCAGCGGCACGATCGCCGGCACCCTGCGGATGCTCGACGCCGACGCGTGGACCACCATCGGCCCCCTCCTCGCCGAGGCGGTGGAGCACATCGTCGCCCCGTATGCCGTGACGGCAGTACTCGAGCACGTCCAGGGAGTGCCTCCGGTGGTCAACGACGCGGAGGCCATCGAGGTCTTCCGGGCCGCGGCCGAGGGTGCGGGCCTGACGGCCCTGGGAACGCAGCAGTCGCTCGGTGGCGAGGACTTCGCGTGGTACCTGCGGAAGGTTCCAGGTGCCATGGCGCGGTTGGGAACGCGCACGCCGGGCGGGCACACCTACGACCTCCACCAGGGCGACCTCGTGGTCGACGACGACTCGGTCGTCCAGGGCGCCCGGGTGCTCGCCGGCGTGGTGGTGGCCGGCGTTGTCAAGACGCCGGTCGGAGCGCCGCAGCCCGGTTGAGGGACAGTCGCGGATCGGTAACGGTTTGTGTCCCAAGTGCCTCAAGGCCGAGTTACCCAGCAGTTCGTCGGGCTATCCTCACGCCCTAGTGGCGCAGCACAGCGCCTCGTGCAATCAAAGAACAGGAGACAGCCTTGCGTCACACGATGAAGGTTGCCGCGGTGATGTCGGTGGCAGCACTGACCCTCGCCGCATGTGGTGACTCGGGCGACAACGCCGGGGGCAGCGGTTCCAGCTCCAGCTCGAGCTCGAGCAAGAAGAGCGACGTCAAGGTCGGCATGGCCTACGACGTCGGCGGTCGCGGTGACCAGTCGTTCAACGACGCCGCTGCGGCAGGCCTGGACAAGGCCAAGACCGAGCTCGGGGTGGACACCAAGGAAGCCGCCGCGGTCAACGGTGAGAACGAAGCCGCCCGTGAGGAGCGCCTCCAGCAGCTGGCTGACGCCGGCTACACCCACATCGTCGCGGTGGGCTTCGCCTACGCCAAGTCGGTCGGCAAGGCTGCCAAGGCCAACCCGGACGTGCACTTCGCGATCGTCGACGACGCGTCGGACGACTCGAAGGGCCCGAACGTCGACCAGATCACGTTCGCCGAGAACGAGGGCTCGTTCCTCGTCGGTGCGGCGGCCGCTCTGAAGTCCAAGACGGGCCACATCGGCTTCGTCGGTGGCGTCAACGTCGGGCTGATCAAGAAGTTCGAGGCTGGCTACATCGCCGGGGCGAAGGCCGTCAACCCGGCCATCAAGATCGACTCCCAGTACCTCACCCAGCCGCCGGACTTCGGCGGCTTCAATGACCCGGCCAAGGGCAAGACTGCTGCTGACGGCATGTTCCAGAAGGGCGCCGACGTGGTCTACCACGCCGCTGGCGGCTCCGGTGGTGGCGTCTTCACGGCCGCCAAGGCTGCCGGCAAGCTGGCCATCGGTGTCGACTCCGACCAGGCCCTGACCGCTCCGGCGGACGTGCGCTCGGTCATCATGACGTCGATGATCAAGAAGGTCGACGTCGCGGTCTACGACTTCATCAAGTCGGCGGCCGACGGCAAGGAGAAGACCGGCAACAACATCTACGACCTCAAGGCTGGCGGTGTGGACTACTCCACGACCGGCGGTCAGGTCGACGACATCAAGACCAAGCTGGACGACTACAAGCAGCAGATCATCGACAAGAAGATCACGGTTCCCGAAAAGCCCTGATCGACACCTCTTTTGTCGAGCATGTGGGCAACACACGGCCCGGGCGGCGCGGTAGCGTCTGACCCGGGCCGTGTGCTTGCCTGAACGACCCAGCACGCGGCGCCTCGACCCTTGCCGCAGGTGCCGAATCGCGCCACCCGCCCGCGACGCCGCGGGCCCGGACCACGGAGTGTGAACCATCACTGCCTCCCCACCGCTGACGCAGACCACGACCGAGGGTGGTGTCCCAGCCGTCGAGCTCGAGGGGATCACCAAGCGCTTCCCGGGTGTGGTCGCCAACAAGGACATCGCCTTCTCGGTGCGACGCGGGACGGTCCATGCGATCGTCGGGGAGAACGGCGCCGGCAAGTCCACCTTGATGAAGATCCTGTATGGCGTGCAGCGCCCCGACGAGGGCACCATCAAGATCGACGGGCAACTGGTCAACCTCCACTCCCCGTCCGACGCCATCGCGGCCGGCATCGGCATGGTCTTCCAGCACTTCATGCTCGCCGACAACCTGACTGTCCTCGAGAACGTCGTCCTGGGTGCGGAGAAGCTGCACGGGATCGGCGACGGCGCGCGACGCGAGATCACGCGGATCTCGGGCGCCTACAAGCTGGACGTCGACCCCGATGCGCTGGTCGCCGACCTAGGAGTGGGCGCACGCCAGCGGATCGAGATCCTCAAGGTGCTGTTCCGCGGCGCCAAGACCCTGATCCTCGACGAGCCCACCGCCGTCCTCGTGCCGCAGGAGGTCGACGAGCTGTTCGACCAGCTCGCCGAGCTCAAGGACGAGGGACTCACGGTGCTGTTCATCTCGCACAAGCTCGACGAGGTGCTCAAGGTCGCCGACTCGATCACCGTCATCCGGCGCGGCACCACCATCGACACGGTCGACCCCAAGTCCGTGAACGCACGCCAGCTCGCCGAGCTGATGGTCGGCTCGGAGCTGCCCTCCCCGACGACCGAGGAGTCCACGGTCACCGACCGCGTGCTGCTCAAGGTCGACGACCTCGTCCTGGGCGACGGCACCGGCCGACCGCTCCTCGACGGCATCTCGCTGACCATCCACGCCGGCGAGGTGCTCGGCATCGCCGGGGTGGAGGGCAACGGCCAGGCCGAGCTCGTTGAGGTCATCATGGGTATGCGTGAGCCCACCTCGGGCCAGGTCTTCCTCGGCGACGTCGACATCTCCGACTGGCACACCCGTGAGATCAGGGAGGCCGGTGTCGGCTACATCCCGGAGGACCGGCACCGCCACGGCCTCCTGCTCGAGGCGCCGTTGTGGGAGAACCGCATCCTCGGGCACCAGACCGAGGCCCCCAACGTGAAGGGTCAGCTCATCGATGCCGCTGCGGCCAAGGCCGACACCGAGCGCATCGTCAAGGCCTACGACGTCCGCACTCCCTCGATCTTCGTCACCGCGGGCTCGCTCTCCGGTGGCAACCAGCAGAAGCTCATCATCGGCCGCGAGATGAGCCACAAGCCCAAAGTCCTGATCGCCGCCCACCCGACCCGTGGCGTCGACGTCGGCGCCCAGTCGAGCATCTGGGACCTCATCCGTGACGCGCGACGCGAGGGCCTCGCGGTGCTCCTCATCTCGGCCGACCTCGAGGAGCTGATCGGCTTGTCCGACACCATCCGCGTCATCCTGCGGGGCAAGCTGTCCGGCGACTTCGACCCCGACCACGTGACGGCCGAGGACCTCGGTGCGGCGATGACCGGTGCCGGCGAGAAGGAGGAGTCGCGGTGAAGTCCCTCAACGTGCGCCGGATCCTGATGAGCCTGGCGGCGCCGGTCCTCGCGCTCGTCGTCGCGTTCGTCGTCACCTCGCTGGTGCTGGTGGCCGTCGGCGACCCGGTGTGGGAGGTCTGGAAGACCATCCTCGCCGTGCCGAAGCCGCGCCAGAGCGTCAACATCATCAACGCGGCGTCCGTGTTCTACCTCTCGGCCATCGCGGTCGCGGTCGGCTTCCGGATGAACCTGTTCAACATCGGCGTCGACGGCCAGTACCGCGTCGCGGTCTTCGCGGCCGCCGTCTTCGCAGGCCAGGATTGGCTTCCCGGGTGGCTCAACATCATCGTGTCCATCGCCGTCGCGATGGTGGCCGGTGGGCTGTGGGCCAGCATCGCGGCATACCTCAAGGTGAAGCGCGGCGTCTCCGAGGTGATCTCCACGATCATGCTCAACGCCATCGCCACCGGTGTGGTGAGCTGGCTCCTGGTGAAGATCGCCAACCCCCGGCCGGGCTCGAACAGCATCGAGACCAAGACCATCCCGGAGTCGGCGCAGCTCGAGGGCTTCAAGCTCATCCCCGGCGCCACGAACCGCGTCTACACGCTGCTGATCCTGGCCCTGCTGGTCGGGTTCCTCTACTGGTTCGTGCTGAGCAGGACGCGGTTCGGCTTCGACCTGCGGGCGACCGGTCGCTCCGAGAGCGCGGCGGTCGCCAGCGGCGTGAAGGTGCCGCGGATGGTGGCGACCGCGATGATCGCCTCGGGTGCCCTGGCCGGACTCGTCGGCATGCCATTGCTGTTCGGGCAGGACCACAACTACGGCACGACGTTCCAGTCCGGACTCGGCTTCGCCGGAATTTTCGTCGCGCTGCTGGGACGCAACAACGCGGTCGGCATCGGCTTCGCCTCGCTCCTCTGGGCGTTCCTGGACGTGCAGTCCAACGCCCTGCAGATCCAGGCCGATGTCGCCCAGGAGCTGGTCAACATCATCCAGGGCGTGATCCTCTTCGCCGTCGTGATCGCGTACGAGCTGATTCGCCGGGCCGACAAGCGGATCGAGCAGTCCCGCGTCGCCCGTGAGCTTGCCGCCCAGCGACAAGCCGCCCCCGCCCCGGAAGGAGCCCCGGCATGAGCGCCCTCGGACTCGAGGTCGGCACCAAGGCCGTGCCGGACCGTCCCAAGCGGCGACGGTTCGGCATCCGCGAGTGGTCCATCGTGGCGATCGGTGCGATCGCCGTGATCTCGGTCCTGCGAGTGGTCACCGGTGCCGACGACATCGCGTCGTCCGGTGCCCTGGCCGCGGCCATCGGCCTGGCCGTCCCGATCGGCCTGGCCGGCCTCGGTGGCCTCTGGTCGGAGCGCGCGGGCGTGGTCAACATCGGCCTCGAGGGCATGATGATCCTCGGCACGTGGGGGGCCGGGTTCTTCGGCTACCACATGGGTCCGTGGGCCGGCGTCCTCGGCGCGATCGCCATGGGCATGCTCGGTGGCCTGATCCACGCGACCGCCACCGTGACGTTCGGGGTCGACCACATCGTCTCCGGTGTCGCCATCAACATCATCGGCCTCGGCGTCGCGAAGTACCTTGCCGCCCGTTTCTTCAACGGACTGCCCGGCGGTGGCCCCACCCAGTCGCCGCAGGTCGGGCACCTGCCGGACTTCACCCTTCCCGGTGTGTCCAGCGGGCTCGGCACAGTGGAGAAGAAGGACTGGTTCTTCGTCAGTGACGTCGCCGCAGTGCTGCGCGCACTGTGCACCAACGTGTCGATCCTGACCATCCTCGCGGTGCTGCTGTTCGTCGGGACCTGGTGGGTTCTGTGGCGTTCGGCGTTCGGCCTGCGGCTGCGATCAGTGGGTGAGTCGCCTGTCGCGGCGGAGTCGCTCGGCGTCAACGTGATGCGCTACAAGTTCCTCGCCGTCGTCATCTCCGGCGGGCTCGCCGGCCTGGGCGGTGGCTTCCTGGCGCTGGTTGCCGCGAGCATCTACCGCGACGGTCAGACCGGTGGTCGTGGCTACATCGGCCTCGCCGCGATGATCTTCGGCAACTGGCGACCTGGTGGCCTGCTCGCCGGTGCGGCGCTGTTCGGCTACACCGACGCCTTGCAGCTGCGCGGTGGGGCGGCAGTTCACGCGTTCCTGCTCCTGTTCGCGGTGCTCCTCGTGGCCGTCGGGGTGTGGCAGATCGTGCGCAACCAGCGCATCGTCCAGGGCGCCCTGGCCATCGTCGTCGGCGTCCTCGTCGGCTGGTGGTACTTCGCCGCGGACGCCGTCCCGGCCGAGCTCACCGGCACCACCCCCTACGTCACCACGCTGCTCGTGCTGGCCTTCGCGTCGCAACGGTTGCGGATGCCCGCCGCCGACGGGCAGATCTATCGCAAGGGCGAGGGCCACTAGGTGTGCCCTGACGCCGGGACGCAACCGCAGGGGTATGCCGCGGAGCCGGCTGCGCGGCATACGGCACCTCCTGCTCCGGAGGACGTGGACTGGGAAGCCTTGCGCGCCAAGGCGATCGAGATCATGGGCAGGGCCTACGCGCCGTACTCGAACTTCCCGGTCGGCGTCGCGGGGATCGTCGACGACGGTCGGCTGGTGGCCGGGTGCAACGTCGAGAACGCGGCCTACGGCGTGGGGCTGTGCGCCGAGTGCGGCATGGTCTCGGAGTTGCACGCGACCGGTGGCGGGCGGCTCGTGGCGGTGTCCTGTGTCGGTGGCAATGGCGAACCGCTCATGCCGTGTGGGCGCTGTCGCCAGCTCCTCTGGGAGAACGGCGGGCCTGACTGCCTGCTGTTGACCCCCGAAGGGGTGCTGCCGATGCGCGAGGTGCTGCCCCAAGCCTTCGGCCCCGACACGCTGAACGCAGCCCGCCACCCCGCCTGACCCCTGCCCGTGCAGCTCGGCCACCCGCGCCCCCAGGTCGATCTGTGGACCCGAGGGCGCAGATCCACCCGCCTGGGCCGGATCGAGGTCGATCTGTGGCCTCCGCGGCGCAGATCCGCACCTGTGGATGAGCGGCTGGACGAGTCGCGGGATGCGCCACCGTGGTCTCGTGACTTCTCTCGACCGGCAGAGCCCTTTCACCCGCGCTGACGCCGTGGCCGCGGGCATCAGCGACCGGCGCCTGGGTGGTCCGGGTTTCCGGAGGCTGTTCACCAGCGTGTATGTCGCGTCCGACGTGCCGGTCGACACACGCCTTCGCGCCCGCGCTGCGCTACGGCTCGCGCCGGCGGGTGCGTTGGTCGCCGGCCCGACGGCCGCCGAGCTCCTGGGCGGGGTGGTGCCCTCGGACTCCCGTATCCACCTCCGCCTGCCGACCGGGCGTATGCGGGTGCCCGGAATCGAGTCCCGCCGGCTGACCTCGGCGGCGAGGGCGAAGATCTCCGGCCTGCCGGTGACGACGGCGGAGGACACCTTCAGCGACCTGGCCGCCCACCTCGACCTCGTCGACATCGTGGTGCTGGGCGACTCCCTCGTCCGCCGGCGACGCGCTACCCCGACGTCCCTGGTCGAGGCGGCGGGGGCCGTGCGTGGTCGTGGCCGAGCGCTGAGTGGTCGCGCCGCAGCACTGGTGCGGAGCGGGGTCGACTCGCCCATGGAGACCCGGCTGCGCCTGCTCCTCGTCCTGGCCGGGTTGCCGGAGCCTGTCGTCAACCACATCGAGTTCGACGCGACGGGGCGCTGGGTCCGGCGGTACGACCTCTCGTATCCCGAGTACCGGCTCGCGATCGAGTACGACGGACGCCAGCACGCCGAGTCCCAGCGGCAGTGGGAGCGCGACGTGGAGCGGCGCGAGGACCTCGACCGGGACGGTTGGCGGATCGTGGTCGTCCTGTCCAAGGGGATCTACCGCGAACCCGAGCGCACCCTGAAGCGCGTCGTCGACGCCATGGTGAGCTGCGGCATACCAGCAGCGGTGACCTCGGACGAGTGGCGGCTGCACTTTCGAGGGTGAGCTGCCGCGGCAACCGGCGACCCGGAAGCCACGGATCGACGTGAAATGCCGCATCCGGGGTGCAACGGTGCCACCCCGGGCACGGATGGTCGGGGCTACGACAGGTCTGACACGATGGCCCCATGAGTGAAGCCTTCGATGCCGTCGACGTCATCATCAGCAAGCGGGGCAAGGGCGAGCTGTCCGACGGGCAGATCGACTGGGTGATCGACGCCTACACGCGCGGGGCCGTCGCGGACGAGCAGATGTCCAGCCTGGCCATGGCGATCCTGCTCAACGGGATGAACCGTCGCGAGATCTCCCGCTGGACCGGCGCGATGATCAACAGTGGCGAGCGGATGGACTTCTCCGGCCTGTCGCGTCCGACGGCCGACAAGCACTCGACCGGTGGGGTGGGCGACAAGATCACCCTGCCGCTGGCACCTCTCGTCGCGGCGTGCGGCGTGGCCGTGCCCCAGCTGTCCGGCCGCGGGCTCGGGCACACCGGGGGCACCCTCGACAAGCTCGAGTCGATCCCCGGCTGGCGGGCGGCCATGAGCAACGAGCAGATGATGCAGCAGCTCGAGGACGTCGGTGCGGTCATCTGCGCCGCCGGCGACGGGCTGGCCCCCGCCGACAAGAAGCTCTATGCCCTGCGCGACGTCACCGGCACCGTCGAGGCCATCCCGCTCATCGCCTCCTCGATCATGAGCAAGAAGATCGCCGAGGGTACGGGCGCGCTGGTGCTCGACGTGAAGGTGGGGAGCGGTGCGTTCATGAAGAACGTCGAGGACGCCCGCGAGCTCGCGCGCACCATGGTCGATCTCGGCACCGATGCCGGGGTCAAGACCGTCGCGATGCTGACCAACATGCAGGTCCCGCTCGGCCTCACGGCGGGCAACGCCATCGAGGTGCGCGAGTCGGTGGAGGTGCTGGCGGGTGGCGGCCCCGAGGACGTCGTCGAGCTGACCCTCGCCCTGGCCCGCGAGATGCTCGCGGCTGCCGGGCGCGAGGACGTCGATCCCGCCGACGCGCTCAAGGACGGCCGCGCGATGGATGCCTGGAAGGCCATGATCCGGGCCCAGGGTGGCGACCCCGACGCGACCCTGCCCGTGGCGAAGGAGAGCCACGACGTGCTGGTCCCGGCGGACGGCGTGCTCACCGAGCTCGACGCCCTCAACATCGGGGTGGCGGCGTGGCGACTCGGTGCCGGTCGGGCGCGCAAGGAGGACCCGGTGCAGGCCGGCGCCGGCGTGGTGATGCACTACAAGCCGGGCGCCACCGTCCGGGGAGGCGACCGCCTGCTCACGCTGCACACCGACACCCCCGAGCGGTTCGAGCGGGCACTCGAGTCGCTCGAGGGCGCGTTCACCATCGCTCCCGAAGGATCGCGACCGGACCTGCTGCCGCTGGTCATCGAGAAGATCTCCTGACCCGCGCGGCGGCCTCCGCCGCGAAGGACGTCACCCGCTCGACGACGTTGGGGTTCCACAGCACCCGGCGGTGACCGAGTCCCTCGGTGACGACGAGGCGGGCGTCGTGCCACGCCTTGGTGACGGCCACGCCACCGGCGAGGGGTGCTTCCTGGTCGCCCCGATCGTGCACGACCAGCAGGTGCGGCAGCGACGGGTGTGCCGCGGCCATCGTGAAGAGGTCGAGCTCGGCCACCGGCGTTCCGACCCGGCGCTCAGCGCGGCGCACCATCACCTGCTGGGACCGGGAACCGACCCCGAGGGCCGACGCGAAGGCCGGCAGCATCGACTCGACGCCATCCGGCGGGGCGATGAGCACGAGTGAGTCGGGCTGCACCCCCAGTCCGAGGGCGTGGACTGCCGCGAGCCCGCCGGCGGAGTGGGCCACCACGACCGTGGGCCGGCCGAACTCGTCCACCACCGCCGCCAGCGCCTCCGCCATCTCCACGAACGTCGTCGACCGACTCCCGTGGACACCGGGCCCGGAGTCGCCGTGGCTCGGGGCGTCGAACGCCACCACACACAGGCCGCGGGCCACCAGCGGCTCGACGTGGGCGCCGAGCTGCTGCCACCAGCCGCCCCAGCCGTGCACGAGGTATGCCGTGGGGTTGCCCCAGTCGCCGTAGACCCGGCCGCGAATGGTGCCGTGGGCCCACTGCACCTCGAAGGCCTCCCCGCCGCTGGGGGTCCGAGTGGCGCGTACCGCTGCCGCCGGGCTGGCCGGCAGCCGGAACCACAGCCGCTCGGCGAGCAGTCCGCCGAGGGCGGGGGACCGGCTTTCCAGCAACGCGAACAGCCGTCTCAGCGCGGGCGAGACCGGGAGACCTGTCGCCGCGGTGGCAGCGCCCTCTGCCGGAGCAGCGACGCCCTGTGCCGGAGCGGCGATGTCCGCGGGCGGAGCGGCGATGCCCGCGGGCGGAGCGCCTGCTGCCACGGTGGTCCGGGAGGCCGGGACGGCACCCACACGGGCGGGACGCGGACGAACGACAATACGATCGATCGTGCTTTTTTCGAGCGACATGAGTGGTACCTCCTGGGTGGGATGGGGATCAGGCGCGGATGTGGTCGATAAGCCGGTCGAAGGCGTCCTGGGCCCGCGTGGCGGCCGCCGGGTCGTGGAGCAGGCGTGCCGAGAAGTTGTAGCCGAGGACGATGGCGAGCAGGTCGTGCGCGAAGGCGGCCGGGTCGGTCGACTCGCGGAACTGGCCCTCGGTCATGCCGCCGCGGACGATGGTCTCGATCGTGTCGAGCAGGTCCCTCTCGGTCTGGACGACCTTGCTGCGGACCGGGCCGTCGGGTGCGTCGTCGAACTCGCTCGCCACCGAGATGAAGATGCATCCGCCTGGCAGTGCGTAGTCCGCATACCCGCCCCACCCGAGCCAGCGGTCGAAGAGGGTGCGCAGGCGCGGCTCACCGCGAGACTCCTTGAGGGCCGGGCGGATGACGAGCTGGGTGAACGCCTCGGCCGCGTAGTCCATCACGGCGGACTGAAGCCCCTCCTTGGACCCGAAGTGCGCGAACAGCCCGCTCTTGGACATGTCCATCGCGTCGGCGAGACCGCCGATCGTGATGCCCCGCAGCCCGACCTGGCTCGACTGGGCCAGCGCCACACGAAGCACCGAGTCGCGTGTCTCGTCTCCCTTGCTCACGCGATCAATAAAAGCACGACCGTTCGCACTTCGCAAGGCCCTACGGGCAATCCCGTCCGGGCGCCAGGCCGCCCGGCCGGGTCGGACGCTCAGGGCTAGGGTGGCCCTGTGCCTGAGCTCATCGCGACCCCCACGACCATTCCCGTGCCCGGCGGCAAGATCATCGACGAACACGTCGGCCGGGTGAACACCGGCAGCGAGGCAGTTTCGGTGGCCCACATGAAGGCGCCGGCCGACTGGACGGAGCCCTTCCAGGCCCCGGCCTTCGACGAGATCACCCTCGTCATCGCCGGTGCCGTGCTCGTGGACCACGACGGTGGCCAGCTGCGCGTGGAGGCAGGCCAGAGCGTCGTCACCCGCGCCGGCGAGCGGATCCGCTACTCGACCGGGTCCGAGGGTGCCGAGTACGTCGCCGTCTGCCTGCCGGCGTTCAGTCCCGAGACGGTCAACCGGGACGAGGAGGAAGGCGCGTGATCTTCGGTCGCAAGGGGTCCTCCGGAGGCACCGACACCGTCGCGGACCCCGCTGACGACCAGGTCAGGCGGGCGCCCAAGGCGCTGCTGCACGACCACCTCGACGGCGGCCTGCGTCCGCAGACCATCGTCGAGATTGCCGACCAGATCGGGTATGCCGGGTTGCCGGCCACCGACGCCGACAGCCTCGGCGCGTGGTTCCGGGAGAGCGCGGACTCGGGGTCCCTGGTGCGCTACCTCGAGACCTTCGACCACACGCTAGCCGTCATGCAGACCGCCGAGGGGCTGCGTCGAGTGGCTCGCGAGAGCGTCCTCGACCTGGCCGCCGACGGCGTCGTCTACGCCGAGAGCCGCTACGCGCCGGAGCAGCACCTCTCCGAGGGACTTGCGCTCGAGGACGTCGTCGAAGCCGTCAACGCCGGGTTCCGCGAAGGCGAGGGGCAGGCTGCAAAGGCCGGCACGCCCATCCGGGTCACCGCTCTCCTGACCGCGATGCGCCACGCGGCCAAGAGCACCGAGATCGCCGAGCTCGCGGTCCGCTACCGCGACCAGGGTGTCGCCGGGTTCGACATCGCAGGCGCCGAGGCGGGCTTCCCTCCCACCAGGCACCTCGACGCCTTCGAGTACCTCCGTCGCGAGAACGCCCACTTCACGATCCACGCGGGCGAGGCGTTCGGCCTGCCGAGCATCTGGGAGGCGATCCAGTGGTGCGGGGCCGACCGGCTCGGGCACGGCGTCCGGATCGTCGACGACATCACCGTCGGCGACAAGGCCTTCGGCGACGACGTCGCGGCGGCGGTCGCCGCTGACACGGACGACGTGCACCTCGGCCGCCTTGCGGCATACGTCAGGGACACCCGCATCCCGCTGGAGATGTGCCCCAGCAGCAACGTCCAGACCGGTGCGGCGGAATCCGTTGCGCTGCACCCGATCTCACTGCTCAAGCGGCTGCGGTTCCGGGTGACGGTCAACACCGACAACCGCCTGATGAGCGGCACCTCGATGTCGCGTGAGATGGGACTGCTCGTGCAGGACGCAGGCTGGACGATGGACGACCTGCGATGGGTCACCATCAACGCGATGAAGTCCGCGTTCATCCCCTTCGAGGAGCGGCTGGCCATCATCGAGGGAGTCGTCAAGCCCGGCTACGCCGCACTCGAGGAGCAGGTCCGGGCCACGTCGGCGCGCTAGCGGTCGAGCGGGTCCGCGGGCAGCAGCTGCTCGCGGCGGTGGTCCTCACGGGCCAGGCGTTCGGCGTCACGGCGACGACGGTCGGCGATCACGGCGGCGAGGACGTACTCGGCGTGGATGCCCGGTGGGGGCGGTGGCGACACGTGCGGCAGCACCGAGCGCAACAGGCTCTGGCCCAGCTCCTCCCGTGAGGCCGGAGTGAGCCCGGCGGCCCGCCCGAGGAACTGACGGACGGCGATGGCCAGTCCCGGGGGCAGCGCAGCCAGATCGGCCTGGGATGCCCACTGCGCCAGCGGGGGCGGCATGACCGGAGGGGGCAACAACCGCATCGTGGCGCGCTGCGACACGACGTAGGTGCCTGCCGCCATGTCGCCGAGGCGCTTCGCGCGCGGGCTGACCAGGGAGGCCACCATCGCGCCCGCACCCGCGAGCAGGTAGATCTCGGGCCACCCGACGAGGGCCCGGGTGAGCGCGTGCCGGGCCGTGATGGGACCACCGTCGTCGCGCACCACCCGCAGCCCCAGCGCCAGCTTGCCCAGGGTTCGGCCCCGGGTGACCGTCTCCACCACGGTCGGGATGCCGACGGTGACCCCCACGACCAACAGGATCACGACCGTCCGGCCCACCGCGTCGGACGTGCCGGAGAACACCGCGCCCGCCGCGATCGAGCCCGCCACGAGCAGGACCGCAGCGACCAACAGGTCGATGATGCCGGAGGCGGCTCGGGAGGGAACGCCGGCGATGGGCAGCTCGACGGCCACCCCTTCGCCGGTGACCATGTCGTCGCTCGCGTAGCTGCGGTAACCGGCCCCCGTGCTCATGGCCGAAGCATAGAGTGACGCCGTGGACCTGGATGCGTATGTCGCCGCACGCAGCCGGTACTGGGGGCGACTCGAGGAGCTGGCCGGACGACGCCGTCTGTCCGGTGCCGAGGGTGACGAGCTGCTCGACCTGTACCAGCGCGTCTCCACCGACCTGTCCGTCGTCCGGTCGGCCTCGCCCGACCCGTCGGTCGTGGCCTACCTGTCCATGCTGCTCACCCGCGCGCGGGTGGCGATGGTCGGCACCCGGACGAACACGTGGGTCGACCTCCTGCGCTTCTTCACCCGGACCTTTCCCGCCGCGCTGTACCGCACCCGGTGGTGGTGGGCGACAACCGCGCTGGGCAGCCTCCTGGTCATCGCCCTCGTCGCCGCGTGGACGCTGCGGCACCCCGAGGTCTACGCCAGCCAGCTCACCCCGGCCGAGATCCAGGCCTACGTCGGCACCGATTTCGAGCACTACTACAGCGAGTTCCCGCACCACGAGTTCGCCACCCTCGTCTGGGTGAACAACGCCTGGGTCGCGGCCCAGTGCATCGCCTTCGGGGTCCTGGGACTGCCCGTCGTCTACGTGCTCGTCACCAACGTGCAGGGCGTGGGCGTCGTGGCTGCCCTGATGATGGCCCACGACCGCACCGGTCTGTTCTTCGGCCTGATCCTGCCGCACGGCCTGCTCGAGCTCACTGCCGTCTTCGTCGCTGCGGCGGTCGGCCTACGGCTGTTCTGGTCCTGGGTGGAGCCGGGTCCGCGCACGCGACTTCAGGCCT
This sequence comes from Pedococcus sp. P2_F6, assembly GCF_056403675.1. NCBI lineage: Bacteria > Bacillati > Actinomycetota > Actinomycetes > Micrococcales > Intrasporangiaceae > Pedococcus > Pedococcus sp. P2_F6. Next base: position 324,906 of record NZ_JBFUEZ010000004.1, read on the forward strand.
TGGCGGCCGAGGCGCGCACGTCGGTCGCGATCGCCACGGGGCTGGTGTTCGTGCTCCTCGTGAGTGGAGCGATCGAAGGCTTCGTGACGCCGTCGGGACTGCCGACGTGGGCGCGGATCGGCATCGGTGTCCTGGCGGAGTCGGCCTTCCTCGCCTACGTCTTCGTGGTCGGACGGAGCGCCCACCGCAACGGAGTGACCGGAGACATCGACGCGCGTGACATCGGCGACCAGCCGCTGGTGGCCGCCTGATCGTCGGAGGAAGCCGGATTCGGGTGTTCCCAGGTCAGAGCAGACCCTGTCGCTTGAGCATGAGGTAGTGGTCGGCCAGCCGAACAGGCAGCTGCTCCGGCGGCTCGTCCAGCACGTCCACTCCGAGCCTGACGAGCGCGGCCGCAGTGCGTCGCCGCAGCGACGTCGTGCGCTCTGCGGCGGCCGCCTCATAGACCTCGGCCACGGTGTCGCGGGTCGTGCGCATCCGCGCGACCGCGGGATCGGCCACCGAGGCGACCACCACCCGGTGGTGGGCGCTGAGGGCCGGCAACACGGGCAGCAACCCCTGTTCGACGGCGGCGGACTCGAGCGGCGTGAGCAGGACCACCAGGGCGCGTTGCGTGCCGAGCCGGCTGATCTCGGTGGCGAGCAGCCCCCAGTCGGCCTCGACCAGCCGGGACTCGATGGGCGCGAGCGCGCTGATCGTGTCGTGCAGCAGCGTGGCGCGGTCGGCGCCGGAGGCCCTGGCCAGCACGACGCGGTCACCGGCGATCACCTGCACGCGGTCACGTGCGTGCCCGGCCAGGGCGGTGAGCAGGAGAGCGGCGTCCATGGCTGCGTCCAGGCGGGGAGCGTCGTCCACCCGGCCCGCGGAGGTTCGCGACGTGTCGACCACGATGACGATGCGGCGGTGCTGCTCGGGCTGCCAGGTGCGCACCACCAGGTGCTGGCGGCGTGCGGTGGCGCGCCAGTCGATGCTCCGCACGTCGTCGCCGTCGACGTAGTCGCGCAGGCTGTCGAACTCCGTGCCCTGCCCCCGGATGCGCACGGCGGCCCGGCCGTCCAGCTGCCGCAGGACCGCCAAGCGGCTGGGCAGGTGCTTGCGGGCCGGGAACGGATGGAGGGTCCGCAGCCGCCCCGGGACCTCGAACGACCGTTGCCGCGCCGCGAGGCGCAGCGGTCCGGTGGAGCGCACTGTCACCCGGTGCGCGGTGCGGTCTCCGCGGCGGGTGGGGGTCAGGGTTGTCGTCACCCGGGTGCGTTCCCCGGCAGCGATGGCCACGGTATGCCGCGTGGTTGCGGCCCCCGCGGAAGGCGGCCAGGCGTCGCGGACGGCGCCGCGCAGTGGGCGCCTCCCCGCGTTGGTCACCAGGACCGACGTCGAGGTCTGCTCGCCGAGACGCACCTGGGCCGGCCCCTCCCGGACGAAGGTCAGCGAGCGAGGAGAGCTGGCCAGCAGGAGATCGACCCCTATGAGGACCAGCATCGCGACCCACCACCACCGCACCGTGTCGCCCCGCGGCCACAGGGCAACCGGCACCAGCCCGAGCAGGGCCAGCGTGACGGCGCGGTAGGTCAGGCTCATCAGCGGGGGACCGGCACAGCTCCGAGCGCGCTGTCGAGGACGGCCGTGACGCTGACGCCCTCGAGCTCGGCCTCCGGGCGCAGGGACAACCGGTGAGCCAGGGTCGCGTGGGCGAGGGCCTTGACGTCGTCGGGGGTGACGAAGCCGCGCCCGTTGATCCAGGCCCACGCCCGCGACGTCGCCATCAGCGCCGTGGCGCCGCGCGGGCTGACACCCAGCGCCAGCGACGGCGAGTTCCGGGTCGCCCGGGCGATGTCGACGATGTAGGCCGTGACCTCGTCCGAGATCTCGACACTGCGAACCGCCTCGGCACCTGCCGCGAGGTCCGCCGCCGACGCGACCGGCCGCAGCCCGGCCGCCTGAAGGTCGCGAGGGTCGAACCCAGAGGCGTGACGGCGCAGGACCGCGATCTCGTCGTCCCGTGGTGGGACGGGGAGGGTCACCTTGAGCAGGAACCTGTCGAGCTGTGCCTCCGGCAGGGGGTAGGTGCCTTCGTACTCGACGGGGTTCTGGGTCGCGGCGACCATGAACGGCTGGGGCAGCGGGTGGGCCCGGCCGTCCACGCTGACCTGGCGTTCCTCCATGGCTTCGAGCAGGGCCGACTGGGTCTTGGGTGGTGTGCGGTTGATCTCGTCCGCGAGCAGGAGGTTGGTGAAGACCGGCCCCCGGCGGAAGGTGAAGTCGCTGGACGACGCGTCGTAGACCAGTGATCCGGTGAGGTCGCCGGGCATCAGGTCGGGGGTGAACTGCACGCGCTTGGTCTCGACGTCGAGGGCGGCGGCGAGGCTGCGCACGAGCAGGGTCTTGGCGACGCCCGGGACTCCTTCGAGCAGGATGTGCCCGCGGGAGAGAAGGGCCACGAGCAGCCCGGCGACGGCGGCGTCCTGCCCGACGACGGCCTTGGCGACCTCTGAGCGGACGGCCAGGAGGGCTGCCCGGGCATCGGGTGCGGCGATCGCCGGGCGGTCCGGTGCGACGGGCTGGACCAGGCCCGGTGCGGCGGGCTGGGCCTGACCCGGCCCTGGGGGCTGGGCCTGGTCGGCCAGGGCTGGGGTGGGGTGGGGCTGGTCGTTCATGAGCGGCGGACCCTCTCCTCGAGATCGGTCAGTGCGTTGGCCAGGTGGTGCAGGTCGACGTCGGTGGTGGGGGGCGGGCCGGCGAGCAGCGTCGCGACCTGGGCGGGCGGCATACCTGTCGCTGCTGCGGCAGCCGCCTGGACCAGCTGCGCCGCATGGGGCGGCACTGCGAGCCGTCGGGCGAGCCGTTCGATGGTGCCCTGCCGCAGGATGGCGGCGGCCCTGGACCGGTCGCGGGCGCGGCGATAGATCCGGCCGCGACTCTCCGTGGTCTCGACGGCGCGCACCACCACGGGGAGGGGCTCGGTGACGAGCGCACCCATCCGACGCCCGCGGACGAACGCGAGGAGGACCACCGCGGTCGCGAGCACGGCGGAGGCGGGCGCCAGCCACACCGGCCAGCCGCCGTCCGTCGGCTCACCGGTGAAGCTCGCGAGGTCGCCGAGGCCCGGTTGGTACGAGACGAGGCGCGGCGAGTGGCCGAGCGCACGGATGGCAAGGCCGGCGTGCGACTCGTCGTCGACCCAGCGGTTGGTGAACGCGGCCGAGATGCCCAGTGCCACGACCTCGGGGTGGTCGGCGGCGGCGGGCACCGTTGCCATCGCCGCCCCGAACCCGAACCCCGCAGCCGTTGCCGGGTCGTCCTTTGCCTGGTCGCCCTTTGTCCGGTCGCCCGTTGCCCGATCGCCGCCGCGGGGATCGGGCAGGGCGAAGCACAGCGTGGCCGGCCTGCCGCTCCCGCGCTTCACCGGGATGAACCGCGTGTCGACCAGCAAGGCCGTGTCGTCGGCGCGCGCCACCGCGGAGGTGCACCCTGCCGTCAACGACAGCTGGGCCTCGAGGGCCCCCGAGGTCAGTGGCAGGTCGAGGGCGGCGAGCTGGGCCGCCGTCGGGTCGAGCAGCACCAGCCGGTCGGCCCCTGCGGACACGTGAGCCATCGTGGTCGCGCTGTCGCGGCCGACATACGCGGAGTTGGCCATCACGACGGTGCTGCCCGAGCCCGGCTGGGCGTCGGCGAGCGCGCCGATCGACCGGACGACCTCCACCTCGACGCCGTGCTTGCGCAGCACCTCCACGATGGCCCTGCCACCGGCAGGCCCGGTTTCGTCGGGGTCGAGCAGCTGGTCCGGGGCCGTCGTGGCCAGTGCCATGACCACGAGGGCTCCCACGCCGAGCGTCACGGCCAGCGCCCCCACGGCCCTTCGGCGGATCCGCGTCGCACGACCGCCGCGGGTTTGCAGGCCGGTGCCCGACCGAGGGGCGCCCGACCCAGCGGCGCCCGAACCAGCGGTGCCCGAACCGCCGGTGCCCGATCCAGCAGTCACGGGGCGACCAGTCGTCCGAGCTGCGGCCTGGTCCGCAGCAGCACGGCGTCGAGCTCGGTCGTGGTGACGGCCTGGGTCCGGGTGGTCCGTCGGTGGCCGTAGCGGACGTCGTCGAAGGACGACGCGGCGCTTGCGAGGGCCTCCGCCTGGTCGGGGAAGACCGGGGTCAGGGCCAGCGCCACCTCGTGGGCCGTGCGGCCCGGGAGCTCGGTCAGCAGGGTGCGCTCCACGGCCGAGGCGGCCAGCGCCCGGTAGCCGTCCAGCAGGACGGAGTCCCAGTCTCCGCGGTCCGCCGCCTCTCGAGCCCTAACGCGGTAGTCCGCCGCGCTGAGCCCCTCGTCGTCCACGGGGGCAGCCGTGCCGCCACGTCGTCTGGTCACTGCTTCGGGACGAATCAGCCGCAGGACCACCAGGACCAGGACGGCCAGGATGACCACGACCACGAGGACCACGCCCCAGGAGGGGAGCAGGCCCGGCCCGGACCGACCGGCGAACAGGGTGCCCAGCCACTCCATGAACCGCTGCCAGAGGGAGGGTTCGGTGACGTACTGGCCGTTGGCGAGCTCGTCACGCAGCCACTGCTGGGCCTCCGGCGAGCTGGGGTCGAGGGGTGGGCCGTCGAAGGGGGCGGTCAGGCTCGTCATCTCCCGGCGGCTGCTCCCGGCCACTGCCGCGTCACGTCGTCCTGGGCCGCGGCGATCAGCTGGACGTCGAAGCCCTCGCGGCGGATGCGTTGGTCGACGTAGAGGAGCGCGTCCACGCCGGCGGTGAAGGGCGTGGTCAGGGCTCCCGTGATGAGTCCGGAGACGCCCGAGATGACCGCCTGCCAGACGTAGAGGTTCGCGGGATCTCCCGTGGCGACGATGCCGAGACCGCCGACCATCGCGAGTGGGAACGCGAGGATCTGGGCTGCGATCCCGACGATGATGCCAGTGAGGATCCTGATGCCGAGGACGCGCCAGAACTGGCTGCCGGACGTCAGTCTCCAGGACCTCGCGATGCCCTCACCGACGCTGGCCTTCTCGAGGACGACAGCCACGCCCACGAAGGCCAGTCGGGTCGAGAGGAACAGCACGAGGACGATGGCGACCAGGCCGGCGAGGATGGCAAGGAGTACGGCGCCGACCACTCCCGAGTCGTTGGCGGAGGAGACGGCGCCGACGACGCCGATGACGGGCAGCACGAGGACGGCGGCAAGGGCCAGCACGATGACCAGACCGGTCACGATGGTGGCGCCGACCAGGGGCAGGAGTCTGCCGCGCGTGCCCTCCCACGTCTGGCCGGCAGTCACGCGGCGGCCCATGACGGCCTGGCTGATCACGAACGCCACGAACCCCGTCAGCAGGATCGTCGACCCCGAGGTCCCCAGCGACGGGATCAGCGAACCCAGCGTGCCTGCCGCCGGGAAGATGTCCTGGTTCGACCCGATGTCCAGCGACTCCTGCGAGGCCACCCACGCGCCGAGCGCAGTGGTCGGCACGAGGAAGACGAGCGTGGTGACGAAGGCCAGGCCCATGGTCGCGGCGACGTTTCCACGGATCGCCTTGATCACCGCGCCGTACAGGTCGCCGAGGGCGAGCGGCCGCAGCGGGATGACCCCTGGCCGGAACTCCATCGCCGGGTGCGCGGGCCACGGAGCACCCGCCGGGAAGCCGTACCCGGCGGGCTGTCCGGCTTGCCCAGGATGCCCGGGCTGCATTCCGGCTGGCTGCCCCGCCGGCGCACCTGGAGGCACTGGCGGGTATGCCGCGTGCCCACCCGTGGTGGCCACCGGTTCTGCTGGCCCACTGGTCCCAGGAGCCACCCACTGCGGGTCGGTCATGTGCGCACATCCCCCTCGCTGACGTGGTGGAACCCTAACCGAACGGGGTGTCATGCGGGCAGCGAGCCGCGAGATTCGCCCGCTCGTTCAGCGGGCGAGGGCCGACAGCAGCGGCTCGAGGTCCTTGGCGCGGGCGGAGGTCGCGCCGAGGGACTCCTGGCGCGCGACGACCCGGGGTTCGTCGCGCATGAGGGCCAGGCCACGGCGGACCAGCGTCCACGGCGGCTTGCGGTGCTCCGTCAGGTCGCGCAGCAGCCGCCACACGAAGGTCACCACGCGGTGGTGGTGCACGCAGTAGGCGCCGGCGAGCAGGCCCCGGTCGCGCAGGTTGTCGATGATCTCGGCTGCGAAGATGCCCTCCGCGAGGATCAGGTCGTGCGGTGCGGCCCGGACGGTCGTCGTGTCCACGGCCCGGCTGCGCGCGATGTCGTAGACGGGGGTCCTGACCTCACCGGTTGTCACGAGCGTGGCGAGGGCGTCGACGGCGGCGGCACCGTCCCACGAGTCGGGGTGGTCCCAGTCGACGATGCCCAGTTCCTCGCTGCGGGGCATCGCCGGGTCGTCCTCGTCGCGGTAGAAGTCGTCGAGCCGGACGATCGGCCAGCCGTGGGCACCCTGGAGTCGCGCGGCCAGCCGTGACTTCCCGGCGCCGCTGGGACCGGCAAGGACCACCACCCGGGCGGTGGTGTCCACGTCCGGTGCGGGTGGGGTCAAGGGTCAGCGGCCCTTGGGGTGCCAGACGGTCTTGGTCTCCAGGAATGCCGTGATGCGCGACAGGTCGGGCGTGCGCGACCAGTCGGGCTCGACCGCGTCGGAGCCCTCGCCGGCAGGTCGCACCACGCGCTTCAGGTTCTCGGCGGCAGCCAGCTCGAGGTCGCCCCAGCTGACTCCCTCGGCGTCGGCCGCACCGCTCAGGTCGATGGCGTTGACGTCGCGGTGCGAGGCGAGCCAGGGCGCGACCTCGGCCGTGCGTCCGGTGATGAGGTTGATGACCCCGCCGGGGACGTCGGACGTGGCCAGCGCCTCGGAGAGGGTGATCGCGGGCAACGGGCGGAGCTCACTGGTCAGCACGACCGCGGTGTTGCCGGAGCAGATCACCGGGGCGAGGACGGAGACCAGACCCAGCAGCGAGCTGCGCTGCGGCGCGAGGACGGCCACGACACCGGTCGGCTCGGGTGCCGAGATGTCGAAGTACGGCCCTGCCACGGGGTTGAGGCCGCCGAGGATCTGGGCGAGCTTGTCGGTCCACCCGGCATACCAGACCCAGCGGTCGATGGCCTGGGAGACGACGGTCTCCGCACGACGCTCGGCGAGGCCCTCGCTGGCGCGCACCTCGGCCACGAACTGGTCGCGGCGCCCCTCCATCACCTCGGCGACTCGATAGAGCACCTGACCACGGTTGTATGCCGTGGCGCCGGCCCAGCCGCCGAAGGCGCCACGAGCGGCGACGACCGCGTCCCGGGCGTCCTTGCGGGAGCCCTGGGCGGCGTTCGCGAGGAACTTGCCGCGCCCGTCGACGACCTCGTAGGAGCGGCCCGACTCGGAGCGCGGGAACTTGCCGCCGATGTAGAGCTTGTAGGTCTTCCTGACGTCGACGCGAGCGTCGGTGCCTGTCGACCGCGTGGCGGTGGGGCTCACTTGCTGTCTCCCGTCGTGACGTAGGCGGCGAGGCCGTGGCGGCCACCCTCCCGGCCGTAGCCCGACTCCTTGTAGCCACCGAACGGGCTGGTCGGGTCGAACTTGTTGAACGTGTTGGCCCAGACGACGCCGGCGCGGAGCTGGTCGGCCATCCAGAGGATGCGCGAGCCCTTCTCGGTCCAGATGCCCGCGGACAGGCCGTAGGGGGTGTTGTTGGCCTTGGCGACGGCTTCCTGCGGTGTGCGGAAGGTCAGCACCGACAGGACGGGTCCGAAGATCTCCTCCTGGGCGATGCGGTGGCCCTGGCTGACGCCGGTGAAGACCGTCGGCCGGAACCAGAAGCCCTTGCTGGGCAGCTCGCACCCGTTGTCCCAGCGCTCGGCGCCCTCTGCCTCGCCGGCTGCGGTCAGCTCGACGATCCGCTGCAGCTGCGCCTTGGAGTTGATCGCGCCGACGTCGGTGTTCTTGTCGAGCGGGTCACCCACGCGCAGGGTCTCGAGGCGGCGCTTGAGCCGCTTCTCGACGTCATCCGCGATGCTCTCCTGCACGAGCAGGCGTGACCCGGCGCAGCAGACGTGACCCTGGTTGAAGAAGATGCCGTTGACGATGCCCTCGACGGCCTGGTCGAGCGGGGCGTCGTCGAAGACGATGTTGGCAGCCTTGCCGCCGAGCTCGAGGGTGGCCTTCTTGCGGGTGCCGGCGATCGACCGGGCGATCATCTTGCCGACCCCCGTCGAACCCGTGAACGCCAGCTTGTCGATGTCGGGGTGGTCGACGATGGCCTGACCGGTCGCGCCGGCGCCGGTGATGATGTTGACCACGCCCGGCGGCAGGTCGGCCTGCTGGACCACCTCGGCGAACAGCAGAGCCGTCAGCGGGGTGGTCTCGGCCGGCTTGATGACCACGGTGTTGCCGGTGGCCAGCGCCGGCGCGATCTTCCACGCGAGCATGAGGATCGGGAAGTTCCACGGGATGACCTGGCCCACGACGCCATGGGGGCGGGGGTTGGTGCCCAGGCCCGCGTAGTCGAGCTTGTCGGCCCAGCCTGCGTGGTAGAAGAAGTGCGCCGCGGCCAGGGGCACGTCGACGTCGCGGCTCTCCTTGATCGGCTTGCCGTTGTCGATGCTCTCGAGCACGGCGAACTCGCGCGCACGCTCCTGCAGGATGCGGGCGATGCGGAAGAGGTACTTGCCGCGGTCGGCCCCGGACATCCGGCCCCAGGCGCCGTTGTAGGCACGACGGGCTGCGGCGACCGCGCGGTCGACGTCGGCGTCGCTCGCCGACGTGATCTCCGCCAAGACCTCCTCCGTGGAGGGGTTGATGGACTTGAACGCCGAGCCGCCCTGGGAGTCGGTGAACTCGCCGTTGATGAACAGCCCGTAGGAGGGCTTGATGTCGACGACCGCGCGGGACTCCGGCGCCGGTGCGTACTCGAACTTGGCCATGGCTTGAGGTTCCTCAGGATCTGTGGGGTGCAGGGGGCTGCTGGGTGGCTCGCAGGTCAGTACAGGCTTGGCGAGTCGTCGGTGACGTAGTCGGCGCCGGAGTAGGCGCCGATCGCCATCCGCTGGCGTTGCAGGATGAGGTCGTTGAGCAGGCTCGAGGCCCCGAACCGGAACCAGTGCGGGTCGAGCCAGTCCTCGCCGGCGATCTCGCTCACGGTCACGAGGAACTTGAGGGCGTCCTTGCTCGTGCGGATGCCGCCGGCCGGCTTGACGCCGACCATCTCGCCGGTGAGGTCGCGCCAGTCGCGGACCGCCTCGAGCATGATCAGCGTGACCGGCAGGGTCGCGGCGGGGGAGACCTTGCCGGTGGAGGTCTTGATGAAGTCGCCGCCGGCCAGCATCGACAGCCACGACGCCCGCCGGACGTTGTCGTAGGTGACCAGCTCACCGGTTTCCATGATGACCTTGAGCCGGGCGCGGGACCCGTCCTTGCGGATACAGGCCTCGGACACCTCGGCGATCTCGCGGAACACCGTGAGGTAGTCGCCCGACAGGAACGCCCCGCGGTCGATCACCATGTCGATCTCGTCGGCACCGGCATTCACGGCGTCGCGGGTGTCGGCCAGCTTGATGGGCATCAGGGCTCGACCGCTCGGGAAGGCCGTGGCAACCGCAGCCACCTTGACGCCGCTCTGGCCGAGGGCATCCTTGGCGGTGCTGACCATGTCGCCGTAGACGCAGACAGCCGCGGGGCGGGGCGTGTCGGGGTAGCCGGGGTCGGGGTTGATCGCCTTGGCGCACAGGCCACGGACCTTGCCCGGCGTGTCAGCGCCCTCGAGGGTCGTCAGGTCGATCATGGAGATGGCCAGGTCGATGCCCCAGGCCTTGGAGGTGGTCTTGATGGACCGGGTGCCGAGGCCCGCGGCCCTGGCCTCGCAGCCCACCTGGTCGACCCCGGGCAGACCGTGCAGCCAGCTCGTGAGGGCTGCGTTCGTGAGCCGGGAGACGCCGAGGAGATCGCGCGCCCTGGTCGTGGCGTCGACAGAGGGGGCCGCAGCTGTGGGGGTGCTCACCGAGCAATCCTAGCCGTGTCTCACCCTTCGGTCAGTTCGCGAGGGTCCTCAGTCGGCGGGACCGGACCCCAGGGTGAGGGTCGCGGTGTGGCTGGTGCCCGAGGCGTCGGTCCAGGTGCCGTGATGTCCGCCTTCGCGGCCGACCGTTGACCAAGCCGTCCACGCAGGAGGCTGGAGGCGAGCCGGTCTGGCCTGTGGACAACTGGTGCCGTAAGGGCGCCGTATCCGGTGCCGTATCTGGTTGCGTTGCAACGGGTTTCGTGATCGGTGGAGTGTCAGACCTGGTTGTTAGGTTGGGTTCATGGTTGGGGGGATGTCGTTCGAGGAGCGGCGCGCGGCGGTGGAGCTGGCGTGCCGTGCCCTGACCGGGGTCGAGGGTGAGCTGTGGTCGGCGGGCGGGGCCGAGCTGGGTGGGTTCGCGTCGCTGCTCGACCAGCTGGCGGTGCGGGCCGACGCGGCCCGGGTGGAGGTGCTGGCCGAGGCGGTCGACCGCGGTGAGGCCGGCTCGGGCCGGACCGGGGCGCACGCCTGGCTCCTCGAGCGGTCGCCGTCCCTGCGGGCGGGTGGGTCGGCGCGGGTGGTGCGGGTGCCGAGGCCGCGCACGACGACCGGTATGCCGCGCTGGTGCACGCGGTGCGTGAGGCCCGGGTGCCGCTGGTGACGGCGGTGGTGGTGGTGGAGGAGTTCGAGCGGCTCGCGCCGCGGCTGGCGGTCGGGGCGGACGGGCCGGTCCTGGCCGGGCTGGTCGAGGTGGCGTCGTGGGGGCGTCCCAAGGGACGTGCGCGGGCTGCGCGAGCGCCTGGTGGCGGAGTACGGGGCCGAGGGTGAGTTCCAGGGTGAGCAGGACCGGGCGCATGAGCAGCGTTCGTTGTCCCAGCCGTCCGCGCACGGCACCGGGGTGTTCGAGTACGCGATGGTGGTCGACGCCGAGGCGAAGGCGGTCATCGAGGCCGCCGTGCAGGGACTGTCGGCGCCCCGGCCGGGCCAGGGTGAGCCGGACCGGCGGCCGTCGGGGCAGCGGCGGATGGACGCCCTGCTGGAGGTGCTGCGCCGCGGGGTCGCCTCGGCCGGTGGGGTGGCCACCACCCCGAAGGCGGAGCTGTTCGTCACCGTGTCGCTGGAGGACCTGGTGGCCCGGTCGAACGCCGCGACCGTGTTCGGGTCGGGGGAGGCGGGCACCCTCATCGGGCCGGAGACGGTCCGGCGGATCGCGTGTGACGCGGGGGTCGTGCCGGTGGTGCTGGGCACCGACGGGCAGATCCTGGACCTGGGCCGCCGGTTCCGGCTGTTCACCTCCGCCCAGCTGCGGGCGTTGTGGTTGCGTGACGGCGGGTGCACCTTCCCCGACTGCACCGTGCCCGCGTCCTGGTGCGACGGACACCACCTGCGGCACTGGGCCGACGGCGGAGCCACCGACCTGACCAACGCCGCCCTGTTGTGCGGGCGGCACCACACGATCGTGCACCGCAACGGCTACCACGCCGAGCTCACCGACGGCCGGGTCCACTGGGACCTGACCCCCGGCGCCTACGACCACTGGCTCGCAGACAGGTCAACTGCCTCCCCACCCTGGCGACCATGACCCCGCCCCACAGCCCGCCGCACCCCGGCGGGCCCGCTGGCATGCCCGCCGGGCAAGGCCTCAGCCGGCTGGCGCACGCGGACACCCAGTCAGACGGCGGTGAGGGCCTCCATGGCCTTCTTGATCTCGCCGAGCCGGGTGGCGGCGACGGCCCGTGAGTCCCGCAACGACTCCGCACTCGCGACGGGCTCGATGACCTCGAGGTAGACCTTGAGCTTGGGCTCGGTGCCCGAGGGGCGCACGATGATCCGCGAGTTGTCCTCGAGGTAGTAGCGCAATCCGTCGGTCGGCGGGAGGGCCTCGCTGCCCACCGCGAGGTCGTCGGCCCGCGAGACGGGGATGCCTGCGACCTCCTCGGGTGGGTTGTCGCGGAGCCGGGTCATGACGGTGCCGATCAGGGACAGGTCCGCCACTCGCACAGCCAGCGCGTCCGTGGCGTGCACCCCGTGCTCGACCGCCAGGTCGTCGAGCAGGTCGGTCAGCGACCGCCCTTCCGACTTGAGGGTCGCGGTCATCTCGGCCACGACCAGGGCGGCGCTGACGCCGTCCTTGTCGCGCACGTGGGGCGGGTCGACGCAGTAGCCCAGCGCCTCCTCGTAGCCGTAGCGCAGCCCCTCCACACGGGAGATCCACTTGAAACCGGTCAGCGTCTCCTCGTGCCGCACCCCGGCCGCCTTGGCCATCGCCGCGAGGAGCCGCGACGACACGATCGAGTTCGCGAAGACGGCATCGTCGTCGACGCCGCGGGCGAGGATGTGCGCCCCCAGCAGAACCCCGACCTCGTCGCCGCGCAGCATCCGCCATCCGCCGGGAGCGGGCACCGCCACGGCGCACCGGTCGGCGTCGGGGTCGTTCGCGATCACGACGTCCGGGCCCGTCTGCTCGGCCAGCTCGAGCGCGGCGTCCATCGCACCGGGCTCCTCCGGGTTGGGGAAGTGCACCGTCGGGAACATCGGGTCCGGCTCCGCCTGGCTGGCGACCGGGATCGGCGCGGCATACCCCGCCTGCACGAAGGCCTTGGCCACCGTCTCGGACCCGACACCGTGCAGTGCTGTGTGCACGACGGTGACGTCGCGCGGGGTGTCGGCGGCCACCACGGTGACGACATCCTCGAGGTAGGCGGCGAGCACGCCGTCTCCGAGGGTCTCCCACCCGTCCTTGGCCAGGGGGACGTCCGCGACCGCGGTGACGCGCGCGATCTGGGCGGCGATGCCGGCGTCGGACGGCGGCACGATCTGCGAACCGTCCCCGAGGTAGACCTTGTAGCCGTTGTCCTCGGGCGGGTTGTGGCTGGCGGTCACCATCACGCCGGCGTCGGCCCCGAGAAAGCGGATCGCGTAGGCGAGCACCGGGGTCGGCAGCGGCGAGGGAAGGATCGCGGCGCGACCCCCCGCCCCGACCACGACGGCAGCGGTGTCGCGGGCGAAGACGTCGGAGTTCTTGCGGGCGTCGTAACCCACGACCACGAACGGTTCGGGCTTCAGGGCCTGGACGTATGCCGTGAGGCCGGCGGCCGCACGAATCACCACGGAGCGGTTCATCCGGTTGGGACCGGCGCCGAGGGCGCCACGAAGCCCGGCGGTGCCGAACTCGAGCATCCCCGAGAACCGGTCGGCGAGGTCGTCGACGGCGACCTGGTCGCCCTTCTTGGCCTTGGCGAGGACGTCGCCCAGCTCAACTCGGGTCTCGTGGTCGGGGTCGTCGTCGACCCAGGCCTGCGCGGCGTCTATCAGCTCCTGTGCGTGCGCCTCGGAAGCGGACGGGGAGGTGGCTCCGCGGCCGTGTCGCGCGGCATACGTCATGGTGGACGTCCTCTCTCAGATGGTGGCGACGACGGCGGCGAGCAGCTTGCCGCAGCGTTCGGCTGCGGCCTGGCCGGCTTCGATGACCTCCTCGTGGGACAGCGGCTGGTCACTGATCCCGGCGGCCAGGTTGGTGACCAGCGAGATGCCGAGGACCTCGAGCCCCGCCTGGCGGGCGGCGATCGCCTCGAGGGTGGTGGACATGCCGACGAGGTCGCCGCCCAGCACCTTGGCCATCTGCACCTCGGCAGGCGTCTCGTAGTGGGGCCCGCGGAACTGGACGTAGACGCCCTCGTCGAGGTCAGGATCGACGGCCCGGGCGAGGTCACGCAGCCGCGGCGAGTAGAGGTCGGTGAGGTCGACGAAGTTGGCGCCCTCGATCGGAGACGTCGCCGTCAGGTTCAGGTGGTCGCGGATGAGCACCGGGGTGCCGGGAGCCCAGGCGGGGTTGAGTCCACCACAGCCGTTGGTCAGGACGATGGTCTTGCAGCCGGCTGCCGCCGCGGTGCGGACGGCGTGAACCACGGCCCGCACGCCCTTGCCCTCGTAGAAGTGGGTGCGGGTGCCGTAGACCAGCGCGCGGCGACCGGTGTCGGCGATCGCGACCGAGCGCATCGTGCCGCTGTGCCCGGCGACGGCGGCCTTGGCGAAGCCCGGGACGTCGGCGTTGTCGATCGTGGCGAGCGTCTCGCCGATGAGGTCGCCGGTCTGTCCCCAGCCCGAGCCGAGGACGAGCGCCACGTCGTGCCGAGCCGCGCCGCTGCGTTCGGCGATGGCCGCTGCGGCGGCCCGGGCCACCTCGAACGGGTCCGTCGAGGGGTCTGCCAGGTCTGGATGGCCCGCGGACGGGCTGCGCTGCTCAGTCACGCTCGAAGACTACCGACGCTGCGAGGGGACGGCTCTTCGGATGGTTGGATAGGGCTCGTGAACGCGCCCAAAGCCTCCGTAGTGATCCTCGGCGGTGGCCCCGGTGGCTACGAGGCCGCGCTGGTGGCCGCCCACCTGGGCGCCACCGTGACGGTCGTCGAGCGAGACGGGGTCGGCGGCGCCGCGGTGCTGACCGACTGCGTGCCGTCCAAGACCCTCATCTCGACGGCCGACTTCATGAGCCAGTTCGAGACGGCGTCCGACCTCGGCGTGCACCTCGAGGACCACGAGGGCGACGAGGTCTCCGACTCGGTCGCCGAGCTGACGGCGGTGAACCGCCGGATCCTGGCCCTGGCCGCAGCGCAGTCCCGCGACATCGGCGCGCGGCTCGCGGGTGACGGCGTCACGGTGTTGTCCGGCACCGGTCGCCTGCTCGCTGCCGGCGAGGTGGTGGCAACCCTCGCCGACGGGACCACGGAGACCCTGACCGCAGACGTGGTGCTCATCTCCACCGGCGCGACTCCCCGCGTGGTCCCGACGGCCCAGCCCGACGGCGAACGCATCCTCACCTGGCAACAGATCTACACCCTGGCCGAGCTTCCCGAGCACCTGGTGGTCGTCGGGTCAGGTGTCACCGGTGCCGAGCTGGCCCAGGCCTACCTCGGGCTCGGGTCGCGCGTCACCCTCGTGTCGTCGCGTGACCGGGTCCTCCCGGGCGAGGACGCCGACGCGGCCGCCGTCATCGAGGACGTGTTCCGCAAGAGGGGCATGGACGTGCTCGGGCGCTCGCGGATGGCTTCGGTGTCCCGGACCGCGTCCGGCGTGGTGGTCCGGCTCGAGGACGGCCGAGAGGTCGAGGGCAGCCACGCGCTGCTCGCGGTCGGTTCGGTCCCGCAGACCTCCGGCATCGGCCTCGAGGACGTCGGCGTGGCCGTGAGCGAGTCGGGACACGTGGTCGTCGACAAGGTCTCCCGCACCTCCGTGCGAGGGGTGTATGCCGCGGGCGACTGCACCGGGGTGCTGCCCCTCGCGTCGGTGGCCGCCATGCAGGGTCGGATCGCCATGGCGCACGCCCTGGGTGACGCGGTGGCCCCGCTCAACCTGCGGGCCGTGTCGGCCAACATCTTCACCGACCCCGAGATCGCCACCGTCGGGTTCTCCCAGAAGGACCTCGACGAGGGCACCGTCGACGCGACTTCGGTGATGCTCCCACTGGCCACCAACCCGCGCGCCAAGATGCAGGGCATCACCGACGGCTTCGTCAAGCTGTTCGCCCGCAAGGGCGGCGGCACGGTCGTGGGCGGCGTCGTGGTCGCTCCTCGCGCGTCGGAGCTCATCTACCCGGTGACCCTGGCTGTGCAGCACGGGCTGACGGTCGACCAGCTGGCGGGCACCTTCACCGTCTACCCCTCGTTGTCCGGATCCGTGGCCGAGGCGGCTCGCCAGCTGCACCAACGCGACTGACCTCCGACTGACCTCACGCGTCGCGCCTCGTCCGGCAGTTCCCCCACGTTCGTGGGTAGTGTCCGGGGCGAGGGTGTTGCGATGCGCCGACCACGACGCGTCGACACTGAAGTTCCCGAGAGAGGGGCGTGGGCATGGCAGGCGGTTGGCTGGACAAGATCAAGGACCTCGCCAAGGGCAATCCGCAGCAGGCGGACTCTGCCATCGACAAGGTCGAAGACCTCATCGACAAGCAGACCGGAGGCAAGTACGCCGACCAGGTCGACAAGGGTGGTGACGCCCTGCGTGACCAGCTGGGCCTGCCGGAGCAGACCCCGGAGCCCGCGCCCGAGCCGGATCCCGAGCCGGCGCCCGAGCCGGCGCCCGCCCCCACCCCGGAGCCGGAGCCCGCGCCTGTGCCAGAGCCGGCACCCGAGCCCTCGCCCGAGCCGGCGCCCGAGACTGTGCCCGAGACTGTGCCCGAGCCGACGCCGGCTCCCAACCCGGCGCCGTCCACCGGCGACCCTCAGGAGCCGGCTTCCGGAGACGGCCCCCTGACGCCGGGGGAGCCGCAGCAGCCTGGGCAGCCCGGTGGCCCGCTCGATCCCTCGCAGGTTCCCGACAGCGGACCGGTGCAGGTCCCCAGCGACGAGCCCGGCACCGGCAACATCCCCGAACCCGGCCCCGACGTCGAGACCGACACGGGCGACGGCGGCACCAAGGAGCTCCCGCCGTTCGGGCGGAGCTGAGCGAACCGGCATACGACAGCGGCGCCGCCTCCCGGCTGGGAGGTGGCGCCGCTCCCGGTTTCTCTCCAGTGCTGGGTGTGCCGGGTGGTCAGTCCTTGATCTCGGCGATGACGGCGCCGTTGGTCACGGTCTGGCCGACCTCGGCGACGAGGCCGGTGATGGTGCCGGCCTTGTGGGCGTTGATCGGCTGCTCCATCTTCATCGCCTCGAGGACGACGACGAGCTCGCCGGCGGCGACCTCCTGGCCTTCCTCGACGGCGATCTTGACGATGGTGCCCTGCATGGGGGCAGTGAGGGAGTCACCGGACGCAGCGGCACCGGTCTTGGACCCGCCGGAGCGGCGCGGGGCCTTCTTCTTCGCCGCGCTGGAGCCGCCACCGAGCGACAGCCCGCCGGGCAGGACGACCTCGAGCCGCTTGCCGCCGACCTCGACGACGACGCTCTGACGCTCGCCGTCCTCCTCGGGGGCCTGCGCCACGGTGCCGGAGTAGGCCTCGATCTGGTTGTCGAACTCGGTCTCGATCCACCGGGTGTGCACCGAGAACGGGTTGTCGCCCTCGGGGGCGAAGGCGGGGTCGGACACGATGACGCGGTGGAACGGCAGGACCGTCGGCATGCCGTCGACGGTGAACTCGGCCAGCGCGCGGCGGGACCGCTCCAGGGCCTGGTGCCGGTCGTGACCGGTCACGATGAGCTTGGCCAGCATCGAGTCGAACGCGCCGCCGATGACGTCGCCGGCGACGACGCCGGAGTCGAGCCGCACGCCGGGGCCCGACGGCGGCTCGAAGACCGTCACGACACCGGGGGCCGGCAGGAAGCCTCGACCGGCGTCCTCGCCGTTGATGCGGAACTCGAACGAGTGACCGGTCGGTGCGGGGTCGTCGTAGCCCAGCTCCTCGCCGTTGGCGATGCGGAACTGCTCGCGGACCAGGTCGATGCCGGTGACCTCCTCGGTGACCGGGTGCTCGACCTGGAGGCGGGTGTTGACCTCGAGGAAGGAAATGGTGCCGTCCTGGCCGACGAGGAACTCGCACGTCCCGGCGCCGGTGTAGCCGGCCTCGGTGAGGATGGCCTTGGAGGCGCGAACCAGCTCGGCGTTCTGCTCATCGGACAGGAACGGCGCGGGGGCCTCCTCGACGAGCTTCTGGTGACGGCGCTGCAGCGAGCAGTCGCGGGTCGAGACGACGACGACGTTGCCGTGGGTGTCGGCCAGGCACTGGGTCTCGACGTGGCGCGGCTTGTCGAGGTAGCGCTCGACGAAGCACTCGCCCCGACCGAACGCAGCGACCGCCTCACGGGTGGCCGAGTCGAACAGCTCGGGGATCTCCTCGATGGTGCGCGCGACCTTCAGTCCGCGACCGCCACCACCGAAGGCCGCCTTGATGGCCACGGGCAGGCCGTGCTCCTTGGCGAAGGCGACGATCTCGTCCGCGGTGTCCACCGGGTCGGCGGTGCCGGGCACGAGGGGGGCGTTGGCGCGGGCGGCGATGTGGCGGGCCTTGACCTTGTCGCCGAGGGAGTCGATCGCGGCGGGAGAAGGGCCGATCCACCGCAGCCCGGCGTCCATGACGGCCTGGGCGAAGGAGGCGTTCTCGGCGAGGAAGCCGTAGCCCGGGTGGACGGCGTCGGCACCGGCCTTGCGCGCCACGGCGAGCAGCTTCTCCTGCACGAGGTAGGAGTCGCCGGGGGTGGTGCCCCCGAGCGCGTAGGCCTCGTCCGCGACCTTGACGTGCAGGGCGTCCCGGTCCGGATCGGCATACACGGCAACGGAACCGATGCCACTGTCCGCGCACGCGCGGGCAATGCGCACGGCGATCTCGCCACGGTTGGCAATGAGGACCTTGGAGATCGGCTTCGTCGTCGACTCGGAAATGGGCGCCATGCGCGGGAGCCTAGCCCGTTTCCGCGACGGCACGGCCACCCTGCGGGTGTGGTCTCGCCCACCCGTGGGGCGGCCTCGTCAGCACTCGGCGGGCTCAGCTGAGGACGCCACCCACCTTCGACCAGGTGTAGTGACCGCCGCGGCCGTCATAGGCGTACAGGGCGTTGTCCGTCCCGCGGCCGAGCACGACGTAGCTCGTCGCGGAGCGGCTGGTGACGGCGGGCGCGCCGCTCAGCAGCCCACCGATGGCTGTGGCGAAGCTGCCCTGGGTGATCACCGGCGTCTGGCCGTTCCGGCTGACCATGACGGGCGTGGGGCCCTGTGCCAGGGTCGGCCCGGACCACGTCAGCCGACCGAGGTTGGTGAACCCGCCCGCGACTCCTGTCGCGGACAGCACGACGCGGAAGATCTGCCCGTTGGTGCCACGGACGACCACCGAGACGGTCCCGGCGGCACGGTCCGCGCTCGCGGCGGGCGCGGCGGACAACACGCCGCCGACCTGGGTCCACGGGGTCCAGCGAGCGCCGTCCCACCGGATCCGCGACAGCGCATCCCCGGTCGTGCGGGCGACGATGTCGATCGTGCCGGTGCTCAGGGAGGCAGCCGAGGGAGCGCTGGTCAGCGCGCCGCCGACGTCCTCCCACGCGTGGTAGGCGCCGCCGGTGGAGTACGTGTGCAGGAGGTGGCCGTTGCTGCCCTTGGCGAAGAGGTCGACCCGTGAACCACCCCAGGTCACGGCCGCCGGGGCCGAGGCGATCGTGCCGGGAATGAACCGGAAACCGCTGAAGGCGCCACCGGCGGCGGACTGGGTCGTGTACCAGACACGGTTGTCCGTGCCACGCACGAAGGCGGTCACCGCTGACCCGCGAAGCACCGTCGCGACCCCGCTGGGCGAGACGTCGAGGCCGGGGGACCACCGCGGCAATGCGGGGGCGACCGGGTCGACCCGTGAGATGCGGTCGTTCCCGCCGCCGTTGCTGGTGCTGACGTAGACCGCGCCGCCGGCGGCACTCTGGACGGTGCGGATCCGGCCGATCGTGTCATCGAGCTTGCTCAGCTGCTCCTTGCCGATCACGCGCCCGTCCGGCGTCAGGGAGAGGACCCGGACACCCTGGTTCTTCAGCTCGGCGACCGCGAGCGCGCCTTCCCACCGACCCCAGGCCGCCCCGGCGAGGAAGGTGGCTCCGCTCGTGGCGACCGTCGGGCTGCCGGACCGCCACTTCGCGCGAATCGCCGCGGGGTACGTGACGGTGTCGGTCATCGGGACCGACTGGTCGTAGTTGTGCGTGGCGCCGTCCGGGTCCCAGCCGTAGTTGCCGCCGCTGCTCAGCAGGTTGACCTCGTCGTCGACGTCCGGCCCGTGCTCGGCGCTCCACATCTGGGAGGTGCCCGGGCGCAGCGCCAGGCCCTGCACGTTGCGGTGGCCGTACGTGTAGATGAACCGCGCATTCCCGCCCTCGCTGTAGAACGGGTTGTTCGTGGGCGCGGTGCCGTCCCTGTTGACCCGCAACGTCTTGCCCCCCAGGGACGTCAGGCTCTGAGGGGCCGGCCCGGTGATCGCGTCACCCGTGCCGACGTGGAGGGTGCCGTCCGGCGCGTTGCGCAGCCGGCACCCGCCGTGCTGCCCCGTCGTGATGGGTATGCCGGTCAGCACCGGGGAGCCGCTGCGAGTCGCCGACGTGCCGTCGGCAGCAAGGAGCCAGCGCAGCACGCGGATGTCCACCGCGGACGTGCCGGCCCCCTTGGAGGCCTGGCAGGTGTAGTAGAGGCGGTTGCTCGCGAACGAGGGATCCAGGGTGAGCCCCATCAGCCCGGACTCCGATCCGACGAACAGGTCCGACTGGTTGGTGGCCACGGTCTGCACCGAGCCGTTCGTGCGCCGCAGCCTCGTGGCGCCGCCTCGCTCGGTGAACAGCACCGACCCGTCGGGGAGCACGGCCAGGTCCCAAGGGAGGGTGAGCCCGGTGGTCAGGGTGGTCACCTGGACGCCTGGCGCGGGTTCTGCGGCTGCCGCGACCTGCGGTGCCACCGTGGGGGTGACCAGGCAGGCCGTCGACGCGAGTCCCGCACACAGTCGCACGGCCACCTTGCGGACTGCGTCCTTGCGCACCGCAACCGAACGTGCCGCAACCGAACGTGCCGCAACCGAACGTGCCGCAACCCGACGAACCGCAACCGAACGTACAGAGTCCATGCTTGGGACGGTACCCCCGCCGCACGACCTCGGCCTGTTGTCAGGAGGCGCTTCGCGGCGCCATAGGGTGGCGCCATGAGCGGTGATGACGCACGGTCGGTGCGGGAGATCGAAGAGGGTGTGCAGCGGGACTTCTCGGCTGCGATGTCCTACGGCGACTACCTGGGACTGGACCAGCTCCTCACGGCGCAGCACCCGCGGAGCGAGCCGGCGCAGCACGACGAGCTGCTCTTCATCATCCAGCACCAGACCTCCGAGCTGTGGCTCAAGCTGATGCTGCACGAGCTGCGCTCAGCCCGGGCCCTGCTCACCACCGACGACCTGGCGCCCGCCCTCAAGCGGCTGGCGCGGGTCAAGCGCATCCAGGAGATCCTCACCGACCAGTGGTCGGTGCTCGCCACCCTGACGCCGAGTGAGTACGCCGAGATCAGGCCCTTCCTGGCGACCAGCTCGGGCTTCCAGTCCTGGCAGTACCGCGCCGTCGAGTTCCTGCTCGGCAACAAGAACGCCGACATGGTCACGGTTTTCGAGCACGACCCGGTGGCGCGCGACCTGCTCGCCGAGCTGCTGGTCGAGCCGAGCCTCTACGACGAGTTCCTGCGCTACCTCGCCCGCCGCGGGTATGCCGTGCCCTCCGAGCAGCTCGAGCGTGACTTCACCCAGCCCTATCGGGAGAACGACGAGCTCGTCGACACGTTCGCATCGGTCTATGCCAGCCCGAGCGAGCACTGGGGCGTCTACGAGACCTGCGAGGAGCTCGTCGACCTCGAGGACAACTTCCAGCAGTGGCGGTTCCGGCACCTGCAGGTGGTCACCCGCACCATCGGCCACAAGAAGGGCACCGGCGGCTCGTCCGGCGTCGACTTCCTGCGCCGTGCCCTCGACCTGACCTTCTTCCCCGAGCTCTACTCGGTGCGCACCCGCGTCTGACTGCTGGCGGGCCGCCTCGTCGACCCTTCGCCACACACCGACTTGCCGCGTGTCGGGTCTCGAAGGGCTCTGGATCCCTCGCTCAGGTCTTCCGCAGGAGCAGCCCGTCCACCTGGACCGACCTCCCCTTCGTGGTCGCGCGCAGGGTCACCGTCCCCGAGCGTGCCGACGTGAGCACCGGCAGGGACTTCGCCTGCTTGGCCTTCGTCGTCGAGGACCAGAGGCTCACCGTCCCGATCCGGGTCGAGCCCACGTACACCTCCACAGAGCCACAGGTGGAGCAGGTCGTCGCCACCACGGCGACCCGCCGGAAGGCGCCCGCTGACCGGGTCAGCTTCGCACCCACCGTCGTCGTCCGGGTCAGCGTTCCGGCGTATGCCGTGGACGACGCCGCCCGCGTCCATCCCGAGGTCGTGGTCGAGAGGGAGCGGTCGTCGAGCGGACGTGCTGTGCATCGTTCCTTCGACCATGCGGACGTGTTTCCGACCTTGTCGCGGGCTCGCGCCGAGAAGCAGTACTCGTGGCCCGCTTTCGGCGTCACGACCTGGCTGGTTGCTGTCACCTTCGTCCACACCGTCGGCTGGCTCCACGCCGAGAAGGAGGAGGCGGAGCTCGAGGCGGAGCGGTAGCGGACGTCGTAGCTCGCGACCCCGCTCGCGTCCGTGGCGGCGTACCGGACCGCGAAGGTCCCGGTGAGGACCAGGGCGGGCAGGGCCGTCACGGAGACGGTGGGCGCTGCCGTGTCGACGATCCAGCGGTAGGAGGCGGTCGACGTGTGGCCGTGCGGGTCCGTGGCCGTCACCGTGAGGGTGTGCGTCCCCGCGGCAAGCGTGCCGGCATACCCGCTGGCGCACCGCGGCACCGCCTTTCCGTCCACCGAGCAGGCAACGGTGATGCCGCCGACCGGCACGGTGTCGTCGGTGACCCGAACGGGGATCCGTGCGGAGCCGGACGTCTTGGCGGGCGCTGCGGGGAAGCTGATCGACGGCGCGGCCGTGTCGAGCCTGCGCCACGCGACCGCTGAGATGTCGTTCGTGTGCGCGGGGTTGATCGTCGTGAGGCGCTCGGCCAGAGGAGCGTTCGGACGCCACAACAGCACGTTCTGCCCCGAGTAGGGCTGGTAGGTGGGCACGACGAGGGCGTCGCCTCCGGGAGACCACACCGGCCGGTCGTAGATGGTGTAGACGTCGGAGGCCCTGGCGACCTCCTGGCGCACCCCACCTGCCGTCGGCACGGTCCAGACGTGGTCGTAGCCGGAGTCGTCGGTGGTGACGAAGGCGAGGCGGTCACCCAGCGGGGAGACGGCGGGCCAGGAGCCCAGCTCGGTGCCGGTGACGGGAGTGCGCTTGCCCGTGGAGTCCAGGGAGAGCACGCCTCCCACCGTCACGTCGGTGACGAGGAGGCGGCTGGTGTCGGGGAGGAACGTCGGCTCCACCGTCAGACCGGCGCCCGGGAAGGCCGCCGGCACCGCACCCGTGCCCGTGCCCGTGCCGACGCACCACACGGCCACGGTCGTCGTGGTGAGCCGCGAGTAGCAGACCTTGGAGCCGTCCGGACTCCACGTCGGGTCGAGCTCGTCGGCCGTGGAGCTGTCCACGAGCACCCGAGGGGACGGGCTACCGACGAGCGACCTGACCCAGAGGCCGGCGTCACCCGTCTCGTCGTAGACCACATAGGTCAGTGAGCGGCCGTCCGGCGAGACGACCGGCAGGTCGGTGTCCTGGCCGGTGCCCAGGGCGTACGGCCGTCCCGTGGCAACGGGTGCCGACCAGAGGTCGCCGGTGGGGGAGGAGTCCTGGGTCGATGAGACGACGAGCTCCTCATCCGGGGCGACGAGGGTGGCGATGTCGGCGTCGCTGCTGGGCGTGCTGCCGTACTGGTTCGTCGCGACGAGGCGGTACCGGTACGTGGTGCCAGGGACAACCGTCGTGTCGACCCAGGAGAAGGTGTCGGCCGGCAGCTGCGCCATCGCGACGAAGGCGCCATCGCCGGTGGCGCGCTCGACGGCAATGCCCGTCAGGGGTGACAGTCCGTCGCCGCCGACGTCCCAGTGGACGAGCGCTCGGCCGAGAAGCCCGCTCACGTCGGGACGCCACGACCCGGGCGCACCGGATGCGAGGCCCGAGACCACGAGCTCCTGGGAGCCCACTGGCGTTCCGACGGGCACGACGACCGGGACGTTGTCGACGTTCCCGGTGGTGTGTGGGCGGAAGACGACGTCGACCATGCAGCTGGCCTGCGGGTCGAGCGAAGCCGGGCAGTCGGAGTCCGTGACGAAGTCGCCTGCCCCCGTGCCCGACAGGTGCGGAGCGCCCACGGAGGTCGTGACGCTGCCGACGTTCTGGACCCGGACCTGGAGCGGCGTCGAGGACTCACCCACGACGGCTTCGAGGAGCCTGGTGGCGCTGCTCACCGGCGAGACCTGGACCGCGCGGTACGACGCGTCCGAGCCCACGCGAAGCTGGAGCTCGAGGGGGGCAGTGCCGCAGGTGGCGTGCACGTCGGCGTCCAGGCGGTCGACCGTCCCGTCGGCCCCCACCCATGCCTCGCGCACGTCCACGGTGCCCGTCGGGGTCGAGCAGCCCGACGGGACCGTCGACAGGTTCAGGGGGTATGCCGTGTCGGCAGCCAGCGGGTAGGTGCCGGGTCCGGGGGGGTAGCGCGGCAGGTCGAGAGAGGAGTTGCCCGCGATGAGGGTCGTCGCGTAGGCGTTCGAGACCGGCGCCCTGGACGTGACCGTCCCCCCGGCCATCGTGTCGACCACCGTGACGGCCATCAGGCCCTCCACCACGACGGCGGACCGCCCGCTGGGTGTGGGCAGGTCGGGCAGGTCCGGGCGGGCGACCGCGACGGGCTCGCCGAAGACCTCGCCGGCCAGGTTCACGGCGGCAACCGTGTAGGTGGCGCGCTCCCCCTTGGCGAGCGTGGTGTCGACGAAGCCCGGGCTGGAGACCTCCGCAACGACGACGGGCTCGGCGCCGTCCACGCGGCGCACTCGCCACTTCTCGGGCGGTGGGCTGGTCGAGTCGGTCGACCAGCGCAGGCGCACCCCGTCGTACCCGGCGTCGGCCACGACGTTCGCGGGGGCGAGTGGAGGGTAGACGACCTCGGCAACGGACACGCCCACCCGGAGCAGGCCGGTGTAGAGGGTCGGGGCCGGGATGGCGAGCCACGCGGGATAGCCCCCACCGGGGATGCCGTCGTCGACGTACTCGACCGTGAGGGTGCACTGCGCGCCCGCCGCGAGGGTCTGCCCGGAGCAGGTGTCGGTGCCCGCGACGACCTCGAGGCGAGGCTGGTCGGCGGCCATCGTGGCCGGGGTCGCGTCGCCCAGGGGGAGTGGCTCGGTGCCGGTGTTGCGCAGGGTCATGAGCCGGGCCGACCGCGACCCTGCAGTGACCCTCCCCAGCTTCACGGCCGCCGAGGCGCCGGAGGTGTAGCCGCGCGTACTGGCGACCCGCACGATGCCGGAGAGCGTGCCACCGCCTGAGCAGGACATCTGGTACGACGCAGACAGGCTCGTGAGGACTCCGTCTGCGGCGTACTCGACGTCCTCCACCTCGAGCCGGCCGGGGGCCGAGCTCAGGGTGGTGCAGAAGCTCGGTGGCGACACCACCCGGACGACCGGCTGGGTTCTCGTCCCGCCCGGGAGGTAGCTCGTGGGACGGAACGAACCCACCGTGAGGCGGCCCGTCGAGTCCGGGATCACCTCGATCCCCGGTCCGGTCCGGGCATCGGTGGGCCGCGTCAGTCGCACCCCGCCGGGGGTCGCAGTGGCCGAGACCACTGGCGCGTTCCCGCGCAGCGAGTCGTACAAGGCCTGCGAAGTGTCCGGTCCGTAGTACGACGAGTCGTTGACGTGGTCGACGACGAGGGCGTCGCGCACGACCGGGTCCTCCGCGTGCGCCGTCGCAGGCACGCCGACCCACGTCCCCGCCACCGCCACGGCCGTCACGACCGCCCGGGCCGCCAGCCGCGTGGCCCTGTCCCCTATTCGCATGCGCGCCGTTCCCGTCCACCATCCCCAACCGCCCGGATCGGAGCGGCCGGGGAACCATATCCCGGGCCGGTGCGTGGTCGAGGACGAATCGGTCGGATCCGGACCTTCGGACGCCAGAAGGCTAGGGCGCGAGCCAGCCTTCGGGGCCGCTCGACCCCGCGGCATACGTCTCCAACGGCACCTTGTCGTCCGCCCACGCCTTGATGACCGGTGCCATCACCCGCCAGCACTCCTCCGCGGCATCGCCGCGCACCGTCAGCAGCTGGCTGCCGTCGAAGATCTGCGCCAGTACCTCCCCGTAGGGCTGCATGCGGGGCGCGGCGAGGCCGGCCGTCAGGGTCTTCTGCTCGAGGTCGACCGGGTCGCCCTCGGCGTTCATGGTCACAGTGAGCGAGACGGCGCCGGGCTTGAGGTCGATGGTCAGCAGGTCCCCGTCGGAGCCGCCGGTGAAGCCGGTCGGCAGGTGCGGGACGTCGCGGAAGTGGGCCACGATCTGCTTGCGCGGCGCGCCCATGGCCTTGCCACTGCGCAGCACGAACGGCACCCCGGCCCACCGCTGGTTGGCGACCTCGAGGGTGACCTGCGCGAGCGTCTCGGTGGACCGCTTCGGGTCGACGCCCTCCTCCTTGGCGTAGTCCGGCACCGTCCGGCGGCCGAGCTTTCCCTCGGTGTAGCGCGCGCGCCGCGAGGACCGCTTGGGTGAGCCGCCCCAGATCCTCGTGGCGCGCAGCACCTGGGCCTTCTGGTCCTGGAGCTCACGGGCGTCGAGGGCGGCGATGGACTCCATCGCGAAGAGCGCGAGCACCTGGAGCAGGTGGCTCTGCAGCATGTCCTTGAGCGCCCCGGCGCCGTCGTAGTACCCGGCCCGCCCTTCGAGAGCAAGGTCCTCGTCGTAGACGATCTCGACCCGCTCGATGTGTTCGGCACTCCAGATCGGGGCCAGCACGCGGTTGGCGAACCGAAGGCCAACGAGGTTGAAAACTGTTGCGACACCTAGGAAGTGGTCGATGCGAAAGATGTCCTCCTCCGGCACCACCTTGTGCAGGAGGGCGTTGAAGTGCACTGCTGACGCGTGGTCGGTGCCGAACGGCTTCTCCAGGGCGAGCCGCGTTACCTCGGGCAGCTCGACGTGCCGGAGCAGCTCACAGACCTTCATGGTCACCTGAGGAGGTAGCGCGAAGAAGATGACCAGGGGGCCCGCACCGCAGCCGGCCACCAGCTCGCGCAGCGCCGCCTCGTCGAGCAGGTCGGTCTTGACGTATGCCGTGTGCTTCGTCACCGCGCCGGTCACCGTCGCGGGTGGCTTGGCCTCGGCGAACGACTCCTTGACGCGGGCCTTCCACTGGGCGGCGGTGATGTCGACGCGGTCGGCGCCGACGACCCTGACCCGACGCTCGGGCTCGACCACCAGCAGGCTGGCCAGCCCGGGCAGCA
Source organism: Pedococcus sp. P2_F6 (assembly GCF_056403675.1). NCBI lineage: Bacteria > Bacillati > Actinomycetota > Actinomycetes > Micrococcales > Intrasporangiaceae > Pedococcus > Pedococcus sp. P2_F6. The sequence continues at coordinate 351,746 of NZ_JBFUEZ010000004.1, forward strand.
GCAACCGCCTGGTCAGGTCGCCCCCTGCGCCGAGGATGAGCAGGGTCGTCTCCGGTGCCGTCGCCATGCCGTGCAGCATTACACGGCAGGGGGATCAGGTCGCCATGGGTCGCGCGGGGAGCACCGGACGCGCCCACCCGGCATACTCGCTCAGCATGAGCACCCACGAGGGCGCGCCGGACCGCGCGGCGGCTCCGCGGGTCATCCACACCGCACAGGCCCTCGTCGACGAGGTGGTCGTGGTCGAGGCGCTGCCGGTGCGTGGTGGCAACGCGGTGGCGCAGTCCTATGCGCGGTATGCCGGGGGAGCGGTCAACATCCTCGTGGCCGCGGCGCGTTCGGGGGCCCGGGCTGTGCTGGCTGGGGCCGTGGGGACGGGCGCCAACGGCGACCTGGTCCGGTCGGCGCTCGCGGCCGAGGGCGTGATCGCGAGCAGCCCACCTGTCACCGACCTCGACACCGGGATCTGCTTCGTGATGGTCGAGCCGAGTGCGGAACGCACCTTCGTGACGACCCAGGGCGCCGAGCGCCGGATCAGCGTCGAGTCGCTGCAGACCTCGTCCCCGGTGGCCGGGGACCTGGTCTGCGTGAGTGGCTTCTCGCTCGTGGGTCGCACGAGGGACCCGCTGGTGGAGTGGCTGGACGGACTGGCGACGGGTGTCGTCGTGGTCCTCGACCCGGGCGCTGCCTTCGCCGACCTGCCCGACGAGCTGCAACAGCACGTCCTCGCCCGCACGAACGTGTGGACCAGCAACGCCGAGGAGGCCGAGCAGCTCACGGGGCACGCCGATCCCGCGGCTTCGGTGGAGGCGCTCACCGGGCGTCTGCCCGCGGGTGCCGTCGCCATCGTGCGCGACGGGCCCAAGGGGTGCCACCTGCGCGAAAGGGGGCAGACGGCATACCTGCCGGGCTATCCGCAGGAGGCGGTCGACACCAACGGTGCGGGAGACACCCACACCGGCGTGCTCGTCGCCTGCCGCACCGCAGGCCTGGAGTGGGAGACGGCGGCGAAGCGGGCCAACGCGGCAGGGGCGATCAAGGTGACCCGCCGTGGCCCGGCGACCGCGCCGACGGCTGCCGAGATCGACGAGTTCCTCGCCCTCCAGGATCGGTAGGCGGACACCGGGTCGAGCCGGTGGCTAGCGCCAGGCGGCGGCGACCTCGACCGCTGCCAGCGCTGATGCGCCGGCGCAGACGAGGAGGAACGTGCCGTTCCAGACGGCTCGCGGCACGTGGGTGAGCGACGCGAGGACCGCCGGGTCGCTCGAGTGGGCACGTGTCCGCAGCACGGCGCCGAGGTGTCGCCAGGCCCCGACCAGCAGCACGATGCCGGACCCCACGAGGACCTGAGCCTGCACCGCGTCGTCGCGCCACCACCACAGCGCAGCCGTGGCGCCCAACGCGGCCAGCATCACCACCGCAGTGAGCAGTGAGCGCACCCGGACGAGCGCGACCAGCAGCACGACGCCGACCAGCGTGACGGCCGGGGCCGCCCACCCGCGACCCGCGGTCCAGACCAGCGCCGCACCCACCACCGCCGGCGCGGGATAGCCGGCCCACGTCGAGAGCACCCGACCCACACCACGCGACGGACCGACGGTGACCGCGTGCCCGGACATGTCGCCGCGCAGCACGAACCCGGTGAAGCGGCGGCCGACGGCAAGGCCCACCATGGCGTGACCGAGCTCGTGGACCAGGGTCACCGCGAGCCGCAGGACCTGCCAGACGGCGGGTACTGCCACCACGAGGAGGGCTGCCACCAGGGCGACGGTCACGGCGGGAGCACTCAGGGCGACGTCACCCGTCGAGGGCTCGATCCGGCCACGCACCTGTTCCCAGTCCACGGCGGCGAACCTAGCCGACGTCGCTGTGCGCGAGGGTGGGGCCCTCCTGGTGCGGGAGCCCTCCTGACTCGGGGCTACCGGCTGGGAAGACGGTGGGCCTCGACCAGGCGGTCGTACAGGGCGTCGAGCTGCTGGTCGACCGTCCGGCGGGCGGGATCCGCGTCGTGCCAGTCGACGATCTCCTGCGCCCCCTGCCGGAACGGCACGCGGGCGGTCCAGCCGGGCACGAGCGTGCGGATCTTGGTGTTGTCGAACACCATCGAGTGCGCCTTGTCGCCCAGCAGGCTGTCGCCGAACTCCTCGTCCACGGCGGCGATGGCCTCGGACGTCACGTGCACGAGGTGTGGCTCCACCCCTGCGGCCTCGGCGACGTCGGCGTAGATCCTGTTCCACGTCGGCGCCTCGTCGCCCGTGATGTGGAACGCCTCGCCGAACGCCTCACGACGGCCCAGCAACCCGACGAAGGCCCGCGCGAAGTCGGTGTGGTGCGTGATGGTCCACAGGGACGTTCCGTCGCCGTGCACGACGACGGCCTTGCCCTGCCGCATCCGCTCGACCACCGTCCAGCGACCCTCGAAGGGCGGCAGGGTGTGGTCGTAGGTGTGCGACGGCCGGACGATCGTCACCGGCAGGCCGCCGTCCCGGTAGGCCCGCACGAGCAGGTCCTCGCAGGCGATCTTGTCGCGCGAGTACTGCCAGAACGGGTTGCGCAGCGGAGTCGACTCGGTGACGGGCAGCCGCGACGGGGGCGTCTGGTAGGCCGATGCCGAGCTGATGAAGACGTACTGCCCCGACCGCGCGGCGAACTCGTCGAGCTGCTGCTGCACCTGGTCCGGCGTGAACGACAGGAAGTCGACGACCACGTCGAACTCGCGGCCGCCGACGGCCTCCCGCACTGCTTCCGCGTCCCGGACGTCAGCCTGCAGCGCCTCGGCGTCGGGGTGCGGCGGATGGGTGGTGCTGGTTCCGCGGTTGAGGATCGTGACGCGGTGTCCCTGCGTGACGGCTTCGGCGACGCACGCCGAGCTGATCACGCCGGTGCCACCGATGAACAGGACGGTGCGTGCGGCCATGTCACGAGCCTAGGACCAGGGCCCGGTGACTGCCCCTGATGACTGCCTGTCCCTGATGCCTGCCGCCTCGTGTCGGGGTTGCTCGCGTCAGCCCAGGCGATGGAGGTCCGCGCGGCAGCGGCGCTCGAACTCCCCGAGCTCGGTGATGGCGTCCTCGAGGTCGCGGCGACGCTGCTCGAGGTCGGCGCGACGCTCGTCGATCTGGTCCAGCACGTACTCCAGCTGGCTCGCCTTGCCGCGCGGCCGGTCGTAGAGATCGATGATCGTGCGGATCTCCTCGAGCGGGAAGCCGAGCCGCTTGCCCCGCAGGATCAGCGCGAGGCGGGTCCGGTCACGGCGGTGGTAGATCCGCACGGTGCCCCGTCGCTCGGGGGTGATCAGGCCCAGGTCCTCGTAGTGCCGCACCGTCCGGTGGGTGACCTCGAACTCGTCCGCGATCTCGCGGATCGTCCAGGTCTCCCGGACGCGCTCGTCGACGGCGGTGGAGGCGGGGGCTGGCATACCCGTGAGTATTGCTTTACGTTTACGTCAACGTCAAGCACCACCACACCCACGGTATGCCGCGTGGCCGGGAGCAGGTGTCCGATCGACACCGCCCCGGGCGCGCACCACGAAGGAGAATCGATGTTCGAGCTGAGCAAGGAGCACGAGGACTTCCGCAAGGTCGTCCGGGAGTTCGCCGAGGCAGAGGTCGAGCCGCACATCGCCAAGTGGGACAAGGACCACCACTTCCCGAGCGACCTCGTGCCGAAGATGGGCGACCTGGGGCTGTTCGGCCTCGTCGTGCCCGAGGAGTTCGGCGGGATGGGTGACGACGGTGACTTCACCTCGCTCTGTGTCGCCATCGAGGAGCTCGGCCGGGTCGACCAGTCGATCGGCATCACGCTGTCGGCCGGGGTCGGCCTGGGCATCAACCCGATCCTGACCTACGGCAGCCAGGAGCAGAAGGAGCGCTTCCTGCCCGACCTCGTGGCGGGTCGCGCGCTCGCCGGGTTCGGCCTGACCGAGCCCGACGCCGGGTCCGACGCCGGTGCCACCCGCACCAAGGCCGTCCGCGAGGGCGACGAGTGGGTCGTCAACGGGTCGAAGGCCTTCATCACCAACTCCGGCACGGACGTCACCTCCGTGGTCACCGTGACGGCCCGCACCGGCACGAACGACGACGGCTCGGCGCAGCTCAGCGCCATCATGATCCCCTCCGGCACCAAGGGCTTCACCGTCGAACCGGCCTACGACAAGCTCGGCTGGCACGCCTCCGACACCCATGGCCTGACCTTCGAGAACTGCCGCGTGCCGGCCGGAAACCTCCTCGGCAACGAGGGCGAGGGCTTCAAGCAGTTCCTCAAGACCCTCGACGACGGCCGCATCGCCATCTCGGCCCTCGCGGTCGGCATGAGCCAGCGGATGCTCGAGGAGACCACCGAGTACGCCAAGACCCGCAAGGCGTTCGGCAAGCCGATCGGCGTCAACCAGGGCGTGTCCTTCCAGATCGCCGACCTCGCCGTCATGGTCGAGGCGTCGCGCCAGCTGACCTACAAGGCCGCCTGGCTCAAGGACGAGCTCGAGCACGGTCGCCGCTCGGTCAAGGAGGTCAAGCAGGCCGCCGCGATCTGCAAGCTCTACTCGACCGAGGCGGCCGTCACCGCGACCCGCATCGCCACGCAGGTGTTCGGCGGCAACGGCTTCATGGAGGAGTACCCCGTCGCCCGCTTCTACCGCGACGCCAAGATCCTCGAGATCGGCGAGGGCACCTCCGAGGTGCAACGCATGGTCATCGCCCGCCACCTCGGCCTGCCGACCGCCTGAGCCCGTGACAACCGACGCAGACGCAGCAGCCCCCGAGACAGTGCGAGAGGGTATGCCGGTGACCTCCACCTCGTCGTCAGGCGCCTCGGCGTCCACCCCCGCCCTTCCGTTCGCCGTCGGAGCCGACTCCGGCACCGACCCGAAGGTGACCGACGTCCGGGAGCGGCTCGCCGCGGCATACCTGGCCTCTGCGGCGGCGCCCGAGAAGGCGCAGGCCAAGCTGGACGCGCAGGGCAAGCTCTACGTGCGCGACCGGATCGCGATGCTGTTCGACGAGGGGAGCTTCGTCGAGGACGCGCGGTTCGCCAACGCGACGGCGAAGGGCCTGCCGGCCGACGGTGTCGTCACGGGTCGCGGCACCGTCGACGGACGCCCCGCGATCGTGATCGCCAACGACCCGACGGTCAAGGCCGGGTCGTGGGGGGCGCGGACGGTCGAGAAGATCGTGCGGGCCACCGAGATGGCGCTGCGCGAGGAGCTGCCCGTCTTCTGGTTCGTCGACTCCGCGGGCGCCCGCATCACCGACCAGGTCGAGATGTTCCCCGGACGCCGCGGCGCGGGCCGCATCTTCCACAACCAGGTCGCACTGTCGGGCAAGGTGCCCCAGATCTGCTGCCTGTTCGGGCCGAGCGCCGCGGGCGGTGCCTACATTCCCTCCTTCACCGACCTGATCATCATGGTCGAGGGAAACGCCTCGATGTATCTCGGCAGTCCTCGCATGGCGGAAATGGTTGTGGGAGAGAAGGTTTCGCTGGAGGACATGGGTGGTGCGCGGATGCACTGCACGGTCTCCGGTGTGGGTGACCTGCTGGTCGCCGACGACACCGAGGCCATCGAGATGGCGCGGCTGTACTTCTCCTACCTGCCGGCCAACTGGCGCTCCGACCTTCCGTCCTACGCGCCGGAGGAGCCCTCGACGCCGCTGACGCGGCACACCGTGCCCGAGCGCGAGAGCCAGCCCTTCGACATCCACGAGGTCATCGACGGCCTCGTCGACGACGAGTCGTTCTTCGAGGTCAAGCCTCTGTTCGCGCCGGAGCTCGTCATCGGGTTCGGCCGGATGGCGGGGGAGACCGTCGGCATCGTCGCCAACAACTCCATCGTCAAGGGTGGGGTGCTCTTCACGGACAGCGCCGACAAGGCCGCGCGGTTCATCTGGCTGTGCGACGCCTACTCGATCCCGCTGATCTACCTCGCCGACGTCCCGGGCTTCATGATCGGGTCGGAGGTCGAGCGCGGCGGCATCATCCGGCACGGCGCCAAGATGGTGCACGCGGTGTCCTCGGCGACCGTCCCGCAGTTCTGCGTGATCGTCCGCAAGGCCTACGGCGCCGGGCTCTACGCCATGGGCGGTCCCGGCTTCGGTCCCGACGCGACCATCGCGCTGCCCACCGCGCGCATCGCCGTGATGGGCCCGGAGGCGGCCGTCAACGCCGTCTACGCCAACAAGATCGCGGCGATCGACGACCCGGCCGAGCGTGAGCAGTTCGTGCAGGACATGCGGCGCGAGTACGAAGAGGACGTCGACCTCGAGCGGCTCGCCGCCGACCTGGTCCTCGACCAGATCATCGAGGCCGACGCCCTGCGTGCCGAGCTCCTGCTGCGGCTGCGCTACGCCAAGGCCCGCGAGCGGCACTTCGCCACCAAGCGGCGCGACATCCCCCCGGTCTGACGGGTTGCGGTCAGCCGCGCTCGCCCTGGGCGCCCCGGTGCGCGGTGCTGCGCAGGTCGTGCCATGCCAGTCCGACCTCCATGAGCAGCTCGCGCAGCAGCGGCAGCGAGAGCCCGACCACGTTGCTCGGGTCGCCTGCGATGCCGGTGACGTAGGGCCCGCCGAGCCCGTCGAGGGTGAAGGCCCCGGCGACACGCAGGGGCTCGCCCGTCTCGACGTAGGCCTCGATCTCGTCGTCCGTCAGCTTGGCGAAGTGGACCGTGGTGGAGGCGGTGGCCCCGAGCGTGGCGCCCGTCCCACCATCGGCCTCCTCGCGGGTGTCGACGACCCAGTGGCCGGTGTGCAGGACGCCTGAGCGGCCGCGCATCTGGCGCCACCGCGACCTGGCCTCCGCCGCTGACGCGGGCTTGCCGTGGATCTCGCCGTCGAGGTCGAGGACCGAGTCGCACCCGACGATGATCGCGTCGTCGATCTGGTCGGCCACGTCCTCGGCCTTGGCGCGCGCCAGAACCAGCGCGACGTCCTCGGCGACCAGCTCGCCGTAGGTCTCGAGGGCCGCTGCGGTCACCGCTGCCTCGTCCACGGAGCTCACGACCACGCTGGGCTCCAGCCCCGCAGCGGCGAGCAGTCGACGGCGGGCGGGGGAGGCGGAGGCGAGCACGAGGGACGTCACGAGGCGAGGCTACCCACCCGAGGCGCCGACGCGGCATACCCGCGTGTGGCCGCGGCGCTCAGCCGAGCTGGTCGTCGACGAAGCACCAGCGCCAGGACTCGCCCGGCTCGAAGCTGCGCATCACGGGGTGGTCGGTCTCTCGGAAGTGCGCCGAGGCGTGCTTCTGGGGTGAGGAGTCGCAGCACCCGACGTGGCCGCAGTCGAGGCACAGCCGCAGGTGGACCCACGTCGTGCCGTCCCGGAGGCACTCCTCGCACCCGTGCGGGCTGGTCGGCGCCACGAACCGGTCGTGGTGGTCGGCGAGGTGCTGACACTCGTCCTCGGGGCGCTCCGGGGGCAGCAACGGGTCCTCACGGAGCTCGTCGGAGCGTTCCTCGATCCGGTCGAGCATCGACTCCTCGATGTCGAGCTGGGCGAAGACGTGACCCAGCACCTCCTGGTCGACCGTGCCCGCGTCGCGGATCCGCAGGAGCTCGGCGCGCTCGGCCCCGAGCATGATGAGCCGCACCCGGCGGTAGGTCGCGCTGGGCGTCTCGACCGCGTCGGCGCGCCCCTGGCCGAGCCGCTCCCAGACGATGTTCGTGCGGTTCTCGGCGCGCCGGCGCAGGGTCTCGATGACGTCGTCGTCGACGTCGTGGTGCTCCTCGAGCGCCTTGAGCCCGGCCGCGACCGACGACTGGAGGATGGTCGCCTCCTGCAGGGCGTCCTCGCGTGGGTCGGGGCCGCGCACGCCGAGGCTCCTGGCGAGCCAGGGCAGCGAGAGTCCTTGCAGGAGCAGGGTCGCCACGGTGACGGTCATGGCGGCCAACACGAGCGTGGAGCGCTCGGGAGTGCCCTCCGGCAACGTGAAGGCCGCGGCGAGGGTCACCACCCCGCGCATGCCCGCCCACGAGATGACGGCGGCTGCCCTGGGGTGGAACTTGCCCTCGCCCTTCGGGAGCTTGGCTTGGAGGAGCTTGAAGGGGAAGACCCAGATCGGTCGCAGGATCACCACCGTGGCCAGCACGGCAAGGCACACCAGGATCACCCGACCCCACCCCGGACCGGTCTGGCCGGCGTCCTCCACGAGCCGGCGCATCTGCATGCCGAGCATGAGGAACACGACGTTCTCGAGGATGAACTGGATGGTCGTCCAGTTGATCCGCTCGCTCAGCCGCGACGAGGCGTTCTGGATGATCGGCGACTTGTGCCCCAGCAGCAGGCCCGCGACGACCACGGCCAGCACTCCGGAGCCATGGTAGTGCTCAGCGGGCAGGTAGGCGAGGTAGGGGACGATGAACGAGATGGACGTGTCGATGGCCGACTCGGTGACCTTGCGCCGGACGAAGGCGATCACGACCGCCACGAGCACCCCGAAGCCCACCCCGAGCACGACCGCGCGGCTGAAGTCGAAGGCCACCGAGCCCATCGTCACCTTCTCGGCGTGCTTGCCGGACGCGACGGCGCCCGCGGCGAGCGGGAAGGCGGCGATGGCGGTACGCAGTGACACCAGCGCCGTGGCGTCGTTGACCAGCGACTCGCCCTCGAGGATGGTCACGATCCGTCTCGGCAGCCCGATCCGTCTCGCCACTGCCGTGGCGGCGACCGCGTCGGGGGGCGCGACGATCGCACCGAGCCCGAAAGCCACCGCGAACGGGACGTCGAGCAGCTTCCAGGTGACCAGGCCCACGCCCGCCGCGGTGAACAGGACGAGCCCGACGGACAGGCCCAGGATCGGTGTCCAGTTGGCGCGGAAGTCCACGAGCGAGGTGCGGATCGCGGCGGCATACAACAAGGGCGGCAGCAGGCCGACCAGGACGACCTCGGAGCTCAGCTCCGGCTCGGGGATGAACGAGACGTAGCTGACTGCGACACCCACCACGAGCAAGGCCAGGGGCGCGGCGACGCGCCACCTCTGCGCGAAACCCGCGACGACGATGACGGTCGCGATGATGGCGACGATGGCGCCGGCAGTTTCCACGGGGACATCCTCGCAGGCAGCCGCAGACGTGCCGGGCGTGGGCGGGTGAAGGCGGTCCACCGCCGGGGGTGGACCGCCTCAGGCGCCTCGGGTCACTCGGGCCGTCAGCCGAGCTCGCCCAGCACCGCCTCGCGCAGCGTGTCGAGGCCCACGCCACCGATGTCGAGCGCGCGGCGGTGGAAGTCCTTGAGCGAGAACTGGTCTCCCTCACGCTCCTCGACCTGGTCGCGCAGCTGCATCCAGAGCCGCTCGCCGATCTTGTAGGAGGGTGCCTGGCCGGGCCAGCCGAGATAGCGGTCGAGCTCGAACCGCAGCCACGCCTCGCCCTGGTTGGCGTGGTCGGTGAGGTACTGCCAGGCCTTGTCGTAGGTCCACTCACCCCCGCCGACCTCGGCCGGGGCGTCGAACCCGCAGTGCACCCCGATGTCGATGACGACGCGGGCGGCGCGCAGCGACTGGCTGTCGAGCAGCCCCATCTTGTTGCCCGGGTCGTCCATGTAGCCGAGCTCGTCCATGAGCCGCTCGGCATACAACGCCCAGCCCTCACCGTGACCGGAGGTCCAGGCGAACATGCGGCGCCACTTGTTGAGCAGCTCCGATCGGAACACCGTCTGCGCCACCTGGAGGTGGTGCCCCGGAACGCCCTCGTGGTAGACGGTCGTGAGCTCCTTCCAGGTGCCGAACTCCGTCACGCCCTTGGGCACCGACCACCACATGCGTCCGGGACGCGAGAAGTCCTCGGAAGGGCCCGTGTAGTAGATGCCGCCCGTCTGGGTGGGGGCGATGAGGCACTCGATGGTCCGCACCGGGTCGGGGATGTCGAAGTGGGTGGCGGCGAGGTTGGCGATGGCCTCGTCGGCCCGCTCCTGCATCCACGCCTTCAGCTCGTCGGTGCCGTGCAGCTGGTATGCCGGGTCGGCGTCGAGGGCGGCGATGGCCTCCTTGACGGAGCTGTCGGGTTTGATCTGGTGGGCCACCTGCTCCATCTGCGCGGTGATCCGCTCGACCTCCTGCTGGCCCCAGGCGTAGGTCTCGGCAAGATCGACCGTGGCGCCGAGGAACGAGCGGGAGAGCAGCGCGTACCGCTCCGGACCGCAGGCGTCCGCCTCGGGTGCGACGTCGAGCAGGTGGGCCTTGAGCCAGGTGCCGAGCTCGGCATACGCCGAGGAGGCGCGCTCGGCGGCGGTCGCGAGCACGTCCCTGGTCGACTCGGCCAGCTCGCCTGCGCCGCTGTCGTCGCCGCTGAGCCTGGCGTCCTCGACGAGCTTGGCGAAGTACCCGTCGTCCGCGACGAGGTCGACGCACTGCTGGATGCAGGCCTCGACCTGGCGACGCGGCGCGACGTTGCCCTTGGCTGAGGCGCTCAGCAGGCTCTCCTGCCACCCGGCGAGGGCGTCGGGCACGCGCTGGAGGCGTCGGCTGATGACTCCCCAGTCCTCGTCGGTGTCCGTGGGCATGAGGTCGAAGCAGCCGCGGACCTCCTGCAGCGGGGAGGCGATGACGTTGAGGGACATCTCGTCGAGCCCGGCCCGGTGGGTCTCCTCCGCCAGCCCGAGTCGCTCGCGCATCGCGGCCAGGGTGATCCGGTCGATCTCGTCGACGGGGGCTGCTCCGTCGAGCCGCGCGAGGGTGTCGGAGCGCAGGGCGGCGTGGGCCTCGTGGCCGGCGGGGGAGAAGTCGTCGAGCTCCTCGTCGTGACCGGCGATGCCGAGGTAGGTCGCGGTGATCGGGCTGAGGGCGACGAACTTCGCCAGGAAGTCGTCGGCGATGCGGTCGATGTCGGTGGCGGGTCGGGCCGCTGCGGTCGTCTCTGTGCTCACGCGAGCGAAGGTACCCCAGCGTCCTGACGGCGGGCACCGCAATAACCCGGGAGCGGCGCCCGCCCCTCTGCGTGCCGCAGGGCATACCCGGGCTGCACCGCCACACGGCGTTGCCACCGTCCCTAGGCTGGGCGCATGGCTGCACACCTGCTGTCGCTCAACGTCGGACGCGCCGAACCCAGCACCGCCAAGAACGTCGGCGTGACCGGCATAGCCAAGCGGCCGGTCGGGTCCGCCCACCTGCGTGCCCCGGGACCCAAGCACGGTGGGCTGGGCAGCGGTGTCGAGGGGGACTTCCTCGGCGACACCCGGCACCACGGGGGCGACTACCAGGCTGTCTACGCCTTCGCCCGTGAGGAGCTCGACTGGTGGGCGGAGCAGCTGGGACGGGACCTGCCCGACGGCATGTTCGGGGAGAACCTCACCACGAGCGGTCTCGACGTCGACGGGGCTCTGGTCGGTGAGCGCTGGGCGGTCGGCAACGAGGTCGTGCTCGAGGTCTGCGGGCCCCGGATCCCGTGTGCCACGTTTGCCGCACGGATGGGCGAGCGCAGCTGGGTCAAGCGGTTCAGTGGCGTCGGGCGCACCGGCGCCTACCTGTCCGTCGTGACCGGCGGGACGGTGCGCCAGGGGGACGCCATCGAGGTGGTGGCGCGCCCCCAACACGACATCACGGTGCCCGACACGTTCCGGGCGTTCATGGGTGACCTCGAGGCGGCCGAGCGCGTGCTTGCGGCCAACTGCCTCGTCGACGTCGAGGCTGCAGAGCTCCGCGAGACCGTCACGCGCCGCCGGGCCGCCGGCACCGAGCTGGACGAGTAACCCGCGTCGAGCACGGGCCCGTCGACCGACGACCACGGTCCGGTCGACGGTCACGGCGCGACGAGGTGTGAGGCGCATTGACGGTGGGGTTCCGGTCCGCCCTGGCTGACCAGGGTCGTCCGCCCACCGCGGGCGCGTGGGGGAAGTCGGTCAGCCGGGCCAGGCGGAGGCGCGCCAGGCGCCCCGACCAGGAGTGAGCGGGCGGCGCACCGCCCGGGCCGGGGAGGACCACTGCGAGGTATGCCGCGCGGCTGGCGCCTCGGCGCCGCCCGAGGCAGCGGACAGCACCGCCAACAGCGCGGCCACCTCTTCGGGGGTCGCGTCGCCGCGGACCAGCCGCAGTGGCGGCAGGCTCGACGCCCGTCCCGAGGTCCCCTCGGTGTCGCTCATCGCCCCGGCCCCCAGCCGTGAGCCTTCGAACGGGTCACAGCGGGATGTTTCCGTGCTTCTTGGGCGGCAGGGTCTCGCGCTTGGTGCGCAGCGCCCGCAGTGCCTTGGTGACGTTCATGCGCGTGTTCGACGGCGTGATGACGGTGTCGACATAGCCGCGCTCGGCCGCGATGTAGGGGTTGGCGAGGGTGTCCTCGTACTCGGCGATGAACCGGGCCCGCGCCTCGTCGACGTTCTCCCCGGCCTCGGCCGCGGCGGCGAGCTGCTTGCGGTAGAGGATGTTGACCGCGCCCTGGGCGCCCATCACGGCGATCTGGGCGGTCGGCCAGGCGAGGTTGATGTCGGCCCCGAGGTGCTTGGACCCCATCACGTCGTAGGCGCCGCCGTAGGCCTTGCGGGTGATCACCGTGACGAGCGGGACGGTGGCCTCGGCGTAGGCGTAGATCAGCTTGGCCCCGCGCCGGATGATGCCGTCCCACTCCTGGTCGGTGCCGGGCAGGAAGCCGGGCACGTCGACGAACGTCAGCACCGGCACGTTGAACGCGTCGCAAGTGCGCACGAACCGGGCGGCCTTCTCGGAGGCGTCGATGTCGAGCGTCCCGGCGAACTGCATCGGCTGGTTGGCGACGACCCCGACCGAGCGCCCCTCGATGCGGCCGTAGCCGACCAGGATGTTCGGGGCGAACAGCGGCTGGACCTCGAGGAACTCCCCGTCATCGAGGACGTGCTCGATGACGGTCTTCATGTCGTAGGGCTGGTTGGCGCTGTCGGGGATGAGCGTGTCGAGCTCGCGGTCCTCGTCGGTGACCTCGAGCGACGGCAGCTCGGCGGCGTCGTCGGCGAACGAGGGCGGCTCCTCGAGGTTGTTCGACGGCAGGTAGGACAGCAGCGCCTTGACGTACTCGATCGCGTCCTCCTCGTCGGTGCCCATGTAGTGCGCGACACCGGACTTGGTGTTGTGGGTCCGGGCGCCGCCGAGGTCCTCGAACGACACGTCCTCGCCGGTCACGGTCTTGATGACCTCGGGGCCGGTGATGAACATGTGCGAGGTCTGGTCGACCATCACGGTGAAGTCGGTGACCGCGGGGGAGTAGACCGCGCCGCCGGCACAAGGCCCCATGATCAGCGAGATCTGGGGGATCACCCCGGACGCGTGCACGTTGCGGCGGAAGATCTCGCCGTAGAGGCCGAGCGAGACCACGCCCTCCTGGATGCGGGCGCCGCCGGAGTCGTTGAGACCCACGACGGGGCAGCCGACCTTCATCGCGAAGTCCATGACCTTGCAGATCTTCTCGCCGAACACCTCACCCAGCGACCCACCGAACACGGTGAAGTCCTGCGCGAACACCGCCACGGTGCGACCGTCCACCGTGCCGTAGCCGGTGACCACGCCGTCGCCGTAGGGCCGGTTGGCCTCCTGGCCGAAGGCGGTCGACCGGTGTCGGGCGTACTTGTCCATCTCGATGAACGAGCCCTCGTCGAGCAGCAGCTCGAGGCGCTCGCGGGCGGTCTTCTTGCCCCGTGCGTGCTGCTTCTCGACGGCCCGCTCGGACCCCGCGTGCGCGACCTCGGCGACACGCCGCTTGAGGTCGGCCAGCTTGCCGGCCGTGGAGTGGATGTCGATCCCCGAGTCGGGGGCGGGAACGTCGGTGCCGCCGACCGAGAGCGGATCAGCGACGGAATCGGTGGTCTGCGCCATGCCGGCGAGCCTAGCCTTGCCTCCATGCGCGAATCGCTCGACCGTGAGGCATTGCACGAGGCGTTGGTCACGCCGGGTCAGCCGTGGACGGGGGTCGACGTCCACCCGGCGCTCGGCTCCACCAACCTCGAGGCGGCCCGCCTCGCCCAGCAGTGGCGCGTGGTGGTGACCGACCACCAGCAGGCCGGCCGAGGGCGCCTCGGCCGCTCCTGGGACACCCCTGCCAACACCTCGGTCACGCTCTCGGTGCTGCTGCCCGCCCCCGATCAGGGTCGCGGCTGGCTGCCGCTCGCCACCGGTCTGGCGGTTCGCGACGCCCTGAGCGAGGTCGCCGGGGTCGACAGCGCGCTCAAGTGGCCCAACGACGTGCTGCTGCCCGCGGACGACGACCGCAAGGTGTGCGGCATCCTCTGCGAGCTCCAGCCCACCGGGATCGTGGTCGGCCTGGGCATCAACGTCGACCAGGACCGGGACGAGCTCCCGGTCGACACGGCCACCTCGTTGCGGCTGGCGGGTGCCCCCGACGTGAGCCGGGAGCGCCTCGTCGTGGCGGTGCTCAGCCACCTCGCCCGGTGGCACGGTGAGCTCAGTGGCGCCGCGCCGGCGCGCGCCGGCGTCCACGCGGCATACCGCAAGACGTGCGCGACGATCGGGCGCGAGGTCGAGCTGCACGTGGCGGGCGGTGACGTGCGCAGCGCTCGGGCCCTCGGCGTGGACGACGAGGGCCGACTCGTCGTGAGCAGCGCGGGCAGCGAGTATGCCGTGGCCGCCGGCGACGTGGTCCACCTGCGCTCCACCACGCCCTAGGGTGACCGCATGAGCGAGGTTGGCCGGCACCGGGTGGTGCGCCCGGAGGACTTCGCGGCGCTGCGCGCGGACGACCTCGAGGCGCGGCTGCTCGGCAAGCCGGCCACCATGGCCCGCCGGGACGTCTCCCGCGGCGCCGAGGTGTCGCTCCTGTCGGCCCGCAAGTTCTGGCACGCGCTGGGCTTCCCGAACGTCGAGGACGACGACGCGATGTTCACCGAGGCCGACCAGATGGCCCTGGTGGCCACCGCGCGACTGGTGCGCGAGCAGGAGCTCGACGAGACGACGGCCCTGGCGATGACCCGGGCGTTCGCCCGCACCACCGACCGTCTCGCCGTCTGGCAGACCCAGCTGATGGCCGAGGCGCTCGCCGATCCCGATCTCGAGGCGGCGCTGGACGAGGCTGACGCCCGAGCCGTGCCCGACCTCGCTGCTGCCGAGGCCGCCGCGCGCAAGCTCACCGACATGGCCGACCAGCTCGAGCCCCTGCTCATCTACGCCTGGCGGCGCCACCTCACCGCCGCCATCTCGCGCATGCTGGCCGATGCCGACCCCCAGCAGTCCTCCCAGGGTGTGCGCCGGGTTGTCGGGTTCGCCGACCTGGTCAACTTCACCTCGCTGGTCCGGCGGATGACCGAGCGCCAGCTGGCCGTGGTGGTGCAGCGGTTCGAGGCGCTGGCGACCGACATCGTCACTGCGCACGGGGGACGCGTCATCAAGACCGTGGGCGACGAGATCCTGTTCGTCACCATCGACGCGGCGCCGGCGGCAGCCGTGGCGCTCGACCTGGTCGAGACGATGGCCGAGGACGACCTGCTGCCCGACGTGCGGGTGGGCATGGCCGTCGGACCGGTCCTGTCACGCCTCGGAGACGTCTTCGGCACGACGGTCAACCGCGCCAGCCGACTGACCAGCGTGGCGCCCGGTGGGGGAGTCCTGGTCGACGACGCACTTGCCTCGGCGCTCGCGGCCCTGTCGGGGTTCGAGACGACGGCGCTGCGGCGTCGCGCCCTTCGCGGCATCGGACCGGTCACGCCCAGCGAGCTGCGGCGGGCCGCCGGCGGTCGCCAGCCGACCGCGCAGGCCGTCACCCCCACCCGAAAGGCGTCCTCATGAGCGCAGAGCTGGTCCGCATCGACCGACACGGGGAAGGTGGCCACGTGGCCGAGCTCGTCCTCGACCGCCCCGAGGCGATGAACGCCGTCTCGACCGCGATGGCCCAGGCCCTCTCCCGGGCGACGACCGAGCTCGCCCAGGACGCGGGCGTTCGGGCGGTCGTGGTGTCCTCGACCCATCCGAGGGCCTTCTGCGTCGGCGCGGACCTCAAGGAGCGCAACTCCTTCACCGACGACGACCTGCGCGCCCAGCGGCCGGTGGCGCAGGCGGCATACCGGGGGGTCCTGGACCTTCCCGTGCCTGCGATCGCGGCGGTGGACGGCTTCGCGCTGGGGGGCGGCTTCGAGATCGCGCTCTCCTGTGACCTGGTCGTGTGTGGTGAGGACGCGGTCGTGGGCCTGCCCGAGGTGAGCGTCGGCGTGATCCCCGGCGGGGGCGGCACCCAGCTGCTCACGCGCCGGGTGGGTTGGTCGCGGGCGGCCCAGATGGTCTTCACCGCCCAGCGGTATGCCGCGCACGACGCGTGCGGCCTGGGTGCGGTGGACGAGGTGGTGGCCGCGGGGACTGCGCGCGACCGCGCCCTCGAGCTGGCGACCATGATCGCGTCCCACTCACCTGTCGGCATGCGCAACGCCAAGGCCGCCATGCGTCGCGGGTTCGACACCGACCTGGACTCCGGACTGCGCATCGAGGACGAGATGTGGGCGGCAACGGCCTTCTCCGGGGACCGTGCCGAGGGGGTCGCCGCCTTCAACGAGAAACGCCGTCCCGTGTGGCCTGGTCGCTGAGATGGGTCCCTTCTACATAGCATCACCCTCATGACCCGTGTGCTCCTCGCTGAGGACGACCCTGCCATCTCCGAGCCGCTAGCTCGCGCCCTGCGCCGTGAGGGGTATGACGTGGACGTCCGCGCAGACGGACGGGCGGCACTCGAAGCCTCCGCGGAGAACCCGGACCTGGTGGTGCTCGACCTCGGGCTGCCGTACGTCGACGGGCTCGAGGTGTGCCGCCGGATCCGTGCCGAGGGGCGCACCGTGCCCGTGCTGATCCTCACCGCCCGCGCCGACGAGGTGGACACCGTGGTGGGCCTCGACGCCGGCGCCGACGACTACGTCACCAAGCCGTTCCGGCTCGCCGAGCTGCTGGCCAGGGTGCGGGCGCTGCTGCGCCGCAACCCCACCGACGCCCCCTCCGCCCACGAGCTCGTCCGCATCGACCCCGAGGGTCGGCGGGCTTGGTTCAAGGAGGAGGAGCTCCAGCTCACTGCCAAGGAGTTCGACCTCCTGCGCGTGCTGGTGCGTGAGCAGGGCAAGGTCGTCTCGCGTGAGCAGCTGATGCGCGAGATCTGGGAGACCGCCTGGTTCGGGTCGACCAAGACCCTCGACATGCACATCTCCGTGCTCCGCCGGAAGCTCGGCGACGACGCTGCACAGCCGCGCTACATCGCCACCGTCCGTGGGGTCGGGTTCCGGTTCGAGCGCGGCGACGAGATCTGACCGCTGACGATGCGGCAGCAGCTGATCCGCTCGACCGTGCTCGCGGTGGCCCTGGCGATCCTGATCACCATGACCCCGGTGGCGTTCGCCATCTGGAACGCCACGGTCCACGGCAAGGGCATCGTCGCGACCTGGCTCGAGGAGGGCACCCCTGCCTCGACCTCGATGCGGCTGGTGCTCGTGGTCATCGGCCTCGGCGTGGCTGCCCTCGGTGTGGGGGTCCTGGTCGCGATCCGGCAGGCCCACCGCATGTCGCGGCCGATGACGCTCCTCGCCGAGCGCGCCGAGCGACTCGGTGCCGGTGAGTCCCGGATCCAGCCCATCAACTCCGGCATCGCCGAGCTGGACCAGGTGTCGGAGGTGTTGTCGCGGAGCGCGCAGCGGCTGACCAAGTCGCTCGCGTCGGAGCGCGACTTCGCCGCCGACGCCTCCCACCAGCTGCGGACGCCGTTGACCGCGCTGCTGATGCGGCTCGAGGAGATCGCCGCCACCGACGACCTCGAGGTCGTCCAGGAGGAGGCCAGCATCGCGATCGACCAGGTCGAACGCCTGACCCGTGTGGTCGACGACCTGATGTCCCGCACCCGCAGGGGCGGCGACGAGTCGAAGGCCACCGTCTCGCTCGACTCGGTCATCGCGGCCCTCCAGCGCGAGTGGCAGCCGGCGTTCGAACAGGCTCGACGCAGCGTCCGGGTCCACGGTGAGCGAGGGCTGGTCGTCCAGGCCAAGCCGGTCGACCTGTCGCAGGTGCTCTCGACCCTGCTCGAGAACGCGCTCGCCCACGGCCGGGGCACGGTCGACGTCCACGCCCGGCGGAGCGGTCCGTCCGTCGTCGTCGAGGTGAGCGACCAGGGCGAGGGGGTCCCGTCCTCGATCGCCCCCCACATCTTCGAACGCTCGGTGACCACGACCGGCACGGGCCTCGGGCTGGCGCTCGCGCGCGACCTGGCTGAGTCCAACGGTGGCCGCCTCGAGCTCATCCAGGCCCAGCCGGCGATCTTCGCCCTGTTCCTCAGCGAGTCCGACAGCACCTGACCGCCCGCCCCGCCTTTATCGGGTGACCCGATAAAGGTCGACTCCACCCCGAAACGGTTCCGGGGTGGAGTCGACCGTTGTCGGGTGAGGCTGCCCGGCCCGGGTGCTGGTTCGGGGCGCTCAGCCTTGGGTCTCGGCCATCGGTGAGGTGTCCTCGAGCGGCTCCTCGCTGAACACGAACCGGCGGTAGGCCCAGAACCGGAACAGGGTGCCGAGCGCGATGCCGACGAGCTTGGCGACGTTCTCGGCCACCAGGCTCTCCTGCCCGAGGAAGTGGTGCGAGAAGCCGACGCAGGCCGCCTGGATGAGCAGGGCCACGCCGTTGGTGAGAGCGAAGAGGAGGGCTTCGTGGTGCACGGGCCGGTTGCGGCGGTGCCGGAACGTCCACATCCGGTTGCCGATCCAGGCGACGCACGTGGCGACCGCTGCCGAGATGACGGTGGCCACGACCGCGCGGGAGAGCGGCCCGTTGCCGTAGCCCGACAGCACGGTGCTGCGCAGGATGTTGAACAGGCCGAGGTCCACGACGAAGGCCACTGCTCCGACGATCCCGAACTTGATCATCTCGCGGTAGAGGACGTCGATCGTGCCGCGCAGGCGGGCGACGACGGAGTGGTTCTCGGACACCAGAGGAGCCTATCGGCGGATGCCCGCGGCCCGTCGGCGACGGTGGCAGATATCCTCGCCGCGTGACGTCACCGCAGCGCGCCCCCGGAGGATTCCCGGTCGTCGGCATCGTCGGCGGCGGGCAGCTGGCGCGGATGTGCGCCGCCCCGGCGGCAGAGCTGGCGATCACCCTCAGCGTCCTCGCCGAGGCGCCGGACGCGGCGGCAGCCCAGGTCATCCCATCCTCACCGGTCGGTGACCACACGGATGTCGAGGCGGTCCTGGCCTTCGCCAGGGAGTGCGACGTCGTCACCTTCGACCACGAGCACGTCCCGCCGAACGTGCTGGAAGCCCTTGTCGCAGAGGGCATCCCGCTGCATCCCACGCCCGAGGCCCTGCGTTTCGCCCAGGACAAGCTGGCGATGCGCGAGCGCCTCACGGAGATCGGCGTCGCCTGCCCGGCGTGGGCCGGCGCCAAGACCGCCGCCGAGGTCGAGGCCTTCGCTGCCCGGGTGGGCTGGCCGATCGTCGCCAAGACACCGCGCGGTGGATATGACGGCAAGGGCGTGCGGGTCATCGACTCCGCCGCGGAGGTCGACGACTGGCTGGCCCTGGTCGCGCAGCAGGAGGGGACAGCCGACCTGCTCGCCGACGGCATCCTCGTGGAGGAGAAGGTCGACTTCGTCCGCGAGCTGGCCGTGCTCATCGCCCGCAGTCCCTCCAACCAGGCAGCCGCGTGGCCGGTCGTCGAGACCGTCCAGACCGACAGCATCTGCACCGAGGTGCTGGCCCCCGCGCCCGGCCTCGACCCGGCCCTCGCCGCGGTGGCCACCGAAGCCGGGCTGCGCATCGCCGAGAACCTCGGCGTGACAGGGGTGTTCGCCGTCGAGATGTTCGAGGTGAGGGACCCGCGGACCGGTGCCCCGGCATACGTCGTCAACGAGCTGGCCATGCGCCCGCACAACAGCGGGCACTGGTCCATGGACGGCGCCGTGACCGGTCAGTTCGAGCAGCACCTGCGCGCGGTCCTCGACCTGCCCCTCGGGGCGCCCACCCCGCGTGAGCCGCACACGGTGATGGCCAACGTCCTCGGCGGCGACTACCCCGAGCTCTACCCGGCCTATCGCCACATCATGGCGAGGGACCCCGGGCTCAAGGTGCACCTCTACGGCAAGGGCGTCCGCCCGGGTCGCAAGATCGGTCACGTCAACGTCTCCGGCACCGACCTGGCGCAGCTGCGCGAGCGGGCCGGCCACGCGGCCGACTACCTCGCAGGAGTGATCACCGAATGAGCGACAGCACTGCACCACCCGCCACCACCGAGGCGTCGCCCCTGGTCGGGCTGGTCATGGGCAGCGACAGCGACTGGCCGGTCATGGAGCTGGCGGCCCAGGCGCTCCAGGAGTTCGGCATCGCCTACGAGGCCGACGTGGTCTCGGCGCACCGGATGCCCGAGGAGATGATCGCCTACGGGCAGAACGCTTCTGGGCGCGGACTCCGGGTGCTCATCGCGGGCGCCGGCGGTGCTGCCCACCTCCCGGGGATGCTCGCATCGGTGACACCGTTGCCCGTGATCGGCGTGCCCGTGCCCCTGAAATACCTCGACGGCATGGACTCGCTGCTCTCGATCGTCCAGATGCCCGCAGGGGTCCCGGTCGCGGCGGTGTCCATCGGCGGGGCCCGCAACGCGGGGCTGCTGGCCGCCCGCATCCTCGCCGCCGGCGAGGGGGAGTATGCCGCGGGGCTGCGTCAGCGGATGACCGCCTTCCAGGCCGAGCTGCGGGACCAGGCCCACGCCAAGGGTGCGGCGCTGCGCGAGCGGCGCAGCGGCTCCTGGCAGGGCGCGCCTGGCTCCTGACGAGCCCGCCTGATCACTAGCGGGCCATGCCTGCCGAGCGCACCCCTCGCCACTCGATGCGCGGGCAGGTGTCCATCACGACGTCCATCCCGGCGGCGCGAGCGCGGTCCGCAGCGGCCTCGTCCACGACACCGAGCTGCATCCAGATGGCGTCGATCAACAGCCGGTCCTTGTTGGAGATGGCGTCGTCCACCACCGGCCCGACGTGCTCGGAGTTGACGAAGCAGTCGACGACCTTGATATCGGTGCCGTCGGGGATGTCGGACAGCGACGCGTAACCCTGTTCGCCGTGCACGGTCTCGGCCTTGGGGTGCACCGGGATCAGGCCCTTGCCGAGCTCGACCTTGAGCCAGCGGGAGACCCCGAACGCCTCACGCTCCTGGTTGTTCGACAGGCCGACCACGACCCAGATGCCGGGGTCGATGAGGAGCTCGCGGATGAGGTCGGGATCGTTCTGGTGGCGAAAGCTCATGCCTTCAGCATCACACGATGAGGACGCGTTGGGGAGGGGGACGGGAGGCGGGACAGGGGAGGGGGACAGGGGAGAGACAGGGGGAGTGCCGGCGGGAGGCAGTAACGTCGGCCCCATGAAGTTCGGACTGTTCGTGCCACAGGGCTGGCGCATGGACCTTGTCGGGATCGACCCCAGTCAGCACTGGGGCGTGATGGCGGGTCTGGCGCGACGGGCCGACGCCAACGAGGACTGGTCCTCGATCTGGGTCTTCGACCACTTCCACACCGTCCCGATCCCCAGCGAGGAGGCGACGCACGAGGCTTGGACCCTGATGGCCGCCTTCGCCGCCGTCACGGGACGGGTGCGCCTGGGACAGATGTGCACATGCATGGCCTACCGGAACCCGGCCTACCTCGCGAAGGTGGCCGCCACGGTCGACATCATCTCCGAGGGTCGGCTCGAGATGGGCATCGGGGCGGGCTGGTACGAGCACGAGTGGCGCGCCTACGGCTACGGCTTCCCGCGGGCCGGTGAGCGCCTGCGGGCTCTCGACGAGGGCGTCCAGATCTTCCGACAGATGTGGACGACCGGCACGGCGACGTTCGAGGGCAAGCACTTCCAGGTCGACGGCGCCCGCTGCTACCCGCAGCCGCTCCAGGGCACGACGGCCCCGGGGTCGAAGCACAACGGCATACCCATGTGGATCGCCGGCGGGGGCGAGAAGAAGACGCTGCGCATCGCCGCCCAGTACGCCGACTACACCAACTTCGACCCCAGCCCCGAGGGCTTTGCCGCCAAGAGCGCGATCCTCAAGGGGCACTGCGACGACGTGGGCCGTGACTTCGGTGAGATCGTCCGCAGCGGCAACCTCAACGTCTTCATCGGCGCCACCGAGCGCGAGGTCGAGGATCGGTTCGCCGCGCTGCGGGCGCGGCTCCTCTCGGTGGGGACGCCGGAGGCCCGCGTCGACCACCTGCTCGCGGACTACCGCAAGGCCGCGACGGTCGGCACCCCCGAGCAGGTGGTGGAGAAGCTCGGCGCCCTGGAGAAGCTCGGCCTGACCTACGCGATCCTCAACTTCCCCGAGGCGGCCTACGACACCACGGGCATGGCGATGTTCGAGCGCGACGTGATGCCCGAGCTGCTCGACCGTGAGGAGCACGGCCACCTCTGGCACCTGCCGCGTCGTCGCTGAAGCCGGCGACTCAGGCGGAGGGTGCGCTGGTGGGCCGCGCGGGGAACAGTGTCTGCCAGACGCGGGTGCGGCGCAGGCCCCTGCGCACCGAGGGGTAGTGGCGCTCGAACAGGAACCAGAAGCAGAACGCGACGACGTTCGCGACCACGAAGCCGAACACGATCGCCGCAGCGGGGTGGGCGCGTACCCTGGGCACGGTCTGCAGGTACACGAGCAGGCTGAAGTGGACCAGGTAGAGCGAGTACGAGTAGTCCGACACGTACTTGACGATCGTCCGCACGGGCGCGGGGATGCGTGACTGACCGGCCGGCATCACGGCTGCACCGGCCCCACCCCTCGTTGCCGCGTTCGCGGCCGTTGCCGCCGGGTTGGCCGGGTCCGTGGCTGGGGCCGGGCGGGCCGGGTCCGTGGCTGGCGCTGGGCGGGCGAACCCGAAGTAGAAGGACATCACTCCGACCGACAGCGCGAGCGCGACGAACTCGTCATAGACGTTCCAGTGCGTGCGATGCAGGCACACGGGGGTCGCCAAGAGCCCGACCACACCCAGGACCTGGTGGAGCCGGCGGTGGGTGAACCAGGCGAACCGGTCTCCGATGGCGTATGCCATGCCCACCACCCAGGCGAGGACGAGGCCCTCGCTCGCGACCAGCGTCTGGGCCACGACAGCGCCGGAGAAGAGCAGGACAAGCACGCCGACGACCCCTATTCGTCGGTCCCGCACCAGTCGGAGCAGGATCAGCCCGAAGGTGATGTAGATCCAGAACTCGATGACCACCGACCAGAACGGGTCGGCGGTTCCGATCGGGCCGGTCCTCAGGGGCAGTCCGGTGACTTCGGCGACCGTGCGCATGACTGGGTTGTTGTAGAGCATCGTGAGGTTCGTGACGGTGGTCCACACGTCGAGGGGGATCGTCGTGAACGGGTTTCGCCGCCCCTGCAGCACCAGGCGGTCCGCGACGGCTACGAGGAGGACGGCAGGGACGAACGGGACGAAGATCCGCGCGAACCGCTCGAGGAAGAACTCGCCGAAGGTGTAGCCCGGTGAGGCCATCTTGGTCAGCGCCGACCGGCTGACGAGGAAGCCGGACAGGACGAAGAACAGCAGCACGCCGAGGCTCTGCATGTAGAAGATGCCGGGCGTGGTGCGGTAGGTGCCGTTGGCACGCTGGACCATGAAGACGGCAGGCAGGAAGAGGTTGAGGGAGTGCCCGACCACGACCATCTGTGCGGTCAGGCCGCGGACCGCGTCGAAGTAGAAGAGCTGGTGCTTGCTCGCCGCCTGCAGGTGTGGGTGGGCGACGGTCGTGGTCGGTTCTACCACGCGGTCCACCCACCATCGACGGCCACCATCTGACCGGTGACGTAGGCCGAGTCGTCGCCGGCGAGCCAGGTCACCACGCCGGCGAAGTCCTGCTCCGTCGCCATCCGACCGAGGGGAGTGAGCCGGCTGTACCGGTCGAGGAACAGCGGGTCCTGCCCGCGTTCGATGCCACCAGGGGCGAAGCCGTTGACGCGGATGTCGGGCGCCAGCACGGTCGCGAGGTAGCGAGTGAGCTGGACGAGCCCACCCTTGGTGGCGCCGTAGGCGGCGGGGTTGCCCATCCGGGTGCCGTCGTAGAGACCCATGTTGGGCCCGACGAGCCCGTAGATCGAGGACACCGTGATGACGCTGCCGTGCCCACCGGCGCGGAGCAGCGGCGCCAGCCGCCGGGTGAGGGAGAACGGCACAGTGAGGTTGAGCCAGGTCGCCATCGCGAAGGCCTCGTCGGTCTGCTCGTCGAACGGCACGGCATACCCGGCGATCCCGGACGTTCCCGTGAAGGCGGCATTGTGCACCAGGACGTCGCAGGCCCCGAGCTCGGTGACAAAGTGCTCCACGGCCGTGAGTCCTTCGCCGGTCATCAGGTCCGCGGTGACGCCGAGATGACCATCCCCCAGCGCTGCGACCGTCTCGTCGACGCCGGCACGGTCGATGACGACCACTCTTGCTCCGGCAACCACGAGCGCGCCCGCGAGGACGCGGCCGAGAGGGCCGGCCCCACCGGTGACCACGGCGGTACGTCCAGCGAGGCTGGCGGTCATGCGTGCTCCTCCACCCAGGGGAAGGTGATCAGCCCGGCGGCGATGAGCGCCTCGATCAGCCGGAACTCGTACTCGTCGTCGATCGAGAAGGCCTGGGCCTCAGGGATCTCGATGCCGGCGTAGGTCCCACTGTCGAACCACGAGCGCTCCAGCGCACGGGCCGAGGCGGCACGCCAGATGTAGAAGTTGCCGTTGATCCGAAGGTAGCGTCCGGCGTCCTGACGTCGGACGACTCCGGTGCCGCTGGCGAAGTAGCGCTCCAGCGCTCCCTCCGCACCCACTTCCCGCACTCCGACCCACTCCGGCTGGAACGTCGGCTCGGACACCGAGATCACGCCGTCCAGGTCGGGGTTGCTCCAGAGCAGCTCAGCGGCCGCGTCGAGCTGCTGCGGCAGGCGAGCCGGGCTCGTGGGGTCGAGCAGCAGCACGGCGTCGTAGGGCTGACCCTCCTCCCTCTCGACCCACTCCAGCGCGTGGGTCACCACCGGGGCCATCGGCGTGTCGTCACCGGCGAGCTCGACGGGGCGCATGAAGGGGACGTCGCCACCGAAACGTCTCGCGACATCGGCGATCTCCTCCGAGTCGGTCGTCAGGATGGTGCGGGTGACGCTCGGCGTCATCGCGGCAGCGCGGATCGCGTGGCCGACCAGCGGTATGCCGCACAGCGGGCGGACGTTCTTGCCCGGCAGCCCGCGCGAGCCGCCTCTGGCGGGGATGACGGCCAGGACTCGGGGTGCAGCGCTCACGGGGACTCCGCTCCTCGGGTGCTGGGACGCGACGTCTCGATGGGGTCGGCCGACCCTCTGGCGCCGTCACAGATGCGCACGGCGAGGGCGCCCTCGGCGAGGGTTGCGGGCGCCCCTGCGCGCAGGAGCAGCTCAGCGTCTGCTGTCGGGGCCAGGGCCAGCGCGGCCTGCATCTGCCGGGCCATCACGCCGTTGCGCTCGAGATCTTCGGGAAAGGCGACCACGTCGACCGACCCGTCCGGCGCCGTGGACGACACCGAACCGGTCACCGGGTCCCAGGCGACACTGCCGTCGGCGCTGGTGACCAGGGCGCCCCGCCGAGCTGGGCGAGTCGTGTAGTCCAGCCGGAGCGTCACCGTCGCGGACGGCGTCCGCCAGAGCACCGTCGCTGCCTGCTCGGCGGCGATGTCAAGAGGTCCTTCCCACTCGACGACGGCCTGGATGCTGTCCTCCGCGGGCGGGCCGAAGACGGAGACGGCGTAGTCGATCTCGTGCACCAGGTCCCGCAGCACGCCGCCCTCGTCGGCCCGCGCCGAGTAGGACTGGCGGTAGTCGCGGTCCGGCCGCCAGTCGGGCAGCCAGGACTGCGAGTAGACGTGCGCGCTGGCCGGGGCAGGCAGGGCGAGGGCACGGTCGCGGAACTCGAGGAAGCCGAGGTGCGCTCGCAGGGGGGCGGCCACGAAGACCCGGTGCTCAGCCTCCGGATGCTGCCTGAGACGCCCAGCGTCATCGGCCGTCGGTGCGACCGGCTTCTCCAGCAGCACCCGCGCGGCGCCCGCGTCGAGTGCGGCGAGTGCGTCGTCGACGTGCCTGGCCGTGTCCGTGGCGATGACCACCAGGTCCGCCTGCCCGCTCATCTCGGCGCCCTGGACGTCGTCGAGCAGCGGCGTGCCGTCCAGGTCGCCCACGCGTGGGCGAACCGGCCAGCCGTGGACGTCGGCGCCGAGATCCCGGAGGACGGTGGCGTGCCGGCGGCCGATGGAGCCCAAGCCCCTGACGACGACCGTGCCGGTCATGGGGCCTCCTCCTCGCCTCGCTGCAACGACTCGAGCAGTCATAGTGCCATGACGTCGGGTCGCGGCACGCACGGCACGCACCATGGGGCGCCGGTCGTCCCCCCGGGGCTGGAGGGCGGGTAGTTTCTCCCCATGACCTCCCCTCCGACATGGATCGTGCTGGGTGCAGGTGGACACGCGCGCAGCGTCTGCGACGTGATCGAGCGAGCGGGCGGACTGGTGGTCGCCGTGGCTGGAGACCTCGAGGGCTCGCCCTGGTCGGTTCCGGTGCTCGCTGATGACGACGCCGCCGTGGCCATGGCCCTGGAGGAGGGGCACCGGGTCGCGCTGGGAGTCGGTGCCAACGCCGCCCGCGCTGCCCTCATCGAGCTCTTGGTGCACGCTGAGGTGTCCGTGCCCCCGGTGCTCGCGCTGACAGCGTCGATCGCGCGTGATGCCGAGGTCGGCATTGCGTGCGTCATCCACGAGCATGCGCACGTCGGACCGTTGACGCGGGTCGGCCGCGGTGTCGTCGTCAACACAGCCGCGGTGGTCGAGCACGACTGCGTCATCGGGGATGCTGCCCACATCGCGCCCGGGGCCGTGCTGCTCGGAGCGGCACGCGTCGGAGCCGGTGCCATGGTCGGTTCGGGTGCGCGCATCCTGCCTGGCCGCACCGTCGGTGCGGGTGCGGTGGTGGGCGCCGGTGCCGTCGTGCGGGACAATGTGGCGGCCGGGCGGACGGTCGTCGGCGTCCCGGCCGTCGAGCTCGGCTCGACGGCCGACCGCTTGAGCCCCGGCTGACCACGACCACGAGGAGAGGGCACATGCGCACTGCCGAGATCGCAGGCCGAACCATCCCCACGGCAGGAGACGTCTTCGTCATCGCCGAGGCTGGGGTCAACCACAACGGCGACCTGCAGCTGGCCCACGAGCTGGTCGACGTCGCGGCCGAGTCCGGCGCGGACGCGGTCAAGTTCCAGACCTTCGACCCCGCCATGCTCGTGTCCAGCACCGCGTCGTCGACGCCCTACCAGCGCGCCCGCGGGGGAGCCCAGGACCAGCGTTCGCTGCTGCAGGCGCTCACCCTGCCGCACACGGCGTGGGCGGAGCTCCAGTCGCATGCTGCCGAACGCAGCATCACCTTCCTCAGCACGCCGTTCGACACGGCCAGTGCGGAGATGCTGGTCGGCCTCGGCCTGCCCGCCCTGAAGGTGTCGTCGGGCGAGCTCACCAACATCCCCTACCTGCGCGCCCTCGCCTCGCTCGGGGTGACCCTGCTCGTCTCGACGGGCATGGGCACGGCGCAGGAGGTGGCCGATGCCGTGAGCGCCTGCGAGCAGGCGCCGGGCCTGATCCTCTTCCACTGCGTGTCGGCCTATCCCGCGCCGATCGAGGAGTGCAACCTCCGGGCCATCCCCGCGATGCAGGAGGCACACGGCATACCCGTGGGTTGGTCCGACCACACGCCCGGTCTGACCACGGCACTGGGTGCCGTTGCCCTCGGGGCGAGCATCCTCGAGAAGCACTACACGACCGACCGCACCCTGCCCGGCCCGGACCACCGCGCCTCGCTCGAGCCGGCGGAGCTGACCGCCTACGTGAGCCAGACCAAGGTGCTGGCTCTCGGGCTCGGTGACGGTGTCAAGCGGCGGATGCCGTCCGAGGAGGAGAACGCGGCGCTCGTCCGGCGCAGCTGGCACGCGGCAGCCGACCTGCCGGAGGGCACCGTCCTCGGCGACGAGCACCTGCTGCTGCTGCGACCCGAGGGGGGCGTGAGCCCCGCTGTCGACATCCGAGGCCGTGGCCTCGGTCGATCGGTGCAGGCCGGCGCTCCCATCGGCGAGGACGACCTGTCGCCCGCAGGGGCCCGATGACCGCCGCGGGGCACCCGCTGCGCGTGGCTGTGTTCGTGGGCACGCGCGCAGACCTCGGACCTCTGTCGCCCGTCATCACGGTCCTCGCCGAGGCGCCAGACATCGACCTGCACCTGTTCACGGGCGTCGCCTACGGCGGCGACGAGCTGGCCGCCGCACTTCCGGCCACCGACCGGGAGGGCGGGTGGCGCGACGCCGTCCACGAGCTGGCCGAGCCGATCGTGGCGATCACCGTCGACGCGATGCTCGAGCACGGCCCGCGGTTGGCGTCCGGCGCCTCGCGGATGCTGCGCGAGGTCGCGCCCGACGTGTTCGTCGTCCTCGGCGACCGCTGGGAGCTGTTGTATGCCGTGCCGCCGGCCTTCTTCGCGGGCATCCCGATCGTGCACCTGCACGGCGGAGAGGTGACCGAGGGTGCCTTGGACGAGCGCGTCCGGCACGCCATCAGCAAGCTCGCCGACCAGCACTGCGTGGCATCCGCGGATGCTGCTGCCAGGCTGCGCCAGATGGGTGAGCCCGCCGACCGCGTCCACGTCACGGGGGCGCCCGGGCTGGACCGGCTGGCCCACGCCGAGCCGTACTCCGATGCCGAGCTGGGCGAGGAGCTCGGCGTGCCGGTGCGCAGACCGGTCGCGCTCTTCACCTACCACCCCCCGACCGCCGAGGCCGGCGCGCCGGTGGGGACCTGGGCGGCTGAGGCGCTGGCAGCGACGGTCGAGCACTTCGGCACCGTCGTGGCCACCTACCCGGGCATGGATGCCGGCCGGGACGACATCATCGCCGCCCTCCTCGCGGCGGCCGACACCCATCCCGGGGTCGTCGTCGTCGAGGCTCTCGGGGCGCGCTTCCCCCGGGTCCTGGCCAGCGTCGACGTCGTGGTCGGCAACTCGTCCTCCGGCATCATCGAGGCCGCTGCGGCCCACCTGCCGGCGGTCAACATCGGCGCGCGACAGCAGGGCCGGTTGCGTGGCACCAACGTCGTGGACGTGGCCGAAGGCGGCACGGCTGTCGGAGCGGGCCTCGCCATCGCGCTCAGCCCGGAGTTCGGCGAACGCGCCCGTGCGGTGGTCAACCCCTATGGCACGGGAGACGCCAGTGACCGGATCCTCGATATCGTGCGGCAGGCGCCGGCCTCGCCGCGCGTGAAACCTTTCGTCGACCTCGTGCCGGCGATCCCGACCGAGGAGGACCGGTGACCCAGCGCCAGCTGCAGGAGGCGTGCGCCCCGACCACCGCAAGCCTGCGTGACGTCGCGATCGTCATCGACACCTTGGCCTCGTCGTTGTGCATGCTCACCGAGCCCGACGGCCGGCTGGCCGGGCTGCTGACCGACGGCGACGTCCGTCGGGCACTGCTCCGGGGGGCCCACCTCGACGATCCCGCGCTCCAGCACGCCACGACGTCCCCGCAGACCGTCGCCGCCGGTTCGCCGCGCGCCCTGGTGCTCGACCTCATGCGTGCCCTGCGCATCTCGGCAGTCCCCGAGGTGGAGGAGGACGGCACCGTCGTGGGGCTGCACACCCTCTCGGACGTCGTGGGCGCCGACCCCCTGCCCAACGTCGCCGTCATCATGGCCGGCGGCAAGGGCACCCGGCTCGGCGACCTCACCAAGAACACCCCGAAGCCCCTGATGACGGTGGCCGGCCGGTCGATCATCGAGTGGATCGTCCTCAACCTCGTCGGCGACGGCATCCGCGAGGTCTACGTCAGCGTCAACCACCTCGCCGACCAGATCGAAGAGCACCTCGGCGACGGCACCAGGCTCGGGTGCACCGTGCGCTACCTCCGTGAGGACCCGGACCACCCCCTGGGCACGGCGGGTTCGCTCACGCTGCTGCGCCAGGAGCGGGGCGACCTCGCCGACCCGGTCATCGTCATGAACGGCGACCTCATGGTCGAGTTCGACACGAGCCAGCTGCTCGAGTTCCACCGGCGGCGCGGAGCCCAGCTCACGATGGGCGTCCGCAGCTACCAGCACGAGGTGCCCTTCGGGGTCGTCGAGAGCGACGACCAGCACCTCGTGACCGCCGTCACCGAGAAGCCGACGATCCGCTTCAACATCAACGCGGCCGTGTATGCCGTGGAGCCCGCAGCGCTGGCTCTGCTCCCCGAGGGGCAGGCCAGTACGATGCCGGGACTGGTCCAGCAGTGTCTGGACCGCGGCCACCGTGTCGCCGCATGGACGATTTCCTCCGACTGGATCGATGTGGGCACCCCCGTGGACCTGGCCCGCGCGAAAGGACAGGCGTGACCGACGCTGAGCTCACCCCCCAGGCCATGCAGGGCAGCCTGAAGGGCAAGACCGTGCTGGTGACGGGCTCCGACGGCTTCATCGGCAGCCACCTGGTCGAGCGCCTCGTGGCCGACGGGGCACACGTCCGCGCATTCTGCCTGTACAACTCCAACGGTTCGACGGGTTGGCTCGACGAGTCCGAACCGTTCAAGCAGGCGGTGCGTGACGGCCAGGCGGAGGTCATCCTCGGAGACATCCGCGACCCGGAGCACGTGCTCGCCTCCGTCGACGGAGCCGACGCGGTGCTGCACCTCGCGGCCCTCATCGCCATCCCCTTCTCCTACGTCGCGCCGCGGTCCTACGTCGAGACCAACATCATCGGCACGCTGAACGTCCTCGAGGCCGTGCGCCGCCACGGCACCCCACGCATGGTCAACACGTCGACCTCGGAGGTCTACGGCACGCCCGAGGAGGTGCCGATCACCGAGGCCCACCCGTTGCGCGGTCAGTCGCCCTACTCGGCCACCAAGATCGGTGCCGACAAGATGTGCGAGTCCTACGCGCTCTCTTTCGACACCCCCGTCACCACGCTGCGACCGTTCAACACCTTCGGGCCCCGCCAGTCCTTCCGGGCGGTCATCCCCACCGTGCTGTCCCAGCTGCTTGCCGGTGCCACCCAGGTCAAGCTCGGCGCCGTCTCGCCCAAGCGGGACTTCACCTACGTCACGGACACGGCTGACGGCTTCGTGCGGGCGGCCCTCGCAGACGTCGCCCCCGGCACCACGGTGCAGCTGGGCACTGGCCGCACCGTGTCGGTCGGCGAGGTCGTCGACCTCTGCAAGAAGGTCACGGGATCCACCGCCGAGATCGTCACCGACGAGGCCCGGCTCCGCCCCGACGGCTCCGAGGTCGAGATCCTGCTGTCCGACCCGTCGAACGCGCACGCCACCTTCGGGTGGGCCCCCACCGTCTCGCTCGAGGAGGGTCTGTCCCTGACCGCGGAGTGGCTGCGGCCACGGGTCGACGCGGAGACCGCTGGGCGCTACCACCGATGAGCATCCCCGCCGGAGAGGCGCACGCACCGGGCGCGCGTGGCCCGGAGGGCACCATCCCCCTCGCCGTTCCCAACATCGGAGCCCTGGAGCGTCAGTACGTGCTCAAGGCGGTCGAGTCGGGTTTCGTCTCGTCGGTCGGTCCCTTCGTCAACGAGTTCGAACAGCGGTTCGCCGAGCGGGTCGGCAGCCGGTTCGCGGTTGCCTGCTCGACCGGAACCGCAGCCATCCACATCGCCCTGCTGCTGCTCGACGTGGGCCCGGGCGACGAGGTCTTCTGTTCGGACTTCACCTTCGTGGGCTCGGTCAACCCCATCGCCTACACCGGCGCCACGGCCGTCTTCATCGACTCCGAGACCGACACCTGGAACATGGACCCGGCCCTGCTCGAGGGCGAGCTGGAGCGCCGCCAGCAGGCCGGCGAGCCGATGCCCAAGGCAGTCGAGGTGGTCCACGTCCTGGGCCAGCCGGCTGACCTCGAGGCCATCGCCCCGATCTGTGAGCGCTACGGCGTGCCGATCCTCGAGGACGCGGCCGAGTCGCTCGGCGCCTCCTATGCCGGGACCGGACGGTTGGCGGGCAAGCACACCGGCAGCGTGGGCCGCGTCGGTGCGTTCTCCTTCAACGGCAACAAGATCGCCACGACGGGCGGCGGCGGGATGCTCGTCACCGACGACGAGGAGCTGGCCCGCCGGGCCCGGCACCTGACCACCCAGGCCAAGGTCCCGGACGTCGGCTACCTCCACGACGAGGTGGGGTACAACTACCGGCTCACGAACATCGCCGCCGGCCTCGGGCTGGCCCAGCTCGAGCGCCTGGACGAGTTCGTGTCCCGCAAGCACGAGATCGCTGCGCGCTACGACGAGGCGCTGCGGGACACCCCGCTCGTCCTGCCTCCGCGGCTCGAGGGATACGACCCCACCTACTGGCTCTACTCGGTCCTGACGCCTGAGGCGGACGGTCGGGACGCCTTCCTGGCCCACTTGAACGACCACGGTGTGGGCGCGCGAGCGCTCTGGCGACCGCTGCACCTGCAGCCGCCGTTCGCCGACCTGGCCGTCATCGGGGGAGAGGTGGGCACGAGCCTGTTCACCCGGGGCGTGTCGCTGCCCTGCGCGACCGAGCTGACCGTGGCCGACCAGCAGCGGGTCATCGACGCGGTCCTCGCCTACTTCGGCTGACGCGGGCACCGCGGCTCGCGACTCCCCGCACGTGCCCCTGGACCTCGGGTCTCCAGGTCAGCGAGGTGTCCGGTGACACACGCAGGGGCGGGGACGTCACGGCATACCAACGGGTAACCTGAGGCCCGTGAGCACCGGTAACGACGCCTTCGACCTGTTCAAGATCTCCGAGGACCACGAGGCCCTGCGCGAGGCAGTGCGCGCCGTCGCGGAGGACAAGATCGCTCCGTATGCCGCGGCCGTGGACGAAGAGGCGCGGTACCCCCAGGAGGCGCACGACGCCCTGGTGGCCTCGGACTTCTTCGCGCCCCACATCGCCGAGGAGTACGGCGGCGTGGGCGCCGACGCCCTCGCGACCTGCATCGTCATCGAGGAGGTCGCCAGGGTCGACGCCTCCGCCTCGCTCATCCCGGCCGTCAACAAGCTCGGCACGATGCCGTTGATCATCGCGGCGAACGACGAAGTGAAGAGGCGCTACCTCACGCCCCTCGCGGAGGGGAGGACGACGTTCTCGTACGGGCTGTCCGAGCGCGAGGCCGGCTCGGACACCGCGGCCATGAAGACGCGCGCGCGGCGGGACGGTGACGACTGGATCGTCAACGGGCAGAAGTCCTGGATCACCAATGCCGGCGTCTCCGAGTACTACACCGTCCTGGCTGTCACCGACCCCGACGGCAAGCGCGGCAACAACGTCACGGCGTTCGTCTTGGAGAAGTCCGACGAGGGCTTCACGTTCGGTGAGAAGGAGCGCAAGCTCGGCATCAAGGGGTCCCCGACCCGCGAGCTGCACTTCGACAACGTCCGTATCCCCGGCGACCGGATCGTGGGCGCCGAGGGTGAGGGCCTCAAGATCGCGCTGGCGACCCTCGACCACACCCGCGTCACCATCGGTGCGCAGGCCGTCGGGATCGCCCAGGGCGCACTGGACTTCGCGGTCGGCTACGTCAAGGAGCGCAAGCAGTTCGGCAAGCACATCGCCGAGTTCCAGGGCATCCAGTTCATGCTCGCCGACATGGCGATGGCCGTCGAGGCCGCGCGGCAGATGGTCTACGTCGCGGCGGCCAAGTCCGAGCGGGGTGACAAGGACCTTCCGTTCTTCGGGGCGGCCGCCAAGTGCTACGCCTCGGACGTCGCGATGCAGGTCACCACCGACGCCGTCCAGCTGCTCGGTGGGGCGGGCTACGTCCGCGACTTCCCGCTCGAGCGGATGATGCGCGACGCGAAGATCACCCAGATCTACGAAGGCACCAACCAGATCCAGCGCGTCGTGATGGCCCGCCAGCTCCTCAGGTAGGGACGGCTGAACCGCCTCAGGGCGGTTGCCAGGTCCGCGCTGCCGTACGACGTTGGCGCTACGCGATTCGGCGCACGTTCTTCGACATCTGGCATAGGCCGGGCGACGGATGAGCATCGGCGCGCGCCCCACTAGCGTTGTCGAGCACGCCTGCACGGGGTCGCGCAGGCAACCACTACGTGCTGAACCGCTGGTTGGAGGCAGATCATGCCTGGAACTTTCCCTACCAGGCTGATCGCTCGCCTGGCGGTCGCCGTCGTCGGCTGCACTGCGGGTCTCGCGCTGGCGCCACCGGCCTGGAGCACGGCTGCCGATGGCACCTTCGTGGTGACATCGACGGGTGATGGCGGCGACCCCCTGACCGTCGACAACTGCTCCGCCGGAACGGGCGAGTGCACCCTGAGGGCAGCCATCCTCGCAGCGAACGCCCATTCCAATGTCGACGGGGGGACCGACGTCATCAGCTTCGCGATTGCCGGCGCGGAGCCTCACGTCATCGCCCCGACGAGCGTGCTGCCTGTACTCACCGACCAGGTGACCATAGATGCCGGCCTGCCGGCCCCGTGGGCGCCCCGGCGCGTGGAGCTCAGTGGTGCAGAGTGCAACCCAACCGGAAACCCCTGCGATGGCTTGGTGGTGGGGGGATCGGGCACCATCATTCGAGGGCTTGCGGTGCATGAGTTCTTCGCGGGGATCCGCAACATCTCGGGACGTGGCGACGGCCTCGTGGTCGAGGGGGACTTCATCGGGACGAACGCTGCAGGCACGGCTGTCGTCCAGCGTCCCTTCGCGCCCACGAGCAGCGGGGTCCTACTGGACCACGTTGAGGGCGTGCGGGTGGGAGGCGATCTCGCACAGGGCGAGGGCAATGTCATCGCCGGGCACCCCTTTGCGGAGGTTGACGGCATCGCCACACCGGGGGTCGAGGTGCTGGGCAACCACATCGGCGTTCTCGCCGACGGCCTCACTCCGCGAAGCGGCGGCGCCGGAATCAGGCTGCAGCAGGCCAGCGGCAGCCAGGTAGGCACCAGCGCAGCGCCCAACGTCATCTCCGGCGGCAGCTCGGGCGTGGGACTGCTCCTGCTGGACACGGCGGGAACCAAAGTCCAAGGCAACCTGATCGGGGTGGACTGGACCGGGAGTGTGCGCGCGGGAAACGGAGGAATCGACGTTCAGTCGGAGGGCATCCTGATCGGTGGGGCAGGTTCCGGGAACGTCGTCTCGGGAGGTTTCGGGATCCACGTGTCCTCGAACCCGGCGACAGGGGCGGAGGGCTCCACCGTGGTGAGCCACAACCTCGTGGGAACCGATGTCACCGGAACGGTCGCCATCCCGAATGCCGACGGAGTCACGATGGTGGACACCGGCAGCCTGGTGGAGGACAACGTGATTGCTGGCAACTCGGGCAACGGACTCGTGATCGGAACGAATGCCGGTCCAGGACATCGTGTCCTCCGGAACTGGATTGGCGTCGGCACGGACGGAACTGCGCTGGGCAACGGAGGCTTCGGTGTCTTGGTCTCGGACGACTTCGAGGGCGGCGCCCACGTCGTCGGCGGCGCGGCCGGGGATGGCAACACGGTCGCCTTCAACGGCCGGGGCGGCATCGCGATCGCACATCGCCCAGAGATTCCCGGGTTGCCGCTGCCACGCGGCGTCACGATCCGATACAACTCGGTGCACGACAACGGCACGCAAGGCTCGCCCGCGCTGGGGATCGACCTGCCGAGCGAGGCCGCACTGGGTGCGCCGGATGGCATCGACGACCTCGACGCCGACGCGGGCGCCAACGACCTCCAGAACGCTCCGGAGATCCTCGCGGCGACGACGACGGACACGGCGACCGTGGTCAGCGGTCGACTGCGCAGCACGCCGGGCGAGCGGTTCGACATCGATCTGTACGAGAACGGGGCATGTGACGAGACCGGGTACGGCGAGGCAGAGAAGTTCGTGGCCACGCAGGCTGTCACGACTTCGGGGTCAGGAAGCAGCACGCCGGGAGTGGCGTCCTTCAGTTTCACCGTGACGCCGCCCGTAGCCGATGGACACACTCTTGCCGCCTCCGCCACGAACGCGAACGCAAGCACCTCCGAGCTGTCCCGGTGCGGCGCCCCGTTGCCTGGGGCGAGGGTGTCCTACACGGGGCCCACCACCGTGACCTACTCGGACCCCGCCACCCTGAGCGGCCGACTCGAGACGGTGGCGGAGCCGCCGGCGCCGATCTCTGGCAAAACCCTCTCGCTCACGCTGGGGAGCCTGTCCACGGTGACGGCCGGGCCCACCAGTGCCGCGGGCACCGCCAGCGCCGCCGCACTCACCGTGACTCTCAAACCAGGCCCAACCACCGTCACGACCGAGTTCGCCGGCGACGACGTCTACAACCCCGCGACTGACACGGATCCCGTGACCGTCGCGAAGGAGAGCTGCACCCTCGCCTACACGGGCGACACGTCGGCGACCACCGGAACAACGAGCACGCTGAGCGCCCAGTTCGGCGAGAGCGACACCAACCCCGGTGACTGGTCCGGACACGTGCTCGACTTCGCGGTCGTCGGCTCCAGCGGGAACACCTCGCACTACACGGCCACGACCACCGACGCAGGTTTGGCCAGCACACGGGTCCAGCTCCCGCCCGACGCGCGTCGTGTGGGGGTGAGCTTTGCGGGTGACGACTACTACCTACCCTGCGCCACGTCCGCCGACACCAGCCTGATCGTGCAGCCGGCGAACACGGTGGTCACCTACACAGGACCTGCCACCGCCACCTACTCCGATCCCCTCACGCTCAGCGGACGGCTGGTGACCGGCGGCACCCCTGCGTCACCGATCGCAGGGAAGACCCTGTCCTTCACGCTGGGCGCGATGCCCACCGTGACCGGTGGCCCCACGGCGGCCGATGGCACTGCCTCGTCGACGCCGTTCGCCGTGACGGCCACACCGGGCCAGCGAACCGTGACCACCCACTTCGCCGGCGACACGGCATACGGGGAGGCGACCGACACGGATCCCGTCACGGTGCTGCGAGAGGACTGCACCTTGAGCTACACCGGTGACCTGCTCGTGAGCCCGCTGGCGTCGACGACGCTGCGCGCCCAGTTCGGGGAGAGCGACACCACCCCCGGCGACTGGTCAGGACATGCCGTCGAGTTCGTCGTTCTCGACTCGGCGTCCGCGACCACCGTGTACGCCGCTGCCACTGATGCGCAGGGGGTCGCGTCGCGAACCGTTGCCCTGCCTGCCAACGTCTATGGCGTGGGCGTCACCTTCGCCGGGGACGAGTTCTACAACTCCTGCCGCACCGCCCGCGACGCGGTGTTCACGGTCGAGCAGGCAAGAGCGAAGGTGACAGGTGGCGGCTGGGTCAGCACCGGAATCGGGCGCACCTCCTTCGGGTTCAACCTCATCCCGCAAGCGGGAGGCGCCTTGACCAGCCAGTTCCAGGCGCGTACGGCAGACAAGGACACGTTCCACGGATCTGGCCCCGCGACGGCGACCGTGCTGTCAGCCGCCTCAGTTCGCTGGACGGGTACCGGACGGTGGAACGGTGTGACCGGCTACGGATACACCGTCACCGTGGTGGACAACGGATCCTCGGGCGCCAAGAAGGGCGACACCATCTCAATCGTCGTCTATCGAGTGGCAGATCCTGCACATCCGGTCTTCTCCACGGGGAGTCAGACGCTCAAGGGCGGCAACATCACCGTCCACTGAGGCGGGGAGGGCCATACCTCGGCGGTCAGCCGCCGGAGGGCTTGCCGTCGGTGCCGGCCGGGGGCGCCTCGAGGGGCTCGTCGTTGCGGAGCATGGTGAACAGCGCCTTGGCGCGCTCGGAGTTCCACTTGACCGAGCTCCCGGCCGACGTCTGGTAGTTCACGCTCTGGATCGGGACCACGAGGCTGAGGCCCTGGTCGTTGGAGACGGCCCGCATGGCGAGCAGCACGCGGCTGGCGTCACGCATCGAGGTGTCCTCACCGACGATGAGACCCTTGGCTGCGGCGTGGGTGAACCCCCAGTAGCGCGTCGGGACGAGCACGGTGGAGGGGGTGGCGGCCTTCTTCATGATGGCGGCGAGGAACTGGCGCTGCCGCTCCGCGCGACCGATGTCGCCGCGCGGGTCGGAGTAGCGCGCGCGGACGAAGCCGAGGGCGTTCTTGCCGTCGAGGACCTGGCACCCCTTCTTCAGGTTGATGCCGGCCTTCTTGTCGTTCATGCGGAACGGCACGCAGATGTTGACGCCGTCGACGCTGTCGACGACCGAGGCGAAGCCGGCGAACCCGATCTCGACGTACCCGTCGATGTGCAGGTCGGTGACCTGCTCCACGGTCTGGACCAGGAGGTTCGGCCCGCCGAAGGCGAAGGCTGCGTTGATCTTGTTGCTGCCGTGCCCGGGGATCGGCACGTAGGAGTCGCGCGGGATCGAGATGAGGGCGGGCTTGCCACCACTCTGGGAGACGTGCACGAGGATGATCGAGTCGGTCCGACGGCCCGCGGCGTTGCCGGTGGCGTACTCCTTGCGCTGGGCCGCGGTGAGCCCCTCGCGACTGTCCGACCCCACGAGCAGGTAGGTGAATCCCTTGCTCTCCGGGGGTCGCTTGCCGGCGGGCGTGGTGTCGACCTTGGTCACCGAGTTCCACGCGTGCAGCGGCGTGAAGACCATGAACGCCACCCACGCCACGACCAGCAGTAGGACGACCCGCACGATCGGGAACCTGCGCCGGCGCCGAGGGGGTGACGTCTCGTCATACCCCGGGCCTGCAGGTGTCGCCGACGAGCCACGGCCGGACCCGGCAGCGGCGACCGAGGCCGGGGGAGCCGACTCGGCCGCGCGGGCGGCCTTGTCGCGCCGTCGGCCACGCACGTCGACGGTGTAGACCCCTTCGCCCTCGGGCGTCCCCTCGCCGTCCGACAGCCCCCCGGCGTCGGCGCCGCTGCCACCGCCACCCTGGGGGATGGGGCGTGCGTCGTCGGGGCGTTGGGGGCGTCCACTCATGCGGCAAGTCTGGGGTGAGGGGGTGGTCGAGGCAAAACGCCGCACGAAAGTTGCCTAGACGCAGAACAGCCAATTCCATGACGAAACGACCCGGCGACACGACACTCTGGAATCCCACGCGTCACAGAATTCTCACCTGTTGCGTCCCATACTGATGCACCATGAGCCGCCCGACCGTTGCCGACCCGGGACTGGTCGTCCCTCGCCGCGCGACCGGGCCCCGGCCGTCGCCCTCGGGCTGGCCGGCTGACGGCGTCTACCTGTCGGGAGGCCCCGGTCGCCGACTGGGCGATGCCACCCCGGCCAGCCCCCGGATGCGACGACGGCGGGCGTTCACCCTGGTCGCCCTGACGTTGGTGCTCCCGGGCGCCGCGCAGCTCGTGGCGGGGAACCGTCGGCTCGGACGCCTGGGTCTGCGGGTGTGGCTGACCATGGTCACGCTCGTCGTCGCGGTGGGGCTGCTCTTCCTGGCGAGCCGGTCGACGGCCCTCGGGCTGGTCGGCCGACCCTGGCTGATGCTCGGCCTGCAGTGGGTGCTCACGGGCTTCGCCGTCCTGTGGGCGGTGCTCTTCGTGGACGCCTGGCGGCTGGGTCGCCCCAACGGGCTCGTCGCCGCCTCGCGGCGCTGGCTCACCGGGCTGACGGCCGCGCTGCTCGTGGTCACCTCGGGCGGCCTCGTGTATGCCGCGCAGACCGTAGGTGCCGGGCGCGAGGCCCTGGGGGCGATGTTCCAGGGCAACAGCGCGATCGCGTCGACGAACGGGCGGTACAACATCCTGCTCCTCGGGGCCGACTCCGGCCGCGACCGGGTCGGCACCCGGCCGGACAGCATCCAGCTGGTCAGCCTCGACGAGAAGACCGGCCGGGCGGTGACCTTCGGCTTCTCCCGCGACACGGAGAACATCAACTTCCGCCCCGGTTCCACCATGGCTCGGCTGATGCCCGAGGGCTGGAACTGCGGCGACGAGTGCCTGCTCAACGGCCTCTACACCTGGGGGCAGGAGCACGCTGCGCTCTTTCCCGCGGGAACCCGCGATCCGGGCATCGTCGCCACCCGCGAGGCGGTCGAGGCGCTCAGCGGTCTGGAGGTGCACTACTACGTGATGATCGACCTCAAGGGCTTCCGCCAGATGGTCGACGCCGTCGGCGGCCTGGACATCACCGTCAAGCACCGCACCCCGATCGGCGGGGGCACCTCGCCCATCGTCGGGTGGATCGAGCCCGGTCACCAGCACCTCGACGGGTACCACGCCCTCTGGTACGCCCGCTCCCGCCAGGGGTCGACCAACTACGAGCGGATGGCCAGGCAGCGGTGCGTCACCACGGCGATGGCCAGCCAGCTCGACCCCCAGACGGTCCTGCTGCGCTTCCAGAAGATCGCCTCGGCCAGCGCCGGGCTGATCGAGACCGACCTGCCCCAGTCCGAGCTCGGGCGCTTCGCCGACCTGGCCATCAAGACGCGTTCGCAGAAGATCCGCGGCGTCAACTTCGTCCCGCCGCTGATCAAGCCGTGGGACTACGACCCCTCCGTGGTCACCTCGACGGTCCGGTCCACCATCGCCGCGTCGGAGAAGGCGGGCAGTACCAGCTCGAAGAGCAAGGCGCCGGCCGCCCCCCGGCCCGTGGTCAAGCCCAGGCACCAGCCGGGCACGGCCGTCCAGGACCCGGCCAAGGCGGCGGGGAACGCGGCGGAGAGCGATCTCTCCTCCGTATGCTCATCCTCCTCATGACGAGTACGCCGCCCGACGAACCGCTCCGCACGGCCCCCTTGGCGCCGCTGCCGTCGCTGCCCAGCGTCGGAGTGGTGATGCCGATCCTCAACGAAGAGCGGCACCTCGAGGAAGCGGTGGACGCCGTGCTGGGGCAGGACTACGACGGCCCCGTCCACCTGGTCCTCGCGCTCGGACCCAGCCACGACCGCACCGACGAGATCGCACGGGGCATCACCGATCGCGAACCCCGGGTGCGGAGCGTAGGCAACCCGTCGGGTCGCACCCCGGAGGCGCTGAACGCCGCCCTGGGCGCGCTCGACGAGGTCGACGTGGTCGTCCGGGTCGATGGGCACGGCGTGCTGGACCGCGACTACGTCAGCACCGCGGTGAGCCTCCTGACCGAGACGGGGGCAGCCAACGTCGGTGGCCTGATGGACGCCGAGGGCGTCACGTCGTTCGAGCGGGCCGTTGCCGCAGCCATGACCTCCAGGCTCGGCGTGGGAGCTGCCCGGTTCCACACCGGTGGCGAGGCCGGGCCGGCCGACACGGTCTACCTCGGCGTGTTCCGGCGTGAGTGGCTCAGCAGGTTGGGCGGCTACGACCCGCGTTTCGTCCGCGCCCAGGACTGGGAGCTCAACCACCGGATCCGGGAGGCAGGCGGGCTGGTCTGGTTCTCGCCCCGGCTCCGGGTGGCCTACCGCCCGCGGCCGACCCTCCGGGCACTGGGCCGGCAGTACCGCGACTACGGCCGCTGGCGCCGGGTCGTGGCCCGCACCCACGCGGGCACGATCAACGCGCGCTACCTCGCGCCTCCGGCGGCGCTCGTCGGAATCCTCGCCGGGCTCGTGGGGGGCTTCGTCTGGTGGCCCCTGTGGCTGGTGCCCGCGGCATACCTCGCCGTCATCACCGTGGGCGGGCTGTCGGTCCGCGACTCGCGGCTGCACCTGGCGGACCGCCTGTGGCTGCCGGTCATCCTGCCCACCATGCACCTGTGCTGGGGCTGGGGTTTCCTGTCCAGCCGCGTGCGGATCGACACCTGAGCGGTCGCGTATGCCGTGGGGCCGGCACCGCGCGGCGCCACGCCTCGCGGGTGCCGGCGGACGGCTCAGCGGCAGGCGTCGAGGCGGTAGAGCGTGTAGTCCCCGGCTTTGCCGACCACGGTGAACCCAGGGGCGTCGGGAACCGCGTCGATGCCTTCGTAGAGTCGTTTCTGGTACGCGCTCCCCGTCTTCGACCTGCCTCCCGCGAGGACGTGGGTGACGCCCAGCCGGCGGGCTGCCGTGCACACCTCGGGGTCGTTCGAGACCTCGTCGAGCTTGCGACCGAGAAGGGCGCGGTCGCCTTCGGTCCACGACTTCTCGGTGGGGAAGAGCAGTGACCGGTCACTCGTGAGATAGAGGTAGGTGCCACCTCGCCACGGGTTGGCCGCCACCACATCGCCCGGCGGCACCTTGGCCCCCAGGGTGCGCAGGGCGTCGAGGTTGGACTTGGACACCCAGGCGCCGCGACCGCTGGTGACGAAGAAGGGGCGCAGGGCTTCGCGATGCGAGTGCAGCCCGAGCCCGGCCGTCCCGGCCACGAACGCGACGGCCACGACGGCGGCGATCGCCGGCGTGGGCTGGGTGCGTGGTCGGCCACGGCGGATGGCGGCCACGACGAGCTCGGTGACCCCGGTCAGCGCCGCCGCGGCCAGGACCGCCCCGGTGAGCACCATGAGTGCTCCGAGCCTTGGCGAGTTGTTGTACCAGGGCCAGGTGAACCAGCGCGTGTGCGGCGTGTCGACCAGGGTGATCGCGAGGTAGAGCGCGAGGACCCCGCCGTGCGCCAGCACGAGCCACACGTGCGACCTCCGCACGAGCAGCACGAGGCCGCCGACAGCCACCGCCAGACCGACGCCCCACACCGGCAGCAGGTTCCTCGGGGCGAAGAAGGCGACGTCGATCAACCCGTCGTGCACGGACATCTCCGGACCGGGCCCGTTGGAGGCGCGCATCGCCGTGGACACCCAGGTCGCGCCCACCCAGATCAGGGCTGCCACGAGCAGCACCCCGAGGGCCGCGCCGGCGAGGCCGACGGCGGCGCGGGCGTTCCTCCGTCGCTGCCGCCAGGCGCCGCGCACGAGTCCGGCAACCCCGGCCAGGGTGCCGAGGAGGAAGAAGGCGATCAACGCGCTCGGGTGCGCCGCCGCGAGGCCCGGAAGGGCGGCGGTCCCCACGAGCGCCGAGCGGGCCCGGACCGGCCCATCGACCACGACGACCAGGAGCGCGAGCGCGCCCGGCAGCAGGGCCTGGCCGTAGAGGTTGGGCCACAGGACGCCGTACCCCTCCATCCAGAACGGATAACCGGAGAACGCCACGGCGGCGAGGGAGGCGGCCAGGGTCGGCCACCAGCCGGTGCCCAGCACCCGGCGGGCGAGCAGCATGAGTCCGAGCGGCCACACGACTGCGGCCAGGACGAGGCTGGTCGCGGAGGCCGCCACGACGGGCGTGCTGCCGGTCAGCTGGGCCACCGTCGCGGCTACGGCGTGGAAGGCCGCGGGGTAGAAACCGCCGGCGCCGGAGGCGGCGAAACCCCCGGCGTGGAGCGTGGAGACGTCACCCCGCTCGAGCAT
Organism: Pedococcus sp. P2_F6; assembly: GCF_056403675.1. Lineage (NCBI taxonomy): Bacteria > Bacillati > Actinomycetota > Actinomycetes > Micrococcales > Intrasporangiaceae > Pedococcus > Pedococcus sp. P2_F6. The sequence goes on from NZ_JBFUEZ010000004.1 coordinate 394,845, forward strand.
CCACTGGATGGTCCCGAGGTGGAAGATCGTGTCGGGGCTCTGGGGGAACGTGGTCGGCCGACCGCTGACCGGCAGGACGACGAGGGCAACCACCACGGCCGACACGGTCCCCCCGACCAGCAACGACCACAGGCTGCCGTCGTCGCCGACCTCGGGGCGTGAGCGCAGCAGCCGCCCCACGATGGCGCACGCGCCGACCAGGAGGAGGAAGCCGGACACCAGGGGCAGGGCGCCCCACGAGACGCCCGCCGTCGCCGCTGCGACGCCGGCCAGCGCGATGGTCGTCGTGCCGAGCAGGGGCCCGACGGCGAGGGCGGTCGGCCACCGCAGCCCGGTGAGCCGGGCGCCAAGGGCTCCGGGGACGACCAGCAGCACCGTGGCGACCAGGACGACCGGAAGGGCTTCCAGCCAGGTGGTGCTTCCCAGCCCCATCAGGGTCGCGTCGCCAGGTCGACGATTCCGCGGTTTCGGAAGGCGTGGCGGCCGGGCGGGCGCGTCGGTCGGGTCATGGCGGACAGCATACGAGCGGGGTCTGGCCGACCTCGTCGTCGCCACCCGGGCCGAGGGTGCCGGCGGCTATGCTGCATTGCCCCTGCTCCCCTCGAGGAAGAACCGCATGCCCGACGCGCCTCGCGGCGACTGGTGCCTTCGATGAAGTCCTGGCGCGCCCTCCTGCGCACCGCGGTCGGCAGCGGTCTCTCGTCCGGTCCGTTCCTTCCGGGATGGCTGGCCATGACCCGGGTGCTGGTCGTCGTCGCCCTCACCGTGGGCTACCTCGCGAGGCGCCCCCACGACGTCGTGGTCTGGTGGCCGGTGGCCGTCATCCTCCTCAGCACCGCCGGTGAGACGCTGGCCCGTCGGCTGCTCCCGACTCCCCGGGCGGTCCAGCTGCCGGGCTACGCCGACCCCGACGTGTCGTGGGTGAGTGGCGTCGTCCCGGCCGCCCTCTCCGCGCTGCTCCTGCTGGCGCTGGCCGTCGCTGCGCGCTGGTCGCCCGGCGTGGTGGCGGTGGCCGCCGCCGTCCAGGCAGCCGTGCTGCTGGCTGCCGGGCTGCAGCTGGTGGCTGCGTATGCCGGGCGGCGGGCCCGGGGCGCAGCCGTGCGTGAGGCGCTGGCTGCCTACGCACCCGAGTTCGTCCTCTACACCGCCCGTCGGGGCGGCGCCTACCAGCTGGACATGTGGCTGCCGCACCTGCGCGCCCTCGATCGCCGGTTCGTGGTCGCGACCCGCGACCCGGTGGCCCTGGCGGCGCTCGGGGGAGTGGCGGAGGTGCCTGTGCTCGCCTGCCCCGCCTGGCGTGACCTCGACAACGTCGTCGTGCCGAGCCTGCGAGCGGCCTTCTACGTCAACAGCGTCGCGGCCAACGCCGACTTCGTCACCTACCGCCAGCTCACCCACGTCTACCTGGGGCACGGGGAGTCCGACAAGGCCCTGTCACACCACCCCGCGCACGCGATGTACGACCGGATCTTCGTCTCGGGCCAGGCCGCCATCGAGCGGTACGCGCGGCACGGCGTCCAGGTGCCCGCCGGCAAGTTCGTGGTCGTGGGCAGCCCCCAGTCGGCCGCCGTCCTGCGCGCCCAGCGGCCGGTCGCGGAGCTCGCAGCGCCGACGATCCTCTACGCGCCGACGTGGCAGGGCTACAACGACGACTCGTCGTACTCGTCTCTGCGACAGGGAGTCCGGCTCGTCACGAGCCTGCTGCGCCGACCGGGCGCCGTCGTCTTCCGGCCCCATCCGTTCTCGCGCTCGCGTCCCGCCGAGGCCGTCCTCGTCAGCGCGATCGAGCAGTTGCTCCTCGAGGACGCCCGCGTGACCGGAAGGTCCCACGTGGTCGGGCTCGACGAACCGTTCGCCGCGTCGGCCAACCGCGCCGACGTCATGGTGGCCGACCTGTCCAGCGTGGTGACCGAGTTCCTCGCCGCGGACAAGCCGTTGGCGATCATCGCCGACGCCGACCTCTCGACCTTCAGGCAGCGCAACCCGGTCGCCGACGCGGCATACCTGGTGGCCTCCGATCTCGCCAACCTCGACGAGGTGCTCGCGGAACTGCTCGGGGCTGATCCGCTGAAGCAGGAGCGCGCCGCCGTGCGCGCCCGCTACGTGGGCGCTGACGGGGACCGCGCGTTCGGCGAGGCGGTGCTGGAAATCCTCGACCGAGCCCAGCCGCCTGCCGGTCAGACACCTGCCAGCCGGTAGGGTCGCGTCCGTGACAGAGTTGCGCACGGTGGCCGTGGTCCTCGCGGGTGGAGTCGGCAGCAGGGTCGGGCTCAGCATCCCCAAACAGCTCATCAAGATCGCCGGTCGGCCGATCATCGAGCACACGATCGAGGCGCTCGACAGCAGTCCCCTCGTCGACGAGATCATCGTGATGATGACGCCCGGCCACCTCGACCCGGTCCGCGCAATCGTCGCCACCGGCGGCTACTCCAAGGTGACCCAGATCCTCGAGGGCGCCGACACCCGCAACGGCACCACGGGCCGGGCCCTGCAGGCCCTCGGCTCCGAGGAGTGCAACGTCCTGTTCCACGACGCCGTGAGGCCCCTGCTCAGCCAGCGCATCATCGCCGACTGCGTGGCCGCCCTGAAGACCCACGAAGCGGTCGACACCGCCATCCCCTCGGCGGACACGATCATCTCCGTCACCGACGAGAGCGAGATCAGCGACGTCCTCAAGCGCTCGGAGCTGCGTCGCGGCCAGACGCCCCAGGGTTTCCGCCGGTCGGTGATCTCCCGGGCCTACGAGCTGGCGTCCCGCGACCCGAACTTCGCGGCGACGGATGACTGCACCGTCGTGCTGCGGTACCTCCCCGATGTGCCCATCGCCGTCGTGGCGGGCGACGAGCGCAACATGAAGGTCACCGAGCCGATCGACGTCTACCTCGCCGACAAGCTCTTCCAGCTCACCAGCCACGACCTGCCCGAGGACCACACCGACGACGAGTTCGGTGAGGTGCTGCGCGGCAAGACGATGGTCGTCTTCGGGGGCAGCTACGGCATCGGCGCCGACATCGTGACCCTGGCCGAGCGCTTCGGGGCCACGGTGCGTTCGTTCAGCCGCTCCGGCACCCGCACCCACGTGGAGCGCAGGGCCGACGTCGTGGCTGCACGCCAGAAGGTCCTCGAGGAAACCGGCCGCGTGGACTTCGTGGTCAACACCGCTGGGGTCCTCCCGCGGGGGACCCTGGAGGAGACGACGGAGGAGACGATCTACGCGGCCACCGAGGTCAACTACATCGCACCGATCCTGATCGCCCAGGAGTTCTACCCCTACCTGCGCGAGGCGGGGGGAGCCCTGCTCCTGTTCACCTCCAGCTCCTACACCCGCGGTCGTTCGGGTTACAGCCTCTATTCCTCGGCCAAGGCCGCCACGGTCAACCTGACCCAGGCGCTGTCGGACGAGTGGGCCTCCAGTGGCGTCCGGGTCAACTGCGTCAACCCTGAGCGCACCGGAACTCCCATGCGCACCAAGGCCTTCGGTCAGGAGCCGGCAGACAGCCTCCTCGACTCCGAGACCGTCGCGAGGGCTGCCCTCCGAGTGCTGGTGTCCGAGCTGACCGGTCACGTCATCGACATCCGTCGCGCCGACCCGTTCTCGACCCACGAGCTGACGTCGGCCCTGGCTGACGACATGCACCAGACAGAACCGCATGACGAGATGCCCGAGAACGCCGAGTCGGCCAGCGGTAGCGACCGCTCCTAGGGCACGAACCCGTTGCAACGAGAGGGAGTCCAGTGTCGGTAAAGGTGAGCGTGGTCGTGCCGGTGTACAACCCGGGACCGTACATCGACCCCTGTATCGAGTCCCTGCTCGGACAGACCCTGCCCGCCGAGGAGCTCGAGCTCATCTTCGTCGACGACGGTTCGACCGACGACTCCCTGGCGAAACTGCGTGCCGTCGCTGCCAAGCACCCCCAGGTGACGGTGATCCCGATCCCCAACTCGGGCTGGCCGGGGAAGCCACGGAACATCGGGGCGGACCAGGCCAAGGGCGACTACGTCATGTTCGTGGACCAGGACGACACGATGGAGCCCGAAGCCCTCGAGCGGATGCACACCCTGGCTGCGGCCCACGGCGCCGACGTCGTGCTGGGCAAGGTCATCAGTGACTTCCGGGGGGTCAACCACGAGGTCTACCGCACCCATCGCCCGTCCTGCACCGTGTTCGACGCACCCCTCATGGAGAGCCTCACCCCGCACAAGATGTTCCGCGCGGAGTTCCTGCGCGAGAAGGGGATCCGCTACCCCGAGGGCGCCCGGCGCCTCGAGGACCAGCTCTACATGGCGAAGGCCTACTTCCAGGCCAAGGCGGCGACCATCGTCGGCGACTACGTCTGCTACCGCTACCTGCGCCGACCCGACGGCGGCAACGCCGGCTCGAAGCGCTTCGACCCGGCCATCTACTACGCCAACCTCCGCGAGGTGCTCGACGTCGTCGACGCGCACACCGAGCCCGGCGAGGAGCGCGACCACTTCTACCGCCGCTTCCTGCGCGTCGAGCTGCTCGGTCGCCTGGGCGGCGGCAAGGTTCTCAAGCACCCCGAGGACTTCTTCGAGGCGCTGCTGCGAGAGGTCCGTGCCCTGCTCGAGGAGCGTTTCCCGCTCACGGTCGACCAGGGCATGGGCGCCGCCATGCGCGTGCGGGCCGGCATCGTCCGCGGTGGAGACCGGGAGCAGATCCTCGCCCTCGCGCGTGAGTACAACGCCGTCAAGGCGCTCGCGGTCCTCACCGGTATGCGCACGGTCGGCTCCACCTTCGAGGTGGACGTCGAGGTGCGACTGACCCATCGGGGCAGTCCGCTCGTCCTCGAGTCCCGCGACGGAAAGCTCTACCTGCCCAGGGCTGTGGTCGGCGACGCCGCCACCGACGAGGAGCGGCGCGTCGACGACCAGGTCGACGCGGCATACGGCGACGTCGTCCTGCGCCACCGCGACCTGCGTGACGAGTGGTTCCTGCCCGCCCCACTGGAGGTCTCCCTGGAGCCGAGTGGGAGCGGCAAGCAGGTGGTGTGGCGGGGGACCGCGACGGTCGACCCCGCGACCGCCGCGGGTGGCTCGCCGCTGCGCTCCGGCAAGCAGGACTTCTACCTCCGGCTCGGCTGCTTCGGGTGGGCCCGGCAGCAGCGGATGGGCGCAGACCGCCGCGACGGACTCCGGGTGCCGGACCTGTTCGTGGAGCCGGGTGGACGGCTCGTCGAGCGGTTTGACACCGACCCGCACCGCAACCTCAGCCTCAACGTCGGCATCCCCAAGGACCGCGCGCGGACCCTGCTCGCCAAGTCCGCCGTGCGGTCGGCCTCACGCACCACCGTCGAGATCGCCCCCAACGTCCATCTCGCCGGGGCCAGCGGCCAGGGGAGTCTGGGGCTGCGTCGCGCCGACGGACACCGCACCTCGTGGAAGGTCGCCACGGAGGGTGGTCCCACCTGGGTGGCCACCGCTCCGGAGGGTGACCAGCTGCGCCCAGGCACGTACGAGCTGACCCTGTCGGCGCCGGGACCGTGGGGTGCCGTGCGACTGCTCGAAGTGGTCGTGGTCTCGCCGCTCGGAGTCAGCACCCGCAGGGCCACCGCGGGACCGACCACGGTCGAGCGCCTGACCCGCCTGGCCGCCCGCGCCCGCCGATCTCTCAAGCGCTGACGCGGCCCTCAGCCGTTGACGCCGCCCTTCAGGCGGTGACCCGGCCCTTCAGGCGGTGACTCGGCCCCACGCGGCAACGGCGTCGTCGAAGGCTCGGTCGAAGCGCGCCACCGGGTCGCCCGTCTGGTCACCCAGCAGGTACGCCGCGGTCGTGGCGCGGACTGCGCTGAGCGAGTCGACGTCGCGGGCGTCCCGGACCTGCTCGGCGATGTCGCTGCCGTCGCCGCTGAGGATGTAGGCACCGCCGGCCGAGGGGAACTCGAGCCGGAAGCGGTCGTCCGAAGCGGTGCCGAAGCGGGTCACGACGTACGGCTTGCCCGAGGCCAGGAAGTCCGTGATGACGCTCGAGATGTCACTGACCAGCAGGTCGGCGCGGTTGAAGGCCTGGTAGAGGCCTTCCGAGCCGGTGACGACCTCGTGCGGGGCCCCGGCGGCGGTCACCAGGTCCTTGAGCGCCTCGACCTCGTCGCCGAAGGCCGGGTCGTCGGTGCCGGTGCCGGGGTGCGGCTTGAACAGCACGCGGACGCCAGGCATGGCCAGCAGCGTCTCGAGGATGACCCGGCCCTGGCTGAGGATCGAGGAGTACTCCCACTGGGCGAAGAATCCCTCACGGGTGGGCGCGTAGAGCACGGTGTACTCCCAGGTGCTGTCGCCGTCGTCGCCGTGGTGGTCCTCGGCGAGGGGCGCGGCGACTCGGCGGATCTCCGCCAGCTGCGGACGCCCGATCTCCCGCACCTGCTCGTCCCGCACGCCGACGTCGGCCACTCGATACCGGTCGCGGGCAGCGGGCCCACTCACCCACGCCTCGTCGAAGATCCTCGTGAGGACCGTGGCGCTGCCGCCCTTGTCGCTGTCGCCGTGGCCGACGAAGACGTCGACGATGCCGGGCAGACGGAGCAGGTGGTTGTTCGTGGCGACGTTCGACGGGTAGAGGGCGATGCGCACGGACGATGGCACGACTCGCTCGATGTCACCTGGGCGGCTGACCATGATGACGGGGAGCGTCTCGGTCGCCACAAGGGGCTCGTTGTAGGGCTCTCGCACGATGATCACGACCTTGCGGTCGATGCGCTCGAGGGTCGGAACCCACACGTTCGCGATGTAGCCGACGGCTTCGGGACGGCTGTAGTAGAACACCGCCTCGGGTGCGGACTCGCGCAGTGCGGCGGCGAGCAGGTCGACCGTCTTCTCGTGGGGCGTGTCCCGGCGTGCCCGCAAGGCGTCGACCAGCGCGAACGACACGAACAGCCCGCAGATCAGGACGGCCACAGATGCGGCAACCCGCGTGGCGCCGGCAGGACCCCCAGCGAGCGGGACCAGTACCCCGACCACCAGGGCCAGGGTGGCCCCTGAGATCCAGCGCTGGGCCTCCGCGAGCAGGCGCGGTGCCAGGGGTGGATGTCGGACGACACCGGGCACGTCGAAGTTGCGCCAGGTGACGGGGGACAGGCGGTGGCCGACGGCATCGGCGACCAGCACCTGCATGGCGAGCCGTGCCAGCCAGGTCACGATGAGGGTGGTCGCGACGACCACGAAGCCTCCGTCGTCGCTGCGGAGCGCTGTCACGGCAAGCCCCCCGAGGAGCAGTCCACGCAGACCGGTGCGGACGGACAGGCCGGCGCCGAACCCCTCCAGCGCCTCCGCCACGTCGTCGCGCTCGCGCACCAGCATCTCGCCCGCGAGACCGACGAGCGTGCCTGCGGCGAACAGCGCCGCGGCGACGCGGGGGAAGGCCTCGGCGACCGGCAGGGCCAGCACGAGCAGGGCGAACCCTGTCCCGAGCATGCCGATGACTGGCAGGTACTTCCTCACGCGTCCTCCTCCTGCGCCGCGGCCTGGGCAGCAGCCACCGTCCGTGCGAGGGCCTCCTCGCTGCGCTGACAGGCGCGAGTCACCTCGTCGGTGAACCGGGCAATGGGATCGCTGACGGGGTCGCCGAGGAAGTACGTGGCGAGCTCGAGACGGCGCGGGCGCAGGCTGTCCGCCCCGGCGGCGTCCTCGATCGCGGCGACCACGGAGTTCGGGTCGAGGGTGACGACCCCGCCTCCAGCAGTGCTGGGGAACTCCCGGCGGAAGTCTGCCAGCGGGATGTTCTTCGGGTTGGTGACCAGGTAGGGCTTGCGCGACGCGAGGAAGTCGGCGACGACGCTGGAGATGTCGGCGATGAGCACGTCGGCGTCGTTGAAGGCCCGGTACAGGGCATCGGGTTCGGTTCCCACGACCTCGTGCGGACCCGCGCCGGACAGTCGGCGCTCGATGTCGGCGCGGGCCGTCGCGGCGGCGTCGAGTCGGGTGCCCGTCGCGGGATGGGCCTTGAACAGCACCCGGATGTCACGGTCGGACTGCAGCAGGGCATCGACCAGGGCCACGCCCATCGGCGCGACCGACGAGTAGTTGACTCCCTCGAAGTTGCCCTCCCACGTGGGGGCGTAGAGGACGGTGAGTGGGGAGGCGCCGCGGGCACCGTCAGGGACCGCCTGGATGCTGGCCAGCTGAGGTCGCCCGACGGTGACCAGCTGCTCGGCGCGGACGCCCTCGCCGCGCTGGAGGTATCGGTCGCGCGCTGCCGCACCCGCGACCCAGATCTCGTCGAAGACCCGGTGCAGCGGGCTGTAGGTCACCGACTTGTCGCCGTCGCCGTGGTTGATGAAGACGTGCCGCAGCCCCCGCAACCGGATCATGTGGTTGTTCTTGATGACGGTCGTCGGGTAGAGCGCCACCCGCATCGACGGCAGCTGGAAGGCTTCGACGTCCTGGGCCCGGGGCAGGACGAGGACGGGTGTGCGGGTCGGCAGCAGCGCATCGAGGTGAAGGCTCTCGCGGATGAAGATGACCGTCGGTTGCTCGATGCGGTCGATGGTCTCGAGCCACACGTTGAGCTGGTAGGTCGTGTCGGGGCCGCCGCTGAAGTAGACGACCACCTCGGGCGCCAGCTCCTGCAGGGCGGCGAAGACTCCTGACCGTTCCTGGGCCGGCGTGGCGAGCCGACCGACCAGGCGACGGCGCGCCAGCGCCCGCAGCACCACGAACCCCGCTCCCCCCACCACGAGCACGAAGGCTGCCCAGACGGGCCACGCCGCCCCGAGCGTCCACGACAGCCAGAGTCCGACGACGAGCGGCACGTCCACGTGGAGCGCGAACTGGGCACCTTCCACCGGCCCCAGGCTGGGCAGCGTGGGAGGCAGGATCTCGGGGCCGCTGTCGGCGCCGCCGACGTCCAGCCCGCGCCACCACACCCGACCGCGCCGGCGCCGCCGGTTGCGCGCCCCGATGATGCGGTATGCCGTGTGGGCGCCGTGGACGACCGCCACCCCTGCCAGCGCGACGGTCACCTCGAGGGCCGAGGGGCTGCGCACCATCGCCCAGCCGAGGAGCGCTGCGCCCTCCCGGAGCAGGTGCCGGTTGACGGGTGCCATCTCGCGGTCGTTGAACCACGTCACTGCGCGTTCGTCGACGCGGTAGAACGCGGCGTCGGCCAGGTAGTTGACGACCAGCGCGACCGCGAGCACCCAGCCCCACGCGAGGACTGCCGCCAGCACCATGACGACCGCGCTCAGCACCCAGGCGAGGCTGACCTGCACGTCGGGCCTGCGCAGGGCGGAGGTCGTGCGCGTCATGGTGTCCGTTCGTCGGGGCGGCTGGGCGGCTGGGCGGCTGGGCGTAGGGGGGCGCTGGATGGTGTCCCCAGCGCTGCGCCGAGGATACCGGGGTCGCAGGCCGTCTCTTCGAGGCGGCGTGACTGAAGGGGCCGCGCGGTGTGGCGTACCCTCGGTCGTCGGATCGCACGCGAGATGATGCGAACGAATCGTGCCGGCACCCCCGCATCCACGACAGGCAGGACACATGAGGATCATCACGCGCACCCAGGCGATCCTGGCCAGGCGCAGCGTGCTGTGGACCCTTGTCATCCGCGACCTGCGTGTGCGGTACTCGCGCAGCGTCCTGGGTTACCTCTGGACCATCCTCGATCCGCTGTTGATGTCGCTGATCTACTTCCTCGTCTTCGTCTACATCTTCAAGCGCAAGGACCTCGGTCACGAGCCGTACTTCCTCTTCCTGGTCGTCGGGCTCTTGTCGTGGCAGTGGTTCTCGGGCTCGCTCACGGACACGTCGCGCTCCCTCATCCAGGAGGCGAAGCTGGTGCGGTCCACCAACCTGCCGCGCGAGATGTGGGTGCTCCGCGTGGTGCTGTCCAAGGGGATCGAGTACCTGCTGTCCTTGCCGGTGCTGCTCTTCTTCCTCGTCGTGTACATGGTCAAGGGCGACGTCCACCTCAACGGCTGGCTCGCGCTGTTCCCGGTCGGCATCGTCATCCAGGCAGTGGCGCTCATCGGCATCGGCCTGATCCTGGCTCCGGTGACCGCCCTGGTGACCGATACCCAGCGCGTCATCCGCATCGTCATCCGGATGCTCTTCTACGCCACCCCCGTGATCTATGCCAGCCGCCTGGTGCCCAAGCCGTACGACATGATCACCTGGCTCAACCCCATGACCGGAATCCTGGAGATCATGCGGGCCGGTCTGTTCGCGCACGACAAGCACCCCATCGTGTGGGAAGCCGTCGGGGTGTCCGCGGTGATGTCGGTCATCCTCCTGTTCGTCGGGGTCTCGGTCTTCGGCCGACTCGAGCGCGCCGTCCTCAAGGAGATCTGATGGTTGATCCAGTGATCTCCGTGCACGACCTCGGAATCGAGTTCTACCGGTCCCGTCGGCGGCGGATGCAGCTGCGCGAGATGCTCTTCCACGGTCGCAGCGGAGCCGCCAAGGAAACCTTCTGGGCACTGCGCAACATCAGCTTCGACATCCAGGCCGGTGAGGCAGTGGGACTCGTGGGCGGCAATGGCGGCGGCAAGAGCACGTTGCTCAAGATGATCGCCGGTGTCCTGCTCCCTGACGAGGGTTCGGTCACCGTCCGTGGTGGTGTCGCGCCCCTGATCGAGCTGACGGGTGGCTTTGTGGGCGAGCTGTCCGCCCGCGACAACATCTACCTCACCGCTGGTCTGCACGGCCTGTCCAAGTCCGACGTCGAGGCACGCTTCGACGACATCGTCGACTTCGCCGGCCCTGAGGTGCGCGATGGCCTGGACACGCCGTACCGGCACTTCTCCTCGGGCATGAAGGTGCGCCTCGGGTTCGCCGTCGTCACGACCCTGGATGAACCCATCGTGCTGGTCGACGAGGTCCTCGCGGTGGGTGACCGGGCCTTTCGCGAGAAGTGCTACCAGCGCATGGAGTCGCTGCTGGCCGACGGTCGCACGCTGTTCCTCGTCTCCCACTCGGAGGGCGACCTCAAGCGGTTCAGCACCAGGGGCCTCTACCTCAAGCGCGGCGAGCTGCTCATGGACGGGCCGATGCTCGACGTGCTCGACCGCTACAACCACGACCTGGACGCCGGGGCGTGAGCCGTACCTCGCCTCCCTCGGTCGGCGACGACGCAGCCCGCAGCGTCCACGGTTACTCGGCCGGCGCCTTGGCTGTCCTCCTCGGTCCGGGGACTGGAGAAGGTGTCGCGGAAGTCTTTGCGGCACTGGGGATCTCGGCTCTGGTTCGGGTGGCGGAGGCCACCCTGGCAGCACAGTTCGAGACGCTGGCCGATGTGCTGGGACAGGCCGACGACGGGCCCGCCGTCATCGCGGCGGCCGACCTCGAGATCTCCTGGGTCGCGTTGCTCGACCTCCTCGACAGGCCCGGAGTGCACACGGCCGCACTGGTTGCCGACCCCCTTGCGCTCGTCGAGGGCGTCGACGTCGTGACCCCCGGCCGCGTCGGCCGCGACGGCAAGCTGGTCGAGTCTGTCGGCACGTCGTCGCACATCGCGGGCAACCCCACCTCCGCGCTTCCCGGAATCGTGCGCGTCGCGGCCGCCGACCGGTCACGGGCGGCTGCGCTGCTCCGGGACGCCGCACCGTCGGCCGAGCCGAGCTGGGGCGCAGACCGGGTTGCCGCGGTCACCCTCGTGCTCGTCCGCGGCGGCCTCGCCGTGCAGGCGGGTGCGCTGGGCCCCTTCGACTGGGCGCGCACCGGCGTGCGTGCGAACGGTGCAGCGGGCGACCCGTGGCGCCAGCGGCTGCGTGGTGCGTCTCGCGGTGGCGACGGCTTCTTCTCCACGTTCGCGGTGCGGCCGCTGTCCCGGCGCCTCACCGGGGTGGGCCTCGGCATGGGCTGGACACCCAACGTCGTCACGGTCGTGTCGCTGGCCTTCGGGATCCTCGCGGCGCTCCTCGTCGCCACCGGCGCCCGGTGGGCGTGGGCCCTTGCCGCGGTCCTGCTGCTGGTGGCCCTCGTGGTCGACTGTGTGGACGGTGAGATCGCCCGGTTCACGAGGCGGTTCAGCCCGCTGGGAGCCTTCCTCGATGCCGTCGGCGACAGGGTCAAGGAGTATGCCGTGCTGGCGGCGGTCGCGTCGGTCGCGGTGCGCCAAGGGGCAGATGGCTGGCCCGTTGCCCTGGCCGCGATGGCGGTGGTCACGCTCCGACACCTCGAGGACTACGCCTACGAGGACAGGCTTCGTGGTTCGCGGCGCAGCAGCGCAGATGTCCTCCCTGTCACGTCAGCCCACGACCTTTCGCCGCAGGGGGCGCGGACGACCTTCGCCGGGCCGCCCACGGGCCGCACGCAGGCGGTGCACTGGGCGAAGAAGGTCGTGCACATGCCGATTGCCGAGCGCTACCTCCTCATCTCCCTCACGTTGCTGACCGGCCGTCCGATGCTGGTGCTGTGGACGCTGCTCATCGCGGTCGGCCTCGCCGTCGCCTGGACCCAGGGTGGACGGCTCGCCGCCGTCCTCGCGCGCCGGGACCCGACCTGGTCGCTGGCCGAGCGGGCCACGGTGAGGGGTCGCCTCGACGAGCAGCTCGACCTCGGTCCGATCGCCGTCCTCCTGGGCAGGCTGTGGCGGGCCCCTTTCGCGGTGGGAGTGCTGGGTGCCACCGTCCTGGTCGTCGCGGTGCCGCTCCTGCTCTGGGCCGACAGGGTCGGCAGTGCGGCGACTGTGGCGCTCCTGGGCGGTGCCCTCGTGGCCTGTGGCTGGCAGCCGCCGGTCCACCACCCGTTGGCCTGGCAGGCACCAGCCGCACTGTGGGCGGCCGAGGTCCTGGTCGTCGGCGTGCTCGTGCACCACACGCTGGGCGAGCAGACCGCAGCCGCCTTCGCCTACCTCGCCGCGGTGGCCTACCACCGCTACGACGTGGTCTACCGGCTGCGTGACACCGGGACCGCCCCGGCTGGCTGGCTGGCGCGGGTCGGGCTGGGTACCGATGGCCGACTGGTCGTGCTGCTCGTGGTCGCCGCGGTTGCACCCGCAGTCGTGGTTCCGATGTTGTGGGTGGCGGCCGCGGCCCTCTTCGCCACCTACGTCACCGAGTCGTTCTTCGGCTGGCGTCGCTGGATCGGTGCCCAGGAAGATCCGCTGCGTGGTGGGATCCCGACATGAGCCAGCTCGCCCACGACCCCACGGACAACCGGCCGACGATGGCCGAGCTGCGTGCCGTGGCCCAGCCTCCGGAGCACATCGCGCGCTACAACGCGGAGCACTGGTCCGGCGCCCTGTACATCCGGCACCTCTCGATCTACGCCACCAGGGCGATGCTGCCGACCGGGATCACGCCGAACGGCGTCACCTGGCTGATGATCGTGGTGGGGGTGCTGGGCGCCCTGGCCCTGCCCCTGGGCGGACTGGTCGGGCCGCTGCTCTGCGTCCTCGCGATGCAGCTGCAGATCCTGCTCGACTGCAGCGACGGCGAGGTGGCTCGATGGCGACAGCGGTTCTCCCCAGCCGGGATCTACCTGGACCGGGTCGGGCACTACCTCACGGAGGCCTCGATCCCTGTCGCCCTGGGCCTGCGCGCCGACGGCTGGTCGCTGTCCGATCCGCTCGACGTCAGTGGCTGGACCGTCCTGGGTCTGCTCGTCGCGGTCCTCGTCCTGCTGAACAAGGCCTTCACCGATCTCGTGCACGTGGCCCGTGCCAAGACCGGCCGTCCCATGCTCGAGGACGTCGCCACCACGACCCGGTCCAAGGTCTCGGGTGTGGCTGCGGTCCGTCGTGCCCTGGGATACCTGCCGATCTTCCGCGCCTTCGTCGCGGTCGAGGCCTCGCTCCTGGCCCTCGTCGCCGGCCTCGTGGACGTCACGCGGGGTGATCTGGTCGGCACTCAGGTCCTGGTGGTCGTCATGGTTCCACTGGCGATCATCACGGCCGGGGGTCATCTCCTGGGAGTCCTCACCAGCTCGCGGCTCGACTGAGGTCTGCGGTGTCGCCATGAATTCGACTGGTACGCAAGGGGTTCAGGTGCTCCAGTGGGCCCAGGAGGACGGCGAGGTCGGTGGGGTGCTCACCAGCCACCGCCAGCTCTCGCGACAGCTGACCGCTGCCGGCCATCGGGTGCGCTACGTCGACACCGGGTCGGCGGCGCGTGCCGCGGCTGCCCTCCCGCACCTGTGGCGGCGACGTGCCCTGCACCTGTTCCACATCACCAGGCTGTGGCGCGCGATCGTCCTCGGACCGCTGTTCGCCGTGCTCCCGGGACGCACCGTGCTGGTGCTCCACTCCGGTTCGGTCGGCGGTCAGCTCGATGCCATGCGCCCCTCGGAGGCGCGGCTGCTGAGGCTCGTCCTGCGCGCCTACGACGAGATCTGGGCTGTCAACGACGAGATCGGCCGACGCCTTCCGGCGTCCCTGGCCCGTCGCGTCAGGGTGGTCGCACCGTTCGCCGCGGAGCAAGTGGCCGCCGGTGAGGGCGACGCGCAGGCCCCGGCTCGCGACCCCCACCTGCTCGCCGTGGCGACCAACGCCGGGCTTGCGCACTACCGTGCCGAGCTGGCCGTCGACGCCGTGGCGCTGGTCCGTGAGGTCTGGCCCGATGCCCGCCTCCGCGTCCTGGCCTACGGTCACGACGGGCCCGAGCTGGCTGCCCTGCGCGCCCGTCTCGTCGGGCGGCCCTGGGTCGAGCTGAGCTTCGACTCCTCGCCGGACGAGGTCCACGGGGTGCTGCGCCGCACGGGGGTGTTCCTGCGCCCGACAGCCTGGGACGGAGACTCGGTCGTCGTGCGAGAGGCCCTCGCGGCCGGCGCCCGAGTCGTCGCCACGGACTCCTCGCCCCGACCAGCCGGGGTGGAGCTGAGTGGCTCGGACGTGACGGAGGTTGCCGCGGCGGTGCTGCACGGAGGTCGGGTCAGCGACGGCGCCGGGCTGGCGGCCACGACACTGCTCGACGCCGCCCAGGGGGCGATGACGCGGTTGCGCGTTCGTCAGGCTTCGTCGGTCGGCTGACCGAGCGTGCCACGACCACCCTCGGGGGGCTGCGGGAAGTCCCGTTGGGTCTCGTCCAGGGCCAGGCGTCGTGCGAGCCGGGTGTAGCGCGACTCGAACTCACGGAACCGCAGGTACGTGGTCACGGTGAAGCTGAGGAAGGCGACGACGAGCGCGTAGAGCACCATGTCCGTGCCGCGTCCGACCCCCGCCACCCGGGCGATCTTGTTCCACAGGTCGGGGAACAGGATGGAGACGACGGCGAAGGCGGCGAAGAGCAGGAGCCCCAGTCGCCGCACGGCCTGGGCGCGGGCACCGCGCGAGCGGAACAGCCGCGCGGCCACCGCCAGGACCACGAGGATCAGCACGATCTGGATCAGCACGATCTTCATGTCAGAGGCTCCTGGTCGGCAGGCTCATCGGAGAATCAGCTCGGCGAGGATGTTCACGGCGTTCCACAGGGACTGCCCCTTGGCGCGGGAGTAGTCGGTGTAGAGGATGTGCACCGGGCTCTCGGCGTACCGCACGTCGAGGGCGCCGATCTGCTGGACCAGCTCCGAGGCGTGCGCCATGCGGTTCTGGGTGATCTCGATGCGCTCGACCACGTCGCGCGACAGGACGCGCAGGCCGTTGTGGGCATCCGTGAGTCGCGTGTGCGTGGTGAGGTTGGTGTAGCCCACCGCCATGCGCAGGACGAGCTTCTTCAGGGCGCCGGCATCGGTGCGGTTGTCGAGGAACCGCGACCCGAACACGACGTCGAGCCCTTCGCCGCGGGCCTTGTCGAGCATCTCCACCACGTCGGAGGTCTGGTGCTGCCCGTCGGCGTCGAAGGTGACCACCCAGCGCATGCCCGGGACGCTGCGCGCATACTCGAAGCCCGTCTGGAGGGCCGCTCCCTGACCGAGGTTGACGGGGTGTCGCACGACGACAGCCCCGGCCGCGGCGGCCTCCTGAGCACTGTTGTCCTTGGACCCGTCGTCGACGCACACGACGTTCGGAAAGGTCTCACGGGCATGACGGACCACGTCCCCGATGACCTGCGCCTCGTTGAAGAGGGGGACCACGAGCCAGACGTCATCATTCTCCATCGCAGCACAGCGTATCGGCTCGGCTGACCACTCGATCCAACGCCACGCTGCGCTGCCGCCGGTCCGGCGCGGGTGGCTGGCTGCGTGCCCTGGGCACCGTTGCCGATAGCCTCGTCGACATGGAGTCCCAGAACCATTTCTACGGTCACAGCGCGGGCCTGGCCGCCTACCTGAACCGTGCCCGGCCGAGCCACATCAACGGGCTGGTCCAGCATGGATGGACGGCCGTGTCGCCGGTCGGATCGCACTTCAGGGACTTCCCGAACCTGCACGGTGACGGTCGCCGCAAGCTTCTGGTCTGGTCCCACTCGTCACGAGCCTGGTCGCCTTCGGACGAGACCCATGAGACGACGGCCATCGGGGCGCAGTTCGCCTACCTCGCTGCCGCTGCGGGCCCGACACCGGAGCCGCGGCAGGAGCACGACCGCGTCGTGCTCATGCCCCTGCACGGCATTCAGACCCAGCGGGTCCGCGGCGACCACGCGGGCCTGGCACGGATGTGGCGCGAGAAGGAGGGGCCCGCGACGGCCTGCCTGTATGCCGCCGACGCACAGGACCCGGAGATCGTCTCCGCCTACCGGGCTGCGGGGCACCGCATCGTGATGCTCGGGGAACGTCTCGACCCTGCCTTCCTGTGGCGGGTGTGGACCATGCTCGGCCGAGCCGATCGGGTGGTCTCGAACCGACTCTCGACCCCTGTCCTGTATGCGGCTCACCTCGGTGCCGACATCGCGATCTATGGCGACGGGCTTCGGGTCGACGGCGAGCAGACGACGACGGCCAACGAGTACCGGCGGGTCTGGCCCGAGCTCTACGGAGAGCACCTGGACCGCGCTGCCGCCAAGGCACTGTCCGAGCTCGAGCTCGGAGTCCAGCACCTGAGGTCGCCGCAGGAGCTCGAGCACATCCTGGGATGGGATGGCTCCACCGCGGTGGCCGCAGTCGAGTACTGGACCACGTCTCCGGCGCAACGAGCCATCATCAACCTGCGCAGGCGCGCGGCGCCCGCGACGCCGGTGGCCGACACCCATGAGCCCATGCGCTTCAGCGCGTGGCTGCGGGCCGCCACCAGCTACCTGCCCGGACGCATGCCGACGTCGATCCCGGCTCCGGGGGAAACGCGCGAACCGATCACCGTCGCCTGACGACCTCCGCCCGGAACGGGCGCCTTCCGCCCATGACGCCGCGTCGCGTCCTGCCACCGGCGTGGCCAGGCACGCTCGCCCGAGCGTCAGGAGGTGAACGCGCGGCGGAAGACGAGCAGGCTGAGTCCCACCGTGCCGGCGGTGAGAACGAGCCGGGCGATCATGGCCGCGCCCGTGGTCGGCAGGACGGCGCCGAGCGCGCACAGGGCGAAACCGAGCAGAGTGGGAGTCACGAGCACCCGGTAGTGCCAGCGGGTGCTCGAGACCATCCGCGCCAGCACTCCCGTGCCGAGGGCCATGAGGGAGTAAGTGACCGGCATACCCACGCCGATCCCCGACAAGCCGAAGGCCTGGGCGCCCACCCAGGCGGCCAGGGTCCCCACGACGAGGCTGAACGGCGTCACGAAGGCCAAGCCGCCGATCCGACCGGAGACGAAGACCAGGTGCACGTTGCACAGGTAGGGAACCGAGAGAACCGTTCCCGCCGCCACCACGCCCACGGCGGCCGTCAGTGCTCCGGGGTCGTAGGAGGGCGGCGCGACCATCGCGAGGAGGAACGGTGCAGCGCATGCGACGAACCCCGCGGCCAGGGCGGTCAGGAAGGCGATGTTCTGGCCGGTGTGCTCGAGGACGTCTGCCCGGTCACTCTCCTGTGCCCGGTAGACGATGGGGGCCCAGGCGTTGTTGAGCGAAGCGGAGACGATGCCGGGCGCGGAACCGATGAGCACCGCCAGCTGCAGTCGACCCGCCTGCGTACTGTCGAACACGCGTCCCGCCACCAGCACGAGTGCGCCGCTGGCCAGGAAGATCGCGACCTGGTGCGGCACCGTGGGCAGTCCGATGCGCAGGGCTCGCCGGGTGTCACCCTTCTCGTGATGCAGGTGTCCGTCGCGGACAGCGATCGCGAGCCCGACCAGGCCCGACACCACGAGGCCCAGGGCCAGCCCCGTGATGTAGGCCTCCGCCGTCCGGGCGACCAGCCGCACCAGCAGCAGGCCGAGCACGGGCCCGCCCAGGGCACTCGTGAGGGACAAGGACACGAACAGGCCAGGGCGGTCGATGACGCGCAGATAGGACTGCACGTTGACCACCGTCGCGAAGCCCGCAGAGGCGGCCAGCGCGAGCGCCAGGACGGCCGGTTCCTGCAGGGCGAAGGCGTGGTGGGCCCAGGGGGCCGCGGCGGCCCCGATCCCGCAGAGGACCGCTGAGGCGAGGGCGCCCCTGAGCAGGAGGCTTCGCGCGCCTTCGATGCCGGTGCGCTCGAGTATGCCGTGCCTCATGATTGCGGCGGCGAGGCCGAGGCCGGCGACGATCATCCCCACCTGGATGATGACCAGTGCGGTGGCGACCGCACCGTAGGCCTGAGAGCCCACGCTGCGCGTGACGGCCGGAGTGACCACGGCATTGCTCAGGATCGGGGCCGCTGCGCCGACCGTGTAGATCAGTCCCCGGCCCAGAACGCTCCGCGACGCGTCGGCGCCGGGGGAGCGGATCTCTGCCTCCCCGGCCGGCTCAGACACGGTGGGACCCCCGTGGTGAGCTGGGCGTGGAAGGGGGGTGGCTCATCAGTGCTCCGGTTCGCATGGGCGTCGAGTCGAACTGCAGCCCTGGGCAGTCCAGCGCCGGCGCCAGCAGCCTAGGCGACGTTCCACACCGCAGCCGCGTCAGGCGGACTGGGGGTTGCGGGTGGGTAACGATCTGTGGTGCCAGTGGGGAAGTTGGTGCGTTTGTGTGGCATTGCGCCTGCCTTTGGTGCACCGTGTGAGGACTGTAAATCCCCTCTGACGTCTGAGAGCCCCTGCCGTGTTGACCGCGAAGACACGCCGGACCACCGTCACGCCCGCCGCGCTCCTGGCCATCTTCTCGACCGCCGCGGCCGCGCCCCTGATGACCCCGGGCCTCACTGGCCTCGTCGACCTCGGACGCCACCCCACGCCGCACCAGGTCAGGGCCACCACGCAGGTGCACTCCCTCCGGGTGGCACCACGCAGTGCGCTGGAGCGGGCGCAGTCCGCCCCCGGTGCCCGCTCGAGCTTCGACGACCGCCGTGCCGTGCCCGGCCCTGGTGACCCTCGTGACGCCGGTAGCCCTGGAGGCGCGGGCGAGCTGGCCAGGGCCACGGCTGGCGGCCTCAGCGACCCTGCCGCAGTGCGGTCGGGTCTGGCGGTCGCCGGCGTGACCTGGCGGCCCGGCGATCTCGCGAGGGGCGACCACGTCGAGCTCCGGGTAGAGCGCGAAGGAGTGTGGGGAGCCTGGGAAGAGGTGCATGCCGAGGCGGACCACGGTCCTGACCCGGGCACGGCCGAGGCCGCACGCGGGCTCCGGGCCGGCAGCGACCCGTTCGTGGTTCAGGGCGACCAGGTGCAGGCGCGCGTGCTCAGCTCAGACGCAACCGTCCCCACGAGCCTGTCGCTGACGGTCGTCGACCCGGGCACGTCCGATGCGGACGCCGGCGTGGGAACCACGCCGGCGGGTGGGGCCGTTGCGGCGACAGCCAAGCCCACCATCTACACGCGGGCACAGTGGGGAGCCGACGAGTCGATCCGTCAGGGCAGCCCCGGGTACTCCCAGGCGCACGTCGCCTTCGTGCACCACACGGCTGGCTCCAACACCTACTCGCAGGCGCAGGTCCCGGCGATCATCCGGGGTATCTACGCCTACCACGTGAAGGGCAACGGCTGGTCCGACATCGGCTACAACTTCCTCGTCGACAAGTTCGGTCGGACGTGGGAGGGCCGCTACGGCGGGGTGGACAAGGCCGTCATCGGTGCCCACACGTTGGGGTACAACTCCTGGTCCTTCGGCACCAGCGTCATCGGGGACTACAACACCGTCGCGGTGCCCCCCGCCGTGACCACGGCACTCACGAACGTCATCGCCTGGAAGATGTCTCTCGACGGTATGCCGGCCACGGGCACCGTGTTCGCCAAGGACAAGTACTTCAACCGCATCTCCGGGCACCGCGACGCGGTCAGTACCGAGTGTCCGGGCGCCAAGCTGTATGCCCTGCTCCCCACCCTTCGCAGGAACGTTGCCGCTCGCATGGGGAGCCTTGCGACCACGAGGCTGTCGCGAGACGTCGACCGGGCGGGGCAGGCTGACCTGTTGACGCACGCGTCGGCGGTGACTGGGGCGGCACTTGGCTCGGTGACGCTGCTGACCTCGGCCACCACGAACCCGTTCACCTCCCAGCGCACCCTGGGCAGCAGCTGGAACACCGTGAGGCTCGCGACCCTGTCGCCCGACTTCACGGGAGACGGCCGGCCCGACATCGTGGCCCAGTACCCCGGGGCCGGCAACCTGCGCATCTACAGCGGCGATGGCCGTGGCGGGATCGCGAGGATGACCTCCACCGGCAGCGGCTGGAACTCCGTCCGGTCGCTCATCGCGGCAGGCGACCAGAACGGCGATGGCCACGCGGACCTCATGGCCATCAGCAGCACGGGGCAGCTGGTGCTCTACCCGGGGACCGGGAAGGGCACCTTCACTGCGCGTACGGTCGTGGCCAGTGGGTGGGGTGCCTACCGCTACGTCAGCGGCGCCGGCGACGTCACGGGTGACGGTCACCCTGACCTCCTCGCCGTGCGTGTCAGCGACGGCGCCCTCGTGCTGGCGCCGGGGGACGGTCGCGGACACCTCGGCACGCTCGAGCGGCTGGCCGCCGGGTGGGGCGGCTTGACCGCTGTCTTCGCGGCGGGCGATCTCGACGGCGACGGGCACGGCGACATCTTCGGCCGCGAGCCGAGTGGTGCGATGCGGGTGTACTACGGCGACGGGAGCAATCCCTCCGCGCGGTGGAACCGGTGGGGCAGCGGATGGAACAGCATGGCGCAGATGACCAGCGGCGTGGACTTCACCGGCGATGGCCACCCGGACCTCCTCGGTGTCGCAACCACGGTCTCCAACGGCAGCCTGCGCGTCTACCCCGGTACCGGCCTCAGGGACCTCCGCGTGGCCTCGACCTTCGAGGCCCCGACCGGAACGGACCTTGTCCAGCTGGTGGGTGACGTCAACGGCGACGGCTACGTCGACGCCGTGGTCCGGGTGGGCGACGCGCTGCAGGCGCTGCCCGGCCGAAGCGGCGGAGGGTTCGGTGCGCCGGTCATGGTCGGTGCCCGGGGGTGGGCGGCGATGCGTCAGATCGCCGCAGCGGGCGACCAGGACTACGACGGAATCCCTGACGTCCTGGTCATCACGAAAGCCGGGCTCACCCTGCGGTACTCGTTCAAGCGCGACTTCACCATGCCGCGGGTCGAGGAGCTCGAACAGGGCTGGGGGGACGTCGTGAGCCTCGCAGGAGTCGGCGCCTTCAATGCCGACGCGAACGGCGATGTCGTCGCCCTCCGCTCGGACGGCACGCTCCAGCTCTTCCGCGGTTCGGGCCCCAACCCCCTGTTCGACTTCACTGTGCTGCGGTCCGGTCAGACGGATCTGACCCAGATCCTCGGCGTGGGCGACTACAACGGGGACGGCGCAGCAGACATCATGGCGGCGGGGAGCTCCGGGCGACTGTGGCTCTATGCAGGCAGAGGCGATGGCACGCTGCATGCCGGACGGATGCCGCTCTCGGGCGGCCTTGGCGCAGGACAGGAACTGGGGTGACCATGGAAGCCATGAGGAGAGTGCTGCGCATGCCGTTGGTGGGGAGGCGTCGTGGCTGGGCGTCCGGTGCGCTCGTCGCCCTCACCGGCGCCGCGGTGCTGGCGTCCGCCGGGTCTGCCGGTGCCGAGGCCCTGCCCATCCCTCTGACGGGTCCGTCCTTGATCTCGGGCCACGGCTACGGCCACGGCCACGGCATGTCGCAGTGGGGCGCCTACGGCGCGGCCACGAAGGGTCTGACCCACCAGCAGATCCTGGCCTTCTACTACCCGGGTACCGCTCAGGTCACCACCGCTCCCGGACCGCTCCGCGCCCGCCTGAGCGGGGTGTCAACCTCCAGCCTCACCGTCGCCATGCGACCGGGTCTGAAGTTCGTCATCGGCAGCAAGGTCCTCGCCCTGGGGGGCGGTACGGCGAGCCAGCCCGTCGACCGGTGGAGACTGCTGGTCACTGCCGGTGCGCTCGACCTCCAGTGGCGCGCGGGTGGGGTGTGGAGCACGGGCAGCTCCTACAGGGGCCTGACCGGCACGCCCGGCTTCGTGAACCCGACAGCCACCACCGTTCGCGTCGAGCGGACCGACGGCACGCTGCGCGACTACCCGGACCGGGTCCAGGGGACGCTGAGCGGATCCTCGCTCGTCACGGTCAATGCGACCTCCATGGAGAGGTACCTGCGCGGCGTCGTCCCCAACGAGATGCCCGCGTCCTGGCCGGCGGCGGCGTTGCGAAGCCAGTCAGTCGCGGCCCGGACCTATGCGGCGTATGAGCAGCAGCACGCCACGAGCTCCCTCTACGACGTCTGCGACACGACGTCGTGCCAGGTCTACTTCGGCTACGCCGACTACAGCGCCAGCGGCACCCTGACCAGCACGAGGACCCATCCCAACGCGGACGCAGCCGTGAAGGCCACCACGGGAGTGATGATCGCCTACCAGCACTATGTGGCCTTCACGCAGTTCTCGGCTGCCAACGGCGGGTGGATGGCAGCGGGAAGCGTTCCCTACTTGGTTGCCAAGGCCGACCCGTACGACGGGGTGGTGGCCAACAACGCCAACTCCTGGACCGTCTCTGACACGACGCTGCGCACCGACCTGCAGAACGCCCGCCCCGCCATCGGGACCCTCCACAGCGTGGTCGTCACCCGGGACGGGCACGGGGAGTGGGGTGGCCGCATCCGCGGCGTGACCCTGGTGGGCAGCAGTGGGACGGCCACGCTGCCCTGGGACGAGCTGCGCAGCCGGCTCGGCCTCAAGTCGGAGTGGTTCACCGTGACCAATGGTGACTTCCTGCGCAGGGACACCACGGCCAACGGCAAGGCGAGCGTGTTCGGCCGCACCGCCAGCGGCACGCTCTCGCGGATGACGCTGACCGGAACCGCGCTCAGCGCGCCCACGACGATGGGGACCGGCTGGAGCACGATGAAGCTCCTCGGATTTGCTGGCGACCTCAACGGCAACGGCTCGGGCGACCTGATCGCCCGGGACGCCGCCGACCGCTTGTGGTGCTACCCGGTTCCCCAGACCGGAACCCTCGGGACCCGCACCGAGCTGACCAACGTCCCGGCGACCCTGGACCGGATCACCGGCGTCGGCGACGTGACCTCCGACGGGCGCAGCGACATCGTGGGGCTCGACCCCGCCACCGGCACGCTGTGGCTGTACGCCGGCAACGGTGCCTGCGGCGTGGCCTCGTCACGCACGAGCCTCGGGGGGAACTTCAACCCCTTCGGCATCATCGTCGGGGCGGCGGACGCGAACCGCGACGGACGGGCCGACCTCTGGGCTCGCGACGCGAGTGGTGTGCTCTGGACCTACAAGTTCGACGGTGCCGGTCGGATCACGGGTCGCACCAATGCCGGCGGCGGCTGGAACGCGATGACCGACCTCGTGGCGGTGGGCGACGTGAACGGTGGCGGCGGAGCCGACCTGCTCGCCCGCGACAACACGGGCAAGACCTGGTTGTACCCCGGCAAGGGAGACGGGACGTTCGGTGTCCGCCTGAGCGTGTCAGGCGACGTCTCCACCATGACGATCCTGCGCTGACTGTCGGCGACCGTCGGCGACAGTCGGCGGCTGTCGGCGGCGTCGGCGACAGTGCGCGGGTTCAGCCGGCGGGTTGCGCCTGCGGCGCCCGGAGGTGCACGACGGTGACTCCGCCGTGGTCGTAGACAACGGTCCCGTACTCCGCCAGGCGAGGCGAGACCGGACCCGTGGCCTCGTCGGCCAGGACCCAGCGCACCCCCCGGGACCAGGCCGCGGTGGCGAGGGCCTGACTCGGCGCCGTGATGAGGGCCTGCTCGGACCGCAGCCTTGCGGGGTCCCAGAAGGGCATCCGTGAGTACCCACCGGTTGTCTCCCAAGCGTGGGCAAGGGAGCGGTCGGCGTAGGCCCACCCGCTGACGTCGACGCGCAGACCGGTGTAGGCCGCGACCGTGAAGTCGGTGGGGTTGCAGAGCCTCGTCCTGGTGATGATCCGCCACTGCTGGGCGCACACGTGGTTGGTGGCGACCACGTCGTCAGGGTGCGCGGCAGCGTGGATGCGCTGCGCGCCCTCGATGAAGGCCGCCGTGGTCAGGCTCGCCTTTCGGGCGACGGCGCTCCTCTCCCACGTGTGCCGGCGCTCGTCCGGGGACTGGTGATGGGCGCCCGTGACCGCGAGCCAGGTCGGCACCAAGCCGCAGGCGACGAGCGCGAAGGCGAAGACCGTGGCGAGGCGCCCGAGGACCGGCTGAGGGGGGCCCGTCCGGGGAGGGCGTGCCGCGAGCACCACCACGGCGGTGATCACGGTCAGGAGGCCAGCCAGCGCCAGGATGGGGCCACCCCACGCGAGGACCTGGTCGGACACGGCTACCCCGAAGCCGAGCCGGTGTCCGCCCGGTGGCCTCGTCGAGCGCCAGACCGCGAGGGGCGAACGCAGCCCGGCCCAGTCCGTCACGGCCGCTGTCGCCGCGACGGCAGCCACGGCGGTCGCCGTCATGACGACGACCGTCTGCCGCACACCTGCCCTGGCCCAGCGGGCCAGGGCGTCGGAGAATCCTGCTGCGGACCCCGCCAGCCCCAACGGGTAGGCCCCCACGATGAAGAACACCTCGCTCTGCCCCGGGTGGCGGGTCAGGAACGTTCCCGCGAGGCCGGCGAGGACCACCCCGCTGCAGAGGATCCCGGCCGGGTCCTGAGGTCGAAGTCGGCTGAGCCACCACAGCCCGGCCAGCCGGGGCAGGAGGGGCAGCGTCGCCACGGCTGCCGCCGCCAGGGCGACGGGAAGGCTGGCCGCCACCGCGCGGTTCTGTGCGTCCCAGGTGGCGAGGTCCGGCATCATCAGGCCCACCAGGAAGGACGCGTGGACGCCGGGCTGCAGCCGCAGTCCGTAGGACCCCCCCGGGTAGACGAACACCATGGCGAAGACCCAGGTGGCTGCGGTGACGGCGGCTGCCGAGGCGCCTCGCAGCACCCACGACCTCTCGCGACGGACGAGGCCGTATGCCGCCGCTCCCGCAAGTCCGCAGATGATGACCGGAGGTACCGACGACTTCGACCCCGCGGCGACCAGGGACATCACGGTGAGGCCCCCCAGCGTTTGGACCCAGCGGCTGCCGGTCGCCCGGAAGATCTCGATCGCCAGTCCCAGACAGGCGACGCCGGCGACCCAGCTCATCGTCTGGGTCGGGCTGACCTGCCAGTAGAGCCGGAGGGGGTCCGGGGTCAGGCCCCCTCCGTCCGCGTCGTACCGGCCCGCGATGCCGGTCGGCTGGACCCAGGCGGTGGTCAGGGTGTTGCCCACCACGCCGACCAGGAGGGCGGCGATCGCTGCTGCCGAGCTGCGTCCGGCGATCTGGCGCGCGACCGAGGCCGTGATGAGGACCAGGGCGAGCATGAGGCACACGGGAAACAGCCGGGTCACCACCGTCGCCGTGTCCAAGCCCTGGCCGAGATGGGCGGACGCCGCGTGGAAGAACCAGTGGTAGCTGCTGGAAGCGCCGGCGACCATCGGGTACGACGGCGAGACGCCCCGGGTGAGCTCGCCCGTCATGGCGACCTGGAACACCGAGTCAGGTGTGTAGGCGAACCCCGGGCCGGAGGGTCGGACCGGGACCGCGGCCAGCAGCGTCGTCGCGGTCCACAGCAGCGTGACCAGCATCGACCCCACCACGACGACGCCGGCGCCAAGGCCCCAGCCCGGCGCAGGTCGCCCGAGCAGCCTCCGGCGGGTGAGGGGGAACGCGAGGACGACCGCGAGGGCTACCGCGGCCCCCCACGCCGGGTGGACCGGCCGACCGAGCGCTTGTCCTGCCAGCCATCCGAGCAGGGTGATCGCCAGACCGATGGGTGTCGACCACGCCACGTCGTCGAGGAGGGCGGCGGGTCGGTGGCGCGCCGCCCGGGCCACGGCAAGACCCGGAAGCATGACGGTCCCGACGAAGATCCCCAGCCAGCGCAGGACCGTGCCGAGGTCCACACCGGTCGCCACCTGAGCCCAGGCGAAGCCGGCGAGGGGGAGCGCCAGCCCCACTCCCAGGAGGAGACGACGAATGGGCTGCGCTCTGGCTCGGACAAACACGTCCTGAGTATCCACCGCGCCGTTGGGCGCAGCCTGAAGGACGGAGGACGACCCGCCGGACACCCCCTGGGCTGACGAGGCCGTCCCGTCGCTCACGCCAGGCCGGAGACGAAGTCGGGCTCGGTCTTCTCCCGGACCTCGTCCTCGGTGACACCGTCGGCGAGCTCGCGCAGCACGAGGCCGTCTGCCGTGACGTCGAAGACGCACAGGTCGGTGATGATCCGCTGCACGACCCCGCGACCGGTGTAGGGCAGCGAGCACTCGTCGACGATCTTGTAGGACCCGTCCTTGGCGTTGTGCTCCATCAGCACGATGACCCGCTTGGCGCCGTGGACCAGGTCCATCGCGCCGCCCATTCCCTTGACCATCTTGCCGGGGATCATCCAGTTCGCGATGTCGCCCTTGGCGGAGACCTGCATGGCGCCGAGGATGGCCGCGTCGACCTTGCCGCCGCGGATCATCCCGAAGCTCGTCGCGGAGTCGAAGAACGACGACCCGCGACGCAGGGTGACGGTCTCCTTGCCGGCGTTGATCAGGTCCGGATCCTCTTGTCCGTCAACGGGATACGCGCCGACGCCCAAGATGCCGTTCTCGGACTGGAGGACGATCTCGACGTCGTCGGGGACGTAGTTGGGGACCAAGGTCGGCAGGCCGATGCCGAGGTTGACGTAGGAGCCGTCGGACAGCTCCGCGGCCGCACGGGCGGCCATCTGCTCACGGGTCAGTGCCATCTCAGGCCTCCTGCGCGGTCGTCTGGCTGGTGTCGGTCGCGGGGCGGACGGTGCGGCGCTCGATGCGCTTGTCCCTGGCCTGGTCGGCCGTCAGCGGCAGCACCCGGTGCACGTAGATCCCGGGCAGGTGGACCTGGTCGGGGTCGAGCTCGCCCGGCTCGACCAGCTCCTCGACCTCGGCGATCGTGACCCGGCCGGCCATCGCGGCCAGCGGGTTGAAGTTGCGGGCACTCTGGTTGAAGACGAGGTTGCCGTGGCGGTCGCCCTTCCAGGCCCTGACCAGCCCGAAGTCCGCGACGATGGCACGCTCCAGGACGAACTCCTTCTCGACGCCGTCGACCTCGAACACCTTGACCTCCTTGGGAGGCGAGGCCTTCGCGACGGTG
Source organism: Pedococcus sp. P2_F6 (assembly GCF_056403675.1). Lineage (NCBI taxonomy): Bacteria > Bacillati > Actinomycetota > Actinomycetes > Micrococcales > Intrasporangiaceae > Pedococcus > Pedococcus sp. P2_F6. Next base: position 422,241 of record NZ_JBFUEZ010000004.1, read on the forward strand.
CCGTCCGCGGCATACAGCCAAGGGAGTCCGCCGTCGGCGACCTGGGTGCCGGCGCCGGTCACGGTGTAGAAGGCCGGGATGCCCGAGCCTCCCGCACGCAGCCGCTCCGCGAGCGTGCCCTGGGGCGTCAGCTCCACCTCGAGCTCGCCCGAGAGGTACTGGCGCTCGAACTCCTTGTTCTCCCCGACGTAGGAGGACACCATCCGGGCGATCCGCTTGTCCTTGAGCAGGATGCCCAGGCCCCAGTCGTCGACGCCGCAGTTGTTGGAGATGGCTTCGAGTCCGGTCACCCCCGCATCGTGGATCGCCGCGATGAGCACGCTCGGGATGCCGCACAGCCCGAACCCGCCCACCGAGAGGGAGGAGCCGTCGACGATCCCGTCGATGGCTGCGGCCGCGGTGGAGACGACTTTGTCCATGGCGTGGACTCTAGCCGGAGGGCTTCGGTCGCCCTGCGTGGTCCCTCCCCACCGTTCCGGGTATGCCGCGTGGTGCCCCCACATGGGCCGGCGCACCCGCGTGCCCGCACAGGGCGGCCCGTGCCGGCCCGTGCCGGCTGTGGCCATCAGCCGATCGGGGGAGGGGGGAACGAATTCCGTGGTTGTAGTTCTCCAGAGGCCCTTGTGACGGCTGTGCACTGGTGGGACAAATGTCCTGCCTGCTCAGGAAGTGACCCCTGGGGCTGGTGTCCAATTCGTCACCGCGGCTCGGGATCCGAGGCGCCATCCCCCTCTGGAGTGTTCCGTGTCGCGTGTCGTGCGTGCCCTTGGAGTCCTGGCCATCCCGGTGCTCACCGTGCCCGTCGGCGCGGCGACCGCGGATGCCGCGACGTCGGTGACGTCGGTGACGACGCCGAAGCCGCCGACCAAGGTGCTCCCCCCGGCGCTGGACATCGCCTCGCCGTACCAGGCGCAGCGGCTGTGCGACCCCAACGCCAAGCCCGGGGTCGTATCCTTCGCGAAGCTCATGGCGGGCCACTACAGGCTCGGCAGCGCGGACTGGGGCATCGTCCGCAACTGCAACAGCGGCCTCACCGAGCACTCCGAAGGGCGTGCCTGGGACTGGATGCTCAGCGTCAACAAGCCGAACGAGAAGGCTGTTGCCGACGCAGTGACCCAGTGGCTGTCGGCACCGGACGCCCAGGGTCGTCCGGGCGCGATGGCCCGCCGGTTCGGGATCATGTACATCATCTGGAACCACAAGATGTGGCGCGCCTACGACCCCGCCAGGGGATGGGCCACCTACACCGGACCGGTCCCGCACACCGACCACATCCATTTCTCCTTCTCCTGGGACGGCGCCTACGGCCGCACGTCGTGGTGGACGGGCAAGGCGCTGACCACGGTCGACCCCGGGCCGTCCTCGACGCCCAAGCCCACGACTCCACCCCAGCCGCCGTCGGCCGTCTACTCGGTGCTCATGCCGGGAGCGACGGGCCCCGACGTCGCCTTGGCGCAGAAGGTCATCGGGACCACACCTGACGGGGTGTTCGGGCCCAAGACGGCAGCCGCGCTGAGCGTCTGGCAGGGCAAGAACGGGGTCAAGGTGACGGGGCAGCTGGACCTGGCCACCTGGGCGAAGATGGTCGCCCTCAAGCTGATCCCGGCTCGCGGCGCAGCGACCACGCCCACCCAGCCGACCACCCCCAGCACGCCGACCACGCCGACCACCCCGACGACACCGGCGAAGCCGCCGACGTCGACGCCCGCCAGCCCGCTCGCTCCCTACGCGAAGCTCACCCTGGCGCAGGGCACCACGGGCCACGCCGTCGTGGCCCTGCAGAAGGCGCTCGGCGTCACGCCGCCCGACGGGGCGTTCGGACCGAAGACCCACGCGGCCGTCAAGGCGTTCCAGACCCGGCGCAACCTTCCGGCGACCGGCATCGTCGGCCCCACCACCTGGGCCGCGCTCATGACGACGACCGCGACGACCGCGACGGCATCGCGGAGCACCTCGTCCCCGCGCGTCGCCACCCCCTACACCGCCCTCGTCTCGACCGTCCTCAAGGCGGGCTCCCGGGGCGCGGCGGTCAAGACCCTGCAACGTGCCCTCGGCGGTCTCTCCGTCGACGGTGCCTTCGGGGCGCGCACCTCCGCTGCGGTCAAGGCCTTCCAGAAGGCCCGGCACCTGCCACAGACCGGGGTGGTGGACGTCAAGGTCTGGCAGGCACTGGAGAACCGCGACTACCCGTTGCGGGCCTACTACGGCACGGTGCTGCGGGTCGGCTCGCGTGGGGCTGCGGTCACGGCGCTGCAGAAGGCCCTGCGGATCCCCGCGGACGGAACGTTGGGCTCCAGCGACGAGGCGGCCGTCAAGGCCCTGCAGGGGCGGGCCAAGCTGGCTCGGACCGGCGTGGTGGCGACGCTGACGTGGCAGGCGCTCGAGGCGGAGCTGCGTCGCCGCTAGGGCTCCCTAGAGCTCCAGGGTGACGCCTTCCGACGCCAGCCTCCCAGCGCGACCTGACGCCGGCTCCGGGCCTCGTGAGAGCACCACCGAGCCGCCGGACGCCCAGGCCGCGAGCGCCAGCTCCAGCACTGTCCGGAGGTCGTCCGTGGAGGTGTGCACGCGGACGCCTCGGGCCCAGTCCCGTTGCGGCACAACATCTTCGTATGCCGTGTCAGTTCCCTTGTCGCTCAGCGCCACGTCGCTGGGAGCCGGCTCCTCCCACGGGCTGAACTGGTCGGCATACGTGGACAGCTCGCGTGCCTCGTCCATGGCCCCGAGAGGGACCGGTTGGCTGGCGCTCCGCGCGAGGGCGGCCAGGGTGACGAGGACGGTGGGGCCGGACCTGGCCGCGGCCACGGCGAGGTCGTCGGTCACCACCAGGTCGTTCGGGTCATCGGAGGTGTCGTCCGACGTCTCGTCGTCGAGGACGACCGTCGCGCCCACGGACCAGACGGCGAGCGCCCAGTAGAGGGAGCGCCAGTGTGGCGGCAGAGCGAGGCGCACCCGCGAGCCGGGAGCGACGTCCCACTCCTCCTGCAACGCGTTGGCGGCCTTGTTGACCCAGTTGGCGAGCACCTTGGCGCTCAGCTCGATGCGCTCACCCTGGGTGGGTCCCGGGGTGTCGTCGTAGAAGGTGACCCGCGGGCCGGCCGGGTCCGAGCCCAGCAACGCCGCGAGGACCTCCCCGGGTGTGGGCGCCATCAGGCCGTGTTGGCGATGTGCTCGATGAGCTCGGTCGTGGACACCGACGGGGTGCGCGGGAAGTAGACGACCTCGCACAGGTCCGAGACGAAGTCGAAGCGTCCCTTCCAGTCGTCTCCCATGGCGAGGACGTCGGCCCGGTGCTCGATGATGTAGTCGCGCTTCAGCTCGAGGCTCTCCTCGATGAAGACCGCGTCGACGAACTTCAGGCTGCTGATGATCTCCACCCGCTCGTCCTGGGAGAACACCGGTGCGCGACCCTTCTTGGCCTCGTTGAGCGCATCGGCAGAGACGCCCACGACCAGTCGGTCACCGAGCGAGGCGGCCCGTTTGAGGATCCGGATGTGACCGACGTGGAGGACGTCGAAGGTCCCGAAGGTGATCACGGTGCGGGGGGTGGCGTCGTCCTCGGCGCTGTCGGCAGCAGGCATGGCGGTGAGGTTATCGCGAGACCCGTGCTGGGCTCGCATCCTCGTCCACCCCTGACGACCGCAGCGGGCGCGCGCCGATGGGCCCCCACCGGTGCACAGGTTGCGGACACGGGAGCAGTAGCGTTGCCGACCGTGAGCAGCCGCGAGTCCCGCAGCTACCCGTATGCCCCAGACCCCGGCGACCTCCCGCTCCTCCGGGGCGAGGCGTGGGGCGGCTGGTTCGTCACCCGCACCGTCGTCTGGTCGGGTCTGGTGCTGGTGCTCGGATCGGTCGCTGCGGCCCTGCTCGCCCTCGGCGGGCTGTGGTCACCGGTGGTCGCCATCCCCGTTCTGCTGGTGCTGGCGGTCGCTTCGGCGCTCGCCACGTCGCTCGTGCCGGTGCGTCCGCTCCCGGTGTGGTCGGCCACCGTGCTCGTGGTGTTGTCGCTGGCCGCCATGGTCTGGGCCGGGGTCACGCACTCGGAGCAGGTGCTCCCCAGGCGCGACTCGGGCTCCTACCTCCAGTCGGCGGTCCAGCTCGCGTCCGGGCACGCGCGACCCATCGCGGTCCCGCCCGAGTCCGTCGGGGGAGCCGACGTGCTGGCCATCGACGGCATCACCCTGGCGAGTCCGGCCTTCTATGCGACCGGGACCCCCCAGGACCCCAGCATCCAGCCACAGTTCCCGATCGGGGCCTCTGCCTGGTACTCCGTCGCCTGGTGGGTCGGGGGTCCGGCCGCCCTGGCCTGGGCGCCGGCCATCCTGTTCGGCCTCACCGTGCTGGGCGTCGGCTTGCTGGCCTCGACCATCGTCGGCCCCCGGTGGGGCCCGCTCGCGGCACTGGGCACGGCGCTGCTCTTCCCGCTGGTCCATGTCGCCCGCGCGACCTACTCCGAACCGGTGGCCCTGCCCGTGCTGGCTGCCGGGCTCCTGACGATGGTGCTGGCCGCACGGAGCGCCGCTGTGCCCGACGTGGTCGTCTCGCGCCGTACGGCCCTCGTCGCCGGTGTGCTCATGGGCGGGGCGGTCCTCATCCGGGTCGACGCCCTGCGCGAGGTCGTCCTGGTCGTGCCGGTCGTGGTCCTGGCAGCCCTGCAGCGGCAGGCTCATGCCCGGGTGCTCGGCGTGGCCACAGCCGTCTCCGGGACGGTCGCCCTCGGGCTCACCTGGCTGACGTCGAGCGAGTACCTCGGCAGCATTGCCGCTTCGCTGCTTCCGCTCGTGGCACTCGGGGCTGCGGTATGCGTCCTCGGCGCTCTCCTGCTCCACGGTGCCCGACGGGGCTGGGCCATGCCCGCCCTCATCCAGGCCTGGTTGCCGCGCGTCCTGGCCGGCGGCGTCGTGGTGGTGGGACTCGTGCTGGCCAGCCGCCCGTGGTGGCAGGTCGTGCGTCAGTCCGCTGCGGACCCAGGGGCTCGCGTCGTCGCGGGGCTCCAGGCGCGTCAGGGGCTGCCCGTCGACGGAGGCCGCACCTACGCCGAGCAGACCGTCGTGTGGCTGTCATGGTGGCTCGGTCCTGCCGCGCTCGGCCTCGCGCTGGTTGCGGCAGGGGTGCTCGCGCACCGGGCCGCGTCGGCCTGGGTCGACGGCCGAGAGCTGCCGGGCTGGACAGGACCGGCCGTCGTCGGGATCGGCTCCAGCCTGCTCACCCTCTACCGGCCGGGCATCACCCCCGACCACCCGTGGGCGGACCGACGCCTCGTGATCGCCCTGCCCACGGTCGTCCTGCTCACCGTCGCCTGCGCCGCCGTGGTGTCTCGCTGGTCCACCCGCCGGCTCCCGTATGCCGTGAACGTCGCCGTGAGCATCGGCGTCGCCCTGGCCCTGCTGGTTCCCACCGGTCTCGCCACGTGGCCGCACGCGGACGAGCGGGTGGAACACGGCGAGTGGGCGGCCGTCGACCACGTGTGCGCGGCCCTGCGACCTGGCGATGTCGCCCTCATGGTCGACTCGCGGGCGGCGAACGAGTGGCCCCAGGTGCTGCGCGGCTACTGCGGCGTGGCCGCCCTGTCGACGACGTCGGCGCTGCGCAACGACCCAGCCCGCCTGGCCGCGGCCGTCGACCAGGTCCGAGGCGCCGTCGACGCCCGCGGGGGACGGCTGGTCCTCGTGGCAGCCGACTCGACCGAGGCGCTCAGCCGGCTGGGGCTGACCTCTGCCGTGGTGGCGGTCGACGCGCGGGTCGAGGAGGACGCCCGGCTGCTCGAACAACGCCCTGACTCCTTGGTGCCGCTGCCGATCCAGGTCTGGCTCGGCCGGCTCGGCTGAGCAGTATGCGCCTCAGGGGGCGAGCCGCCACGTGGTGGTCGTGCCATCCGGGCCCACCAGGCTTCCCCCTGCCAGCGCCTCCCGGATCAGCGCGCGGACCTGCTGTTCCTCAGGCTGCTCGGCATCGAACCGCACGGTGGCGACCACCACCTCGTCACCGGCCCTCGTGCTCGTCGTGTGATGGGGCCAGCGGCACGGACCATCGTGCTCCCAGTGCCCACAGAGCGCGGTGGTCACGGCCCCGCCGAGAGCGTTGACGTCGCCGCGGAGCGCGACCACACGGCATACCTCCTCGTGGTCCCAGTCGCGGTCGCTCGCCATGCGATGGAGCCTAAGACCCTGCGCCGCGCCTCGCCCGATCGCTAGCCTCGACACCGTGAGCCTCGACTTCCGCCCGCTGACCGAGTCAGACCTCGATGCGATGCAGGACGTGCGGGTCAGGGCTTTCGGACCCATGTCGGGCTCGGGCGCGCAGAGGTGGCGCGCCGTCAACGCGGAGCTGATCGCCGAAGGCCGGCAGTTCGGTGTCTTCGACGGGGGCCTGATGGCGGGCTGCGGCAAGGTGCGCGGGTTCGAACAGGTCTGGCACGGGAGGTTGGTACCCATGGCCGGGATGGCCGGGATCACCGTGCTGCCCGAGTTCCGCGGCCGCGGGGTGGGGACTCGGCTCATGCGGGGGCTGGTCGAGCAGGCGGTCACGCGGGGCGAACCCCTCTCGGCGCTGTATCCAGCCACGATCCCGGTCTACCGCCACCTCGGCTGGGAGCTGGCTGGGACGCAGAGCCGCTACGCGCTGAACGCAGCCCAGCTGCGGACCCTCGGTGGAGACACGCGGTTGCGAAAGGCAGGGACCGAGGACGTCCCTGCCCTGCGCGAGCTGTGCGCGACGGCGCTGCGACAGGGGCGTGCCAGCGGGCCGCTGCTGTGGTCCGAGAGCGAATGGCAGCGCCGGGTGACCGACCCCGAGACGTTCGTCTACCGCGCTGAGGACGGTGTGGTCGTGTACGGCTGGCACGGCACCGACCTCCTCGTCCACTTCCTGTGGGGTGCGACGCAGACCACCCTGCGCAGCCTGTGGGCCGTGGTGGGCTCCGGGTCGTCGGTGGCCAGGACGGTGCATGCCTATCTCTCGCCGGACGATCCGCTCTTCTGGCTGCTGCCCGAGGAGGCGGGTCACGAGGTGGAGCAGCACGCGTGGATGCTGCGGGTGCTCGACGTCGCACCCGCCCTGTCGGCGCGCGGCTACCCCGCCCGTGTCGAGGCGGGTCTCACGCTGGCAGTGGAGGATCCGGAAGCCGTCACGAACACGGGAGCCTGGCGCCTCACCGTCGCGGACGGCCGGGCCATGGTGGAGCACGCCCCGCAGGCCGACCGTCCGGCGCTACGAGTGACGGGCCGCGGACTGGCGGCGCTGTACGCCGGTAGGCCGCTCGCAGCCGTCACGGCTGCCGGGCTGGCCGCCGACGTCGACCCCGCGCTGGCCGAGCTGGTGGACGCCGTGTTCGCGACGTCCACGGCCTACCTGACCGACTACTTCTGAGGCCGGCTTCTGAGGCCGGCTTCTGAGGCCGGCTCCTGAGGCCGGCTCCTGAGGCCGGCCTTGAGGCCGGCTCCTGAGGCTCCCTCGCGACGGCCCGGCGAACCCGTCCTGGTCCGTTCCGGTCAGCTGCGCTTCGCGAAGGCGTCGGCGGCATGGCGTCGGACGGCGGCATACGTGCCCTTGTCCGCAGCCACGATGATTCCCGGCGTGAGAACCGTTGGTGCGTAAGGCGTTCCGTCAGTGTGACCGACGAAACCGCCGGCCTCGGTGACCATCAGCGAACCAGGTGCGTGGTCCCACGGGCTGTTGCGGGCGTAGAGGATGTAGTCGGTCGCCCCCTCCATCAGGCGGGGGTAGTCGACGCCGCAGCAGACCCACGAGCCGACCAGTGCCGGCAGCCGACCGAGCGAGTGACCGCGCAGCGGCCAGATCGAGGTGACGCCGTGCGGGGGGACGCCGTCCTCCACCGGCTCGCGGGTGACGCGTTCGCCGTTGCGGTAGACGCCGGCTCCCTTCTCGGCGACCCACGCGACCTCGTGCTCGGGCTGCAGGATCCAGGCACGCACCGTTTCGCCACGGACGACTTCGCTGACCATGACGGCGTGGTCGGGGGAGCCGTGGACGAAGTTCTTGGTGCCGTCGACCGGGTCGACCGTGAAGGCGTGCTCCGCCCCGACGTAGCGGTCGAGAGTCGTCGGGTCGGCCGAGGTGCGCTCCTCGCCGAGGACGAACGCGCCGGGGAAGGCCGCCGAGAGCTCGCGGGTGAGGATCGCCTCGGACTCGTGGTCGGCGATGGTGACGAGGTCACCGGGGTTCTTCTCCATCACCTCGCCGTCGGCCAGCGCCCGGAACCGCGGCGTGATGACCTCGGCTGCGACGGTCTTCATCAGGTCAAGCACCTGTTGGGTGTCCACGGGTCCCACCGTTCCACACCGGAGCCCCGGGTGGGCAACCGGTCCACGACTGGGATCCCGCGACTCTGAAGGATCCTCCGGACCCAGCCCCGGACGATCCTTCAGAGTCGCGGGGCTGTGGACAGCCGACCGCCCGCCACCGCCGAGCGGCCACAGTGGGCGGATGCCGATCGACTGGTCAACGCTGCGCCAGCACGCGAACCGCCAGTACGACCTGCTGACCCGTCGGCAGTGCCTGGCAGTAGGCATGACGGACGACGCGGTGCAGTGGCGCGTCACATCGGGGAGGTGGGTCCGGCTGCGCCAGGGCGTGTTCCTCACCAAGCCCGGCCGGGACGACTGGCACGTCACTGCGACTGCTGACCTGCTGCGGTGCCTGTCCGGCGCGCCAGCCGCCGATGCAGCCTTCTGTGGTCGCTCCGCCCTCTACCTCTGGGGCTTGGAGAGCAGGCCACCAACGGTCACCGAGGTGGTCGTTCCCTACGAGCGGGCCATCGCCTCGGGTCCGACTCTGCGGGTGCGCCGTTCGGTGCGTTGGGAGGATCTCGTCGACGAACGCGCATACCCGTGGCGGACAACGCTCCCTGCCACCCTCCTGGACGTGGCGGCCACAGGGACCGTCGTCGACGCGCTGTCGACCGTCGCCCGCGCGGTGCAGAAGGAGGTCGTCACGGTCGGCCAGCTCCGGGCCGAGCTGGCCATGCGTCAGGGTCATCGCCACAGCCGCGTCCTCGGTCCCGCTCTGGCTGACGTCGAGGACGGCGCCCAGAGTGGTGCCGAGGTGCTCTACGTCCGTGACGTCGAGCGCGCCCACCGTCTGCCCGTCGCTGCGCGCCAGGCACTCTCGGACGTCGGTCGTCGACGGTTCCATGACAACGCGTACGAGGACTACGGCCTGCTCGTCGAGGTCGACGGTCGGTTGGGGCACGAGCGGTGGGCGGACCGGGTGAAGGACGGACGCCGCGATCGCCAGCTGCTTTCCAGGGCGCGCGCCACCACGAGGGTCTTCTGGGCCGATGTGGCGGTCACGCCCTGTGACACCGCCGTCGACATCGGGGCGATCCTCCGGGCCCGCGGCTGGCCGGGCCGGCCGCGACCTTGCCGGCGGAACGGCTGCACGGTCCCGGTCCGCTGACCGTTGCCTGGCGGCCCGCGACTCTGAAGGACGCTCCGGACCCAGATCCGGAGAATCCTTCAGAGTCGCGGACTGGCGCACCGCCGCAGGCGGGAACAACGACGGGGAGCACGGGGGAGGTTTCCGACGGGTAGGCTCCTCGCGAGATGAGCGAGCACCCCAGCACCGGTCCAGTCGCCCCCGCCACGGAGCGCATTCCCACCGACCCCGAGCAGGCCCACAGCCCCGCCACGGAGCGCATGCCCGTCGCGCCCCAGCAGGTCAGCGCCCCCGCGACGGAGCTGGTCAGCACCGGTCAGCAGGTGGCCCCCACCACCCCGGTGGGTGACCTGCCCGTGCACCCGGCCGACGCGGCATACCTCCCGGCACGTGAGCCGGCGCCTGCCGCCCTGCCCGGCGAACCCGGCCACGGCAAGCCGTACGTCACCATCGTCCTGCCGTGCTTCAACGAGGCTGCGCACGTCCTCAAGGAGATCGACCGGATCACCGAGGCGATGAACGCCAGCGAGTTCACGTACGAAGTGCTCTGCATCGACGACGCCTCCACCGACGACACCCTCGAAGTGCTCCAGCGCGCCGGTCGCGACTACGCGAACCTCCGCGTGATGCCGTTCCGCCGCAACGGCGGCAGCGGCACCGCCCGCCGCATCGGCACCCAGCAGGCCCACGGCGAGATCGTCGTGTGGACCGACGCCGACATGACCTACGAGAACGAGCGCATCCCCGAGCTGGTCCGGATCCTGCGCGACGACGACTCCTACGACCAGGTCGTCGGCGCCCGGACCACCGAGGAGGGCACCCACAAGTGGGCCCGGATCCCGGCGAAGTGGCTGATCCGCAAGATCGCCGAGAAGCTCACCAACCAGACGATCCCCGACCTCAACAGCGGGCTGCGGGCGTTCCGGCGCGAGGTGTCCCTGCCCTACCTGCGCCTGCTGCCACCCGGATTCAGCTGCGTCACGACGATCACGCTGGCGTTCCTGAGCAACCAGCACGACATCAAGTACGTTCCGACCAGCTATGCCAAGCGCGCAGGCGTCAGCAAGTTCCACTTCGTCCGCGACGCCTACCGCTACATCCTTCAGGTGCTGCGGATGGTCATGTACTTCGACCCGCTCAAGGTGCTCATGCCGCCGGCCCTGTGGCTCATCGTCATCGGGTTGCTCAAGGGCATCGTGGACATGGTGCGGCACCCGTTCTACTTCCCGGCGAGCACCGTGCTGCTCATCGTCAGCGGCATCATGATCGGCTCGCTCGCGCTGCTGTCCGACCTCGTCGTGCGTTCCCGGACGGGCGTGTGAGCACGGCCCGGTATGCCGCGTTGCCGGCCAGCGTGACGCCACGCGAGGGCGCGCGGTCGGCCGGCGAGCCGGCACCGGGCGTCCGTCTGGCGGGACCTCTGCCGGGACGTCCGGCGGGCAGTCCTGCTGGGCGAGTCCGGTGACCCCCAGCGCCGCGCTCAGGGTCGCGGTCGTCGGGCCCACCCACCCCTACAAGGGCGGGGTCGCGTCCCACACGACGAGCCTGGCGCACGAGCTGGCCGAGGCCGGTCACGACGTCACGCTCGTGTCCTGGTCGCACCTCTACCCCTCCAAGCTGTATCCCGGTGAGCAGGCCGTCCCCGGCGGCGCCCCCGACGTCGAGCCTTTTCCCCGCACCGTCCGCGCCCTGAGCTGGGCCCGTCCCGACACGTGGGTTCGCACCGGGCGTCGGCTGCGCACCTTCGACGTCGTGGTCGTCGTGCACGTCATCCCGGCAGTCGTCCCCGCCCACCTGGCACTGCTGAGGGCGGCCGGCGTCGGTCGTCGCAACGCCCAGCGGGGCGTTGCCCATGCGGGGCCACGCACCGTCGTGATCGCCCACAACGTGCTGCCGCACGAGACGCACCTGGGCGACCGTGAGCTGATGCAACGCTTCTTCGAACGCGTGGATTCCGTTCTCGTGCACAGTGATTCGCAAGCAAGGATCGCCTACGAGCTCGGCGCGCCGCGAGTCTCGGTCACCGACCTCCCCCCGCACCTGCCCGGTGGCGCACCAGTGGAGCGAGCCTCCCACGACGGCCCGCCACGCCTGCTGGCGCTGGGGATGGTCCGCGACTACAAGGGTGTCGACCTGCTCATGGAGGCGCTCGCGGAGGTGCCCGGACCGACCCTGACCGTGGCCGGCGAGATGTGGGGCACCAGCGGCGAGCGCGTCAAGGAGCTTGCCCAGGATCCTCGGCTGCGCGACCGGGTCGAGGTCCACGGCGGCTACGTGCCGGCCGACCGGCTGGCGCCGCTGCTGGCGACCCACGACGTCCTGACGCTGACCTACCGCAGTGCCACGGCATCGCAGAACGCCCTGCTCGGCCAGCACCACGGACTGCCGATCCTGGCCTCCGACGTCGGCACGTTCGGCGGTCAGGTGCGCGACGGTGTCGACGGGTTGCTGGTGCCGCCGGGGGACAAGAAGGCGCTCGTCGAAGCCCTCCAGCGCCTCGCGGAACCCGGCTGCACGGACCGGCTGCGCGCGCAGGTCCGTCCTCCCGACCTCTCCGGGCCGTGGGCGCGGTACGTCGGGACGATCGAGGCCCTCGCCGCCGTCGAACCGGCCGCCGAGGCTGACGAGCCGGGGTCCGAGCCGGGGGCCGAGCCCACGGCCACCGGGGCGGCCGCCGTCGTCGGGCACCTGAGGCACCGGGCGGCGAGCGTCGCGCGCACCGTCATCGCCGCCTCGCGTCCCGAGGTGGAGCTCGGCCGTGGCGACCTGCCCGAATGGGTCCACGCCTCAGACATCCTCGCCGACGGCCACGATGCCGACGAGGCTAAAGCCTTCGCCCGCAGCCTCGGACTGCCCCGGTGCAGCGACGCGATCGCGGCCTGGGCAGCCCTGGGCGCTCTGGCTGCCATCGTCCGGGTCCGCGACGACGGCCGCCGCAGCGCCGTCATCGTCGACGAGTCGGGCAGCCGCTCGCCCTTGTCCAAGTGGGCCCGAGCCATCGGGTTCGTGCCCGTCGAGCTCGAGCTCACCGGTCGTCGGTCGTCGGTCGAGGTCCTCGACGTCGACACCGCGTCGCTCGACGTCATCGTGCGGTTGCACCCGGGAGGCTGCGACGCCGACGACATCGACGAAGCGATGAGCCAGGCGTCCTGGGCACTGAAGTCCGGCGGTCTGCTCTGCGTGACCCTGCCGATCGGTCACTCCGGAGCCGAGGGTGCGCTGGGCCCCGCCGACGTCCGTGCTGTCCTGGCCCGCTCCCACGACTTCGGGTTCGTGCTCGTCGGCGACCTCGACGGCGACCTCGCCGGACGCATGCGGATGGCGTCCGACACCTCCACCCGCACCGACGCGGCATACGGGTTGCTTCGTCTCACTCTGCGAAGACGCTGACATGACGGAGAGCCCACGATGACCCGATCCCGCGTGTTCACCCTGTTGCGAATCCTGTTGGCACTGCTCGTCGTCGCGGCTGTGTCGATCGCCGTGGCGCGCAACTGGCGAGCCGTGTCGGCCGACATCGACCGGATCGACGCGGGGTCCTTCGCGCTCGCAGCGCTGCTGGTCTGCCTGCCCCCGCTGCTCACTGTGCTGGGGTGGCGCATCCTGCTGGCCGACCTCGGGTCGCCGCTGCACGTCGCGCCCGCGGGCGGGGTGTTCTTCGTCGGCCAGCTCGGCAAGTACGTGCCTGGTGCCGTGTGGAGCATCGTCGCGCAGGCCGAGATCGGCGCGAGGCTGCACATCCCCCGCCGCCGCTCGGCCGTGGTGGCGTTCGTGACGGTCGCGATCGCGGCGATCTGCGGACTGATCGTCGGCGTCCCGGCCCTGCCCCTGCTCATCACCCGGGACGACTCGGCGGCGGCAACGGGCTGGATGGTGCTGCTCGCCATGCCCCTGTTGGCCGTCGTGCTGTGGCCGCGGCTGCTCAACTGGGCCATCGCGACAGTCCTGAGGATCCTGCGGCGCGAGCCCCTGGAGCGGGAGCTCTCGGGCCGCGCCGTGCTGTCGGCGACGCTGCTGTTCATCGGCGCGTGGGTGTGCTCCGGCCTGCACGTGCTCGTCCTCGCACGTGCCACGAGCACCGACTACGAGAGCGGCCAGCTGGTGCTCGCGACCTTGTCGGGCTTCGCGCTGGCATCGTCACTGGCGATGTTCAGCGTCATCCTGCCCGCCGGCGTGGGCGTCCGCGAGGGAGTGATGGTGCTCATCCTCGCGCCGGTCACCTCGACCTCAGCGGCGACGGCGGTCGTGGTGATCTCGCGGTTCCTCACGGTGGCGGCCGACGTCCTCTTCGCCCTGCTCGGCTGGGCCTACGCGCGATCGCACCACCTGTTGACCTCCGCCCAGGAACGCGAACACGACCACATCGTCGTCGACCCCGCCGTGGACGTTGCCGCCGACGGTGCACCCGAGGAGCAGGCGCCCGGCCCGAGGCAGGCCCGGTCATGAGCGGCGAGGCCACCGGACGCGAGGAGCAGCTCGCCTACTCCGAGCTCATGGACGCCATGCTCGACGAGCGGAAGCGGCGGCAGAAGGCCCAGAAGATCCTGGCTGTCGTCCGGCACGCCCTGGGCCGCGACGACCTGGCCGGGCTGCGTGCCCTCGACGTCGGCTGCTCGGCGGGTTTCATCGCCGACGAGCTCGCCCTGGCAGGCGCGCACACCACCGGCGTCGACATCGACGAGCCCGGGCTGGTGGCCGCCCGTGAGCGCTTCGGCGAGCGGGTCGAGTTCAGCCTCGCCCGTGGTGAGGCCCTGCCCTTCGAGGACGGCTCGATGGACGTCGTGGTGTTCAACCACATCTACGAGCACGTCGTCGACCCCGAGTCGGTCGTCGCCGACATCCACCGCGTGCTCAGTCCCACCGGCGTCCTCTACCTCGGCATCGGGCACCGTCACCAGGTGGTCGAGCCGCACTACAAGCTGCCGTTCCTGTCGTGGCTGCCGCAGGGCGCCGCCGACCGCTACATGCGGCTCACCCGGCGGGGCGAGCACTACTACGAGCACTACTACTCCCGAGCAGGGCTGCGCCGGCTGTTCGGCGCCTTCGACGTGTGGGACTACACCCTGCCGGTGCTGGCCGACAGCCGTGCCTTCGCGGGCACGGACCAGATACCGCAGTGGGTGTCGCGCGTTCCCGCGCCGCTGCTCGAGAGGGCAGCGCCGATGGCCCCGACCTACATCTGGGCCGCCTTCAAGGACGCCTCACCCTCGGGCCCGGCGCTGCGCGTCAGCCCCGTCCACCTCTGACGGTTCTCTCCAACCCGCGCCACCCGACGCCGGTACGCCGCCCACTGAGGCCAGTGGGCGGCATACCGAGGTGGTGGGTGGGCTTGCGGCCTGCTGGGCCGTTACTGCGCGCCCGGCTCCTGGGTGTCGTCCTTGGGGAACTTCTTGACGAAGTCGACGACGACCTGGCCGGAGATGTCCCCGCAGAGCTGGCGGTGACCGGCGTCCTTGGCCCAGTGGACGAGGGCGTACGGCTTGTCAGCGGGGAAGGCGCCACGGCTGGCGTCCCACTCGACGACCTTGAACTTGCCGCTCGAGTCGGTCAGCTTGTTGCCCTGGTCGGCGATGTCCTTGAGGAGGGTGGTGTCCTTCACCTTGGCGCCGTCGTACCAGAGGATGGTGTAGCCGTGCTCGAGGTTGTGGACCAGGGTCTCGAGGACGGGGCGGTCGGTCGCGGTGTAGAAGTCGCGGCCGCTGACGTCGGGGCTGACGAAGTGCGGGCCGTTGCTCGGCGGTATGGTGGCGTACTTCACCGAGGTCTCGTCGGGCTTCTGCGTGCCCGGACCGACGTGCTCACCCGAACCGGCGTTCGCGTCGGTCGTGACCGGGTCGCACTTGGCGGCGGCAACCGAGGCTCCCAGGTTGGGCAGCTGCTTCGCCTTGGCGTCGTTGATCGCGTAGAGGACGACCCCCGTGAGACCCGCGAGCAGGACGAGGCAGCCGACGACGATGCCGGCGACGACCTTGCGTTCCTTCGCCTTCTGCTGGTTCTGGATCTCGGCCAGTCGGGCCTTGCGGTCCTGGCTCACGCGCTTGTTTGCCACGGGTTCCTCGGGTGGTTCGGGGTCGGGACCCGCAGAGTCTACGTGGCCCGCCTGCGGACCCTGTCACCCCTACGCGCAAGACTGACGGCATGTCCCCGACGGCCGAGACGACCCGTGTCTGGCGGCCCGGGCGCCCGACGTCGGTCGGCCTGATCGTCTCGGCATTCCGTCGTGGTGGCGCCGATCCGACGTTCCAGCCCGACCGCGGTGAGGGCTGGTGGCTCGGCCTTCCCACGCCCTCGGGGACCGCGACGCTGCGGCTGGTTCAGCGCGGCGACGTCGGTGAGGTCGTCGCGACGGCGTGGGGCGACGGCGCCCAGTGGGCCCTCGACCAGGTGCCTGCGCTCCTCGGTGGGGATGACGACGACAGCGACTTCGTGGCGCACCACCCGCAGGTGGCCACTGCGTGGAAGAGGTATGCCGCGTGGCACGTGCCGCGCTCCGGGCTGGTGATGCACGCGTTGGTGCCGGCGGCGATCGAGCAGAAGGTCACCGGGCAGGAGGCCTTCGGGGGCTACCGCAGGCTCGTCCACCGGTTCGGCTCCCGCGCGCCCGGGCCGGGGGAGGAGCGGCGGCTGTGGGTGGCGCCGACGGCCCAGGAGTGGGCGGGCATCCCGTCCTGGGAGTGGCTGGGCGCTTCGGTCGACGGCGCCCGGTCCGCGACGGTGGTGCGGGCGGCGCGGGTGGCCGGCCGGTTGGAGGAGAGTGCCTCGTTGCCCCTGGCTGAGGCCCGCCGACGACTTCGCTCGGTGCCGGGCGTGGGGGTGTGGACCGCTGCCGAGGTGGCCCAGCGGGCGCTCGGCGACCCCGACGCCGTGAGCTTCGGCGACTACCACGTGGCCAAGGACCTCACCTGGGCCCTGCTCGGAGAGGTCCGCGACGACGAGGTGCTGGCCGAGCTGCTCGAGCCCTACCGCGGCCACCGCTACCGGGTGCAGCACCTCCTCGAGCTGTCCGGGGCCAGCCGGCCCCGGCGTGGCCCGCGGATGGCGCCGCGAACCCATCTGCCCACCCGTCGCTGACCCCTCCGCCCCGGGACACCTCCGCGCCGGGACACCTCCGCGCCCGGACTTGTTGCTCGCTCGTGGTCACCGGACCCCCGAATCGACCGCTCTGTGACCACCAGCCGGCAACACGTCGCAGCGGGCCGGGACTTGGTGCTCGCTTGTTGTCACCGGACCCCCGAATCGACCGCTCTGTGACCATCAGCCGGCAACACGTCGCAGCGGGCCGGGACTTGTTGCTCGCTCGTGGTCACCGGACCCCGAATCGACCGCTCTGTGACCACCGGCCGGCAACACGTCGCAGCGGGCCGGGACTTGGTGCTCGCTTGTTGTCACCGGACCCCGAATCGACCGCTCTGTGACCTCCAGCCGGCAACAGTCCCAGCGGGCCGGACTTGTGGCTCGGTCAGCGGGGATGCACCTCGAGGCGAACGTCCAGCCCGCTCACCTCGTCGGGCACGTCGGTGGCCAGCCCCTCCCCCCAGAGCGCGACCTGCAGGCGGCTCACCGCCACCCCCAGCTGGTATGCCGTCGGCGCACTGACGTGGACCACCTCACCCCCGACGTCCACGCCGGCCTCGGGCGCTCCGCGCAGGGCGACGGCCACCGCCCGCCGCAGTCGGGACGCCACGTCCTCGGGTCCGATCGCGGCGATGCCGTCCTCGATGGCCTCCGGGCTGCCCGGGGCCGTGCCGAGGGCAGCCCGGATCGACTCGGCGCGCCCGTGGTCGAACCAGTCCTCCCGGCCGACGCGGACCAGTGCGCGCGCCCCCGCCCCCCGCCCGTCGATCGCCAGGTCGGAGCCGCGGACCACCGCGGCGGGGATCGAGTCCGCCTTGCCCTTGACGAGGTCGGCTGCGGCGGCGAGCTCGTCGCCGACGGCCCTCGCCGTGACGGCCAGCGGTTTGCCGTCGGCGTCGACAGCCCCCCGGAGGTCATCGACGACGGAGACTCCGGCTGCCCCCAGGGCGAAGTCCGTCTGTCCGAACCGCCAGGGCCGCCCCGCCGTGTCGCTCAGGATCACTCCGACGCGCCGCAGCCCTGTCGCCGCGAGGAGGGCCACCCGCAGGTGCTCGGCCTCCGCATCGGGGTCGGCGGGGAGGAGCAGCACGTCGTCGCGACTCCCGGTGTTGGAGGCGTCCACCCCGGCCGCTGCCATGATCGGACCGGCCGTCGACTGCACGATGCGGGTGATCCGGTCGTCCGACATGCGCTCCGCCACCACCCTCACCGTCTGGCTGATCACGGCGGCACTCCTGTCGGCCGAATCAGCCCACAGACCAAGGGATTTGGAGACGATCTTGCTCGAGACGACGAGGACGTCGCCGTCCGCCAGCGAGATGCCCGCAGAGGCCGCTGCGTCGAGCAGGAGCGTGACCAGGACGTCGCCCGCCGCCACCTCCGGCATCCCCGTCAAGGGGATGAGTGACACCGACACGGTCAGGCGCCCTTGAGCTCGAGCTCGAGCGCGAGCTCCAGGGCGGCGCCGGCGATGTCGGCCGCGGCATCGGCATCCGACATGAGCAGCGGCCGACTGCGAACCGTCGCTCGGGGCAGGCGCACGGACGCCTCGTCCTCGGCGGACACCAGCCACCCGTCGAGGAAGTCCTCGTAGAGCCCGGCGACGGCAGCTGCTGTCGACTCCACCCCGATGGCCCGGAGGCACGCGTCCGCGTGCCCGCGCACCGGCATACCGCCGATGAGCGGTGAGACGCCGACGACGGGAGCGGCGCTGCCACGCAACGCATCTCGCACGCCGGGCACGCCCAGGATGATGCCGATCGAGACCACCGGGTTGCTCGGGGGGAGGAGCACCACATCGGCGGTCCGGATGGCGTCGAGGACACCCGGTGCTGCGGTCGCGCGGTCCATGCCCACCGCCTGGAACCGCTGCGCCGGGATCGAGGCCTGGTGACGAACCCACCACTCCTGGAAGTGGATCGCGCGCTGACCCTCCTCGTCCTCGACGACGACGTGCGTCTCCACGGGGGAGTCGCTCATCGGCAGCAGGGTGATCCGCTGGTCGGGCAGGCCCCAGCGGGCCGCCAGGCGTGCGGTCACCTCGGTGAGGGACACCCCCTGGCCGAGCCACTGCGAACGGATGACGTGGGTCCCGAAGTCGAGGTCGCCGAGGGCGAACCACTGCGGCACGGCGCCGTATGCCGCCAGCTCACCCTGGACCCGGTGGCTCTCGTCGGCCCGGCCCCAGCCCTGGCCCTCGTGGATGCCGCCGCCGAGGGTGTAGAGCAGGGTGTCGAGGTCGGGGCAGACCCGCAGCCCGAACAGGCTGATGTCGTCACCGGTGTTGCCGATGATGGTCAGCTCGGTGTCCGAGAGGCCGGGGGAGCGGTCCAGGTGGGCGCGAAGGCCACGCAGGAAGCGGGCACCTCCGACGCCGCCGGCCAGTGCCGTGATGCGCATGCTCCGCAGTCTTGCAGCCCGTCCACAGCCCCCGCAGCGGGGGCGCCGTGGGGGTGCCGTCGGGGCCGTTCGGGGGCGCCGTCGGGGCGACGCCTGTGCCGGGAGTCTTCTAGCGCACCTCTAGCGTCCTGTGAAGCGGCGTTATCAAGGTTCATCCGATCGGGCAAATATCAGACTTCCGCTTGACGAACCACGTATGACACGCGTGTAATTCCATTGTTGTGACCAAGCAAGGTCACACGCAGCGGCGAACCGGGTCGAGGAGGAAGCCGTGCAGGAACTTCAGTTGGTCACCTTCGAAGGTGGCGAAGAGGTGGAGATGTCATGGCAGGAGCGCTCGCTCTGTGCCCAGACCGATCCCGAGGCGTTCTTCCCTGAGAAGGGCGGGTCGACGCGTGAGGCCAAGAAGGTCTGCGTCGGCTGCGAGGTGCGGGCCGAGTGCCTGGAGTACGCCCTCGCCCACGACGAGCGGTTCGGCATCTGGGGTGGGCTGTCCGAGCGGGAGCGCCGCAAGCTCAAGAAGCGTGCGGTCTAGTCGCCCCAGCGGCGACTCCGTGACCAGCGCATGACGCTTGCCCCGCCCCATGGCCTGACAGACCCCGCAGGATCACCTGCGGGGGTCGCGACGGTGACGGCGGTTCTGGTGCTCCGCGGCCCGACCTCCGCGCTCGCGGAGACCCTCGACTCCCTCGCGCGCCAGACGCGCAGCCCCGAACGCCTCGTCGTCGTCGACCTCGGGAGGGACGAGCGCGACGGCAACGCCGTCGAGACCGTGCGCGCCCACCGCGGCGTGGCCGAAGCCATCGACGCGATCACCTTCGTCACCGTCCCCGGCGCAACCTCCCTCGCGTATGCCGTGCGGTCGGCCCTCGCACTGACCGACCGGGCCGCGACGGCCGACGGCGCGTCCTCGCCCGACGTGGCCCCCGACGTGACCCCCGGCGCGTCCGGCGTGACCCACGTCTGGGTGCTCACCTCAGACAGTGCCGCGGCCCCCATGACGCTGGCGCGACTGCTCGATGCCGTGCGACGCAGCCCGTCGGTCGGTGCAGCCGGCCCCAAGCTGCTCGACTGGACGCGTCCCGGCGCCCTGCGATCGGTCGGCCTGCAGCTGACCCGCAGCGGCCGGGTGATCCCCTCACCGGCCCCGGGTGAGCCCGACCAGGGCCAGTACGACCGCCGCACCGACGTCCTGGCCGTCCCGGCGACCGGCATGCTCGTGGAGCGCGGAATGCTCGACGAGCTCGGCGGGCCCGAGCGCGCCCTCGGGGACTTCGGCGCCGACGTGGACTTCTCGTGGCGTGCCCAGCAGTCCGGCCGCCGCGTCGTCGTCGTGCCCCGCGCCACCGTGCGCACCGGTGCCCGGGCGGAGCCGGACGACGCCGCCCTCGGCGACTCGACACCGCGGATGCGTCGCCAGGCCCGGCGGGTGGCGCTGGCCAGGTGCGCCTGGTGGGCCCTGCCGCTGCTGGCGGCCTGGATCGTCCTGACGAGCGCCCTTGCCGCCCTCGCGCTGCTGCTGGCCAAACGACCCCGCGCCGCATGGGCCGAGTTCTCCGACATCGGTGCGGTGCTGACCCCCGGACGAGTGCTCGGGGCCCGGTGGCGCTCGCGTGGCACCCGACAGGTCCGCCGACGCGACCTGCAGGGCCTGTTCGTCCCCTCGCGCACGGTGCTGCGGCACACGACCGACCTCATCCACGACGAGGTCGCGCTCGAGCCGGGGCCGGGCGACACCGGCCGCGCCGACGCCGTCGAGTCCGGCCCGGTCGCGGACGAGGCCCAGGACCTCAACATCCTGGGTGCGACGTGGGCGTCCCACGCCGCCCGGAACCCCGGTCTGCTGGCGACCCTGGTCATGACCGTCGTCGCCGCCCTGGCCAGCCGGCACCTCGGAGGCAGCTTCGTCGACCGGCTGGACAACGGTGTGACCGGCGGCGAGACCTTCGGGGTCAGAGCCGACGCGGGCACCCTGTGGCACGCCTGGTTCGACGGCTGGCACGGCGCGGGGCTCGGCAGTGCCGGCGAGCAGGGTCCGCACCTCGTGATCCTGTCGGGCCTGTCGTGGCTGGTGGCCCACCTCCCGCTGCTCAGTGCACCCGCGTCGCCTGTCGGCGCCGTGACAACCCTGCTGGTGACCTTCGCCCTCCCGATGGCGACCCTCACGGCATACCTCGGCGCCCGGGTCGTCACGCACTCACGCTGGCCGCGTG
Source organism: Pedococcus sp. P2_F6 (assembly GCF_056403675.1). Lineage (NCBI taxonomy): Bacteria > Bacillati > Actinomycetota > Actinomycetes > Micrococcales > Intrasporangiaceae > Pedococcus > Pedococcus sp. P2_F6. The sequence continues at coordinate 443,321 of NZ_JBFUEZ010000004.1, forward strand.
CCATCGCCGCCCTGGCCTGGTCCACCAGCGCGGTCCTGGCCACGGCGGTGGGCTCTGGTCGGCTGGGCGGCATCGTCGCCGCGATCCTCCTCCCGCTGGTGGCCGGGGGCATCGCGCTGGCCGGTCGCCGCACCGGCACCGCGACGGTCACTGCCGCAACCGTCCTTGCCGCCACCGCCCTCGGAGCCTTCGCGCCTGCCCTCCTCGTGCTGGTGCTCGTCGCCGGCCTGGGCGTCGCGCTCGTCGGTCACGGCTGGGCCCGGGTGCGGGGCCTGGCCATCGTCCTCGGCCCGGTCCTGCTCCTGGGGTCCTGGCTGCCTGCGCTTCTCGACCGTCCGGCGTTGCTCTTCACCGGTCCCGGCCTGTCGGTCTGGGGGACGACCCAGGCGCAGCCCTGGCAGATTGCGCTCCTGCACCCCGGTGGCCCCGGGTCCTACCCAGTGCTGCTCTCGGCGCCGCTGGTCCTCGCCGGGCTGCTCGGCCTGCTGCGTGCCGGCCGGCGTGGTCGCGCCGCGAGCGCCCTCGGGGTCGTGGCCCTTCTCGGCCTCGCCTACGCCGTCGTGGCACCCCGGATCCAGCTCGGCGTCGTGCCGCAGGGCCTGCCCGACGCCGGGGCGCCGGTGACGGCGTGGTCGGGTGTCGGCCTGCTCGTCCTCGCCCTGGCGCTGGTGGCCGCAGCCCTGCTCGGCGCCGACGGCCTTGCCGTCAGCCGGGCGCGCGGCGGGTGGCAGGCGCTGGCTCGCTGGCCCGTGGCTGGCGCGCTGATCGGAGCCGTGCTGGTCAGCTCCGGATGGCTCACCGTCCGCACCGTCGGCGACGGGCTGCGGGCCTGGCAGGACCCTCGTCCAGCCGTTGCCATCGACCAGGCCGAGAGCGGTCTCGGCAACCGGATGCTGCTGCTGCGGCCCGATGGCGACGCCCTGACCTACGAGCTGCTCGGCCGCGAGGTCGGGGAGACCTCCCGGATACTGCCCCCGCTGACGACCGACCGACCCACCGCTGAGGCACTCGCCGCCTCGGTGAGTGCGCTGTTCGAACAGGGAGCCGCGCCCGGCGCGCTCACCCCCGCAGTCGACCTGGCAGACCAGGCGGTCGGGTTCATCGGCCTGAGTGCCGAGCCCACCGACCCCCGGATCCGCGCCCTCGACGCCACGGCCGGGCTGAGTCGGCTCGGCGAGCACGATGGCGTGCTGTTCTGGCGGGTCCTGCCCGGAGGCGGAGGGGCGGCCGACGACGCCGTCGCACCCTCCCGCGCCCGTCTGCTGAGCCGCACATCGGAGCAGGCCATCCCCGTCTCGGGTCCCCACTCGCTGCTCGAGGTGAAATCCGTTGTGCCGCAAGGGACTTCGCTCGTCCTGTCCGAGCCGGGCCAGTGGGTCAGGCACGCGCGGGTCGCCGTCGACGGTCACGTGCTCGCGCCCAACGGCGACGCAGCGTCGTACTCCCTGCCGGCGGGGCCGGCCACGATCTCGGTGGACGTGCTCCCGACCAACGCCATCTGGCGCTACGCCCAGGGCGTCCTGCTCCTGGTGGTCGTCTTCCTCGCCGTGCCCTTGGGCAACCGCTCCTCGAGGCGGAGGCGCCCGTGAACCTCTCCGTCAGCGGCATCGTCCGCACCTCGCTCGTGGCTGCCGCAGGCGTCGGGATCGTCACCGCAGCCATGCACAGCCAGGGGGCCTTCGCCGTCGCGTCGACCCGTGTCGTGGACACCGCCACCACCTCGGCCACCAACCCGGTGCGCAGCTCTTCGCTGGTGTGCCCGGGTCCGGAGCTCAAGGGCGTCAAGGGAGTCGACGACGTCGACGTCGGCGTGCGGGTTGCCGCGGCTGCGGCCCCCGTCCGGGCCCTGACCGGCACCGCGCCCGCCACGGCCCCCGGTCGGCTGAGCCTCAGCCGTATGCCGCGGGGCGACCTCGGCACGCCCGTGACCGTCCGCGGTTCCAGCGTGATGGGCGACCAGGGCCGTGCGGAAGGGGTGCTGGTGTCGGGCACCGAGTCCATGGCTGCCGGTGTCGCCGCGGCACAGGGCTGGCTGGTGCCCTCGGGCGACCAGCGGTCGCTGGGCTCGGCCCCGTGCGGGCCGCCCGGTGCCGAGTTCTGGATCATGGCCGGCGGGGGGGCCCCCGGTCGGCAGGAACGACTCCTCCTGACCAACCCCGGCGGCAACGCCGTCGCCGTCGACGTCACCCTCTACGGCGCCAAGGGGGCGGTCTCGTCCCCGAACGGCAAGGGCATCGTCGTCCCGGCGCACGGACGCACGGCCTTCCTCCTCGACTCGATCAACAGCGAGCTGGCCAACCCCGTCGTGCACGTCGTCGCCGATGGTGGTGTGGTCGGGGCGGTCGTCAACGACCTGTGGCTGGACGGCACCCGCGCGGGTGGGTCCGACGACTCCGTGCCCACTGCGGCGCCGTCGCGCGACCAGGTGATCCCGGCGGTCGCGGTGGGGGGCCAGTCGGTCCTGCGCGTCGCGGTGCCAGGGACGGGCGAGGCCGTCGTCCAGGCCAGGGTGCTCACCGCCCAGGGACCGCGGGCCCTGCCCGCCGGCGGGGTGACCCGGATCGACGGTGGTGCAGTCCGTGACATCGACATCTCGGCGCTGCCGACCGGCACCGTGGGGCTCCAGGTGCGAGCCGACGTGCCCGTCGTGGCCGCGGCCGTGGTCATGCGGAGCGCCCCGGGCAAGCCGGGGGACTTTGCGTGGACGTCCTCCACGCCGCCGATCTCGGGCGTCGCCGGGATGCCTCTCGTCGACCCGGCCGGCGCGCCCGGCCCCATGCAGCGGTTCCTGTCGTTGACGTCGTCCGGTGACACCGCCGGCGTCGAGGTGGTGACCGTCGACGCCAAGGGGGTGGAGACGTCCCGTCGTCCGAACCTCGGTGTCGACGCGTCAGGGGCTCTCGACCTCACCGGTGCCACCTCCGTGTGGGTGCACCGCGTGTCGGGCAAGGGGCAGGTCCGGGCAGGCGTGGTCACCTGGGTGAACGACAGCCAGGGGACGCTCCTGACGACGACCCCTTTGCACGACGCTGCCCTGCGCACCACGACCGTGGGCCTGCGAGAGGTGACCCGGTAGCTCGGGGCTCGACGCAGGGTCAGGACCCGTCGTCGTAGCGTGGGTCGAGGTCGCCCGGCGGCAGGTTGAACAACGCAGCGACCTGCTCCACCACCACGTCCTGCACGATGGCCGTGAGCTCGCGCTGGTTGTCTGCGCGGCTCTCGATCGGGCGGCGGTAGATGACGATCCGCGCCGGGGTCCTGCCGTGCGGAGGGAAGGCCCGAGCCAGCGGCGCCCCCTCACGCTCCCACGGGGCCGGGTCGGTCGGAGGAACGTCCTCGACCGCGAACTCGACGTCCTGGAAGCGGGCGCCGAGCCGCGTCTCCAGGCGAGCAGCACTGTCGAGGACCAGGTCGTCGAACTGCTGCCGGCGGGTGGCCATGGCGGGGACGGCCGGCCAGGCCAGCGGACCCCTCACCCCTCGGCCTCGACGGTCCCGTCGCGCCGCCCGGGAGCGCCCTGCCTGCGGGCCGGTCGAAGTCACCAGACCAGCCTACGGCGTGCCGACCCGGGGGCCCGGCCTTGCTGGCATAGAGTCCGCGTCGTGAGTCTGTCCAGGAGGTGCTCCCGCACCGCGTGCTCGAAGCCTGCCATCGCGACGCTCACCTACGTCTACGGCGACCAGACCGCTGTGGTCGGCCCCCTGGCGACGTATGCCGAACCGCACACCTACGACCTGTGCGCGACCCATGCCGAGGGACTGACCGCCCCCCGGGGCTGGGAGATCGTGCGCCTCTCCGGGGAGTACGTCGAGCCGGAGCCCTCGCACGACGACCTGCTGGCGCTGGCCAACGCCGTGCGCGAGGCAGGCCGGCCCCGGCTGGGCGAGGCCCCCGGTCCGGCACAGGCGCAGACCAGGCGCCACCCAGCCGACGAGGACGCCTCCGGCGCCGTCGAGACGGGTCGCCGCGGGCACCTGCGCGTCCTGCGCGACAACTGACACCGCTAGGGTTTCGGGCGTGCCCAAGCCTGTCCTCTCCGACTTCGTCAAGGCCTACGACGTCCGGGGCCTCGTCCCCGACCAGCTCAACGTCGATGTGGCGTGGGCCCTCGGCGCCGCCTTCGCCCGGACCGTGGTCGGGCCGGAGGGAGCTCCCGGAGTCGTCATCGGCCACGACATGCGCCCTTCGTCGCCCGAGCTGTCCCGGGCCTTCGCCGCAGGCGTCACCGCCCACGGCCTCGACGCCACACTGATCGGGCTGTGCAGCACCGACGGTCTCTACTACGCCAGTGGCGCCCTGGACCTCCCCGGCGCCATGTTCACCGCGTCGCACAACCCGGCCCAGTACAACGGCATCAAGCTGTGTCGCTCGGGAGCGCGCCCCGTGGGTCAGGACTCGGGTCTCTCCGACGTCAGCGCCCTGGCCCAGCAGCTGCTCGACGCGGGGGTCAGTGCGGGGCCTCCGGCCACGAGGTCTGGACACGTCGTCGAGCGTGACGTCCTGGGTGACTACGCGGCCTTCCTGCGCGGCCTGGTCGACCTCTCCGGTGGTCGGCCACTGCGCGTGGTCGTCGACGCCGGCAACGGCATGGGCGGCCACACGGTGCCTGCCGTCCTCGGCACGGGCACCGGCTTGCCCGCGCTGCCGCTGGAGGTCATCCCCCTCTACTTCGAGCTGGACGGCACCTTCCCCAACCACGAGGCCAACCCACTCGAGCCCGAGAACCTGCGTGACCTCCAGGCTGCTGTGGTCGAGCACGGCGCCGACCTCGGCCTGGCGTTCGACGGCGATGCCGACCGCTGCTTCGTCATCGACGAGCGTGGCGAACCGGTGAGCCCCAGTGCCGTCACGGCCCTGGTGGCCACCCGTGAGATCGCCAAGCAGGTCGCAGGAGGCGTCGCCGCGGCTGACGTCGCCGTCGTCTACAACGTCATCTCCTCGGCCGCGGTCCCCGAGATCATCGCCGAGCAGGGCGCTCGCGGGGTGCGGACCAGGGTCGGCCACTCGTTCATCAAGGCCGAAATGGCCCGCGAGGACGCGGTCTTCGGCGGCGAGCACAGTGCGCACTACTACTTCCGGGAATTCTGGTTCGCCGACACCGGCATGCTCGCCGCGATGCACGTGCTCGCTGCCCTGGGCGAGCAGGGTGAGCCACTGAGCCGGCTCACCGCGGCATACAGCCGGTATGCCGCGTCCGGCGAGATCAACTCGACGGTCACGGACGCTGCGGCCGCGACCGCGACCGTGCGTCAGTGGGCTGCCGAGCGCGGCGCTGAGTTCGACGAGCTGGACGGACTGACGGCGACCCACGCAGGGACGAGCGATGCGCCGATGTGGTGGCTCAACCTGCGCGCCTCCAACACCGAACCCCTCCTCCGGCTCAACGTCGAGGCGGCTGACCAAGACACGATGACCCAGGTGCGGGACGATGTCCTCGCACTGGTGAGAGGAGAACGCTGATGTCGCAAGGACAAGGGCAGGACGTCCGGATCGAGCCGTGGCTGCGGGAGATCCTGAGGTGCCCGGCCTGCCGTTCCGAGCTCGCCGACGCCACCGTCGAGGGCAAGCCCGAGCTTCACTGCACCAGCACGGCCTGCGGCCTGCAGTACCGCATCGACGACGGTGTGCCGGTGCTGCTCGTCGACGAAGCCCGCAAGCCGGTCTGACGGACGGCGGGGAGGCGCGACGATGGCACAGTTCTTCGACGAGTCGCGCATCGACAGCGACGAGGCGCTGGCCACCCTCGACTCCCGCCAGACCCTGCGGGGGCTGGCGACGGCCGGTGCCCAGGTGCGCGAGGCGATCGAGCTGTCCGCCGAGGGCGGGATCGAGCGCGTGGCCGGTGGCGAGCGGCCGCGGTCGGTCCTCGTCGCCTCGCTCGGCGGGTCGGCCGTCGTCTGCGACGTGCTCGAGCTGCTTGCCGAGCCGGGCTCGCCGGTCCCGGTCAGCGTGCGGCGCAACCTGCCGTTGCCCGGCTGGGTGGGTCCGCTCGACCTCGTCATCGCCGTCTCGCTGTCAGGACGCGCTCCGGGCCCGCTTGCGCTCGCCGCCGAGGCGGCTCGTCGAGGCGCTGCCCTGCTCACCGTCGGGGCCATCGACTCGCCGCTCGCGGACGTCGCAGCCCAGGCACGGGGTGTCCACATCGGCATCGGCCGCGGTCGCACCACGTCCCGCACCTCCCTCTGGTCGCTGCTCGCCCCGGTGCTGCTGGGCGCAGGGCACCTGGGCATCGTTGACGTCGACGCCCGGGTGCTGACCGAGGCCGCCGACCGCCTCGACGAGATCGCGGAGTCCTGCCGTCCCTCGTCGGAGTCGTTCGTCAACCCGGCCAAGGTGCTGGCCGCCGATCTCGCCGAGGGCGTCCCGGTGGTCCTCGGCGACGGTCCCCTGAACGGCGTGGCCGCGGGGCGGGCCACCTCGATGCTCGCGCGCACCGCGCGGGTGCCGGCCACGTCCGGTGAGCTCCCCGACGACGCGGCCCAGGTCGTCGCCTGCTTCGACGGCCCGTTCACCGCCGCGTACTCCGGCGGGGCCGCGTCTCGCCCGGGCGCACAGGCCTCCGGGGTGGTCGACGACATCTTCACCGATCCGTTCCTCGACGGCCCGGCCGCACCACGGTTGTCGTTGCTGATGCTCAGGGACGTCCTGCCCGACCCGATGACGCGAGAGGCCGACGAGGCGCGGGCGCTGGCCGAAGCCCTGACCTCGGCGGCTCGTGAGGTGGGGGTCAGGGTCAGCGAGGTGACGGCGCAGCCGGGGCACGCCCTGACCCGCCTGGCGGGTCAGATCGCGACCACAGACTTCGCCGCGACCTACCTGGCCCTGGGGCTGGGCCTGGATCCTGCGGTGTCGCCGCACGTGGCGGACCTGCGAGGCCGAGCCGGCGGCTGACCCGAGTGGCCTGGCGGGCCGGGTGCCCTCAGGGCCGTACGGAGCGGATCAGCTCGACGACGTCGCCGACGACTCCCCGCATGCCGGGCAGCCGGCTGAGCCTGACCAGCTTGTCGACCAGGGGCACCACCTGACGCACCAGGGCCCGCGTGCGCTGCTGGCCGTCGCTGGAGTCGTGCACCCAGAACAGCACGACCCCCATCTGCAGCAGCCAAAGCAGCTCGGGCAGCTCGGCGCGGATGGGGGCGGGCACCTTCAGGTCGGAGCCGTCGACGACTTTCCGGAACAGGTCGATGCTGGCCTCCCGCGCCCCCTTCGACTCGCTGCTGAACGGGGAGAGGGGGCTGGTCGGCTCGGCTGCGACCTTGAAGAACTTCCCCGCGAAGCCGTGGAAGGACTCCGCCACGTCGACCCAGGTGGTGAGCACGGCGCGCAGCCGGTCTGCGAACTTCTCACTCGCAGCAAGGGCCTCGTGCGCCGCCGCGGCGTGCTCGACCTGGATGTGGTCGTAGAAGGCCTGGACCAGGTGCTCCTTGGACGCGAAGTAGTAGTAGGCGTTGCCGATGCTGACGCCGGCCCGGTCCGCGACGGCCCGCATGGTCGTCTTGTCGTAGCCCCGCTCGAGGAAGAGCTCCTGGGCGGCCGCTGCGATGGCGGTGCGGGTCTGCTCACCACGGTCGGACCGGTTGGCGGGGTCAGACCGGTTGGCAGAGTCCGTCACAGTCGTCAGCGTAGCCATTGTCCTCCACCGCCTCGGGCACGAGCGTGGTGGTGAGGGAGGCGCGGAGCCCGGCCGCGGCATACGCCATCGCCTTGGCCACGGGCAGTCCGAGCGGGGTGGACAGGCGGATGGCGAGGTCGCGGTGCTCCACCGTTGTCCAGAGGCAGGCGACCCAGGCGTGGGCGCCGGTCCAGACCTCCCCGCCGTCACCGACCACCGTGATCTCGCGGACCGTGGCTGCGTGGTCGAGGTGGGGCAGGAGCGCGCGGGCCTGTGCGGAACCGGCCGGCAGGGCGGTCACCGCCACGAGGTGGGGTTGCCCGACCAGCCACGTGCGAAACCGTGAGCACATCGGGCAGCCGGCGTCGTAGAGGACGACGAGGCGCTTCACCGCGCCGCCTCAGTGCGGTCGATGCCGTCGAGGTGGTCGGGGCGCTGGTTCGGGGCTGCGAGGGCGGCGAGGGCGGCCACCCCGAGGCCCGCCACGGCAGGGGCGAGGAACACGCCGATGCTGAGCAGGCTGAGGACGGTCAGGACACCGAGCAGGGCCACGACCACGACAGCGGCGACCGTGGCCGCCCGACCGCCCGGCCCGAGCAGCAACGTCCCGACGACCAGGCAGGCGCCCAGCGGGATGCTCGCCACCACCAGTCCCCACCACCCGTTGACTTCGACGAGGGTGGCCGTGGTGGAGGTGGCGCCCGGCACGCCGTCCGCGTCCGCTCCGGCTGTGTCACCGGAGTAGACGGGGACCGTGAGCGCCGCCACGACCAGCGCGAGGCTCCACAGGGTGGCGCCGGCGAGCGCGATCCGGACCGTCCTCACGACCCTCACCCCATCGGAGCCGGGAAGGGCTGGGTCCAGCCCTGCGGCGGGACCGGGGGAGTGGCCATTGCGTCGAGGCGACCGCGGCGGCGGATCTTGTTGAAGACGTACACGTTGGTGAGGTGCACGAAGCCGAGCATCAGCAGCACGACGCCCAGCTTGACGCTCAGTGTCTCGACGATGGCGCGGGCGTCCGCGAGGGTGTCGCCGATGCGCAGGTAGAGCGCGACGATACCGAGGTTGAGCAGGTAGAAGCCGACGACGAGCAGCTTGTTCACCGCCTCGGCCAGCTCGTCGTTGCCGTCGAAGACGTCGACCAGGAAGACCCGGCCGTTCCGCGACAGGGTCGACCCGACCCAGATGGTGAGGGGGACGGCGATGACCAGGTACAGCACATAGGCGATGACTGCGTTGTCCACTGCGTTGTCCACGAGGGCTCCTTCGTGACGGACGTTCTTTGAACGTGTTCAAGTTGATGGACCCGACAGTAGCAGGGAAGGTTGAACATGTTCAAGTGACGACTGTCAGAGCGACAGGCGGAGCACCTCGGCCGAGGGCAGCGCAGCCAGCTCAGCGGCTGGGACGAGCAGCTTGCTGCCGCGGATGCCACTGCCGATGACGACGTCCCCGGCCGCGACGACCGCCTCGTCGACCAGCACGGGCCAGGCCGCAGGCAGCCCGACCGGCGTGATCCCGCCGAACTCCATGCCCGTCAGTGCGACCGCCTGCTCCATGGGGGCGAAGCTGATCTTGCGGACGTCGAGGTGCCGGCGCACGGCGCCGTTGATGTCGGCGCGCATCGACGCGAGCACCATCACGGCGACGTACCGCACCTCGCCACCGCGCTTGCCCGCGACCACGACGCAGTTGGCCGAGCTCTCCATGGCCACGTCGTAGGCCGCGCAGAACGCCGCCGTGTCGGCGAGCTCGGCGTCGATCGGCGCGACCCGCGCCGAGGGTGTGCCGGCGATCGCCTGCGCCACCGGAGCGGCCAACAGCTCGGTATGCCGCGTGGCCGGCTCCCAGGTCAGGTTTCCTTCGGCGCTGCTCACCCGTCGAGGTTAGCGAGCCAGCGCCGGATCAGCGCCTGCACCGCGTCCCGCGGGTCATCGCGGCTGGGACTCCTGGATGTCGAGGACCATGGCGTGGATCAGCATGTGGAAGCCGCTGAGCAGGGGAGCGACCGCCAACACGACCGTGCCGGCGCTGGCCGTCGCCGGGCCGAGGGTGTGGGCGACGGTCCACGCACCGACCACCAGGCCGAACGCGGTGAGGGCGAGACCGCCGAAGAGCATGAGGGCGACCGCGGAGAAGGACTGCAGGACGTACTTCCACCAGATCCGGGTCCAGAAGCCCTTGGCGAGGTGGGACAGGGCCCGCGGCGCCTGGGTGCGCAGGTTGATCCCGGAGACCTCGTCGCCGTACCGCGCCGGGATGGCCACGTCGACAGCGGGGACCCGCAGGATGTTGAGGTGGATCAGCAGGTCGTTCTCGAACTCGTAGCGGCGCGAGATGCGGGTCAGGTCGAGCCGCTGGAGAGCCTCCCGGCTGATCGCGGTGTAGCCGTTCAGCGGGTCGAAGAGGTTCCAGTACCCCGAGGCGGCCTTGGTGAGGAAGGACAGCGTCAGGTTGCCGGCGATGCGGTGCTTGGGCATCCCGTCGAAGGAGCCCCTGCCGTAGAACCTGTTGCCCTTGGTGAACTGGGCCTGGCCGGCGGCTATCGGGTCCAGCAGGGCGGGCAGGTAGTCAGGGTCCATCTGTGAGTCTCCCGCCATGACCACGGAGACGTCGGCGTCGAGGGCCAGGGCGGTCTGGTGCCCGGTGATGATGGCACCCCCCACGCCCTGGTTCTCGAGGAGGGTGAGCACGTCGGTGCGCGAGTCGCCCACCGCCTTGGCCGCCTCGGCGGTGCCGTCGGTGCTCGCGTCGTCCACGACGATGATGTGGTCGACGAGGGCGGGCATGGTGGACACGGTGCGACCGATCAGGCGCTCCTCGTTGTGCGCGGGCACCACGACCGCAACCCTCAGTCCCTTGTACATGGCTTCCTCTCGCGCGGAGTACAGAGCAAATGTCGAGAAAGCGGTCGCCCCACCACAAGAGGTCGGGGGGCGTGCTGTCCGTTCGCGGGGCAGGGTCGTCCGAACGGGGGAGGCTGCCGCACCGATACGCTGTCGGCCATGTCGACCGAGGGTGGGACCAAAGCCGTCGTGGCCGCACTGCTGGCCAACCTGGGGATCGCGATCACGAAGTTCATCGCGTTCTTCCTGACCGGCTTCAGCTCGATGCTGGCCGAAGCGATCCACTCGTTGGCCGACTCCGGAAACCAGCTGCTGCTGTTGACCGGTGGTAAGCGGGCCAAGCGCGCCGCGACACCCGAGCACCCCTTCGGGTACGGCCGAGAGCGCTACGTCTACGCCTTCATCGTCTCGATCGTGCTGTTCAGCATCGGTGGCCTCTTCGCGCTCTACGAGGCGTACCACAAGTGGCACGAGACCCACGACCTGCACGACTTCGACCCCTTCAGCGACGAGCACGGTGGCAGCGCCCAGTGGTGGTGGGTGCCCGTGGTCGTGCTCGCGGTCGCGATCGTCCTCGAGTCGTTCTCGTTCCGCACCGCGATCCTGGAGTCCAACAAGGTCCGTGGGCGCCGCAAGTGGCTCGAGTTCGTCCGTGGCGCCAAGGCCCCCGAGCTGCCCGTCATCCTGTTGGAGGACCTCGCGGCACTGTTCGGCCTCGTCTTCGCCTTCCTCGGGGTGGGGCTCATGCTGCTCACCAGGAACCCGCTGTTCGACGTCATCGGCACGGGCCTGATCGGCCTTCTCCTCGTGGCGGTCGCGATCTTCCTCGCCATCGAGATGAAGTCCTTGCTGCTCGGCGAGTCGGCCTCGCCCGAACACATCGGACGGATCGTGCAGGCGATCGAGTCCGTCGAGGGCATCGACCGCGTCATCCACCAGCGCACCCTGCACATCGGACCCGACGAGGTCGTCGTCGCCGCCAAGGTCGCGGTCCCGGCGGGCACGACGGCACGGGACATCGCGGATGCGATCAACTCAGCGGAGGCCAGGGCCCGTGAGGCCGCTCCCGACCTCACCCTGCTGATGTACCTCGAGCCGGACATCGACACCGGCACCGAGGAGCGCCCGCAGTGGCAGCACAGCGATGCCACCCTCACCGACGCCGCCGACGACCCGCTGCCGTCGAGCGGCGACGGTCACTAGGACTGTTCGGCGTCCGCCTCGGGTGCCGGGGTGTCGTCTGCCGTCGCGTCAGCCGTCGTGTCGTCAGCCGTCGCGTCGTCGCTGTCGAGGTCGCTCCCGTCCAGGCTGTTGGCGACTGGCTGCCCGTCGGGCTCGACCTGGTAGTCGCCCTTGACCTCGTCCCAGGCCTCGATCTTCTCCTGGTCGAGCTCGAGCTCCACGGTCGTGGGCTCGTCGCTCGTGGGGGCCTCGACCTCCGCGTCGGCGATCTCGCCGGGGACCCCGCTGCTGGGCTCGCTCATGGTGCTCCGTTCGTGGTGGGTAACTCCCTTCCTAGTGCCGCAGGCGGCCGGGCGCACCCTGAGCACCGCGCTGGGGCTGGCCACGCGGCATACCTCCGGTAGAGTGGGTCCCCGCCGGCGTGGGTGATAACCCGCTCCAACGATGTGTGCCCAGATGGGCTGCGCCGGGTCCGCAAACCATCAAGTCATCTCCAGGAGTACTTCCATGCCTTTTGACTACAAGGTTGCCGACCTGAGCCTCGCCGAGGCCGGCCGTCACCAGATCCGCCTGGCCGAGCACGAGATGCCCGGTCTGATGTCCCTGCGCGAGGAGTTCGGGGCGGCCCAGCCGCTCCAGGGCGCCCGCATCGCCGGTTCGCTGCACATGACCGTGCAGACCGCCGTCCTCATCGAGACGCTGACCGCGCTCGGTGCCGAGGTCCGCTGGGCCTCGTGCAACATCTACTCCACCCAGGACGAGGCGGCCGCCGCGGTCGTCGTCGGGCCCCACGGTTCCCCCGAGGACCCCCAGGGTGTCCCCGTCTTCGCCTGGAAGGGCGAGACCCTCGAGGAGTACTGGGACTGCACCGAGCAGATCCTCACCTGGCCCGGTGACAGCACGGGCTCCACCGGCGCCAACATGATCCTCGACGACGGTGGCGACGCCACGATGCTCGTGCACAACGGCCGTGCCTGGGAGACCGCCGGTCAGGTGCCGCCCACCGACGAGTCGGACTCCGAGGAGGTCGGGGTCTTCAAGGAGCTCGTCCGCAAGACCCTCAAGGCCGACCCGACCAAGTGGACCACGGTCTCCGAGCAGATCAAGGGAGTCACCGAGGAGACCACCACCGGTGTCCACCGCCTCTACGAGCTGGCCGCCACCGGTGACCTGCTCTTCCCGGCGATCAACGTCAACGACTCGGTCACCAAGTCCAAGTTCGACAACAAGTACGGCTGCCGCCACTCGGTCCTCGACGGCCTCAACCGCGCCACTGACGTCCTCATCGGCGGCAAGGTCGCCGTCGTCGCCGGCTTCGGCGACGTGGGCAAGGGCTGCGCCGCTGCCCTGGCCGGCCAGGGCGCACGCGTCATCGTCACCGAGATCGACCCGATCTGCGCGCTGCAGGCCGCGATGGAGGGTTACCAGGTGGCCCGCCTCGACGACGTCGTGGACATCGCCGACATCTTCGTCACCACCACCGGCAACTTCAACATCATCACCGCCGAGCACATGACGAAGATGAAGAACAAGGCGATCGTGTCCAACATCGGTCACTTCGACAACGAGATCGACATGGCCGGCCTGGCCAAGGTCGCCGTCACCAAGACCGAGATCAAGCCGCAGGTCCACGAGTGGACGTTCGAGGGCGGTAACTCGATCATCGTGCTGTCCGAGGGTCGCCTGATGAACCTGGGCAACGCCACCGGCCACCCGAGCTTCGTCATGTCGAACTCCTTCGCGAACCAGACGATCGCCCAGATCGAGCTGTTCACCAAGAACGACGACTACGACAAGCAGGTCTACGTGCTGCCCAAGCACCTCGACGAGAAGGTTGCCCGCCTCCACCTCGACGCCCTCGGCGTGCAGCTCACCGAGCTGACCAAGGAGCAGGCCGCCTACATCGGTGTCGACGTGGCCGGCCCCTACAAGCCGGAGCACTACCGCTACTGAGGCTGCGCCCCACCGGCGGTTCGGCCCCGCCACGCACCATCCCGTATGCCGCCCGCTCACCTCGAGCGGGCGGCATACGTCGTGTGCGGTGCGTTGGCCCTGGTGCTCGGCACCGAACTGGTACCTTCCCAACGTTCCCGGGCGAGAGGTGTGGACGTGGCGATTGCGCGTGAGCGGGCGTTGCTGATCAGGAACTTCCTGGACAACTGGGTTCCCCCGGTCCTGCGTGACAGCCGGGTCCTGATGTGGCCGCTCCTCCGTGTCGCCTTCGGGAACCGGTACCGCACGTTCGCGGACTTCAAGCAGGACGGCTTCTCGATGTCGCCTGCCGAGTTCGTCGACGTCTACGCCCGCACGTCGGACCTGCAGCAGGTCCAGGGATGCACCGACCTCAACGGCAAGTCGGTCGAAGCCATCCTGCGCAGCGTGGTGGGTGAGTCCGTGCTCGATGCCGGATGTGGGCGCGGCTACCTGGTGGAGAGGCTGGCCAGCATTGCGCCGAAGGTGGTCGGCTGCGACATCGTGCTGGATGGCGAGCTGCCCAAGGACGCCCAGATCTCCTACCACGAGGGATCAGTCGAGCAGCTGCCCTTCGAGGACCAGGCGTTCGACACGGTGGTGTCCACCCACACGCTCGAACACGTGCAGCGGATCGACCTGGCCCTGGCTGAGCTGCGCCGGGTGACCCGCCGCAGGCTCATCGTCGTGGTCCCCCGTGAGAGGCCCTACCGGTACTCGTTCAACCTGCACCTGCACTTCTTCCCGTACCCCTGGAACTGGCAGGCCGTCGCTGGGGCTCCTGCCGGGGCGACCCTCACGGACGTGGGCGGTGACTGGTTCTACGTCGAGGACGTCCAGAACGTCCAGGACGGTCACGCCCCGGCGCTGGCGCCGTCGCAGGCGCCGGCCTAGTCGCGACAGTCCTGTGGGTCCAATGGCCAGGCGATGATGACTGAACGGATGAGCCGCCCAGCCGCGGAGCGGCGCGCCCACGTCAAAACGGACATACTGCGTCGGTCACTGTCTGCCGCTCCCGAGGACACCCCACCATGACCGCCGTCAGCGAGGCTCGCGCCACGACAGCCCCGTCGGTCAGGGCGTGGAGGGGTGCGAGCTTCTCGTGGTACTGGCCGCTGGGTGTCTTCCTCCTGACGCGCGTTGCTGCGTTCGTGTTCATCGCCGTGGCCTCGAAGTCCCAGATCGCAGTGGGCTTCGACACCTTTCCGGACATCGTCCGCAACGGGTTCCCCCCGTACTTCGTCTATCAGGAGCTCCCGGCCGACCCGGGCTACCTCGGCGTCGTGACGAACTGGGACGGACAGTGGTTCCAGGCGATCGCCACGGACGGCTACCAGGTCCCCACGGGCAGCGAGTCCGCCACCGAACGCTTCACCACGATGTGGACCTGGGCCTTCCCGCCCGGGTTCCCGATGGTCGTGCGCGCCGTCATGGCAGTCACGGGCTTGTCGTTCGCGTGGTCGATGACTGTCGTCAACGTCGTCGCGGGTGCCCTGGCGATGCTCGTGTGGTTCCGCGTGCTGGACCGCGCGGGTGGCCGCGCCCTGGCGACCGCCGGGACCCTGTTGGCCTGCACCTTCGTCACCGCCCCGTTGTTCCAGGCTGCCTACAGCGAGGCGCTGGGGATGCTGTTCCTCGGTCTGGCTCTCTGGGCGATCCAGCACCAGCGGTACCTGCTGGCGATAGCGCCGGTCTCCGCTCTGGCGATGACGCGCCTGATCACCCCCGTCCTGGCCGTGGTCGTGGCCGTCCAGATCGCCGAACGCGTCCGCCGCGAGGGGTTCGGTGCCCTCCGGGGTCGGCGTGCGGTCGCGCCTGCGCTGCTGTGTGCGGTCGCCGTCGGCAGCACCTTCCTGTGGTCAGCCATCGCCTCGGTCGTGCTCGGTCACAACGAGGGATTCCAGCGCACGTCGATGCTGGCCGGTGAGTATCGCTTCGGATGGTTCGCGTCCGCCTTCAAGGCCGCCGGCGCCACGG
Organism: Pedococcus sp. P2_F6; assembly: GCF_056403675.1. Classification (NCBI taxonomy): domain Bacteria; kingdom Bacillati; phylum Actinomycetota; class Actinomycetes; order Micrococcales; family Intrasporangiaceae; genus Pedococcus; species Pedococcus sp. P2_F6. Next base: position 458,909 of record NZ_JBFUEZ010000004.1, read on the forward strand.
GGCTGGTCCTCGTGCTCCTGATAGCCGGCCTCCTCGTGTTGAGCACCCTGAGCAAGCTGGGCTCAGGCTGGAGCCTGGAGCTGCGCACCTGGGCGATCGCCTATCCGTTGTTCCTGCTCACGTTCACCCCCATGCACACCGGGATCCTGCGCTACCTCCTGCTGGCCCCCACCCTGGGCCTGCTCGTGGTCGGGAGTCCCGGACCGAATGGTCTGAGCCGCGCGCGGTGGTGCGCAGTGGGGCTGGCGGCTGCGGCCGGCCTCGTGTGTCAGTACTACTGGGTCGGCGCTTCGCTGGCCGTGACGAGCACGACGCCCTTGATGCCATGAAGGTGCCGCAACTCGACGCTGTGAAGACATCCCGACCGGTCGTGCGGCGGACCGGTCGGCGGGCCGGTCGACCTGCCGGTGGACCCGCCGGTCGACCCCGGGAGATCGTGCTCGTCTGCGTCTTCACCCTCACCGCGTTCGCAGGCGCCGCGCTCCTGTTCGTGGTCCAGCCGATGGTGGCGCGGTTGGTCCTGCCGTCCTTCGGTGGATCGGCCACCGTGTGGAGCACGAGCAGCCTGTTCTTCCAGGTGCTCCTCCTGCTCGGCTACTCCTACTCCCACGCCACGACCCGGCGCCTCGGACCGGCCTGGCAGCCCCCGGTGCACGTCCTCGTGCTGCTGGCCCCCCTCGCGGTACTGCCGATCGCCCTCCCTCCAGATGCCGCGCCGAGCGCCACCGCGTCGCCGGTGCTCTGGCTCCTGAGGGTCCTCCTGGCCACGATCGGGCTGCCCTTCCTCGTCATCTCCACCGCCGGGCCGCTCCTGCAGCGGTGGTACTCGTGGACCGGCGGGCCGCGCGCTGACGACCCGTACTTCCTGTTCGCCGCCGGCAACCTCGGCAGCTTCGGGGGGCTGCTGGCCTACCCGTTCATCGTGGAACCACACCTCTCGCTGGCTCAGCAGCGGACGTGGTGGTCGTGGGGGTTCGTGGGGTTCGTCGTGCTGACGGCAACGTGCGCCGGCCTCACCCGCCTGTCGGTCAGCCGCGGTCGCGTCGGTCCCGCAGGGTCGCCGCCCGCTGAGGCCGCTCCCCGGCCCGAAGGCCCCAGGGCTCGACTACGACGCGAGGGGCAATGGGCACTCTGGGCCTTCCTGCCCTCCGCGATGATGTTGGCCGTCACGGCCCACGTGAGCACCGACATCGCCCCCATCCCGCTGCTCTGGGTGGTACCACTCGCGATCTACCTCGCCACCTTCGTCATCGCGTTCGGCCGCACCTCACGCCACGTTCCGGCGGCTGTGGTTCGGCTGGCGGTGGCGAGCACGGTCCTCGCCGCGGCGGCCGCGATGATGCAGGCTCGCACCCCCATCCTGCTCGGTGTCGTGCTCAACATGGTGATGTTGGCGCTGGTGGCGTTCGTCGCCCACGCGCGACTTGCGGCAGACCGTCCGGCGGTGGGTGACCTCACGCACTTCTACCTGGTGGTGGCGGGAGGCGGAGCGCTGGGTGGACTGCTCAACGGCATGCTCGCGCCCCTGGTCTTCGACCGCGTCCTCGAGTACCCGATCGTCGCGGCACTGGTGCCCCTCCTGCTCATCGGCAAGGCTGTTCCCCCGTCTCGTGCCGACCAGTCGGCGTCCGTGGCGGACTCAACGCCGGCGTCAGCGTCAGCGGCGGGGTGGGCGTTGCGCAGGGCCGGTGTCGTGCTCGGCGCCCTGGTCGGTGCGGCGGCCCTCGGCCTGGTGATCAGTCGGTGGGCAGACTCCATGGCGCTCGCCCTGGTGGGACTGGCCCTGGCTGCCCTGGCGGGGTGGCTGCTGTCGACGCGGAGGATGGTCGTGGCCGTCGTCCTGCTGCTCACGTTCGTGGGGGTCGAGGTGAAGCTGGACCAGGGATCCCTGGACCATCGGCGCACCTTCTTCGGCAGCTACCGCGTGTCCGAGAGCGAGGGCCAGCACGAGTTCGCCCACGGCACCACCGTCCACGGCACGCAGTGGCTCGGCGGTCAGCGCGGCGAGCCGACCACCTACTACGCGCGCACCGGCCCGCTGGGCGACGTGTTCGCGACCCCGGGGATCGCCGACGTCGGGGCGGTGGGCCTGGGGGTGGGCACGTTGGCGGCCTATGGAGCGCAGGGGCAGCGCTTCACCTTCATCGAGATCGACCCTGCCGTCGTCGCCATCGCCCGCGACCCGCGGATGTTCACCTACCTCTCGGACTCGGCCGCACACGTCGACGTGGTGGTGGGCGACGGCCGCCTCGAAGTGGCCAAGCTGGCGCCCCGTTCGCTGGACCTCCTCGTGCTCGATGCCTTCAGCTCCGACGCCATCCCGGTGCACCTGCTGACGGAGGAGGCGATGCGCGTCTACGCGAACAGCCTGCGGCCAGGAGGACTGCTCGTCGTCCACATCAGCAACAGGGTCTTCGACCTCGCGCCCGTCCTGACCGGCAGCGCCGCGTCGCTCGGGTGGGCCGCTCGGGTGGCCACCAAGGGCGACGGCCCCGGAGCCACCCGGAGCACGTGGGTGGTCATGTCGTCCGACGAGAACCGGCTCGCTCCGTTTGCCGCGAGCCGGGGATGGGAGCCGCTCACCGGGCGGAGGGTGGACTGGACCGATGACTACTCCTCGACCCTCTCGGTCCTCAAGTGACGCCTCTGCCAGTGTTGGGCCCGTGAGCACCCTTCGACCTCTGGCCCGGGACTCGGCCAGCGCCCTGGGCTGGTCGTGGCGCACCTTCGCCGCGCTGTCGGCGGTCACGGCATTCTCCGCGTGGCAGGCCATCGTGGGGGCCGACGCGTTCTGGGTCGTCGCGCTCGGGAGGCACATCGTCGACACGGGCAGCATCCCGCACCACATCCCCTTCGCTGCGGCCCCCTCCGCGGGATGGCACAACGTGCCGGTCCTGGCCGAGCTGCTCTTCGCCGCCGCCACCGGTGCCGGCGATCGTGGACTGCTCGCCCTGCAGGGAGCCATGGGCTTTGCGGCCCTGCTCCTGCTCGCCGTGACTGCGCTGCGTCGTGGGGCGCGGGACGCGAGAGTCGCAGGCGTGATGCTCCTGGTGGCAACCATGTCCCTCCAGGCGCTGGTGGTCGTGCGGCTGCAGATGCTCTCCCTCGTGCCCTTTGCCGTGCTCATGGTGATCCTCACACGGCAGGCGCAGCGGCCGACGCGCAGCATCTGGCTGCTCCCGGTGCTGGTGGCAGTCTGGGCGAACCTGCACGGCGCGGTGCTCGTCGGCGTTGCGGTCGCGGGCTGCCACCTCCTGGTCAGCCGCCTCCACCGGCGCCCGGCAGAGACCATCGCCGTGGGCGTCACCACGCTCGGCGCCCTGTTCCTCACCCCCGCAGGGCTCGGCACGTTCCACTACTACGTCGGCGTCTTCTCCAACGAGGCCGCCAAGCGGGGCTCCGAGCTGTGGTCCGCTCCGGATCCGCGGCGCCCCTTCGATGCCCTGCTGCTCGGTGCCGGTTTGGTGGTGCTGGTCCTGTTCCTGAGGTCGCGACGGGCCGCGTGGGAGTACGTCGTCGCGGGCCTGCTCGTGATCGCGACGCTGATCGCCGCGCGCAACGGCGTCTGGCTCGCCCTGGGGCTCTTCCTCCTCGTGACGGGCACCTCCGACGCTGAGCGGTCGACCCTGGGCGACGAGTCGCCCCGGGTCGACCTGCGGCGCCCCCGCCCTGTGCCCTGGCTGATCTGGTCGCTCCTCGCGGTGGCCGTGTGGACGGCGGCTCTCGCGACCAAGGAAGCGGTGCCCGGCTACGTGCCCGGCCCGGTGGTGTCGGCCGTGCGCGACCTGGCCGGTGACGACGGTGTGGTGTTGGCCACCGAACCGGGAGTCGAGCAGCTGGCGGCCGACGGGCTCACTGTCTGGGTCAGCGACCCGATCGATGCCTTCGCCCCCGCGGACCAGGCCGTCTACCTGGACTTCCTCGCCGGCGACCCCGCCGGTCGACGGGCGTGGGACTCGGCCGATGTCGTGGCCGTCGAGAAGGGTCGCCCAGCGATGGCGCTGGTGGAGGCCGACCCGACGTGGCGCACGGCCCGGGTCATCGGTGACTGGCACCTGTTCGTCCGCGAAAGTCCGCGGTGAGGCTCGTGGCTCGGACACCTCCCGCGTTGCGTGTGTGATGATTCGGGGGAAATCATTGCTGACTGCTGGAAAGAGGGTTGACGCAGGTGAAGGGTCGCGTGCTCATCGTCGATGACGATCTGGCGCTGGCGGAGATGCTCGGCATCGTCCTGCGCAACGAGGGACTCGAGGTGTCCCACGTGGCCGACGGGGCCGGGGCCCTGGGGGCCTTCCGTGACAGCCGACCCGACCTGGTCCTGCTCGACGTGATGCTGCCCGGTCTGGACGGCATGGAGGTCTGCCGCCGGATCCGGGCCGAGTCGGGGGTCCCCATCGTCATGCTCACGGCGCGCACCGACACCGTCGACGTGGTCGTGGGGCTGGAGTCCGGCGCCGACGACTACGTCGTCAAACCGTTCAAGCCGCAGGAGCTCATCGCGCGCATCAGGGCGCGGCTGCGTCGCGGCGACGAACCGGAGCCCGAGCGGCTCGAGATCGGCGACCTCGTCATCGACGTGGCAGGCCACTCGGTCAAGCGGGACGTCACTGCGTTGTCCCTCACGCCGCTCGAGTTCGACCTCCTCGTCGCCCTGGCCCGCAAGCCGTGGCAGGTCTTCACCCGCGAGGTGCTCCTCGAGCAGGTGTGGGGCTACCGCCACGCAGGCGACACCAGGCTGGTCAACGTCCACGTGCAGCGGCTGCGCTCCAAGATCGAGCACGACCCCGAGCACCCCGAGATCGTCGTGACGGTGCGCGGCGTCGGCTACAAGGCCGGCCCGAACTAGCCATGTCCGAGTCGGCCCGTCCGAGGCCTGGTCGGACGCCGACACCGCGGTTGTCCGACCACCGCGCCCAAGGGCTGCGCGCTGTCCGCGCCATCCTGGGGCGAGCTCGACGCCGGCTGACGGTCTGGGTGCGGTTGCTGGCGCACCTGTGGCGGGCGTCCCTGCAGTTCCGGGTGGTGACCTCCACGATGCTGCTGGGCTTCGCAGTGGTCCTGCTCCTCGGCTCCTACCTCTTCTCGTCCATCTCCGACGGTCTCGAGCAGGACCGGATCGAGTCGGCCAAGCTCGAGGCCTCCCGGCTGACGACCGAGGTGCAGGGGAGCTTCGACAACAGCGACCGCACGAGCAGCGAGGGTGACCTCAACCTGCTGGCGCGGCAGGCCGTCCAGAGCGCTGCCTCTCCGGGGGGCGACAACGAGCGCTACCTCGTGATGACCCGCAGCCTCGACAACACGTCGAACACGTCGGTGCAGACGCTCTCCAGTGGACGGGTGGGGCTCCCGGTGGTCCCGATCTCGCTGCGCGAGGCGGTGCGCGCCGACCCACGTCGCCAACAGGTGATGCTGATCGGCATCACGGACCCCAAGAGCGGCGGGGACGTCCCGGCCGTCATCGTGGGCTCACAGGTCGAGGTGCCCCTCGCGGGGAAGTACGACCTCTACGCCGTGTTCCCGATGCAGCGCGAACAGGCGACCCTCGACCTCATCACCCGCACGTTCCTCATCGGTGGACTGGCCCTGGTCTTCCTCGTCGGCGTCATCGCCTGGGTCGTCACCAGGCAGGTCGTCAGCCCGGTCCGCCGTGCCGCCGTGGTCGCCGAGCGGCTGTCGTCGGGGCGGCTCAACGAACGCATGCGAGCGCGCGGTGAGGACGACCTGGCCCGCCTGGCGAAGTCCTTCAACGAGATGGCCGACAGCCTGCAGACCCAGATCCGCCAGCTGGAAGGCCTCTCCCGGGTTCAGCAGCGGTTCGTCTCGGACGTCTCGCACGAGCTGCGCACGCCCCTGACCACCATCCGGATGGCCGCCGACCTGATCCACGACTCCCGCAGGGGGTTCGACCCCGCGGTCTCCCGCTCGGCCGAGCTGCTGCACAACGAGCTCGACCGGTTCGAGGAGCTGCTGGCGGACCTGCTCGAGATCAGCCGGTTCGACGCGGGAGCGGCGGCCCTCGACTCCGAGGTCACCGACCTGCGGGCAACGGTCTCGCGGGCGGTGCAGTCGGCCCAGCCCATCGCCGACCGCTGGGGCAGCGCCGTCACCGTGACCTCGAACGGGCGGTGCGACGCCGAGGTCGACGCCCGTCGCGTCGAACGCATCCTGCGCAACCTGGTGGTCAACGCCCTCGAGCACGGGGAGGGTCGCCCCGTGGAGATCGCCATCGCCGTCAACGAGAGCGCGGCTGCCGTCACCGTGCGCGACCACGGCGTCGGCCTGCGCCCCGGTGAGGGTGCGCTGGTCTTCAACCGGTTCTGGCGTGCCGACCCGGCCCGCGCCCGCACCACCGGAGGGACCGGCCTTGGCCTGGCCATCTCGCTGGAGGACGCCCGGCTCCACGACGGCTGGCTCCAGGCATGGGGCGAACCGGGGGAGGGGTCCTGCTTCCGGCTCACCCTGCCCCGGCACGCCGACCGGCCGATCGTCGAGGCGCCACTGCCGCTGCGGCCGAGCGACGTGCCCGAGCCGCCGGCTGCGGCCGCGCGGCCGGCCGGCGTCCCCACGCAGGATGGCGCGTCGCCCCCCGTGGCGAGCACGCGGCATACCCCCACCGCGCCGTGGAGTCCCCGATGAGGCGCCGGTATGCCGCGAGCCTGGCCGTGTGTGGTGTGTTCGCCGTCGGCGCGTGCGGGGGGCTGTCCACCAGCTCGACCATCCAGCCCGGGCTCGAGGTCGGCTCGGTGCAGGAGAACGAGGTGCGGGTGGAGGTCAACCCGGTGGCGCCGGGGTCCTCGCCGCAGCAGGTGGTGCAGGGGTTCATCAGGGCCGCCGCAGCCAGTGACGACGGATACCAGGCGGCGCGGTCCTACCTCGGGTCCGGGCCCCAGGGCTCCTGGCGGCCGGACTCCTCCGTCGTCGTCTTCGGCTCCGACTCCGAGCTGACCTACACGCCGTCCTCCGACAACACCGTCACGGCTGTCGCCAACGCCATCGCGCGGATCGACGGTTCGGGTCGCTATCAGGAGCTGCCCCCGAGCTCGCGCGTGCAGGTCACCTTCGGACTGTCCCGATCGAGTGGGGAGTGGCGGATCAGCACGATGCCGGACAACTTCGGCACCTGGCTGAGCCGAGCCGACCTCGACCGGTTGTACGACCCGTTCCGCATCTACTACGTGTCCGCCGGCGACCACCGACTGGTGCCGGACGTCCGCTGGCTGCCGCTCGGCACCGGGCTGGCGACCAGGCTGGCCAGGTCGCTGCTCACCGGGGTGCCGAGCTACCTCAGGGGAGCAGTCAGGACCGACATCCCCTCAGGGACGCAGCTGGCGGTCGATGCGGTCACCATCGACTCGGGGACGGCGAAAGTCGACCTCGCGGCCACCCGGCTGGGCAACGACCCCGGCCAACGCCAGAACCTCGGCGCCCAGTTCCTCGCAACAGTCACCCAGGCGCCCGGCGTCGAACGCGTCGCGCTGAGGCTCGAGGGCGCCGACCTGCAGATGCCCAATGGCGAGAGCACGGTCGACTCGCTGTCGGCTCTGGGCTTCCCCACCCCGTCCGACCCGGTCGTCAAGCCCCTCCTACGCGTGGGGACGGCGTTGGTCCCCGTGGATCCCGATGACGTGGGCGACTCGGTCGAGCGGACCCCGCCGCCCGAGACGGCAACGCTGCCCGCGGTGCAACCGGGGTGGGCCTATCTGGCCATGTCCCGCAACGGTCAGGAGGTCGCGGCCGTCGGAGGCGACCGCGCCCAGCTGGCGCGGTGGCGTGGCAACAGCCAGGTGCAGCTCGTCTCGCCCGGCACGCGGCTGACCCGGCCGACCTACGACCGTGAGGACGTGCTCTGGGTCGCGGGTCGAAGCAACGGCACGACCAAGGTCTGGGCCATCAATGCCGCTGCCGACCCGGCGGACGCATCCAAGGCACTGCCCCGGGTCGTGGCTGTCGACTGGCTCGCAGACCGGTCGGTGGTGAGCCTGCGGCTCTCGCCCGACGGGCAGCGCCTCGCGGTCATCACCACCAAGGGGGACGGCACGGACCCACGCGTGGACGTGGCCGGAGTCGTGCGGCAACCGAACGGGCTGCCGGCCTCTCTGGCGGAGCCGCTCCGACTGGCGCCGACGCTGACCTTGGCCCGCGACCTCGTGTGGGTGGACGACGCCACGCTGGCGGTCCTGGGCCGGCTGACGCCCTCGCAGGTGGTCCGGCCATGGCTGGTCCCCCTGGGTGGAGCGATAGCCGCAGGGCCGGATATCGCTGGGGCACAGTCGATTACGACGGTCAACGGGGAGCGTGGACTGGTCGTGACAACCGACAAGCACCAGGTGCTCATCCGCGCCGGCAGCAGGTGGCAGCGGGTCGGCGAGGGCACCGACCTGGTGGTCGCCGCGAGGTGACCCAGGTTGCCGCGAGCTCGGTGACGCGCCGCGACGATCCATTCGCATAGCGCGCCACCCCCGGGGTGCCATCCACCGTTCGGACGATGCAGCCGTCGACCATCAGCCAGCGGCGTTGGACCCCAACAGCCGATGTGGCGCAGGCCCCGCAAACGGCAGTCTCTACCTCGGCGCAGTACCGCAGTGGTCTGAGCCGCGGGATACACAGCCTTTGAAAGGGATATCACAATGCTCAAGACCATCGCGAAGTTCCAGACCAGCGTCTTCCACGCCCGCACCTCTGAGCGTGGCGCGACCGCTGTTGAGTACGGCCTGCTCGTGGCCCTCATCGCCGCCGTCATCGTGGCCGTGGTTGCCACCCTCGGTGGCAAGATCAACAGCGCGTTCACGACTGTCAACACCGCAGTCTGACGTCGAAGTGGCCCGACCGCATCCGCTCCACACCACCATCTTCCACGCCCGCACGTCTGAGCGTGGTGCCACGGCCGTCGAGTACGGCCTCCTGGTCGCCTTGATCGCGGCCGTCATCGTCGCTGTCGTCGCCACCCTCGGTGGCAAGATCAACGACGCGTTCACAACCGTCAACACCGCAGTCTGAGGAAGTCGACGTGATGAGGATCAGCCGTCAGCATTTCGTGGAGCGTGGCGCAACCGCCGTCGAGTACGGCTTGCTGATGGCCCTCATTGCCGCCGTCATCGTGGCAACCGTCGCCCTGACCGGCGACAAGGTGTTGGCCCTGTTCACCTCGGTCAACTGGTGGTTGTGACAACCATGCACAACGTCAAGCGAGGTCGAGAGCGGGGAGCGGCTGCGGTGGAAATGGCCATCGTGCTCCCCGTCCTCATCGCGCTCGTTTTCGGAATCATCGACTTCTCCCGCATCTTCAGCGGCATCATCGCCGCGCAGCAGGGTGCCCGCGAGGGTGTGCGGCTCGCCGCCCTCGCCCCGAACTACACGAGTGCCCAGGCCAAGTCCCGGGCCGAGCTCGCTGGGGCCAACCCGATGGCCGGCAACATGACCGCCGTCGTCACGATGTGTCCCAATGCCAACGACTACGCGGCAGTAGCCGTGACGTTCCACTTCAGCGGCATCTTGTGGCAGGGCGGCGCAGGCAAGGACTACACCGAGACGGCCCAGATGAGATGCGGAGGCTGAGGATGCGACACACCCCACGCTGGTTGAGTGCGCGCCGCGAACGCGGCGCCGTCGCCATCATCGTCGTCGTCCTGTTCGGGACCGGTGTCCTGCTCGGCTGTGCCGCCCTGACGGTCGACCTCGGTCACATGAAGAGCGAGCGGCAACAGCTCCAGAACGGCGCAGATGCAGTGGCACTTTCGGTGGCCATCGACTGTGCCAAGCTGGCCAGCTGCCTCGCCGGTGACGCCACCAAGCGCCAGAACCTGGCCAACGGCAACGCCATGGACGGCACGACCTCGATCTCCCGTGCTGACGGCAACCCGGCCATCTGCGGCACAGCAACGGGCCTGCCCACCTGTCCCGCGCTGACGACGTCGCTCACCGACTGCGTCGCTCCCGCCACCATGCCCGCGAAGTGGGTGCGTGCCTACACCCGCACCCGTGAGGTCGGCGGTGGCACGATCCTGCCCTACTCCTTCGCCAAGGCGCTGAGTGGCCAGTCGAGCGGTGTCGAGGTGCAGGCCTGCTCCCAGGTGGGATTCACGGCAGGGTACGACCCGCTGAAGGTCATCCCCATCATCCAGTCGCTCTGTGCCTGGCAGGCCGCGACGAGCGGCGGCACGTCGTTCCCTCCGTTGCCGCCGTACACCCCGGCCGCCAGCCTGGGCGCCAACCCACTGCCCAAGATCCCGAGCGTCGTCGACTCCGCCCAGGTGGCCACGATCCAGATCATGACCGACCCCACAGCCGGCTCAGCGAACTGCGGCAAGTCCGGGCCGGGCCAGTACACCCCCGGTAACTTCGGGTGGCTCGACCAGGCGGGCGACTCGAACAGCACGTGTGTCGCGGAGGGTCTGAACGGAGTCATCGGAGGGACTGGCGGCGTGTCCTCCAGCCAGGGGTGCGCTGACATCCTGCCCCTCAAGGTGGGTTCGATCGTCTACATCCCGATCGCCCAGTCGAGCTCGGGTACCGGCCAGGGCACCACGTACACGCTCGCGGGCATCGCCGGCTTCTACCTGGCCGGCGTGGACTTCGAGGGCAACGCGGCCAACAAGCTCTTCAACGGCTACGACCCGGTCATCACGGACTCGAGCGGCAACGTCACGGTCGGCTGCACCAAGGACAGCCAGGGCTGCCTGTGGGGCTGGTACGTTGCGCCCCTTCTCCCTGGCGGCACTCCGGACCCGTCCGGTGGCAACGCCGGCCCCAAGACGATCAGCCTCCTCGGCTGACCACACCACGCCTCCCCGGCTGGACACCCCACGCCTTCTCGGCTGAACACCCAACGATCGAAACGAAAGACAGGCCCTCATCATGGGACGCAGGTTCCTCGCCATCATCGTCGCCGCAGTCGTGGCCCTCGTCGGGGTCGTCTCCGTCATGCTGTACGTGCGTGGCGCCGACGCCAGGGCGGTCTCGGCCCAGCAGCCAACGCTGGTCTACTACGCCAAGAAGGTCGTTCCTGCGGGCACGACGTTGAAGGACGCCAACCGCGAGGGACTGATCGAGCAGACCACCGTGGCTGCCAAGGGCGCGCCGGCAGGAGCCCTCAGCCAGGTGACCGACGCGAACAGCCCGTTGATCGCCCTCAGCGACATCCAGGCCGGTGAGTTCATCACCTCCGCCCGCTTCGGTGTGACCCCCGTGGGCGAGAAGGCCATCGAGGTGCCGGCCGGGAAGGTGGCCGTCTCCGTCGAGCTCAGCGACCCGGCTCGCGTCGGCACGTTCGTCACGCCCGGCACCCACATCGCCATCTTCACCTCCTACAAGATCAAGGCGATCGGCGACGACTCCAAGTCCAAGGCCCTCAACGAGGCCGACGTCCAGGGAACCAGCCTGCTGCTCCCCGATGTCCTCGTCATCGGCATGGGGCAGACGGCCCTCAACCCGGGCAACGCCAAGCAGGACTCGGCAACCGACAAGGGCACCGCAGAGTCGACGGCCCCGAGCTTCCTCGTCACCGTGGGTGTGACGCCGGCCGAGGCGGCCAGGCTGATCCACGGGATCAACAACGGCAACCTCTACGCCGCCCTCCGCGGCAGCGACCTCAAGATGGACGGCCTCAAGATCGTCACCGACCTCAACCTCTTCGACCTCTCCGGCGCCCTGCGATGACGATCCTCTGGGACACCGACCCCACGGCGCCGGACCGGCTCGGCTTTGCCGTCGGCGGGAACCTGGTCCGCGTCGAGAACGCTGCCGCCGTCAACCGCGCCATGCTGGACCACCCCGATGACCGCCTGATCGTCATCGGCCCAGAGGTCGACATGCCGGCTGCCTGCGACCTCGCCGAGCAGTGCCGGGTCGAGCGTCCGGACCTCGGGGTGATCCTGCTCCGTCGCCGGGTGGACGTGACGGTTCTCGCCCAGGCGCTGCGCGCCGGCGTCCGGGAGGTCCTCGCAGCTGACGACCTCACCGGCCTTGCCGATGCAGCCCGGCGCAGTCGGGACTTGTCGCAGAAGGTCACGGGCTACAGCACCGACGCAACCCGCGAGGGTCGGATCATCACCGTCTTCTCGGCCAAGGGTGGGGTCGGCAAGACCACCTTCTCGACCAACCTCGGCGCCTACCTCGCGTCCACGGGGGCCAAGGTGCTCGTGGTGGATCTCGACCTTGCCTTCGGCGACGTCGGGATCAGCCTCCAGATGCTCCCGCAGAACTCCATCTCCGACCTGATCAGCATGGCCGGCCACCTGGACGAGGCGGGCCTGAGGTCGATCGTGACGCACCACGAGTCCGGCCTCGATGCCGCGTGCGCGCCGGCCGAGCCCAGCGACGCCGACAGGGTGCCCGGCACCCTGATCGCCGAGGCGCTGCGCGTCGCGCGTCGCGCCTACGACTACGTCGTGATCGACACGCCACCGGCCTTCACCGAGCACGTCCTGGCCGCGTTCGACAACAGCGACCTGCTGGTGCTGATCGCGACCCTGGACATCCCGGCGGTCAAGAACCTGCGCCTCACCCTCGACACGCTCGACCTCCTGGGCAACCCGAAGGACTCGCGACTGGTCGTGCTCAACCGCTCGGACGCCAAGGTCGGCCTGCGGGCGGAAGACGTCGTCACCGCCATCAAGCAGGAGATTGCCGTGAGCGTGCCCAGCAGCACCGCGGTGCCGGCGTCGGTCAACCGTGGCGTGGCCATCGTCCTCGACGACCCCAAGCACCCCGTCAGCGTCGCGTTCCGCCACCTGGCCGACGAGTACCTGCGCCAGCGGGACGGAGCCGGCGTGCTGTCGGACGAAGGCGGCGCCGGGCAGCCCAAGCGCCGCAACGAGCGCTGGTCCCTTTCACGTGGAGGTAAGCGATGAGCCTCGCCGACCGGCTGGAGAGTGTCCGTCGCGGCCAGCAGCAGCAGAGCGCCGCGGCTTCGCACAACGCACCGGCAGCCCACGGCGAGAAGCTCCGCATCGCTGACCCGTTCGCAGCAGTCAAGGCCAGCGTGCACCAGGCCCTGCTCGACTCCCTGGGGCCCCAGCTCTACGACCCGCACCTGGACCAGAGCGAGCTCGAGAGCAAGGTCCGCCACACCCTGCAGGAGGTGATGGACTCCGAGGAGACCCCGCTCTCGCTGGCAGACCGCACCCGCATCGCGCAGGAGGTGGCCGACGAGATCCTGGGTCACGGTCCCCTGGAGCCACTGCTCCGCGACAGCGAGATCACCGAGATCATGGTCAACGGACCTGACCGGATCTACGTCGAGCGGGCTGGCAAGCTCTACCCCGTCGAGGCCCACTTCAGCAGCGAGGCGCACCTGCGCCGCACGATCGACAAGATCGTCGCTCGCGTCGGCCGACGCGTGGACGAGGCCAGCCCACTGGTCGACGCCCGACTGCCTGACGGCTCCCGTGTCAACGCCGTGATCTCGCCGATCGCCATCGACGGCGCGATGCTGACGATCCGAAAGTTCTCCACGGACCCGTTCACGGACAAGGACCTGATCGCGTTCGGGACGTTCACCCCTCGGGTGCGCGACTTCCTGATCGCCTGCGTCAAGGGTCGCCGGAACATCGTGATCTCGGGAGGTACCGGCTCGGGCAAGACGACGCTGCTCAACGTGATCTCCTCGTTCATCCCCGACGACGAGCGGATCATCACGATCGAGGACGCCGCCGAGCTGCAGCTGAAGCAGGACCACGTCCTGCGGCTGGAGGCGCGACCGTCCAACGTCGAGGGTCGCGGCGAGATCGCCATCCGCGAGCTCGTCAAGAACTCCCTGCGTATGCGTCCTGACCGCATCGTCGTCGGTGAGGTCCGTGACGGCGCCGCGCTGGACATGCTCCAGGCCATGAACACCGGTCACGATGGTTCCATCACGACCGTTCACGCCAACACCCCGCGCGACAGCCTCTCCCGACTGGAGACCATGGTGCTCATGGCGGGCGTCGACCTGCCGGTGCGTGCCATCCGCGAGCAGGTTGCCGGCGCCGTGGACCTGATCATCCAGCAGGCTCGTATGAAGGACGGATCCCGCCGGATCGTCGCCATCACCGAGGTTGCCGGCATGGAGACCGACGTCATCACCATGCAGGACCTGTTCACCTTCGACTACAGCGCGGGACGGGACGAACAGGGCCGGTTCCGGGGCTCGCTGGTCAGCACCGGACTCCGTCCCAAGTTCACCCAGGACCTCGTGGACCAGGGCATCACCCTGGCGGCGGACATCTTCGTGAGGGGCATGTAGGTGCGCATCAACATCCGTCCGACGGTGACGTTGGGCATCGCGGCGGTGGCCCTCGTGGGCCTGACCGTCACGGCGACGTCCGCCGGTGCGGCCCAGGACAACCCGGCGTCGGTCAGCTCGACCAAGGTCACCGGAATGACGGTCTCCGGGGTGCTCACCGTGCGTGGCGCCAAGGGCACCGGCTCGATCGAGGCCGCGAGTCTCAAGGCCACGCTCGCGGGACGTGAGGTGCCGATCACCGTGGTGCCGGTCGCCGCCACCAAGCGGGCGACGATGCTGGTCGTCGACACCAGCGGGTCCATGGGTGAGACCGGGATGGAGACCGTTCGTTCGGCGGTGAGTGCCTTCCTCGCCGAGGCGCCCAAGGATGTCGCCGTCGGGCTGGTGTCGTTCGCCGGCACCGCAGGTGTCGACGTCGCGCCGACCCTCAACCGCGCGACGGTCCAGAAGTCCGTCAATGCCCTCCGCTCACGCGGCGAGACGACGCTCTACGACGCCGTGGCGATCGCGGCCCGCGCCATGGGGCCCTACGCCGACCGCAGCATCATCCTGCTCAGTGATGGTGGCGACACCGCCAGCTCCAAGGCGACCAAGGCGTCCGCGACGGCAGCCCTGCGGGCCAGCGGAGTGCGCGCCGAAGTCGTCGGCTTCAAGACGGGGGAGAGCGACAACACCGTCCTCGCCGGTTTCGCGTCCGCAGGTGGCGGAACGGTGGCCGCCGCGGGCAATGCCGCGGCGGTGCGTGCTGCCTTCGACGCTGCCGCGAAGGCGCTGGACTCCCAGGTGAACTTCACCGTGGACGGCAAGGGCATCGCCAGCGCGAAGCAGGACCTCGTCCTGACCGGAGTCGCCGACGGCAAGCCCTTCACAGCCAACGCTGCCCTCGACTTCGGGGCACCTGCACCGGTCGTGCAGCAGACCCCCACCTCCGATGCCGCTCCTGCCGCTCAGGCCGCTGCCCCGAAGTTCTCCGGTCCCGGTGGCCTCTCGCCGCTGCTGATGGCGGGGTTGGTCGCGATCTTCGTCGGCATCATCGGCCTGGCGATGGCGTTCGTCATGAGGACCCCGACCGGCGGTCGGCGCAGCCGGGTCGCCGGCATCGAGCAGTACGTCGCGGGGCCGACCGTCATGTCCGCCACCGCCGCCAAGGCGTCCCCCAGTGCACTGTCCGAGGGTCTGGTGAGCCTGGGCGAGCGCGTCATGGAGGGTCGTGACTCGACCACGAAGACCATGTCGCTGATCACCCGCGCAGACCTGCCGCTGAGGGCAGGGGAGTGGTGGGTCCTGCGGCTGGTCGCCCTGGTGGTGGCCATCAGTGGCTCGGTGATCCTCTTCCGTGGGGGCACCATCGCGACCATCCTGGCGATCGTCCTCGGCTTCGTCGTGGGGTACTTCCTGCCGGCTTTCGTGTTGCGCTTCCTGGCCAAGCGTCGGGCGAAGAAGTTCGAGAACCAGCTCCCCGACCTGCTGATGCTGGCAGCGAGCAGCCTGGGCACCGGGTTCTCCCTGGCCCAGGCGGTCGATGCCATCGCCAAGGACGCCTCCGAGCCGTCGGCCAAGGAGTTCTCCAGGGCGCTCGCGGAGACGCGCATCGGCTCGGAGATCAGCGACGCGCTCGAGCGGGTGGGCGAGCGGATGGACAGCGAGAACATGCGCTGGACCGCCCTGGCCATCAACATCCAGCGTCAGGTCGGCGGAAACCTCGCCGAGACGCTCAGGACGACGGCCAAGACCCTCAGGGAGCGCGAAGAGCTCAAGCGGCACGTCCGGGCGCTGTCGGCGGAAGGCCGCTTGTCGGCATACATCCTGATCGGTCTTCCCATCGGCCTCTTCTTCTACATGCTCAAGGTCAACTACCTGTACGTGTCCCTGCTCTGGACGAAGCCGATGGGCTGGGCCATGTCGGCAGTGGGGCTGACCGCCATGGCGATCGGCGTCATCTGGATGAAAAAAGTCGTGGACGTGGAGGTCTGAGGATGCTGCTCATCATTGGAGTTGGAGCCGTCTTCATGGCCCTCATGACCCTGGTGCTCGCCTTTTCCCTGGGGAGCGGCCAGACCACCGGTGTCGCGCGATCGCTCGCCATCATCGAACGTCAGCTCGACCCGCACGAGGTGGCCCGCGAGGAGCTGCCTGCCATGGAGCGGCTGGCGCTGCCCATGCTGGCCCAGACGCGCCGGCTGGCTCAGCGACTGTCTCCGTCGGGCACGACCGACCGGATCCACCGTCGCCTCGACCTCGCAGGCAACCCCCCAGCGTGGACCCCCGAGCGCATCATGGGCGCCAAGGGGCTCGGGCTCTTCATCGGCGCGCTGCTCGGCCTGGCCATCGGACACCTGACCCTGCGAGGCCTCGGGTTCGCCGCAGGTGGCGGCGCCTTCATGTTCTTCCTCCCCGACATCCTGGTCTACAACATGGGCTTGAAGCGCCAGAACGAGCTGCGGATGGGCCTGGCCAACGCGCTGGACATGCTCACGGTGTGCGTCGAAGCGGGTCAAGGCTTCGACGCGGCCCTGCTCCAGGTCGCTCGCTCGGCCGAGGGTCCGGTCGCCGGCGAGTTCGCCCGCGTCCTGTCCGAGATCCAGATCGGCAAGTCACGTGGCGATGCGTTCAGCTCCCTTGCCCAACGCACGTCGGTGCCGGAGGTGAAGACCTTCATCACGTCGCTCGTGCAGGCCGACCGGTTGGGTCTGCCGATCGCCTCGGTGTTGCGCGAGCAGTCGGTGCAGATGCGCCTGATCCGACGTCAGCTGGCCGAGGAGAAGGCCCAGAAGGTGCCCGTCAAGATCCTCTTCCCCATGCTCTTCTGCATCTTCCCGGCCCTCATGATCGTGGTCATCGGCCCCGGCATCATGCGCATGATGGACGCGTTCGCCGGGAAGTTCTGAGGCAGGCGCTCGCCTTCCGACACGCCAACAGGCGGCATTGCTGAGACTGCTCAGCGGTGCCGCCTGTCGTGTGAGGTGACTCGGCTCAGCGGCCGCCGCGGCCGATCGACTCGGACTTGACCAGTCCCAGGCGCAGGGCCGACATCACGGCCGAGGCACGGTTGTGGGCGCCCAGCTTCTCGTAGACCTTCGACACGTGCGTCTTGACCGTCGACTCGCTCATGTAGAGCTTCTTGGCCACGGCGGCGATCGAGTCGCCGGCGACCAGCCGGTCCAGCACCTCGGCCTCGCGGGGCGTCAGCCGCGGCTTGTCACTGGAGTCGCGACGACGCAGGGCTTCGGCCAGGCCGGTCGCCATGAAGGCGTCCGGTGCCACGGCGGCGCGACGGACTGCGGCGATGACCTCGTCCGACGGGGCGGACTTCAGGACCAGGGCCGACGCACCGAGGTCGAGGGCCTCGAGCAGCGTCTCGTCGTCGTTGTGCATCGTCAGGACGACGATGCCCAGTCGTGGGGACGCCTCGCGCGCCGCCCTGGCCATGACCAGGCCGGAGCCGTCGGGCATGGACACGTCCACGACGAGGACGTGGATCAGGCTCTGGGCCAGCACGGTGCGGCCTTCGGCGATGCCACCGGCCTGCCCGACCACGGACAGGTCCGGCTCGCTGTCGATCATCCTGCAGACGGCTTCGCGGACCAGGGTGTGGTCATCGATCACCACGACGTTGATGGTCATGAGGGCTGGGGGATCCTTTCGTTGGACAGCGTGGCGGAAGGGGCTGCGCCGCGGGCCCGCATGCGCATGCGGAGGGAGACTCCGTCTCCCGCATAGGGCTCGACGGAGATCTCGCCACCCAGGCCGTTGAGGGGGTGGTCGGCGAAGTCGCGTTCGGTCAGTGAGGTCGTGCCGTCGTGCGACATCCAGAGCTCCACCCTGGGTGCCGCGACGTTGAGGCGCACCTCGACGGTCTGCGCGTTGAGGGAGTGCCGGGCATCGGCCAGCATCCGCAGGAAGAGTCGGTAGATGAGCACCTCGGTGTGCGCTGGCAGGCGGAAACCGGTCTCGCTCAGGTGCATTCGCGTCGTGACTCCTGACGACGAGCCGAAGTTCTGGAGTCGGGCACCGATCATCGCGCCCAGTCCGGTGTCGGGACGCACCGCGATCCGCAGGTCGCCGATGTGCAGTCGCAGGTCGGCCAGCACGCGGGACACATCGACTCGGAGCGCGTCCAGCTCCTCGGCCAGGGGCGACCCCTGGGCGCGCGCGTTGCGACGCACCGCGTCGATGCCGAAGCCGAGCGCCACCATCTCCTGGGCGATCCCGTCGTGCATCTCGCGCGCGAGGCGCTCGCGCTCCTCCAGGCCGGCGCGCTCGCGCAACCCGGCGAACAGCACGGAGAGGTCGATGTTGGCCGCGTGCCGGCTGGCAACCGCGCCCGCCGCGGCGAGGTCCTCCTCCGTGAAGGGCGTGACCAGGGGCCGGTCCGCGACCATCAGCCCGAGCCGGTGGCCGTCGCCGTCGTGGAGCGGGACGACGATGACCGAGCGGGCCACCAGGTCGTCCTTCCACTGCGCGAGGGTGGGCACGCCCTGGTGCCACGCCGGTGCGAGGACCGAGTCCCGTTCCATCGGGTCGGGCCAGGGGGTGCGGTCCGCCCCACGGATCGCGAGCGGCACGGCGGGGTCGTCGCCGTAGCCCACCAGGATGGCGCTGCGTGCCGCGCGCATCTGGTTGCTGAGGTCCTGGAGGGCCATCTCGGCCGAACCGGGGGCGTCGAAGCCGGTGTCGAGGGTGTCGGCGAGCTCGTGCAGGCGCCGCAGCAGCAGGCTGGCCTCAGCCGCGACGTTCGGGTCGACGGGTAGCGCCACGCCCTCCATCCGGTGCGACCAGGCTCCCAGCAGCCCGAAGACGAGGGCGACCATGGCAGCGAGCAGGATGGCCTGGCCCTCGGCCAGGTCCAGCCGGGCCAGCCACCACGCGGTCGCGAGGCCGGAGGCCAGGCCGACGGCCGAGATCTCCAGGGCGCCCCGCCGACCCAGTCGCAGCCCAGCGTGGAACGCGGGGACGAGGATCAGGATCTTCGACCAGGGCCCGGTGTAACCCATCGCGAGCCCGGCCACCACGGCACCAGCGACGAGCAGCCCGGTCATCTGGATGCGGCGGGTGGCAGTGTCCTTGGGACTGAGCACAGGCAGGGCCGAGGCCGCGAGGTCGAGCGTGACGGTCAGGAGGATCCAGGGAAGGCCTCCGAGGATGTCGTTGCTGACCGACGCGAACATGGCAGCCACGAGCGCGATGCCGATGCGAATCCGGGTGGAGACGGCGAGATGGGGCAACCACCGCATACCCGCCTCCCGTCTCGCGTCCCCGGCACCCAGCAGTTGTCCACAGGCCAAGGCCCAGACTAGTCGTGTCCACAGGCTTCTGCCTCCGAATCGACGCCAACACACCGCGCCGCCACGATGGGGGACATGGCGCCGCCCACCCCTGTGCCTGGGGCGATGAGGGCCCTCACGGACCTGGCCCTGCCGGTCAGCTGCGCGGCCTGCGGCCAGCCTGACGACGCTGTATGCCGCGGGTGCCTGGAAGCGCTCGAGCGGAGCCTCTGGTTCGGGGGCCCGCGACAGGTCCATCCGGACCCCTGCCCCTCCGGCTTCCCGCCTGTCTCAGCGAGTGGTCCGTACGGTGGGCCGCTCGCCGCAGTCGTGACGGCCTACAAGGACGACGGTCGGCGCGACTGCGGGCTGTTGCTCGGGGAGCTCCTCGGCCGGGCCCTCGATGCCGCTGTCAGCGCCTGCCGGTCAGGGGTCGAGGTCCTGGTGCGCCACAACGGTCCACTCCTGGTCGTGCCCGTCCCCTCGTCCCGGACCTCCGTACGCGCTCGGGGCGACGCGCCACTGGTGTCCGTGGCCGCCCACGCGGTCAGTGGCTTCGCCGCCGACGAGGCCGTCGTGGCCCCGGCGCTGCGACTCCGGCGCCGGGTCGCCGACCAGGCCGGGCTCGGCGCGCGCGAGAGGGCGGTCAACCTCGAGCGCTCCATGGCCGTGCGGCGGCACTGGGCGCAGGTGGTCGAGGGTGCCGTGTGCGTCGTGGTCGACGACGTGCTCACCACGGGAGCGACGCTTGTCGAGGCGGCCCGGGCGCTGCGCTCGGCCGGCGCGGCGACGGTCGTCGCCGCGACGATCTGTGCCACCCAGCGGCGGAACCCGACGCCCAGCCAGCGCACCACCAACTCCCGGTAAAGGCTCAGCCAATCCCTGTGTCGCAATCGCCCGGCGTGGTCTAAGTTCGACGTATGGCCCCCCTGGCCCCCGTGCACGTCACGCAAACAGGGCGCCTCGGACGCGGTCCGACGGGCGCCCTCTGGCAGGGAGCGGAGCCCGCACCGCCGACGTCCGAGTCCCCGACGTGGGCGACCACCGGGTTGCTTCCCCTCGTGTCGTCAGAGCGTGGGTGGTGCCGCGGCTGAACCCGGGCCACGCCGCCCGATTCGAACTCCCGCCGAAAACCATGGAGGACACCGTGGAGATTGTCGTCACCGGACGCCACATGCAGGTCTCAGACCGATTCCGTGACCACCTCGACGAAAAGCTGGCCAAGATCCCACAGCTCGCGCCGCGCGTGCAGCGCGTCGACGTGATCGTGAGCCACGAGTCGAACAAGCGCCAGGCCAAGGCCTGCGAACGGGTCGAGATCACCTGTCACGTGAAGGGCCCGATCGTGCGGGCCGAGGCATGTCTTGACGACAAGTACGCAGCGCTCGACGTGGCGCTGGACAAGCTGATGGAACGGCTGAGGCGGGCCCAGGACCGCAAGCGCGTGCACCGCGGGAGGCACGCGCCCGAGTCGGTGTCCGCCGCCACGGCGCGGATCCAGGAGCCGGCGCAGGGCGGGGGCGAGGACCACGTCCACGAGGTCGGTGGTGAAGGGGACCCCTTCGGCGCCCAGGGCAACTCGCCCGTGGAGATCCGCGAGAAGATCCACGCGACCGTGCCGATGGCACTGGACCAGGCGGTCCGCGAGATGGAGCTCGTCGGGCACGACTTCTACCTCTACCACGACGAGGAGACCGACCAGCCGAGCGTCGTTTACCGCCGCAGGGGTTGGTCCTACGGCGTCATCCACCTCGACGTCACCGACGACGAGGGTGTCGCCCGCAAGGTTTCCTGATTCCCACGCTCGACGACGCCGGGCGAGCCCTCGCGGCTTTCGCCCGGCGTCGTGGCACCGTCATGACAGTATGTGGCTCGTGACGAATGGGAATGGTGGTGTGACGAGCGGGGCGGACCCGATCAGGGTCGTCATCGCCGATGACCACGTCCTCTACCGCCGTGGCCTGCAGATGGTCGTCTCGCAGGACCACGACATCGAGATCGTCGGCGAGGCCGGCGACGGCAAGGAAGCGGTGGACCGCACCGTCGAGCTGCTGCCCGACGTCGTCCTCATGGACGTCCGGATGCCGCACACCTCGGGCATCCAGGCCTGCCAGACCATCAAGGCGCTCGTGCCGTCGACCAAGATCATCATGCTGACGATGTCCGACGAGGAGTCCGACCTCTACGAAGCGGTCAAGGCAGGAGCCAACGGCTACCTCCTGAAGGACGTCCCGGGCGAGGAGATCGCCGACGGCGTGCGCGCGGTCTACAACGGCGACTCGCTCATCTCGCCCTCGATGGCCTCCAAGCTGCTCGCAGAGTTCGCCCAGATGAGCAAGCGCCAGGGGGAACGACCCACCGGGGTAGGGGCGCCCCGGCTCACCGACCGCGAGCTCGAGGTCCTGCGGCTCGTGGCGCGGGGGATGGCCAACAAGGAGATCGCGCACCAGCTGTTCATCTCCGAGAACACCGTGAAGAACCACGTGCGCAACATCCTCGAGAAGCTCCAGCTCCACTCGCGCATGGAGGCGGCCATGTATGCCGTCCGCGAGAACCTCCTCGAACCCGGCGAGTGACCAGCGGCGCACGTGCTGTGACGACACCTCCGTCCCTGCGGCTGACGCGCGCCCAGGCGCGCCGGATCGCCTTGGCAGCACAGGGATTCACCGACCCCAGGCCCGCCCCGGGGGCGGCCACGATGCGTCACGTGCAGAAGGTCATCGACCGGGTGCAGATCGTCCAGATCGACAGCGTCAACGTCCTCACGCGCAGCCAGTACCTGCCCTTCTTCTCGCGGCTGGGTCCCTATGACACCGCGCTCCTCGACCGGGCGCGCGACCGGTCGCCCCGACGGCTCGTCGAGTACTGGGCCCACGAGGCCAGCCTCATCCCGCCCGCGACGTGGCCGTTGCTCGACTTCCGCATGCAGCGCGCGCTGCACGACGCGTGGGGTGGCATGCAGCGGGTGGCCCGGGAGCACCCCGAGCTGGTCGCGGCCGTGCTCGCCGAGGTCACGGCTCGCGGACCGCTCACCTCACGCCAGCTGGAGGCAGCCCTCGAGCACGACCTGCCGCGCCAGCGCGACGAGTGGGGCTGGAACTGGTCGTTGGTCAAGAGCGCCCTCGAGCACCTCTTCTGGGCGGGACAGGTCAGCTCCGCGGGCCGGACCAGCCAGTTCGAGCGACGGTATGCCGCCGTGGACCGCGTGCTGCCCGGCCACCTCGCCGCAGCGGCCGCGGACCCGGCAGGCCGACCGCCGCACGACGTCGCCTTCAAGGAGCTGATGCTGATCGCCGCCCGCGCCCACGGCGTCGGCACCGAACAGTGCCTGAGGGACTACTTCCGGCTCAAGCCGCACCAGTCCCGCCCGGCTCTGGACGCGCTCGTCGCGGAGGGGACGCTGGTCCCGGCGACCATCGAGGGGTGGAAGCGACCGGCCTACCTGCACGTGGAGGCGCGCCGCCCCCGCACGGTGAGTGCCCAGGCGTTGCTCAGCCCGTTCGACTCGCTGATCTGGCAGCGCGATCGCACGGCGGCGATCTTCGGGATGGACTTCCGCCTCGAGATCTACGTGCCGGCGCCGATGCGAGTGCACGGCTACTACGTGCTGCCGTTCCTGTTCGGCGACGAGCTCGTCGCGCGGTGCGACCTGAAGGCAGACCGCGCCGCCGGAG
The DNA here is from genome assembly GCF_056403675.1 of Pedococcus sp. P2_F6. Taxonomy (NCBI): domain Bacteria; kingdom Bacillati; phylum Actinomycetota; class Actinomycetes; order Micrococcales; family Intrasporangiaceae; genus Pedococcus; species Pedococcus sp. P2_F6. The sequence continues at coordinate 482,068 of NZ_JBFUEZ010000004.1, forward strand.
TGCTGCGGCTGCAGGCGGTGCACTGGGAGCCGGGGGCGCCGCCGGAGGCGCGTCCCGCCCTCGACGACGAGCTCGCCCTGATGGCCGGCTGGCTCGGGCTGGCCGGGGTCGCCTGACGCGGGGCTCTTGCCCGAGCCGACGCTGGCGGGATCCGGCGGACGGTTGTCCGGAAAGCGGTGTCCACGGGAACGTTCTGGCAGATATCCTGCGACGGTGACGATTCCTGCCGCGACTGAGGCCACGACAACACCCCGACGTCCGCAGGTGCACCGCGCCTGGTGGGTGGCCGCCGTGATCCTGGGAGCCCTCGTGGCCGCGGCAGGGTTCCGATCCTCGACCGGCGCTCTCCTCGAGCCCCTCGAGTCCGAGTTCGGATGGTCGCGCGCCACCACCTCGGGGGCGGTCACCGCGAACCTGGTGATCTACGGCCTCACCGCCCCCTTCGCGGCGGCGCTCATGGAGCGGTTCGGCCTGCGCCGGGTCGTCAGCCTCGCGCTGGTCCTGGTCGCAGTCGGCAGCGGTCTCACGACGGTGATGACCGCGCCGTGGCAGCTGTGGCTGCTGTGGGGTGTCTTCGTCGGGGTCGGTGCCGGTGCGATGGCGCTGGTCCTCGGTGCCGTCGTGGCGAACCGGTGGTTCGTCGAGTCGCGGCGGGGGCTGGTGACCGGCATCTTCTCCGCGGCGGGGGCAGCCGGACAGCTGGTCTTCCTACCGGGCATCGCGGCGCTCGCAGCCGGTCCCGGCTGGCGGTATGCCGCGCTCGTGGTCACCGGCGCCGCGCTCCTCCTCGTGCCCTTGGTGGTGTTCGTCGTCCGTGACAGGCCTGCCGACCTCGGCCTGCGCCCGGTCGGCGCGCAGCCGGGCGACGTGCTCGACGAGCCGGCCACGCGGCATACCGGGGCGCAGGTCGGACCGGCGGCCCTCGCCATCCGCACCCTGAGGGCCAGCGTGCGGTCACGGACCTTCTGGATCCTGTTCGGCACCTTCTGGATCTGTGGCTGGTCGACCAACGGTCTGATCGGCACCCACTTCATCCCCGCCGCCCACGACCACGGCATGCCACAGACGACGGCTGCCAGCCTGCTCGCCCTCGTCGGGGTCTTCGACCTGGTCGGCACCATCGCGTCCGGCTGGCTCACGGACAAGGTCGACCCGCGGCTGCTGCTGTGCGGCTACTACGGCTTCCGGGGGCTGGCACTGCTGTTCGTCCCCGCCCTGCTGGGTCCGGACATCCACCCCAACCTGTTCATCTTCATCGTCTTCTACGGCCTCGACTGGGTGGCCACGGTCCCGCCGACGATCGCCTTGTGCCGCAGGCACTTCGGCGTCGCGCGCTCGGGCGTCGTGTTCGGCTGGGTCTTCGCCGCACACATGGTCGGGGCCGGCGTCGCGGCGAGCTACGCCGGCTGGGTGCGGCAGAGCACCGGCGACTACTTCACGGCCTGGCTCACGGCCGGCGGCCTCTGCCTGTTCGCGGCACTGGCCTGCCTGGCCATCGGGAAGTCGCCGGAGCGCGGCTCGTGGAGCTCCGAGGGTGAGGACGCCGAGGTCGCCGCCATCGCCTGACCGGGCCGACGCTGCGCGCGCAGCGGCCCCGGTCGGGGTGAGCCGGACGAGTCAACCGAAGGTAGGAGCCGGGTCCGCATCCTCCGCGCGACCTCCTCAGCCTTGCTACCGTGCCGCGGGAAGCCTCCGCCTCCGGATGGCCCATGGTCTCGAAATCGGCTGCAGTGGAAGGGGCAAGGATGACCACCCGGATCGCCGATTCCGCCGATGTGGCCGACACGGCTCGCATCGGTGACTCGACCTCGGTCTGGGACCTCGCCCAAGTGCGCGAGGGTGCGACGCTGGGCAGCGGTTGCATCATCGGTCGAGGGGCCTACATCGGACCTGGGGTCAGCCTGGGCTCGAACTGCAAGGTGCAGAACTTCGCGTTGGTCTACGAGCCGGCTGTCCTGGAGGACGGCGTCTTCATCGGGCCGGCGGCCACCTTGACCAACGACCGGTATCCGCGGGCCGTCAACCCGGATGGTTCCATCAAGGTGGCTGCTGACTGGCAGCCGGTCGGGGTGCTCTGCCGAACCGGCGCCTCCGTCGGTGCGGGGGCCGTCTGCGTCGCCCCCCTCGTCGTGGGGCGGTGGGCGGTCGTGGCGGCCGGCGCCGTGGTGACGCGGGACGTGCCCGACTTCGCGCTCGTCGCCGGGACCCCCGCTCAGCGCGTGCGCTGGGTGGGACGTGGAGGCGTTCCGCTGGTGGAGGAGGGCGGTGGCGAGTGGGTCTGTCCGCAGACCGGTGAACGCTTCACCGAGTCCGAGGGGATGCTGAGGGAGCGTCAGCCTGATGAATGAGTTCATCCCCGTGGCCCGGCCGGCCATCGGCGACGAAGAGTGTGAGGCAGTCGAGCGGGTCATGCGCAGTGGGATGCTCGCCCAAGGCCCTGAGGTGGCAGCGTTCGAACGCGAGTTCTCCGAGCACTTCCAGCTCCACCGGGCCTGTGTCGCGGTCAACTCGGGCACGTCCGGGCTGCACCTCGGACTGCTGGCAGCCGGGGTCACCGCAGGAGACGAGGTGATCGTCCCGTCCTTCACGTTCGCCGCCACTGCCAATGCCGTCGCCCTCACCGGTGCGACCCCCGTCTTCGCGGACATCCGACCGGACGACTTCTGTCTGGATCCCGAGGCCGTCGAGCACCTCATCACCGCGCGGACCAAGGGCATCATGCCCGTCCACCTCTACGGCCACCCCGCGCCGATGGCCGAACTGCTGGAGGTTGCCGATCGCCATGGTGTGTCGATCTTCGAGGACGCCGCCCAAGCTCACGGCGCGTCCCTCCACGGACGGCCGGTCGGGGCGTTCGGCGAGATGGCCGTGTTCTCCCTCTACCCGACGAAGAACATGACGTCCGGCGAGGGAGGCATGGTCTCGGTTGCCTCACCGACCGTGGAGCGCCGGCTGCGCCTCTATCGAAACCAGGGAATGGAAATGCCCTACCGCAACGAGATCGTGGGGTTCAACGCCCGGATGACCGACATCCATGCGGCCATCGGGCGCGTGCAGCTGCGGAAGGTCGCGGCGTGGACCGAGCAGCGACAACATCATGCGTCGTACCTCACGGAGCACCTGGAAGGTGTGGTCACCCCGGGCCGCGCTTCGGGGGCGGTGCACGTCTACCACCAGTACACCGTCCGTATTCCTGAGGACCGCGATGGGTTCGCGGCGGCCCTGCGTGAGGAGTACGCAGTCGGGAGTGGCGCCTTCTATCCTGTGCCGACCCATCGCCTTGCACCTTTTCGCGGCGGATCGGATCTTCCCCACACGGACGCCGCGGCGCGCGAGTGCCTGTCCCTGCCGGTGCACCCCGCGCTCTCACCGGACGACCTGGAGCGGATCGTCACAGGCGTCAATACCCTGGCCAGGGCGGGCGCCTGACATGGCCGACCTGCGCGCAGGGCTCATCGGGCTCGGGATGATGGGCCGCCACCACGCCCGCGTGCTCCGGAGCCTTGACGGCGTCGAGCTGGTCGCGGTCCTGGACCACGGCGGAGACCAGTACTCGGCCGCCGGCGACCTGTCGGTCCTCACGGACATCGAACGCCTGCTGACCGAACGCCTGGACTACTGCGTCGTCGCGGTGCCCACGTCCTTCCACGAGGAGATCGGCGTGAGGCTTGCGGCTGCCGGCGTGCACGCACTCATCGAGAAGCCGCTCGCCGAGGACGTGCCGTCTGCCACGCGCATCGCCGCGGCCTTCAGGGAGGCTGGTCTGATCGGTGCAGTCGGGCACATCGAGCGCTACAACCCGGCCCTGCAGCAGGCGCGGGCCAGGCTCGAGGCCGGAGAGCTCGGAGACGTCTACCAGATCGCCACCCGGCGCCAGGGGCCGTTTCCCACGCGCATCGTGGACGTGGGGGTGGTGCAGGACCTGGGCAGCCACGACATCGACCTGACCGCCTGGGTGACGCAGCGCGAGTACGTCTCGGTGTCGGCGCGCACCGCGCACCAGAGCGGCGGCCAGCACGAGGACCTCGTGGCCGTGCTCGCCCAGCTGTCGGACGGCACGGTCGCGAACCACCTGGTGAACTGGCTGTCACCCCTCAAGGAACGGGTCACGATCATCACCGGCGAGCGAGGGACCTTCGTCGCGGACACCCTCGCCGCCGACCTCACGTTCTACGCCAACGGAGAGAACCCGCAGGTGTCGTGGGATGCGATTGCCAACTTCCGCGGCGTTTCCGAGGGTGACGTGATCCGCTACGCCATCGCCAAGCCCGAGCCCCTCCGGGTCGAGCACGAGAGCTTCCGCGATGCGGTGCTCGGCAAGAGCCACAACATCGTGACCCTGGACGAGGGCGTCAACACGGTGCGCGTTGCCGCGGCCTGCCTCGAGTCCGCCGAGACGAAGACCACCGTCCACCTCACCTGACGCGCCGCGAGAGGGTGGCAAACCGATCCTTCCCTGGCGGGAGGCGACGGATTGCCACCCTCTCGACGTGAGCCGGCTGGAGCCGTCAGTGCAGCCCGCGCAGCCGCAGGACGACACCGGCGTGGTCGGAGGGCCACAGGCCGGTGGCCGCGTCTCGGTCGCGCACCTCGTTGCCCGTGACGGTGCCGCGGTCCACCGCCGAGCCACCAGTCGCGGTCCGGGCGAACACCATGTCGATCCGGTGGTCGAAGCCGGCCGCGGTCGCGTCGGTGACACCCTCGGACAGTCCCGAGGTGCAGCCGTCGTCCCGGGCGTCCACGGGGCAGCTGCCCGGCCGCCAGCGCAGCCACTCGTCGGTGAACCCGTTGGCCACGACGAAGTCGTACGGGCCCGAGTGGGGCGTGCCGAGCGGATCGGTGCGCTTGACGCTGTGGTCGAGCGGGTCGGAGTTGCAGTCGCAGACCACCACGGTCGGCTTGTTCGAGGGCGCGGCCGGACCGGCCAGAAGCTCGTGGGCCTGCCCCAACGCGATGTCGGAGCTGGCCGACTCGAGGTGGGTGTTGACGACGCGCACCACGGTCGACCCCGACCGCACGTCTGCCCAGTTGTAGCCGCGGATGAACACGAACGGCACTCCGCCGACGCTGACCGAGAGGCGGGTGACGTACTGCCCACCTCCGCTGGCCTGCACGGTCAGGCCGGGGTCGACCCGCACGAGCATCGCGTCACGCATGGTCAGCCGGACGTCGCGTGCGTTGGTCATCGTGCCGTTGAACGGGCTGCCCCTGAACGCGGGGCCCTCCACGTCGGACTCCTGCTGCACGTTGGCCACGCGGTACTGCGCGCCCGTCGCCGCGAGGTCGCTGGTGAACGTCGCCAGGAAGTCGTAGTCGGGGTTGCTCGCGTTCGCGGTGCCGATGGCCCCGAGCTCCAGGGGTCCGCTGCGCCACAGGGCCACCTCCTGCAGGCCCACCACGTCCGGGCGCTGCGAGGCGATCTCGGCGGCCAACAGCTTGCTGCGCACGGGGAAGCTGGTCTGGTCGACCACGGCGCGCAGCTCGTCGTTGGAGTTGCCGAAGGCCACCAGGGCTGCGGCCCCCGTCTTGCCTGCCGTGGCCACCAGGGGCCGGTTGATGTCCCCACCGAGGTAGAGGTTCCGTGTCATCACGGTCAACGGCCGGCCCGGGGCCGCATCCGGGGGAGCGGCCACGGCCGGGGTCGCCACGAAGGCTGCGAGCGCGCTCGCGAGCGCTGCCGTTGCCGCCCAGGCGACAGCCCGGAGAGCGGGACGGGACGGGTGGATGGACATCGTTGGCCTCCCTGCGTCAGGTGTGTGGGCTCATGCTGGTCACTGGCCCACGCCGCGGCAAGGGTCCAATGGCGTAGTTCCGCCGACGGGAGCGCGCCACCAGCCCGGTCATGCAGCCGGCGGGACCACTCACGACCAGCGTTGACAGTCGTGCTTGGCTGGGGCCATGACGGACGCCGTGATCACGGACAACCCCTCCAAGCACCGCTACGAAGCCCACATCGACGGCGTGCTCGCGGGCTTTGCGGCCTACCGGTTCAAGCGCGACCACATCGTCTTCACCCACACCGAGGTGGACGACGCGTTCGCCGGGGAGGGCGTCGGCGCGGCGCTGGCGAAGGGAGCGCTCGACGACGTCCGCGCCAGGGCGGAGCACGACGTCGTGGCGCTCTGCCCGTTCATCTCCGCCTGGATCGCCCGCCACCCCGACTACCAGGACCTCGTGGCGCCCTAGCGGGCCGGTCGGAACCGCGGAGGGGCCCGGCACGTTCGGCCCTGGGGAGCGTTCCCCAGCCCGCGCGTCCACGTCGTCGCGTCGACTCGACTAGCCTAGGTCGGGCCGTTGCCACCCGGATGTCCACGGCTGCGAAACTTCAGGAGATATTGCGTGTCCAAGATCGTCGAAAAGCTGCTGCGTGCCGGTGAGGGCCGCATCCTCAAGAAGCTCCACGGGATCGCCGCCCAGGTGAACTCGATCGAGGAGGACTTCGCCGCCCTCACCGATGCCGAGCTGCGGGCGGAGACCGACGTCTTCCGCAAGCGCCTCGCCGATGGCGAGACGCTCGACGACCTGCTGCCCGAGGCCTTCGCCGCGGTCCGTGAGGCGTCCAAGCGCACCCTCGGCAAGCGCCACTTCGACGTGCAGCTGATGGGTGGCGCCGCGCTCCACCTCGGCAACGTCGCGGAGATGAAGACCGGTGAGGGCAAGACCCTGGTCGCCACCCTGCCGTCCTACCTCAACGCCCTCGAGGGCAAGGGCGTGCACGTCGTCACGGTCAACGACTACCTCGCCGAGTACCAGTCCGAGCTGATGGGCCGCGTGCACCGCATGCTGGGGCTGGAGACCGGCGTCATCCTCGCGTCGATGACGCCGGAGGAGCGTCGCGTCGAGTACGCCAAGGACATCACCTACGGCACCAACAACGAGTTCGGCTTCGACTACCTGCGCGACAACATGGCCTGGTCGGTCGACGAGCTCGTGCAGCGCGGCCACAACTTCGCGATCGTCGACGAGGTCGACTCGATCCTCATCGACGAGGCCCGCACGCCGCTCATCATCAGCGGCCCGGCCGACGCGGCGACCAAGTGGTACACGGAGTTCTCCAAGATCGCCCAGCGGCTGACCCGTGGCGAGCTCGAGTCCGGCGAGGGCGACTACGAGGTCGACGAGAAGAAGAAGACCGTCGGGGTCCTCGAGGCCGGCATCGCCAAGGTCGAGGACTACCTCGGCATCGACAACCTCTACGAGTCCGTCAACACCCCGCTCATCGGCTACCTCAACAACGCCATCAAGGCCAAGGAGCTGTTCAAGCGGGACAAGGACTACGTCAACATGAACGGCGAGATCCTCATCGTCGACGAGCACACCGGCCGCATGCTCGCCGGGCGTCGCTACAACGAGGGGATGCACCAGGCGATCGAGGCGAAGGAGGGCGTCGAGATCCAGAACGAGAACCAGACGCTCGCCACGATCACCCTGCAGAACTACTTCCGCATGTACGACACGCTCTCGGGCATGACCGGCACCGCCCAGACCGAGGCCGCCGAGCTCAACTCGATCTACAAGCTGGGTGTCGTCCCGATCCCGACCAACCGCCCGATGGTCCGCAAGGACCAGGCCGACCTCGTCTACCGCACCGAGGAGGCCAAGTTCTCGGCCGTCGTGGGCGACATCGCCGAGCGGTATGCCGAGGGGCAGCCGGTGCTCGTGGGTACCGTCTCGGTCGAGAAGAGCGAGTACCTCTCCGATCAGCTGCGCCGCAAGGGCGTCCCCCACGAGGTGCTCAACGCCAAGCAGCACGAGCGCGAGGCCGCCATCGTGGCCCAGGCCGGCCGCAAGGGCGCCGTCACCGTCGCCACCAACATGGCCGGTCGAGGCACCGACATCATGCTCGGCGGCAACCCCGAGTTCATGGCGGTCGCCACCCTCAAGCAGCAGGGGCTCGACCCGGTCGAGACGCCGGAGGAGTACGAAGCCGCCTGGGACGAGGCACTGGCCAGGGCCGAGGAGGCCGTCAAGGCCGAGCACGACGAGGTCACCGGCCTCGGTGGGCTCTACGTCCTCGGCACCGAGCGTCACGAGTCGCGTCGCATCGACAACCAGCTCCGTGGTCGCTCCGGCCGCCAGGGCGACCCCGGCGAGTCGCGGTTCTACCTGTCCCTGCAGGACGACCTCATGCGCCTGTTCAACGCCGCCATGGTCGACCGGTTCATGACCACGGCCAAGATGGAGGACGACGTCCCGATCGAGTCCAAGATGGTCAGCCGCTCGATCCAGAGCGCGCAGGGCCAGGTCGAGGGCCGCAACTTCGAGATCCGCAAGAACGTCCTCAAGTACGACGACGTCCTCAACCGCCAGCGCACGGTCATCTACGACGAGCGGCGCCGCGTGCTCGAGGGCGAGGACCTGCACGAGCAGATCCGCCACTTCATCAACGACGTGGTCGGTGGGTACGTCGACGCCGAGACGGCCGAAGGTTTCGCCGACGACTGGGACCTCGACCGCCTGTGGACCGCGCTCAAGACCCTCTACCCGGTGTCGGTGACGCCACAGGACGTCATCGAGGCGGCGGACGGCTCGCTGACCCCCGACAGCCTGCGCGAGGTCATCACCTCCGACGCCCACCACGCCTACGACGAGCGCGAGGCGCAGCTCGGCGAGGAGGTCATGCGTGAGGTGGAGCGACGAGTCGTCCTGTCCGTGCTCGACCGCAAGTGGCGCGAGCACCTCTACGAGATGGACTACCTCCAGGAGGGCATCGGCCTGAGGGCGATGGCCCAGCGCGACCCGCTGGTCGAGTACCAGCGCGAGGGCTTCCAGCTGTTCGAGGCGATGAACGAGTCGATCAAGGAGGAGTCGGTCGGCTACCTGTTCAACGTGCAGGTCGACGTGGACCAGCCGCAGGCCGAGGCGCCGGCGGTCCAGCCGGTCAGCGTCTCCGAGATGCTGGCGGGTTCGGGGCTGTCCTCGGCTGCGCCGCAGGACGACACGGCCCCGCCCGCCACGACGGCTGCCGGCACCCGCGCCAGTGCCTCGTCCGACGGTGCCTCGTCCGATGGGGAAACCGCGGACAGCGTGGAGCGCGTGGGCTCAACCGTCGGTGCGGTCGACCATGCGGTCGACAAGCACCCGACGTTCCGGGCCAAGGGCCTCGAGCAGCCTGAGCGTCGCCCGCAACAGCTGCAGTACTCCGCGCCCAGCGAGACCGGTGACGTCGAGCACCGAGCGGTGGGCTCGGCCGGCGACACGCTCACGGCGGAGCAGCTCAAGGGTGTCTCCCGCAACGGCCCGTGCCCCTGCGGTTCGGGCAAGAAGTTCAAGATGTGCCACGGGAAGTCCTGACGCGACGCTGATCGCGAGGCCCGGCACCTCTGGCCACCGAGATCGGGTGTCGGGCTCGCGGTCGCTCGGGAAGCGGACGATCGGGAAGCGGACGATCGGGAAGCGGACGATCGGCCAGAAGTCGATGGTGCGCGTCAGCCGACCTGGAGGGCCTCGACCCGCCACCGACCGTCGAGGCCGACGAGCCGGAACGCCAGCGCACGCACCCGGCCGCCGTCCACCACGACGGCGCTCGCCTCGGCCACCCCGTCCGCCGGCTCGCAGACCCTCACTCCGCGCACGACGGTGCGTCGCGTCGACGTGGTCCCGCGCCGAGCCGAGACGGCGGCGCGCCGGGCCACTGCGGCATACACCTCGGGGGTCGTCCAGCGGAGCACCTGTGGTGCGGGGCGGGCCCCGGCCATGACTTCCACGAGCCCTTGGGCGATGTGGCCGGCCCACTCACGGGGATCGGGCAGGTCGTCACGGCGGGTGGGTCGCTCCCCGAAGAGCTGGTCGTCGGTCAGGCTGTCGAAGTCGATCGCCAGGGCGTCCTGGACGTAGCTGGGCGACCCCAGGTCGTCGGGCAGCCACGACTCGGTCTCCGACAGCACTGGCGGTCGGGTGCGCGGCGCCGGCACGATGCGCAGGGGCGTGAGTCGCCCGACAGGTGGTCGACCTGCCGATGTGCTGGTCGCCCCGGTCATCGCCCGGCTCCGGACTGCTCGCTGGCTGAGGCTGCGGCCGGGTTCGGGGGCCGCAGGATCTGGCCGGGCAGGATCAGGTCGGGGTCGTCGCCGATCACCGTGCGGTTGGCGTGGTGCCAAGCCGGCCACGCGTCCGCGACCTCCGCGTCAGAGGCGTCCGGCCCGAGCTGGCGGCGGACGATGTCCCACAACGTGTCGCCCCGGTGGACGACGACTTCAGCCGCCGGGTGCGAGTCCACGCTTCCCGTCACCAGGCTCGAGGCGGGTTGGGGTCGCTGGAGGGGCCGAGAGGGAGTCCACCCCGGGGCCGGAGCGGGAGAGGTGGCCACGGCTCGAGCCGGAGCCGGATGTGCCGGAGATGGTGCCGCTGCCGCGGACGGGGTCGGTGCCGCTGCTGGTGCCTGGGTCGGAGCCGGGGCCGGGGACGGGGTGGTCGAATGAGCTGAGGAGGTGGCCGTGAAGGCGGGGGCCAGGGTGGCCCGGGCTGCGTGCGGTGCAGTCGAGCCATCAGCGATGGCGGCCACCGGCGTCAGGGAGGCTCCCACGACAGCGCCCACGACTGCGGCGGCGAGCCGTCGGGAGACCGCCGGAGCCCAGGCGGCGGCGCACCGGTCGGCTGCGTCGCCGAGCTTGCCCGGCAGGTGCGCCAGCACCGCGGCACCAGTGCTGACGGCGAGCCAGGCGCCAAGCACTGTCGCTGCGGTCAGGACCACGAGCGTCAGTGCCTCGGGGAGGCTGGTGGGCCCCGGTGCGACGACGACCCGCCACTGCGCGCCGACGGCGAGGCACAGCAGGACGTCGACGAAACCGAGCACCCCCAGTGCTGTCATCGTGCCCAGTGCGATGCGGATGCCGCGGCTCATGATCCCCCCCGGGAGTGCGTTTACATGCGTTTGCTTACGTTGAACCATATCGACGTGCACTTGCAGATGGCAAGGGGGTGCCGCGCTAGAGTCGGTCGGCACCCGGGTCTCGCCTTCGGGCGAGTCCCAGGGGAACAGCGGCGAGAACAGGCACGAGGGGGGACACACGATGCGTTGGGACGCCCTGTTCGCGGATCTGGCTGCCCAGTGGGAGGCAGAGTCCAGGCGAGAGCTGGACGCCGAGGTGGCCGACCGGACCAGGCGCGAGCGCGCCTCGGTGGGCCTCTACGAGCGGCTGGCAGCGGCGGGCGCCGACCCGGTGACGGTGTCGCTGCGCAGCGGCGCCGTCGCGCGGGGTCGCGTCAGCGATGTGGGCGACGGGTGGCTCCTGCTCGCGGCCGAGGCGAGCGTGCCACAGGCGGGGCCGTCCCCTGGTCCGGCGCTCATCCCGTTCGCGGCAGTGACGGCTGTGGCCGGGCTGTCGGCGCGCGTCGCAGGGACTGCCACTGGGCGCAGGTTCGGGTTGGGTTACGCCCTGCGGGGGCTGAGCCGGGACCGTTCGGTCGTGCTCCTGACAGACCTCACGGGCGCCGTCGTCGCCGGAACGATCGACGCGGTCGGCCTGGACGTGCTCGAGCTGAGCGAACACGCCGCGGACCTGCCGAGGCGTGCCGAGAACGTCACGGGGCGCCGACTCGTCCCCTTCTCCGCCGTGGTCCTGCTGCGCCCTGCGTAGGCCTGACCTCCACGACCCCCATCCCCCCGGACGGCGGCCTGCGCAGGGCGCAACGACTCAGTCCTGACCCTGTCCGAAGGGGTGCGCCGCGACGAAGGTCTTCGTCTCGCTGTACATCCGCTGGATGTACCCCTCGAGCTCGGCGACCTCGACGCGCCACTGACCGCGGCCGCCGACCTTGATGGCCGGCAGTTCGCCGGATCGGACCAGGGCGTAGGCCTGGGCGGATGAGATATCGAGCACTTCCGAGACCTCAGCCAGCTGAATGAAGCGCTTAGCCACGTCAATCCCCTCTACTTTCCGCCAGCCGACTTGACTGGATGCAGACGTTCTCTTGACCGAATTTTTACCATGTTCTTGTGGCTGCGTCTGGTCGATGAGCAGATTCTGGCATCTATAGCCGTTTGGGGGAGTTGGCCTGCCGACCATGTGGATGACCCGCGAACCTGTGGATTCACCCGGCGCTGGACCACCTCGTGCGTCATGATGTCCCGGCGGGTGCGGCCGACGTGGCTGGAAAAGGCTGATCGAGGGGACATCGCCATGACCGACCTGCCCATGCCGACGGCTGCAAGGCTCCAGAAACCGCGCTGGCGAGACACCCGGCTCGTGGTGGGCCTGCTGCTGGTGCTCGCGTCGGCGGCCCTCGGCTCGTTCGTGGTCGCCCATGCCGACGACCGCACTGCCGTGTATGCCGCGCGCGGGCCGCTGGTGCCCGGGCAGCACCTGGGTGAGGACAACCTCACCCGGGTCGACGTGCGGCTGGGTTCCGAGCTGTCGCGCTACCTGCAGGCCACGGCGGAGCCGGCGCCCGACCGGTACGTGCTGCGTGAGGTCGGCGCCGGCGAGCTCGTTCCCGCCGCGGCGGTGGGGGGCAGGGACCAGGTCGGCGTCCAGCCGCTGACCCTCTCGGTCGACGGCGGCGCTGCGGCGGCGCTGCGTGTCGGCTCCCGGGTCGACGTCTACGTCAACCCGGTCGATGCGGGCGCGGCCCCGGGGGGCAAGGCCTTCGCCGGGCCCGCGCTGGCCCTCGAAGGCGTGTCGGTCTCGAGCCTGCCCAAGACGAGTGGGGGCCTGGGAGGCGGCGCATCCGGCGATCGTCCCATCCAGGTGATGGCTCCCACTGCGCAGATCAAGGAGCTCATCGCAGCGGTCGACCTCGGCGCGCGCATCACGGTCGTCCCCGTCGCGGGGACGTCGCTGCGGGTCGACCAGTGACCCGTTCGGTCATCGCGGCGCTCAACGGCGCGTGGGAGTCCGAGCTGGTGACGGCCCTCGAAGCCACTGCCGGCTACACGATGGCAAGACGCTGCGCCGACCTGCCCGACCTGCTGGCCGCGGCGGCTGCCGGGTTCGGCCAGGTCGCGCTCGTGTCGGCCGACCTGCGTGCCCTCGACCGGCCGGCGCTGCACGAGCTCGCCAGCCATGGTGTCGACGTGGCAGGGGTTGTCGCCCCCGGCGACGACCAGGGGGAGCGACGGCTCCGCCAGCTCGGTCTGACCGTGGTGCTCAGGGCCGACCAGGCCAGTCACGAGATCGACGACGTCCTCGACTCCCTCGACCTCCCGGGCGCACTCGATGCCGGTGAGGTTGTCTCGGTGGTCCTCGGGGACGACCCGGAGGCGGCCGGGCCGATCGTGGCGGCCAAGGTCATCGCCGTCTGGGGACCCACGGGCGCCCCGGGTCGCAGCACTGTCGCGCTCAACCTCGCGGCGGAGCTGGCTCGTAGCGCGTCCACCCTCCTCGTCGACTGCGACACCTACGGCTCGTCGGTCGCGCAGTCCCTCGGCCTCCTCGACGAAGCTCCTGGGGTGGCGGCCGCCGCGCGAGCGGCTGACCAGGGCGCCCTCGACCTCGCAGCACTGGCTCGTATCGCTCCCGAGGTGTTTCCTGGCCTGCGGGTGCTGACCGGCATACCCCGCGCCGAGCGCTGGACCGAGCTGCGCGCGCCGTCGGTGGCGCACGTGCTCACCGTCGCACGCCAGCTGGGCCAGTTCGTCGTGATCGACTGCGGCTTTGCGATCGAGGACGACGAAGAGCTCTCCTACGACACCCTCGCCCCCCGACGCAACGCCGCCACCCTCACCGCTCTCGGGTGTGCCGACGAGCTCCTCGTGGTCGGTTCGGCGGATCCGGTGGGCCTGCAACGACTGGTCCGGGCCGTCCAGGACCTCGCGGCCGTGCCTTCGCCGCCCCCGCGAGTGGTCGTCAACAGGGTGCGTGCCTCGGCAGTCGGCACCCGACCCGAGCGGCGGATCGCCGAGGCCCTCGGCCGGTTCGCCGGCATGGACGGCCTCACCTACCTGCCCTGGGACCAGGACAGCCTCGACGGAGCCATGTTCGCCGGGGCGTCGCTGGCCGAGTTCGCCCCCCAGAGCGAGCTGCGCCACGCGATCGCGTCGCTGACCACCGCGTATGCCGGGTCCGCACCCGAGCGCCGGCGCCGCCGGCGCCGCTGACCTCAGGAGCTGAACAGCAGGGTGAGACCCCCGACGGTGTAGCCGACCATCAGCACGAGGAGGGGTACCTGGCCCAGCACGGCGGCCCGGCGGGGAAACAACGAGACGGCCCGCTCGTGGGCGGCGACGACGCCCAGCACGTGGCCGGTGATGATGGCGACGACCTGGATGCCGGCCACGAGCCCGGGCGCGATCAGCGACGCCGACGGGGTCACGCCTGCAGTTCCGAGCCAGTTCGCGCCGGTCCCCAAGGGGTCTGACATCTTGGCGAGGCCGTTGGTGCCCTCCCAGACCCACAGCGACCAGTAGTGCGCGACGAGGTACCCGGCCGCGATCGGGATGAGCGAAGGCGCGAAGGCCGAGGCCACCCCGCGCACGCTGACTCCGGCGAGCCGCGCGGAGAGGACGGCCGCGGCATACAGGGTGGCGGCGACGACGAGGCTGAACGCGACCAGCGCACCGGTCTCCCACACCCTGGCCGGGAGGCTGGAGGACTGGACGAAGGTGTACCAGCGGGTCTCTCCCGAGAAGCCGTCGTAGGCAGTCGTCCCGAGCATCACCGAGCAGACCGCCAGCAGTCCCGGTGCGGCGCCGAGCTCGAGCGGGCCGTGCAACGGGGTGCGCAGCACCCATCGACGGTCGGCCCGCCGCCCGAGCGGGCTGAGGGTTCCGTAGAGAGAGGACCACGCGGTGAACGGGTCGCCGCGACGCAGGTAGGGAGCGCCGAACGCCATCGCCAGCACCAGGCTGAGGACGAGGTAGCCGAGGATCGCCACCCGCAGCACGGGAAGGTCCGCGTTGTTCGGTGCGATCAGCTCCAGCCAGGCGAAGGCGAGCAGTCCCGTTGCCGCAGGCCAGTACCCGAGCCGGTACTCGGCGAGCGCGAAGTCCGGCTCGATCCGCAACAGGGCCAGGATCCCACGGTGCAGCCAGCGCACGGGGTTGACGAGGCGCCAGACGCCGCCGAAGACCATCGAGATGAAGGCCAGCCCCACCCACAGCCAGACGTAGACGACCGACGGCACCGGGTTGTTCGCGTTGTCCTTGCCCAGGCTGAGTGCCAGGAGCGTCCAGCCGGTGATCGTCAGGGACGCGATGACGAACAGTCCGCGCACCGCCGCGCTGTCGAGGGCCAAGGCGAGCATCATCGGCAGCAGTCGGCCGTCCTCGGGCCGCAGCCTGGGCTGTTTCCACAGGGCGCCGAGCGCCACGAACGACACGACGAGCGCCAGACCCGCGCCGATCAGCAGGAGGGTGAACGGCAGCGGAAGGTCCTCGCGGGACCCGACCCCGTGGGCCGGCAGCGCGGCGAGTGCTGCCAGGGTCACTTGACGGCGATCTTAAGCAGGCGCAGCTCGGGGTGGTGGGTCTCGACGTCGTAGACGCCTGGCTGGGCTCCGGTGACGGTCACGGAGAGCGGCTTCCCGGCGACCAGGTCCTTCTCGATCTCGAACCCGTGGAGGTGCAGCTGGTCGGCGTGGTCGCTGGTCACGGTCAGCGTGAGCGACTCGCCGACGCCGAGGTCGACCGTGGTCGGGGGTGGCGACACCTTGTTGCCCGTCACCGTGATGTCGATCGTGCGAGCGGCGGTGCTCGATTCGCTGGACGTGCTCGAGGACGACGAGCTCGACGACGAGCTCGACGACGAGCTGCTCGTCGTGCCCACGACCGGGTCGTCGCCGGCCCCACCGCAGGCGGTGAGGGATGCGGCGAGGGCGAGCCCGGCGGCATACGAAATGGGCCGGCGCAGAGTCATCTTCGTCACGAACCTGAGTCTAAACAGCGCCATCTGACACGATGAGCGGGTGCCTGACCGCCTGAACTCCCTCGACGCGTCGTTCCTCTACCTCGAGGAGGCGACCACGCCGATGCACGTGGGTTCGGTCATGGTGTTCGACCCGCCGAGCGACGGGTTCGACTACGACCGGCTCGTGCAGCTCATCTCGACGCGGATCGCGTTCGTGCCGCGCTACCGCCAGCGGATCCGCCAGGTCCCCGGGCGGCTCGCCAACCCGGTGTGGGTCGACGACGAGAACTTCGACGTGACCTACCACGTGCGCCGCTCAGCGCTCCCGAAGCCGGGCAACGACGAGCAGCTCCAGGAGTTCGTCGCCCGGATCCAGCCGCGGGCCCTCGACCGCAGCAGGCCGCTCTGGGAGGTCTACCTCGTCGAGGGGCTGGACGAGGGCCGCTTCGCCATCGTCACCAAGTCGCACCAGGCCCTCGTCGACGGCATCAACGCGGTGGACATCGCGCACGTCATCGTCGACGGCGACCCGGCGGCCGAGGGGCTGGTCACCGACACCTGGCGCCCGTCGCGTGAGCCCAGCGACATCGAGCTGCTCACCGGCGCCCTCGTCGATGCGGTGCGTCGTCCGAGCGAGGTCGTCGAGAACATCCGCGGCGGCATCGTCGACGTCAAGGCCGTGGGCACTCGCGCCCTTACTGCCGCAGGCGATGTCGTGGCGACGCTGGCTCGCACCGCCGCCAGGCCGGCGCCGCACTCACCGCTCAACGCCTCCGTGGGCGAGGCGCGTCGCTACGTGATGATCGGCACCGACCTCGAGGACTACCGCAAGGTTCGCAGTCGGCTGGCGCGCGGCAACTACGCCGACGACGTCGCCATCAACGACGTGGTGCTCGCGACCATCTCGGGCGCCTTCCGCACCTGGCTGCTGACCCGGGGCGAGTCCGTCCACTCGGGCACGACGGTCCGGGCGATGGTGCCGGTCAGCGTCTACGACGCGGACGCACGACACCTCGGCAGCCGCCTCACGGCCTGCTTCGTCGACCTTCCCGTGGGCGAGCCGGGTCCGTCCATGCGGCTGCACCAGATCGCGTTCGCGATGCGTCAGCAGATGGAGGGCGGCCAGGCGGTCGGTGCCGAATCGCTTGCAGGACTGGCAGGATTCGCGCCCCCAACCCTCCACTCGCTCGGCGCACGCCTTGGCTCCGCCATGTCGCGACGCCTGTTCAACGTCGTCATCACCAACGTCCCCGGACCCCAGCACACCTTGTATGCCGGTGACGCGCGGATGTTGTCCACCTATCCCGTGATGCCGCTCGCCAAGGGTCAGGCGCTGTCGATCGGGCTGACGTCCTATGACGGCGGGGTCTACTACGGCCTCAACGCCGACCGCGACTCGATGCCCGACATCGACGTGCTCGGGCAGAGCATCGTCGACTCCCTCGGTGAGCTGCTCGACAGCCACCGGTCCAAGGCGCGATGACCAGCTCCCGCCCAGGCGCCGCGCGTTCCGGCAGCAAGGGTCCGCGCCGAGGTCTGGTGCTCGGTGGCGGTGGCGTGCTCGGTGCCGCCTGGATGGTCGGGGCGCTCAAGGCGCTCGAGGACGAGCTCGGCGTCGACGCCCGCGAGTTCGACGAGTTCGTGGGCACGTCGGCCGGTTCGGTGCTTGCCGGTCTCCTCGCCTCCGGTGTCTCGGTCTCGGACCTGCTCGTGCACCAGCTCGAGGGTGCCATCGGCCTGGGCCCCTTGGCGGGATACTCCTGGGACTACGAGAAGGACACCGGTGGGGACCGTCCCGGCCTGCCCAAGGTGGGGTTCGGATCGCGAGAGCTGTTGCGGCGCAACGCCCTCAACCTGCGGCACCTGCCGCCCACGGCGGTCCTGTCGGCCATCCTTCCCGAGGGTCGCGGCAGCATCGAGGCGGTCGGCGCCCTCGTCGGCCACGTCGTGCCGCGCGGATGGCCCAAGCGGTCCGGACTCACGGTCGTCGCCCTCGACTTCGACACGGGGGAGCGGGTGGCGTTCGGTCGGGCGGGTTCTCCGGTGGTGGACCTCTCGGCAGCGGTGATGGCGTCGTGCGCCATCCCTGGCTGGTACCAGCCGGTGCGGATCGGAGAGCACCGGTACATCGACGGCGGTGCCTGGTCGTCCACCAACCTCGACCTGATGACCGGCCTCGGGCTGGACGAGGTCTACGTCCTCGCGCCGCAGGTCAGCTTCGTCCGCGACGCGCCGACCCACTGGCGCACGCGGGTGGAGCGCCAGTGGCGCAACCGGGTGACCCTGCGGGTGCTGCGCGAGCTGGCCAAGGTCCACGGCGACGGTGCCGAGGTGACGGTGCTCGGTCCCGGCGAGGAGGACCTCGAGGCGTTCGGCTCCAACCTGATGGACGTCAGCCGCCGCCCCAGGGTCATCGCCACGTCCCTGCGCACCTCCGCCGTCGCGCTGCACGACCCTGCCCCCCTGCCCGACCGGTCCGCCTTCGAAGATGTTGGATGAGAGAACAATGACGCAGACCCGGATCTACGTGCCGCTCCTCCCCGACGCCTTGCGTCGGCTCGCCGCCGAGCGGCAGATCGGGCCCGCGCCGGTCGCCGCCTTCGGCGTCACCGAACGCGTCGAACGTGCCGACCCGACCGGCCTGGAGGAGGAGTGGGAGTATGCCGCGCTGACCGAGGCCGTCGAGGCCGCGGCCGGGCTCCAGGGCACCAGTGTCGCCAAGCGGGTGGTGGCCGCCGCCGACGTCGACCCGGGGTCGGTGTCGACCGACGGTGCTCGAGAGGGCCTGGGGGCGGTGACCGTGTCGACCCCGGTGCCGCTGTCGCGGATCGTGTCCTTCCACCTCGACGAGACTGCTGGCGACCAGGGCATGGAGGACCTCCTCTGGTACGACGCCACCGAGCTCGACGAGGTGCTTCGCCTCCTCTGACGGGGTCGGCACGGCTGGGCGGATACGGAAAACGCTGGTTCCACGGGCCGTCCGACCACCCCGATGCTCGTGGCAGGGAGTCGGGAGGCGATGTTTTGGGCGACGCGGAGCGCCAGTCCAGGCTGTCCGAAGCCATGGCCGCAAACCTCGCAGGCTCGACGATCCCGCACGTCGTCGTGATCCTCCCCGCCTTCAGCCTGGCCGACAGCCTCCTGGCGCACTACGCAACCCGCCTCGGCGCCTACGAGCACCGCTACCTGCTCACCGCCCTGATGATCCCCAGGATTCCCGGCTGCGAGCTGGTGTTCGTGACCTGTCAGGCCCCGGAGCCCGAGGTCCTCGAGTACTACGACCGCCTCGGGTCGCCTGACCGCCCGGGGGGCATGCTCGAGCGGCTGCACGTCGTCACCGTCAACGACCACACTGCGCGCGGCGTGTCGGCCAAGCTGCTCGACCGGCCGGACGTCATGCAGCAGCTGCGCCGGCTGACCGAGGACCGACTCACCGTGATCGAGCCCTGGAACGTCACCGACACCGAGCTCGAGGTGGCGCGGGCGATCGGGGCGCCGATCAACGGCACCGATCCAGGGCTGTGGCCGCTGGGCTTCAAGAGTGCCGGGCGCAGGCTCTTCCACGAGGTCGGCGTGCCCACGCCGGCCGGCATCGAGGACGTCCACGACGTGGCAGGCGTTGCCCGGGCGGTCGCGGAGATCCGCCGGACCAGACCCGAGCTCTCGTCCGTGGTCGTCAAGCACGACAACAGCGGAGCAGGTGACGGCAACGTCGTGGTCGCCGTCCGTGACGCGTCCGGCCACGCCATCGAACCCGCCGATCTCGTCGTCGCGCTCGAGCAGTCCCTCCCGCCGTGGTACCTCGCCGACCTCGACGCCGGTGCAGTGGTCGAGGAGCTGCTGGTGGGTCGTCGCGTGCAGAGCCCCAGCGCCCAGGTGGACGTCCTGCCGGACGGCTCCGTGCGCGTGGTGTCGACCCACGAGCAGATTCTCGGTGGCGACAACGGTCAGGTCTACTCGGGCTGCCGCTTCCCGGCGGACCCCGCCTACGCCGCGCGGCTCGGCGAGTACGCCGTGGCCGTGGGTAGGTGGCTGGCCGACCGGGGAGCCCGTGGTCGGCTCGGCATCGACTTCCTCGCGGTGCGGCGCCGGGGCCAGTGGGACGTGCATGCGCTGGAGGTCAACCTGCGCAAGGGCGGCACCACACACCCGTTCGCCGCCCTGCGCCACCTGGCGCCGGGGACCTACGACGCCGCGACCGGGACCTACGACCTGCACGATGGGACCGGCCGGCGATGCTACCGCTCCTCGGACGGGTTCATGGACCCGTCGTGGACCAGCCTCAGGCCGAGACAGGTCATCGACGCGGTCGCCGCTGCGGGCCTGGAGTTCGACCCGGTCCGACGAGTCGGTGTCGTCCTGCACATGCTCAGCTGCCTGCGCGTCGACGGCAGGCTGGGGGTGACAGCCATCGCCGCCGATCCCGGCGAGGTCGAGCGCCTCTATGGGGCGACCGAGCAGGTCGTGTCGTCCCTCGTGAAAGCCTGACGCGTCCTCCGAACAACGGGGGATCGGGCCGACGCTCAGAACTGGTCGGCGAGCCAGGGGTCGACCAGCGCGTGGAAGGCCTCGGGCACATCCCGGCGGACGCAGTGGTCGGCGTCCAGCACCTCGATCCGCACGTGCGGGTTGCCGATCGCCTTCGCACGCAGTCTGATCGGCTCAGGCAGCAACGTCGAACGCTCGCCGATGACGACCAATGTCGGCACCTCGATCGCAGCGACGAACTCCTCCCACGGCCGCGTGAAGGAGGCGACTCCGAGGCCCAGGAAGTCGAGGTCGACCTCGGTCTTGGCCTGCGCCCACGGGGCGAACTCCTCCTCGGGCCAGGTGGGGTTGTCCTCCCGACCCTGGGCGAGCTGGCCCTGGGGGTCGTCGACGAAGGCCCGACAGTCTGCGATCCGCTCGGCGACGACAGACGGGCCCTGCACCCGGAGCTCGGGGTCGCGCCAGGCGGGCTCCTCGAGGACTGCGGCCCGCACGAGGTCGGGGCGGCGAGCGGTCAGGGCTGTCGCGATACCGCCACCCATCGAGTGCGCCACGAGGGCCACGGGACCACTGGCCGAGGCGAGGTGCTCCAGCGTCGCGAGCGCGGCGGCATACATGTGCTCGATCGGGTCCTCGGAGGCGCGCTGCTCCGGCGTGAAGCGTGGGGAGCGGCCGTGGCCGAGCAGGTCCAGCCCGACGACGCGGTAGCTGGGTGACCAGCGGCGCACGGCATCGGGCCAGCAGTCGGCGGAGTCGCCCAGCCCGTGCAGCAGCACGATCGTCGGGGTGGCTGGGTCGGCGGATCCGGACCAGCGGTAGGCGAGGTCGGCGGCGTCGAGGGCGGGCGGCATACGTGACACCATAGGTGGGCGCTGCGCTGCCCCAGAGAGCTGTTTGGACTGCAGCCGCGCCCGAGCCACCGAAGCGACCCCGAGGAGCCTGCCCACATGGATGCCGTCACCCAGGTGCCCGTCCCCGTCAACGAAACCGTCCTGGACTACGCGCCGGGCAGCCCCGAGCGCGCCTCGCTCGAGGTCGCCCTCGCAGAGCTGGGCAGCGCGAGCATCGACCTGCCGCACACCATCGCCGGCAAGCGGGTCATGGGGGCGGGCAAGAAGATCGAGGTGCGGCAGCCGCACGCCCGGCGCAAGGTCCTCGGCACGATGCGCAACGCCACGGTCGGCGACGCCCAGTCGGCGGTCGACGCGGCGAAGGCGGCGGCCCCCGGGTGGCGCGCCCTGTCCTTCGACGACCGGGCGGCGATCCTGCTCAAGGCCGCCGAGCTGCTGTCCGGACCGTGGCGGGCCCACCTCAATGCCGCGACGATGCTCGGACAGTCCAAGACGGCCTACCAGGCGGAGATCGACGCGGCCTGCGAGCTCATCGACTTCTGGCGGATCAACGTGCACTTCGCGCGCCAGATCCTCGCCGAGCAGCCTCCGCTGAACTCCAAGGGCATCTGGAACCGCACCGACCACCGGCCGCTCGAGGGCTTCGTCTACGCGATCACGCCGTTCAACTTCACGGCCATCGCGGGCAACCTCCCCACCGCACCGGCCCTCATGGGCAACACCGTCGTGTGGAAGCCGAGCCCGACCCAGCAGTTCGCCGCCAACCTGACGATGGCGCTGCTCGAGGCAGCGGGCATGCCGCCCGGGGTCATCAACATGGTCACCGGCGACGGCCTCAACGTCTCGAAGGTCGCGCTGGCGGACCGTGATCTCGCCGGCATCCACTTCACCGGTTCGACCCCGACGTTCCAGCACCTGTGGCAGGAGGTCGGCGCCAACCTGCCGAACTACCGCACCTACCCGCGCCTGGTGGGCGAGACCGGAGGCAAGGACTTCATCCTCGCGCACCCGTCGGCCGACCCGGATGTGTTGCGGACAGCCATGATTCGCGGTTCGTTCGAGTACCAGGGCCAGAAGTGCTCGGCCGCCTCACGTGCCTATGTGCCCCGGTCGCTGTGGAAGAAGATCAAGGCAGACCTGGTGTCGATCACCAATGGCCTGACCCAGGGCGACGTCACTGACCTGTCCAACTTCATGGGTGCGGTCATCGACGAGCGGGCCTTCGCCAAGCACAGCGCCGCGATCGACCGGGCCCACGCGACTCCCGGCGTGGACGTCGTCGCCGGTGGCACCTACGACGACAGCGAGGGCTGGTTCGTCCGCCCGACCGTCCTGGAGATCGACGACCCCACCGACGAGTCGTTCCGGACCGAGTACTTCGGCCCGATCCTGTCGGTGCACGTCTACCCGGACCGCCAGTACGACAAGGTGCTCGACCAGATGGAGAGCTTCGCGCCGTTCGGCCTGACTGGCTCGATCATCGCCCAGGACCGCATGGTCATCGCCGACGCCACGCACCGGTTGCGCTTCGCCGCGGGCAACTTCTACGTCAACGACAAGCCAACGGGTGCCGTCGTCGGGCAGCAGCCGTTCGGTGGCGGACGCGCGTCGGGCACCAACGACAAGGCCGGCGCGGCCCAGAACCTCCTGCGGTGGACGAGCGCGCGCTCGATCAAGGAGACCTTCAACCCGCCCACGCAGCACGCCTACCCGCACATGGGCTGAGGACTCGCCAACACACGGAAGGGCTTGGAACCGTTGTGGTTCCAAGCCCTTCCGTATGCCGCGCGCGGACACGCGGCGTTCCTCACCGCTAGCGGGCGAGCCATTCCTGCGCGGTCGTCGCCTCGATGTCGATGGCCTCCTCGATCGGCGGGGCGGCAGCCTTCTCGATCTTGCCGCCGATGAGCGGGACCTTGGCCTTGAGCTCGGCCTCGAGCTGCTCGACCGTGCCCGCCCCTCCAGGAGCGATCGCCAGCGTCCCCGTGAGGGCGATCGGGGCCCCGGCAACGGCCATGGCGACGGTGCCGCGGCGGCTCCCGTCGGGCCCTGCCGGGCCCCAGTCCTGGGTCTCGGTGACCTTGAGGGTCTCGCCCACCATCGACTTGGCGAAGTCGGGCAAGCCGTCGCTCGGCAGGATGCGCATGGTCGTGATGACGGTGTGGTCCCCGACGGTCTCGACGCCTGCGGAGTGCTTGATGGCTGCCGTGGCGGCGCACTTCGCCTCCTGGAACTTCACGTCCGACAGGACCGCGAACACCTCCTCCGGGCTGGCGGCGTACTCGATCGACTTGGCGATCTTCATGCGTCTTCTCCTGTCGCGGGTCTGTGCCCGCCGTGCGGCGGACGTCGCGTCGTCAGCGTAGCCACGTCATCGTGAGGACCGCGACGACACCAGCCGCAGACGCACGGGCTGACCGGGGACGAGCTGGGCGGCTGCGTCGGCGGAGCGGGACGTGAGGACTCCGACGACGGGGTAGCCACCGGTGACCGGGTGGTCGGCGAGGAACAGAACTGGATGCCCGTCGGCCGGCAGCTGCACGGCTCCGCGGACGACGCCTTCGCTGGGCAGCTCTCGGCCCTCGAACCCGGCCGCACGGCTGAGGGTGGGGCCGTCCAGACGCACCCCGACGCGGTCACTCGCGGCGTCCACGAGCCAGGCGGGTTCGGTGAGCGCGGCGAGGTCGCCGAGCCAGTCGCTCCGGGGTCCCGGTGCCAGGTCGAGCGTCGCGGTGCCGGCAGAGGGCACGACCACGGGGGCGACGTCGACGAGGGGTTCGCCCGCAGTGAACCCGACCGGGAGCAGGTCGCCCTCCCGAAGTGGGGCCGGGCCGATGTGGGAAAGCGTGTCGTACGAACGGGATCCGAGGACCGATGACACTGTGATGCCGCCCCGGACGCTGACATAGCTGCGAACGCCAGCGGTCGGGGGCCCGACCGTCAGGACCGAGCCGTCGCGCACCAGGAACGGCGCGGCATACCCGACGGGGGTCCCGTCGACGGTGGCCGGGCCCGGCGCACCGGTGAGGACCATGGTGACGCTGCCGTGCGCCCGCAGGGTGAGCCCGCCGTGGTGGCACTCCAGCGCGGCGCGGTCAGTGGGTTGGCCGAGGAGCCGCGCGCCGAGCGTGAAGGCGCCCAGGTCGGCCGCGCCCGACGGGCCCACGCCGAGCGATGCCAGGCCCGGCCGGCCCAGGTCCTCGACGAGGGTGAGCGGCCCCGGCGTCACCACCTCGAGGCGGGCGTATGCCGGGTGCCCGCCTTCCGTCACCGGTCGCCTCCGGCGTCGACGAACCTGACGAGCAGCCCAGGTCGCAGCAGCGCCGGGGGTTCGCGGTCGAGGTCCCACAGCACCTCGTCGGTGTGGCCGATCAGCTGCCACCCACCGGGGGAGGACCGTGGATAGACCCCGCTGAACTCGCCGGCCAGTCCGACCGCGCCGGCCGGGACCCGGGGCCGAGGGGTGGCTCGCCGCGGGACGTCCAGCCGCGGGTCGCCGTCGACGAGGTAGGCGAAGCCGGGGGCGAACCCGGCGAAGCCCACCCGCCAGGGCCGACCGGTGTGGGCGCTCACGACCTCGTCGGGCGTCAGGCCGGTGAGCCGGGCCACGTCGTCGAGGTCGGGCCCGTCGTAGTGCACCGGGATCTCGACGACGTCGCTGTCGTCGGCGTCGGTCAGCACCGACTCCGACGGCAGCTTCGGGTCCCCGGTCCGCGCCGGGAGGCGGTCCGCTCCGGCCAGGAGGCGGTCGACCTCGGGGCGCACGCCGGCGAGGTCACGGGCCGAGGCCGTGACGAGCAGGAGGGTCCGTGCCCCGACCACGGCGTCGAGCAGACCGGGTGGCCGTTCCCGGACCCACAGGTGGTGGTGCAGTGCGAGCACCTCGTCGAGGGAGTCGAGCTCGACGAGGACCGCGTGCTCGCCGCTCGGCAGCACCCGCCCGTTCACGACGTCCTAGCCGGCGACCGCGACGAACGGCGCCAGCCTCACACCGGCGGCCTCGAGACCGGCGCGGACCGCGGTGGCCATGGACACCGCTCCGGGGCTGTCGCCGTGGACGCAGAGCGAGGCTGCGTCGATCCGCAGCGGCGCTCCATCGGCGGCCTCGACCTCGCCGGTGACGACCAGGCGCACCGCCCGCGCCGCGACCGTGTCGGGGTCGTGCAGCACGGCTCCGTCGCGGCTGCGCGGGACGAGGCTGCCATCGGACAGGTAGGCGCGGTCGGCGAAGGCCTCGGTGACGGTCGGCAGCCCGGCGGCGTAGGCCAGGCCGAGCAGCACCGAGCCGGGCAGCCCCAGAAGCGGCAGCGACGCATCGACCCTGCGCACGGCCTCGACCACGGCGGCGGCCTGGGCCTCGTGGTGGACGAGGGCGTTGTAGAGCGCCCCGTGGGGTTTGACGTAGCGCACGACGGTGCCGGCGGCCAGGCAGATGCCCTGCAGCGCACCGATCTGGTAGATCACGTCGGCCATGAGGTCAGCGGGATCGACGTCGATGAACCGGCGACCGAACCCGGCGAGATCCCGATAGCCCACCTGCGCCCCGATGACCACGCCGCGTCCGGCGGCCTGTTCACAGACCCGGAGCAGCCCGCGAGGGTCACCGGCGTGGAAGCCGCACGCGACGTTGGCACTCGTGACCACGTCGAGCATCGCCTCGTCGTCGCCGAGGGTCCACCGCCCGAACGACTCCCCGAGGTCTGCGTTGAGGTCGATCGTCGTCATCGGCGCAGCGCTTCGGCGTGGGCGGCGAGCACGCCGTGCGACTCGCGCAGGGTCGTGGCAAGCCGTTGGCGGCGCTGCCCGACCATGGCGGCGACCGCGTCGAGCTGGGCCTGCAGCTGCTCGCGCTGGGCCTCCTGGCGGGCACTCGTCGTGCCGTCCGCGAGACCGCTGACGCCCCAGGCGGGGACGAGCTCACCGTCGGCGACGCGCAGTCCTGCTGCCTCGGCGCGGTCGATGAGCAGGCGGCGTTGGGCGATGGCTTCGGCGAGGTCGCTGGCATGGGCCTGGAGGGCCGAGCCGATCCCGTCGGCCTCGCGGGCCGCCGCCGCCGCGGCGGCGTCGAGTAGGTCGACGCGACGTCGGGCCGGCACGAGCGCCGCTCGCGGGCGGGCGCCCTCACCAGCCTCGAAGGAGTCCTGGTCGAAGGCGTCGTGGGCCGCTCGGCCCGCGGTGCGCAGCCGCGTGGCCAGCCGCCGCAGGGTGCCGCCGAGCTGGGAGCACGACGCCGGGTCGCCGATGACCGTGCTCGTCACCGGGACACCTCACCGAAGGTGCGGGTCGACGTGCGTGACCCGTCGGCGTCGGACCCCGAGCCACCCACGTTCAGCGCCGCGACCCGCAACACGTCGGCCAGGTCGGATGCCGTCGCGTCGATCTCTCGCAGCAGGTCGGCTGCCTGCTCCACCCAGGCGTCGAGAGCCGACTGCGTCTCACGGTGGCCCACCTCGGGGAACTGCGCGAGAAGCTCCTCCGCACCCTGTCCTGCGCACTCGCGCAACGGCCCCAGGGCCGCGCCGAGGGAGCGGAGACGGTCGGGATCGGCCGGAGCGGGCGGCATACCCATCACTGTAGTGAAGGCATGGCAACGGCCCCCGGAGATACCCACATGCTTGGAAGTGGGCACTCCGGGGGCCGTTCGTCACGAACTGAGTCCGATCAGTACCAGTGCTTCCGGCCACCGATGGCCCGACCGGTGCCACCCAGGACGGCCAGCACCAGCCCGACCACGATGAGGATGGCGCCAATGGTCACGAGGACCTTGAGGCTGGCGACCAAGAGGCCGAGAATCAGCAAGACGATGCCGAGGATGATCACGTGGAGCTCCTTCTGTTCGTGTTATGCAAACACCCCACCTCACCATAGATTCCGAAAAAACACACCTTGACCTGCGCAAACAAGCGGTGCGAGAGGCTGGTGGGGCGGGGTGTGCCGCGTGCGTGCGACGAGCGCTAGTCTCGGTTGCGGCGCACATCGTGGTGCGGCCACGTGCATGACGATCCACCGTGCATGACGAACCACCGAGCATGACGATCCACGTGAGGGTGAAGTCGACAGCCATGTCCGTGTCGTTGGAGCAGTCCCGTCAGCAACTCCTGCACACCGCCGCAGAACGCGCGGACCACGGGGGTGGTGAGGCGGTCGAGCAGTTCCTGCGCACCTACTACCGACACGTGGCCACCGAGGACCTGCTGGCGCGGGCGCCCGAGGACTTGCTGGGTGCGGCGATGGCGCACCGGGAGCTGGCCCAGGACCGCCCGGTCGGCACCGCCAAGGTCGAGGTGTTCAACCCCGAGGTCGAGGAGCAGGGCTGGGCCAGCGGCCACACGGTCGTGCAGATCGTCACCGACGACATGCCCTTCCTCGTCGACTCGGTGAGCGCCGAGCTCCAGCGGATGGAGCGCTCGGTGCACTTGGTCGTGCACCCGACGATGCGGGTGCGCCGGAACGCCACGGGTGAGCTCGAGGAGCTCGTGCTGGGTGACGCAGACGCCGCGTCAACCGCGGGGTCCTACGGCTCGGGCGACGGCGGTTTCGGGTTGGTCCGCGAGTCGTGGATGCACCTGGAGATCGACCGCGACAGCGACCCGGCACAGCGCGCCGAGGTCGCCGAGGGGCTGCGCCGCGTGCTGGGCAACGTCCGCGAGGCGGTCGAGGACTGGCCCAAGATGAAGGCCACCTGCTCGCAGGTGGCCAAGGACCTGGTGGACTCCCCGCCGACCGGCATCCCCGACGACGAGGTCGAGCAGGCCCACGGGCTCCTCGAGTGGCTCGCCGACAACCACTTCACCTTCCTCGGCTACCGCGAGTACGCCCTGGAGCGCGGCTCCGACGGCGACCGGCTCGAGGCCGTCCAGGGCACCGGGCTCGGGCTGCTGCGCTACGACCGCCCGGGCGACGGCGTGCTGCTGAGCGAGCAGGCCAGCGTCGTGGCGCGGGCCCGTGAGCTGCTCATCATCACCAAGGCGAACTCGCGGGCGACCGTGCACCGCAACACCTACCTCGACTACGTGAGCGTCAAGCAGTTCGACGTCTCGGGTGAGGTGACGGGGGAGAAGCGCTTCCTCGGCCTGTTCACCTCCAGCGCCTACACCGAGTCGGTGACCCGTGTGCCGGTGTTGCGCGACAAGGTCTCCGCGATCTTCCAGCGCACCGGGTTCCTCCCCGACTCGCACTCGGGCAAGGACCTCCTCGAGGTGCTCGAGAACTACCCGCGCGACGAGCTGTTCCAGGCCGACGAGGAGGCGCTCTACGACAACGCGACCTCGGTGCTGCACCTGCAGGAGCGCCGCAAGACCAAGCTCTTCCTGCGTCGCGACCGGTTCGGCAGGTTCGTGTCCTGCCTCGTCTACATCCCGCGCGACCGCTACAACACCGCGGTGCGACTCAAGATGGAATCCATTCTGCGGCAAGCCTTTCCGGGTGCCACGGTGGACTTCACCACCCGGGTCTCCGAGTCCGTGCTGGCGCGGCTGCACTTCGTCGTCCGCGTACCGGCGGGCGAGTCGATCCCGCCGATCGACGAGGCTGTGCTCGAGCGCCAGCTCGTCGACGCGACCCGCACGTGGGACGAGGACCTCAGCGAGGCCGCCCGCACCGAGCACGGCGAGGAGGCGGCTGCGCGCCTGACGGGTCTCTATGGCCGCGCCTTCCCCGAGGCCTACAAGGAGGACTTCACCTCCCGCATCGGAGTGGCCGACATCCGGCACATGGACGCGCTCGAGGGCGACGACTCCACCGGGCTCAACATGTACCAGGAGCCCGGCGCCCCGGCCAACGAGCGTCGCTTCAAGCTCTACCGCCGCAGCCCCCTGTCGCTGACCCAGGTGCTGCCGATGTTCACCCACATGGGGGTCGAGGTCGTCGACGAGCGGCCCTACGAGATCTCGCGCGGCGACGGCGTGAACCTCTGGGTCTACGACTTCGGCCTGCGGGTCCGCAACGACAAGGTGTGGTCCGGTGACGGAGGTCGCGACCGGTTGCGCGAGCTGTTCCAGGACGCGGTCGGCGCGGTGTGGCGCGGCCAGGCGGAGTCCGACGGGTTCAACGCGCTCGTCCTCGGGGCCGGGCTGACCTGGCGCCAGGTCGTCATCCTGCGCACCGTCGCCAAGTACCTCCGCCAGACGGGCTCGACCTTCTCGCAGGACTACGTCGAGTCCGCGCTCGCGTCCAACCTCAAGCTCGCGGGCAAGCTCGTGGCCCTCTTCGAGGCCCGTTTCGACCCGAGCCGGTATGCCGGTGAGGCAGGTCCCGAGCGCGAGGCTGCGCAGAGCGCGTTGTGCGACCAGATCACCAAGGACCTCGACGACGTCAAGAGCCTTGACCACGACCGGATCATCCGCGCGTTCCTCGGCGTGATCACGGCGACGCTGCGCACGAACTTCTACCAGGCCGACGCGTCGGGCGCGGACAAGACCTACGTCTCGATCAAGCTCAACCCCAAGAAGGTCCCCGACCTGCCGGCTCCGAGGCCGCAGTTCGAGATCTTCGTCTACTCGCCGCGCGTCGAGGGTGTGCACCTGCGGTTCGGGCCGGTTGCCCGGGGCGGGCTGCGCTGGTCGGACCGCCGGGAGGACTTCCGCACCGAGGTGCTCGGGCTGGTCAAGGCCCAGATGGTCAAGAACGCCGTCATCGTGCCGACCGGGTCCAAGGGCGGTTTCTACGCCAAGCAGCTGCCCGACCCCACGGTCGACCGGGACGCCTGGCTGGCCGAGGGGATCGGGTCCTACAAGGTCTTCATCTCAGGGCTGCTCGACCTCACCGACAACCGCGACGGGTCGCAGATCGTGCCCCCTGCCTCGGTGGTGCGGCACGACCCCGACGACTCCTACCTCGTGGTCGCCGCCGACAAGGGCACGGCGACCTTCTCGGACATCGCCAACGGCGTGGCGCAGTCCTACGGCTTCTGGCTCGACGACGGGTTCGCGTCGGGCGGGTCCGCCGGCTACGACCACAAGGCAATGGGCATCACGGCCCGCGGGGCCTGGGAGTCGGTCAAACGGCACTTCCGCGAGATGGGCCATGACACCCAGACCAAGGACTTCACGGCCGTCGGGATCGGCGACATGTCGGGCGACGTCTTCGGCAACGGCATGCTGCTCTCCGAGCACATCAGGCTGGTCGCTGCCTTCGACCACCGTCACATCTTCATCGACCCCGATCCCGTCGCGGCGACGAGCTTCCCGGAACGCCAGCGGCTGTTCGACCTGCCCCGCTCGTCCTGGGCCGACTACGACACGTCGCTGATCTCCGCGGGCGGAGGGGTGTTCGACCGGTCCCTCAAGTCGATCGCCATCACCTCGGAGATGACCGCGGCGCTGGGCCTGCCCAAGGACGCCACGTCGATGACCCCGGCCGCGCTGATGAAGGCGATCCTCCAGTCGCCGGTCGACCTGTTGTGGAACGGCGGCATCGGCACCTACGTCAAGGCCGCCAGCGAGGTCAACGCCGACATCGGCGACCGCGCCAACGACCCGATCCGCGTCGACGGTGGGCAGCTGCGCTGCAAGGTCGTCGGCGAGGGCGGCAACCTCGGCCTCAGCCAGCTCGGCAGGATCGAGGCGGCCCTGCACGGTGTGCGGGTGAACACCGACGCGATCGACAACTCGGCAGGCGTCGACACCTCGGACCACGAGGTCAACATCAAGATCCTGCTGACCGCACTCGTCAAGGCTGGCGACATGACGCTCAAGCAGCGCAACACGCTGCTCGCGTCGATGACCGACGACGTCGCCCACCAGGTGCTGCGCGACAACTACGAGCAGAACGTGCTGCTCGGCAACGCCCGTGCCCAGGAGCACCCCATGCTCCCGGTCCACCAGCGGCTGATCCACTGGCTGGAGGAGCGCGGCGACCTCGACCGTGCCCTGGAGTTCCTGCCGACCGACACCGAGATCGACCGCCGGTTCGCCGACGGCCTGGGCCTGAAGTCGCCGGAGTTCTCGGTGCTCGTGGCCTACGCGAAGCTGGCTCTCAAGGAGGACCTGCTCCCCTCGGAGCTGCCCGACGACCCCTGGTTCCAGGCGACCCTGACCGAGTACTTCCCCGCCGCCCTGCGAGAGCAGTTCGCCGGCGAGCTCGCCGAGCACCCGCTGCGGCGCGAGATCATCACCAACTCGGTGGTCAACTCGATGGTCAACCGGGGTGGCATCACGTTCGCCTTCCGTGCCATGGAGGAGACCGGCGCGACGCCGGAGCAGATCGCCCGGGCCTTCGTGGTCTGCCGCGAGATCTTCGACCTGCCGGGCTTCGTGCACGAGGTCGAGGCCCTCGACAACGTCGTGTCCACCGATGTGCAGAGCCAGCTGTACCTCGAGTTCCGGCGGCTGATCGACCGGTCGATGCGCTGGTTCCTCACCTCGCGGCCCTCGCGCCTCGACGTCGCCAACGAGGTGGCCCGGTTCGGCGAGGTGGTCGGCCAGTTCGCCCCGCAGATCCACGACCTGCTCAAGGGTGCCGAGCTCAAGCGCTTGCAGCGCAACGCCTCGAGCCTGGAGAAGCTCGGTGTGCCTGAGGCCCTGGCGCTCAAGTCCGCGAGCCTGCTCGACCAGTTCTCGCTGCTCGACATCGTCGACATCGCCACCGACACGGGGGAGGCGCCGACCGACGTGGCACCCCTCTACTTCGTCCTGTCCGAGAGGTTCGGCATCGACGCGATGCTCACCCGCGTCACCAACCTGCCGCGTGACGACCGGTGGGACGCGCTCGCGCGCGGCGCCCTGCGCGACGACCTGTATGCCGTGCTGGAGAGCCTGGTGCGCTCCGTGATCGACGCGTCGACGTCGGGCGCGACACCGGTGGAGCGCTACGAGCAGTGGGCCAAGGCCAACGCGGAGAGCCTGGCCCGCGCCAAGACTGCTCTGTCAGGCATCGAACGGCTCGACAAGCCCAACATCGCCGCGCTCTCGGTCGCCCTGCGCACGCTGCGCTCGGTGATCCGCTCCGGGGCAGCCAGCTCCTGACGGCTTTGCCGAACCGACAGCCCTGCCCGGGTCCTAGGGGCTCAGGGCGCTGACGACCTGCCCGACGACGACCACCGCCACGCACAGGGCGGCGAAGCCGAGCACCACCCACAGGCACCCCATGCCGGGACGGGGCTGCTTGGTGAACCCGATGTTGCCCCTCGCGAACTGGTGCAGGGGCGAGGCGTACCAGACCTCGACGACCTGACCGGGGGCCACGGTCGTGTCGAGGGACGCCTGGCCGTAGGTCCGCATCCACTGGGCCTGCATGTCGAGGTGGTTGGGCCCGGCGTAGACGGGCAGGTCCTGGGTGCCGTAGCGAGTGGGCACGGGGTATCCGTTGATGCGGAGCGTGGGCGTGAGGGCGTTGCTGGTCATCACGTTGCCCTGGATCGTCAGCCGGATGGTGCCCAGCGACGCGGCCGGCGGAACGGGAGGCTGGTCGGTCATGGTCCGCGAGACTAGGCGGAAATGGACGGCGATGTGGCGTGATCGTGCGGTTAGGGTGACCCGGGTGACCGCTGAGCTGACGAAGTACCAGGTGGTCCTGGTGACCCGCTACCCGGTGAAGTCCATGGGTGGCGAAACCCTGTCGACCGTTGAGGTCGGGCGCGAGGGGCTGCTCGCCGACCGCGAGTACGCCGTCTACGGCGCCGACGGCAAGCTGGCCAGCGGCAAGCACACCCGGCGCTTCCGCCGGATGGACCCGGTCTTCGAGCTTGCTGCCGTCAAGCTCGGCAGCGACACCGTGGTGCGGTTGGCCGACGGGAGGGAGGTCCTTGTCGGGCAACCGGATGCCGACGCGGTGCTGTCGGAGCACTTCGGCGAGCCGGTCACCCTGCGACGCGAGACCGACGTGATGCACCAGGACCAGGCGCAGCTGTCCATCGTGGGCAGCGCCACCCTCGCCGAGCTCGGTCGTCACGAGGGTGACGGCCGACCTCTGGACCCGCGGCACCTGCGCGCCAACATCGTGGTTCGGACCGATCAGCCGTATGCCGAGGAGTCGTGGGTCGGGCGCGAGGTCGCCATCGGGACGGTGCGGGTGCACGTCGCCGAGCCGATCGAGAGGTGCCGCATGGTCGGGGTGGCGCAGGTGGGCCTCGCCGCCCGCGGCGGCATGCTGAAGGCGATCAGCGACCACCACGACCTCAACGCGGGTCTGTACGCCTCGATCCTCCACCCCGGCACGATCTCGGTGGGGGATCCCGTCACGCTCGCCTGACCCTGCAGCCGACAACCCGGAAGTCGCCGGCCCCGCCCGACCCGAACCGATGAGCACGGTGCGAGCCGGGCGGGCGCACCGTGGGTGGCAACGTCTCGCCGATTAGGCTTCCCGCGTGCCCACCCTCAACGAGGTCCTCCAGTCAGCGACCGACCTCGCGCCCGCCGAGGTCGAGTGGCTGCAGCTGCTCGTCGGTGACTGGCAGCTCATCTCCGACCTGTCCTTCGCCGACCTGGTGCTGTGGGTGCCGGGCGGGATCGAGGGCTGGCTCGCCGTCGCCCACGTCCGCCCGACGACTGGACAGATGGTGTTCTTCGAGGACGTCGTGGGCCGTCGCACGCATCGCGGGCGGCAGTCGCTGCTGGACCAGTCGTACCTCGACCTCCGCATCGTCCGCGAGAAGGACCCGATCTTCCGCGACGACATGCCGGTCCGCGAGGAAGCCATCCCCGTCGTGCGCGGAGGGCGTGCGCTCGCGGTGATCACGCGGCATACCAACCTGGCGGCGATGCGGACGCCGAGCCGTCTGGAGCTGACTTACCAGGCGCTCGCCGACGCGTTGGCGCGGATGATCGCGGCAGGGGAGTTCCCCAACACGGCAGCGCCCACCGGGCAGCGGCGTGGCGCGCCGCGCGTGGGGGATGGCGTCATCCGGCTCGACGTCAACGGGATCGTGTCCTACGCCAGCCCGAACGCCCTCTCGGCCGTCCACCGCCTCGGGCACGTCGGCGACGTCATCGGCGAGCTGCTGGCCCAGGTCGTGGCTGACCTCCTGCGAGACGAGTCACCGGTCGACGAGTCGCTGGCGCTCGTCGTGACCGGGCGGGCGCCGTGGCGCACCGAGGTGACCTCGCGTGGCGCGAGCGTCTCGATGCGCGCGATCCCGCTCACCGAGGGGGGGCACCGGATAGGCGCGCTGCTGCTGCTGCGCGACGTGTCCGAGCTGCGGCGCCGCGAGCTCGAGCTGCTCACCAAGGACGCGACCATCCGCGAGATCCACCACCGCGTGAAGAACAACCTCCAGACCGTCGCGGCGCTGCTGCGGCTCCAGGCGAGGAGGCTGCCCGAGGGAGAGGCCGGTCGGGTGGCACTCGAGGAGGCGGTGCGACGCGTGGGGGTCATCGCGCTGGTCCACGAGACGCTGAGCGCGGGCTTCGACGAGACGGTCGACTTCGATGACATCGCGGTGCGAGGGCTCCAGGCCATCACGGAGGTGGCCAAGGTCGAGCACCCGATCACCTCGGCGGTGCAGGGGTCGTTCGGCACGCTGCGCGCCGAGGACGCGACCGCCCTGGCCATGGTGCTGTCCGAGCTGGTCCAGAACGCCGTCGAGCACGGCCTCGCCGAGACCGGTGGAGGCACCGTCGAGGTCGAGGCCCACCGCACGACGGACGACCGCGGCGACGAGCTCCTCACCGTGACGATCACCGACGACGGGGTGGGTCTGCCGGGCGACTTCAGGCCGGGTGGCTCGGGGCTCGGCACCCAGATCGTGCAGTCGCTCATCCAGGACCTGCGGGGCCGGATCACCTGGGAAGCAGCAAAGCCGCACGGGACGCGGGTGCGTTTCATCGCGCGGCTTCGGCCACTGGGGAGGGAGCTCGCCTGACGGCGGTCCCTGTTCTGTGCAGTTGTGGGGGTTGTGTGGTGCGGCCGACGTGAGTCGGTGGAGGAACGCTCGGGTCAGCCGGCGCGACGGGCGCGCGCGTTGCGGCGCTTGAGGGCGCGGCGCTCGTCCTCGGACATGCCGCCCCAGACGCCGGCGTCCTGGCCGGACTCGATGGCCCACTTGAGGCACACGTCGACAACGGTGCAGCGTCGGCACACAACTTTTGCTTCCTCGATCTGGAGGATCGCCGGGCCGGTGTTCCCGATCGGGAAGAACAGCTCAGGGTCCTCGTCGAGGCAGGCAGCGCGGTCGCGCCAGTCCATGAAGATCGTGCTCCTTGCGGTGACAGGGGGGTTCGCGTCCGTGTGGTGGGCCCTGGGTTGCGGACCTCACGGCACGGACGCGTCATTGCGGGGTGTGCGGGGTCGTTCACCTGAGAGTCAGGGCCGACCGGCAAGACTAGCCGACCCATGTCCACACAGGGAGAAACACGTGCGCACCCATTTTGGTGGGGTGGACGCACTTCTGCCAACGGGTTGCCGGGTGTTTCTGTTCCAGCCTCACAGATCGGGCTCAGTTTCGGGCGTCTGAGCACAAGATATCGCCCGTGTAACAGTGAGGTGTTGGTCACATGTCGGACTGAGACGGCCCGCAAGGGCCATTTCGCGCGTCCGAATCCCGGTCATCCGCGCCCAGCGGGTGGCCTCGACAGCCCACGTGTGGCATGGCCGGCCCCCTGTTGGCTGACCTGAGGGCACGTTCGGTATGCCGCGTGCGCGCCGTCCGCGCGCGGGCCTAGCCTGAGTCCCGTGACCAGTCCGGCCCCTGCCCCGTCCCGCCCTCGCGACGTGTTCCGCTCTGTTGCTGCAGGGGTGTGCGCCGTGCAGGTCGTGACGCTGCTGGGGTTCGTCGTGTTCTACCTCTGGGAGCTGACCCAGGACTCAGCCGGCGACGTCACGCGCGTGGTCATGTCAGCGTTGTTGATCGCCGTCTTCGCTGTCGGGATCGCAGCCATGGCCCGGGGCTGGCTGCGCGGCGACAACTGGCCGAACACCCCGACCGTCGTCTGGAACGCGCTGCTGCTCCCCGTCGGCTGGAGCCTCGTGCAGGGTGGTCGAGGCCTCGTGGGTGCGCTCGTCATCGTCGTGGCGCTGGTCGGCATCGTGGCGGCGATCCGGGCCAGGACGACGGACTCCGAGGACACCGAAGACCTCTCGACGGACTGAGCCGGCCGTGCCACGGCCGGGTCGGGCCGCGCCCGGGCAGGTCCGAGCCCGGCCGGTCCGAGCCTGGCTCAGACGGCGTCAGGCGCCGGCGTGATGCGCAGCATGACGCGCTGCGGGGCGCCGCGGCGGAGCAGCCGCTCGATCCCCATGACGAGGCGGTACTCGAGCCCGTACTTGGCGCCCATCACCTCATCGAGTCGGGTCGTCGCGTGACTGCCCTCCACGACCTCGGCCATGCCTGCCACCGGCGGGACGGAGTTGTCGATGGTCCCGCGACGGCTGGACGGCTGCAGCTCGATGCGCTCGTCGTTGCGCACCCGCTTGACCTTGCCACTGCCGCTCGGCGTGGTCACGACGAGCGTGTCACCGTCGCGGCCGACCCACACGGTGGTGGGCACGCCTTCGCCAGACTTGCGGAACGTGGTGAGGGAGACGAACTTCTCGTCGCCGAGGGCGGCCAGGTCAGGGGTGAGAGTCACCTCCTGACCCTAGTCCGGACCCGCCCCGCGCGCAGGGCGGGCTCGTGCCGCGGCGAGCTTCGCGTAGATGGCTGGTCGGGGCTTGGTAGGGGGCTGGTCAGGGTTGGTCGGGGGCTTGGTCGGGCATCGCGACCTGCAAGGCCGTCGCGACGCCGCCGTGCACGAGGTAGCCCCGACCAGGGAGGGCAGCGCGGTCGACCGGCACCCGGACACCGAACACGTCCGCCCCGGCCGAGGTCTCCGGTCCGAGCAGGACCCCCGTGCGGTGTCGGGCCAGCTCCACGGTGAGGCCGCGGTACTGCGCGGCGAGGGTGCTCGCGTCGCAGCCAGCCACCAGGAGGCCGTCGTCGCGGTCGACCACTGCGGCCACCTGCCTGAGCGCGGCTTCGACTGCGGAGTCGAGCAGCTCGTCGGCGTTGTCCACCAGCACGGCCAGGTTCGGCACGTCCCGGCGCAGCGCCACGAGGCCTTGGGGCTGGGTCGGGTCGTCGCACCACGTGACCCGCGGGTCGCAACGAACGGCTCCCCAGGGACCCGGTCGGGTTGCGACAACGGCCAGACGTCGCCCCCGCCTCAGCAGCTCGGTGGCGATCATGGCGAGCGTTGTCGACACACCAGATCCGTTGCTGCCGGCCACGATCCAGCGTCGGCCATCTCGGTCGGGGGACAGGCCCTGGGCAGCGAGCTCGTCGCCACCCACACCGATCGGCACCAGGTCGTCGTGCCCGGAAGGTCTCGGCAGGGACGCGGCGCCCACCCGATCCGGGAGGGCGTCGACCCGCCAAGGCAGGCGGGTCGGGCGCTCTGCGTCCGCGAGCGAGGCCGATGGCCCCCTGCCGCGGGTGTGGGTCTTCCTCGGGTGGGTCGCGCCCGCCGCGACCGGCGTACCCGACGTGACCGCCGCTACCGCCGCTACCGGGGCGACCGCAGATGGGCTCAGTCGCGGCGACGCGAGGGCGAGCTGGACCTCGGTGCCGTCCAACAAGATGCCGCGGCCGGGCGGCTGCGAGCGGGGCACGGCCCTCGCTGGGAGGCCCGCGAGCAACAGGTCGGCCGGGTCGGCAAGCCTCAGCAGGACCCGATGGGCCGTGGCCGAGGCGGCGCGTCCGACCAGGAGGGCTCGCTCACCCGCCAGCGCTGCGGTGAGTCCCACCCCGGCTCCCTCCCGAAGCAGCCCCAACAGTCGCTCCACCACGGTGCCGTGCGCCACCTCGTCGGTGCGCTGGGCCAGCACGTCCCAGTCGTCCACGACGACCAGCAGCCCGGGAGGCGCGAGGTGGTCACCCGCCTGCCACCAGGCGGCCATCGTGGCGTGATCGCTCGCAGCGAGTCGCTGCCGGCGGTCGGCCACGTCGCGGGACAGCCTGGCGACCAGGCGCTCCAGCCTGGGCAGGTCGTCCCACCCGACGTGTGCGCCGCAGTGGGGCAGCGCCTCGAGGTGGGACAGCGAACCCCCGCTCACGGCATACACGTGCAGCCGAGTGGGGTCGAGCGCGGAGGTGGCGCCGAGGGCGACGGCCGACAGCGCACTGCTGCGTCCGCTCCCCGCGGTGCCGACGAAGCCCCAGTGACCCGGCGCAGCGAGATCGACCTCCAGCGGAAGCTGTCGCTGTGCCTCAGGCTGGTCGGCGAGCCCGATGGGAATGACGTACCCGCCTTTGGCAGACAAGTCCTCTGCCTCCAGCCGTCTCGGCAGGGGAGGCAACCACGGACTGGGTGCCGCACGTGCGCCGATCTGCGCGACAGCTTCCGCCACGACCTCGATGATGTCCGCGAGGTCCGAGCCCACCGCCTCCTGGTCGCCGGGCGCGACAGGCCACGGTGCCGGCCCGTGGTCCCACTCGACCGCCCTGACGCGTATGCCGCTGGGCGCGGCCGGGCGGGAGCGTCCGCCCGCGTGGGCTGCCTGGAAGGTCACCAGGGATCCGCCTCCGGCCCGAGCGAAACCACGCCCCGGTACGGCGCGATCGAGTCCCGCGGCATCGGGAGCGTCGATGACGTCGTCGGAGTCAGCGCGGTCGCGGACGCGCAGGGCGATGCGGAGGTTGACGTTGGCCTTGATGTCGGCCGTCACCACTCCCGCCGGTCGTTGCGTGGCGAGGATGACGTGGACGCCGAGGGACCTGCCCAGGGCGGCGACGCGGACGACCCCGTCGACGAACTGGGGGAGCTCTTCAGCCAGCGCCCTGAACTCGTCGACGACGATGACAAGTCGCGCAAGCGGACACGCTGCAGAGGTCGACGAGGACTGGTACGCAACGAAATCCGTGACCGCAGCCTCGGCGAGCAGCCGCTCACGCCGCGTGAGCTCGGCCAAGAGCGAAGCGAGGGCGCGGTCAGCGAGATGGTCATCGAGGTCGGTCACCACGCCGGCCACGTGGGGCAGGCCCTGGCACTCGCGGAAGGCTGCGCCACCCTTGTAGTCGACGAGGACGAACGAGAGGTGCTCGGGACGGTTGTGGAGCGCG
This sequence comes from Pedococcus sp. P2_F6, assembly GCF_056403675.1. Classification (NCBI taxonomy): domain Bacteria; kingdom Bacillati; phylum Actinomycetota; class Actinomycetes; order Micrococcales; family Intrasporangiaceae; genus Pedococcus; species Pedococcus sp. P2_F6. The sequence goes on from NZ_JBFUEZ010000004.1 coordinate 521,163, forward strand.
AGAGAGGCGACCAGGGTCCGCAGCAGCTCCGACTTGCCGGCGCCGGTGGTGCCGGCCAGGAGAATGTGCGGCCCGTCTTCGGCAAGGTCCACGGTGAAAGGGCCCTCGGCGGTGACGCCGATCGGCACGGCCGTGCGGTGTGGTGTCCGTGCCCAGCTACGGACCAACGCGGCCGGGGCGTCGTCGGGTGCGTCCCTGTCCTGCGCGATGCCCAACAGGTGGGCAAGGCCGAGGGCTGTCGGCAGCGACTCGTCCCTTCCTCCGGGTGTCGCGTCCCGCAGCGGAGCGAGCCCCCGGCTGAGCCGGTCGGCCCACCAGGCGCCGGCCCGGTCCACGACGAGGTCGGTGGCGGCACCGCCCGGGAGGTGCAACGAGGCGCGGGCAGGGGTGGTCAGGTCGAGAACGGCCCCGGACTCGGACGGCAGCCCGGCGCGGTCCTCGTTGAGGGCGACCACGCAGATCCCGACGGACGGACCGTGCTCGAGCACCTCGGCAAGGTCGGGGAGGCCACGCAGGGCAGAGGCTCCGTCGAGGACCACCACCGTGCGAGAGCCGGACCACCGGCTGGTAGCGACGGCCGGAGCCGAGCGGCGCGCCCGGACTCGTTCGGCCAGCTGGACGACGGCGGCACGGGCGGTGCCGTCGTCGTCCAGGCCGCTGACCCACTGCCGGTTCGTTTCGCCATCCGGTTGGCGCACGTGGGGGAGTCGACTCATCCATGACCAGGCCGGGTCAGCTCGCAGTGCCCCGGCGACGAGGACGAGGTCGAGATCGAGGGGGGAGTGCAGGGCGACGAGCTGGCCGAGGACGACGCGCAGCACGCCCATCACAGCGCTGCGCTCACCGCAGACCCCCAGGACCCCGATGCCGGCCACCGAGACGGCGCACGGAACCTGTTGCACCGCAGGATGTTCCGCGCCCTGGTCGCCGGGCGGTCGGATGACCCGCACGGTCGCTGCTGTCGTGCACTGGCCGATGCTCACCGTGAGTGCGTCAGCGTCTCCGCGACGTCGCTCCCAGAGACGGGCGCCTGGCAACGTCGCGATCGCGAGGATCTCGGAGGGGTCGGGTAGCGCTCGTCGGAGTGAACGCGACTCCTCGGCGCAGGCCGCCGCCACGCGCTGTCCGGCGCTGGCAAGGTGACGTTCGTATGCCGCGTGCTCCGCGGCATACGTCCGCTTGCTCCCGAGGCGGTCGCTCAAGGCGGTGCCCGCCATCAGGAGGGGGCTCATCACCGCGAACGCAAGCATCATCGGACCGAAGAAGACCGCCATGACGGCTGCGAACGGGACCGGGAGCAGCATCGCGATCCAGGGCACGCGGGCGCGGCCGGGCGCCTCCGGCGGTGACGGCAGCGCGATCGACACGGAAGCAGTGGGCGAGAGCAGCCGGGGCCGCCTGTTGACGGCGCGGGTCCCGTCAGGTCGAGCACTGAGCGCGGCCGGAACCGCGGCCGCCGGACGCAGGACCAGCACGGTGTCGCCGACCTTGACGGTCGTACGGACCACCAGGTGAACGGGTTCTGAGCCGACAGGGGCACCATCGAGGTCGGTGCCGTTGGTCGACCCGAGGTCGGCAAGGGTGATGTCGTCGACCGTCACCCGGACAGCAGCGTGCAGCCGAGACAGTCGCTGGTCGTCGAGACCGATGGTCGCCTCGTCGGAGCGACCCACGGTGTAGTACCCCGGTGCCAGCTCGACCGTCCGACCGGCGTCGGGTCCATGGGCGATCGCCAGGGCGACCGGGGTGCGCGGGGAGCTGCGGGCAGGGGGCCCGAGCGGACGCCTGGAGGCGAGGGCGATCGCCGCACCGTCGACGAGCAGCCCCAGCCCCAGCAAGGCGTCGTCGGCGACGGGGATCCCGCCGATCCAGATGACCGGGTCCCGCAGCTCGTCGCGCGTCTGGTCGGCCACGAGGTGCGGTGCGTGGTCGGCCAGGAGGTCCCCCAAGGCGGTGGCCAGGTCGGACGAGGTGGCACCCACGGGAGCCTCGACCTCGACCTCGACCTCGACGGGTCGGGGCGACGGCGCGACCCGTCCTGTGGAACGGCGCACGACCGTCAGCTGTAGTCGCATGCCACGACCGTAGGCAGGGAGCGGAAGGGGTCCATGTGGTTATCCACCACTGTGGACGACAAGGACCGAGCCGGTACGTTACCCCCTAGTGTTCCGTGGACGTCCGCAACCGGAGGCAGACGAGGGGTTTGCCGACCGGGGTCTGGGACGTTGTCGACGTGTTCACGCCGGGGGATGCCCTGAGCTCGGTCGCCTGCCTGCACCCCTCTGACCTGCGGCGTTGCTCGATCACGACGGGCGCGCCTGTTAGCCTGACCGCGTGCGGGCGGTCGCCATCCCGCGGTGGACACGGGGGGTGGGGCGCCCTCCGCCGGGACCGTGCGTTCTCGCGTTCCTGCTGACCGTGGTCGGCGCTACGCCGCTGCTGTGGAATGGTCGATACTTCTTCCGCGGCGATACCCAGATCGCGTACCTGGGCTGGTGGTACCACTTGGGCGAAGCCGTGCGCGAGGGCCATCTCCCCCTCATGGAACCCTTGGCCTGGGAGGCCGGAAACTACGCCGCGGAAGGACAGTGGGGACTGTTCAGCCCCCTGACGATCCTCATCGGCGTGTTGGCCACGGTCGTGCCCGACGTCGTCGTGTTCGTCACGGTGTTGAAGATCGGGCTCATCGTTCTCGGTGGCGTCGGCACGTACCTGGTCGCCACCAGCTACGGCGCCCGTGAGCCCTTCGCCCTCGTGGCCGGACTCGTCGTGGGGCTCTCCGGCCAGTCGGTGTTCCAGGACTGGCCCTCGTGGGTCAACGGTCACATGGGGGCGGCACTCCTGCCCTGGGCGTGGTGGTTCATCCGGCGGGCGATGGCGGGGCGCAGCCCGGCGGGCGCGCTGATCCTGTGCTACCTGGTTGCCGCCGTCGGCTACGTCTACTGCGCGATGTGGCTGACGGTGATCTTGCTCGGCTGTCTGGTCGACGCGGCGCTGTCCCGCTCCCGACCAGAGCTGTTCACGGTCGTCGGCCTCTTGACCTTCAGTGGGTTGGTCTCGGTTGCGGTGTATCTGCCTGGCCTGCTGACCTCGCCCGTGACGATGAGGGACTCGTGGGCGGTGGTAGGGCGGGGCGGGTTCACGGTGGACCTCCAAAGCCTCTTCTCGTCGATGTTGCCGACGCGGAAGAGGAGCTACCTCGTCTGGCTCCTCCCAGCGGTCCTGTGGATGGACCTCGGACGGCTCCGGCGCTCGTCGCGCGACCTGGCTGGCGCAGCTGTGGCGACGGCGGTCCTCCTCCTGTGGGTGCTCGGTCCGAGCGCTGTCGGGCCGTTGCGGTGGCCGATGCGCGTCGTGCCGGCCCTGATGGTGCCCCTCGTCGTGCTTCTCGCCGTAGTTGCCTCTCGATGCCTCCCGACGCGGGTCTCCCGGTCTCGCCTGATCCTGTCGCTCGCGTGGGTGTGCGGAGCCGCCTACGTCGTGGTGGCCCGTGACCCGGGCCAAGGCAAGCAGGCAGCGCTGGGTGTGGTGCTTCTGGGCCTGGCCCTGGGGATGACGGCCTGGTCACTCGGCTATCAAGGGGCGCGCACGACAACGGGCGTTGTCCTGGCCTGGACGGTGGCGTTGTTCGTCGTCCTCTTCGCCCTCTACCCGGTTCCTCCCGCAGCCGATCGACACATGCCTGCGGCGCCGGCGCAGTATGGCGGCCGGATCCCATCGGCCCGTGGCGACGTCATGGTCCTTGGAGAAGCAGGGGGTCAGATCCAACTCAACCCGGCCATCGCTGACGAACTTCTCATCGGTTCGTCGTGGTACCTGGGGCGCGGGGATGTCCAGAACGGGTACTCAACCATCAGGTTCCGCAGGTTCAGCGAAAGGTTCTGCCGAACGGTCAACGGTGGCACGTGCGCCAGGGCGCTGAGCGCGCTGATGTCGACCGAACCCACGACGGGCCGGCCATGGGCTGACCTCCTCTCGGTCAGCTCCGTGGTCCTGTACCGCCCGTCCTTTCCGACGACGGACCTCATGCGTCCACCACAGGGGTGGAGGGTGGCCGGGGTGACGACCCACACCGTTGTCTGGACGCGAAACCACGCCGTCCCCTCGGCCGGGGGTGTGGTGGCGACCTCCGCGGGCGTCGTCGTGGACCGGGAGTCCGTGTCCGATCGCGTGGTCAGACTACGAGTGACCAGTTCGGGGTCGGGTCGTGGAACGGTCACCTTCAGCCGCCTCGCCTGGCCGGGCTACTCCACCGAGGGCGCCGAGCGGGTGGCGCCGGTCAGCGGCATGCTCCTGCGGGTGGCACTGCCTCCCGGTTCGAAAGGCTCCACCATCACCCTGCGATGGGACCCGCCCGGTTGGACGGTTGAGCTGTCGGCACTGTCGACGGCTGTCCTCGGCGGAGTGGCGTGGATCCTCTGGTTCTGGGCTGACCGGTCGCGGTGGCGCCGACGCGAGCCACTGGTCGAGTGACACTCGCTCGACCTCGGGAACGAGGCTGACCGGCCGAGGGGAGTGTCCGGGCGGTTGCCCCGTGCCCTGTGGACGGGCAGGAGCGGGCTGGAAAGTTACCCGCTAGTATGACGCAGACGTCCGCAGCCGGAGGCAAACGAGGGGTTCGCCTACCAGGGGGGTTGGGACGTCCTGGGGGGATGAGATGGACGCTGTCATGACCGTTGAGTCCGAAGTTCGGGAGCTCATCCGCCGGTCAGGGGTTGACCCTGTCCGGGACGTGGGGGAGCTGGACCGACTCGTGCGCGACGCGGTGGCCGACTACGACGAGCGCTCGCTGCACGGGAGCCTTCCGGCACTGGCCGACCTCGAGCACGCGGTGAAGTCGGTGAAGGACGCGGTGGCGGGGTTCGGTCCGCTGCAGCCCTACTTCGACGACCCCGAGATCGAGGAGATCTGGATCAACGAGCCCACGAAGGTGTTCGTTGCCCGTGGAGGAGTCTCCGAGCTGACCACCACGATGTTGACGGCCGACTCCGTCCGCGACCTCGTCGAAAGGATGCTCAAGACGAGTGGTCGGCGGGTCGACCTGTCGAGTCCGTTCGTCGACGCCGTCCTCCCGGACGGGTCACGCCTCCACGTGGTCATCCCGGACATCACCCGGGCGCACTGGTCGGTCAACATCCGCAAGTTCGTGGTCCGTGCAGCGCACCTCGACGACCTGGTCGGGCTCGGCACCCTGACGCCGCACGCCGCGCGTTTCCTGGGCGCCGCCGTCGCCTCCGGGCTCAACATCCTCGTGGCGGGAGGGACCCGCACGGCTTGGGTCCGGGTATGTTCTTAGATCGTCTGCCTGCCTGATGGCGGGCCTCCCGAATCTTGTCGGACCGTCCCGATAGTGTGACGCGGAGCGAGCGCCACGGCGGTGCGGGGAGAGGCAGACATGGGCGTGTCCACGGCAGCGAAGAAGCGAAATCTCGATGCGGCCAAAGCAGCCAAGAACGACGAGTTCTACACCCAGTGGGCCGACATCGAGCGGGAGATGAACGCCTACCTGGAGTACGACCCAGACGCGTTCCGCGGGAAGGTCGTACTCCTGCCGTGCGACGACCCGGAGTGGTCCAACTTCGCGAAGTTCTTCGCCCTCCACTTCGCCGACTACGGCATCAAGCGGTTGGTCTCTACCTCGTACGCCCCAGACAGCAACCCCGCTGGCGAGTTCTACCGGCCGACGTTGTTCGAGTCGGACAGCCCTGCTTTCGACGCTTCTATGGACCGCATCCGGGGCAAGAAGTTTGTGCTGGAAGCGAAGGATGTAAACGCGGACGGTGTCATCAACATCGACGACCTCCAGTGGGAATACCTCGACGGTGACGGTGACTTCCGCAGCGAGGAGGTCACCGCTCTGCGTGACGAGGCGGACATGGTCATCACCAACCCGCCGTTCAGCCTGTTCCGTGCGTTTCTTGCGTGGGTCGTCGAAGCGGACAAGAAGTTCTCGATGATCGGCAACAGCAACGCCGTGACCTACGTTGAGGCGTTCCCGCTCATCCAGGACAACAAGATGTGGAAGGGCGCCACGGCCAACCACACGGACATGGTGTTCGGTGTGCCCAAGGGGACCGAGGTCAACGAGGCGGATCGCCTTAAGGCGGAGAGGCTCGGCTACCCGTCGGACGACGAGCGCGACTACACCAGGCTCGGGAACTCGTGCTGGTTCACGAACATTGACCATGGGCGGCGTCACGAGGCCCTGCAACTGATGACAATGGCTGACAACGTCAAGTTCAGTCGGCACAAGGACGTTCGGGGGACCGGCTACCGTCGCTACTACAACTACGACGCCATTGAGGTCCCGCATGTTGATGCGATCCCGGCGGACTTCCAGGGCGTAATGGGGGTCCCGATCACCTTCCTGGACAGGTACAACCCGGACCAGTTCGAGATCGTCGGAAGTTCCGAGGACATGGAGCAGATGGGCGCGCTCGGTGCTAAGCCGCTCGGGCCGGACTTCGTGCGGACCTACTTTGAGCAAGGCGGGACGGGCAGTATCAGTGCGGGCCACCGGAAGCTTGGCCTGACCGAGCCGCGCTACTACGTTCCCTTTAAGCGCATCCTTATTCGACACAAGGCCACGCAGTGATCACCGACCTCAAGCACTTCACCGTCGCGGAGGTCCTCGACGGATTCGTCTACAACGAGCTGGAGGCGAAGGGGCTGTTTGGGCTCTCCGGACGACTCACCATCCAGCCCGAGTACCAGCGGCACTACATCTACGGTGACGGCAAGAGGGACGTCGGCGTCATCGACTCGATCCTGAAGGGCTACCCGCTCGGTCTGATCTACTTCAACGTGGTGGGAGACCGCTTAGAAGTGCTCGACGGACAACAGCGCATCACTAGCATCGGGCGGTTCGTAACCGGCAAGTTCGCCATCAAACTGGCCGGGCGCGAGCAGACGTTCACCTCCCTTCCGCCCGAGGAACGGCAGAAGATCCTCGACTCCGATCTGCTCGTCTACGAGTGCACAGGGACGGAAATAGAGATCAAGGAGTGGTTCGAGACGATCAATATCGCCGGCATCCCGCTCAACGCCCAGGAGTTGCTGAACGCGATCTACTCAGGCCCGTTCGTGACGCTGGCCAAGGCGGAGTTCAGCAACTCGGCGAACGCCAACCTCCAGAAGTGGAACGCCTACATCAAGAAGGCCGACCCGAAGCGGCAGGAGGTACTCGCGATCGCGCTCGACTGGGTCGCCACCTCGAAGTCGATGACTGTCGACGCGTACCTCGCCCAGCACCGGAGTGACGACAACATCACCGAGTTGAAGACGTACTTCACGACGGTCATCGACTGGATCGTCTCGGTGTTCACCCGCTCGCCCGACAAGGAGATGAAGGGCCTGGAGTGGGATCGGCTGTACGAGACCTATCACTCGACCTCGTACAACCCGGCGGCAGTCGATGCCGAGGTCTCGCGCCTGCGTAGTGACGCGTTCGTGGACAACCACCGAGGGATCTACGAGTACGTGCTCGGAGGCGAGACCGACACCAAGCTGCTGTCGATCCGCGTGTTTGACGACAGGACCATCGCTCTCCGATATCAGCAGCAGACCGATAAGGCGACCGCCGATGGGGTTTCCAACTGCCCGCTGTGCGCAATCGGCGAGAACGCCAACAAGACGCGGATCTACAAGTTGACCGAGATGGACGCCGACCACGTGGACGCCTGGTCTAAGGGCGGCGCCACTGACATCAGCAACTGCGAGATGCTGTGCGTGACACACAACCGGGCCAAGGGCAACCGGTAGGTCGGACGCGCTGCGCGTTATCCGACCACCCACCTGTCTTGCGTAGGGGTGACCTAACCGTCCGCCCTTGCGCTGCTCGGCCGTTCAGCGTCCTGCAAGACGACGTGGAAGGCGGGCACGATACACCGCCCCGTGCCGCGGGGGTCCACTACTAGCGGTACGGACAGTACAGAACGTGACCCGAGCCGCGGGTGCTGTAGTGGGTGCATGTACAGCCGCATGACGATCGGGGATGCCGCGTGGGAAGACCCCGCCCGGTTCGCGCGGTTCTACCGCGACCCAGCCAACCGCGACTACATGGCCGAGTACGCGAGCGCTGCATGGGATTACGTCGGCGGCTGCACCCGTTACCTCGGCCGTGCGGCGTGGCGGGACCTGTTCCAGCGAGCCGGTTACCGGGAAGACGACCGGCCCGCGGAGCGTCCCACCGAGCCCATGCTGTTGTGGCGCGGCGCGCCCTCCGAGCACCGTGCGCGCTGGTCGTGGACGCCGAATCGCGACCTAGCAATCGGGTTCGTCGTGAACGCCCCGTTCCACGAGGAGATGGGCGACCTGTGGTGCGCGATGGTTGAGCCGTGGCGCCTGCTGGCCAAGATCACGAACGGAGACGACTACGTCGAGTACGTCGTGGACACTGAGGGGCTGCGAATCGTCAGTGACAGCGAGCGGATCCGAACCGATCTAGTCGAGGTGCTGTAGACGCAGCACCGCCCACCGGAGGGAACCATCTCCGGTGGGCGGTGCGGGGGACGGGCGCAGGTCCGGCTGAGATTAGGAAGCTCCGGCCTTCGCTCCCCGACGGGCAAGGACTGATCCGAAGAGCAGCCCGCGGGGTGACGTTGACGCCCGGGTCAGGGTCAGGCGACGGTCGCCTGCACGACGCCAGCGGGGCGCAGGACGCCCATCTGGAACCGACCTTCGGCGCGACCCACGACCTGGTTCTTCTCGAACCCGCCCGCGGCGTAGCCGAACCGGAAGTCGATCACTCCGTCGGTGAACAGCTTCACGCTGTCCTGCGACAGCACGTATGCCTTCGCGCCAGCGCCGCTCGGGACCGACGTGCTGAGCGCCACCGGGACGCCCCACACCTGCCGCTTGCTGCGGTCGATGGGGAGTGCCTGGTCGGTGTTTCGGAGCAGGTAGCCACCCGTGGCGCCGCCCTCGCGGAGCAGTTCGATGGCCTCCCATGTGACCGGGTTCATCACGACGAGGAACGGGGTCAGCGAGAGGGTCTCCAGAGACGTGATCGCCTTCCTGATGGTGGTCAGCGCGTCCGTGACCAGCGCCTGCAGCTGGATGCCGGAGGTGAGTGCGATGCCGTGGAGGTTCGGGCTGACGCCGTCACCCGTGAGCGCCTGCGCTGCAACGGCTTCCGCGAGCCCTCCGACCATCTCCAGCCGGAGCCACTGGGACAGGGACGAGTTGTCCTTGATCCAGTACTCGGGGATCGGCTCGCTGATGTGCGCGACGACCTCCAGCTTGTCATCGACCCGGGTGAGGGTGAAGACCGAGGTCGGCTTGGTGCCACCGGTCGCGACGGGCGCGGCGTTGTTGGTGCGAGTCGTCTCGCGGAGGTAGTTGAACGTCGACGCGACGACCTGCGCCGGGATCGACTCCATGAACGACACCGGGGCGCGCTCCTTGAGCACCGTCAGGTCGATGAAGTCGGACGGAGTGACGGCCGAGCCGACAGCCAGCAGCGACTTGACGTTGGTCGGGCTGTCGCCGTCGGCGTTCAGGATGCGCGACGCGACTCCCTTGAACGACAGCGCCCGGGTGTTGTCGTCGTCGTTGGAGGCCTCGCTGTAGGAGTCGAAACCCTTGAACAGCTCGGCGTCCGCGTCGGCCTTGGCCTTCACGTCGGCGAGCCGCTGGATCTCGGACTGGTGGCCTTCCAGCGCCTTGCGCTCGTTGACCGTGACGTCGCGGCCAGCGGCCTTCGCCTCGGTGATGATCGCCTGTCCAGCCTTGACGTGCTCGGTGATCTGCTCGTGCAGTGACTTGGTCTTCATGGCGGAACCGTCCCCTTCTGGGACTCGAAGTGATGAGGGGAGTCGTCACGGAGGCGGGCGCTCAACGAACGAGCCTGGCACTCAACGGGATTCGACTCGGTGGCGGTGTCACGGGCGTTGGCCCTTCCGGCTCCTCGGCCGACTCGCGTCGGTGTTGGCCTTCCGGGCTCCTAGGCTGGCGTCCTGCTACCTGAGCCGAATGCTACTGTGCCGCAACGGATTTCGGCTAGTGGGGCTCGCCGGGGGAATCCCTACTATCTCGGGGGGGCATTCGGAACACGTTCCAGTGCATCGGCATCCGGGAATCCCTACACCCGTGGGGGTATTTTTCCCAAAACTCGCAGCATCACACGCGTTGTTACCGGCGCGCACATCCAGAGGACGGTCGCTTGCGGCAGTCTACGCCCCTACCCCCACAGCGCGTCCTCTCCAGTCCTCGCTGCGTCCTTGGCCGCGCAGTCCGGGGCACCTCGGTCACGCGGGGTCTCATGAGACCTCCTCGGCCGCTTTAGCGAGCAGGTACTCACTGACGACCAGCCGGATGCGCGGCTCCTTTGCCTCGAGTTCCCGAGCCAGTGCTCGTGCGAGCGACCACGCGAGGTGGCGCGGGTTGACGTCAGCCTCGTTGAGCAGCGCGACGAACGCGGCCATGTCGTTGTCGAGTGCCGCGACGAGAGCCCGAGCGTGGGTCTGTGTCTTGGTCATGACGGTCTGTCCTTCCTGTCGTTCCTCGGGGGGACGGCGATAGCGAGCGGCGAAGCACTCGTCGCTACACACGACGCGCCGACGCCCGGACAGCGGTCGGCCGCACTCGGTGCAGAAGCGACGGGTGGCGAGGTCCTTGCGCTGCTCGGGGACAGGCCCGTGGTCCACGCCTCCCCACACACCAGCCGTCTCACCGCGGCCTGCCTCCTGGCACAGCCCGAACACCGGGCAGTCGGTGCACAGCTTGGCTGCCACGGCGCGGACGAGCGGGTCGTCAGAGGTGAAGCGCGGGTCGCTGTCACAGGCGGTCGGCTCGGGGAGGCTAGCCAGCGCGAATCGGAGGTCTACCTGCGCTGCCGTGCGTGCCCTCATGACCACGGTCCCGCGTCGATGCGGTCGGTGTCGTACGGACCGAGTTCGTCCATCCGGCGCTCCCTCTCGCCGAAGACAACGAACGGGTAGCAGTCCGTCTCGGGCCGCTGCTCGTCCTCGTCGTCTTCGGGTGTGGTGGGGTTGGTGGTGTCAGGCATGACGAACCTCCTTGGTTCGATCGGTGATTGGTGTGAGCCCATGCCGCAGCGGAGCCGAACACGTTGCGACACGGGCAGTTCGATCCGCCCCGGGGCGGATACCTGAGGTGAGACGAGCCGCCCACCGGCAGCGGGTACCCGCCCTCCGCCCCTATAGGCGGATGGGCGGATACATCCGCCCGTTCGCCCCGAGGTGTAGGGGCGGATAGGGGCGGATGGGCGGATAGCCTCGTGGTTAGTCCTCATTCGAGTCCTCCCCGGCGAGCCAGTAATAGGTGCCGCGTCCGCGCTGGCGGGCGACCAGCTGGCCCGTGTCGGTGAGCCGGTCGCGCGCCTCGCGGATGGGGTCGTTCTTGCCGGCGATGCCTTCCTCGATGGCGGTCTTGGTGCAGCCCGGGTTCTCCCCGACGAAGGCCAGCACCTCGGCCTGGAACCTGAAGCCGCGCTCCTGCTTCCGCGAGCCACCACCGAGCGACAGGTGCCGGGTCTCGGGGTCGTAGGTCAGCCGCGACTCGGGGTGCTCCACGTCCCGTCCGTACGCCTTGAAGTAGCGACGCGACACGGGGTCGTCAGGGTCCTCACGGACGAGTGACCACACGGCGTCGGGCCAGTCGAGGATGCGGGAGTCGCCGCGGGACCGCTCGTTGCTGTGGCCCATGTGATGCACGACCAGCAGCTCGCTGATACCGGCCTCGCGGACAAGCTCGTCCAGCGCCTCAAGGAAGCGACCGGCGTCCTTGTCCTCGCTGAGCCCCAGCGCGTCCAGCGCCGGACGGAGGCAGTCGAACACGAGCACGTCCGCCGACCCCAGCGCCTCCGCCCAGCGCGAGCGGACCCCGGGGTCGAGGATGTTGAACGACGACAGCCGCCCCCGCAGGGAGAGCAGGTCAACGGAATCCACCTTGCCGATGTCCTGGTCGCGCAGCCAGCGGCGCCACATGCCCGGGCTGAGTTCGTTGTCCACCAGCACGATCCGGTCGGCCTGCGCGGTGAAGAACTCGTCCAGGAACGGTTCGCCGTCTGCCAGCGCCCGCGCGAGGTTGCCTGTCACTGTCGTCTTTCCGGCCTTCTGCGCCGCGGCGAACACGACCCGGCCACCGCTCGGCCACAGCCGGTCCACGCGGTAGGCGACTTCCTCGTCCGGCTCGTCGAGGAAGTCCGACAGGTGAGTCAGCGAGGGGATGTCCACCCTGATGCCGCTCTCCCCGTCGTAGATCCGCTTGGCCTCGTCGCGCGCCCGCATGTAGTTGAGCTGGTCAGTGACCCTTTTGACGTAAGAAACCTGATCAGGCTTGAGCTTCGGGATCAGATCGAGCATCAGTCCCACACCGTCCGGGTGCTGCCCGAGGTAGAGGCGCAGGTAGTCCTCGTCGGGCATCATCGCGGCGACCTGCCGCAGCGTGATGCCGTCCTCCCCGGGCGGCTCGGCCGCTGCGTCCTGCCGCTTCCAGTAGGCGATCTCCTCCGGCGTCGCGTCGTCCGGGTAGTCGTTGCGGCTCATGACGATCCGCCACCTCCCCGGCGACGCAGGGTCGCCTGTAGAGCAGCGCCGAGCCGGTCCCGCCGCACCGTAGACTTGAGGTCAGTCCTGCTGGCGCGGACTTTGGAGGCGGATCGGTTCTTGAGAGCCGGTCCGCTTTCCGTTGCAGTCATCGGGAACCGCCTCCCCGCAGCATCCCCGCGAGGTAGGCCAGCTGCTCCTCGGTCGGCTCGGAAGCCGACAGCTCCTCGCTGATCGCGCGCCGCAGCTTGGCGAAGGCGAGGTTGCCCTTGGCGCGGGCGAGCCGGTCAGGGTCCCCCTTGCCTCCGCCGCGGCTCATCCGGTAGGCCACCGCGAGCTGCGAGCGAGCCCTCCGAACCTCGTGTGCCAGGTCCTCTTTCATGCGAAACTCCCGTTCTGCTGGTAGGTCGCCCGGTGGGGCGGCTCTTCAGAACGGGAGTCGGGTTCAGCGGATATCGATTCAGCGGTAGAGCCGCTGGCGCGGGCATCTAATACGGCGAGTATACCCGGGGACCCTCGGATCGCCTAGACACGGCGCATCGGAAGTCGTTGCGGTACAAGGGAATCCGCGCGCTATTGCTCAGACAGATAGGTCGCGGACGTGCTAGGTCAGACAGCCCAGGAGGCGAGCGTCTCGTCATCGGGCGCATCGGTCGGGCCGAGGTCCTCCGGGACCTTCCACTCGAACGACATCCGCGCGAGCAGCTGCGCCTCGGTCCGGCGACCCGGCTTCCCGCGCGTGATCGTGATCCGGTGGAGCGCGTCCCCGACCACGTCACGCTTGTCCTCGTCGGTGGTCGCGGCAGCCCAGTCCTCCACGAAGTAGTTCGCCGGGGTGTACACCGGCTCGACACGAGTCGGCATGTCCCGAGCCTGACGCCGCAGCTCCCTCAGAGCCTTGATCTGCTCGGCGAGCCGGTCATACTCGGCGTCGTCGTCGGTGGCGTTCTGCGTCGCTTGCAGGTCCCGTATCGTCCGCTCCAGCTCGGCCAACTCCACCGCGCCGCCCTCTACCGCCTCGTGCACGACGGTCCAGCGGACCCGGTCGCCCTTCTGCCGCAGGAACTCCCGCACCACCGCGTCCTCGAAGTTGCTGATCGCGTGAGAGCAATCGGGGCAGTAGTACCCGGGCCGTCGCTGAATCGTGCCGCGCCACATGCGGACCGGCTCGTCGTGCTCGCCGCAGTACACGAGCCCGCTGAGCATCCCGCTCGTCTTGGCGCGCAGCGCCCTCGGCTTGGACTGGGCGGTGTCGCGGTTGTCCAGCAGGGCGATCATGGTGTCCCAGTCGCGCTTCGGCATCACCGCGAGGTCCTCATCGACCAGCGGCAGTCCGGTGGCCGCGTCGCGTAGGACCTCATTGCCGCGGATCTTCGTGTCGCTGTTGCCCGGGTTGAACGGCGTCATCCCCGCGAGTACCGGGTGCCGCAGGATCCGCTCGACGGTCGAGTAGACCCAGTCGCCCTTGCCCGTCGGCGTGGGCGCGCCGACCTCGTCCAGCCACTGCACGGTGCTGTAGACGGACCGCCCGGCGAGCGTCCGCCGAGCCGCCTCGCGGACGTAACCGATCCGCTCCGGGTCCTGCGCCAGCACGTACCCCGGGCCGTCCGGGTTCGGCACGGACCGCCACCCGTAGGGGATCGTCCCGCCGACCACCCGGCCGGAGCGAACCAGGTGCGACCGGGCAGCCTTGACCCGAGCCGAGATCGCGGCAGCTTCCATCTCCCCGAACACCGCCAGCATCTGCGCGAACCCGCGACCCTCCGCCGTGGTCATGTCGATGGTCTGCTCCACGCCGACGATGCCGGCTCCGCGGGCCTGGAGCGCCTCGTCGGCGTGAAGGAAGTCGAGCACCCGGCGCGCCAGCCGGTCCACCTTCCACACGATCACCGCGTCGTAGCGGGTTGGGGACCTCATGAGCGCCTGCCAGCCCGCGCGGTCCTCCGGCTTGTTGTGCGTCGCTGATACGCCGTCATCGCGAAACGTGCCGACGACCTGCCAGCCGCGGGCAGCGGCATACTGCTCGGCAGCTTCGACCTGGCGCTCGATGCTGACGGACTCCTCCGAGGTGACGGAGATGCGTGCGTAGATGACCGCCCTGCGTTCCCGGTTCGTGCTCATACCGGGAACGCTACTCCAACATACCCGGAACTACCCCGCTAGTACCCAAGCCGGCAAGACGACGCTGCTCAACTGCCTGAGTGCCGCCATCCCACCACGCGAACGAGTCGTCACGTGCGAGGAGGTCTTCGAGCTGAAGATCCCGCTCAGGGACGTGGCATCGATGCAGTGTCGTCAGCCCAGCCTCGAGGGCACCGGGGAGATTCCACTGCGACGACTGGTCAGGGAAGCGCTGCGCATGCGTCCGTCGCGGATCATCGTCGGAGAGGTGCGTCAGGCCGAGAGCCTCGACCTGCTCATCGCCCTCAACAGCGGTCTGCCCGGCATGTGCACCATCCATGCCAACAGCGCTCGCGAAGCCATCACGAAGATGTGCACGCTGCCGCTGCTCGCCGGCGAGAACGTCGGTAGTCGGTTCGTCGTGCCGACCGTCGCGGGGTCAGTCGACATCGTGGTGCACGCCGCGCTCGACCACGATGGGGTCCGGCGGGTTCGCGAGATCGTCGCGGTACCGGGGCGGGTCGAGGGTGACGTCGTCGAGACGGCCGACATCTTCACCCAGCGTGAGGGTGTGCTCCGTCGAGCAGACGGTTTCCCGCCGCATCCGGAGCGGTTCCGACGCGCCGGGTACGACGTTGCCGCCCTCTTGGCCCAGGAGTGACCAGATGATCGGAATCCTCGTGGGGTTGCTCCTGGGCTGTGGCCTCTTCTGCCTGTGGTGGTCGGCCTGGGTGCCTGAGCCGAAACCCATACGCCCGCAACGGGTCTCGCTCATGGACCGGTTGCACGACGAGCTCGTCCAGGCGGGGTACCCGTCCCTCGGTCCACGCACCCTGGTCGTTGCCTGCCTGGTGGCTTTCGTGTTCGTCGCAGTCGGGGTCCTTGCGACCACCGGGGTCGCGCCGGTGGCGCTGTGCTTCGCAGCCATGGCGGGTTATGGCCCCTTCGCCCTGGTGCGGCTGCGGGCCAGGCGACGCCGATCCAACCTGCGTGAGCTCTGGCCCGATGCGGTGGACAACATCACCTCCGGGGTGCGCGCAGGGCTGGCCCTGCCCGAGGCGCTGAGCCAGCTGGGCGTGCGTGGGCCGGAAGAACTACGACCGGCGTTCCAGGCCTTCGCGGAGGACTATCGGGCCAGCGGGAGGTTCCACGACTGCCTCGACCGCCTCAAGGACCGGCTGAGCGACCCGGTCGCGGACCGGCTTGTCGAGTCCCTGCGGATCGCCCGGGAGGTCGGCGGAAGCGATCTCGGTGGTCTGCTGCGCACCCTGTCGACGTTTCTTCGCGAGGACAGCCGCACCCGATCCGAGCTCGAGACCCGACAGGGCTGGACCGTCAACGCGGCCCGGCTCGCCGTCGCGGCCCCCTGGATGGTGCTGGCGATGCTGTGCACCCGATCCGAGTCGATCCAGGCCTATGCGACCACGACCGGCACGGTGATCCTGCTCGTCGGCGCGGCGGTGTCGGCGGCCGCATACCGGGTGATGGTCTTCATCGGGCGGCTGCCCGAGGACGAGCGAGTGCTCCGATGACGAGCGCGCTGGCCGGCGGGGCCCTCGGGCTCGCACTGGGACTCGGCCTGCTCCTCGTCTGGGGCGGGCTGCCGCGAAACCGCCGTGCCACCCTCGACGACCGACTCCTTCCCTATCTGCGTGACGCCCCGCGCCCCTCTCGCTTGTTGGACCCTCGCAGGGTCGGGCGACCCGGCGCCCTGAGGGTCCTGGCTGGACCGCTGGTCGCCGATCTCGGAGGCCGCATCGAGTCCATCCTCGGCGGGTCGGCGTCAGTGAGGCGACGCCTCCAGCGGGCTGGCAAGGCTCCAGACGTGGACCGGTTCCGAGCCGAACAGGTGCTGTGGGGCGCTGTCGGCCTGCTCGTGGGGATCGTCGTCGGCAGCCTCGTCTGGCTGGGCAAGGGTGGTTCGGTGGTGCCTGCAGTCCTGGTCGTCCTGTGCAGCGTCGGCTCTGCGGTGGTGGCTCGAGACCAGTGGCTCAGCCGAGAGGCGAACGTCCGCGAGCAGCGGATGTTGGGCGAGTTCCCCACGATTGCCGAGCTGCTGGCTCTCGCCGTCGGCGCGGGCGAGGGCGCCGTGGGCGCACTCGAACGGGTGTGTCGCCTGTCGCACGGTGAGCTGTCCGCCGAGCTCGGCCGCTGCCTGGCCGACGCCCGCGCCGGAGCAAACCTGGAGAAGGCCCTGCAGGGACTAGCAGACCGCACAGGCCTGATGAGCCTCTCGAGGTTCGTCGACGGCATGGTGATCGCGGTCGAGCGGGGCACGCCCCTCGCCGAGGTGCTTCGCGCCCAGGCGCACGACGTTCGCGAGACCGGCCGGCGGGCAGTCATGGAGGCGGGTGGCAAGAAGGAGATCGCGATGATGATCCCCGTCGTGTTCCTCGTGCTGCCGATCACCGTGTTGTTCGCAGTCTTTCCCGGGTTTGCCTTCCTGCGGTTCTCGATCTGACCACTCCTGACCACTTCTGGCCACGTGACCTCCTGACGACAGCACCTCCTGACGACAGCACCACTTGGCTCAGCACCTGCTGAACCATCACCGAGAGGAACCTCATGACAGTCCTTCACCGCTCACTGGTCCGCGCCCAGCTGGCCGGGGCCCGCGCCTTCCGGAGCGTCGGCCAGCCTGGCGAGCGACGCGAGCACCGCGAGCGGGGCGACGTCCCGGGTTGGGTGCTGATCACCCTGATGACAGCCGGCCTGGTGGCGGTCCTGTGGGCAGTCGCGGAGGACCAGCTCACGACGATGTTCTCCGACGCGCTCAACAGCGCACGGCGGTAGCGACCGTGCGGTGCAGGCCTGGCGACGGTCGGCGCGAGGGCGGTGCGGCCGTGGTCGACTTCGTCCTGGTCTCGGTGTTGGTGTCCGTGCTCTTCCTCGCCGTTTTCCAGGTCGGGCTCGCCCTGTACGTCCGCAACACCATCATCTCCTGCGCATCCGAGGGGGCTCGCTTCGGCGCGAGGGCCGACGCCGACCCGCGCGTCGGTGCGGCCCGCGCGCGCGAGCTCATCGGGAGCTCGCTGTCGGCACGATTTGCCCGCGACGTGTCTGCCGAGGTCGTGGAGGCCGGAGGTGTGCAGGTCGTTGCGGTGCGCGTGCGCGCGCCGCTGCCCGTTCTCGGACCGTTCGGCCCTGACAGCGGGTTCGACCTCGTGGGTCGTGCATTCCTGGAGCGGCAGTGATGCTGGTGCTGCGTCGGCGGGCAGTGGCGCTCAGGATGAAGGGCGAGCGTGGCAGCGCCGTCGTGGAGTTCGTCTTCCTGGCCGTGTTGCTGATGGTCCCGCTGTTGTACCTCGTGATGACCCTGTCGAGGATCCAAGCGGCTGCGTATGCCGCGTCGACCGCGGCGCGCGAAGCGGGCAGGGCGTTCGTGACGGCATCCGAGCCTGCGGCTGCCCGCGAGCGCGCGTCAGCCGCCGCCCGGATCGCCTTCGAGGACCAGGGCTTCGGCCCTGACGGGGCGCTGACGATGGCCTGTGACGGCACACCGTGCCTGCGGCCCGACGGTCGGATCGAGATGACGACCACCGTGACGGTTCCCCTGCCCCTGATCCCGTCCTTCGCCCGCGGTGCCGTGCCGCTCGAGGTGCCGGTCACGGCCAGTCACGTGGCCGTCGTCGACCGGTTCCGGGGACAGCGATGACCCGCCAGTGCAGCGGGCAGCTCACGGCGGCATCGCGTGGGCCACTCGGCGACCGCTGGTGGCAGTTGTCGAGGCGCTTGAGATCCCCAGTGGTGCTCGGCCGGAGCGGCCCGGAGGCGGGCCAGGTGACGTTGTTGATCCTGGGGTTCAGCGTCGTGGCGATCCTGCTCATCCTCGGGACCGTGGCCGTCACCTCCGTTCAGCTGTCCCGGATGCGCCTCCTCGACGCCGCCGACGGAGCAGCACTGGATGCGGCCGACTCCCTCGACCTCGGTGCGTACCAGCGCGGGTTGGGCGATGCGGTCGCGGTCAACAGCAAGACCGTGCGCGAGACCGCGGTGGGGTACCTCGCACAGCGCCCGAGGCCCGCCAGCATGCTGGCCTGGCAGGTGGCTCCGGGCACCGGGACTCCGGACGGCCAGACCGCGGTCGTCCGCCTCTCCGGCCGGGCCGAGCTGCCGTTGGTCGGTGGGCTCCTGGACACCTTGGGCGGCTCGGTGACGATCACCGTGGAGTCGCGTGCTCGCGCCGACCTGGATTAGGCGTCCGCCCTGACGATTCGCGACACGGCGAGGCCGCGACGGGCGATTGTCGTGTATGTGGACTTTTGCGTCGCCAGATGTGGCGGTTCTGTGACAGGCCGTTGACCGCCGAGTCTCGCCGCTGGTTACCTGCAGGGAGCATCACTGACATGCATTCGCTTGGGTGTGGCTGCGGAAGGGCACGGAGCCACACCTCATCTGGCCGTGTCTGGGGAGTCCGGGGAGACGGTCTGTCGATGGTCCGCGCCGCCTTCAGGGAGGTGTGCTGTGACGCTGCGGGGCGAGCTTCCCTCCGGCGGGCGGAACTCCGGCGCGCGCAACTCTGGCGCGCGGGCTTCCGCCGCTCTCGGGGTCGGCGGCACGACGGGTCTGAGAGACGTCCTCACCGATGCGTCCATCCTCAAGGCGATCCGCAACGCTGACCGGCTCAAGCCGGGGGACAGGCCCAAGAAGGGCGTGACGCTCAAGGCCGCCGAGGCGACTCGCCTCCTGCGCAGCATCATCCACTTCGTGGCCGACGTGCCGTCCGACTCCTCGCCGATCGTGGTGTGGGAGCAGGAAGGCAGCGAGCTGTGGGTCGACATCTCGACCACCGCGCTCACCTGCATCCCGGGAGTCATCCGGGTCGCCGTGAAGGTCGGCTGCGACCAGCTGCCCGAACCGGCCGTGATCACGGTGCCGTTCGGGGTCGGGACGCCCGAGGCGCCAACGGGTCTGGTGATGTCGAGCCTGAGCCGGCTCGACGGACCCGAGGTCGTCACCGGACGCTGGACGGCGGCCCTCACTGCATTTGCCTGGGAGGCCATCCTGGAGCTCGCGCGCAGGATGTGCGCCGAGCTCGGCAAGGACGCCGCAGGCCTGCCCCTCATCCCCGGGTCGGTCGCCGCGGGGTCGCAGATCCTCGTCGTGCAGCCGATGGCGCGCAACGACCTCTCCGGACTGCGGCGCTGACCGATGACACTGACCCAGGACGGGATGGGCGCCTTCGGGTCGCTCGCTCAAGCGCTGGGGATCACCGACGGGTCAGGGGCCAACAGTGCGTGGTTCGGCGACCCGATGGGCACGTCGGGCAACGCCCACGGCCTGACGACGATCCTCGCCGACACCGGTCAGCGGGACGCGCTCATCGCCTTCGTCGACGAGGCGCTCGGACCGCCTGAGCTGCACCGCGAGGGTGAGCAGAAGTGGATCCCCCTGTTCTCCGAGTCCTCGCCGGCGATCACCGTGTATGCCGTGGTCGAACCGGTGCAGGGCGCGGTGCGCGTGGGCGTTGCGGTGGAGCACCAGGCAGGGACGACAGCCCCGACGGTCAAGACGACGATCCACGTCCCGATCTTCCACGTGCCCCGCAGCGGTCAGACCGACAGCCGCCCGACCGACGCGACCCTCCCGCGCTGGCTGCTCCTCGGCCGCCCCGGTGGCCGGATCAGCATCGGCGTCGAGGCCGACTTCGCGGACGCTCCGCCGGTCCCGGGAGTGGCCTACCTCGGCGGGGCGAGCGTGCACCTCGCGATCCCGACCACGACAGACGACACGGTCGGCTTCTCCCTCTCGCTCGTCGACCTCCAGCTCCCGGGGGCGACGGCTCCCCAGAGCCGCACCCTCGACCTCGACTCCCTGACCACGCTCGGCGCCGACATCCTCGAGTTCGTCGTCGGCATGGTGCGCCAGCAGATCGACGCCCTCAACCCTGCCGACCCGGTCTTCCGGCACGTCATGGGCCTCGCCGGGATGCTCGGCCTGCGCGGACCCACCGTTGGCGTGCCGCCCCTGCCGATCGCCGAGCTCCCGACGCGAGGCCTGACCGCCCTCGTCGAGTGGGTCGAGTCGATCCTCGAGGACGACACCGTCCTGGACGCCTGGCTGGCCGAGCTGGCCCGCCTCGTGGGCGGTATCCCTGATGCCGCGACGAACTCTGTGGGCTTCGCCATCGGGCCGGCGACGCTGCGTCTCGGGCTGCGGGTGACGCCCGGCACCGGTGGGCACCCGACGCTCGTGCCCTGGCTCGACGTCCGCTGGTCGCCCGCGCCGGGGATGGCCGACCTGACGGCGACCGTCGACCTCCTGCGCGCGGACACCGGCACGGGCAGTGTCACTGCAGTCCCGGGGCTGCGGGCCGAGGCAGCCTTCGGCTCCCAGGCCCACAGCGGCACACCCCTGCTGACCGGCGCGACCGCAGTGGGCGGTCTGCGGGTCGGCATCGGCCTGGACGCGGCGCGCAAGCCGGCCTTCACCCTCACCCTCCACGGGGTCGACCTCCCGGGAGGCATCCACCACGACCTGCTCGACCTCTCCTCGCCGCAGGCAGCGGTCGCGGCCGTCGACTCCCTCGTCTCGACTGCCCTCAGCAATGCCCTCCTGGGGCTGGGAGGCGCCCAGGCCGCCGTCGAGCGGCTCCTCGGCATCGCCGCGCCGGCCAACGTCACCGCGATCACCGCCTCGGCCCTCATCGCCGACCCGCTGGCTGCGATCAAGAACTACTGGCTCGACGTCCTGCAGACCCCGAATGCCATGGCCGATGTCCTCGGCCGCCTCGCCGAGCTGCTCACCGGCGCCGTGCAGGTGCCGACCCAGACCGGCGACGCAGCCGACCCGTGGCGCCTCGACGTCGCCAGCGGTGTCGGGCTGCGGGCCTGGCGCGAGACCGACGCCATCCACGGGACGGAGACCCTCGTCCTCGCCCTCGGCGCGGACGCCTCCCTGCCGGTGCTCACCGACCTCGAGGTGGCGGTCGGCGCCGACGTGGTCCTCCTGCGGGTCGAGCTGACCGCTGGTCACGTCTCGTTGGCGGCCGGCGCGAGCGCCGAGGTCCTGCTCCGACCCGTGGGCGCCGACCCGATGACCCTCGACCTCGAGATCGCGAAGGTCGCCTTCACCGGCATCGGCGTCGCAGCCACGTGGGCCCCGGGCGCGGGACTGGCTGCACGCGTCCTGGGTGACGGGCTCACCGTCACCTACACCGACCCGCGCACGCTGGGGCAGCGAGTCCACGGCATACCGCTGCCCGAGATCTCCGCCGCTGGGGTCGTGACGTTCACGCCCGACTGGGACCAGGTCGAAGGCCTGGTCACCGCCCTGCTCGGCAGGGCGCGGTCCGACGTCCTCGGCACCCTCCTGGACCTCGCCGGCTGGAGGGGGAGCGGCGCGCACCTGCGCCTCGGCGCCCTCATCACCGACCCGGGCACTGCCATCGAGAACTGGCTGCTCGACCTCGCCCTCGACTGCGCCAACATCCGCACCGCCCTCGGCCCGGTCGCGTGGTTGCTCAGCGGTGGCGCACTCGCGACGCCGTTCGGTGGCGGCCGGCCGGCCGACCCCTACCGGTGCCCTGTCGGCGGCGATCGCCGTGCGCCCGGACTGGCGGTCTGGACCGTCCCCGGCTGCCCGGACGTCTCGAGCGGCGGACCCGGCGGCCCCGGGTACGGCGAGCTGCTGCGCGGCTACACGGTGCCCGACGGGCCCGCGGTCGCCGCCACGTTGCGAGCGGCCGCACCCAGTGCGCCCGACCTGGCCGACCTGCTCGTGGGCCGGACCCGGCTGGGGGAGGGCATCGACTCGCTCGTCACCCGCTGGAAGGACACCGACGGCGTGGTCGGCGCGGTGGCGCCCACCGGCGTGACCACGAGCGTCCTGACCGGTCTGTCGTATGCCGAGCTCGTCGCCAACGGGCGGACCGGCAGCTACGTCCTGGACGGCGTCGGTGTCGCCACGGACACCGTGGTGCACGTCGGCTGCGGTGCCGGCTGGCTCACCGACGTGCCGGGCGGCCAGGCGATCGACGCGACGGGGACGGCGCCCACGCCGATGCCCGATGCGACGACCGGGCAGTGGTTCGTCCAGCTGCCCACCCCTCCGTCCGTCGCCTCCGAGCGTCCGGACCACGACACCACCGCGGCGCTCGCGGCACGCCTGACCGCGGTGCTGGCCGGGCGCACGGCCGACGTGGTCCTCGTGGGGTACGGCGCGGCCGGCGCCGCGGCGGTGCGCACGGCGGTGGGTCAACAGCGGGTCACCGCCGTCGTGACGGTGGGGACGCCCTGGTCGCCGGTCGTGCTGACGTCGCTGACCACGGGGCTGGGCGGCGATGCCGTGCGCTTCCTCGACCGGCTCGTCCCCGACCCTCTGCCGACGTGGACCGACACGTTGCTCGCCCTCGGCTGCGACCCGCTGCGGCGTGGCCAGGGCCTCGTGCGGCGGGCCATGGCGGTGCTCACCCCCACCGACCTGCCGAGCGCCGCGGACGAGACCCTGCCGACAACCGCCGAGGTGCACGCGGTGTTCGGTGCGGTCCCCGAGGCCGACGTCCGCTCGGCCATCGCCTCGGTCGCCGTGGCCGGAATCGCGGCCCGCTCGGCCGAGGCGGCAGCCGACGTCGCCCGCACCACCGGTCCTCCCACCGAGGTGCATGTCGGTGTCGACCTGCCGGTCCTCGACCTCGACCTCGGCGGCCTGCTCGTGGGCGTCGGGGCGCGGGTCGACCTCGCCTCGGCGCGCCGGGCGACCCCACACCTCCAGCCGCTCCGCGAGGTCGTCCTCGACGTGCACCTCGGCATCACCGACGGCTGGCTGGTCGGCGGGCCGGGCGCGGCCCAGCAGGATCTCGCGGTGCGCTGGGTCGAGGCGCGGGTCACGATCCCCCTCGGCGAGGGCGGCGGCGACGGGACGACCGAGCTCGTCCTCCACGAGGCCCGCGCGTTCGCGGCATACCGGGAGTCGTGGGTGGTCAGGGCCGACGGTGACGGCACCACGGCCACGACCGCGCTGCCCGAGGTCAAGATCCTGCTGTCCGAGATCGGCACGCGCATCCGCACGGCCTCGCCGGCGCTCGCCGGCCTGCTCACCCACCTGGGGATCCTCCGGGACAGCGGAGTCGACCCCGACGCCATCGACCACCTGCTGCACGACCCGGTCGCCACGATCCGCCCCCTCGTCGTCGCACGCGCCGCCCAGCTGGCCGACGACGTGCGCGCACWGACCGGCGTGACGGTCCGCCCGAGCGACTTGGCGCCGACCGCGATCCGGGTCGGGGCCAGTGGCCTGCACGTCGACGTGGACCTCGCCACCGGGACCATCACCGGCGACCTGACGCTCGCCGTCGAGGGTCTGCCCCCGCTGGAGCTGACGCTGGGCGCCGGAGCCGCGGGCGTGACGGCGACCGCCGCCCTGGGCGTCCTTGTCGACGGCGTGGGGGGCATGCGCCTCGTCGGGTCCGCCGGGACCGCGGGTGCCCAGCTGGCCGTGGAGTCGCGGGCTCCGGGCGCGGTCGGGTCGACGACCACCACGCTCTATCCGGCAGTCGACACCGAGGCGCTGACCCGGCTCGCGACGGTGGCCGTCCCGGCCGTCGTCGCCCAGCAGCTCGCCCGCTGGTGCCGCACGGAGGCGAGCGACGCCGGGCGCGCCACGATCGACGCGGGCCTGTCGGCCCTCGGGCTCCTCGGCCCGCCCGCTCCCTCGGGAGCGCGCGACGTCGTGCTGCCGTTCGGACTGTTCACCGACCCGGGCGCGTGGTTGCGAACCCGTTCGGACCCTCTCGCAGCGGCCGTCGCCGTGCTCGAGGCGCTGGCTCCCGTGGTCGTCCCCGGCCGCGCCGTCGGCGAGGCCGGCTGGCCCCTCGGCAACGGGCTGACCATCTCGTATGCCGTGGCCGCGGGTCGCCTCGACCTGTCAGCCGAGCTCGCGCTGACCCCTGACGTCGGGGGCAAGACGGTGACGGTGGCGGTGACCGGTGGGTTGTCGATCACCGCGGCCGGCGTCGTCGCCCCGCTGCTCGACGCCGAGGTGCTCATCGACGGCCCGGGGCTGCGGCTCCAGGTCGCTCCGACCGTCACCCTCGACCTCGTGCGGAGTGCGCCGGGCACGCCGATCCGGCTCTACCCCGCGGGCGCGGGTCTGGCCGACGCCATCGGGGCGGCCGCCCAGTCAGCCGTCCGGGTCGCCCTCAACGAGGTCATCGGGCACCGCAACGACGGGACGGCCACGCCCCTGCGCGCGGTCGCGAGGGCGGTGCACGAGCTCGGTTCCGGCCTGGACCTGCTCGTGGCCGACCAGTTCACCGACGGGCGGATCTCGGCCTTCGTCAGTCCCAGCCCCGCGGCATACCTCGAAGCGCACCTGCCCGGCGTCGTCACCGCCGGCGTGCAGGCCCTGGCCGAGGCACTCGACCCAACCGGAACGCTGGTCCGGGTCGACCCGGTCGCCCTGGGCGTCCGGCGGATCACCTTCGGCACCGTCACGCAGATCCACCTGGACCTCGACTCCACGACGCCCTCGCTGACGATCGGCGGCGACGTGACCCTGCGGGACAGCGGCGCCCACGTGATCGGCCACATCGCGCTCGAGGGGCTCACCCTCTCGCCGCAAGGCGTGCGCGTCGTCATGCGCGCGGGTCCGTTCGCCATCCCGGCCGGCCCGGTCGTGCTCCGGCCGATCGCCGTCATCCGGGCCGGGTTCACCGGCAACGGCTTCATCCCCCTCGTGGGGGTCGGGCTCGGGCTCGACGCAGCCGGGGCACAGTCGGTCGAGGTCCGGTTCGGGCCGACTGGCGTCGACGTGGCCGCGGTGACCCGCGTCGCCGGCGTCGAGACCGGCGCCGACCTGACCCCGGCAGGCGTGGCGCCCATGGTCCTGGGGGTCGCGCTCGACCTGGCAGCCAGCGTGCTCACCGAACGGCTCGGGACCGTCGTCACCGACCGCGCCACCGGCATGCTCCAGGGCGTCGTCTTCACCGGAGGCGGGCGCCAGATAGACACCACGCTCTTCGGCGACTTCCAGCATCCAGAGCGGCTGCTCCACCGCCTCGAGGTGCTGCTGTGGAACTGCGCCACCGACCCCGCCCACGGCGTCAACCCGGTGCGTCCGCTCGGCGTGACCATCGACGGGGCCGTGAAGATCTCGCTCGCGAGCGAGGACCTCGGCGCGGGGCAGAAGCAGATCGGGCTCAACGTCACGCCGGTGGGCGACTTCGCCTTCCCGACCTCGGGAGTCAACGTCGTCCTGCGGGCCGACGCGTCCTGGATCGACGACGACGTCCTGCCCGGCCTGTCGATCTTCGTCCTCAAGGGCACGGGGGTCGACGACCTCGTGATCTCGCCGGCCTTCACGGTGGCCGGCCTCGGCGTGCGCATCACCAAGCCAGCCGGTCCGCTCCTCGAGCTGGGCTCGATCGCCCTGGACGGCATCGGGCTGTCGATCTATGCCGCGGTCAACCCGGACGGCGTGGGCGGGGGCGCCCAGATCGAGCTCGTCGGACTCGCGGTCGCCCCCGGTGGCGGCGGCGACAACGGCGTCGCGAACAACATCATGAACGACGTCGGGTCGGCGAGCCAGAACAACCGCCCCAACTTCAGCCCTGCCCTGTCCGTCCAGCGCCAGCCCGGGCCGGGCCAGCAGGTCAAGGTCGGGCTCCGGGCCGGCGAGCCACCGGGGCCGTGGTGGCTGGTCATCCAGCGACAGCTCGGGCCGTTGTACGTCGACCGGATCGGGCTTGGAGTCGTGGAGTCCGGCGGGCGGGTCACCGAGATCTCGCTGCTGTTCTCCGGCCAGCTCTCCGTCTTCGGCCTGACCGCCGCGGTGGACCGGCTGTCGATCACGTGGCACGGCGGCGACGTCCTGTCGATCTCCAGCTGGTCGGTCGACCTCATGGGTCTGGCCGTCTCCGCGAACCTGTCGGGGCTGTCCATCGCCGGTGGCCTGCTCAAGACCGTCGACGGCGACACCACGTCGTACGTCGGCATGCTCATGGGGCGGTTCGCGGCCTATGGGCTATCGGTGTTCGGCGGCTACTCCGACGACGGCCACGGCCATGCCAGCTTCTTCATCTTCGGCGCGATCAACGGACCGATCGGCGGCCCGCCGGCCTTCTTCCTCACCGGACTCGGCGGCGGCCTGGGCATCAACCGCGGACTGGTCATCCCGCAGGACATCTCCCGGTTCGGCGAGTTCCCGTTCATCCAGGCGCTCGACCCCGGCGCCACGCCACCGGCCAACCCGATGGACGAGCTGCACCGCCTGTCGATCTACTTCCCGCACCAGATGGGCAACTTCTGGTTCGCGGCCGGCATCTCGTTCACCTGCTTCAGCCTCATCGACGGTGTCGCGGTCGTCGCCGTGTCCTTCGGCAACGGGCTGACCATCGACCTGCTCGGACTGGCCCGGATGGCCCTGCCGCGGCCGCAGGCGGCCATCGTCTCGATCGAGCTGGCGCTGCTCGTGCACTTCTCGACGAGCGAGGGCGTCTTCCTCATGAAGGCCCAGCTCACCGACAACTCGTGGCTGCTCTACCGTGACGTCCGGCTGACCGGCGGCTTCGCTTTCGCCCTGTGG
This sequence comes from Pedococcus sp. P2_F6, assembly GCF_056403675.1. Classification (NCBI taxonomy): domain Bacteria; kingdom Bacillati; phylum Actinomycetota; class Actinomycetes; order Micrococcales; family Intrasporangiaceae; genus Pedococcus; species Pedococcus sp. P2_F6. Next base: position 548,315 of record NZ_JBFUEZ010000004.1, read on the forward strand.
TGGAAGGGGCCGCTCTCTGGGCAGTTCGTCGTGACGATGGGCGGCTACCACCCGAGCTTCCACCGCGACGGCTATCCCGTGGTGCCGCGGCTGGGCATCGTCTGGCAGATCAGCAGCGTGCTCGTCATCAAGGGAGAGTCCTACTTCGCGCTGACGTCCGAGGCGCTGATGGCCGGCATCAAGGTCGTCGTCTCGCTCGACCTCGGGTGGGTCTGGGCGCGGGTGGAGTTCGGGGCCGACGGCATCGTCTACTTCGACCCGTTCTGGTTCGAGGTCAGCGCCTATGCCCGGATCTCAGCCGGCATCCACATCGACCTCGGCTGGTTCGGGACGATCAGCTTCAGCATCACCCTCGGGGCGAGCATCAAGGTGTGGGGCCCGGACTTCGCGGGCCGCGCCGAGTTCGAGATCGGCCCGTGCACGGTCCCCATCGAGTTCGGTGGCTCGAAGGCGCTGCCGCCACCCATGCCGTGGACGGCGTTCGTCGCGAAGTACCTCGAGGCGTCCGGCAACGCCGCCCGCACCCTGTCGGCCATCACCGGCAAGGGCACGCTGCCGACGGCGGCCGGGAGCCAGTCGGGCGCGCCGTCCTCCGACGGCACCCTGGCCCTGCCGTTCCGGGTGTTCGCCGAGTTCGAGCTCACCATCACGACGAGCGCCCCGGCGACTGCTTTCGCCTTTGGTGCCACCACCTTCCAGGTCCCCATCCTCCGGGCCGGCCAGTCCACCCGGCTCGGCCTGTCGCCGATGCAGGCCCACGACCTGACCTCCACCGTGGCCGTCCAGCTCTTCGCGCTCGACCCGGTGACCGGGGTCGCCACCCCAGACGCGCGCCTGTCCAAGCTCGTCACCGGCTTCAACTCCAGCCTCACCAGCCCGCGGTCGGGTAACGACTACTACCCGGTCGGGGTGTGGGGGCCGCCGGGTGCCGATGTCCCGAACAAGCCTCTCCCGCAAGGTGATGTCGTCCAGGCGGGCAAGCTCGTCGTCCTCGTCGCCGGCATCGAGGGCGCGGCCGTCGGTCCGCAGATCGACTACCGACAGGTCAAGGCGCGGCCCGAGGACCGCCGGCCCCTCCCGCTCACGGCCAAGGGCACCGACCGCAAGCAGTTCCTCAACGTCGCCAAGGCCCTGGACGACGGGCCCGTCAAGGCGATCGCGTCGGCCGACGACGCCTTGGCCCTGGCCGCCGCACGCCTGTTCACCGAGCGCAACGGCCTGCCGCGCGGCGGGCACAGCGCCGTCGCCCGCGCGGCATACCGGCTGGACCACACCGCACCACCCATGTTCGGCACGCTGACCGACGGACTGGCCCCGGCGAACGCCGACAAGGGGGTCAAGACGGAGCTCGCCCCGCCAACGCCACCCGCGCAGCGCGACCCCCGGAGCCCGTTCGTCGCCGGACACCTCACCTCCGGCGTCGGCGCCGTCATCCGCGCCACCGGGACGACCGTCGCCGACGGCCGGCTCAAGCGCCGCCCGGCCCCGTCGATCGAGTCCGTCCACGGGCGGATGGCGCTGCACCTGCCCGTTTCGCTGACCCTCGGAGCGCCACCGTCGGTCCCGGCCCGTGGCACCGTGCTCGCGTCGGGGTCCGTGCCCCGCACCGACGCCGTCGGGTCGACTCGTTCGTATGCCGCAGGCCCGCTCGGCACGCCCGGCCTCCAGTCCCTCGTCGGTGGGCTCCGCACCGAGGCTTCGCGCTCCTCGGCTCGTGGTCGCCGGTCCGCGGCGACGGCCCGTGGCGATGCTGCGGCTTCCATCCTGCGCAGTGGCGACGTCGTCGCTCTCCAGTGCCCCGACGCGGCCTTCGACGTCGACGAGGCCCGCCGCCCGAGCCTCAAGGTTGCCGGCAAGGCCCGGGTCACCGTGCTGCAGGGACGCACCGTGCTGTTCGACGATGACGTCGTCGACACGACGGTCCCGGTCCCGGCGGGTGCCACGCACATCGGCCTCCACGCCGACGGCGACGCCGACGCGTCCGACGGACTGGCGGGCTGGCACGAGGGCACGCGCGTGGCACGGCTCGGCAGCCAGACCGCGCTGGCGGCGGGCTGCGTCGTGTCCTCCGCAGCCACCGACGGCACGGGCGTGCTGCAGTGGGACAGCGCCGGATCCGTGGCCCACGAGGCCCCCGAGGTGACCACTCGGTTCAGCCGACCCGTGCACACGGTGGCCGTCGCGCTCACCGGCACCAGTCCCACCACCCTCGACCCGACCGAGCTGCGCCTGGTGGGTGGGCACGTGGCGACCGACCGGGCCGGGGTCGAGCGGCCGCCCCAGGCGGTCTCGCTCGGCTCGACGAGCGTGCTCGTGTATGCCGTCGTGCCCGACAAGGACGCCACGGCGATGTCCGTGGTGGTCACGGCGGGTTCGGCCTGGGTCGTCACCGGCGTCGTCGGCTCCGACCTGGCGCCGGAGGAGCTCGCGGCGGTCCTGGCCGCACGCGGTCTGTCGGCCGCCACCGCCAAGGTGCTCGCGGTGGCGGGGCCGGGGTGCCAGGTCCAGTGGACGGCCCCCGCTCAGCGGTCCGGCGGCCCGAGGCGGCCGCGGGCCGCCAGCCCGCGTCGCCCGAGGAGGAAGTCCACGTCATGACGATGCAACCGGGCCGCTTCCAGCTGTACACGAAGTTCTCGCCGGCACTGACGGCTGGCAGCTACAAGTTCACGACCAACCAGAACCTCGCGGCCGTGGGCAAGGACGGGGCCCTCGGCGCGACCGAGCTGCCCGTCGCCCGGCTCGACACCCACGTCACCGTGACCTCTCCGCGCTACCTCCTGCCGCCGGACCAGGCGCTGTCGACCTACCCACCGGCGGGCACCGAGGGCGCGTACGGTTCACGGCTGCCGCAGGTCGTCATCAAGCGGCGCACCCTGCCCTGGGAGCGGGCCGTGGCGGGCGCGCCGGCGGGTACTCCCTGGCTGGCGCTCGTGGTCTTCGCGGAGGGCGAGGCCGAGGTGCTCACCAACGTCGACGTCGCCCAGTGCGTGACCTCCGGCGTCAGCCTGCCCGGTGCACCGGACGTCGCCAAGGGCTCGTGCCTGTCGATCCGCAAGTCGATGGTGGACACGATCATGCCCACCCAGAAGGACGTGCCGCTGCTCGTCCACGGGCGCGAGGTCGACCTCGACGACACCGAGCTGATGATGGGCGACGACGACGGTTTCCTCGCCGTCGTGATCGCCAACCGGCTGCCACTGGCCGTGACGGACTCCGAGGGCAAGGAGGTGCCGGTCAAGTACCACGCCTGCCTGGTCAACCTGGAGGGCCAGTTCAACCAGCTGCTGCCGCAGGCGCCGCCGCACAAGCGGTTCACCGACCACCTCGTCCTGGAGACCGGCTACTTCCAGTACACGCAGGCGGCCTACGACCAGAAGCTCATGGGGATGTCGACGTCGGCGACCAAGGTCGGGCTGGGCGCCCATGGTGAGACGGTCGACGGTCCTGTCGGCCCGGCCGCCGATCCCGACCCGCGGGCAGCCCAGGTCGCGACCCACTACGCCGCGACGGTCACCCCCGAGACGACGACCAAGGCCTACGCCGGGTCCACCTCCTGGGTGGCAGGCAAGGCATCCTCTGAGATCTCGAAGGACGTGGTCGTCTCCGCCGTCGCGGACCGCATCATCCTGGCGCTGGACCCCGTGCTGCGATTCCCCGTGCTGCTGCGCTGGAGCTTCACCTCCGTCGGCGACGCGACCTTCGAACAGCTCATGAAGCACGTCGACAACGGACTGCTCGGCACTCGGGGAGTCACCCCCAAGGACCCGGTCGGGCGGGCCGCTCTCGAGGTCACCGAGACCGGTCACGTCGGTCTGGACCAGCGCACGAGGCGTGGCGACCTGGTCCGGGCGTGGTACCGCGGACCGCTGCTCCCGCACCCGGCCGACCTCGCCGGACCGCGGCTGCAACTCGCCCACACCGGTGACCAGCTGCGGTCGGTCATCCCCGACGGCCGCGAGGACCTGTCGCTGGCTGCCGCGTTCGAGATCGGCAGGCTGCTCGCCCTGAGCCAGCCCTCGATGGTCGCCGCGCTCCTGGAGTGGCGCCAACGGGACTACCAGGTGGCGCGCGGGCACGCCATCTGGGACGGCGTCATCGCCGACCTGGGCATCACCGGTGTCGTGATGAACGCCGCGCCGAGCCTGGGGGTCCTGCTGTCCCGCGCGTTCGCCGGAGCCGCCGCGTCCGCGCCGGGCGCCGTCATCGGGCCGCCGCGCGAGCTGGTCACGCCGGGCGCGCCGATGGAGCTGAAGGGGGACGGGCTGGCCACCGTGCTCCAGCACTTCGGCCTCGACGTCGCCGCTGACGTGGACCTCCCCGTGCTCCTGCACACCCTGCGCGAGACCGAGGTGCCTCGTATGCCGCTCGCTGACCTCACGCGTCCGGCCGCCAACGCGGCGCTCAGCTCGGCCCTGCGCTCGGCTCACGAGCGCACCGTCACCCAGTTCGTCGTCGGCGCGCTGTCCACGCAGATCATGACGTCCCCCCAGATCCCGACCGGACCCGCCGGGGGGCCCGGGCTCGCCGGCGGCACACCGGGAGCGCCCGGCGGCATCCTCGGCGGCGTGCCGGTCCGGCCGCACGACGCACCCCTGGACGAGGGCGACGACGCCCTCGAGCGGGCCCTGCACGACCGGAGGGAGGAACCGTGAAGCTCGACGTGCCCACGATGGTCCTCGACCTGCCACTGCGGCTCAGCGAGGCGATCTCCGTCCCCACCACGGTCGAGGACGACGACGACGACTCGGCCATCCCCGCTGCGCTGCGCGCCTGGCTGGTCCGGCTCCGTCTGTTGGAGGGCGTGCCGTTCGCCAACCTCGTCGCCGACAGTGAGCTGCTGCCGCCCGAGTCGATCCGGTGGTTCTACCTCGACCGGCGCTGGACCGACGCCCTGGTGATGGGCGCCCTGGCGGTCGGCACCGTCAACAGCGACGACCGCACCCAGCTGAGCGCCGCCTACGACGCGATCCGCACCGAGCTGGACCAGGAGGAGCGCAACGCGCGGCGGCACCCGGGTCAGCCGCGGTACGGAGGGGCGGTCGACGCGGTCAGCGGCTTCCTGCTGCGCTCCCAGGCGGTCTCGGGGTGGCCGGGCCTGCACGTTCGGGCGATGACGCTCGACCCTGTCGGCGAGGCAGACAACCGGTTCGTCCCCGAGGACGACCCCAACCGGATGCGGCTGCTGCGTTTGGAACGGCTGGCGCCCGCGGTGCTGTTCTGCCTCTTTGACGGCATTCCCTCGGTCGTGCACGTCGAGGAGCCGCGGCAGGGCGTCCAGTTCGGCTTCGACCCCGGCGAGGTCGACGGGTCGTTCAGCTACATCCCTCGCGACGTCAACACCTTCGCGGACCTCGAGAAGCCGGGCGGTGCCCCGGTCATCCTCGACGTGCCGTTCCGGGCCACCGAGGGCGCCACGGGAGTCATCGACATCCAGCAGGTGCAGAAGGACCTCGTCAACCTGACGGCGACCCACGTGGGGACCAGCCTCGACGCCGCGGAGTACGCGCTGCAGCTGCTCCGTTTCCCCTACCGGCAGGTCTTCGGCGACCCTCGCGGCGTGAGCATCGGCACGGTGTTCAAGGCCTCCGTGGTCTATGCCAAGCAGGTCAACGAGACGTTCAGGCTCGGAGGCGTGTGATGGCAGGCTTCGACCTGACTCCCGAGCGGCTCGCCAAGAGCATCTACACCGACCGCTTCGCCGCGCTGGCCCGCGCCGACGTCGACCTCGCCACGTGGAAGACCTGGGACAAGTACCTGGTCCGGGAGAAGCGGATCCTGGTGCCGGTCGACGTCCAGGCCTACGTCGTGCCCGCCGGGGGAACGGAGCCGTGCGTCGACGTCGCCGGCGTCGACGGAGACCCGGCGCCCTTCGACGCCGGTGCAGCTCGCGCGGCGGGCGTCCATCTCCACTGGGCGCTGCCCGACGCGTTGCTGCGGGGTGAGAACGACCCGGTCACCAAGAAGGTCAGGCTGCCCCGGCTGCCCGACCGGTGGGTCGTGGTCCGCACGCTGCTCCCCGAAGGTGCGCGCACGGCATACGCCTCGGGGTGGGTCATGGACGCGGTGACCGGCGGCGTCACACCACTGTCCACGTATGCCGGGACCGTCCCGCCCGGCGCGTTGCCGCTCGACGGCGGGGTTCCTATGGAGGTGCTGGACGGCGGGGCTCGCGGCAGCCTCATGTGGACGGCGACCTACCTGGGCGCGATCAACCGGTTCGCCCTGCACGACCCCCTCGTCGACCTGCCGGGCGTCGAGGTGGCTCCGCACGGCTTCCACCGGGGCAAGGCCAGCTACACGGTCGCCGGATGGTGGACCGACTCCGCCGCCGACCCGCTCGCCGGGAGTCGCGGGGAGACCAGCGTGCGGGCGCGCCTCGCCCAGCTGCGTTGGTGGGTCAGCCCCGACGGCGAGGATGCCGTGGAGTATCCCGAGGACCCCCGGACCACCAAGCTCGAGCAGTATGCAGGGCTGAAGTCGCCACGGACCTACGCGGCGACGACGGTGCAGACCCAGTACGCGAAGTCGACGACGACCTACAGCTCGGTCGCTCCCGAGGCCGCGATGCCCGTCGCCGACGTGGCTGGGGTGACCGTCGGGATCGGGGCCACCCGCTACCACACGATGCTCCACGGCTCGGTCATCGGCGTGCCCGTCGACGGCACAGCAGGAGGTGCCGACGACCGGCCGGACCCCTCGACCCTGGCGGCGAGCCTGGGCACCGACATCGACGACATCGTGTCGGCCTTCGCGGCCCCTGCGCTCGGGATCGATCCGGCCAAACGCCTGACGGCAGAACGACTGTGCGCGGCCTTCACCGGTGACCTGCTCGGGCGGATCGGCACACCGGACGGCCTCTCCGACCTGGCCGACCAGGAGCACGCCAACGGCTTCTGGGCGCTGCCCGGGCGCCCCGTCGCGGGGGCGAAGGCGGACCGGCTGCGGACCGAGGACGGGACACCCCTGGGCCCCCTGGCCGTGGGGCGCAAGGGCCGGGCCGCCCACCAGCCGGCCAAGGGTTCCGGGGTGCCGAAAGGCACCAAGGTCGGCTGGCGGGGCGTGGCTCCGATGACGAGCGGCAAGCGCGCCACGGCGCGTGACGACGCGCGCGGCGAGGAGCGCGGCGAGCGCGACGACCCCGGAGCGGGGACACGCAAGGGCGGCACCAGCGCCACGCCTCCCGCAAGTCGCGAGGTCGTCCGCGCCGCACCGCGGGTCTTCCGCCCGGCACCGATGATGGTGGGCCTGCGTGGGGCCCACCCGTCGGCGCGGCACCACGGAGACGGGATGTTCGACGACAAGGGGCTGCTGCGCTGCCGCTTCCCCGGCGAGGTGTCGCCCTCGATCGACGGCACCGTCGACGGGCGCTCGGTCCTGCCCACCCTGGGCAGTGGAGCGGTACCCGGCGAGGTCACCCGGGTGGTCCGCGAGGCGATCATCTGCGACGGCTACTCGGTCGGTTGGCTGGCGGCGTCCTCGGGTCGCAAGGGGGACGACGTGCGGGCGATCGAGGGCCGCCTCACCGCCGAGATGCTGCGGCTCTACGGCACGACGGCGACCTATGACGGATCCGGCACCGGTCTGGTCGCCGAGGCTGCCCGGGCCCGGATGCCTCGGGCGGCGGCCCGGGACTCCTGGTCGGGTCACTCCCAGCTCGAGGAGGTCGAGACCCTCCAGGTCGCGGCCGAGCTGTCCCGCTTCTCCCTGGTGGCCTGGACCCCACCGAGCCCGATCGCGATCACGACGTGGCGGCAGCCGTGGGTCCCGCTCTGGCTCGAGTGGCGGGTCGAGCTCACCGGCACCGAGGACCTGGCGGGCTGGTCGCTCGTGGACGGCGACCTGCGGCGCAGCGAGCCGGTCGTCGGCGCGACGCGGACCCTTGCCGGACGCAGCCCGCTGACGACCGGGGTGGGCGAGTCCCTCACGACGGCCATGACGAAGTGGCTGGAGCAGGAGCAGGCGCGGGACCTGGCCTCGCCGAGCCAGTCCCTGATCCCCGACCCCGACGAGGACGTCCTGGCGGGGGTGGCCAACCTCATCCGGCCGCTGGACCTGTGCTCGGCCTCCTTCGACGGGATCCGTGAGCAGCTGCTCGGGATCGCCTACGAGGGGTTCGTCCAACGGGTTCGGGGCACCGACGGGGTCAACCGGCCGCGGGCGACCGGCCTGCCCGTGCCGCTCTTCGGCGGCTCGCTCTCGGTGCTGGACCTGCGGCTGGTCGACGCGTTCGGCCGGGTGGTCGACGTCCCGCTCACGGGGCTCGCGCGCACCAGCACCCAGGAGCTGCCCACCGAGCCGACCGGTGTCCTGCTGCCTCCACGCATCCAGAACAGCGCCCGGTGGCTGCTCCGACTCGTCGACCCGGCCTACGGGCTCGACCAGGACCCGGCCGACGCCCCCGAGGCGTACGTCGACCAGCTGCGGGCCGCGCTCGCCGTCACCCCGGTGTCCGGCTTCCTGCTGCCCGACCACATCGACGAGGCCCTCGAGGTGTTCGACCGCGACGGTCACCCACTGGGGCAGCTCGAGCACGACTCCTTCAGCGTCGACGACGGCCCCGGCTCGGTGCGCTGGGACCCCGCGCCCGGACGACCGGTCCCGCCGGACGCCGGTCCGCTGACCGACATCCCGCCGCACGCGCAGCACGCAGCCCTGTTCGCCGCCGGACTCGTCCAGGCCGACATCGAGGCCCGGCAGGCGGCGGTGCCACCGTCGTGCAGCGCACTGTCGGCCCTGCTGCGCGCCATCGACTCGACGCTCTGGACCGTCGACACGTTCGCCGCCATCGGCACGCCGACGATCGCCGGGCTCGTGGGGCGACCGGTCGCCGTGGTCCGGGCCACGTTGCGCCTGGACGCGCCCGACGACATCGACGAGGTGCAGGTCGACGAGGCCGGCGGCGCGGAGGCGCGCAAGGCGGCATACGCAGCGCTCGCGGCGCACGAGTTCCCGTTCCGCATCGGCGAGCTGGGCCGCAGCGATGACAGCGTCCTCGGCTTCTTCGTCGACGACGACTACACCCGCTTCCACGTCGTCGACAAGGTCGTGGCCGACTCGGCCCTGGCCTCCGGACCGCGGACCGGCTTCCTCGGCCGGCTCGGCGACACCCCGGCACAGGACCCGATCGAGCACGGCTACCTCGTCCTCGAGGACACCCTGACGATCCGCATCGGCCAGACTCTGCGCCTGACGATCCTCATGCTGCCGGCCGGCAAGGTGCACGTCACCTCGGGCATCCTGCCGCGCAAGGCGCTGGAGCTGGCCGACACCTGGGTCGGCCCCGGGCTCGCAGCGATGGTGCCCTCCATGCGCGTCGGACCGCTGCTCGTCGACCCGGCCGAGATCCGGCTGCCCAACGTCGCCTCGCTCGGCGGCAAGCAGCAGTTCACCCGGCGCACCGGGCCGATCAGCTGGAGGGACGACCCGATCCTCGCCTCGACCACCAACGCCTACCTGCCCAAGCTGCCCCACGAGGTCCAGGAGGGCTGGATACGCGTGGCGCCCGACGAGGAGGGGAGCCCATGACCGGCAAGCGGCGGGCACCGCTGGGGTCCGCGTCGCAGCGGGAGGCGATGGCGGCCGGGCTGCGACGTGAGGCGGCGCGCGCAGCCAAACGTGGGCTGGCCGCGGATCGGGCCGCCCGCGACGCCACGCTGCTCAAGGGAGTCGACCGGGTGGCGCTCGAGGAGGCCATGCGGTCGGTCCTCGCGGCGCGGGAGGAAGCAGGAGCCGACCGCCCCCACGCGGCAGCCGCCGAGGCTGCTGATGCAGCACACGCCGAGGACGCCGCCCTTGCGTTCCCTTCGGCGGTGGACCCTGCGGGCCGCTGGGTGCCCATCGGCCCCTCGGTCGTGCGGCGGGGTCAGGCCGTCGACCGGCCACGGGTTGCGGGCCGCATCCGCGACATCGCGGTGGACGCGACCGGGCGGCGGGCGTATGCCGCGACGGCGCAGGGCGGCGTCTGGTACACCGACGACGGGGCGGCGACGTGGTCGCCGGTCGGCGGGTGGTCCGAGCGACGCAGGATCCGTGGGGGCGCGGTCAACGCCCAGGCGTGCGGCTGCCTCCTCGTGGACTTCAACGCGATGCCCCTGCTGGACACCGTGCTGGTCGGGACCGGCGAGCCCAACTTCCTGCCCGTGGGGACGCCTGCGCCGACCGGGGAGACGACGATCGACGGGGTCGGTGTCCTCGCGGCGATCGGCCCGACCTTCCCAGCCGGTCAGGCCGAGCCGTGGGAGCCCGACACCGGCATCGCCGCTCTCGAGGGGCTGGGCATCTTCAAGCTCGTCCGGAGCCCGGCGAGCACCCCGGGCCTGGCCACGGCCGGCGCCACCCAGGACGTCGTCATCGCCTGCACGACCAACGGCGCGTTCCTGGGGCGGCGGCAGTCGTTGCCTGCGGGCGGTGGAAACCCGGTCCGCGACGGGTATGTCTGGCAGCGCCTGGCGGCGGTGACCACGGCCTTTCCCGGTGCGGCGATCTCGGACGCGGTCTGGCTGCCCGGCGGGCGGCTCGTGCTCGCGGTCTCGGGCCAGGGCCTGGCCTTCAGCGACAACCTCGGCGCCGGGGTGACGCCCCTGGCGTTGACCAACCCGGTTGCGATTACCGGTCACGTGAGCCTCGCCGCCACGGGCAACACGGTCTATGCGATCGGCGAGACCGGCGGCAACCCGGCCCTGTGGCGGGTGGCCGACGCGACCGTGGCCGCCCCGACGGCAGACGACGTCGGCACCCCCGGCGGCGCCGGCGGGGTCCCGGCGACGCTGTGGGGGACCCAGCGCGACTACGACCAGTGCCTCGCCGTCGACGTCGTCGGCGCGGTCCACCGCGTCTACTTCGGTGGCAGCTCCTTCTCCTACGGCCCGGCCGACGGCGACTGGGGCGCCAGCCTCTACTGCTTCGACGTGGCCGCATCAGGCGTGGCGGCTCCGCCGTTCGTCCTCCAGGCCACGGTGGGCGTCTCCTCGGCGGCCGCCCTGCCAGGTGGTGATGGCGCGACCGCGGCCGGCGCCATCGGCAACAACGTCCACGGCGACGTGCACCGGCTCGTCCTCACCGGCAACGCCCCGCCGCGCCGTCAGGTCTGGGCAGCGACCGACGGCGGGGTCTTCGTCTCCGACCGCTCGGGTCGCGTCGGCACCTTCGCGGCCTGCAACACCGGCCTCGCCTCGCTCCAACCGGTGTTCGTCCGCAGCCACCCGGTCAACGGACACCTCGTGGCCACCGGGTGCCAGGACAACGGCAGCCAGGTGCGCATCGGCGACTCGGTCTGGGACGAGCCGTTCACCGGGGACGGCGGCGGTGTCGCCTTCCACCCGACCGCCTCGCACCTCCTGGTACGGCAGTTCAACCTCGCCCGGTGGTACTGCACGTCGACCACCGCCTTCGTCGACCCGATGACCCGGAACCCCGGCGAGCCGAGCCGGGTGTTCGGCATCGGCGGCGAGGGCACCAACAACTGGTCCAGCTTCTACTCGGGGGCCGCGACGGTGCGCGTCCCGCCGGTCGGTGCCAACCCGCCCACTGGGCGGCTCGCGATCGGCACGTACCGCGTGTGGCTCACCGACGACCTCGGGGTCGGTGTCGGACCGAACACCTGGCGGGCCATTCCCTACCCCAACGGCGTTGCGGCCGACGGCCGCCCCGGGGTCAACGGCGCGGCCAACGCCGCTCAGATGGGGATCGGTCTCACTGCCCCATCCCTCGGCACGATCGTCACCCTCACGTGGGTGTCACCGACCCAGCTGCTCGTCCTCTACACCGGCGGCATCGTCCGCTTCACCGAGGCCCCGCCGGGAACCTGGGCCTCCACGACGTGGTCGATCACCAACGCCGCCGTCGCGATCCCACGCACCACGACGTTGACCGACGTCGCGGCGGTGCCCGGCACCCAGGACTTCTACGTGGCGACGACCGGCGTGGTCGGTGGCCCCGACGAGACCCTGTGGTTCTTCAACAACGCCGACAACCGCTTCAAGCGCACCACGCTGCGCCGCCAGCTGGACGCGGGCGGGGCCGTCAACAGCGGTCCCCGCGACCCGGTCTTCTCCGTCGTCGTCGACCCCGGCGACGCGACAGGAAACACGGTGTATGCCGGCACCGTCACCGGGGTGTGGCGGGGCACGCGCACCAACAACGCCACCGGTGCCCACACGTGGGTTCCCTACGTCAACGGGCTGCCCCAGGCGACCGTGCAGGACCTCGACATCTGGCGCGACCGGGGCGGTGCGCTGTCGGCGCCACGGCTGCTGCGGGCGGGTGTCCAGTCACGCGGAGTGTGGGAGGTCGACCTGGCGCGGGACGCGGTGCCGCAGACGTGGATCCGTTCGCACCGGTTCGACGACCGGCGCAACCCGCTGACCGTCCACACCGACCCGCTCGCGGCGCCGCCCGCGCTCCCGGCGTCGCTCGCGGCGAGCCCGGACATCACCGTGCGACCGAGGTGGCCGGTCGCGGCCACCCCGGTCTTCCTGCCCGCCCCGGCCATCACGGCAATCAACGCGCCGGCCTACGACGTGTGGACCTTCCAGACGGCCTTCCGGTGGCTGCATCCCAGCGTCGTCGCCAACGGCCAGTTCTCCGACGCGCTCGGGCGGCTCGTGGCGCTGCACCGCACCCAGATGGCGCCGGCAAAGTCGGCCGTACCTCAGATCGACGCAGCTGTCTGGGCCGACGTGGTGGGCGGGGTGCGCGTCAAGGCCGACGGCACGGTGACCACGGACACGGCGGATCCGCGGGCGGTCTACCGCGCGCCGTGGCAGACGCCGCGCGCGGCCAACGTGACCGCGACGGAGGCCGACCTGCTGGACCTCGTGCCCCGCAACGTCGTCAACGACCTCTGGACCGTGTTCCGCGAACCGTCGACCGTCGACGTCCTCGTCCACCACCGGGATGCCATCGGGCTGCGAGCCAACCAGGGCTTCGTCGTCCTGCTGTGGCGCGTGGGCGCGACCCCCTCGGACCTGTTGGCCCTCTCGGTGACCACGCTCCTGCCCTTCCTCACTGCGGCTGCGGCCGGGACGGCTCAGGCGGTACCGGGCGGCTGGAACCTCGCGACGGGCGGGGGCGGGGTCACCTGGCGGACCGTGCCGACGGCAGTGGACGCACGGATGCCGCGAGCGGTGTCCATCGACGTCGACCTCACCCCGGTGCCGAACAAGCAGCAGGTGCTGTTCCTCGCCTTCGTCGGGTCGATCGGTGCCGGCGAGGTGTTCGTGCCGCCCACCACCGCGCCGGGTGCCGTCGTCCCGCCCACCACCGTCTCGGAGCTCGTCCGCTTCTGCCCGTATGCCGCCGCGCGCATCGTCCACATCGAGAACCGCCCCACCTGACGCCCCTGGCTGCGGGGTTGCCGACAAACGCCTGCCGACGCCTGCGCGTCGTCGGCGCGTCGTCGGCGTACGGCGCGGGTTCAGGAGCGGAAGACGACGACGCGGGGCTCGATGTTGCGGCGGTCCTGACCACCCTGCAACGTGTAACCGCTGGCGACCCACGAGGTGGTCCGCGTGGGATGGGGGCGACAGACGACGTAGTCGCCCCACTTGCCCGCCTGCGGGGAGTGGGTCGAGGTCGCCGTCGTCTTCGTGGCCCACGTGTTGGCCTGCTGGTCGAGGACGCCGACCGCGTGCGCCGGCTGGGTCGGGCCGCCGAAGAAGGCGGTGAGACCGATGCCGCCCCGCTTGTTGGGGGCCGCCGCCGGATAGGCCCAGGCGCCGTTCTGGCTCCAGAGGTCCGGCTCGGCCACCACGGCCAGCGACTGCTCGTCGAGCGTCACCCCACGGATGTAGGGCTGAGGCCGACCCGGGCCCCGGCCGGCGCTCCACAGGAAGCCGAGCCGGCCGCCAGCCCGCCAGGCGCCGGTGATCCGGTCATCGCAACGGCTGAGCCAGGGCTGGCCGTCCGGCCCGAGCGAGCGGTAGTCGCTGTCGTTCCACGCCGTGACCGGGATCGTCCAGGTGGTGACATCGGCCGCGTCGTCCAGCCACTGGAAGAGCCGCAGGGACCGGCGCGCCTGGTCGTTCCCGGCGAACCACATCGACGAACCGGCTCCCGAGACCAGGCGCAACGAGCCGACCCCGGTGGTCGACCAGTGCCGCCTCGTGAGGGGCCCGGTCCGGGTCAGGTCGGCACGGGCATACCTGATGATCCCCGCCCGCACCCACCGGTCGGAGCCGTCGTAGTGGTTGAAGGTCAGCCACAGGTTCTTGGTGCTGACCGCCAGGTCGGGGAAGTCGAACCAGACGTCGGTCCAGGCCGGGTCGAGATCAGCCGGCGCGACGTCCCACCAGCGCCACGTCCCCGAGACGGCGGTCCGGCTGACGGCGAGACGAAAGATGTTGCTGCGCCCCGATTTCGAGTACTGCAGCAGCCACACCCACAGGCGTTGGGCCGGCAGGTAGGTGACGATCTGGTCGCAGCAGAACATGCCGCGGTCGGCCGGGAACTCGGTGAAGGGGTCGAGCAGCGACCAGGTCGCGCCGCGGTCCGACGAGCGCGTGGCGAACCAGTTGCCCGTCACGAAGAGGGTCGAGGAGGACACTCCGAGCGTGGGCTCGCCGACGGTCCCGGTCTGCGTGCCGGTGGCCGCGTCGTCGAGGGCGAGGTTCGAGGTGATCGTCACCACGGGTCGGCGCTCACTCCGGGTCGCTCGGCGGGGGAGCGGATGCCGCCGGAGCGACGGGTGTGGCCGGGGGTGTCTCGGGGGGCTTGGGCCCTGGCTTCTTGCGCTTGGCCGACTGCTGCCGGTCGCGCTGGTCCAGGTCCCTGTCGCTCATCGGTGTGCCGAGGTCGGGCTCGGCTCCGGCGGGCAGGCCCTCGGCCGCCTCGGCTCCGGCCAGGGCGTCCTCGCGGGCCTTGTCCCGCTTCCTGCGCGGACGGACATGCGTGCCCGAGAGGGCGTCGGCACCCTCGTGGGTGGCCTCCGTGGAGCCGGCTCGCCGCTTGGTGGCCATCAGTCCGGATCGCCCCCTGAGCCGTTGCGGGCCAGCGCCGGAGCCATCGGGCGGCGCCACTCCACCCGGGCCAGGACGGCCAGCACGGCGGCTGCCGCGAGGAAGACGAGGGCCAGCGCACGCTCGGTCCCGCCGCTGCCCGCGTCTCCGCCCTCACCGCCGAGCCGCTCGATCCAGTCGGGCACCAGGGCTGTCACGACGGCCAGCACGGTGCCGATCCCCGCGAGGACGACCTCGGCCCAGAACCGTCTGCGCACCACACGTCCGCCCATTGCCCGCTCCTCACGATCGGCCGGCCGGCTGAGTCAGCCGCCGCTCCCGGTGGGGGCACGGCCCCCATCCAAGGATGGACCTCGGCCGCGGCCGCGACAAGGTTTCGACGGGGCTCATCCGGTCCGGCGCCGGGGACCCGGGACCCGCTGGGAGGCCACCTCGCGGCATACCGGAGTGTGGTCAGGACCACCTGCCCTGGCGGGTCCTGGCGCCGGGCGCCGCATTAGAGTGAACGCAGGTAGTCCCCAATGGCGCTGGAGGCCTTGTCACCATGTCTGATCGTCCCGTTTCCGTCATCGTCGCGGGTGCCCGCACGCCCATGGGCCGCCTGCTCGGCTCGCTCAAGGACTTCTCAGGCGCCGACCTCGGTGGCTTCGCCATCAAGGGCGCCCTGGAGAAGGCAGGCGTGAGCCCCGACCAGGTCGACTACGTGATCATGGGCCAGGTCCTGCAGGCCGGCGCCGGCCAGATCCCCGCCCGGCAGGCCGCCGCCAAGGCCGGCATCCCCATGTCCGTCCCGGCGCTGACCATCAACAAGGTCTGCCTCTCCGGCATCAACGCCATCGCGATGGCCGACCAGCTGATCCGCGCCGGTGAGTTCGACGTGGTCGTCGCGGGCGGCCAGGAGTCGATGACCAACGCCCCGCACCTGCTGGAGAAGTCCCGCGAGGGCTTCAAGTACGGCGACGTGCAGATGCGCGACCACATGGCCTTCGACGGCCTGTGGGACGCCTTCACCGACCAGGCCATGGGGCTGCTCACCGAGCAGGCCAACACCGGCGACCAGGAGTTCACCCGCGAGCAGCAGGACGAGTTCGCGGCCCGCAGCCACCAGCTCGCGGCGCGCGCCTGGAAGGACGGGCTGTTCGACGACGAGGTCGTCACTGTCTCCATCCCGCAGCGCAAGGGCGACCCGCTGGAGTTCAAGACCGACGAGGGCATCCGCGCCGACACGACGACCGAGACCCTCGGCAAGCTCCGCCCGGCGTTCTCCAAGGACGGCACCATCACGGCAGGCACGGCCAGCCAGATCAGCGACGGCGCCGCCGCCGTCGTTGTCATGAGCAAGACCAAGGCCCAGGAGCTCGGCCTGTCCTGGATCGCCGAGATCGGCGCCCACGGGGTCGTTGCGGGCCCTGACTCCACCCTCCAGCAGCAGCCCGCGCGCGCCATCGCCAAGGCGTGCGAGCGCGAGGGCATCACGCCCGCCGACCTCGACCTCGTCGAGATCAACGAGGCGTTCGCCGCGGTCGGGCTGGCCTCGGCCAAGGAGCTCGGCATCGACGTGGACAAGGTCAACGTCAACGGTGGCGCGATCGCCCTCGGACACCCGATCGGCATGTCCGGCGCCCGGATCGCCCTGCACCTCGCGCTGGAGCTGGGCCGCCGCGGCGGCGGCGTCGGCGCGGCCGCCTTGTGTGGCGGCGGTGGCCAGGGTGACGCCCTCATCGTGCGCGTGCCCAAGAGCGACGCCACCACCGACGCCAAGGCCTGAGTGGCCCCCCGCACCGTCGACGTCCCTGCCCTGGTCGAATCGGCCAGGGCAGGGTCGCCTCGTGCCGTCGCGCGGCTGATCTCCCTCGTCGAGGACGGTCACCCGGCCCTGCGTGAGGTGATGGCAGCACTCGCGCCACACACCGGCAAGGCCCACATCATCGGCATCACCGGCAGTCCTGGCGTGGGCAAGTCCACGTCCACCAATGCGCTCGTCGGCGCCCTTCGCACACAGGGCAAGCGAATCGGCATCCTCGCCGTCGACCCCTCGTCGCCGTTCTCCGGCGGCGCGCTCCTCGGCGACCGGGTGCGCATGCAGGACCACGCTCTCGACCCCGACGTCTACATCCGCTCGATGGCCAGTCGAGGCCACCTGGGTGGGCTCTCGTGGACGACGCCGCAGGCGCTGCGGGTGCTCGACGCCGCCGGGTGTGACGTGATCCTGGTCGAGACCGTCGGGGTGGGTCAGTCCGAGGTGGAGGTCGCGGGACTCGCGGACACGACCATCGTGCTGCTCGCGCCCGGCATGGGTGACGGCATCCAGGCGGCCAAGGCGGGCATCCTCGAGATCGGCGACATCTTCGTCGTCAACAAGGCCGACCGCGACGGGGCCGACGCCACGGTCCGCGACATCCGCCACATGATCTCCCTGGGCGACCGCACCGAACCGAACCTCTGGCGCCCGCCCGTGCTGAAGACCGTTGCGCAGCAAGGTCAGGGCGTCGACGAGGTCATCGAGGCGATCGAGAAGCACACGGCCTGGATGGAGGGGTCCGGCGCGCTGCGCGAGCGCCGCATCCGTCGCGCCGGCGACGAGATCGAGTCGATCGCGCTCCAGGCCCTGCGCGCCAAGATGGGCGACCTGCGGCACGGCAACGGCGTCGACGAGCTCGCCGCCGCCGTCGTGGACGGCACGACCGACCCGTATGCCGCGGCCGACCAGATCGTCGACGCCCTCGCCTGAGTCGCCTCCCGCCGTTCGGGGACCGCCGGGTCCTGTGACGGCGGATCGTCCGGACAACGGGCCCGGGGTCAGTCGCGGCCGGAGGTGACCAGGCCGTCCCAGTCCCAGCGCGGCATACCCAGGCCGTCGGGCACGGTCGCGTCCTCGTCGTGGAACTCGTTGACGTCGGCGACGGCCCACTCCATGTAGGCCCGCAGGGCCGACCGGAACTCGGGGTCACCGGGGAGTCCCACGTCGTCGGCGGCCGCGACGAAGCACTCCACGAACAGCGGCCCGAGCTCGAGCATCCCCGGGCCGTTGCCGGCATGCATCCGCAGCATCGACGACTGGTCGCTCAGCTGCTCCGAGAACCGTGGTGGGCCCCCGAGTACCTCGGCCCAGTAGGCGGCGAGCCGCTCGACGTGCTGGGGGTTGAGGTCTTCCTTGCTGAACGGGTGGTTGAGCAGCGGATCGGCGACGCAGCGCTCGTGGTGCGCGCGGGCCAGGGCGAGGAAGGCCTCGTCGCCCCCGGCGAACTCGTACAGGCTCGGCCGCATCCCGGCAGCCTCGCACGAGGGTCACGTGGAGTGTCAAGGTGCACCCGTGGCGAATAGGGTGAAGCCCGGACCCGACCCGAAAGGACCAGAGTGCAGCCCCAGGTGATTGCCGGACGCTACGAGGTGCTCCGTTCCATCGGCAGAGGTGGCATGGGCACGGTCTGGCTGGCACGCGACACCGTGCTGGGCCGCGAGGTGGCCATCAAGCAGATCGGTGCGCTCCCGGGCGAGCCCGCGGCGGCGGCACGGGCCATGCGCGAGGCCCGGATCGCGGCCTCCCTCAACGACGCCCACGCCGTCGGGGTGTTCGACGTCGTGGACGAGAACGACTCGCACTGGCTGGTCATGGAGTACGTCGAGGGGCAGAGCCTGGCCGAGAAAATCCACGAGGTCGGCGCGCTGCCGCCCACGCGGGTCGCGGCGATCGGGTCCGCCGTGGCGAGTGCCCTCGCTCGTGCGCACGAGCGGGGGATCGTGCACCGGGACATCAAGCCGGGCAACATCCTCATCGACAACGTGGGCACTCCCAAGATCAGCGACTTCGGGATCGCTCGCGCACACACGGACGACCAGCTCACCCAGACGGGGTTCATGACCGGCACACCCGGCTACCTCTCGCCCGAGCTGGCGCGAGGGGGCGACCCGACTCCCGCCACGGACGTCTGGGCCCTCGGGGCGACGTTGTACTACGCGGTGGAGGGCCAGCCGCCCTACGAGTCGCAGGCCAACCCGCTCGCCACCCTGCAGGCCATCGCGCGCGGTGAGGCCCGCCCGATGGAGCAGGCCGGCCCGCTGGGTGGCGCCATCGCGGCCATGATGGACCACGACACCTCACAACGCTGGGACATGGCCACCGCCTCCGAACGGCTGGGCCGGATCGCGGCCGGCGACACCACCATGGCCCTGCCCGCGGGAGCCGTCCTCCCCGGAGCGGGGGCTGCCGCCGCCGGGGCCACGGAGGTGCTGGCCGCACCCCTCGAGACCACCCAGCGACTGGAGACGCCGCCCCTGCCGCCGCCCACGGCATACCCGCCCCGGGAGGCCGAGCCGCGCGGGGACGAGCGTCCCCGCGCACTGGGCTGGGTGGTTGCCCTGCTGGTCCTCGCCCTGATCGGGCTCGGCATCGCCTACGCGCTCACCGACGGTTTCGGCAGCCAGACCCCCAACACGGGCAGGACGACCACCGTCACGTCGACCCAGACCCAGACCGAGACGCCGTCGAGCTCCTCGTCGAGCTCGTCCAGCTCCACGACCAGCAAGACGTCGACGACCACGACCGCTCCACCGAAGTCCGACGCGCAGCTGACCCGCTTCATCGAGTCCTACTACCGGGACGTCACGAAGCAGGGCAAGCGGGACGACACGTTCGCCCAGCTGACCCCGAAGATGCAGCAGGACTCCAAGGGTCGGGCGGGCTACGAGGCGTTCTGGAGCGGCATCAAGTCGGTCGACGTCGGTGACGTGCAGTCCAACGCCGACACCGGCGTGGTGACGGCATCGCTGACCTTCACCAGGCAGGACGACAGCAAGAGCGACGAGACCCACAAGCTGACCGTCGTGAGGGACGGCGACTCCTGGCTGATCGACAGCGACACCCTGCAGTGACCCCTGCGCCCTGAGCGCCACGCCGAAAACCATTGGCGGGCCACGAGTCCGCGGGCCTACCGTCGAGGGATGGAGATCCGCAGACTCAACCCTCTCGACGAGACGGAGCTTGTCCGTTTCCACGAGATCGGCGAGGCTGCCGAGCGCTTCGAGCGTCCCTACGCCACGACGTGGGGGCTGGACGAGATGCGCATCGACCTCACCGAAGAGGACCCCTCCGAACGCAAGGACTGCGTGGTCGCCGTCGATGGCGAGGAGATCGTCGGCGCCGGCATCGCGTTCTCCGCGACCAACGACAACACCCACCTGTCCTGGCTGATGCCGTGGGTCGAGCCGCAGCGACGTGGCCGGGGCATCGGCTCAGCGGTCCTCGCCGAGCTCGTCGCGATCTGCCGTGCGGACCACCGCACCGACCTGGTGATGGAGACCTCCTACCCGTTCGACCGTCGCGAGGACCACCCCTACCGCCGGTTCGCCGAGAAGAACGGCTTCGCCCTCGCCAACACCGAGATCCGCCGGGTGCGGACGTTGCCGGTCGAGGACATCGACCTCGACGCCGTGATGAACGAGGCCGCTCAGCACCACGAGGGCTACCGCATCGTGACGTTCGACGACCCGGTCCCCGATGAGCTGCTGCCGTCGATGTGCGCGGCCCACAACCAGCTCGCCGTCGAGGCGCCCGGTGGTGAGCTCGAGTTCGAGCCCGAGTCGCTCACGCCCGAGCTGGTCCGCATCCACGAGGACCAGCGCCGGCGCATGGGTCGTCGCAAGATCTCGACCCTCGCCGTCACGGATGCCGGCGAGGTGGTCGGGTTCAGCGACCTGGTCATCCCGCCCGAGGACCTGCCCAACGTCTGGCAGTGGGGCACGCTCGTCACGGCCGAGCACCGGGGGCACCACCTGGGCATGGCGATGAAGGCGCGCGGCCTCAAGGAGCTGCAGACCCGGATCGGCCCGGAACGCACGCGCATCGTGACGTGCAACGCCGAGCAGAACGGCTACATGGTGTCGATCAACGAGAGCCTCGGCTTCCGTGCCGTCGAGGTGGCCCCGGCCTTCCTGCTCCGCGAGGCCTGAGCGGCGTGCGGCACCCGGACGGGGCGCATGCCGCGGTGCCGGCCACGCGGCATACGGTGGGGTCATGCTGGTTGCCTTCTCCGTCGCCCCGTCCGTGCCCGCCGACTCCGCCGGTTCGGTGAGTGAGGCGGTCGCCGCCGCCGTCACCGTCGTGCGGGAGTCGGGCCTGCCGCACCGCACCTCCTCGATGTTCACCGAGGTGGAGGGGGAGTGGGACGAGGTGATGGCCGTGGTCAAGGGTGCGGTCGACGCCGTGGCCGCGTTCGGGCCGCGGGTGAGCCTCGTGCTCAAGGCCGACATCCGGGACGGGTATGCCGGTGAGCTCACCGCCAAGCTCGACCGCCTCGAGGCAGCCATCGACGCCCAGAAGTAGCCGGGGCGCTCCCTCCGCAAAACCCTGCGGCAGTCGGCCCGCTTGCGCGTCGATCGTTGCCGGAATGTGCTCCCCTGTCGGATGAATCCCCTTTAGGGTCGAACGGGACGCGGGCGAGACCTGCCGGTGCCCAAGGGAACTCACCGGGACGCGCGGGAGCATGGAGGCACTGACGGCATGTGGGCTGCGATCAGATATCGCCGGGCCCAGGCGGTCGTCCTCGTCCTGCTGTCGGCCCTGATCGCCACGTGTGCAGTCTTCGCGCCGTTGTACCAGCGGGCGCTCGAGCAGTCGCTGCTGCGGACGAGCATCAACGCGGCGAGCGTCGCCGACACGGCCCTCGTGGTCCGGAGCGGCCGAGGAACGGCGAACCCCGACTTCGGGAGTGCCGACCTCGCAGGCAACGTCCCCGTGTCGGTGCGGGTGCTCTACGGCGAGCCCATCGGCCAGCTGTCGGATGCCATCGACATCGTGCCGCGAGCCGGGCTGAAGCCGTCGCCGGGCGACCTCGTCGCGCGAGACCGCGTGTGTGAGCACCTCACCATCACGACGGGTGCCTGCCCCAAGGCGGTCGGTGAGGTCCTCGTGTCCGCCAAGGACCTGGCCGCCTGGAAGTGGCCTCTGGGCAAGACCTTCCAGACCTCGGTTCCAGGCCTCGGCCAGGGCGTCAAACCCACCACCATCCTCACCGTGGTCGGGGCCTACGAGGTGGTCCCCGACGAGGCCTACTGGCTCCGGACCCAGCTCGACGGCAAGTCCGGGTCGCTGGTCGACGTGGGGACCGAGCAGGTGCCGGCCATCGACGACTTCGTGACACCCGAGGCGACGTTCACCAAGGACTGGAGCGTGGCGCAGGCTTCGCTGACCCTCCCGCTGCGCCGGGACCTGTTCACGTTGGGCAACCTGCAGCAGATCTCCCACGTCCTGGCAGCCAGGGGCGGCAACCGCGTCGCGGGGCAGGGGATCGACGGCGCGCTCGTCGAGACCCAGCTGCCCTCGATCATCGACGGGATCCGGGTGGGCCAGCACCAGCTGCAGGTCATCGTTCCGCTCCTCATGGCACAGCTCGGGCTGCTGGCGGCCGCCATCCTGCTTCTGGTCGCCCAGGCAGCGGTGGAGCAGCGACGCCCCGAGGTGGCCCTGGCACGACTGCGTGGCCGCAGCAGGGAGGGCGCCGGCCGGATCGTCATGGGGGAGCTCGCCGTGACAGTCGCCCTCGGGCTGCCCGTCGGATTCCTCCTGGCGCTCTTCCTGACGACCCTCGTCCGGTGGTTCCTCCTGCCCGACGGGGTCCCGTTCGAGGTGCCGTGGTCCTCGGTTGCAGCCCTGGCTGCGTCGGCGGTCGTCTGCGCCGTGGCGATCTGGCTGGCGGCCAGGCCGGTCCAGCAGCAGACCGTGTCGGCCCTGCTCCGGCGGGTGTCGCGCGAACGCGTCCGCGCGTTCGGCATCGTGGACGTCCTCGCCGTCGCGCTCGCCGCCTTCGGGCTCATCGGTCTGGCCACCGGCTCGCTCGAGGGTCCGCTGGCTCTCGTGACGCCGACGCTGATCGCCCTGGCCGCCGGGCTGGTCGCCTCACGGCTGGCGGTCCCGGTCGCGGCCGCCAGCGGTCGTGCCAACCTGCGGCGGGGGCGGATCGGTCCCGCCCTCACCGCTTTCGGTCTCGAACGTCGACCCACGCTGCGCAAGGTGGTCACCGTGGTCAGCGTCGCGGTTGCGCTGACCGTGTTCGCCGCCAATGCGCTCGTCGTGGGCGATCGCAACTGGACAGCTCGTGCCCAGGTGCAGACCGGCGCACCGGCCGTCATCGACACCGACAGCCGCAACCCCGCCAGCCTCTTGGCCACCGTGCGGGCGATCGACCCGACCGGCGCCGAGGCGAGTCCGGTGGCCATCGTCCGGTGGACCGACCGGGGCGCCACCGCGACGATGGCGGTGGTCACCAAGGACTTCGAGGAGACGTCGTTCGCCCCGCCGGGCGAGTCCTACCGACTCGGCGAGCTGGCACCTCCCGACGTTGCGCCCGTGCACCTCGTCGGCACCCGGGTCACTGGACGCGTCGCCTGGGACCTCACCACGCCCGAGGGTGAGACGAGCCAGCGGCCCAGCGGCCAGTCCGGCAGCCCGCTGCCACCCGGCGTGGGCCCGGGGTCCGAGGAGCCCTCGGAGCTGCGCATCTCCGTGACGACACCGCAGGGTCAGCGGCTCACCCGGGTCATCGGGCAGATCCCGTTGCAGGGCAAGGGCTCCCGAGCGCTCAACGCCCTGCTGCTCTGCCCGGACGGGTGCCGGCTCGACGGGCTGGAGTTCCGCAAGACCGACCAGCAGGTCAGCGAGGTCAGCGGCACGCTGAGCATCACGGGGCTCGGCCTTGACGGGAAGTCGCTCGACGTCGCGGCCCCCACCCAGTGGAACCCGTTCGTCGCGCCGGCCACGAGCAGCCGCGACGTCCTGAAGCAGGTGCCGGCCGCCGGCGACACGCTCGCCCTGGAGCTCGTCAGCACCGGCTTTGCGCTCGAGCTCTCCCACGCCGACGTCCCAGCGGTCCTGCCGGGGCTGCTGGCCGGCCCCGTGCCGCCTGGCGGGACCGCGGAGGGCTTCGATGCCATCGGCATCAACGGTGCACCGCTCACGGCCGCCGCCCAGCAGACGGTCTCCACCCTGCCGGTCCTGGGCAAGCAGGGAGTCCTGGTGGACTACGAGACGCTGGCCCGGCTGGGCGGCCGCCTTCCCGACAGCGGAACCCTGTCCGTCTGGGTCGCCGACCCCGCAAGGGCCGACGCCGTGGCCCAAGGCCTCCGCGCGCAAGGGGTGGGCATCCTCGCAAGGCACAGTGTGACCGCGGCCAAGGACCGTCTCGACGAGTCCGCCTCCGCCCAGGGCCTGCGACTGGCTGCCTTCACCGGTGCGATGGGGGTGCTCCTCGCGGCCCTGGTGGTCCTCGTGATGACGGTCACGGGCTGGCGCGTGGTCGCCCGTGACCTGGCTGCCCTCCACATGTCCGGCGTCCCGCTCAAGGCCCTGCGGAGATCCCTGGTGCGCGAGCAAGTGGTGCTCGTCCTGGTCGGCACCGTGGTGGGGGTCGTCTGCGGCACGGTGAGCTCGTTCGTCGCCATGCCACTGGTCCCACTGTTCGACAGCTCAGCCGACCCCGTGCCGGCCCTGGAGCTGGAGCCGGCCACGGTGGCGATCGTCGGTGCCGCCGTCGTGGCCGCAGCGGTGCTCGTCGCCGTCGGCTGGCTGGCCGCAGTGGGAGCGGGTCGCAGGATCACCCTGAACCGGATCCGGGAGTCCCTGTGACCGCCACGAACGGAGTCCCTGTGACCGCCACGAGCGACAGGACCGGGGTGGCCACTCGGGGGCTGCGGGTGACCACGCGCGGCCTCGTCCACATCTACCGCGCCGAGGGCCATGACGTGGCCGCCCTGTCCGGCGTCGACCTCACGGTCCACCCCGGAGAGGTGGTGGGGCTGCTGGGGCCGTCCGGCGCCGGTAAGTCGACCCTCCTGACGTTGTTCGGCGGGCTCATGCGGCCCAGCGCAGGGCGCGTGCTGGTCGGCGATCACGAGCTGTCGACGATGACCGAAGCCGACCTCGACCGGTTCCGGGCCGCGGAGGTGGGGCTGGTCCTGCAGGGCGCTGCCCGCAACCTCCTGCCCTATCTCAGTGCCCGCCAGAACGTCGAGTTCGCCCAGACCTCCGCGCGCAGGGCCGGCCGCGACGTGCCGCCTCCCGGAGAGGTGCTGGAGCTCGTGGGTCTGGGCCACGCCGCGACCGCACCGCTGGACTCCCTGCCGCCCGGTCAGCTGCAGCTCGCCGCCCTGGCCGTGGCACTCGCAAGCAGGCCGGGCCTGCTGCTGGGCGACGAGCCCACCTCCCAGCTGCACCACTCGTCCCGCGACCTCGTGCTCGACACGGTGCACCGGGTCAACCAGGAGTGGGGGACCACCGTGGTGGTCGTGACCCACGACCCCGAGGTGGCGGCGCGGCTGCCCAGGACGGTCACCATCCGCGACGGCCGCGTCGGGGGCGAGGGCCGTTCCGGCGAGGAGTATGCCGTGGTGTCCGCGGACGGCTCGCTGCCCCTGCCGCCCGCAGCCGTGGGGGCGTTCCCCCCGGGCGCCCTGGTGCGCGTGCACGAGGTCGACGGTGTCTGGACGCTGATTCCGGAAGGCAGGGGTGAGGCGGGTGGGTGACCGGCGCGAGTGGTCCACGGACAGCGGGGCGATCGACGACGGCCGGCTGGGGGATGACCGAGCCCTCGGGCGCGTCGAGTCGCCGCCCCTGAGGGTCGAGGGCGTCACCGTGCGCTACGGGTCCACGGTCGCCGTCGCGGGCGCGGACCTGGAGGCTTATGCCGGGGAGTTCATCGCGGTCACCGGTCACAGTGGTGCCGGGAAGTCCTCGCTGCTGTGGGCCATCGGTGGCGCTGTGGCCAGCGAGGGCACGGTGCGCCTCGGCGACGACGTCGTCCGGGACCGGGCCCAGGCCGCGCGACTCGGCATCGAGGTCATCCCGCAGGGAAGCGCCCTCGCTGTGCTCCTCTCGGCCCAGGAGAACGTCGCACTGCCGCTGCTGGCGCGGGGGGTGCGCTCCGACCAGGCCGGGCGTCGGGCTCAGGAGGCACTGGAGTCGGTCGGCCTGCACGAGTCCGGCAGCCACCTGGCCGAGGAGCTCAGCGGTGGCCAGCAGCAGCGGGTGGCCGTCGCTCGTGGCCTTGCCCTGCGCGGCACGGTGCTCCTCGCCGACGAGCCCACCTCCGAGCTCGACCACGACAACCGTGAACGCGTCCTGGCGCTGTTGCGGGCCGAGGCTCGGCGGGGCGCGATCGTCATCATGGCCACGCACGACCCCGAGGCCGCCGAGGAGGCGGACGGTGAGATCCGCCTCGATGATGGACAGCTCGAGACCGTCCGACTCCCTGCGGGCTAGCCTGCTGCGCGTGCCGAAGCCCATTCGCCTGCCGTTCGACCCGATCACGCGCGCGGCCCAGCTGTGGACCAGACGCTGGGGGCGCACCTCCCAGCCGTTGGCGATGGCGAGCGCGACGTCGATCATGCGCGTCCAGCAGCTGCTGATCACGGACTACGACGCCCTGGTCGGCAGGCACGGCCTGACGTTCGCCCGCTACGAGGCGCTGGTGCTGCTCGCGTTCAGCCGCGACGGCCGGTTGGGCATGAGCAAGATCGGCCAGCGCCTGATGGTCCACCCGACCAGCGCCACCAACATCATCCAGCGCCTCGACGCCCAGGGTTTCGTCGAACGCCTGCCCAACCCCGATGACGGTCGAGGCACCCTCGCCGTGATCACGCCGGCAGGACGCGAGGCCATGGAGGCCGCGACCGCTGACCTGGTCAAGGAGAAGTTCGGTCTCGGCATGCTGACCGCCGCCGAGCACGAACAGCTGTTCGACCTGCTCCGCAAGGTGCGCGTCGGCGCCGCCGACTTCGACGCCTGACCCAGCCCCCCGGCATACCCCGAGCCACCCACCCCCCACCTTTATCGGGTCTAGGGACTTGGGTCGACTTCACCCCGAAACGGTTCTGGGGTGAAGCCGACGTTTGTCCCTAGACCCGATAAAGGGTGGGGCGGGGGTGGGTGGGGGAGCTCTGGCGTGACATTTACTAGGACGTCCTAGTAAATTGGCGCCATGCCCGAGAACCCCGCACCCACCACCCCCGCGACGAGCGACGGCGCTGCCCGCTGGCAGGCCCGCTACGACGCAGCCCAGGCCAAGGGGCAGGTGCGCGACGCAGACTTCACCACGCTCTCGCAGATGCCCGTGGAGCCCGTCTACGGGCCGACCGACGGCTCCGAGGTGCCCGAGCGGATCGGCTGGCCGGGGGAGTACCCCTTCACGCGAGGTCTCTACCCGACGGGCTACCGCGGCCGCACCTGGACGATCCGGCAGTTCGCCGGCTTCGGCAACGCGGTGCAGACCAATGAGCGCTACAAGATGATCCTGGAGCGCGGGGGCGGTGGCCTCTCGGTGGCCTTCGACATGCCCACCCTGATGGGGCGCGACTCCGACGACCCGATGAGCCTCGGCGAGGTCGGCCACTGCGGCGTCGCGATCGACTCCGCCAAGGACATGGAGGTGCTGTTCAACGAGCTGCCGCTCGAGGACATCACCACGTCGATGACGATCAGCGGTCCGGCCGTCCCCGTGTTCTGCATGTACCTCGTCGCCGCCGAGCGCCAGGGTGTCGACCTGGGCGTCCTCAACGGAACGCTGCAGACCGACATCTTCAAGGAGTACATCGCCCAGAAGGAGTGGCTGTTCGCCCCCGAGCCGCACCTGCGCCTGATCGGCGACCTGATGGAGTACTGCGCCGAGAACATCCCCGACTACAAGCCGCTGTCGGTCTCGGGCTACCACATCCGCGAGGCCGGTTCCACGGCTGCGCAGGAGCTCGCGTTCACCCTCGCCGACGGGTTCGGCTACGTCGAGCTAGGGCTCTCCCGCGGCCTCGACATCGACACCTTCGCCCCCGGGCTGTCCTTCTTCTTCGACAGCCACCTGGACTTCTTCGAGGAGATCGCGAAGTTCCGTGCCGCCCGCCGGATCTGGGCTCGCTGGTTGCGCGACACCTACGGCGCGAAGACCGACAAGGCCCAGTGGCTGCGGTTCCACACCCAGACCGCCGGGGTGTCGCTCACGGCGCAGCAGCCCTACAACAACGTGGTCCGGACCGCTGTCGAGGCGCTCGCGGCTGTCCTGGGTGGCACCAACAGCCTCCACACCAACGCGCTCGACGAGACCTTGGCGCTGCCCAGCGAGCAGGCTGCCGAGATCGCCCTGCGCACCCAGCAGGTGATCATGGAGGAGACCGGCGTCGTCAACGTCGCCGACCCGCTCGGGGGCAGCTGGTACGTCGAGGCCCTCACCGACAAGATCGAGGCCGAAGCCGAAGCCATCTTCGACAAGATCAGGGCGATGGGTGAGCTCGGCAAGCCCCGCAACGCCGAGGGTGGCGTCGACCACGCGGTCGGCCCGATGACCTCCGGCATCCTGCGCGGCATCGAGGACGGCTGGTTCATGTCCGAGATCGCCGAGGCCGCCTTCCAGTACCAGGTGTCGTTGGAGAAGGGAGACAAGAAGGTCGTCGGCGTCAACTGCCACACCGCCTCGGTCACCCACGAGCTCGAGATCCTGCGCGTCAGCCACGAGGTCGAGCGCGAGCAGGTCGCCACTCTCAAGACGCGCAAGACGGACCGCGACGAGGACGCCGTGCGCGCTGCCGTGCAGCACATGGTCGAGGTGGCCCGCACCAGCGGAAACATGGTGCCCGCCATGCTCGACGCGGCGCGCGCCGAGGCGACGCTGGGCGAGATCTGCGACGCGCTGCGCGACGAGTGGGGCGTCTACCGCGAGCCCGCCCGCTTCTGACCGACCGGGGTATGCCGCGTGGCGGCCTTGTGCCGCGCGCCGGATCGGGAGCGTCGGGTCAGGGCTCCCCGGCGGGCTCGCGTTGCTCGCGCCGCAGCCGCGCGTAGGCCACGTCGGCCAGCAGGGCGATGAGGCCGTCGATGAAGGCCTCGTCGGGCTCACCCGTCGCCAGGGCGCGGTGCATGACCGAGCCGACGACCACGTCGGCGAGCAAGTCGACGTCGATCATGTCCTGTCGGATCTCGCCGCGGCCGATCGCGCGCTCGACGGACGTCGCCACCAGGGCGTGCAAGCGCGTCGACAGGGACTCCCGCACCTTCTGGCCGACCC
The DNA here is from genome assembly GCF_056403675.1 of Pedococcus sp. P2_F6. Classification (NCBI taxonomy): domain Bacteria; kingdom Bacillati; phylum Actinomycetota; class Actinomycetes; order Micrococcales; family Intrasporangiaceae; genus Pedococcus; species Pedococcus sp. P2_F6. Next base: position 577,308 of record NZ_JBFUEZ010000004.1, read on the forward strand.
CCTCGGGGTCACGGGCCGACTCGGCCAGCAACGCGGCATACGCACCACCGGTGGAGGGGTCGCGCAGCAGCCGCGCTGCCTCGCCGATGCCGGCGCGCATGTCGGCCGCCAGCGAGCCGTTGTCCTCGATCTCGATCTCGTCAAAGGTCGCGGCCACGGCGTGCACGGCGAGCTCGACCTTCGAGGGCCAGCGCCGGTAGAGCGTGCTCTTGGCCACACCCGCCTTGGCGGCAACGTGCTCCATCGACATCCGGGCCACGCCCTTGTCGGCGAGCACCTGTCGCGCCGCCGCGGTGATCGCCTGCTCGGTCGCCTCCTCACGGGGGCGCCCGGGGCGGCGACTTCGGTCGTGCCGTGAACGTGAGGTCATCACGGGCGATCATGCCACCGACGACGTGATTTCAGGCGTTGGGGATTTGTCGTCATGGACCAACCTGGGTCATGGTGGTGTGATTGCCGACTGCGGGGAGCTCCCGCGTGTCGGCCCACTCACGTAAGGATTTCTACTGTGTCGGTTGTGGCCAAACGCGCGCTCTTCGCCGCGGTGACCGTGATCGGACTCGTGCTCCTGGTCGTCGGAGCCTGGTTCACCGTCCACCTCGGGTCCTCCGGGAGCGCCGTGCTCCGGTCCGTTCCCCCCAAGGGCGCTGTCGTCGTCATCGAACCGTCGGTGCTCAACCGCGTCGACCGCCCGGTGAGCATCACGGCCGTTGGCCCCTCGGGGACGCAGATCTGGATGGGCCGGACGAGCCCCACGGACGCCAAGGCGATCGTCGGTGCCGCCGACCACACCTCGGTCAGCGGGGCCCACGTGAGGGACTGGAGCCTGGTGCAGTCGCGGTCCGGCGCCGGCGCTGCGCCCCAGCTCGACACGGCCGACATCTGGCGCCAGACCGCCACCGGCGAGGGCAGGGTGCGACTCACGGTCGACCAGGCCGGAGCCCCCGAGTCGGTCGTCATCGCCGCACCTGATGGCAAGCCGGTCGACCTCAGCTCGCTGACGGTCACCGTCGAGCGCCGGACCTGGTTCTTCCAGGCGCTGCTCGTCACGCTCGTCGGCCTCCTGGCCGCCGCGGCTGGTGGAGCTGGACTGTGGCAGAACCGGCCGCGTCGCACCCAGAGCCCGACCGAGGGCCCCACCGAGAGCCCGACCGAGGGGCCGACCGAGGGCCCCACCGAGGGGCCGACCGAGAACTCGACCCCAGCCCCGACCGAAGGCAACGGGACCGACGCGCCCACCGAGGAGGTGCGCGCATGAGCGGCTCGACCCCTCGCGCTGCGCTCGTGGGCGCCCTGGGCGTGACCCTGAGCCTGGTGCTGGCGGGCTGTGGTGCCGGTTCCAGCCTGGTGGGGGTGCACGACGCGCCCAAGCAGGCCGCCGCCACGGCGCCGATCTCGGCGCAGAGTGCCGAAGCCATCGCCAGCCGGGTCCTCACCAAGGCCGCCGACGCGGGCGCAGCGAAGCCGGCCGATGCCGCGACGCTCCGCGCGGAGGCGCTCACGGGCAGCGCCCTCGCGGTCGCCAACGCCGCCAGCCGACTCCAGACGGGTGCCACCCCCACCGCCGCACCGATGAGGCGCACCGAGCCGCCCAAGGTCCTCGGGGTCTCGCGGGGCACGGGCTGGCCCCGCCTGATCCTCGCCCAGACGACCACGGCGGAGAACGGCGCGGTGCTGAACCTCCTGGTCTCGCCGGACGCCAGGACGCCGTTCCGGCTCAGCGCCGCCGCGCCCATGCAGCCCGGCGCCACGGTGGCGGCTCTCGACTCGCTGACCACGGGTTCGCCGATGGTCACCCCGGCCACCAGGCTCGCGGTGCAGCCCGCCGACCTGCTCAAGGGGTATGCCGCGAGTCTCGCCTTCCCCAAGCCGGTCGCCGACCCCCACGTCGACGCGGCGGAGCCGTTCTCCACGGCGATCCGCGCCCACGCGGCCGAACAGGCCAAGACCTTCGGGAAGCTGGCCACCCTCAAGCAGACGCACACCGTCGAGCCGGACAGCACGGTCGCCATCGCGTTGCGCGGTGGTGGAGCCCTCGTCTTCGGCCTGCTGGAACGCACTGACACGATCACGCTGCGCCCCGGCGGCAAGTCGCTCACGCCCAGCGCCGACTTCCAACGACTCGTGCGCAAGAAGACCCTCACCAAGAGCGCCGAACTCAAGTCCTACGAGACCGTCGTGTTCACCGTGCCGGCCGAGGGGAAGGCGCAGCTCGTCGCCGTCGACGAGGTGCTGTTCTCGGCCAAGGGCGCGTGAGGGACAATCACCGCCATGAGTGATCAGCCGTTGACCACAGGTGGCCTCCGGGGCGCCGTCGACCTCACCGCACTGCGGGGTCAAACCCCGTCGGCCGCCTCGACCGCGCCCCCTGGGGCGACCGCGGCGGGTGGCGCAGGTGCGTCCGACGCCACCGGCACGCCGGCTCCCACGGGGGTCGCCGGTCGGGCAGGCGTCGTCGTCGAGGGCACGGACACCAACTTCCAGGAGGTCGCCAACGCCTCGGTGGGTGTCCCGATGCTGCTGGTCCTCTGGGCTGCCCAGATCCCCGAGTCGCGCGACTACCTCGACACCGTGGTCAGGATCGCGGGCAGCTACGAAGGCCGGTTCCAGGTCGTCAGCGTCAACGTCGAGCAGAACCCCACCCTGCTGCGGGCCTTCCAGGTGCAGAGCGTCCCGGTCACCATGGGGCTGATCCAGGGCCAGCCCGTGCCGTTGTTCGCCGGGATCCAGCCGGAGCAGGCCCTTCGACCGGTGCTCGACGAGTTCCTCGGCCTGGCGGTGCAGCACGGTGTGGCGGGTCGCGTCGACATCGCCGGCGCGGGCGAGCCTGCCGAAGGCGCCGAGGTCGAGGAGCAGCTCCCGCCCCTGCACCAGGAGGCCTACGACGCCATCGAGCGCGGCGACCTCGACGGTGCCGCGGCGGCATACCAGCAGGCGCTGAAGCAGAACCCCGCCGACGCCGAGGCTGAGCTGGGGCTCGCCCAGGTCGGCCTCCTGCAGCGCACCGAGGGTGCGGACCTGCAAGGCGCCCGCGCAGCGGCCGCCGAGCACCCCACGGATGTCGCTGCGCAGGGCCTGGTCGCAGACCTCGACGTCCTCGGTGGGCACGTGGAGGACGCGTTCCTGCGGCTCATCGACCTCGTGCGGGCAACCGCCGGTGAGGAGCGGGAGCAGGCGAAGAACCACCTCCTCCAGCTCTTCGCCGTGGTCGGCTCGCACGACGAGCGCGTCCGCAAGGCACGAACGTCCCTGATGAGCGCCTTGTTCTGAGGCTCCACTTTCGGTGCGCCTGCTGAGCCGACAGGATGGGGTGCATGGCAAAGACGCAGGAACACCTCATCGGACTGTTGCTGGGCGCGGAAGGTGACTGGCCGCGCGCGTTCGAGACCCTCGCGGGTCGGCTGGGCGTCCTGAAGGGGCCCGACGGGACGAGCCACCACGTCAACACCGAACGCATGACGATCGAGCCGTTCAACCTGCGTGACAAACCACGGCAGGACCTCGTGATCGACCGGCTGGCCTACTGGTACTACCACCCGCGAGAGTGGCTCAAGAAGGCCGCACTGATGGACGACGTCTACCTGCTCAACAGCCCGTTCACGTTCCAGTCCATGGAGAAGCACTCGGCCTACTGCGCGTTGCTGCGCCTGGGGATGAACGTCCCCGAGACCGTGCTGGTGCCCTACAAGAACCCGATCGACAACGCGCGATGGGCCTTCACCGCGGCCCGGTACAACAAGGAGTTCGACCTCGACGCGATTGCAGAGGAGATCGGCTACCCGCTGTTCATGAAGCCGTTCGACGGCGGTGGCTGGCGCGGCGTGTCCCAGGTCAAGAACGTCGAGGACCTGCACAGTGCCTACGACGACTCCGGCGAGATGCTGATGCACCTGCAGGCGTCCGTGAAGGACTTCGAGGTGTTCGCCCGGGCGCTCACCATCGGGCCCGAGACGATGGTGATGAAGTTCCAGCCCGACGAGCCGATGCACAACAGGTATGCCGTCCAGCACGGCTTCCTGGGCGAGGGCGTGGGCACCGAGGCGGTCACCATCGCCCAGACGGTGAACGCGTTCTTCCGGTGGGAGTTCAACTCCTGCGAGATGCTGGTCAAGGACGGCGTCGTCTACCCGATCGACTACGCCAACGCGTGTCCCGACGTGGCGGTGACCTCGCTGCACTACTACTTCCCGTGGGCCATGAAGGCGCTGCTGAAGTGGTCGGTGTTCTGCGTCGCCACCGGCCGCAAGGCGCGCACCCAGGTCGACACCGGGCCGTGGTTCGAGATCGCCGACGACGACGCGCTCGACTACGGGGCCAAGCTCGCGGCATACCAGGGGTTGGCCGACGACCACTTCGACACCGAGCGCTACCGGGAGTTCTGCGAGGTCGCCCTCCCGAACATCGACGACATGGTGCTCGAGTGGGTCGACTCACCCGACTTCCGGAGCCTGCTGACCGAGACCATCCAGACGACCTATCCCCAGCACGAGTGGGACAAGTTCGAGGGGCACTTCGGCGGTCTGACCCGCATGTGGGTCAAGGACGAGCAGTCACGCCTGGGGTCCGGCAGCTCGGCCGTCGACGAGACCGTCGTGAGCGGCCCCGCACCCGCCGTGGCGGACTAGCAGGCGCGGCACTCCTGCGGGAGCTGGTGGCGGCGTGCTTCGGGCTGCATCAACCGGGGGCGGCGCAAGCCGCGCAGTCGGTCGAGGGTGACGAGGTTGGGGCCGGTGTCGCTTCGGCGGGGGAAGCTGCGAGGCCCGGGCTGGCGTGCGTCGTTCGAGGGCGTCATGTAGGTCCCAACCGGCGCGGGCCGAATTCTGTTCCCCGGCACAGGAACTCACAGCGAACCAGCGGACAGCGACCAGGTGGGATGGGCTGTGCAAGGGCGATCGTTCTCAGCCTGCCCTCACCTTTCGGTCAGGCACCGAGGGCCGCGCCGACGACGTCCTTGGCCTCGGCCTGCACTTGGGCCAGGTGCTCGGCCCCCTTGAACGACTCGGCATAGATCTTGTAGACGTCCTCGGTCCCTGATGGGCGCGCCGCGAACCAGGCGCTCTCCGTCGTGACCTTGAGGCCACCGATGGCCGCGTCGTTGCCGGGTGCCTGCGTCAGCTTGGCCGTGATCGGTTCCCCCGCAAGGGAGTCCGCAGCCACGTCGCCGGGCGAGAGGGCCGCGAGCTTGGCCTTCTGTTCACGCGTTGCAGCAGCATCGATCCGTGCGTATGCCGGGTCGCCGTGCTTCGCGGTCAGCTCGCGGTAGTGCTGGCTGGGGCTCTGCCCGGTCACGGCGAGGATCTCGGAGGCGAGCAGCGCCAGGATGATGCCGTCCTTGTCGGTGGTCCAGGCCTTGCCGTCCCGGCGCAGGAAGGACGCTCCCGCGGACTCCTCACCGCCGAAGCCGAAGCTTCCGTCGATGAGGCCGGGCACGAACCACTTGAAGCCCACCGGCACCTCGACGAGCTGCCCGCCGACGTCGGCGGCCACCCGGTCGATCATCGAGGACGACACCAGGGTCTTGCCGATGGCCGCGTCGGCCGGCCAGTCCGGGCGGGCACCCCCGAAGAGGTACTGGATCGCGACGGCGAGGAAGTGGTTGGGGTTCATCAGCCCGCCGTCGGGGGTGACGATGCCGTGCCGGTCGGAGTCGGCGTCGTTGCCCGTGGCGATGTCGTAGTCGTCCTTGCGCGAGATCAGCGAGGCCATGGCGAAGGGGGAGGAGCAGTCCATCCGGATCTTGCCGTCCCAGTCCAGGGTCATGAAGCGCCACGTCGGGTCGACCAGGGGGTTCACCACGGTGAGGTCGAGTCCGTGGCGCTCCGCGATCTCACCCCAGTAGTGCACCGCCGCGCCGCCGAGCGGGTCAGCGCCGATGCGTACGCCGGCATCCTTGATTCGTTGGAGGTCGATCACGTTCGGCAGGTCGTCGACGTAGCTGCCCAGGAAGTCGTAGGGCTGGGCGTGCGCACGGGCCCTGCTGAACGGGATGCGACGGACACCCTTGAGGCCGCCGGCGATCAGCTCGTTGGCACGCGCCGCGATCACCGTGGTCGCGTCGCTGTCGGCAGGGCCGCCGTGGGGCGGGTTGTACTTGAACCCTCCGTCGGCCGGCGGGTTGTGGGAGGGGGTGACCACGATGCCGTCGGCCAGGACGGCGCCGCTCGTGCGGCCCTCGTTGGCGCGGATGATGGCATGGCTGACGGCCGGGGTCGGGGTGTAGCCGTCTCGGTCGTCGACCAGGACGATCACGTCGTTGGCCGCCAGCACCTCGAGGGCCGATGCCCAGGCGGGCTCCGAGAGGCCGTGGGTGTCGCGCCCGATGAACAGCGGGCCGTCGTAGCCCTGGGACTTGCGGTAGTCGCAGATGGCCTGGGTCGTGGCGAGGATGTGCGCCTCGTTGAACGCCGTCTTCAGGCTCGACCCACGGTGGCCCGACGTGCCGAAGGCGACCTGCTGGTCGATGTCCTCCGGGTCGGGCACCAGGGTGTAGTAGGCCGTGACGAGATGGGCGACGTCGACGAGGTCGGAGGGCTGGGCCGGCTGACCTGCGCGCGGGTGGTTCATCGGTCTGCCGCCGTGTCGACCGGGGCCAGGTACACCGCCGAGAGGGATGCGACCCTGACCTCGACGGAGTAGGGCTGGCCGTTGGCGCCGTGCTCCTGTGCCGTCACGACGACCTCTGCCTGGCTCGGCGTGCCGAACTCGTCGTAGCCGCTCGTGTCGAGGATGACCTTCCAGTCACCGGCCCGCGGGACGCCGATCCGCAGCGGGTCCCTCGGCAGGCCACCGAAGTTCACCGCGACCGCGACGACGGCTCCCTGACGGTCCTGGGTGCCGAATCGCAGGTAGGAGTACGTGTTCCAGGCGTTGTCATCCGCGTTGAGCCACTCGAAACCGGCAGGGTCGGAGTCCAGCGCCCACAGGGCCTCGTTGTCGCGGTAGACGCGGTTGAGCTCCTTGACCAGGTTGTGCACGCGGTAGTGCGCCGCGTGGTCGAGCAGCCACCAGTCGAGCTGCCGGCCGTCGGCCCACTCGGCCTCCTGGGCGAACTCGGTGCCCATGAAGAGCAGCTGCTTGCCCGGGTGGCTCCAGATGTAGGCGAGGAAGGCCCGCACCGTTGCCAGCTGGTCGTAGCGACTGCCCGGGACCTTGCGGAGCAGGGAGCCCTTGCCGTGGACGACCTCGTCGTGGCTGATCGGGAGGAGGTAGTTCTCGCTGAACGCGTACATGAGGGAGAAGGTCAGCAGGTGGTGGTGGTACTGCCGGTGGATCGGGTCCTCCTTGAGGTACTTCAAGGAGTCGTTCATCCAGCCCATGTTCCACTTGAGCCCGAACCCGAGTCCGCCCGTGCTGGTGGGTTTGGTGACACCCGGCCAGGACGTGGACTCCTCGGCGATCATCACGATCCCCGGCACGCGCTTGTATGCCGTGGCGTTGGCCTCCTGGAGCAGGTCGACCGCCTCGAGGTTCTCGCGTCCCCCGTGGATGTTGGGGACCCACTCGCCGTCCTTGCGGGCGTAGTCGAGGTAGAGCATCGAGGCGACGCCGTCGACCCGCAGGCCGTCGACGTGGAACTCCTCCATCCAGTAGACCGCGTTGGCCACGAGGAAGTTGCGCACCTGCATCCGGCCGAAGTCGAAGATGTAGGAACCCCACTCCGTGTGCCAGCCCTTGCGCGGATCCGGGTGCTCGTAGAGCGGCAGCCCGTCGAACCGGGCCAGCGCCCACGGGTCGGTGGCGAAGTGCCCGGGCACCCAGTCGAGGATGACGCCGATCCCAGCCTGGTGCAGCCGGTCGACGAGGTAACGGAACTCGTCCGGTCGGCCGAACCGCGCGCTCGGGGCGTAGTAGCTCGTCACGTGGTAGCCCCACGACGGCGGGTAGGGGTGCTCCATCACAGGCATGAACTCGACGTGCGTGAAGCCGAGGTCAGCGACGTAGTTGACCAGGTGCTCCGCGAGGGCGACGTAGCCGTGGTTGCTGCGCCACGACCCGAGGTGCACCTCATAGACGCTCATGGGCGCGGTGTGGACGTCGTTCTCGGCGCGCTGCGTCATCCACTCGTCGTCGCTCCAGCTGTAGCGGGACTGCACGACCGACGAGGCCCGACCAGGCGGCGGCTCCGTGGCGCGGGCCATCGGGTCGGCCTTCTCGCGGACCTTGCCGTCGGCGCCGCGCACCAGGAACTTGTAGAGGGTGCCGTCGCCGACACCGGGGATGAACAGCTCCCACACCCCGGACTCGCCGAGCAGCCGCATCGAGTGGCTGCGCGTGTCCCAGCCGTTGAAGTCGCCGGCGACGTGCACCGCCTGGGCGCGCGGAGCCCACACGGCGAACGAGGTGCCGACCACGGTGCCCATGGGGCCCGGGTACTCGCGCACGTGGGCGCCGAGCACGGTCCACAGCTGCTCGTGCCGGCCCTCACCGATGAGGTGGAGGTCGATCGGCCCGAGCGTGGGGGCGAACCGGTAGGGGTCGTCCATCTCGTGCTCGATGCCGTCGCCGTAGGCCACGATCAGGCGGTAGTCCTGGGTCTCGGTGGCTCCGGGGCGGATGCCGCCCCACACCCCGTCGGACTCGTGGGCGAGCTCGATCCGTTCGCCGTCCTGGAAACGCACGGCGACCACGGAGGCGAACGGCTTGTAGGCACGCACCAGCAGCCCGTCGTCCTCCAGGTGGTGGCCGAGCAGGTCGTGCGGCTGCTGGTGCCGCCCGTCGGCCAGTGCCCTGATCGCTTCGGCGGGTGTCGTGGGGACGGGCACCGGCTCGGGTTCGCGCTCGACGGGCGGCTCGACGGCCTGGCGCGAGGCGTTGCGGCGGGCGGCCGAGCGGCTGGTCGGCGTCTCGGCCGGGGGGCCAGCAGGCACCTCGACAGCAGGCATACCGGCAGCAGGGTCATCGGCGGCAGGCTCATGGGCATCGGGCTCATGGGCATCAGGCTCATCGACCGTGGCGCCTTCGGCCGAGGGGGCGCCCGAGGCGGCGGTCTCCGCGGGCGGGGTCGCCGCGGCGGGCGTCTCGGCAGCAATCGCCTCGGCGGGGTCGGGCAGCCCGAACCACGTGCGGGTGGGCTCCTCGGCCGCGGCCGACCCAGCTCCGTCCGGGGTGTCTTCCGCGTCAGGGACCTGCGCCTCGTCCGAGGACTCGGGGGCGACGGACTCCTCGGTCGTCGTCGACTCCGTCGAGTCGGCCGCCGTCGACTCCTGCGCTGTCTCCTCCGGAGCCACGTCGTCGGTGGAGCCGGACTTCTGCTTCTTCTTGCCGAACCGTGGACTCATGTCAGGTCCTTTCTCGCGTCGTCGAGCAGTCGGACCACGGCAGCCGTGGGGATGGTCAGCCAGGTGGGCCTGTTCCTGGCTTCGTAGACGACCTCGTAGAGGGCTTTGTCCAGCTGGAACGCGATGAGCAGCGCCGCGTCCTCGCGGGGATCGCGACCGCACTGCGCGGCATACCCGTCGAGGAAGGCTTGCTGGGCGCTGGCCGCCCAGTCGCGGGCGCTGCCGCCGGGGTGGGACTGCTCCCACGAGCCAGCCGCGTAGTCGAACGAGCGAAGCATGCCCGCGATGTCGCGCACGGCGAGGTCGGGCAGGCTGCGTTCGGCCAGGGGCCGCAGGGGCTCGCCCTCGAAGTCGAGGAGCACCCAGCCGCGCTCGGCCACCTTGAGCACCTGCCCGAGGTGGTAGTCGCCGTGGATGCGTTGCAGCGCAGGCCAGCTCGCGTTGACGGCCCGGTCGAAGACGTCTGCGATGCGGTGCTCGTGGGCGGCCAGCGCCGGGACCTCGGAGGCGGCCGCGATGTAGCGTCCGCGCATGCCGGCTGCGACCGCGGCGATCGCCTCGGGGGTCACGGGTTCGGTCGGGAGCACCTCGGCGAGGCGGGCGTGCACCTCCGCGGTGGCAGCACCCAGCTGGTGGGCCGCCTCGGTGAAGTCCTCGTGGGCGGCCACCGCCCTCAGCGCGACGCGCCAGGCATCCTCCGTGCCCGGGAAGAACTCCTGCGCAAACGCCAGGTGTCCGTATGCCGGCTCGTCGCCTTCGTTGACCCCCGGCCAGGTGGCGCTGACCGTGCCGACCATGGTGGGGACCCTCGTCGAGCCGGCCTCGGAGAGGGCGCCCTGCACGGTGACGTCGGGGTTCTCCCCGGCATGCAACATGCGGAACACCTTGCAGATCAACGGCTTCGGCGTTCCGTCAGCGTCTGCGCAGTCGAACACGATGGAGGTGTTCGACTGTTCACCGGACAGCACCTTCGACGACGTGAGCACGGTCTCGGACGTCCACGACGGGTGACGCCTCGACACCACGGCCGGCTCGGGGGTGTCGGAGACGCCCCCCGCCTGCGGCGCGGCCTGTTCGAGGATCAGGGCGAGCAGCTGGGCGGCGTACACGGGGTCGTGGGTGCCGTCGTAGACCCAGCGGGTGCCGAGGACGCTGTGTTCCAACGTGCCGACCAACGCGTGCTGACCGCCCTCGAGCGGGGCGCCGCGGTAGGTGAGTGGCACCTGGTAGAGCACCGGCGTGGACCCGCCCTCGTCGACGAGGAGCAACGTCTCGATGCCCACTGCGCCTGCGGGGTCGTCGAGCCGCCACGACCAGACCTTGCGCAGCACCGGCAGCCGACCCTTCGCGGCATACCAGCGCTGGCGCGCCATCCACGGACCGACCAGCTCGATCTTGGTCGGCGAGAGGGTTGCGTCGTGGATCTCAGCCATGCGCTGCACCTGGCACCAGGCGGAGCCAGAAGAAGTCACGGGAACCAAGGGTCAGGGTGATGGTGCCGTCGTCGGTGATCTTCGGAAAGCCTTGCCCGCCAAACAGATCAGCGAGGTGCGCGCCCTTGAACTCGTCGGGCACCCGGATCGTCGTCGCCTGCGGCCGGCTCGAGAGGTTGTTGACGCAGAGCACGGCCTCGGAGTCGGTGCCGTCCACGTGGTCCCACTCGACGCGCAGGAACGACAGCACGCCGTCGTTGTCTGACGGGCAGACCTCGAAGTCGCCTCGACCGAACACGGGGTGACGCTTGCGGATCTCGAGCATGGCGCGCACCCAGTGCAGCAGCGAGGAGCTGCTGGCCATCTGGGCCTCGACGTTCACGTTGTTGTAGTGGTAGACGAGCGACGACACGACCGGCAGGTAGAGCTTGCCGGGATCGGCCGAGGAGAAGCCGGAGTTGCGGTCGGGCGTCCACTGCATCGGCGTGCGGACGGCATCACGGTCGTTGAGCCAGATGTTGTCGCCCATGCCGATCTCGTCGCCGTAGTAGAGGCACGGCGAACCCGGCAGGGACAGCAGCAGCGCGTGGATGAGCTCGATCTCGGCCCTGCTGTTGTCGAGCAGGGGGGACAGCCGACGCCGGATGCCGACGTTCGCGCGCATCCGGGGGTCGGGTGCGTACCAGCCGTACATCGCGGCGCGCTGCTCCGGGGTCACCATCTCGAGGGTGAGCTCGTCGTGGTTGCGCAGGAACGTGCCCCACTGGGTGCCGGGCGGGATCTCGGGGGTGTCGGCCAGCACGTCGATGATCGGGGCGGCCTTCTCCTCACGCAGCGAGTAGTAGAGCATCGGCATGACGGGGAAGTGGAAGCACATCTGGCACTCCGGCTCCTCCTCGGTGCCGAAGTAGTCGACGACGTCGGCCGGGGGCTGGTTGGCCTCGGCGAGCAGGATCCGACCGGGGTACTCCGTGTCGACCATCTTGCGGAGCTTGGCGAGGAACTCGTGTGTCTTCGGGTGGTTCTCGCAGTTGTGGCCCTCCTCCTCGTAGAGGTAGGGGACCGCGTCGAGGCGGAAGCCGTCGATGCCCATGTCCATCCAGAACCGCACGACGTCGAACATCGCCTCGTGGACGGCGGGGTTCTCGAAGTTGAGGTCGGGCTGGTGGCCGAAGAACCGGTGCCAGAAGAACTGCCGGCGCACCGGGTCGAACGTCCAGTTCGACACCTCGGTGTCGATGAAGATGATGCGCGCGTCCGAGTATGGCTCGTCGGTGTCGGACCACACGTAGAAGTCGCCGAAGGGACCCTCGGGGTCGGACCGGGACGCCTGGAACCAGGGGTGCTGGTCGCTCGTGTGGTTCATGACGAAGTCCGTGATGACCCTGATCCCCCGGGCATGGGCCTGGGAGACGAGCTCCTGGAAGTCAGGCAGCGTGCCGAACTCGGGGAGGACGGCGGTGTAGTCGGCGATGTCGTAGCCGCCGTCACGAAGGGGCGAGGCGTAGAAGGGCGGCAGCCACAGGCAGTCGACGCCCAGCCAGGCGAGGTAGTCGAGGCGGCCCATCAGTCCGGTGAAGTCGCCGGAGCCCGAGCCCTTGGAGTCCCCGAAACCGCGGACGAGGACTTCGTAGAAGACCGCGGTCTTGAACCACTCGGGGTCGTTCTTCAGACCGGGTTGGGCGAGGTTGAGACCCTGCATCAGAACCTCCGGATTGCGACGATGTGGACGGGCTCGGTCTCGGGACCGAGTCTGACGTAGACGTGCTCCCCCCAGTGCCACGACGCCCCGGTCACCAGGTCCTGGGCTGCGATCCCGTCGTGGTAGTCGAGGCCGAGCGCGGGCATGTCCAGGTGCATGGCCGACTCGCGCGTGCTGTGCGGGTCGAGGTTGGCGACCACCACGATGGTGTCGTCCGTGCCGTCGGGCAGGATCCGCCGCTTGGAGAACGCCATGATGTTCTCGTCGTCGACGTGGTGGAAGGTGATGTTGCGCAGCCAGTGCAGCGCCGGGTGCTCGCGCCGGATCTGGTTGAGCATCGTCAGGTAGCCCGCGAGGGACTGCCCCTCCTTGGCCCCACCGGGCTCGTAGTCCTCCCAGTGCCGGTTCTTGTACTGGTACTTCTCGTTGTCGATCTGCTCCTCTGCACCCGGACGGGCGACGTGCTCGATGAGCTCGTAGCCGGCGTAGATCCCGTAGGTGGGGACCAGGGTCGCGGCCAGGGCCGCGCGCAGCTTCCAGGCCGAGGGGCCGCCGAACTGCATGTAGGGCGTGAGGATGTCGTGCGTCGTGGGCCAGAACGACGGCCGCATGTAGGCCGCGGAATCGCCGGCGAGCTCCTTGACGTACTCCTCGAGCTCCCACCGCTGGTTGCGCCAGGTGTAGTACGTGTAGGACTGCTGGAAACCGACCTTCCCGAGCGAGTGCATCATCGCGGGCTTGGTGAACGCCTCGGCCAGCCAGATCACGTCGGGGTGGTCGCGGCCCACGTCGGCGATGATCCACTGCCAGAACTCGACCGGCTTGGTGTGCGGGTTGTCGACCCGGAAGATCTTGACCCCGTGGTCGATCCACACCTGGACCATGCGGCGCATCTCGGCGTACGACCCGACCGGGTCGTTGTCGAAGTTGAGCGGGTAGATGTCCTGGTACTTCTTGGGCGGGTTCTCCGCGTACGCGATGGTGCCGTCGGCCCGGGTGGTGAACCACTCCGGGTGAGTCTTCACGTACGGGTGGTCGGGGGAGCACTGGAGCGCGATGTCCATCGCGACCTCCATGCCGTGCTCGTGCGTCTGCGCCACGAAGTAGTCGAAGTCGGCGAAGGTCCCGAGGTCGGGGTGGATCGCGTCGTGTCCGCCGTCGGGGGAGCCGATGGCATAGGGGCTGCCCGGGTCGTCGGGACCGGCGCCGAGGGTGTTGTTCGGACCCTTGCGCGCCGTCGTGCCGATCGGGTGGATCGGCGTGAGGTAGACGACGTCGAAGCCCATCCGAGCGATCGCGGGCAGCCGCTCGGCCGCCGTGCGCAGGGTGCCGGACTTCCACTTTCCGGTCACCGGGTCCTGCACGGCACCTTCCGACCGCGGGAAGATCTCGTACCACGCGCCATACAGGGCTCTCTCACGCTCCACGAGCAACGGGTATGCCGTGGACGGGCTCACGTAGTCGCGCAGCGGGCGGGCGGCCAGCTCGGCGCGCACCGAGGGGTCGGTGCCGGCGTGCAGCCGGGCCAGGGGCGGGCGGCGGGTGTCGCGCAGGGCAGTGACCGCGTCCTTGAGGACGGCCTGCTGCTCCTGGGTGCGCGTGACCTCGGACAGGGCCCGTTCGAGGGTGCGGGCGCCTTCTTCGAGCATCAGCTCGGTGTCGATCTCGGCGGCGACCTTGATCGACGCATCGTGGTCCCAGGTGCCGTAGGGGTCGGACCAGCCCTCGACGCGGTAGGTCCACCAGCCCTCGGTGTCGGGCTCGACGACGGCCGCCCAGGTGTTGAGGCCGGGGTTGGTCGAGGTCATGGCGGTGACGCGCTCTGAGCCGTCGGGCGCGACGAGGACGACGGAGGCGTTGACCGCGTCGTGTCCCTCGCGGAAGACGGTGGCGCCGATCGTGAACTGCTCGCCCACGACGGCCTTGGCCGGGCGGGCGCCGCCGTCGACGACGGGGCTGACGTCCTGGACCGGGATGCGGCCGATGGGAGTCTGTGGGGGAGTCGTGGTCGGCGCCTGGGCTGAGGCTGTCGTGGGAGTGCTCGCGCCCGGTTGCCGTTTGCTGGTGCCCTTGGCGGGGGATGCGGCGGGAGTGTCAGGTCTGGTTGCACGTGGCGTCGCTGTCACGCGCCCGACGCTACTCGGTCTGGGGCCCCGCGCACCTCCCCAGACCCCAGAAGGCCCGGTTGCTGAAACTTTTTGAAAGTTCTGCAAGAACGCGTCATTGGGATTGGGCTGGAGGGCTTAGGATGCCCCACGTGAAGGCGATCCGACGCTTCAGCGTCCGTACAGTTCTGCCCGCGCCCATTGCCGCTCTCGGCGATCTGGCCAGCAACCTGCGGTGGTGCTGGCACCCACCCACCCGAGACCTGTTCCAGCGCATCGACCCTGAGCGCTGGAACAAGGTCCGCAAGGATCCGGTTCGGCTGCTCTCGGCCCTGTCCCCGCAGGAGCTCACCGACCTCGCGGGCGACACTGACTTCGTCGCGGCCGTCTCGGCAGCCAAGGCAGACCTCGACACCTACCTGACGGAGCCGCGCTGGTTCCAGGCGTGGGCGGGCGAGGTCGAGGGTGGCGCCCCCAAGGCGATCGGCTACTTCAGCCCCGAGTTCGGCATCACCGAGGTGCTGCCGCAGTACTCGGGTGGCCTGGGCATCCTCGCGGGCGACCACCTGAAGACGGCCTCCGACCTCGGTGTCCCGATCGTCGGTGTCGGTCTCTTCTACAAGACCGGCTACTTCAAGCAGAGCCTCAACCGCGACGGCTGGCAGCAGGAGACCTACCCGGTCCTGGACCCCGACGAGCTGCCCCTGAGCCTCCTGCGCGAGGACGACGACACCCCGTGCGTCATCACCCTCGACCTGCCCGGTGGTCGCGAGCTGCACGCCCACGTCTGGCGCGCCCAGGTCGGACGCGTCCCGCTGCTGCTGCTCGACTCGGACGTCCCTGAGAACGACGACGCTGCGCGCAACATCACCAACCGCCTCTACGGTGGCGGCGGCGAGCAGCGACTCCAGCAGGAGATGCTGCTCGGTATCGGTGGCGTCCGGGCCCTTCGGCTGTGGTCGCGACTGACCGGAGCGCCGGTGCCGGACGTCTACCACACCAACGAGGGGCACGCCGGGTTCCTCGGCGTCGAGCGCATCCACGAGCTGACTCAGTCGGCCGGGCTCACCTTCGACGAGGCCCTCGAGGCCGTCCGCGCGGCGACCGTGTTCACGACCCACACCCCGGTCCCCGCCGGCATCGACCGGTTCGACGCCGAGCTCATCACGCGTCACTTCGGTGGCGACCGCGCCGTCGAGGGCGTGCCCGTGGAGCGGCTGCTGACCCTGGGTGCGGAGGACTACCCGGGTGGTCAGCCCGGCATGTTCAACATGGCCGTCATGGGCCTGCGCCTCGGCCAGCGCGCCAACGGTGTGTCCCAGCTGCACGGTGTCGTCAGCCGCGAGATGTTCGACGGGCTGTGGCCGGGCTTCGACGACGACGAGGTCCCGATCTCCAGTGTCACCAACGGCGTCCACGCCGGCACCTGGGTGGACCGCAAGGTCTACGAGGTCGCCGCGAAGCACCTCGGCACCACCGACATCGAGCGCGACAACGCCTGGGATCGCATCGGTGACGTCCCGCGTGACGCCATCTGGGCGACCAAGCGCGACATGCGCGAGCAGCTCGTCGTCGAGGCGCGTCGCCGCACCAAGTCGTCGTGGACCAAGCGTGGCGCCAGCCCGGCTGAGCTCGGCTGGGTCGACGACATCCTCGACCCCGACGTGCTGACGATCGGGTTCGCCCGCCGCGTGCCGACCTACAAGCGGCTCACCCTGATGCTGCGCGACCCCGCGCGCCTCAAGCGACTGCTGCTGGACCCCAAGCGCCCGATCCAGCTCGTCATCGCCGGCAAGTCCCACCCCGCCGACGAGACCGGCAAGCAGCTCATCCAGCAGATGGTGCGCTTCGCCGACGACCCGGAGATCCGCCACCGCATCGTGTTCCTCCCGAACTACGACATCGCCATGGCGCAGTACCTCTACCCGGGTTGCGACGTCTGGCTCAACAACCCGCTGCGCCCGTTCGAGGCGTGCGGGACCTCGGGCATGAAGGCCGCCCTCAATGGTGGCCTCAACCTGTCCATCCTCGACGGCTGGTGGGACGAGTGGTTCGACGGCGAGAACGGCTGGGCCATCCCGACCGCTGACGGTGTCGACGACCCCGAGCGCCGCGACGACATCGAGGCGTCCGCGCTCTACGACCTGATCGAGAACTCGGTCGCCCCGAGGTTCTACGACGTCGACGCCGAGGGCCTGCCGCAGAACTGGATCTCGATGATCACCCACACGCTGTCGACCCTCGGGCCCAAGGTCCTCGCCAGCCGCATGGTGCGCGACTACACGACGCAGCTCTACGGGCCCGCCGCCCGGGCCGGGTGGTCGCTCAACGGCAAGACCTTCGTCGGTGCCCGCGACCTGGCGGCCTACAAGGCCAAGGTCAAGGCGGCCTGGCCGACCGTCCACGTCGACCACGTCGAGTCCTCGGGTGTCTCGGACAGCCCGCAGATCGGCGAGACCCTCCACGTGCGCGCCTATGTCTCGCTCGGCGTCCTGACGCCGGACGAGGTCGATGTGCAGGTCGTGCACGGCAACGCCCACGACAGCGACGACCTGAGTGACGTCGACACCCAGTCGCTGGTCCTCGTCGAGTCCTACGAAGGTGGCCGTCACCAGTTCGCGGGCGACCTCGCGCTGGCTCGCACCGGCTCGTTCGGCTACACCGTCCGAGTGCTCCCCAAGCACTCGGGCCTGGCCAGCACCAGCGAGCTCGGTCTCGTCGCCAACGCCTGAGGCGCGCCTGAGGTCGTCAACGGCCAGGCAAACAGCAGCAAGGTATGCCGCGTGCGGACGTCCGCACGCGGCATACCCATGCCTGGCCCCTGTGGACAACGTCTGGGATCAGCTCGAGACCACAGCCCCAAGGTCAAAGCCATCCCCACCCTGGCGACCATGACCCCGCCCCACAGCCCGCCACCCCGGCGGGCCCGCTGGCACGCCCGCCGGCGCGAGCTCCCTGCCGATCGGGGGCGCCGATGTCACTCCCACGCATGCAGCCAGCGGCTGCACGTGAGGTGGAGGACGGTCAGCGCTGCGTCCCCGCGGACGAATGGCGAAGGCTCATGCCCGCGGCCAGCACCCACAGCGGTACGAGGAGCAGGGGCACCGTGTAGAGACTGAAGAGCTGCGCCGTCGCGACGAGGTACCCGGCAGCGCACATCCATCGAGGCAGCTGCCTCGTCCGCGCCGAACCTCGAGCGAGCAGGAGGACGGTGACCCCCGCGCAGAGCGCCGCCGGGACGAACATCACGACATATCCCAGCTGGGGTAGGAGCTCCCGTCCCTGTTCGATGCCCTGGTCGCCGGTGAGTCGACCGAACTCGACGCTGAGCGAGACCGTCGCGAACGCCGCGGCAGCCACACCGGCCAGCGCTGCGAAGGCTGTCGCAGCCAGGCGCGCCACGAGGTTCTCGGTGCTGCGGGAGCCAGGAGCGTCGAGGGACTGCGTCATGTGTACGACGAAGGCGATGAAGAGGAGGCCCGAGAGTGTCAGCAGGTATCCGCCCGCAGCATGCCGAAGCCGTTCGACCGAGCTGTCGAAGTAGGTGAACGACGACGCGGCATCCGCGAACGCGCCAACCACGTCCCCGAGCAAGGCGGTCGCCGATGCAGTGAAGAGGAGTGCAAACCCCACGTCCAGGAGCCTCATGACTCGGGTGTCACGGTCACCCTGTTCCATTTTCCAATCGTCGCCCATCTGGAGCCGCGGCGCAGGGTCGCCCTGGGGTCCACAGCTGTGGCCCCACAACTGACGAAAGGCGGGCCCTGGGGAGGACGACGGGAACGGCTGCTGGCGGGACTGTTGAAGCTGCACACCGGCCATGAAAGGCGACGACATGCTTCCCACACCACGCGACGAAAGGCCACCGAGCGCCACCCTGTCGGCGCGGCGAGCGGCGAGGTTGGCCAGCGGGGCGTTCACGCTGGCCCTCATCGGGACGACCATGACCGCCTGCGGAGGGTCAGACGCCAACGCGCCGGTCGCCCAGAGCCCTACCGCGAAGGCCGAGGCGCCCACCACTGCCACCAAAGCCCCTTCGACGCCGGCCGCCGAGGTCACCTTCGTGCAGGACGCAGGGGGCGAGGGCGGTGAGTCCTCGGGACGAGTCGAGATCACGGTCATCGCTGCCTCCGGGCTTGGGGTGTCCGTGACCATGTCCATGTTCAGCGACCCGAATGCCAAGGACCCTGAGGAGGTCGTCAGGCAGACCTGGGACGGGACCAGGCTGCTCACCTTCGACTCGATGGGGGGCCCGCAGTACGTCCTGTACGAGGCGGTGAACGAACACCCCGATGCATGGAATGGCTTGGGCCTGTTGTCCCGGGAACTGATGGGACCGACGACGGGTACCACCTGCCACGCCCTTGGTCGAGGTCGAGTCATCCTGAAGCGAGACGCGGCCGGGTACCGCTGTGCCACGGTCGCCACTGAGCAGCAAGACGGCTTCAGCGCCGACTACTGGTTCGACAAGGACACGGGAGTCCTTCTGGAGACGGGGGCCCTTCACGCAGCAACCTTCACGCAGCGTCCGAGCGCGGACAGGGCAACTTTCTCCACGACTCCTCCGGCCGGTTCACCTGCCACCGTCATCGCTGCACGCAAACCATCGTCCGGGGGCACTGTGCAGGTGCCGCCGTTCAACCTCGAGCTGCTGACCACCGGAAGGGCGACCTCGGCCACCTATGCCGGACACTCGTACGTCCTCGCATTCTTCAACTCAGACACCTACTGGGACTCTCCCGACTCCTGCGCCGGCTGCCTGTCCGCCCTCAGGAGCCTCCAACAGATGACATCGAACGGCACGACGCCTCCCGTGCTCGCGGTCCAGGTGGGCGAGAGGGGCAAGCCAGGGCTCCCGCTGGTCCCACCAGGCGTCACGCTGCCGATCGCCAACGACCCCACACCCACGCTGCGGAACGCCCTTGGCCTGACCAAGCAGCTGACCATGGCCTTCGTCGGAAAGGACGGGGCCGTGAAGGTCAGCTACAACTCGGCACCGACCCCAGCGCAGCTGAGGCAGGCACTCGCCTCCATCAAGTGAAGAACCCGGACCCGACAGCCAGCGCCCGCCCGCCCGCCACAGATCTGAACCACCACTGGGAGCCACCATGCTTCGCACGCCAGTCGCACGCCTCCGTGCCCGTCGGCCCTCCTGGCGATACGGCTCACCTGCGGTCATTGGTGTGCTGACGCTGGTCCTGTGTGCGTGTGGCACGGCGCCTTCCGCCGAGGAATCCCGGGTGGATGGGGATGTGGTGACAGGCGCGCCTCCGGATCAGTTGTCCCGGTTTGCCACAGAACTGGCCGCTGAGGGGCGGATCGCGTACTACCTGGGGCCCAAGGCCGCGGGCTACGGGTTCGACGGGATCGTCAAGATCGACAACCAGGGACCGCTGATCAACATTGAGGCCCACTACGGCCCCTGCGACCCGGGGCGCGAGGGCTACTGCGTGCCCCCGGCTTTTGTCAGCACCCAGGATTGGGAGCGGTTGCCGGCCGGCTTTCCCTGTGCGCGGCTCGAGCCCCGGCTGTCGGTGCCGACCGTGGTGCTCGACGGTCAGCTCACCCTGTTCTCCGGGCGACTGCAGCTCAAGATCGTCGACGACGCCGATCAGGACGTCCCCAACCGCCCGGTTGATCACGCCCTCGCACTGGTGGCGCAGCTGCGGACTCTCGACGGCGCGGAGCCGCTGGACCAGCTGCCTCCCCCCGCGCCAGAGGTCCTGACGTGGCTGGACCAGACCTGCCCCGCCGGGCACTGAAAGGGCCGGAGGGAGCGAGGACCGGGCCCGCGTCACGCTGCCCGCCGAGGTTGACAGCGAACACCGACAGGTCGACCTTGGGGTAGTCCGTGAGCCCAGCCAAGGAGACGGTGTGATGGCCAGCTCGATCTTCGCCAGGATCGGCACGATCAAGGGTGAGTCCCGCGATGCCAAGCACAAGGACGAGATCGAGGTCCTGTCGTGGTCGTGGGGGGTGTCCCAGTCCGGCACCGCCGGTCACGGGGGAGGGGGCGGGGCAGGCAAGGCGAGCTTCCAGGACCTCACCTTCACCCACCACGTCGACAAGGCCTCTCCGCTCCTGATGAAGGCGTGCGCCACGGGTGAGCACGTCAAGGACGCGACGATCACGGTGCGCAAGGCCGGCAAGGGCCAGCAGGAGTATCTCGTCATCACGCTGACAGACCTCCTCGTGACGAGCGTCTCCACGAGCGTCAGTGCCGAAGGGGACGCCACGATGGAGAGCGTCGGGCTGTCGTTCGCAAAGGTCGACCTGGAGTACAAGCCGCAGAAGGCAGATGGCTCGCTGGAGGCTGGGATCCACTTCAAGTACGACCTCAAGACGAACAAGGCGGGCTAGCCAGGGCGCCACCGCCTGGTCCTGCCCCACCTCCACTCGCGTGGTCCGACAACTGCCGCACGCCCACCCCGGCACTAGTCTCGGTGGGTGAGGATCCAGGAGCTCGACTGGGGCGACACCCCTTGGGGGGAGATCAGCCTTCGCCAGCGCTGGGACCGCGTGACGGAGCGGGACGTGTACGAGGTCAAGCTGGGGGACGACTTCCTCATGTCCAGCCAGTTCACCGCGGGCGAGCAGGAACTGGCGCGGATCGGCCTCGCGGCCGTGACGGGCGCGTCACTGACAGTCCTGGTGGGCGGGCTCGGGCTCGGCTACACCGCGGTGGCCGCTCTCGAGGACGACCGGGTCGCCGAGCTGACCGTGGTCGAGGCCCTTCCCATGGTCATCTCGTGGCACGAGCGCGACCTGCTGCCCGACACCCACGGACTGGCCGCCGATCCGCGCGTACGCCTGGTGCCCGACGACTTCTTCGACGTGGTGCGTTCCGGCCGCGCCGACCGCACCTATGACGCGGTGCTCGTAGACATCGACCACGCCCCCGACTGGCTGTTGCGCGACGACCATGGTGACCTCTACACGGTCGAGGGCTTCGCGCGGGTGGGCGCGATGCTTGCCCACGACGGGGCGTTCGCGCTGTGGTCCGACGAGCCACCCGAACCCGAGGTGGTGCGGCGAATGGGCGAGGCCTTCGAGCGCGCCGACGCCCATGTGGTGTCGTTCCCCAACCCGCTCACGGGCGGCGAGTCGGCCAACACCGTGTACCTGGCGGTCCGCCCGCGAAGGCTTATTCGGTTGTCGTGAGGAGGGCACCCTGAGAGGCTCGCGCCATGCAGCCCAGCGCGGTGGACCCGCCGTTCGACCAGCTCCTGGCAACCGCAGAGGCAGTCGCACAGGCACGGCCGGAGGTAGACCTCGAGATGGCTCGGGAGGTGTTCCTGGAGGCGGCGACGTTGCTCTACAACGGCCTCGCCCTCGATGGTCTGGACGAACACGACGCCGACGCCGTGGTCGCTGGGCTGTGCCTCGACCTCGTTGCACCGGACCCAGGCTCGGCGGTGCGCGCGCATGCACTGGCAGCCCTGGAGGCGCCGGGGGACCTGCATGACGCGAAAGGTGTGGCCGCGGCATACGAGGTCTCGGCGAGGATCCTGCAGCTCTGAATAGGCGCCGCGACCGTCAGGACGCCGCGACCGTCAGAACGCCGCGACCCCGGCGGTCACCGCGAGGGCCAGGCCGAACGCGTAGGTCCCCATGGCGCCCGTCATGCGTGGCGCCGACTCCGAAGCAAGCGTCGCGGACGTGAGCATCGAGTACGCGTGCAGGAGGCGGGACGCGGTGGCGGCGACGATGAGCCCGGATGCCCACGGCCCGGGCGAGAGCCATCCCACGAGCAGGAAGAGGGCGATGAGGGTCGGGACGTACTCGGTCGCGTTGCCGTGCGCCCGTTGGGCGATCAGCAGTGGGTCTGAAGGATCAGTCGGCATCTGGCTGCCGCCGCGCTTGGCTGCGTACCCACGGTTCAGCGAGACGTTGAAGCCGAGGACGAAGATCGCGGCGGCCAGGATTGCTGAGCAGACGATCGCTGTGGTCATGACGGTGCCTTCCATGAGGTGTGGGTGAGGACGTGTGAGACCAGGTCGGCGCAGTACGTCGTGCCCAGCAGGGCGTCGGCCTTGCGCAGCGCCCCGGGTGAGGTGACGTTGACCTCGATGAGGTGGTCGCCGATGACGTCGAGGCCGACGCATCGCAGGCCGTGGGCGCGCAGGGTGGGAGCCAGGCGGTCGACGATCTCGAGGTCTCGAGGAGTGAGGTCGGCCGGTCCGTCCGGGCTGACGATCCGGAAGTCCCCCGGCACCGGATGCCGGATGCTGGCACCGACGGCGACGCCGTCCAGCACGTAGATCCGCTTGTTTCCGGCTTCGACCTGCGCCAGGTAGGGCTGCGCGACCACCGCTCGAGCTCCCCCGGACGTGGAGGTCTCGATGATCGACGCGAGGTTGGGATCGTGGTGCGACAGCAGGAAGACACCGCGTCCGCTGAACCCGTCCACCGGCTTCACGACGATGCGCTCGTGCTCGGCCAGGAAGGAGCGGATCGTCTCGCCGTGGGCGGTCACGACCGTCGGTGGCACGAGGTCCGGGAAGGACAGGCCGAGCAGGTGTTCGCTGCAGGCTCGCAGTCCGCCCGGGGCGTTGACGATCGCCGTGCCGCTGAGGTCGACGTGGTCGAGCACGTAGGTCGCGGCGAGGAAGTCCAGGTCGAGCGGAGGTTCCAGGCGCATGAACACCGCGCGCACGTCCTCCAACCGCACCAGCTCCTCGGGCCCGGCGTCGTACCACGGGTCCGGAACGGTCCAGCGGCACCCGGCCGCTGGGGTGGACGGCGCGAGCTTGAGCGCGCGAGCCCGGGCCACGGCGCGTCCGTCGACGATCTCGAGGTCTCGTGCCTCGGCGGCCAACACCTCCACGCCGAGCTCCTGTGCGGCGTGCATCAGTCCGACGCTCGTGTCGAGGGAGGCGTCGAGCCCGTCGAGCGGGTCGACCACGAACACGGTCCTCACGCCGCCACCTCCCCAGCGCCGACCAGGTCCAGAAGCGGGCTCGGGTCGGCCGCTTGCCACTGGTGCCAGTACGTCGGAAGCGTGGGGAGCAGCAGGTCGAGCGCGTTGCGACGCAACCGCTCGTCATACATCAGCGCCCAGATGGTGCCCAGCAGCTCGGTCGTCGGTCGCTGGGAGTCGAGGTACCGCAGCTCGAGGTACCCGCCGCGGGGGCGAACCGGCGGGAAGATCGTTCCGAGGTGGTACTGGTCGTCCTCTGCCTCCGGGATCGGCAACCGCTCGGCGGCCCGGGCGAACGCGGCATACGCGCTGATGGGGTCGTGCACGTCGAGGTGCCGGCCGTCGTAGCCCGTCCGCGCCGGGTCGATGCCCTGCCAGATCCGGGTGCGCTCGAGCGAGCCGCCGTAGGCAGCGACCAGGGCCGGCCCGGCGAGGTTGGCGACCAGCCACTGCTCGCGACCGGCGGGGCCGGGCGCCAGGTCCACGCAGACCTGCAACGAGGCGGTCAGTCGCATCATCCGCCGTCCCGAGTCGCCGGTGCGGTCGAACAGGTCCTGCATCGCCAGGTATCGCGGCGTCGGCAGGGCGAGGGGAACCTGCGCCAGGGAGCGCCAGGGGTCCACGCCGGTCAGCGCCACCTCAGTGACCTCGGCGCTGTCGGCGACGCTGCCCAGGCTCCAGTCGACCTCACGGATCAGCGCCTCGACGGAGGTCTGCGGCGGCAGGCTCAGCTCGAGCTGGCCGCCGGGCTCGTATGACGGGTGGCCGCGTTCGGCGAGCTGCTCATCGATGCGGGGCGTGCCGAGGACGTGCATCTCGAGCTCCACGCCGATGCGTCGCGGCCCGGGAGTGGGGCTGAACGCCCGAATCACTGCTTCCCTCATCGGTCCTTCTCCATTTCATCGCAGTTGCACTGCGGTCAATTACCGTTAGAGTGGCCCTCGTGGCCGAACCTGTCAAGAGGCATTACCGCTCGCCCGCCCGCACGGCCGCGGCCGAGGAGACACGCGCTCGCATCCGCCAGGCAGCGCTGGACCTCTTCGTCGAGCGCGGGTTCCAGGGGACGACGCTCAAGGACGTCGCCGACCGCGCAGGTGTGGGAGAGCGAACCCTCTATGACGGCTTCGGCACCAAGCTCGGCCTGCTCCGGCACACGATCGCCATGCTGACGATGGGTGACGAGTCCCGGGTGCGGGCGGTCGACCGGCCCGAAGCGGTTGCCGCGCGGTCCATCGACGACCCGCGCGAGGCGCTGGCCGCTCACCTCAAGGGCGCGACCGACCTGATGAACCGGGCCGGCGACCTCATCCTGATGGGCGACTCCGTGCCGGGCGTCGACCCCGGCCTGGCACGCACCGTCACCCGCGGCAACGAGGCCGCCTACGAGCTCAACCTCCGGCTGGCGCAGCGGTTCCACGACCGAGGTGAGCTCCGACCGGGCCTGGGCGCTGCGGACGCCGCGGACATCATGTACACCCTTACGTCTCCCGGGGTGTTCCGCACGCTGCGGCGGATGCGGAGGTGGAGCCAGCGGAGGTACTACGAGTGGGTCCTGTCCACCGCGACCCAGCAACTGCTCAGGGACGGCCAGACGTGACCTTCGCCATGCACGTTCGGCGCGTGAGACTGGCTGACGACACTCGCCCACATGAGACAGACTCTGGCTCATGACAATTGAGGAGTCGGTTGCCAGCGAGATCCTCCAGGTCGCCCGTGAGCAGGTGCTCGAGCGCGGTGAGCCCCTGTCCTACGACCAGATCCTCGACGTGCTGAGGACGCCGGACGACCAGCTCGAGGAGCTCTTGGCCCTTGCCCACGAGGTCCGGCTCCAGTTCAACGGACCCGAGGTCGAGGTCGAGGGCATCGTCTCCATCAAGACCGGCGGTTGCCCCGAGGACTGCCACTTCTGCAGCCAGTCCGGCCAGTTCAGCTCGCCGGTGCGCTCGGTGTGGCTCGACATCCCCGAGCTGGTGCGCGCGGCGCGCCAGACCCGTGAGACGGGGGCGAGCGAGTTCTGCATCGTGGCCGCGGTGCGCGGGCCGGACGCGCGCCTGATGGCCCAGATGCGACAGGGCGTGGCGGCGATCAAGGCGGAGGTCGACATCCAGGTGGCCGCCTCGCTGGGCATGCTCAGGCAGGACCAGGTGGACGACCTGGTCGACATGGGCGTGCACCGGTACAACCACAACCTCGAGGCCGGGCGCTCGTTCTTCCCGCAGGTCGTGACCACGCACTCGTTCGAGGAGCGGTGGGACACCTGCCTCATGGTGAAGGAGTCCGGCATGGAGCTCTGCTGCGGCGGGCTCGTCGGCATGGGCGAGACGCTCGAGCAGCGCGCCGAGCTGGCCGCCCAGCTGGGCGAGCTGGCCCCGCACGAGGTGCCGCTCAACTTCCTCAACCCGCGTCCCGGCACCCCTTTCGGCGACCTGCCGGTCATGGACTCGGGCGACGCCTTGCGCACGATTGCCGCGTTCCGTCTCGCGCTGCCGCGCACCATCCTGCGTTACGCCGGCGGGCGCGAGCTCACCCTGGGCGACCTCGGCACCCGTGACGGCCTGCTCGGCGGGATCAACGCCGTCATCGTCGGCAACTACCTCACCACGCTCGGCCGGGACCCGAAGGAAGACCTCAGCCTGCTCGCGGAGCTCGAGATGCCGATCAAGGCGTTGAGCGAGACGTTCTGAGAGCGGGACGGGTATGCCGGGCGAGGACCCTTGGTGCGGCCGCTGCGGCCGGGCGCGGGAGGAGGCGGACCACTCCGCCTGCGACCGTGCCCTCGCGCTGGAACCGCCCCGGTTCTGTGGTCAGTGCCGTCGACGGATGAAGGTGCAGGTCCTCCCTCGGGGCTGGTCCGCGCAGTGCGCGGTCCACGGAGAGACCCGCAGTGGTGGCTGACGGGATGGCCGACGGCACGGCTGGCGGGACGGCCGACCTCGACCGTCTGATGGCGTTCGACCGCGACCACGTCTGGCACCCCTACTCGTCGGCCGGCACGGCCTCCGCGCCGTACCTCGTGGAGTCGGCGTCGGGCGTGCGGCTGTCGTTGCGTATGCCGGACGGCTCGGGACTGGACGCCATCGACGCGATGTCGTCGTGGTGGTGTGCCATCCACGGCTACGCCGTGCCGCAGCTCGACGCGGCGGTGCGCGTCCAGCTCTCGCGGATGAGTCACGTGATGTTCGGCGGCCTGACCCATGCGCCCGCGGTCAGGTTGGCCGAGCGGCTGGTGGCCTTGACCCCGCCCGACCTGCAGCGAGTGTTCTTCGCGGACTCGGGCTCGGTGTCAGTGGAGGTGGCCATGAAGATGGCCCTCCAGTTCCACGTCGGCGCCGGCTCGCGGCGCACGCGCTTCTTCACGATCCGCGGTGGCTACCACGGTGACACCTTCTCCCCGATGTCGGTGACGGACCCGGTCGGAGGGATGCACTCCCTGTTCACCGGCATCCTCCCGGAGCACGTCTTCGCACCGGTCCCCCCGGCCGGTGTCGATGTGCCGGCAGACGACCCGGCGATGGTGGCGTGGGAGCGGGAGACCCGCAGCCGGTATGCCGCGCACGCGCACGAGGTCGCCGCCGTCATCCTGGAGCCACTGCTCCAGGGCGCCGGGGGAATGCGGTTCCACAGCCCCCACGTGGTGCAGGTCCTTGCCGAGCTGGCGCGCGAGCACGGGGCCCTGGTGATCCTCGACGAGATCGCCACCGGCTTCGGGCGCACGGGCACCCTCTTCGCGATGGAGCGGGCTGACGTCGTCCCGGACATCCTGTGCGTGGGCAAGGCTCTGACTGGCGGCTACGTGTCCCTGGCGGCCGTGCTGTGCACGGAGGCTGTGGCCGAGGGCGTGAGCAGCGAGCGGGCCGGAGGTGCGCTCATGCATGGCCCCACGTTCATGGCCAACCCGTTGGCCTGCTCGGTCGCGCTGGCCAGTCTGAACCTTTTGCAGGACAACGATTTCAGCACCCAGGTGCGCGGTCTCGAAACCGGACTCACCACAGGCCTCAAGCCGGCCGAGGACGTCGATGCCGTGGCCGAGGTGCGCGTCCTCGGCGGCGTCGGCGTGATCCAGCTGCGAGAGCCGGCCCGCGTCGCCGACCTCACGGCGGCCGCGTTGCACCGAGGGGTGTGGATCCGACCGTTCCGCGATCTTGTCTACGCGATGCCGCCCTACGTCACGACTCCCGAGGACCTGGGCACCATCTGCGACGCCATGGTGCAGGCCGTTGCCACGGTCCACGGCTGAGAGGATGACGTCGTGAGCACCTTCCTCGACTGGCTGGCCGACCGGTCCAACGAGCGTGACCGCAAGGGACTTCGCCGCGAGGTCAGGCCGTTCAAGTCCGGTGAGCTCGTCGATCTCGCTGGCAACGACTACCTGGGACTGCGCCAGCACCCGGCCGTGATCGCGGGTGCCGTCGCCGCCGCCGAGACCTACGGCGGTGGGGCCGGGGCGTCACGGCTGGTCACCGGCACGCTGGAGGTCCACGAAGAGCTGGAGCGCGCCCTGTGCCGCCTCACTGGGGCGCCCTCGGCCCTCGTGCTGTCGACGGGATACCACGCCAACCTCGCGGTGCTCACGTCGCTGTCGGACCCCGAGACCCTCATCGTCAGCGACGCCCACGCGCACGCCTCCCTCATCGACGGTGCCCGCCTCAGCCGAGGCGCCGTGGCCGTCAGCCGCCACAACGACCTCGCGCACGTGCGCGAGCTGCTCGCCGCCCGCAGGCAACCCCGGGCGATCGTCGTGGTGGAGTCCGTGTACTCGGTCCTCGGCGACGCCGCCCCACTTGGCCCTCTCGCGGATCTCGCCGAGGAGCTCGGGGCTGTGCTGGTCGTTGACGATGCCCACGGACTCGGCGTCGTGGGGGAGCACGGTCAGGGCGGAGCCGCCCAGGCCGGCCTCATGGCCCGCGAGCACGTCGTGGTGACGGTGACGTTGTCGAAATCGCTTGCAGCCCAAGGCGGGGCGGTGCTGGCCCACGATGCCGTGCGCGACCACCTCGTCAACACGGCACGGCCCTTCATCTACGACACGGGGCTCGCGCCGGCCGCCGCGGGCGCCGCGCTCGGAGCGCTCGACGTCCTGGCCCGCGACTCCGGTCTACCTGCCGCCGCACGGGCGAACTCCGCGCTGCTCGCCGCGGCCTGCGGGGTCGCCGCCCCTGCGGGAGCGGTCCTCTCGGTCACCATGCCGGGACCGGACGAAGCGGTCGCAGCGGTCGCCCACGCTGAGCAACGCGGCATACGCATCGGTTGTTTCCGTCCGCCCTCGACGCCGGACGGCAGCTCGAGGCTCCGGCTGACGGCTCACGCCGACCATGGTCCCGACGTCCTCGACCATGCCATCGAGGTGCTTCGTGCCCTGGTCTCCCATGACTGAGCCGATCTCGCCTGAGCCGATCGCGTCCGACCCGATCTCGCTGCCCAAGGTCGTGCTCGTCACGGGCACCAGCACGGGGGTCGGCAAGACCGTGGTGACGGCCGCCCTCGCCGTGATGCTACGCAGACGGGGCGCCGCGGTGGCAGTGGTGAAGCCCTTGCAGACGGGGGTGAGCGCCGACGAGGACGGCGACCTCCAGGTCGTGCAGGCACTCCTCGGCGACGACCCGGGTGTCACCCTCCACGAGTTCGTGCGCCTGCACGCGCCGCTGGCGCCGGACACGGCGGCCAGGCTGCAGGAGATCACGCTGCCCCCCGTCGCTGAGCACTCACGGTCGATCTCCGCCATCGCCAACGAGGTCGATGTCGTGCTCGTGGAGGGCGCCGGTGGCCTCCTCGTTCGCCTCGACAGTCGCGGAGGGACCCTGGCCGACCTGGGAACAGCGCTGCGCTACAAGGGAGTCAGCGCCGGCTACGTCCTCGTGGTGAGCCCTGGACTCGGCACCCTGAACCACACCGCCCTCACTGCCGAAGCCCTCGCCGCCCGAGACCTGCCGCTGCTGGGCCTCGTGGTGGGGTCCTACCCGGACGACCCAGACCTTGCCGAGCAGACGAACCTGTTCGACCTGCCGCGGGTTGCCGGCGCACCGGTCCTCGGGCGCCTGCCAGAGGGGGCCGGCGCGTTGACCAGCGACGAGTTCCGCGACCAGGCGCCGCATTGGCTGTTCAGGACCTAGGCGTCACGTCGTGAGCGGCTCCGACGAAACAGTCTCGTTCCGGCTCTGGCCGCCGGTCGCCATCGGCGCGCCCCTGCTCGTGGGGTGGCTGGCCACCGCGCTCTGGGGAGACCCGGTCGACCTCGGCGCGTGGCGGGTTCCCGTGGGCTGGGCCCTGCTGCTGTTCTTCGTCGTGTGGAACGGCTGGTCCCTCTGGCTGTTCGGCCGTCACGAGACTGGTCTGCTGCCGGGGCAGGCGACGCACGCAATGATCCAGGAGGGGCCGTACCGCCTGTCCCGCAACCCGTTGTACGTCGGCCTCCTCGCGTTGTACCTCGCGGTGGCGTTGCTGGTGCCCACTTTCTGGGCGCTCATGCTCTTCCCGGCCGCGGTGCTGCTAGTCCTGTGGGGTGCGATCCGCCCCGAGGAGCGCTTCCTGCGCCAGCGGTTCGGCGCCCCCTATGACGACTACACGCGGCGCGTGCGTCGCTGGCTCTGACCGGGGCAGCGGTCGTCACCGATTCCCTACGCCCGCAGCCGAGCAGGAGGTAGATTCACGAGGGACGGGCAGACAGTTCGTCTCGGGGAGGTCGTGGCGAATGTTCGCAGTCATCCTGTACACCTTGTTCGGCCTGGGGGCCGCTGCCTTCCTCGCGGTGCTGGTCCTCGGCGCCGTCAACCGGGTCCGGGGTCGTGACAACGGGGAGTGGCAGGACGAGCGCGTGGACGGCCAACCGCCGAACGTGCGTCCGGGGCCCGGCTGGGGCAACGGGGGATCCTGGAACTGACCGCTCACGGGTGCCGCAGTCCCCGGGACGGCTCGGGATCCGCTCAGGTGGCGTCGGTCGCGCGATAGACCTGGATGCAGGTCGGGCCGATCTCGACGGGACCCGGGGGGGTCGGTGGAGCCGGGGGGGCGGGCCGCTCGTCGGTCGAGTCCCACAACAGCTGGTATGCCGTGAGGCCGGGTACTTCGGGGAGCGTCACCTTCTCGGGGTCGCGGCCGCCGTGGAGCACCACGAGCACCGACGCGTGACCGACCCAGGCGCCGTTGAGCAGCATCTGCAGGGTGCGCGTGGAGGGGTCCTCCCACCGCCCGTTCTCCATCAGCTCGCCATCGGCTGCGAACCACGCCAGGTCGGTCGACCCGTCCTCGTGCACCTCGCGGCCGGTGAAGAAGGTGCGTTGGCGCAGCACGGGGTGGTCGGCACGCAGGCGGGTGAGGAACCGCGTGGTGGCGAGGAGGTCCTGCTGCCAGCCCTCCAGACGCCAGTCGAACCACGACGTCTCGTTGTCCTGGCAGTAGGGGTTGTTGTTGCCCCCCTGGCTGCGGCCGAACTCGTCGCCCGCGTTGAGCATGGGTACGCCGGTGGCGAGGAGCGTCGTTGCGAGCAGGTTGCGCGTCGAGCGGCGCCTGGCCTCCTCGACCTCCGGTTCGGCAGGGCCGGTCTCGGGTCCCTCGACTCCGTGGTTCCAGGACCGGTTGTTGTCGCTGCCGTCACGGTTCCCCTCGCCGTTGGGGCCGTTGTGCTTCGAGTTGTAGCGAGTCAGGTCCACCGTCGTGAAGCCGTCGTGTGCCGCCACGAAGTTCACCGACGCGACAGGTCCGCGGTCGCGGGAGCCGAACAGGTCCTGCGACCCGGCCATGCGGGTCGCGAGCTCGCGCACCCCGTGGCCCTGGTGGTGGCCCGCCGACTGTGCCTTGAGGTCGTCGAGCCAGAAGGTGCGCACCGAGTCGCGGAACCGGTCGTTCCACTCGGCGAACGGCGGCGGGAACTGGCCGGTCCGCCAGCCGTGGATGCCCACGTCCCAGGGTTCGGCGATCAGCTTGACGCGGGAGAGCACGGGGTCGGTGCGCAACGCGACGAGGAACGGGTGGTTGGGGTCGTAGTCGTCGTTCTGGCCGCGCCCCAGGGCCACCGCGAGGTCGAACCGGAAGCCGTCCACATGGCACTCGTTGGCCCAGTACCGCAGGGAGTCGAGGACCATCTTGCAGACCATCGCGTGCCGCAGGTCGAGGGTGTTGCCGCAGCCGGTGACGTCGATGTCCTGTCCGCGCTCGTCCAGCCGGTAGTAGGCGCGGTTGTCCAGCCCGCGCCACGACAGCGACGCCCCGGTGCGACCGGCCTGCTCGGCGGTGTGGTTGTAGACGACGTCGAGGATGACCTCGATCCCCTCGGAGTGCAGCAGCCGCACCATGCCCTTGAACTCGTCGAGGGCGCCCTGAGGGTCCGTGGCCGAGGCGTACATCGAGTGCGGGGCGAAGAAGCCCAGCGTGTTGTAGCCCCAGTAGTTCGTCAGCCCGCGCTGGACCACCTCGGGCTCGGACGCGAAGGCGTGCACGGGCAGCAGCTCGACCGCGGTCGCTCCCAGCGCCTTGAGGTGGGCGATGACGGAGGGGTGGCACAGGCCGGCATACGTGCCTCGCAGGTGCTCGGGCACCTCGGGGTGCTGCATGGTCAGGCTGCGCACGTGGGTCTCGTAGACCACGGTGTCGGCGAGCGGCGTGTGCGGCGGGGAGTCGTCGCCCCAGTCGAAGCCCTCGTCGATGACCACGCAGCGCGGCACCGACCCGGCGCTGTCCAGCGGGCTGAGGACCAGGTCGTCGCCCTTGAGCCGGTGGCCGACGCGGTGGGCGAACACCTCCGGCGTCCACGACACGTCACCCTCGATGGCGCGGGCGTAGGGGTCGAGGAGCACCTTGGCGGGGTTGTAGCGCAAGCCCTCGGCGGGCCGCCACGGTCCGTCGGCGCGCAGGCCGTAGCGCTGACCGGCCACGACGCCGGGGAGGAAGCCGAACCAGATGCCGTGGGTGCGCTCGGTGAGCGGCACGCGACGCTCCGTGGTGCCGTCCTGGTCGCCTGCGTCGAAGAGGCAGACCTCGACCGAGTCGGCGTGACCTGCATAGACGGCGAACTCCGCCCCGCCCTCGACGAGGGTCATGCCCAGGGTGGGAGGAAGGTCACGCGGGCGCGGGGCGTGCGACATGGCCCTCAGCCTAGGCAGTGGTTACGGTTGGGCACATGACGGACCTCATCCGGCCTTCCGCCTCGACCCTCCGAGCCTCGCTCGTCCCCCTGTCGTGTCCCCGGGAGGTCCTCGCATGACCGACCCCACCTCGCTGCCCAACTTCCCGCCCCCCGCCAACGAGCACCCGCTCCGCGGTCGGGTCCTGGACGCCCTCATCGACCAGGGACTGGCGCCCAACGTGGACAACGACGGCGACGTCGCCTTCAGCGTGCAGGAGCAGCAGCTGTTCGTGCGGTGCACCGAGGGCGACTTCCAGATCATGCGCGTCTTCGGCCAGTGGGCCATCAGCGACACCGTTCCCAGCGACCCGCTGACGCGTTTGGCCACCTGCAACGAGATCACCCTGCAGATGAACGTCGTCAAGGCCGGCCTCGCCAACGACACCCTGGTCGTGACCAGCGAGCACATCGTCGACCAGGCCAGCAACGTGCCCGCCCTCGTGAACGTCTCGATCCAGCTGGTCCTGGCCGGCGTGCAGATGTGGCACGAGCGGATCATGGGCGGCGGGGACGACTCCGGCCCCGGAGCCGGCCAGCCCGCTCCCGAGGGCGACCCGGCATGAGCGAGGGCACCTCCACCAGCGTCGTCTCCCTCGAGGTCGAGGGCGGCATCGCGACGATCAGGATCAACCGTCCGCCGATGAACGCGCTCAACGCAGAGGTGCAGACCGCCCTCTCGGCGGCGGCCGTCGAGGCCGGCCAGCGCCGCGACGTCTCCGGGGTGATCCTCTATGGCGGCGAGAAGGTCTTCGCTGCCGGCGCGGACATCAAGGAGATGCAGCGGATGTCCTACACGGACATGGCCGACCATTCCGGCTCACTCCAGGACTTCACCCGCACCATCGCCAGGATTCCCAAGCCGACGGTCGCCGCCATCACGGGCTACGCCCTCGGCGGCGGGTGCGAGGTGGCCCTCGCGTGCGACTTCCGTGTCGCTGCCAGGAACGCCAAGCTCGGCCAGCCCGAGATCCTGCTCGGCGTGATTCCCGGTGCCGGCGGCACCCAGCGGCTGGCTCGCCTCGTCGGGCCGGCCAAGGCCAAGGAGATCGTCTTCTCCGGCCGGTTCGTGTCCGCCGACGAGGCGCTCGCGATCGGGCTCGTCGACGAGGTCGTCGAGGCCGAGGACGTGTATGCCGCCGCGAAGGCGCGGCTGGCTCCGTACGTCGGAGGCCCCGCCTACGCGATCCGCGCGGCGAAGGAGGCGATCGACCGTGGCCTCGAGACCGACCTCGACACCGGGCTGGAGATCGAGCGGATGCTGTTCAGCTCGCTGTTCGCGACCAGGGACCGTGAGATCGGCATGAAGTCCTTCGTCGAGAACGGCCCCGGCAAGGCGAAGTTCGAGGGCGCCTGAGCGATGGCACCCCCGACCAGAGCGGCCACGGCCGAGCAGGTGGCCGCTGCCTACGCCGACAACAAGCTGGCCCAGGTGCTCTACCACGACTGGGAGGCGCAGACCTACGACGACAAGTGGTCGATCTCCTTCGACGAGCGCTGCATCGACTACGCCCGCGACCGGTTCGAGGCCATCACCGGCTCGCCCGACCCGCTGCCCTATGCCACGGCGCTCGAGCTCGGGGCGGGCACCGGATTCTTCTCGCTCAACCTCAAGCAGGCCGGGATCCTCGACGCCGTGCACGTGACCGACCTGTCGCCGGGGATGGTCGAGGCCGCACGGGCCAACGCCGAGATGCTGGGATTCTCCGTCGAGGGCAGGGTCGCGGACGCGGAGCGAATTCCCTACGACGACAACATGTTCGACATCGTCGTCGGCCACGCCGTGATCCACCACATTCCCGATGTCGAGGCGGCGTTCCGCGAGATCCTCCGGGTGCTGAAGCCCGGCGGGCGGTTCGTTGTCGCCGGCGAGCCGACCAGGGTGGGAGACAGGTACGCCCGAACGCTCGGAAGCCTCACGTGGCACGCGACCAAAGCCGTCACCCAGCTCTCACCCCTGCGTGAGAAGTGGGCCAAGGACCAGGAAGCCCTCGACGAGTCGTCCCGCGCAGCCGCCCTCGAGGCGGTCGTCGACCTGCACACGTTCGACCCGGACGAGCTAGCCCGGACGGCTCTGCGAGCGGGTGCCATCGGGGTGCGCACCCAGACCGAGGAGCTCACTGCGGCCTTTGCCGGCTGGCCGATCCGGACCTTCGAAGCGGCGGTGAAGCCCGGCGTGCTGGGATGGAGCTGGGCGATGTTCGCCTACGGCACCTGGAAACGGCTGTCGGCGGTCGACCGGGTCCTCGCCAAGGCCGTGCCCGCGCGGTTCTTCTACAACGTCGGTATCACCGGCGTGAAGCCCTGACCGCTCGATCTCGCAGCGACGTGCACCGATCCGGAATGAGCCACGAGACCTCGGCAGCCGACGCGGACATGTCGCCCTCCGACCACGGCGAGCGTTCCGAGCACGGGCCGTTCGGACTGCCCCGACCTCTCGCGTGGGCCCGCTGGGTGGGCTGGGCGATGGCCAACCGAGCCTTCACCCGCCATCACCTGCTGAGCTACCTGCGGATGGCGCGGGCGAGTGCCCGCTACCCCTCGCTGCGGTTCGAGGGGCCGTGCTTCATCGGTCCGGACGTCCGGTTCGAGGTGCGCGAGGGTTACGGCCGGCTGGTCGTGGGCGCCTACACGCACGTCGGGGCGCACGCCCGGTTGCGGGCGCACGAGGGCACCCTGCGGATCGGCCCCAAGTCGGTCATCGGCATCCGCAACACGATCAACTGCTGGATCGACATCTCCATCGGGCAGGCCTGCCTGTTCGGCGACGACGTCTACATCTGCGACTTCGACCACGTGACGACGTCGCTGGAGGTGCCGATCAAGGACCAGGGCATCGTCAAGACGCCGGTGCGCATCGGCGACGACGTGTGGCTCGGCACCAAGGTCGTCGTCACCCGGGGCGTCGACATCGGCGACCAGAGCGTGGTCGCGGCCTCCGCCGTCGCGCGCGGTGAGTACCCGGCGCGCTCGGTCGTCGCCGGCATACCGGGCAGGGTCGTCAAGACCCGCGAATGAGCAGCGGACACGCGCCCCGCCCAGGCGCGAGGCGCGCGTCCACAGAGCTCACCCGAGTGAGAGCACGCCCGTCACGACCCCCGTGCCGGTGCCCGACTCGAAGTCCTGGGCGCCGACGTCGACGCCGTGGCCGCTGAGCTTGTCGTAGCGCCCCGTGCCCCCCATCAGGCTCACCGGCCCGGTGTTGGTGAGTCCGGTCTCGCCGAACACGATGAAGACGTGCTTCTGCGCGTAGAACTCGCCGCTGCCGTCCGCACAGGTGTAGACCGTCCGGATCAGCAGCGCCGCCTTGGGCTTCACCGGGTTGCCGGCGAAGACCCGCACGTCGTCGGACAGGGTGCCTGACGCGCAGAGGCCTCCCGTCGCGGTAAAGGTGGGGTCACCCTCGACAGACGCGTCGATGGTCTCCGTGATGGTGAATGGCGTCGGCTCGGCAGCCGGGGCGGAGCCGACCCCGAGCCCGATGGTTGCGAGTGCCATGGCTGCCCCTGCAGCGGCCATGCGTTGCTGTTTCGACATGACCAGGCCTCTCGATGGACGTGGTGACCGGCGGGCGCCGGGCCTCCTCCATTGGATGGCATCGTGTGGGCCCTCGCATCGCGGGAACCACCTAGGACACACGGGGGAGGCGGCCCTCGCCCCGACGTGCTCGGGACTCACCCGAGGCGGGCGTCCAGTGCGGGGAAAGCGTTGTCCCGCAGACCTTGTCGCCTGGCCTCGTCGACCGCCTGGGCACGGCGGCCGTCCTCGACGAGCTGGGCCAGGATGTGGAAGTCGCGTCGGTGCTCGTCGGCACGACGCCGGGCGTAGTCGACGGACTGCCCTCGGGTGACGAGGAACGCCCAGTCGCTCGACAGCGCGTGCCACAGGGTCTGGAGCAGCTGGTCGAGGTCGGGGCGTCGCGTGCGCAACCGCCCTGCAGCGCGCTCGCGGCCGAGCACGTCGAGCCAGCGACGCTGCAGCCATTCGTTCTCGTGCGCGATCTGGCGCACGGCCGGGCCATCCCACACCGAGTAGTCCTTGCCGGCGCCCCACGAGCCGGGCGCGAGGTCGAGGTCGCCCGCGACGTGGCCACCGGCGAGGGCCTTCTCGAGCGTGGTCACAGTGATGCCGGCCCGCCGCAAGGCCCGGATCGTCTTGCCCAGGAACACCGGTCCCTCGTGCCACCAGTGCCCGAAGAGCTCGGTGTCGTATGCCGCGACGACCAGTCCCGGCTCGCCGCGCACCTCGTGCGCGTGCAGCAGCTGATCGCGGACG
This sequence comes from Pedococcus sp. P2_F6, assembly GCF_056403675.1. NCBI lineage: Bacteria > Bacillati > Actinomycetota > Actinomycetes > Micrococcales > Intrasporangiaceae > Pedococcus > Pedococcus sp. P2_F6. The sequence goes on from NZ_JBFUEZ010000004.1 coordinate 614,136, forward strand.
GCGTCGACGAAGTGCGCCACGTCATGGTCCAGCTGGTCGCGCGCCTCGTCGGGGTCGTAGGGCCGTTTGCGGTCGACGTCCACGTCGGGCTCGGTGATCGCCCACAACCTGATGCCGGTGAACTCCTCGCGCGCATGGAAGTCGCGGTAGACCGGTGAGGCCGGGTAGCCGCTGCGCGAGGACCAGATGAGGTTGGTGACCTCGAGGTTGCGGGGCATTGCCACGATGTCGGTCCCGGCCACCCGCCACGCGGCGTGGGGATGACCGCCGGAGTCGCGCACGGTCTGCTCGTCGACGACGAAGTGCCCGACGCCGGCGTCCGTGAACGGTTGCGCGAGGGCCGGGTGCCAGCCACATTCGGGTGACCAGATCCCGCGAGGCCGTTCGCCGAGCCGCCAGGCGCTGTCGGCCAGGCCCGCCTGCAGCGCGAGCGCCGCGAGCTCGGGCAGGAGCAGGGGGAGGAACGGGTGCGCACTCGGGCCGCCCAGCAGCTCCACCACTCCCTGGTCACGCAGGCCGCGCAGGACCGGCGACCCGCCCGCACGCCACCGTGACTCGAGCAGGCTCGCCGCGCCGGACGCCCCGGCATACTCCCGCTCCGCCGTCGACCGGCGGTGCGGGTCGACGTCGAAGCCCATCTCGCGGGCGCGCATGCCCCACAGTCCAGCCCACGTCGCGGCGTCACGGCGCATCCGTGGATCGTCGAGCTGGGCGGCGAGCACGGGGGTGACGCCGAGGGTCAGCACGTCGCGATGGCCCTCTGCCGCAAGGGAGTCCAGCTCTGCGACGAGAGGCACGTAGGACTCCACCCAGGCCTGGAACAGCCACTCCTCGCCCAGTGGCCAGACCCCATGGCCGGGAAGCCAGGGCAGGTGGGAGTGCAGGACGAGGCAGAACGCGCCCGGCACGGGGGGAGTCACAAGCCACCAGTCTGCCGCACCGGGCGGCGAGCCTGGCGGGTCAGGGCGGTGGCTGGACGAGGCGGGCGAGCTTCTTCGGGGCCATGAGGCAGTAGCTGTCGGCCATCAGCTCGGCCACCTCGTCCCAGTCGGTGTCGTCGTCGATCACCATGCCGATGACGTGCGGACTCCAGTCCGGCTTGTAGAAAGGCAGCCCCGAGTGGACCAGGGCCTCGAGCTCCTCTCCGGAGGAGCGGAACGTGATGACGTCGGCGGGACTGCCCAGCCGCGCGGCCAGCCCGAACACCGAGCCGCCGCGGGGGTCGACGTGGGCGAGGTGGGCGAAGGTGCGCTGACGGATCCGCCACCGCACGCCGATCCAGGCGTCCTGCTCGTGCACCTCGGGCAGGGCGAGACAGATCGCGGCGACCCGGGCCACCAGGGCAGGGTCGAGATCGACGTCGACGTCACCCACGGCCGTGACCCTAGTCCGGGCCACCGACAACCCCACTCGCTGACCGGACCGCCGGAAACCGTTTGCCTGAGCCCCGCGCCCGTGACACGGTTCGGGAATGCCTTCCAGACTCGTCGGGGTCGACTTCGACGCACACGACCCCGCAGCACTGGCGCAGTTCTGGGGCTCGCTGCTCGTGCGGCCGGTGGAGGAGTACGGCGGGGGCTTGTTCCTCGCGGCCGACGAGACCCAGGTCGGCCTGCGCTTCGTGTCGAGCACGTCGGTCAAGACCCTGCAGAACCGCATCCACCTGCACCTCACGAGCGTCGACGCCGACGACCAGCAGCGAATCGTCGACGAGGCACTCGGCCTCGGCGCCCACCACCTCGACGTCGGCCAGCTGCCCGAAGAGGGGCACGTGGTCCTGGCGGACCCTGAGGGCAACGAGCTCTGCGTCATCGCGCCGGACAGCTCGTTCCTCGCGGGCTGCGGTTTCCTCGGTGAGCTGGCCTGCGAAGGGTCCCGCGACGTTGGCGTGTTCTGGAGCCAGGTGCTCGGCTGGCCGTTGGTGTGGGACCAGGACGGGGAGACGGCCGTCCAGTCGCCCGTGGGAGGGACGAAGGTCGCCTGGGGAGGTCCGCCGCTGGCTCCCAAGCCCACGAGGAACCGCCAACGCCTGCTGCTGGCCACCACGGACGACCACGCGACGGAGGTGGCCCGCCTCCTCTCGCTCGGCGCCACGCGGGTGGACGACTGGGACCGGGTGGGCCGGGAGGGCGGCGGCACGACCTTGGCCGACCCCGACGGCAACGAGCTGCGCCTCCTCCCGTGATCGCCGCACCTGGCGGTCGGCCACAACCGGGGGCGCCGTTGCGCGTGCCCGCAGGGCCGGGGCTGCGCCACGGCCTGGTCATCGATGCCGGTGAGCTGGTCGAACGCTTCTCCCGCTCGTCCGGGCCCGGGGGACAGGGCGTCAACACCACGGACAGCCGGGTCGAGCTCGACTTCGACCCGGCGACGTCACGCGCTGTCGCCGCGCTGCCCGAGGCCACCCGCGAGCGCCTGCTCGCGCGGTTGGCGCCGAAGCTCGTCGGCGGCCGGCTGGTCGTCGTCGCGTCCGAACACCGATCCCAGCGCCAGAACCGTGTGGTCGCGCGGCAGCGCCTCGTCACCATGCTCCGGGAGGCGGCCGCGCCCGACCCGCCCACCCGTCGCCCCACCCGCCCGACCAAGGGTTCGCAGCGACGCCGGATCGAGAGCAAGAAGCGCAGGGGCCAGCTCAAGACCGGCCGCCGCACCGTCGACGACGGCTAGGGGATCATCAGCCGCACGATGCCGAAGAGGTCCAGGCAGTCCTCGTCAGACGCGCCGAAGACGAAGTCGTCCACGGTCACCGAGCCGACGATCTCGCGCAGTTCTCGGTCCCAGTCCTGGGGCGCCTGCTCCTGCTGGGCTGCCACGAGCGACCCGTACGCCGCTTCCCACCGGAGCAGGCGCTCGCCGTGGCCCAGACGCACCAGGGTCACCTCGGCCCCGGGCAGCCACCGATCCAGCTCGGCCACCAGCTCCTCGGCGTCGTACTCGCGGCAGTGGTAGAGGTTCGAGGGCTTGTCGCGCCGCCCGAGCCCAGGCGAGAAGGTCGGCCGGTTCGGCGTCGACAGCACCACCACCCCGCCCGGTCGCGTCACCCGGGCGAGCTCGCGCACGTAGTCGCCGGGCGTCCAGATGTGCTCGAGCACCTGGAGCGAGAAAGTCGCGTCCGCCGCGCCAGTCACCAGCGGCAGCGCCGTCAAAGCGGCCCGCATGTAGGACGCCCGCTCACCTCCGTGGGTCCGCGCAGCGTGGGCGGTCGTCGCCGCGTCGTAGTCCAGGCCGACCACGCGCACTCCGGGCCAGAACACGTCGAGGAGGCCCGCTGCATACCCCTCGCCACATCCGGCGTCCAGGACGACGGCAGGTGCGGTGTGCACCCAGCCGGGGGCGGCCGCATACCCCGCCTCGTGGCGACGAAACCAGTAGTTCTCGTGCCAGACATGCGGTGCGGTGCGCTCCCCAGTCAATGCGAGAACGTGGGGCTCGACCTGCGGATATCCCGATTCTGGGGCCACCTGAAAGCCTCTCTTCGGCACTGCACGTCGAGACGCCAAGATATCCCCACCGTGGTCGCTCAGCCACGGGCGGATGTGGTCAGAAGGAGCTATTGCGGGCGGATTCGGGGCGGCGAAGACTGCGAGATGCAGGGGTAGCAGCTACCACCTGGGAGGCCATCATGCTGCGACGATTTTCGCTTGTCCTTCTGACCGGATTCCTGGTCCTACTCGCCGGTCCCGCCTATGCGGCACCCATCACCGAGACGCACACCGCAAAGGGGGTCGTCGAGACGTTCGTGGACGTCGTCCCCACCTGCGAAGGTGGCGGACCGCTGTACACGATCACCACGACGTCCAACTCCATCGAGCACGTGACCGCCTTCGACGACGGCCGCTCACACGAGACGTTCACGCAGACGGGCACCTTCACTGCGACACCGCTGGAGGACCCGGCCCTGCCTAGCTACGCCGGCAAGTTCACGGTCTGGGGCGGCTTCAACGCGAACGGGTCAGTGGTCGAGGGGACGTTCACGTTCAGCGTGCGCGGAAAGGGCTCGGACGGCTCAACCTTCTCGAACCAGAACGTGGAGCACTTCAACCAGCGCCCCGACGGTACGGTCCACGAGTTCTTCCACTGCCACTGAATGGTGATCGAGGGTCTTGGCTGAGCCCGCGGTTCGGGGCTCAGCCAAGACCTTGACCGGGCCGTGTCGTATCCCGCGATGTCCCGCCTGAGGCTCCGGACCTCGGCGGCGAGGTCGGCCACGGTCAACTTCTGGTCGCTGGGTTTGGGCTGCGCCATGCTCGTGCACCGATGGTGTGGGCACCGTCACCCTCCCTCACGAGCCGTGCGTGGACTTGCGCGGTTTGCCTCGTGGTGAGCGTCACGCGGTGCTGGCGTGTCGATCGGGGGCGCGGGCTGTAAGGATGGCACCTGACCCATTTTTCGATACTCACTGTCGATACGCGATGTCGATCCCAGCGGTATCCATTCCAAGAAGGGGACGATCAGTTCATGAACATCGTCGTCTGCGTGAAGTACGTGCCGGATGCACAGTCCGACCGCACGTTCAACGACTCCGACAACACCACCGACCGAGTGGGCGTTGACGGTCTGCTGTCCGAGCTCGACGAGTACGCCGTCGAGGAGGCCCTCAAGCTCGTGGAGGCCGGCGAGGGAGAGGTGACCGTCGTCACCGTCGGCCCGGACCAGGCGGCCGACGCACTCAAGAAGGCCCTGCAGATGGGCGCCGACAAGGCCATCCACGTCAAGGACGACGCGATACACGGCTCCGACGCCGTGGCGACCTCGCTGGTCCTCGCGGAGGCGATCAAGAAGACCGGCACCCCCGACCTCGTCATCACCGGCATGGCGTCCACCGACGGCACCATGAGCGTCGTCCCGGCGATGCTCGCCGAGCGTCTCGGCCTGCCGCAGGCGACCTTCGCGTCCGAGCTGTCCGTCGACGGCTCGACGGTGACGATCCGCCGCGACGGTGACGCCGCCTCGGAGACGATCGTCGCGACGCTGCCTGCGCTCGTGTCGGTCACCGACCAGATCAACGAGCCGCGCTACCCCTCGTTCAAGGGGATCATGGCCGCGAAGAAGAAGCCGGTCGAGGAGTGGGCGTTGTCCGACCTCGGCATCGACGCCTCGCAGGTCGGCCTCGACGCCGCCTGGACCAAGGTCGAGTCGTTCACCAAGCGCCCCCCGCGCGAGCAGGGCCAGATCGTCACCGACGACGGCGACGGCGGCACCAAGCTCGCGGAGTTCCTGTCCGCGCAGAAGTTCATCTGAGCCGGCCAGCCTGAGCTCCCCAACAACGCCTAAGAGAGGAACCACTCATGGCTGAAGTACTCGTCCTGGTCGACCACGCGAACGGCACCGTTCGCAAGACCACCTCAGAACTGCTCACCATCGCCCGCCGCCTCGGCGAGCCCAGCGCCGTCTTCGTCGGCTCCGGGTTCGACGCTGCGAAGGCGACGTTGGCCAAGTACGGCGCGGAGAAGGTCTACCGCGTCGAGAACGCGGACGTCACCGACTACCTCGTGGCGCCCCAGGCCGAGCTGCTCGCGCAGCTCGTCGAGAAGACCTCCGCTGCCGCGGTCCTCATCCCGAGCAACTCCGCCGGCAAGGAGATCGCCGCCCGGCTGGCCATCAAGACCGACTCCGGCCTGATCACCGACGCCGTCGACGTGCAGGCCGGTGAGGGTGGCGGCGTGTCCACCACCCAGTCGGTCTTCGCTGGTTCCTACAGCGTGAAGTCGACCGTGACCAAGGGCACCCCGATCATCACGGTCAAGCCCAACTCGGCCGCTCCAGAGGAGGCTGCCGGCGCGGCCGCCGACGAGGCGTTCGAGCCGACCATCTCCGAGGCTGCCAAGGGCGCCAAGGTCACCGAGTCCAAGCCTAAGGAAGCCACCGGCCGCCCTGAGCTGACCGAGGCCGCGATCGTGGTCTCCGGTGGTCGCGGCACCGGCGGCGACTTCTCGCCGGTCGAGACCTTCGCGGACTCCCTCGGTGCCGCTGTCGGCGCCTCCCGCGCCGCCGTCGACGCCGGCTGGTACCCGCACACCTCGCAGGTCGGCCAGACCGGCAAGCAGGTCTCGCCGCAGCTCTACGTCGCGTGCGGCATCTCCGGCGCCATCCAGCACCGGGCGGGCATGCAGACGTCCAAGACGATCATCGCCATCAACAAGGACGAGGAAGCCCCGATCTTCGAGCTCGTCGACTTCGGAGTCGTGGGTGACCTGTTCACGGTCCTCCCGCAGGCCACCGAGGCCGTCAATGCTTCCAAGGGCTGAGGCTTCCAAGGGCTGAGGCCTCGAAGGGCTGACCACAGCACACTGAATCACCGAAGGCCCCCGACCACGCTGGTCGGGGGCCTTCGGGGTGTGCCGGCCACGCGGCATACCCCTGTGCACGGAGGCTTGGTATGCCGGCCACCCGGCACACCGAGAACGCCCCGGACCACAGGGGGTGGTCCGAGGCGTTCCCCCGGTCTGCGCCGTGCGCACGCAGGTACCGGACGAGGTTCCCGGGTCCCCCTCACRGGGCCCGGGAACCTCGCGACCTTCCGCTGGCTGCTAGCGGATGGCGTTGGCGGCAGCGACGACGTCGACCAGGCCGTGGCCCTTGTCGAAGCTCGTCGTGCCATTGGTGCCTGCCTCGTAGGGTGCACCGTTGGTGTACTTGTAGGCAGTCGACTCGATCGCGGCCTCGATCTGCGCCGGGGTGGCGTTCGGGTTGGCCTGGAAGAGCTGCGCGACGATGCCCGAGATGTGCGGGGTGGCCATCGAGGTGCCGCTGATGGTGTTGTAGTCGCCGCCGTCCTTCGGATCGAGCCCCGAGGAGCAGATCGGCAGGTAGACGCGACACGAGCTGGTGATGTCCTCACCCGGCGCCGAGATGTCCGGGTAGGTCGACTTGTCGCCGGCCTTGCCGCGGCTCGAGAAGTCCGAGACGGTGCCGTCGCGAGTGCCGGTGTTCTGGTCGAAGAACGAGGCCACCGACAGGATGCCGGGGGTCGGGTCCTTGCCGGGCGGGTTGGACAGGTCCTTCGACCCGTCGCCGCCGTCGTTGCCGTTGGCCCAGACCGAGACGACGCCCTCCTTGACCAGTGCACGCTGGATCTTGGCCGTGGCCGAGTTCGGGTCGAACGCGCCACCACCGCTGGGGCCGTAGGAGTTCGACGTCACCTTGATCGGCGGGCAGGTGCTGGCCGGGACGCCCGCGCCACACGGGGCGTTGTGGTTCTCGAGCACCCAGTTGAGGGCTGCGTCGGCGCCGATGATGAACAGCACGGCACCGGTGCTGATGCTGACCAGGCTCGAGCCCGGGGCGGCACCGTGCATCTTGGTGCCGTCTGACAGCGTGACGTCGCGACCCGCGACGATCCCGTTGACGTGCATGCCGTGCCCGCCACCTGACAGCAGGTCGGTGTTGGCCGAGCCGGCGTCGACGGGGGCGCAGGTGCTCTCGGTGAGCGGCTCACACACCATCTTGAGGTTCTTGACGACGGCGGAGGTGCCGTCGGGGTTCTTCAGGAACGGGTGCGTCGGGTCCACCCCGGAGTCGATCACCGCGACGGAGACCCCCTTGCCGTCGAGCGCGGTCCCGTTGGCGCCTGTGAGGGTGTTGCGGGCCTCGTCGCCGCGGGTGGCCTTGTTGGAGGTCGACAGCAGCATCTCGATGGGCTGGTTGCCCTCGACGTAGGTCACGCCGGGCTGTGACCGGACTGCCTGCACCTGGGCGGGGAGTCCCGTGGCCACGACGACGCCGATCTTGTCGAACGTCGTCACCTTGCGAAGGCCAACCGCCTGCACGGCCTGGGTGGCGGCCGCGGTGTCCGTGCCGTGCACGAGGACGGTGGTCGGGGTGGCGGCCTTGAGCACCCCCAGCTGGGAAGCCAGCCACGGTTGGACCGGAGCGAGGGCCTTGCCTGAGGACAGCAGGCCTGCCGAAGCGGGCGTGGCGAGGGCCATGGCGGCCAGGGCGGCCGTGGCGGCCGTCGCGACGACTGCCCGGGTTCTCTTCGCGGTGTGCATGTAGTTCCCTTCGTGAGACCAGCACCGGTGGTGGTCGGTATGCCGTGTCCAACGAGGGGAGGCGGGCGCGGTTACGCCCGGTAGGTAAAGGGACGGTCAGGAAAGCCGGGCCCCGTGCTACTGCGTCACGCTGATGCCACCGGGACGCCCTGCGAACTCCGCCTGGAGGCCCACCACGTGGTCCGGCGTGCCCTCGACGAGCACGGCGAACACGGTGTACGGCAGGACCACGAGGTTGGCGAGCGCCGGGACACCCACGCGCACTCCGCCGTCCACCGTGGGCCGGACGGACTTGATCCCCTGGGGAAGTACTCCCCACACCAGGGACCGGCCGTCCGCCAGGGCGATCGTGTCGTAGCCGAAGGCGGTCTCCGGGTCCGCGCCGGCGAGCTCGGTCTGCAGCCCCCCGGACCCCACGACGACGGCCCCTCGGTCGACGCTCACCGTCAGGGGGGCTCCCAGGCGAACCTCGCCCAGCGAGATGGTCAGCTCCACGGCCTTCCTCGGCGGCGTGGTCGTCGACGGCGGTCCGGTGACGGTCACGTCGTAAGGCGGCAGCAGGGAAGGGGCCTCACCGTCCAGGTCCAGCGCCAGACCCGCACCGCCCCCACCGTCGCCGAGGGCCCAGCTGGGCATGCCTGCGTTGGTCGTCAGCCAGCCCACGTCCCTGGCGATGGTGGTCACCGCCTGCGGCGCGGCAAACGAGATGACGTATGCCGTGAAGTCACCGGCATCCCGCGTCACCACGGTGTGCTCGGCCATGGAGGCGGCGAGGCTGGGCTGGTAGACGATGTCGTCGGCCTTGCCGCGGACGACCCCGACGAGGACGCGCTGCCCCGAGGTGCCGTCGACCTCCCGCCACGCCGCCCCGGTGCGGAGCAGGGCCGCGCTGAGGGGCGGGGCGCTGGCGCCGTCGCGGGTGACCTTGACGGTCATCACGCCACCGTCCACCCGCAGGGCATAGGAGCCCCCGGATGCCACGATGGTGGTCGCCCCGGAGAGCTCGGGGTTCGTCGGCTGCCAGACATAGCTGCCGGAAGTGATGCCGCTGGGGGTGCCGGCAGGTGGGGCGGTGCGTGCCTCACCGGACAGCTGGAGCGCAACTGCCACCACCAGGGCCGCGGCGACGGCCGCTGCAGCACCGGCCGCAAGCCACCGGGCGGTCCGGCGGCGCTGGCGTCGACGTCCTTCGGCGAGGACGTCCGCGAGGGAGACGTGCATGGCCGGGGCGGGGTCCGTGCGAAGGCGTTCGATGAGGTCGAGGTCACTGGACATGGGCTTCCCCCTTGTCGGAGATGAGGCTTCGCAGGCGCTCGAGCCCGCGGGAGGACGACGACTTCACGGTGCCGACGCTGACTCCCAGCAGCTCGGCGACGGCGCGCTCGGACAGGTCGGCGTAGTGGCGCAGCACGACGACCTCGCGCTCGCGAACGGGCAGCTCCTGGAGGGCCCGCACGAGGTCGAGCCGCGTGCCGGCGTCGTCGGTCGCCCTGCGCTCGTCGACGTCGTCCCGGACGTCTTCGACCAGCACGAGCCGGCGATCCTTGCGCCAGGTGCTGACCACGAGATTGCGCAGGATGCGGTGGCAGTAGGCCTCGGGTTCGTCGAGACGGACCCTTGGCCAGACCCCGAACAGCCGGACCAGTGACTCCTGGACGGCGTCCTCCGCGCGGTTCGGGTCACCGGTCAGGAGCCAGGCCGTCCGCAGGAGCCGGGGCATGACCCGCTCCGCGAACTGCCCGAACGCGGCCTCCTCGCTCTGCTGCACCCCGCCCCCTCCACCCGACAGTCCCGAGCCCTGACGGTAGTCCCGAACACGGCAGCGGCCGGGGCTCGTCGCCCGCTGACGTACCCAACGCCACACTCCGACCGAAGGTTGAGCGGTTGACGAGTAAACTTTCGACGGTGACCGCCTACCTCGACCATGCCGCCACCACGCCGATGCTCCCATCGGCCATCGCGGCGATGGCCGACCAGCTGGCCACCACCGGCAACGCGTCCTCGCTGCACACCTCCGGCCGGATGGCTCGCAGGGTCGTCGAGGAGTCGCGCGAGCGGCTGGCCAAGGCGCTCGGCGCACGACCGTCCGAGGTGGTCTTCACGTCCGGGGGCACCGAGTCCGACAACCTGGCCGTGGCCGGCACGTTCGAGGCGAGGCGGGAGGCAGACCCGGGCCGGGTGCGCATCGTCTGCAGCGCGATCGAGCACCACGCCGTCCTCGACTGCGTCGAGCACCTGGTCGCCCAGGAGGGGGCCAAGGTGACGTGGGTCGAGCCCGACGCGCTCGGCTTCATCACGACCGACGCTGTGCGCGCCGCGATCGAGGAGGACCCCGACTCGGTGGCCCTGGTCACCGTCATGTGGGCCAACAACGAGGTCGGCACCGTGCAGCCCGTGGCAGCGCTCGCGGCCCTCGCCCATGAGTTCGGGGTGCCGTTCCACACCGACGCGGTGCAGGCCGCAGGCCACCTCCCCGTGGACTTCGCCGAGTCGGGAGCCGACCTGATGACGGTCACCGCCCACAAGGTCGGTGGGCCGGTGGGAGTCGGCGCGCTGCTCGTGCGCCGCGATGCAGTGGTCGTGCCCCAGACCTTTGGTGGGGGACAGGAGCGGCAGATCCGCAGCGGGACCCTCGACGTCCCCGGGATCCGCTCCTTCGCTGTGGCCATGGAGGAGTCCGTCGCCAGCATCTCGATGGAGGCACCTCGGCTGATGGCGTTGCGGGACAGGCTGATCCGTTCGGCGATGGATCTCGGCTACGACATCAGGGCGACGGGCGCGTGGGAGGCCGGCGACGGCATACACCGGCTGCCCGGCAACGCGCACCTGCTCGTTCCCGGCTGCGAGGGCGACTCCCTCCTCTACCTCCTCGACGCCGTCGGCGTCGAGTGCTCGACCGGTTCGGCCTGCCAGGCAGGTGTGCCGCAGCCGTCGCACGTTCTGCTGGCCATGGGGATCCCCGAGGAGTCCGCGCGGGGTGCGCTGCGCCTGACGTTCGGCCACACCTCGACCGACGCCGACGTCGACGCGGTGCTTGCCGCCCTGCCCGCGGCGATCGAGCGTGCCCGGCGGGCCAGCGGATGGACCGACTGATGCGGGTCGTCGCCGCCATGTCCGGCGGGGTGGACTCCGCCGTCGCCGCCGGACGGATGCTCGACGCGGGGCACGAGGTCGTCGGCGTGCACCTCGCCCTGTCGCAGAGTGCTGCGACGCTGCGCGAGTCGGCCCGTGGCTGCTGCACGATCGAGGACGCCGGGGATGCCCGCCGCGTCGCCGACATGCTCGGGATCCCCTTCTACGTCTGGGACATGGCCGAGCAGTTCAAGCGCGACGTCATGGAGGACTTCGTCGCGGAGTACTCCGCCGGACGCACCCCCAACCCCTGCCTGCGCTGCAACGAGAAGATCAAGTTCTCCGCGCTGCTCGACAAGGCGGTCGCGCTGGGCTTCGACGCGGTGGCGACCGGCCACTACGCCCAGGTCGTCGAGCGCGACGACGGCGGCCGAGAGCTGCACCGTGCCGTCGACATGGCCAAGGACCAGTCCTACGTGCTGGGGGTGCTCGACGCCGACCAGCTGGATCGGGCGTTCTTTCCCTTGGGTGACACGGCGAAGCCGGAGATCCGCGCCGAGGCCAAGGAGCGCGGCTTCTACGTCGCCAGCAAGCCCGACTCGCACGACATCTGCTTCATCGCCGACGGCGACACCCGCGGCTGGCTCACGTCTCGGTTGGGGGAGCAGCCCGGCGAGATCGTCGACGCCGAGTCGGGCGAGGTGGTGGGCGCGCACCAGGGCGCCTATGCCTACACCGTCGGTCAGCGACGGGGGCTGGGTCTCGATCGGTCGGTCATGGACGGTGACCCGCGCTACGTCGTGTCGGTGGACGCGGCGGCCAACCGCGTCATGATCGGCACGTCAGACCTGTTGGGGGTCAACGCGATTCGTGGTGACCACGCCCGGTGGTGCGGTCCGCCGCCGGAGGGCGTCGTCGAGGTGGGCGCCCAGGTGCGCGCACACGGCGAGGAAGTGCCCGCGCAGGCCTGGGCATCCGGCGACGACGTGGAGGTGCGGCTCGCTGGTCGGCTCCGCGGCGTCGCGCCGGGCCAGTCAGTGGTCCTCTACGAAGGAACGCGCGTGGTCGGCTCGGCGACGATCGCGTCCGCCTGGCTCGAGCGCTGACTCGTATGGTGCGCGGCGGGATCCAGGACGGGTCACCGCTGGCGCGGGTGCGGTCGCTGTGTCTCGCGCTCCCGGAGACGGAGCAACGGGAGTCGCACGGTGAGCCCTGCTGGTTCGCCGGTGGGAGGAAGGCTTTCGTGATGGCGGCGCAGGAGCACCACGACGACCGCACGGCGATCTGGACGGCTGCACCGGAAGGGGTGCAGTCCGCACTGGTCGCAGCCGAGCCGCGTCGTTACTTCCGGCCGCCGTATGTGGGTCATCGGGGGTGGGTCGGGGTCTATCTCGACGTGGACGACATCGACTGGTCGCACGTCGAGGAGATCATCGAGGACGCTTGGCGCTGCGTTGCACCGAAGCGGCTGATCACGCACCACGACGCGATCTAGGTCCGGGCGCGTCGCTCCCGAGGGTGCCTGCGCACTCCATGACCCGGGAGCGAGGTCGGGATGGTCCGGGGGCAGGGACCATCCCGGCATGTTGTGCCTGACGCTGCTGTCAAACCATCTCGGGGAGGTGGAGATGAGCGAGCACCACCTCCATCTCTGCCACGTCGTCGATGGTCGAGCCGATGTCCCTGCTCGCTGCTTCGCGAATGCCGGCAGCGGCATCGCGGCTGGCTTCGAGCTGCTCTCGGCGCTCGAAGGTGACGGTGCCCACCGCTCGGCCGGTCTCGCGGCTGATGAGCAGACTGGCGCTGCAGAACCCATCGAGCTCCTGAACCCTGGGGAGGACGGCCATCCTGAAGACGTCGGAAGCGCGTTCGGCATGATCGGCCATCCCGCTCAGCCAGGTGACCCGAGCGCAGGCGCCTTCGGGCATGGCGTGGTGGCGGTGGACGACGGCGACCTCCCACGTGTCCACGGTGCTGGTGCTGGCACCCAGGGCCTGCTCGGCTGCATCACGCAGCGGAAGGACCTTGCCGGCGCTGTCCCGCAGCGCAGCCTCTGACTCCCACGACGATGTGGCGATGCAGCGGCCGGACGCGCGGTCCACGAGCATCGACATCCCGACACATCCATCCATGGCGGTGATCGCCGGCGTGACCTCGTCACGGACGTTGGCGATCCCGTCGTCGATCTTGGAGGGGTCTGCCTGGACGGTTGTGGTTCGTGCATACACGACGAAACTCCTCTGCTCGGGGCAGCACCCCGACGGCGCTACCGTCAGGGCTAACACTGCTCCCCCGCCCGGTCCGCGGCAAGAGTGATCCCAGGGGATCTTGAGTGCCCTCTCCGAACGCAGGAGCCGTCCGGCGATCGGAGAGGAACGCTCAGGCGCGGGGGATCCAGCCCGGGGCCCGCACGCCGTTTCCGGTGAGGTTGTCGCACTTGACGAACTGTGTCCCCACGCGGGCGAGCGGGCAGTGGCCCTCGTCGGGGATCGTGTGGACGACGGTCGGGCCCGCGTCCTGGCGGGCGGTGGCAGGGACGGAGCCGGTTCCCAGGACGAGCAGGCCGGCCAGTGCGATCGTGGTGGTGATGGTGCGGCGAGTGGTGGACATGATCGGTTCCTTCGAGGGTCGAGGGCGGTCGACCTGAGTGCCGGACCTCCCGTGGTCAGACCGTTGTGACACGGGGTGGTTCCAGGCTGGTGCTGAGGCGGTATCAGCCGGGTAACAGCACGGTTGACTCCGGTTCCAGGCCGGAACCGTCTCCGCCACATGACGAGGCCCACCCTCCCTTCGGGGAGAGTGGGCCCAGTCGTGGGTCAGGCCAGCGACCTGGTTACGGCTCCTCGCCACCACCGGCGAGGAAGCCACGGTGACCGTTGCAGGAGTCGCCCGGCTGGAAGCCCGACGCCTTGCGCTCGGCTGGGGTCGCCCCGAAGAACGACTTGCTGTGGCCCCAGTTCTGGGGCGGCGCACCGCCGGGACCGGGGAACCCGGCACCATCGCCGTCCTCCAGTCCGGAGAACGCGCAGATCGAGTTGGCGTGCGCGGCGCCCTGCGCGGGCTTGCCAGTGCCGGTGATCTCGCCGGCACTGGCGGCTGACACTCCGACGAGGACGAGGACCCCGGCTGCCGCCGGGACGATGATCAGACGCTTGAGGCGCATGCGTGCTCCTTCGGTTGCAGATGGCCGCCCTGCACATCGCGCGGCTTGTCTCGACGCTAGAACTCCATGCAGGCTCCCCGCCTCCACCGGGGCCATGACTCCGGCTAGAACATCTGCACTGATTCGACGAGGGAATGGGCGCGAATCGGTAGGTTCGGGGCATCTGTGTGCCGAGGTCGACCGCGGGTCCGCGACCGCGTCGTTCGCCCTCGGTGAACCCAGGAATCCCACCGTGCCGACCGCTCGTTGACACTGGCATGACCACAGACCCGGCGGCCACGGACCCCGCGGCCTCTGACCCGGCCACAGAGTCGGCCGCGCTGGACGCCTACTCGGCGATTGTCACCTCCGTCGCGGCACAGCTGACGCCCAAGGTTGCGGCCCTGCGGATCCGGTCGCGCCGCGGAGAGTCCTCGGGGTCTGCCGTGGTGCTGACCGGCGAGTCGCATCTCCTCACCAACGCGCACGTCGTCGGCGACGCGAGCGGAGGCAGTGCCGAGTTCGCCGACGGAACGGTCGCGCACTTCGAGGTCGTTGGCCGTGACCCGCTGTCCGACATCGCGGTCATCCGCGCGGACCGCGAGGTGCCGGCGCCGCCGGAGTACGGCGACGCGAGCTCGCTCCTCGTGGGTTCGCTCGTGGTGGCCGTCGGCAACCCGCTGGGCCTGTCGGGCACCGTCACGGCCGGAGTGGTGAGCGCCCTCGGCCGCAGCATGCCGGTGCGTACCCGCACGACCGCGCGCCTGATCGAGGACGTCATCCAGACCGACGCCGCGCTCAACCCCGGCAACTCCGGTGGGGCGCTCGCCGACAGCCGCGGTCAGGTCGTCGGGATCAACACGGCTGTCGCCGGAATCGGCCTCGGCATGGCGGTACCAATCAATGCCACGACCCACCGGATCATCTACGCGCTGATGCACGACGGGCGGGTGCGGCGCGCCTACCTCGGGCTCGTGAGCACTCCCGCACGGCTGACGCCGGCGCAGGCCGAGCGGTACGGGCAGCGCGGCGCGCTGCGAGTGGTCGAGGTCGTCGAGAAGAGCCCGGCGGCGAGGAGTGGCCTGCTCGCGGGCGACCTGGTCCTTGCGATCGACGGCGCCCCGCTCGGCGATGCCCAGTCGCTGCAGAAGCGCCTGTTCACCGAGGCGATCGGGAGGCGGATGGAAGTCACCGTCATCCGCAACGGCGCACTGGTGGACGCGGTGGTCCTGCCGAGCGAGCTCCCCGACTGAGGGAGCAGTCAGCCGCCGTCCTCGCCCCTGTCCTCGCCGCGTCCCGTGTCGGTCTGGCCATCGCCGTCGTCGCTGTCGAAGAAGATGAACGCCATGTTGGATGGCGGGTCGCGCTTGGCCAGAAAGCGCCGCACGTCGACGCCATGGCGGGCGGCGCGTTGCAGGAACCGGCCGTAGGCGGCCTGCTCGCGAGCGCCCGGGCCGTACTCGGTGCCCGACGCGTGCTCGCGGCGGTCGACGGGTTCGCCTGACCGACGTCGGCGCTCGATGCCAGCGCTTGTCTCGCGAAGGGCGGCGTCGAACTCGTCGGCGTTGTCGAACGCGGCCACAGCGACGTTGCGAAATTCGCGGCGCTGCGGGTCGTAGCGGTGGTGATGCACCACGAAGCGACGGATGCTGTCGTCGTCCGGGTCCACTCGAGCCATGGGTAGAGACTAGGGATCCTGCCCTCAGGCGTGTCGGTACCGCTGACTAGTCTCGGGGCGTGGCTCGCGCAACCGGCATCGGATCTCTCCCGGGCACCGACATCCGCGAAGCCCTCAAGGGCGTCCGCGACATCCTCGGTGACGGACACCTGCCCTATCTGCCAGAGCTCCCGGCTCGCGGACCCGGCGCCGACATGATCGGTCGGGCGGCCGGACTGCTGGTCGACCTGCACGTGGACCTCCAGCCCAGCGGCTGGCGCTTCGTCGAGCGCGGCGGGCACGACGCCCAGCGCACCAAGGCCCTGCTGGGCCAGGACCTCGACGAGCTCGCCGAGGCGTTCGACGGCTACGCGGGTGACCTCAAGATCCAGTGCACCGGCCCGTGGACCCTCGCCGCCGGCATCGAGCTCCAGCGCGGTGAGAAGGCACTGGCCGATCCGGGGGCGCTGCGCGACCTCGTCGGCTCGCTCGCCGAGGGTTTGCGGGTCCACCTGGCCGATGTCGCCCGCCTCGTCCCCGGTGCCTCGCTCGTGCTGCAGCTCGACGAGCCGTCCCTGCCTGCCGTCCTCGCCGGTCACCTGCCCACGGCCTCCGGCTACGGGCACCTGCGCCCCGTCGACCCCCTCGCCGCCATGAACGGTCTGCGCGACGTGCTCGCCGCCGCGACCGACAACCCCGCCATCGAGGCAGCGGCGACGGTCGTGCACTGCTGCGATCCCGGCATACCCCTGCCTTTGCTCCGGGCGACCGGGGTCGGCGCCGTGAGCCTCGACGTCACCTCCCTCACCCCCCAACGCTGGGAGTCGATCGCCGCCACCGTCGAGGACGGCGTGGCCTTGTATGCCGGGTGCCTGCCGACCGATGCCAGCGGCACCGTCCGCGGTGCCGCCGACGTGGTGAGCCGCGGCTGGCACGACGCCGGGATGTCTGCGAAGTCCTTGGGCGACCTCACCGCGAGCCCGGCCTGCGGTTTGCCCGGACTCACACCAGAGGGGGCCTGGCGCGTTCAACGCGCAGCGGTCGCCGTGGCCGCGGAATGGTCGGAACGAGCCGAGAGTTGACCCACCAATGAGCACCAGTGTCGCCACCCCCACCGTCGCCAGCTCCCCGGTGACCCGGGTGCCCTGGCAGGCCAAGTACGTCCTGCTCGCCTTCATCTGGGGGTCGAGCTTCCTGTTGATGAAGGTCGGGCTGCGGACCATGGCCCCGCTGCAGATCTCGGGGCTGCGCATCTTCGCCGGCACCGCGACCCTGCTGGCGCTGTTGGCCGTCACCCGTGGCCGGCTGCCCCGCGCGCGCCGCACCTGGGCCCATCTCGCCGTGTCGGGCGTATTCCTCACGGCGCTGCCTTTCAGCCTGTTCGCCGCCGGTGAGGTGCGCGTCTCCTCTGCACTGGCCGGGATCGGAAACGCCACCACCCCGTTGGCCGCCGTCTTCTTCGCGCTGGCCCTGCTGCCGAGCGACCGCCTGTCCCCACGCAAGCTGGCTGCCGTCGTCATCGGGTTCGCCGGCGTCATCGTCATCATGCAGCCGTGGGAGTCCGCCGGCCGCCCCGACCTGCTGGGCTTCGGCATGACGCTCGTCGCCGGCGCGTCCTACGGCCTGGGCTGGACCTACAACCGGCGCTTCCTCGGGGGCGCAGACCTGGGTGGGCTCTCGATGCCGACCGCGTTGCTGCTGGTGGGGTCCGCGCTCATGGTGCCGGTCATTCTCGTGTGGTGGCTGTTCAACCGCGACGCGTACGCCGCCCCGTGGGCCGGGCACGTCAACCTCGATGCCGGGGGAGTGCTGCTGCCGCTGCTCTGCGTCCTCGTGCTGGGCGTCGTCGGGACCGGGCTCGCCTACATGCTCCAGTTCGACGTCGTGCGTGGCGCGGGTGCCACGGTCAGCACCACCGTCACCTACCTGATTCCGGTCGTGTCGGTGCTGCTGGGCGTCGTCGTCCTGGGTGAGCACCTGGCCTGGCCGCAGCTGCTGGGCGCCGCCATCGTGCTCGTCTCAGCCGTGGTCATCGGCCTCCCCGCCAAGCGTCGCAAGGACGCCTGACCTCGTCCCTCAGACGTCGGCCGGCTTGTGCACCTCGCGCCGCAGGATCTTGCCGGTGGGGCCCTTGGGCAGCTCGGGGACGGCCCAGATGTGCCGCGGGTACTTGTAGGCGGCAATCCGCTCCTTGACGAAGGCCTGCACGTCCTCCAGCGTCGCGGTGGCGCCGGGACGCAGCGCGACGGCAGCGCCCACGTCCTCGCCGAGCAGCTCGTCCGGCACCGCGACCACAGCGGCCTCGAGCACGTCGGGGTGGGTGTAGAGCACCTCCTCGACCTCGCGCGGGTACACGTTCATGCCGCCGCGCAGGATCATGTCCTTCTTGCGGTCGACGATCGTGTAGTAGCCCTCGTCGTCCACGGTGGCCAGGTCCCCGGTGCGGAACCAGCCGTCGGGGATGGCCTCGGCGGTGGCTTCGGGGTTCTGCCAGTAACCCTTCATGACGTTGTCGCCGCGGATCGCGATCTCGCCGACGCCCTCGCCCGCTGCGACGTCGTTGCCCTCGAGGTCGATCAGCTTCATCTCGCAACCGGGGATCGCGACCCCGATGGTGCCGGGCTTGCGCTCCATGGTCGGCATGTTGAAGGACGCCACCGGAGAGGTCTCGGACAGGCCGTAGCCCTCCAGGATCATGCAGCCGAACTTCTCCTCGAACGCCTTCATGACCTCCAGCGGCATGGCGGACCCACCCGAGCAGCAGGTACGCAGCGACGTCGCATCGAGGGCGTCGGAGTCGGGGTGGTTGAGGATCGCTGCATACATCGTGGGGACGCCCATGAAGATGGTGACCTTCTCGTTGCCGATCACCTTGATCGCCTCGGCCGGGTCGAACCGGGGGATGAGCGCCAGCGCCGCGCCGGCGATGACCGCGGCGTTGAGGCCCACGACGAGCCCGAACACGTGGAACAGCGGCAGGCAGCCCATCACCACGTCGTCCGGCGTGGTCGCCTGGATCTCGACGGCACTGCGGTGCGCGTTCAGGTGGACGTTCCTGTGGGTCAGCTCGGCGCCCTTGGGCCGACCGGTCGTGCCCGAGGTGTAGAGCACGATCGCGGTGTCCTCGTCGTCGCGCTCGACCGGCTCGGCGATCGGGTCACCGCCCTCGAGGGCGCCCTCGACGGGACCCATGGGACCGCACGTGATGATGCGGGTGCCCGAGTTCTTGGCTCCCTCGGTGGCCTCCGCCACGAAGTCCGGCCAGACGAAGGCGACCTTGGCCCCGGAGTTGGTGAAGAAGAAGTCGATCTCGCCGGACTTGAGCAGGGGGTTCATCGGCACCACGATCGCGCCGGCCAGCAGGGAGCCGAAGAAGACGACAGGGAAGGCCGGCACGTTGGGGAGGATGATCGCCACGCGGTCACCGGGCTCGATGCCTGCTGCCTTCAGCGACCCCGCCACCTGTGCAGCCATGCCGTGGATCTGGGCGTAGCTGATGTCGTTGCCCATGAACTTGATGGCCGGCTGGTCCGGCCGCTCCTGGGCGGTGGTCACCAAGTTGGTGGCGAGATTGGTCATGGCGCAGGCTCCTCGGCGGTGGGGGTCCGGTTTCAGCCATCCTCGCCGAGAGCGCGTCCTTTGGCTACGGATTCCGGTATGCCGTGTCCCACGGCCCGCGCCCGTCTGCGACACAGGTGTCGGAGGCGTACGGCAGGATGGGCAGCGTGACTGAGAACGCCTCTACAGCTGCCACTGGGTCTGCGCTGGAGCCAGCCACGGACGCGGCTCGCCACGAGTGGGCAGAGCTGGCCGAGCAGGCCACTGCGGCCCAGTTCGCCTACCACGTCAGGGATGCGCCGACGATCAGCGACGGTGACTACGACCGGCTGATCCGCCGGCTCAACGAGCTGGAGGAGGAGTTCCCCGAGCTGCGCACCCCCGAGAGCCCGACCCAGCAGGTCGGCGGCGCCGTCTTCTCGACCGACTTCACCGCGGTGGACCACCTCGAGCGCATGCTGAGCCTCGACAACTGCTTCTCGCCCGAGGAGCTCGCCGCCTGGGCGGCGAGGGTGGCGCGCGATGCGGGGTCCGCGGCATACCACTATCTGTGCGAGCTGAAGATCGATGGCCTGGCCGTCAACCTCCTCTATGAGAAGGGCCGCCTCGTGCGCGCCCTGACCCGCGGCGACGGGCGCACGGGCGAGGACGTCACCAACAACGTCAAGACCATCCAGGGCATCCCGCACCAGCTCGCCGGGTCCAACCACCCGGCGCGCGTCGAGATCCGGGGCGAGGTCTACTTCCCGGTCGAGGCGTTCGGCGACCTCAACGCGAGCCTGGTCGAGGCAGGCAAGGCGCCCTACGCCAACCCGCGCAACACTGCCGCCGGTTCGTTGCGGCAGAAGGACCCTCGCGTCACGGCCAGCCGTGGCCTGCGGATGCTCGTGCACGGCATCGGGCTGCGCGAGGGCTTCGAGCTGACCCGGCAGTCGCAGGCCTACGACCTGTTCCGCGAGTGGGGGCTGCCCATCTCGACGCACTACCGCGTCCTCGAATCGGTCGAGGAAGTCCAGCAGTTCATCGACCAGTACGGCGCCGAGCGACACAGCGTCGAGCACGAGCTGGACGGCATCGTCATCAAGGTCGACGAGATCTCGCTGCAGCGCCAGCTCGGGTCCACCTCGCGGGCGCCGCGCTGGGCGATCGCGTTCAAGTACCCACCCGAGGAGGTCAACACCAAGCTCCTCGACATCCTCGTCAACGTCGGCCGCACCGGTCGGGTGACGCCGTTCGGGGTGATGGAGCCGGTGGTGGTCGCGGGCTCGACCGTCGAGCGCGCCACGCTGCACAACGCCGACGAGGTGCGTCGCAAGGGCGTGCTCATCGGCGACACCGTGGTGCTGCGCAAGGCAGGCGACGTGATCCCCGAGATCCTCGGGCCCGTGGTCGACCTGCGCGACGGCACCGAACGCGAGTTCGTCATGCCCACCGAGTGCCCCTCCTGCGGGACCCCCCTGGCGCCGGAGAAGGAGGGAGACAAGGACATCCGTTGCCCGAACTCCCGCACCTGTCCGTCGCAGCTGCGGGAGCGACTCGCCGGACTGGCCGGTCGTGGTGCGTTCGACATCGAGGCGCTGGGCTGGGAGGGCTCCGTCGCCCTCCTCGAGTCGGGCGTCCTCGAGGACGAGAGTGGCCTGTTCGGGCTGGCCGGTGAGGCGGGGCGCGCTCGACTGGCGACGGTGCCGCTGTTCACCCGAGCGGCCAAGAAGTCCGACCCCCCGGAGTCCGTCGTCGATGGAAAAGTACTGTCCGCCAACGGGATCCGACTCTCCGAGAACCTCGAGCAGGCCAAGCAGCAACCCCTCTGGCGCGTCATCGTCGCCCTGTCGATCCGCCACGTCGGGCCGACGGCAGCGCGGGCGCTGGCTCAGCACTTCGCCACGATGGACGCACTTCGCGATGCGGCGAAGGAGCGTCCCAAGGAGCTGGCGGGCGTCGAGGGTGTGGGCGGGGTCATCGCCGACGCCGTCGCAGCCTGGTTCGCCGTCGACTGGCACGACCAGATCGTGAGGCAGTGGCAGGCCGACGGAGTGGTCATGGCGGACGAGCGCGACGAGTCGGTGGAACAGACCCTCGCTGGGATGACCATCGTCGTCACCGGTTCGCTCGAGGGCTTCTCGCGCGACTCGGCCAAGGAGGCGATCCTGTCTCGCGGCGGCAAGGCGTCCGGGTCGGTGTCGAAGAAGACCGACTACGTCGTGGTGGGGGAGAACGCCGGGACCAAGGAGGACAAGGCCCGCGAGCTGGGTCGGCCGATCCTCGACGAGGCCGGCTTCCGCCGGCTCCTGGAGACAGGCCACCCGTGATCGACAAGGCCACCTTCCTGAGGTTCTGCGACGAGGCGCTGGTGGCCATGCGCGACATCGTCGTCGACCTCGGCGACGACCTGGCCAACCGGCGGCCCGACCTGCCCGACGCCAACAGTCCGTTCGCGATCCTCACCCACTGCCTCGGGATGTGTGCCGCCTGGGCATCCACGACCAACCTCGGTGAGGTCGTCCCGCGTGATCGGCCGAGCGAGTTCACCGCGACGGGGGCGGTGACCGACCTCGCGGCTGAAACCGATCGCCTGCGTCGGAGCCTGTCCGAGTGGGTGGCGGCCAGCGACGTGGGCGCGCCGCCTGCCAACCCGGATCCGCGGGACAGGTACGCCACACAGGGCGAGGTGCTGCTGCACGTCTACGAGGAGCTCGCCCAGCACCGTGGTCAGCTCGAGCTCACCCGCGACGTCCTGGTCGCCGACCGCGCCCGCGACCGTCAGCCCTGAAGATCGACCGGCGCGGCGCACGTCCACTGGCGCCCGCACCTGACCGGGTCAGCCGCTCGCGATCACATTCCGCCGCCGTTGAAGCCGCCCATGCTCATGCCCCCGGTCCACTTGCCGCCAGCCCCCGTCTCGCGCTCCTTGAGACAGAGCGAGCACCGGATGTAACGCTCACCGTCCAGGGTGTTGGCCCACTCCCAGCGGTGGTGGAGATTCGTCCGGCAGAGGAGCGGCTTGGTCGGTGTGGTCATGATGGCCTCCAGGGGAGCGACCTGGGTGCCTCGGACGGCCGAGCGCAATGCCAGGGAGTGGGTCAGGATGCGCGCGGCGTGGCGGGTCTGGTGTGGACCGGGCACCTCCGCGAGCTCTGCGAGGAACTCCAGCCGGTAGCGGTCTCGCACCGCGCCCGCCGGGAGAGCGTGCGTCGCGAGGCGCACGATGCGAGACGGCCAGCGCAGTGGCGCCTCCCCGTGCGTCCTGGCAGGCAGGGGTGCGGGCATCATGCCGTTCCGCCCAGTGGATTCGTCCGCAGCGTCCCACGGCTGCGATATGCGCGCGACAAGGCATCGCGAGCGCTGACAGCGCCCGTCGCGGTGAGCCGGTAGTAGCGACGCTGAGGCCTGCCCTCGACTCGTGGGTCGATGTCCTCCCAGCTCGACTCCACCCAGCCGATGCCCTCGAGACGAGCCAGGATCGGGTGGATGGTCCCGCTCGGCAGCCCTGCCTGTTCGCCGATCTCGAGGCCGTAGAGCTCGCGACCGGGGTCGGCGAGCAGGGCACCCAGCACCAGCTGGGTGGCGATCGTCATACGCGGCTCTGGACGTGGGGTCATGGTCTTACTTTACCTAGCCCCTAGGTAGAGGACAAGGGAGGTGAGCCGGCGGTGGTCGGCGCTGCACACGCGGCATACCGGGTTTGTGTGGGGGACCCACATTGAGGGCCGCGCGCCGCGGGCGTTGCATGACCACCATGCCCCTGACCACGTCCCTGACAGTGACGTCACGCCGCCGCAGCGGAGCCCTGGCCACCGCGGTCGCTCTCGCCGTCGGGGGAGCGCTCGCCGCGGCTGCTCCCGCCGCCGCCGACAAGCCGCAGGGCGGGCACTGTGCACGCCAGGACAAGGTCGCAGTGCCGGGAGCGCAGCTGCAGGAGGTCGCGTGCCTCGACGACCTCACCACCGCCGGCACTCTCGCCAGCGGCCACACCAACCCCAATGACTGGGCCGGCCTCAACGCTGCCGGGACGAAGAACCCCACGGGTGTGCCCGGCCTCCAGGTCGACGGGTACTTCCCCGACACCTCGACCACCAACTCCAACAACGGCTGGAAGCACGACAGCCAGTTCGTCATCCGGATCCCCGACAACTGGAACGGCGGCCTCATCGTCAGCGGGGCACCCGGCGTCCGCGCCCAGTACGCCAACGACTTCATCATCGGCGACTGGGTGCTGAGCAAGGGGTACGCCTTCGCCTCGACCGACAAGGGCAACACGGGTGCGTCGTTCTACGACGACGGATCCGCGCCGGGCGGCTCCATCGCCGAGTGGAACGAGCGCGTCACCGAGCTGACCGTCGCCACCAAGCGGGTCCTGAAGCAGGTCTACGCCAAGGCGCCTGCACGCACCTACATGTTCGGGATCTCCAACGGGGGCTACCTCACCCGGTGGCAGCTCGAGAACCGCCCCGACCTCTACGACGGCGGGCTCGACTGGGAAGGCACGCTGTTCCGCGCCGAGGGCCCGAACCTGCTCACCTACCTGCCCACCGCGCTGAAGAACTACCCGCTGTATGCCGCGACCGGCGACCAGGCGGCCCACGACGCGATCATCGGTGCGGGGTTCGTGCCGGGGTCGGAGTTCCTGTGGCCGTTCCACGAGACCGTCTACTGGGACCTGACGCAGCGCATCTACCGCGAGGAGCTCGACCCGACCTACGACGGTGACCTCAAGGCAGGAACTCCCTTCTGCGCCAGCGGAACTCCGCACTGCGACGCCGACTACGACTACACGTCGCGGCCCCAGTCGGTGAAGGACGCGGTGGCCTCCGTGCAGCTCACCGGGGCCATTGGCAAGCCCATGGTCACGGTGCAGGGCACCCTTGACACGCTGCTGCCGCCCGCCACTGACGGCGACGTCTACGACCGACTGGTCGACCAGGCTGGTGCCGGGGCGCTGCACCGCTACTACAGCGTCGCCGACGGCACCCACACCGACGGTCTGTATGCCGCGTTCCCCGACCGGTTGCGGCCTCTCCTGCCGTGCGCGCGCACGGCGTTCGACGACCTCACGGCGTGGGTCGAGCGCGGGGTGCAGACGCCGGCGGACGGATTGCGAGCCCGGCCGGCCTCGGGTGACCTCGTGAACTCCTGCGAGCTCTGAGGCGGGGGTGCCTGGGGCTCAGTCGGCGTGCCCGGCGTCCTTGACCCCGCGCACGGCCGCGCTCGCCTCGTCGATGATCGAGGCCATCGCGGCACTGGCGGCCTTGCCGTCTCCGGAGCCGATGGCCTGGGCCACGTCGGTGTGCAGGCGGATGGCCAGGGGGTTCGGGGTGCGTGGCATCAGGTCGTGGTGGGTCCGACCGGAGAGCACCTCGTCGACGACGGTGGCCAGGGCGGCGAGCATCTCGTTGCCCGACGCCTCGAGCATGGTGCGGTGGAAGTCCTTGTCGGCCCCCAGGTAGGCCACCAGGTCCCCGGACTTGGCGTGCACGGTCATCTCCATCACGGCCGCGGCCATCGCGCCGCACTGCTCGGGGGTGGCGCGGTCGGCGGCGAGCTCGGCGGCCACGGGTTCGAAACCACGCCGCAGCTCGCCGAGTGACACGAGCTGGTCCTCCCGGTCGGGCCCGGCGAGGCGCCAGCGGATCACCCTCGGGTCGAAGACGTTCCACTGCGACCGGGGACGCACCCGTACCCCGAGCCGGCGCCGCGTCTCGACCAGGCCCATCGACGACAGCACGCGCACCGCCTCGCGCACGACGGAGCGCGAGACGCCGAAACGCGCGTCCAGCTGGTCGATGCGCACGACGCTGCCGACCGGCACGGTGCCCGACACGATCTCCTGACCCAGCTTGTCGAGCACGCTGGCGTGCAGCCCGACGTCGCTTCCGCTTTCGGTCCCGCCTTCGGTCCCAGCCTCGGTCCCGCCTTGGGTCCCGGGCCGGGTCGAGGGGTCGTCAGGCGTGGTGGGGTCGACGGGCATGGCCCAAGCCTGCCAGACAGGACGTGTCCGCACGGGTCAAGATATAAATAATATTTATTTGACCAAGACTCTTGTTAAAACGGTTCTTATGCTTCACCCTGATCTCCAGGAACTCGACGACGAGCCCGAGCCGACACAGGAGTCAGCCCATGCCTGAAGTGATGGAACGTCCCGCACCGCCCCTTGTCGTGATGATGGGGGTGTCCGGGTCAGGCAAGACGACCGTCGGCGCGGCCCTCGCCCAGCGACTGCGCGTCCCGTTCGCGGACGCGGACGACTTCCACCCCGAGGCCAACATCGCCAAGATGTCGGCGGGGATCCCGCTCGACGACGAAGACCGCGGCCCGTGGCTCCAGGCCATCAGCGCCTGGCTGGTTGACCACGGCTCCACTGGGGGCGTCGCGAGCTGCTCCGCGCTCAAGCGCGACTACCGGGACGTCCTCACCCTCGCCGGCCCGCACGCCGTGTACCTGCACCTGCACGGCGACCGCGACGTGCTGGCCGCCCGCGTGGCGGGGCGTCCCGGGCACTTCATGCCGGCCGCCCTCATCGACTCGCAGTTCGCGACCCTCGAGCTGCTCCAGCCAGACGAGATCGGTGCCGCGCTCGACGTGGACCAGCCCGTCGACACCCTCGTCAACCAGTCCCTGACCATCCTCAGCTCCCTCGCTTCGAAAGGCGTGACCCAGCCGTGAACACCGACTTCCTCTCCTTGCTGCAGCCGGCCCTGAGCGCGGCTGATGCCGCGCCGCTGCCCGACATCCCCGCCGCCCGGCTGATCCCGGCGGCGCTGCTCGGCATCGCCGTCATCGTCCTGCTGATCACCCGCTTCAAGCTGCACCCGTTCCTCGGACTGACCCTGGGGTCACTCACCGTCGGCGCCGTGGCCGGCGTGGCGATGTCCGACACCATCGCCAGCTTCACCAAGGGATTCGGGTCGACCGCGGCCGGGGTCGGCACCCTGATCGCCCTCGGGGCGATGTTCGGCAAGCTGCTGGCCGACTCGGGTGGCGCTGACGAGATCGTCGACACCATCGTCGGCCGATCCTCTTCGCGCACCCTCCCGTGGGCGATGGCCGGCGTCGGCGCGCTGATCGGCCTGCCCATGTTCTTCGAGATCGGCCTCGTCCTGCTGATGCCGGTGATCTTCCTGGTCGCCCGCCGCTCGGGGCTGTCCATCATCAAGGTCGGTATCCCTGCCCTTGCCGGCCTGTCGGCCATGCACGGCCTCGTGCCTCCGCACCCCGGACCCCTCGTCGCCATCGACGCCCTCAAGGCCAACCTCGGCATCACCCTGGCCTTCGGTGTCCTCGTGGCGCTGCCGACCATCGCGATCGCCGGTCCACTGTTCGCCCGCTTCGCAGGCCGCTGGGTCGACGTCCCCGCACCTGAGCTGTTCGCGACCGACGACGAGCGCGAGGCCAGGCTCCAGCGCCCGACCTTCGCCGTCACCCTGCTCGCAGTCCTCACCCCCGTCGTCCTGATGATGGGCAAGGCCCTGGCCGACATCTTCGCCGCCGAGGACAACCCGGTCCGCACCGTGCTCGACTTCCTCGGCACGCCGCTCATCGCGCTGCTCATCGCCGTCATCGTCGGCATGTTCACCCTCGGCCGCGGCGCCGGCATGGGCACCAAGGAGCTCTCCTCCTCGCTCGAGAAGTCGCTTCCGCCCATCGCCGGCATCCTGCTCATCGTCGCCGCTGGTGGTGGCTTCAAGCAGACTCTCGTCGACACCGGCATCGGCGGCCTCGTCGCCGACTGGGTGCAGGGCAGTGGCGTGAGCATCCTCCTCCTCGCCTGGGTGGTCGCCGTCATGATCAGGCTCGCCACGGGTTCCGCGACCGTCGCGACGGTCACCGCCTCCGGCATCCTGGCGCCCTTGGCCGCTGGTATGAGCGCCCCCGAGGTCTCCCTTCTCGTCCTCGCCATCGGCGCCGGATCGGTGTTCTTCTCGCACGTCAACGACGCAGGCTTCTGGCTGGTCAAGGAGTACTTCGGCCTCTCGGTCGGACAGACCATCAAGACCTGGTCGCTCATGGAGACGCTCTTGTCGGTGTCGGGCCTGGTGTTCGTCCTCCTCCTCGGCCTGGTCGTCTGACCCTCCCCCCGCAGGAAGCCCAGGTATGCCGCGCGGCCCAGCCGCGCGGCATACCTGCGTCGTGGTGTGGTCGGGTTCTGCGGCGGTCGGGGCGCACAGCCGTGGGGCATTAGAGTTGGGTCTCGTGGCCGTCGACTTCCAGCAAGAGATCA
Organism: Pedococcus sp. P2_F6; assembly: GCF_056403675.1. Classification (NCBI taxonomy): domain Bacteria; kingdom Bacillati; phylum Actinomycetota; class Actinomycetes; order Micrococcales; family Intrasporangiaceae; genus Pedococcus; species Pedococcus sp. P2_F6. Next base: position 641,771 of record NZ_JBFUEZ010000004.1, read on the forward strand.
AGCAGCTCCGCAACACCATGGACTCCGTGCGCGAGGTGACCGACCTGGCGTCCGTCCAGCAGCAGATCACCGAGCTGGAGGCCAAGGCGTCGGCACCCGACCTCTGGGACGACCCGGAGGCCGCGCAGCTGGTCACGTCGGCGCTGTCCCGCGCGAACTCCGAGTACGAGCGCGTCGTCGAGATGGACTCTCGCATCGAGGACCTCGAGGTGCTCGTCGAGATGGGCACCGAAGACGGCGGGGACGCCGCCACGATGCTCGAGGCGGAGAAGGAGCTCGCCTCGCTGCAGAAGGCCGTCGGCGAGCTCGAGGTCCGCACCCTGCTGTCGGGGGAGTACGACGAGCGTGCGGCCGTCATCACGATCCGCGCCGGCGCGGGTGGCGTCGACGCCGCCGACTTCGCCGAGATGCTGATGCGCATGTACCTGCGCTGGGCCGAGCGCCACGGCTACCCGGCCCAGGTCATGGACACGTCCTACGCCGAGGAGGCGGGGCTCAAGTCCGCGACCTTCGAGATCAACGTGCCCTACGCCTTCGGCAACCTCTCCGTCGAGGCCGGCACCCACCGCCTCGTGCGGATCAGCCCGTTCGACAACCAGGGGCGGCGCCAGACGAGCTTCGCCGCGGTCGAGGTCATCCCGCTCATCGAGCAGACCGACTCCATCGAGATCCCCGAGAACGAGATCAAGGTCGATGTCTTCCGCTCCAGCGGCCCCGGAGGCCAGAGCGTCAACACCACCGACTCCGCTGTCCGCATGACACACATCCCCACAGGCATCGTCGTCTCCATGCAGAACGAGAAGTCCCAGATCCAGAACCGCGCCGCCGCCCTGCGCGTCCTGCAGTCCCGCCTGCTCGTCCAGCGCCAGGCCGAGGAGGCTGCCGAGCGCAAGGAGATGGCCGGCGACGTCAAGGCCAGCTGGGGCGACCAGATGCGCTCGTACGTTCTGCAGCCCTACCAGATGGTCAAGGACCTGCGCACCGAGTTCGAGGTCGGCAACCCCTCCGCGGTCTTCGACGGCGACATCGACGGCTTCATCGAGGCCGGGGTCCGGTGGCGCAAGGAGCAGGAAAAGCTCGCTCAGTAGTCGGCTCGCGGGGGCGCAGGCGCAACGCCGAGGAGGTGGCGCTGCGCGGCATACCACGGTGGGCGACCTATCCTCGGGTGGGTCGTGCGCGTTCGCGCGCATTGCCCGTATGCCGTCCCATTCGTCCCCCCGTAAGGCTCACCTCACGCGCATGATCCGTTTCGAGAACGTCAGCAAGGTCTACGCCCGGTCCAGCCGACCGGCGCTCAGCGACATCAACCTCGAGATCGAGCGCGGCGAGTTCGTCTTCGTGGTCGGCGCCTCCGGGTCCGGCAAGTCCACCCTGCTGCGCCTGGTCCTCAAGGAAGAGGGCGTCACGCAGGGCAGCGTGCTCGTCGCGGGCCAGGATGTCGGCAGCCTGCCCCACCGGAAGGTGCCCCGGCTGCGGCGCGAGATCGGGACCGTCTTCCAGGACTTCCGGCTGCTGCCGAACAAGAACGTCTACCAGAACGTCGCCTTCGCGCTGCAGGTGCTCGGTCGCTCGGGTCATGCCATCAAGCAGGTCGTCCCCGAGACGCTCGAGATGGTCGGGCTCGAGGGCAAGGAGAAGCGGCTGCCGCACGAGCTGTCCGGTGGTGAGCAGCAGCGCGTCGCCATCGCGCGCGCGTTCGTCAACAAGCCGCCGATCCTGCTGTGCGACGAGCCGACCGGAAACCTCGACCCGACCACGAGCCTGGACATCGTCCGGCTGCTCGACCGGATCAACCGCACCGGCACCACGATCGTGATGGCCACCCACGACGACGACATCGTCGACCAGCTGCGCAAGCGGGTCGTCGAGCTCAGGAACGGCCACATCATCCGCGACGAGAACAAGGGCGTCTACGGCAGCGGCAGCTGACCACCGCGCCCGACGCCCCACCGCCCCCGACGCCCAGCCAGCACGGCACGCCCGGCAGCGCCCGACAACAGAAAGCACTGGAGACCCACCCCCATGCGACTGCAGTTCATGCTCAGCGAGATCGCGATCGGCCTGCGCCGCAACCTCTCCATCGCCGTGTCGGTGCTGTTGGTGACGATGGTGTCGGTCTACCTCATGGGCATCGGGTTCCTCGCCCAGGGACAGGTCGACACCCTCAAGGGCTACTGGTACGACCGCATCCAGGTCTCGATCTTCATGTGCGGCAAGGACTCGCTCGACGTCAACTGTGGCGGCAAGGCGGTGACCGAGGAGCAGCGGAACTCGTTGCGGTCCCAGCTCGACGAGATGAAGCCACTCGTCAAGAACGTCTACTACGAGTCCGAGCAGCAGGCCTTCGACCGGTTCAAGGAGCAGTACCGGAACTCGCCGCTGTCGGACTACCTGCAGGTCGGTGACATCCCGGAGAACTTCCGCGTCCAGCTCAGCGACCCCAAGAAGTACGACGTCGTGGTGAGTGCCTTCGAGGGGGCGCCGGGGGTGGGACGCGTGCAGGACCAGCAGAAGACGTTGGACAAGCTCTTCACCGTGATGAACGTCGTGACCATCGGGTCGCTCTTCCTCGCCGGACTGATGGTGCTGTGCTCGGTCCTGCTGATGGCCACGACGATCCGACAGGCGGCCTTCAGCAGACGACGCGAGACCGGGATCATGAAGCTGGTGGGCGCCTCGAACTTCACGATCCGGCTGCCCTTCGTCATGGAGACGGTGCTGGCGGCCCTCACCGGCACCGGTCTGGCCATCGTCGGACTCTGGGTGACGGCTGACTCGCTGCTGCCCAAGGTCTCGGCCGTGCTGCAGGACGCGCCCCTGGTGGGCACGACCGACATCTGGTTCGTCGCCCCGTGGCTGGTCGGGTTCATGCTCGTGGTGTCGGTCCTGACGTCCTGGGCCACCCTGCGCCGCTACCTGCGCGTCTGACCTCCACCCGCCATCGGGCGGGTCCCGTCGATCGGCCCCGCCACCCAGCGGGCTGATCGGACAAGTCACAGGTCTCAATCCCGGGAAACAGGTGTGGTGTGTGTTACCAATGAGGCCTATGAGCGCAATCCCCCCGCGTCTGTACGCGTCTCATCGTGTCCGCCTGACGGCCCTCGGGCTGGCCTTCGCCTGCGCCATCGGCCTCGGCGCCCCGTCGTCGGTCGCGGCTGCTCCCGGCCACCCGTCCTCGGTCGCCTCGGCGCCCGCCGACGACCCGGGCAAGGCCAAGAAGCAGGTGGACAAGGAGATCGACGCGCTGAAGGGCGAGCTCGAGGACACCTCGGCCAGCCTCAAGAGCGCGTACGTCGCCCTGCGTCGCACCCAGGCCGCCCTCCCCGTGGCGCAGGCCGCCCTCGACCGAGCGACTGCCGCAGTGTCCAAGGCGGACGCGTACAACGACGAGATGGCCGTCCAGCTCGACGTCGCCCGCGCCAACGAGGCGCGGGCAGTCGACGAGCTCGCGGCCACCCGCGCCAAGCTGGCGCAGACCCGTACCCGCGTGGCCCGGTTCGCCTCCCAGCTGTACCAGGACCAGGGGATGGGCCAGCTGTCGGTGGCGCTGAGCGCGACCACCCCGGACGACTTCGCCAACCGCATCGCCATGAACGACACGGTCATGGACGTCCAGAACCAGTCGCTGTCCCGGCTCGCGACCGCGCGGGCCGCCGCGACCGCCCAGGAGGCCCACATCAAGGCCCTCAAGGTGCAGGTCCAGGCCGCCAAGAAGCAGGCGGAGGCCGCGCTGGCCAAGGCCCAGCGGGCGCGGGGCGCAGCGGCCGAGGCCAAGCAGAAGCTGGACGCCCTCGCGGCCCAGCAGGTCGCCCAGTCCACGGCGCTCGAGGCCCAGATCAAGGCCGAGAAGGCCCAGCTCGTCGCTGCCCAGAAGGAGCAGGCGAGGCTGCACAGGATCCTCGTGGCCCGCGCCAAGGCCGCCAAGGCCGCGGCCGCTCGTCGGGCGGCCGCCCTGCGCAGGGCGGGCAAGAAGGTGCCGGCAGAGCCGTCGTCCTCCGGTGGCTTCCTGTCCCGACCGTCAGGAGGGTGGATCTCCTCCGAGTTCGGCATGCGCTACCACCCGATCCTGCACTACTGGCGGCTGCACGCCGGGCGCGACTTCGCGGCCGACTGCGGCACGCCGATCCGTGCCGCCGCGAGCGGCACCGTCATCTCACGCGGCTGGGGCGGGGGCTACGGCAACCGGATCATGATCGACCACGGCATCGTCCGCGGCGTCGACCTCGTGACCACCTACAACCACATGAGCCGGTATGCCGTGCGCGGCGGCCACGTCTCGCGCGGCCAGATCATCGGCTACGTCGGCACCACCGGGTCGTCCACCGGGTGCCACCTGCACTTCGAGACCTATGAGGACGGCACCCCCAAGGATCCACGTCGTTGGCTGTGACCCGGCGACGGCGCAGGTAAACCGACTGGCCGGCATACCCCGTCGTGCAGGTAGCGTGGCCTCGCTGGGTCGGGACTCGACCACGCGATGATGCAGCCAAAAATCGAAGGACGTGGACGGGCAGTGGCCAAGGAACAGGGTCGCAAGGTGGTGGCGAGCAACAAGAAGGCGCGCCACGACTACCTCATCGAGGACACCTTCGAGGCCGGGCTGGTCCTGATGGGCACCGAGGTCAAGTCCCTGCGCGAGGGGCGTGCGTCGCTCATCGACGGCTACGCCGCCTGGCGCGGCGACGAGCTGTGGCTCGAGGGCGTGCACATCCCTGAGTACGTCAACGGCAACTGGACCAACCACACCCCGCGTCGCCGCCGCAAGCTGCTGCTGCACCGTGCCGAGCTCGCCAAGATCATGAAGAAGTCGTCCGAGAGCGGCCACACCATCGTCCCGCTGCAGCTGTACTTCAAGGACGGCCGGGCGAAGGTCGAGATCGCGATCGCCAAGGGCAAGAAGCAGTACGACAAGCGACACGCGCTGCGCGAGCGCCAGGACACCCGTGACACGCAGCGCGCCCTCAGCCAGGCGCGACGAGCCTCGGGCGAGGGACGCTAGGGACATGCGCCTGCACGGGGGGACGCACCGGTATGCCGTGGGCTCCGGGTTGGCAGTGCTGCTCGCCTTCGCTGCGATGGTCCTTGCGGGGGGCAGCGCGCAGGCTGCGGCGAGCGATGACCTGGCCACCCGGTTCCACGTCGACATCTCCGTCAACCACGACGGCTCGGTCGACGTCGTCGAGAACATCACCTGGCACTTCCCGCAGGGGGATGAGCGCCACGGGATCGAGCGGTTCGTCACGGTGCGGGTCGGCTACCAGGACCGGAAGGACGCCTACCGCGAGTACCCGATCTCCGACGTGTCGGCCTCCTCCCCGTCCGGGGCACCGGCCGACGTGTCGGTCGACGACGCCACCGACGGGTCCTCGGTGAGGATCCGGGTCGGACGGGCCGACCAGACGGTGAGCGGCACGCAGACCTACGTCGTGCGCTACCACCTCGGCTCCTACGTCAACGGCTTCCCCGACCACGCAGAGCTCTACTACAACCTGGTCGACGCGTCGGACGACAACACCTACCAGGACGTCAGCGCCACGGTGACGGGGGCGAGTCCCAGCGACAGGGCCGAGTGCTTCATCGGGGAGTTCGGGTCCACGGAGCGGTGCACCGCGACACCGGGAGCGAGCGCCGAGTTCAGCGCCCCCGAGGCTGGCAACGGGCGTGGTGTCTCGATCCTCGCGTCGCTGCCGATCGCCGACTTCGGGTCGCTCGACCCGGTGCTGCACGAGGGCAACGTGTCCGACGACGGCAGCGTCATCACCTCCGACACGTCCAAGGCGCTGGGCTACCTCACCCTGGGGGCGGGGGTGACGCTGCCCCTGCTCGCGGCCGGCCTGATGGGCACCCTGGTCTACACGCGCGGTCGCGACGAGCAGTATGCCGGGCTGGTGCCGGGCCTGACTCCGGCGCTGGGGCAGGACGGGCAGGTCGTCAAGGGACGTAACGGGCCGATCGCGGTCCGGTTCACTCCTCCGGACGGCGTCCAGCCCGGTCTGGTCGGCACGGTCATCGACGAGGTGGCCAACACGATCGACGTGTCCGCCACGATCATCGACCTCGCTGCCCGTGGCCACCTGACCATCGCCGAGGAGGAAGGTGGCTTCCTGCGCAGCAAGGACTGGCGGCTCACCCGCACCACGCCGACGGCGGAGCAGGCGCGGACCGCGCTGCTGCCGTACGAGGAGGCGCTCCTGCTCGGCCTCTTCGAGAGCGCCCCGACACGGACGCTGTCCAGCCTCAAGAACACCTTCAAGCCCACGCTCCAGCGGGTCCAGGAGCTGATGTACGACGAGGTCGTGCGACGCGGGTGGTTCCGTCGGTCGCCGGAAGGCCAACGCGGGACGTGGACGGCCCTCGGCGGCATCATGGTGATGGGCTCGGTGTTCGGGGGCGCGTGGGCGGGCGGACCCCTCGCCAGGGCCGGCTCAGGCACCGGTTCGCCGATCCCTCCGGCCTTCGTCCTGCTGGGGGGCGCGGCAGTCGCCGGGTTCATCGTCGCGCTCCTGGGGCGGCGCATGGCTGCCCGCACCGCGGACGGCAGCGCGGTCAAGGCCCAGTCCGAGGGCTTCAAGAAGTACCTCGTGACGGCGGAGGCCAACCAGATCAAGTGGGAGGAGGCGCAGGACATCTTCAGCCGCTACCTGCCCTACGCGATCGTCTTCGGCGTGGCCTCGCAGTGGGCCGGCACCTTCCGCCAGGTGGCGGAGTCCGCAGCCGCCGCAGGACACACCCTCACCCCACCCTTCTGGTACATCGGGTCCGGCGGCTTCGACTACGACGGCATCGCGCAGGACATGGACTCGTTCGCCACGACTGCGGGCGGGACGTTCACGAGCACTCCGGGCAGCTCGGGTGGTTCCGGCTTCTCGGGCGGTGGCGGCTTCTCCGGCGGTGGGGGCGGTGGGAGCTCGGGCGGTTCCTGGTAGGGGTGTGCGCCGGCTCGGGGGCGACAAGGGGCGGACAAGGGGCGGACGCAGGGGCGGGACACAGGGATGCCGCGCACGATCCCTCCGCTGGGAGCGGTTCGCACGCGGCATACCCGCGTCAGGCCTGGGTGAAGGCGATCAGTCCTTGAAGGCGTCCTTGACCTTCTCGCCCGCCTGCTTCAGGTCGGCTCCCGTCTGGTCGGCCTTGCCCTCGGCCTCGAGTCGCTCGTTGTCGGTCACCTTGCCGGTGGCCTCCTTGGCCTGGCCGGTGGCCTTGTCCTTGGCGTTGTCGAGCTTGTCGTCAAATCCCATGATGGGCTCCCTTGGTTGGGTGCGATCTCGTTGGGTGTTTCTACTGCTGACACAGCCGCTTCTTGACCGCGTGCTCTTCGACCGTAACCCCAAATCGATATCACCGCAGGTCAGGGGCATGGCAGGGGCGTGGGAAAGCCCCTAGCCGAGGACGAGGAGGAGGTCGCCGCCCTCCACCTGCTGCTGCGGGCCGATGGCCAGCCGCTGGACCGTCCCGGCCACCGGTGCCGTGATGTTGGCCTCCATCTTCATCGCCTCGATCGTGGCAACCACCGCGCCGGCCTCGACGGTGGAGCCCTCCTCGACGGCGAGGCTGACGACCCCGGCGAACGGGGCTGCTACCTGCCCCTTCGCAGCCGGGTCAGCCTTCTCGGCCGCCTTGACGTCGACGGCGATCCGCTCGTCGCGCACCTGCACCGGACGCAGCTGCCCACCCATGGTGAACATGACGGTCCGCATCCCCCGGTCATCGGGGTCGGACACCGACTGCAGGCCGAGGAGCAGCCGCTTGCCGGGCTCGAGGTCGATCTCGTGCTCGAAACCCACCTCGAGGCCGTGCAGGAACTCGCGGGTGCCGAGGACGGCGAGGTCGGAGTAGGCATCCCGCGACTTCTCGAAGTCAGAGGTCGGGCCCGGGAACAGCAGCCGGTTGAGGGTGTGCCGCGGGCTCGCCTCGAGTGCTTCGCTGTCCTCTTCGCTGAGCTCGCTGACCCGCGGCCTGGTGGTGCGGCCCTCCAGCGCCTTGGTGCGGAACGGCTCGGGCCAGCCGCCGGGTGGGTCGCCGAGCTCGCCGGAGAGGAAGCCGATGACGGAGTCCGGGATGTCGTACTTCGTGGGGTTGGCCTCGAAGTCCGACGGGTCGGCCTTCGCGCCCACGAGGGCCAGAGCGAGGTCGCCGACCACCTTGCTGCTCGGGGTGACCTTGACGATGTTGCCGAGGATGCGGTTGGCCGCGGCATACATGTCCTCGACCTCCTCGAAGTGGTCGCCGAGCCCGAGGGCGATCGCTTGCTGGCGCAGGTTGGAGAGCTGGCCCCCGGGGATCTCGTGCGTGTAGACGCGACCGGTGGGGGAGGGCAGGCCGGACTCGAACGGGAAGTACAGCTGCCGCACCGCCTCCCAGTAGGGCTCCAGGTCGTTGACGGCGCCCAGGTCCAACCCGGTGGCGCGCGGGGTGCCGTCGGTGGCCGCGACCAGGCTCGACATCGGTGGCTGCGAGGTGGTGCCGGCCATGGCTGCGCTGGCGACGTCCACCGCGTCGACGCCCGCGTCGATGGCGGCCAGGAGGGTGGCGAGCTGCCCACCTGCGGTGTCGTGCGTGTGCAGGTGGACGGGTTGGTCGAACCGCTCGCGCAGCGCCGTGACGAGGGTGCGTGCCGCAGGAGCCCGCAGCAGGCCGGCCATGTCCTTGATGGCGATGACGTGCGCGCCGGCCTCGGCGATCTGCTCGGCCAGCCGCAGGTAGTAGTCGAGGGTGTAGAGCTTCTCGGCGGGGCTCGTGAGGTCACCGGTGTAGCAGAGCGCGACCTCGGCGACGGCAGTGCCGGTGGCCCGGACCGCGTCGATGGCGGGGCGCATCTGCCCGACGTCGTTGAGGGCGTCGAAGATCCGGAAGATGTCGATGCCGGTGCTGGCGGCCTCGGTGACGAAGGCGTCGGTCACGGCCGTGGGGTAGGGGGTGTAACCGACCGTGTTGCGCCCGCGCAGGAGCATCTGCAGCGGCAGGTTGGGCATCGCCTCCCGCAGGCGCGAGAGGCGGTCCCACGGGTCCTCGGCCAGGAAGCGCAGGGCCACGTCGTACGTCGCGCCTCCCCAGGCCTCGACGGACAGCAGCTGGGGCGTCAGCCGGGCGACGTGCGGGGCGACGTGCATGAGGTCACGGGTGCGGACCCGGGTGGCGAGCAGCGACTGGTGGGCGTCGCGGAACGTTGTCTCCGTGACCCCCACCGCCTCCTGGGCCCGCAGGGCCTCCGCGAACGCCTGGGGGCCGTGCAGCAACAACCGGTCGCGCGCACCGGGCGGCGGGGGAGTCGCGCGGTCGATCGCGGGCAGCTTGGAGCGGGGGGAGACCCGCGTGCGCCCGGGGCCGTGCGGCTGGTTGACCGTGACGTCCGCGAGGTAGGTGAGCAGCTTGGTGCCTCGGTCGGCGGGAACTCGCGCGGTGCGCAGCTCGGGGCGCTCGTCGATGAACGCGGTGGTCAGCCGGCCGGCCTGGAAGTCGGGCTCCTCGAGCAGGGCCTGGAGGAACGGGATGTTGGTCGAGACGCCGCGGATCCGGAACTCGGCCAGCGCGCGCCTGGCCCGACGCACTGCGGTCGGGAAGTCCCGGCCGCGGCAGGTGAGCTTGACGAGCATCGAGTCGAAGTGGGCGCCGATCTCGGCCCCGACGAAGATCGTCCCGCCGTCGAGGCGGACGCCCGCGCCTCCGGCCGAACGGTAGGTCGTGATCCGTCCGGTGTCGGGACGGAACTCGTTGGCCGGGTCCTCCGTGGTGATGCGGCACTGCAGCGCCGCGCCGCGGATCTGCAAGGTGTCCTGCGAGAGGCCCAGGTCCTCGAGGGTCTCGCCGCTGGCGATGCGCAGCTGGGAGCTGACCAGGTCGACGTCGGTGATCTCCTCGGTGACGGTGTGCTCGACCTGGATGCGCGGGTTCATCTCGATGAAGACGTAGCGGCCGTCGGGGGCGAGGAGGAACTCCACGGTGCCCGCGTTGACGTAGCCGATCTCCTTGGCGAAAGCGACCGCGTGGGCGCACATCTGTTCGCGCAGCTCGGGTGGGAGGTTCGGGGCCGGGGCGATCTCGACGACCTTCTGGTGCCGTCGCTGCACGGAGCAGTCGCGTTCGAAGAGGTGGATGACGTTGCCCGCACCGTCGGCGAGGATCTGCACCTCGATGTGCCGCGGGCTGACCACTGCCTCCTCGAGGAAGACCGTCGGGTCACCGAACGCGGACTCGGCCTCGCGCATGCAGGCCTCCAGCGAGTCGCGCAGGTCCTCGCGCCGCTCCACCCGCCGCATGCCGCGACCGCCGCCTCCGGCGACCGCCTTGGCGAAGATCGGGAAGCCGATCTCCTCGGCGGCAGCCACGAGGGCGTCGATGTCGGTGCTCGGCTCGGCACCCTTGAGCGTGGGCAGTCCGGCCTTCTTCGCGGCGGCGATGGCGCGGGCCTTGTTGCCCGTCAGGTGCAGCACCGAGGCCGGCGGCCCGACGAACGTCACGCCGGCATTCGCACACGCTTCGGCCAGGTCGGGGTTCTCGGACAGGAAGCCGTAGCCGGGGTAGACGGCGTCCGCACCCGCCTCGACGGCGGTGCGCACGATGCCCTCTGGGTCGAGGTAGGCCCGGACCGGGTGTCCCTCGTCACCGATCCGGTAGGCCTCGTCGGCCTTCAGGACGTGCTCGGACTTGCGGTCCTCGTAGGGGAAGACGGCGACCGTCTTGGCGTTGAGCTCGGTCGCGGCGCGGAACGCGCGGACCGCGATCTCACCACGGTTGGCGACGAGGACCTTGCTGAACACGTGACCTCCAGGGGATCGGCACCCAGGGGTGATGGGTCCGGTGAGGGGATGTGCGGCGTGCGTCCGATCCTAGTGAGGTCCCGACTCGTGAGACGGCGCGCCCGCCATGCGGACCAACCACTGCGGGTATGCCGTGTGCTCCGGGCGCGCGAAGGCGCGCGTCGCCCCGCCGCACGGCCTGCGGACGACCGCGGTGGGGGGCTGCCTGCGGGCCCGCCCGATGGCTACGCTGGACGGGCGTGCAGGGGGCCCCGGCGCAGGCGGGGCAGGCACTCCGGTGGCGTCGACGTCGAACCGAGGCGGCTCATGGCAGGCAGGCACGTGCGCAAGGCCCCCGTCGTGATCTCCCGCGTGATCGCCACCGTGATGGTGTCAGCGCTCCTTCTCGCCGTGGGAGTGGTGGCCGCGACGATCTTCACGGGCGGCGAGCGTCGCGCAACCGGGGGCCCGCAGGCCCAGGCGCCTCACACCGCGCGCCCCTCGGCCGTCCCTACCCGCCCGACCACCCGCCCGACCCGCGACGGCTCGCCCGGTCACGCCTCGGGTGGCTCGTCGTCCCGGGCCGGGGGCGGAGCGGTGGGGGGTGCAGTGGATTCAGCGGGTTCCGATGACGGCGGGACGGCGCTGCCGGCACAGGCGCTGGCGCTTCCGGGCAGCTCCGGCACCACCAGCGCCGGGGGAGTGGCTCCCGTGGGCCTGCCGATCTCCCTGCCGGGAGGTGGCGCTTTGGCCCGGGGATGGCTGCAGCGCAGCGACGACGGCCGCGCCCACGGGAAGGCGCTCGGCCTCCGCGGTCGGGTGGCGGCCGGCCACGGATGCCGCCCCACACCGACCAAGGCCAAGCGGCTCAGGGCGCAGTCCGAGCCCCGTGCCTGCCGCTGAGGGTGCTGGACCAGCCCCGCTCAGCTCGCTGCGGTGAAGCGCTGGCGACGGTGCCGCGGACGCTCGAGCTCGTCGACCAGGGCGACGGCATAGTCCTCGGCACTGATCGAATCGCCCGCGGGGGTGTCGAGCGCCACGGTGTAGGCACCGGTGCGCTCGCCCGGGGCGATGACGGGCGCGGGGGAGAAGAACGTCCAGTCGAGCTCGTCGGGTGCACCCTGGAAGATGTCGAGCGCGGCGGCGCCGGCGCGTGACTCGGCGAGGTACTCGACGGGGAAGCCTGGTGAGTCGAGCAGGCGCGTGCCGTCCGGCGTGAGAAGGGAGCCGGCGCCGCCCACGAAGAGCACTCGCGCGCCGGCAGCGTGGTCGACGAGGTTCTGGACCGCTGCCAGCCATGCCTCGTGGCTTCCCCCGGTGCGGCTCGGCCCGGTCGCCGACACCACCACGTCGTGGCTGGTGGCAGCCTCCTTCACGGCGGTCTCGTCGGCGAGGTCGCCGGTGGCGGCGACGGCACCGGTGGGGAGAGGGGAGCCGCTGCGCGTGTAGCCGGTCACCTCGTGGCCGCGCGAGAGGGCCTCGGTCGCGATGCGAGAGCCGATCATGCCGCTGGCGCCGAACAGGGCGATCTTCATGGGTGTGCCTTCCGTGGGGTCCGTGCTGACGTGGACGACAGTAACCATTGGTTACTGAGCACTTCAACGTGCTATAAGTACCTCATGGTTACCAAGCAGGCCAGAACGGCTGTCGAGGCTCCCGGCGAGGGACGCGGCAACGCCTTCGACCCCGACTGCCCCACCCGGGTGGTGCTCGACAGGATCGGCGACAAGTGGACGGTCCTGGTGATCGGCGCTCTGGCCGGTGGTCCGCTGCGTTTCACCGAGCTGCGTGCGCGGGTCGGTGGCGTGGCGCCCAAGGTGCTCACCCAGACGGTCCGCGCGATGGAGCGTGACGGCCTGCTCACTCGCACCGTCTTCGCCCAGGTGCCGCCCCGGGTGGACTACGCCCTCACCGAGCTCGGGATCTCGCTCGGAGGGCCGATCGCCGTGCTCACGGACTGGGCCGAGACGCATGTCAGCACGATCCTCGCTGCTCGGGACGAGTTCGTGGCGCAGGAGGCGTCGGTTGCCGGAGGCTGAGGCCGCACTGCGCACGGCGGCATACCTGCACGACGTGGCGCAGCCACGGCCAGGTTGCGGCCGCGGCTGCGCCTCGCGCTGGGTCGCTCAGAGGTCGAGCGGGCGAAGCACCTGAGAGATCCCGTGGGCGATCTGACGGTTGCCCTTGTTGAGGTCGGGTGCCACGACCCAGGGGTTGCGGTCGTCGGGGTCGGCGTCCACCAGCTGCACGAAGTGCCTGCAGACCACGTCGACCTGCACGGTCCCACCCGAGGCGGTGGTGAGGGTCGCGCCGTCGGAGCGGAGGGCCTGCCGGTACGTCACCGTGGCGCCGGGGACGACGTGGTAGAGCAGCACCGCCTCCACGGTGTCGATGCCGAGCGAGGCCACATCGGCGAAGACGGCCGACTCCGAGGTGTAGCGCTTGCCGGTGAGGTCCGACGCGAGCCGGCGGAAGGCCCTGTCGGTCGGCAGGAACGCCGTGAGGGGGACGGTGCCGTCGGCCAGCACGCCCACGGCTGAGCCGGGCTTGGCGGTCAGCACGGCGGTCACCGCGTTGTCGACGATGTCGAAGTCGTTCCACTGGTGGTCGAAGCCGGAGCCGTCCTCGGCGAGGACGGCGGCCAGGCTCCGGGTGCCGGTCGCGGACGGGTCCGTGCCGTGGCCGGCCCCGTGCGCTGAGGCGGTTGGCGCGCCGGCCAGGGCGGCAGTGCCCGCGAGGCCGAAGGCGGCCACGGCGGTCATGAGACGTCGAGCGATCATGTCTGTTCCTCCAGGAATCCACTGCGGTGTGGTGGTCCCGGGCTGTGGTCACCGCGTGTCACGCGCCCGGACCCTGCGCAGGTGATTCGGCGGCGGCCGGGGACCAGATTGGACAAACCTTGGACAGATTTGCCCCGGAGAGCTCGTGCGACAGAAATGGGCGCCGAGGGAAATGCGTGAGGGGCTGTCGCTGTTGGACGGTAGGCTGGGAACAGCAACAACTGAACAGCGGTCGTGTGAACACCCCTGCACTCGCAGGAGCACGGGGGTGATCGGTTTCGACATTGGTCGGCATTTCAGGGGAAGCGGGTCGAGGATGCCTGGTTATCTCGTTAACGCTCCTGGCAAACCAATAGGTGCCGATTCCAAGCGCACCGACTTTGCCCTCGCCGCCTGAGCGAGCTCCAAAGTCCGTCAGCCTGAGCTAGTTCTCGTCTCAGTGTCTGGCGTCAACTAGAGAACTTGCTGCGTAGTCATGTCGAGGGGCTGCGCGGGACTCTTACTCGACTGGGCCTGTCAGTGGACGTGTGCGTGCGAGCACTGGGGCCGAGAAAATCCTTAGCGCACTGCACCCGGAGAAGTCCTGGTTTCCCGTCAATGGACGCGGGTTCAATTCCCGCCACCTCCACCACCGCGGTGTTCACACGGCAGTTCAGCCTCGAGGCCCGGTCGTTCGCGACCGGGCCTTCGTGGTGCCCGGGGGCACCACCCCGGCCGCGCGGCATACCGGCAATGCCGCAGGCCAGTGGGTATGCCGACTGGTCGGCTTTGCGAGGATGGCCCGATGCTGCGCGACGACACCTCGGCCGAAGAGCGGATCGGGTCCCGCGACCTGACCGACTGGCGAACCTCCCTTGGCCGCCGGCTGGCGTCGGTGGTCGTGCGCCGGGCCGTCGGGCTCGCCCGGTGGAGCGCAGCGCACGTCGTCCTGGTCGTGACCGCCCTCGTCGGTGGCGCCGCCGCCGTGGCGCTGACCGCCGCGGCGACCGAGGTCTACGAGGCGGTGGTCGACGCCGACGGAATCGCGGGGCTCGACCAACCGGTGCTCGACCAGGCGATCGCCTGGCGCACACCCGGTCTCGACCACGCGGTGACGCTCTACACCGACGTCGGCGGGCCGATCGGGATGCCGATCGTCGCGACCGTCCTGACCCTGCTCATGGTCTGGCGATGGCGGTCCCGAACTCCGTTGGTGCTCATGGTGATTGCGGCGATCGGCTCGCTCGCCATGACGACCACCGGAAAGGCCCTGATCGGCCGGGCGCGGCCGCCCCTGTCCGAAGCCGTGGCGCCCTACGAGAGCTCGCCGAGCTTTCCGAGCGGGCACACGCTGAACGCCACGGTGCTCGCTGCAGTCCTGGTCTACCTCGTCCTCCGTCGCCTCGACGCCGCGTGGGCACGCATCGTGAGCGTGGCGGTGGGTGCCGTCTTCGTCGTGACGATGGGACTGAGCCGGGTCTTCCTCGGCCACCACTGGCTCACCGACGTGGTGGCGGGGTGGGCGCTGGGACTCGCGTGGGCGGCGGCAGTGATCACGGCGCACCGCCTCTTCCTCACGGTCCGTCGTGAGACGCAAGGCCGCTGACGAATCCGATGTCGAGGACGGCACGCACGCGCCGGTGGGTCAGGCCAGGTCGGCGACCCAGTGGTCGCCCTCCTCGCGGAAACCGAGGCGCGCGTAGTAGGGGTTGACCATGCCCGGGGGCGTCACGATCTGGCGGATGCCCTTGCCCCGGAACAACCCGCTGCTGCGGTAGACGAACTCGCCGGGGGAGAAGTCGCGGAAGCGGGGCGTCACGTAGTCGAGCTCCACCTGGGCGACGCCGTCTCCGGCATCGCGCACGACGACCACCCCGACGGTCTCGTTGCCGCGCTCGACGAGATAGGCGCTGCGGCCGGTCCCGAGGTCGGCCGGGTCGAACTGGGGGAAGTACCGGGCGATGTCCTTGCCCTGGACCTTGAGGAAGTGCTGGAGGTAGGACTCGTCCGGACCGACGGCCACCACCTCGTAGACCGACTCGTCGCCGCGCTCACGCAGCAGCTTGGTGATCATCCAGACGTTGATGCCGGCGGTGACGGTGTTCATGCCGACCATCGGCCAGACGTGCAGCATCGCGTTGAAGAGGATGAGCGTGCAGCTCGCCGTGAGGTTGAGCAGCCGGAAGCGCAGGACGCGCTGCTGGAGCAGGGAGAAGATGAGCAGGGCTGAACCTGCCCACCCGAGGGCTTGGATGGACCACGACGACATGGGACGCAGTCTGCCAGTGAGGCAACGGGCGCCCGTCGACGACCTTTGTGCTCAACGGTCCCTGTCCGACCAGCTCGAGCGGAACCGTGCGGAGAGCGCGTACCGCAGGAGGGCGACGTCACCGATCTGCTGCACCTCGACGAGAGTGGCGCGGCGCTCTTCGGACCACGGGAAACGGCCGTCGTCGACGAACCTCCTTGCACCGGAGTCGCCGACGAACACCGGGGCGACCACCAGCTGGAGCTCGTCTGCCAGGTCCTCGGTGAGGAACTGGGTGAGCACCGAACCGCCACCTTCCACCATGAGACGGCGCAGGCCGCGGGTGTGGAGGTCCTCGGCGACTCCGCGGAGCCTCACCGGCTCGCCCGCATCGACAACCGTCGCCACCTCGCCAAACCGCCGCCGCACAGCGGCGGCCGCCCCGCTGGGGCAGTACACGAGCTTCTCGCCGCCGCCGGCGAGGAAGAACGCTGCGTCCGGGTCCAGATGGCCCCCGGTGGTCACCGTGACCTTGGTCGGGGACGGAGGACAGCCGCGCGCCACTCGGTCGGCGCGGCGCGCGGCGGAGCGCACGAGCAACCGAGGATCGTCCTCGCGGATGGTGCCGGCCCCGACGAGGATGGCGTCGCAGGTGGCCCGCTCGGCGTCGACGCGGTCGAAGTCGGCGGCGTTCGACAGCCGCAACCGCCCCGCTGACGCGCTGTCGAGGTAGCCGTCCATCGAGATGCTGCAGCTGAGCAGGGTGTAGGGGCGGTCGGTCACGAGCCTGTTCCCGGGCCGTCGGGGCGAGCGGAGTGCACGACGGGGACGGGGACGGAGACGAGAACGGGAACCGGGACCGCGGGGACCGCCTCCGCGAGCTGCGCCCGCGCCGGGTGAGTGCGCCCAGATTTCGCCACGAGCATCACGACCGCCCCCGGGAGGCTCGCGGCGAACACCAGCACTCCGTAGACCACGGCGGTCGACAGTCCGGCGTCGGCGCCGAGTCCGGCCGCCCCGAAGGCCCAGGCCGCCACACCTTCCCGCGGCCCCCACCCGGCGACGTTCAGGGGCACCCCCATGGAGACGAGCACGACGAAGGCGAGGGGCACGAGCCGTGCCGTCGGTGCGGTCGCCCCGGCAGTCCGGGCCGCCACGACGAACGTCAGCACGTGCCCGATGACGGCCAGCGCGGATGCCAGGACGACCAGCGGCCAGGTGCGCCGGGCGCAGAGGGCCCGGCGCAGCTCCGCCAGGGTCGCGGTGACGCGCGCGCTCACCCAGCCGGCGTCCGGTCGACGCCGGGCCAGACGCCCGACGAGGACGCCTGCCGCTCCGACCACCGCGGCCACCCACACCCATCCCAGGACGGGTCGTAGGGGAGAGGGGAGCACTGTCAACACCACGAGGGCCATTACGGCCTGCACGACCTGGCCGGCGCTGCGCTCCCAGATGACGGACCGGAGGCCCTTGCCTGTGTCGCCGTGGTGGCGGCCGAGCCGCACACCGCGGTGGACGTCCCCGAGCACCCCACCTGGGGTCGCCGTGTTGAGGAACTGGGAGCGGTAGCAGGCCGCCACCGCTGGGCGCAGCGGCACGTCCGCACCGAGCCCGGCGGCCACGAGGCTCCACCGCCAGGCGCAGCAGACCGTCGTGGCCGCCGTGAGGACCAAGGCCGCACCGAGCGACCACGCGTCGATGGCCCGCAAGGCGTGGAGCGACGAGCCGAGGCCAAGCTGCCACACGACGAACCCCAGGACAACCGCCCCACCAAGGCGCTGGGTCACCACCGAGCCGCCGACGCGCAGCGCCACCGTTGACACACCTCTCGCCCCGCGCGACCAGTCGGGGTGAGGTCCAGTCATCGCCAAGGCACGCCCCTCCAGGGTGGTTCCCACGCGGACCTGTCCCGGAGGGACATCGCCTGCACAAGCACTGACGTATGCCGCGTGGCCGGGGTTCACCTCCGCCCGTCGGCTCGAGATGCGCCGGCGGGCCCGTCGCCCGTGGGAATGGCTCACGGTGAGGGTCATGCCGCGACCTCGGCGAGCACGGAGGCGACCACTTGTGCCGTCGTCGACCACGGCGACAGCGTGGTTCGGCGTGCGCGGGCGGCAGCCCGGAGCCGAGCGCGGAGGGCAGCATCCTCGAGCCAGGACCGCACGGCCCGGCCCAGCTCGTCCGGCCCCGGCGGCACGAGCAGGCCCGGCACCGTGCCGTCGGGAGCTGTCCCCATCGCCGCCGCTACGCCGCCCACCGAGGTCGCGATGACCGGCAGGGCACGGGCCAGCGCCTCGGTGACGACGAGGCCGTACGTCTCGATCCGCGACGCGTGGACGAGCACGTCGGCCGCGGCATACGCCAGGTCGAGGTCGCGACCGGCGAGGGGACCGACGAAGGTGACCCGGTCGGCGATCCCCGCCTCGTGGCACTGCGCTCGCAACCGGGCGACGTGGTCGGGGGCGAGGTCCAGGGACCCGGCGCAGACGAGCCGCCACGGCAGGTCGTGCACGGAGGCCAGCGCGTCGAGCAGCGCGCCGTGGCCCTTGGCGGGGACGACCGCTGCCACGCAGAGCAGCTCGCCACCCGACGGGGTGCCGGCGCGAGGCGTGGCACTGTCGACTCCGGGCTGGGCCACCCGCACCCGGTCGGGAGCCAGGTCGTAGCGGTCCACCAGCCACCGCCTCGTCCAGTGGCTGGTGGTCAGGACGGCTGCGGAGGCCTCGAGGACCGCGCGCTCACCCTGCGCGGGGTCGGGTTGCTGACCCGGCGGCTGGAGGGGCTCCAGCGGGCGCGGGTGACCTAGCGGCAGGTGGACGAGCACGACGACCCGAAGCCGGTCCGTCTCCGGTACGAGCACGTCGGGCGTGCACGACGCGACCAGACCGTCGAGCAGGACCAGGGCGCCCCGCGGCAGGGCCGCCAGCTCGCCCGCGAGGGTCACGCGGGTTCGGGCGTCGGGGTGTGGCCAGGGACCGGGCACCGCATGGACCTGCACCGACCACCCGAGCGCCGAGAGCTCCGAGCAGACCCGACGGTCGTAGGTGTTGCCCCCGCTCGGCCGTGCTGGGTCCTCGACGCTGTCGGGGAGGACGACATGCACGGTGGTCACAGGGTCCGCTCGTAGCTCGCCCACGCCACCGGGGACTCGGACAGCGTCACGGTGAGGGCACCGACGCGCCGGGCGGTGTCGCCGAGGTCGCCGGCGCGGACGCGGTCGGCCAGGCGGTCGGCCACCAGACGGGCCAGGACCTCGGTCGTCGTGTTGGTGTCGCTGAGGGCCGGGTCCTCGTCCAGGTTGCGGTAGTTCAGGTCGGCGAGCACCTCGTGCAGCTGGGCCACCGCCCGACCGATGTCGACGACGATGCCGTCCTCGTCCAGGGTCTCGGCGTGAAAGGTGGCGTCGACGACGTAGGTCGCGCCGTGCAGTGCCTGGGCCGGTCCGAAGACCTCGCCGCGGAAGCTGTGGGCGATCATCATGTGGTCCCGCACGGTCACTGTGAACACGGTCTACCCCTGGTCGTAGGTGATGAGGTGACAGATCGCCGGGAGGTTTCCGTCGTGGAGCGCGGCCATGACCTGCGGCAGCTCGTCGAACGTCGACCGACCGGTGACGAGGGCGTCGAAGGCAGGGTCGCGCAGGAGCTCGAGGGCCAGGGAAAGCCTGTCGGCCGGGGTGCGGCGCGAGCGTCGGGCCGGCGAGACCATTCCGACCTGGCTGGCGCGGATGCCCAGCCGACGTGAGTGGAACACCCCCCCGAGGGCGAGCTGCACCTCACCCTCGCCGTACCAGCTGAGCTCCACCACCTCCCCCTCGGTGGCGAGCAGCTCCAGGGACAGCTGGAGGCCTTCCGAGGTCGCGCTGGTGTGCAGGACGAGGTCCGCGCCACCCCGCTCCACCCCGTCAGGCACGGCGAAGTCGACGCCCAGAGAGGCCGCCACCGCGGCACGGGACTCGTCCACGTCGACCAAGGTCGTGCGGACGCCGGGAACCTGCGCCAGCAGCCGCGCGACGCAGCACCCGACCATGCCGGCTCCCACCACGACGACCCGGTCACCGACCAGGGGAGCGGCGTCCCACAGGGCGTTGACCGCCGTCTCGACCGTGCCCGCCAGCACGGCGCGCTGGGGAGGGATGCCGTCCGGCACGACCGCGACCGCACCAACCGGCACGACGTACCTCGTCTGGTGGGGAAAGAGGCAGAACACCGTCTGGCCCACGAGATGGTCCGGGCCGTCCTCGACGACCCCGACGTTGAGGTAGCCGTACTTGACCGGCCCCGGGAAGTCGCCTTCCTGGAAGGGAGCCCGCATCGCGGCATACTGGCTCTGCGGGACGCGACCCCCGAAGACGAGGGTCTCGGTGCCGCGGCTGATCGCCGAGTACTCGGTGCGCACGAGGACCTCCGCGGGTCCGCGCGCGGGAAGGGCCGAAGGCCGGATCTCACCGACCCCGGGTTCGGCCAGCCAGTACGCGCGGGCAGCGGCGGACACGTGCCCACCCTAGCCATCGCCCTCACCTCACCACTGCGGGTTTCCCTCCAGCCGGATCGAGACCTGCAGGGGAGCAGGGACCCGTGAACGCCGGTGCAGGCTGGCCCGTCCTAGAAGTCAGACGTTGCGACAGAGGAGGTGCGGTGCGCTCGTTGCGAGCCCTCCCGGTCGGCAGCGCAGTCGCCCAGCTGGGGCTGCTCGGCACCCTTGACCGGGCGGCACACGTCGGCGCCGCAGGGGTGGGGACAGGCTTCGGGTGCGCCCTGCTCGGTGGGGCACTCCTGGCCCGGGCCCTCACCGGCCGGCGACCGCATCGCCTGGGGCCAGGCGACCATGTCACGGTGACCCGGGCCACGCTCGCGTGCGTCGTGGCGTCGCTCACCGCGCAGTCCCTTCTCGGCCAGGCGCACCTACCCGGTCACGAGCTCCCGACGGTGCTCGTCGTGATCGCGGGGGTGGCGCTGGTGCTCGACGCGGTCGACGGGTGGGTCGCCCGGCAGACCGGGACGGCGACACCGTTGGGCGCCCGGATGGACATGGAGGTGGACGCCTTCCTCATCCTCGTGCTCAGCGTTGCTGCCTCCATGGTGCTCGGCTGGTGGGTCCTGGCCATCGGGGTCTTCCGCTACGCGTTCATGGTGGCCACCTGGGTGGCGCCCTGGCTCAGCGGGGCCGTGCCACCTCGCTACTCACGCAAGGCGGTTGCCGCCCTCCAGGGCATCGTGCTCACCGTGGTCACGGCACAGCTGGTGCCCCGGGAGGTCTCCGGCCCCGTCGTCGTGGTGGCACTCACCCTCCTGGCCTGGTCGTTCGGGACGCAGGCCGCCGAGCTGTGGCCGGCTCGGCGGCAGAGGGTCGGACGGCACGGGATCACAGGTGGCGCCATCGCCTCCCTCGCCCGGCCCGTGGGTCCTGAGACCGGGAGCCAGCCCGCGAGGGTGCTCGAGTGACGCGCCCGTCGAGGAGGCGTCGCCCGGCGCGACTGGCCGGGATGATCGGCGCCGTCGCGACCGGCCTGCTCGTGTGGGTGGTGCTCGTGGCGCCCGACGACGCCATCGGCAGACCGGTGGACTGGCTGGGCCGCCTGCCGCTCGAGCCCCTCGTGTTCCTGGCGGTGGTCCTCGTGCTGCCCTCGCGGTGGCGAGAGCCGCTCGCCCTCGTGGGCGGCCTGGTGCTGGGGGTCCTCACGGTGCTCAAGCTCCTCGACATCGGCTTCACCTCGGCGTTGAGCCGACCCTTCGACGTCGTGACCGACTGGACCTACCTGCGGGACGTGTACGGCCTGGTCGACGACTCGGCGGGCCGCACCGCTGCAACGGCGGCCGTCATCGGTGCGGTCGTCCTGGTCCTCGGCCTGCTCGTGGGGTGCCCCTTTTCGGTGCGCCACGCGGTGCGGTTGCTGGATCCCCGCGTCGACCGCCATCGGCGTGGCTGGGCCACGGTCCTCGCCGTCGCGACCGGCACGTGGCTCGCGGTCGCGGTCGCCCACGTCCAGGTCGCCCCGGGCACGCCTCTCGCGGCCACGCCGGCCGTGGGGCTCGTCACGAGCCACGTGGGTCAGGTTCGCTCGGCGGTGCGCGACCACGAGGTCTTCGCACGCGCGGTCGCGAGGGACGCCTTCGCGGCGACGCCGGCCGGTGACCTGCTGTCCGGGTTGCGCGGCAAGGACGTCCTCATCGTCTTCGTGGAGAGCTACGGCGAGGTGGCGGTGACCGGCTCGCCGGAGTCGGCGTCCGTCTCGTCGACGCTGGCCAGGGGCACGAGCCAGCTGCGTTCGGCCGGCTACTCGACGCGGAGCGCCTGGCTCGACTCACCCACGTTCGGGGGCACCAGCTGGCTGGCCCACTCCACCCTCCAGTCGGGTGTCTGGGTGGACAGCCAGCGGCGCTACGACCAGCTCGTCGCCACCGACCGGCTGACCCTGAGTGGCGCCTTCGAACGCGCCGGCTGGCGCACGGTGGGCGACGTCCCCGCGAACCGCAGCGACTGGCCCCAGGGCCGGTCCTTCTACCGCTACGACCAGGTCTACGACGCGCGGAACGTGGGGTATGCCGGCCCGCAGTTCGGTTACGCGACGATGCCGGACCAGTACACGCTCAAGGCGTTCGCCGACCGGGAGCTGTGGAGAGGGGCCCGCGCCCCGGTGATGGCCGAGATCGACCTCGTGACCAGTCACGCCCCTTGGGCTCCGCTCCCGACCATGGTCGACTGGTCGTCGGTCGGAGACGGCTCGGTTTTCGGCCCCGTCCGCGCCCGGGCCCCGACGAGGGCCCAGACCTGGCGCGACCCCGAGTCGGTGCGAGCGGCCTACGCGAAGTCGATCTCCTACTCGCTCGAGAGCCTCGCGTCCTTCGTGCGGACGGTCCACGACGACAACCTCGTCCTGGTGCTGCTGGGCGACCACCAGCCCTCGACCGTGGTCTCAGGACCCGGGGCCAGCCACCGGGTGCCGGTCACCATCGTGGCGCACGACCCGGGCGTGACGCAGCGGGTCAGTGGCTGGAATTGGCAGGAGGGGATGCGTCCCGGTCCCGACGCGCCGACCTGGCGGATGGATGCGTTCCGCGACCGCTTCCTGGCGGCGTTCGGTCCGCCCGCGGACCCGCCAGTGCAACTGGACCACTGAACGCGAAGGCCACTGAAGGCGGCTACCACCGAACGCGTCGACCACTGAACGGGACCCGACCCTGAACCGTCTCCACCACCAGGACGCCCGTGCGGCGTCGGCCGGGAGAAGGAGGGCGTCATGAAGTGGCGAGCACTGGGTGCGGCCGCCCTGGTGGTGTCGGCTGCGGACCACCTGAAGCTCTGGTTCGGCGGCGTGCGCCACCAGTCGGTCGGGCCCGCCTTCCTCGTGAACGTCGTCGCCGGCGTGGTCATCGCGGTCCTGCTGCTGCGCTGGGAGCACTGGGTGCCGGCGTTCCTGACCTTGGGCTTCGGAGCGTCCACGCTGGGCGCGTTCGTCCTCGCCACGACCGTGGGCTTCATGGGGATCCACGACCGGTGGGAGGGCTTCTACGTCTTCGCGGCCGCGATCTCCGAGGTGGTCTGCATCCTGGTCGGCGGCCTGCTGCTCCTGCAGTGGTGGACGAGCAGGTCGGCCAGCCACGGCCCCTCGCTCGCGGCGCACCGCTGACGCGGGGCGGCCGATCGCCGAGCGGTGGAGCAGACGAACGCGGCGAATCAGCTCTGGGTGGCCTTCTGCGACTCGATGTCCGCGCGTACGGCGTCCATGTCGAGGCCCTGCACCTTGGTGATGACGTCCTCGAGCATGGGCGCGGGCAGCGCGCCGGCCTGGGCGAAGACGAGGATGCCGTCGCGGAACCCCATGAGCATGGGGATCGAGGTGATGTTCGCGGCGGCGGCGAGCGCCTGCTCGGCCTCGGTGTCCACCTTGCCGAAGACGACGTCGGTGTGCTTCTCCGAGGCACTCTCGAAGACCGGTCCGAACCGCTTGCACGGGCCGCACCACTCGGCCCAGAAGTCCACGAACACGGTGCCTCCCTCGAGGATCGTCTTCTCGAAGTTCTCCGCCGTCAGCGTCGTGCTTGCCATCTCTAGGTCCACTCCCATCGGACCGCGACGGTCGCGGTCACCGAGTTCTCGCCCAGCTCGACGGACAGGTCTGCCGCCTTGCCGGCTGCCATCATCGCAAACCGGGGCTGGGCTCCACCCCGATCAACATCGGACAGCCGCTCAACCTTCCCGAGCTCGCGGCCGGCCAGCGCGGCATACTGCTCCGCCTTGGCCCTGGCGTCCGCGAAGGCGGCCTCGCGAGCCTGGGCGAGCAGGGGTGCGGAGTCGGCGAGCTCGAGCCCGATGTGGTCGATCGTGAGGGCGTTGCCCGCGACGCCGGCGAAGGCCTCGACGAGGCTGCCGACGCGACCCGGGTCGCGCACCGTGACCGACAGGCTCTGGTATGCCGTGTACCCCACCACAGTGACCCCCTCGCGGTCGTGCCGCGGGTGGACGCCGGTGCCCGTCGTCCGCAGGTCGGCGTCCAGCACGCCGTGGTCGCGCGCGGCCTGGGCGAGTCCCTGCGCCCGGCTGCCTGCATCGGCGAGGGCGGACGACACGTCGTCGCCGTCGCAGCGCACCCCGGCCCTGACGCGGACCACGTCCGGCGCCGCGGACGCGGTGCCTGAGCCGGTGACCTCCACGTGTGACCCGCTGTGTCGTGTCATGCGTTCAGCCTAGGCTGGAGCCGATGAGCACTCCTGGACCTTCCACAGATGTGATCCGCCGCTACTGGGACGACTTCGCCGCCGAGTACGACACCTACCCCGACCACGGGCTGCTCGACTCCGACATCCGCGCCGCGTGGAAGGACCTGCTGCGCACCTGGCTGCCGACGACGCCTTCGCTGGTGGCGGACCTGGCCTGCGGCACGGGCACGATGAGCGTGCTGATGGCCGAGATGGGCCACCAGGTGCGAGGCATCGACCTGTCACCGGAGATGGTGCGGCGAGCGGTGGCCAAGGCTGCACCGTTCGGGTCGGCCATCGAGATCGCGGCGGCGGACGCGAGCGAGCCGCCCTTCGAAGCGGGTTCGTTCGACGTGGTCTTCGCCCGTCACATCCTGTGGACGCTTCCGGACCCCACGGAGGCGCTGCGTCGATGGGCCACCCTGCTGAGGCCCGGCGGCAGGATGGTGCTCGTCGAGGGGCGCTGGGGACTGGAGGCTGCCGACGGCAAGCCGGACCTGCCCTGGCGTGCCGGCGTGCCATCCGACGAGCTCGCCGCCGTCGTCCGCGAGCTGGTCGGGGAGACGGTGGTGGTGCAGCTGACCGACACCGTCTTCTGGGGTCGCGAGATCGAGCACGAGCGCTACCTGCTGCGCGCGATGTCCCCGACAGCGGCCCCCGCAGCTGCCCCGACGGCGGCCCCGACGGCGTCGGCCTGATGCGGGCCCGGGCGCGGCGGGTCAAGGTCGTCGGCTGGGCGCTTGCCGCGCTCGCGGCACTCATGCTGCCGTGGACGGCCTACCTGTTCGTGGCGTTGCCCGGCACCGCGCCGGCAGCGCACTTCGACCTCGCGTGGGGCGGCTTCGACGTGGCGCTCCTGGTCCTGCTGGCCGCGACCGGGTGGGCGGCGCTGCGTCATGCGCGCTGGCTCGGCGCCGTCGCGGGTGCCACCGCGGCGCTCCTCGCGACAGACGCGTGGTTCGACGTGGTGACAGCGCCGACGCCGAGCGAGCGGTGGGTCGCCCTGGCGATGGCCGTGGTCGTCGAGCTGCCGTTGGCGGTGGTGTGCGCCTGGCTCGCCGTGAGGGGGCAGGAGCTCGTCGAGCAACGGCTGGCCCTCGGCCTGCGGCGCCGTCGCGTCGCCGGCCACGATTCGGCACCGGTTCGGCGTACCCCGCGGTAATCGGGAGAATGCCGACCATGAGCGCAGCCCCGTCCGTGTCCAACTCCATCACCGTCCGGTTGACCCTCCCGGCCCGCGCCACCGCGGTCTCCGAGCTCACCGGCGTCATCGAGAAGGGCGGCGGGCTGGTCACCGGGCTCGACGTCACCGCCTCCGGCGCCGACCGCCTCCGCGTCGACGTCACCGCAGCTGCCCGGGACACCACCCACGCCGACGAGCTCGTCGAGGCGATGCGCGGGGTGCACGGCGTCGAGATCGGCAAGGTCTCGGACCGCACGTTCCTCGCCCACCTGGGTGGCAAGCTCAAGATCGAGTCCAAGGTGCCGATCCGCAACCGCGACGACCTGTCCCTGATCTACACACCGGGCGTCGCGCGGGTCTGCCTCGCCATCGCCGAGAACCCCGCCGACGCCCGGCGACTGACCATCAAGCGCAACACGGTGGCCGTGGTGACCGACGGCTCGGCCGTTCTGGGGCTGGGCAACATCGGTCCCTTGGCCGCGCTGCCGGTGATGGAGGGCAAGGCCGCGTTGTTCAAGCGGTTCGCCGACATCGACGCCTTCCCGATCTGCCTCGACACCCAGGACACCGAGGAGATCATCCACACGGTCAAGGCGATCAGCCCCGTCTTCGCGGGGATCAACCTCGAGGACATCTCGGCTCCCCGCTGCTTCGAGATCGAGGCCCGGCTGCGTGACGAGCTCGACATCCCCGTCTTCCACGACGACCAGCACGGCACCGCGATCGTGACCCTGGCCGCCCTGCGCAACGCCCTGCGCGTCGTCGGCAAGGACCTGAGCGAATGCCGGGTGGTGATGTCGGGCGCCGGTGCCGCCGGCACCGCGATCCTCAAGCTTCTGCTCAAGGCCGGCGCCACGGACGTCGTCGTGGCCGACCAGTTCGGGGTGCTGCACCCCGAACGTGAGGACATCGCGTCGGGAGAGCACCCCGCCCTCGCGTGGTCTGCCGCGAACACCAACCACCGCGGTGTCTCCGGCACGCTCAAGAGCGCGCTCGCCGGCGCCGACGTCTTCGTGGGTGTCTCCGCCCCGGGGATCCTCACCGGGGAGGACATCGCCACCATGAACGACGGGGCGATCGTCTTCGCCATGGCCAACCCCGAGCCCGAGGTCGACCCCATCGCGGCAGCCCAGCACGCCGCCGTCGTGGCCACCGGTCGCTCCGACTTCGCCAACCAGATCAACAACGTGCTGGTCTTCCCCGGCGTGTTCCGCGGCCTGCTCGACGCAGCCTCCACGTCCATCGACGAGGACGTCATGCTGGCCGCCGCCAAGGCGCTGTCCGAGGTCGTCCACCCCGACGAGCTCAACGCGGCCTACATCATCCCCAGCGTCTTCCACCCCGACGTCTCCAAGGTCGTGGCCGCTGCGGTCAAGGCGGCGGTGCTCGGCACGACGCCCGAGGCAGTCGTGACGAGGCGGATGGCTGAGGAGCCCGAGCTCATTGGCTAGTGCGTCACCCGACGACCAGACTCCTGCGGGCTCGCCGCCCGCCGTGCTCAGCGCGGAACCGGGACAGGCAACCGTGGTCGTCGGCCCACGTCACGTCGTCTTCGGGCTGTTGCTGCTCGCCCAGCTGGCCGCGCTCTACTGGCCGCGGGTCGACCTCCAGGGCCCGGTGACGTGGAGCGACAAGGTCGTCCACGTCCTGCTGTTCCTGCTCCCCACGGTGGCGGGGCTGCTGGCCGGCGTGCGCCCGGCATACGTGGTGGGGTTGTTGGCCCTGCACGCGCCGGTGAGCGAGCTCGTCCAGCACTACCTGCTGCCGAACCGCTCAGGTGACCCGTGGGACGCCGTGGCGGACCTTTCCGGGGTGGTGCTCGGGGTCACGTCCGTCGTGGTCGGGCGGGCGTTCCGGCGCTGATAGACTGCTCTGGCTCAGTTCGGCGGCGCCTGGCAGCGCCAAGAGGTGGCATAGGCGCCACAGACGCATTCCCTACTCCGACTGCAGTCCCACCGGATGACAACTGTTGATCCGGTCCAACGGGCCCCAAGGGCCTGAGGCTCGTCTTCTTTCGTTGCCCTCGCCAGGTCGCTCGAGACGTGTCTACCTCGAGTACCTGAAGTGAGTTGAATATCAGTGCCCAAGAACCTGCGATCCGGCGCGCCCAAAAAGGCCCGGTGGACCCCAGAAAAGAAGGCTGACGCGAAGAAGGGCCCCAAGAAGGCCCACCGCGGCCAGTCCTCCGCGCCCTCCAGTGGCAGCTCGTATGCCGCTCGGCCGGCTCGCGACGGTGACCGTCGCCCCGAGCGTTCCGAGCGTTCCGAGCGTTCCGAGCGCCCGGCCCGCAGCTACGACCGCAGCGACCGTCCGGCCCGCACGTTCAACCGTGACGACCGTGCGCCGCGCAGCTACGACCGCAGCGAGCGCCCCGCGCGCAGCAACGACCGCGACGACCGCGGTGCGCGCAGCTACGACCGCAGCGACCGTCCGGCCCGCACGTTCAACCGTGACGACCGTGCGCCGCGCAGCTACGACCGCAGCGAGCGCCCCGCGCGCAGCTACGACCGCGACGACCGCGCCCCCCGCACCTTCAGCCGCGACGACCGTCCGGCTCGCCCCTTCAACCGTGACGAGCGGCCGCAGCGCCGCGACTCCACCCGTGACGACCGCCCGGCTCGTCGCAGTGACCGTAGTGCCAGTGACCGTAGTGACAGCCGTGGTCCCCGTCAGTACACCAACCGTGAGGACCACCGAGTGACCAGCTTCAACCGCGATGACCGTGCGCCGCGCAGCTACGACCGCAGCGACCGCCCGGCCCGCAGCAACGACCGCACCGACCGCCCGGCCCGCAGCTTCGACCGCGATGACCGCGCGCCGCGCAGCTTCGACCGCAGCGACCGTCCGGCCCGCAGCTTCGACCGCAGCGACCGTCCGGCCCGCAGCTTCGACCGCAACGACCGCCCGGCCCGCAGCTTCGACCGCAACGACCGCGCGCCGCGCAGCTTCGACGCCCAGGTCGACCCCGAGGCCGAGCGCATGGAAGCCGACACCTGGGTGAAGGCCACCCGCAAGACGGTCGACGGTCCCGTCACCGTCGACGCCGACAACGGCTTCGCCGGACTCGGACTCACCGAGCGTCTCGTCGAGCGACTGGCCCGCGACGGCATCACCACGCCGTTCCCGATCCAGGCCGCGACGATCCCGGACGCGCTCGCAGGCATGGACATCCTCGGCCGTGGCCAGACCGGCTCCGGCAAGACGCTGGCCTTCGGCCTGCCGATGCTGTCCCGTCTCGCCGACGGCGACAAGGCTGCCCCCCGTCGTCCGCGTGCGCTCGTGCTGGTCCCGACCCGCGAGCTCGCCATGCAGGTCTCCGACGCGCTCGAGCCCCTCGTCCACGTCCTCGGCCTCAAGCACAAGCTCGTCGCCGGTGGCCTGTCCTACACGACCCAGATCAGCGCCCTGAACCGCGGCGTCGACCTGCTCATCGCCACCCCCGGCCGGCTCAAGGACCTCATCGAGCGCGAGGCCGTGCAGCTCCGCGACATCCAGATCGCCGTCCTCGACGAGGCCGACCACATGGCTGACATGGGCTTCATGCCCGAGGTCACCGCGATCCTCGACCAGATGCCAGCCGGCGGCCAGCGGATGCTCTTCTCGGCCACCCTCGACAAGGGTGTCGACAAGCTCGTCGAGGGCTACCTCACGAACCCCCAGACGCACTCCACCGACGACGCCAAGGCCTCCGTCACCACGATGGAGCACCACGTGCTGCTCATCGACCCGATGCACAAGAAGACGATCACCGCCGAGGTCGCCAACCGTGAGGGGCGCACCGTGGTCTTCGTGCGCACCAAGCTCGGTGCCGACCGTGTGGCCCTCCAGCTGCGCGAGCAGGGTGTCTTCGCCGCGGCGCTGCACGGTGGGCTCAACCAGGGCGCGCGCAACCGCGTCCTCGGCGCCTTCCGTGACGGCAGCCTGCCGGTCCTCGTAGCCACCGACGTCGCCGCCCGCGGCATCCACGTCGACGACGTCTCTGTGGTCCTGCAGGTCGACCCGCCGGCCGACCACAAGGACTACCTGCACCGCTCGGGCCGTACCGCCCGCGCAGGCGACAAGGGTACCGTCGTGACCCTCGCCCTGCCGCACCAGCGTCGCACTATGGAGCGGATGGCCAAGGACGCCGGCATCGACGCCGTCCCGACCAAGGCGATCCCCGGTGACGCGCGCCTCGCGGCAACCGGCGCCGTGACCCCCAGCGGCATCCCGGTTCCCGAGGACAAGGTGCGCCGCGTCCTGGAGGGTCCGAAGCGCGGTGGCGGACGCCCGTCCAGTGGTCCCCGCGGCGGTGGCCCCCGTGGTCCCCGTCAGGGTGGCGGCAACCGCTCCTACCGTGACGACCGCTCCGGTGGCGCGCGCGGCGACCGGCCCAGCTACTCGCGCGCGGCACGGGGCTGAGCCACCCGGCATACCCGGCCCTCGGGTGACGCGCGCGGCAGCTGACCGCCGCAGCACCTGAGGTCCACATCAACTGAATGGCCAAAGCCCCGGTCCCCGCGACCGGGGCTTTGGCACGGGCAGGCAGAATGGGACCCGTGGAGACCACCGACCTGTCGGGCAACCTGCTCGTCGCGACGCCCCAGATCGTCGACGGGGTGTTCTGCCGCAGCGTCGTCCTCCTCCTGCACCACGACGCGGAGGGCGCGCAGGGCGTGGTGCTGAACCGCCCCATGGATGCGCGGGTGGACGTGGTGCTGCCCGACTGGCAGGCCTACGCCACCGCTCCCTCCGTGCTGTTCGAAGGCGGACCGGTCGGCCTCGACAGCGCGCTCGGCCTCGTCACCGTCCCGGGGGACTCCGAGCCGCTGGGGGTCAAGCGGCTGTTCGGCGGCCTGGGGCTCGTCGACCTCGACACGCCTCCGGCGATCGTGGTGCCCGAGGTGGCGGGCCTGCGGATCTTCGCGGGGTATGCCGGGTGGTCACCCGGGCAGCTCGAGGAGGAGGTCGCGTCGGGCAGCTGGTACGTCGTCGAGTCGGAGGGGCGCGACGCCTTCGACGACGACCCCGAGCAGCTCTGGACCCGCGTGCTGCGTCGCCAACGTGACCACCTGGCGTTCGTGGCGACCTTCCCGACCGACCCCGAGATGAACTGAGCCGCAGCACCGCCCGGCATACAATCGGGGGATGAGCGAGCCCCAGATCCCCCTGGACGACCCGCTGGTCCCGCAGGCCCAGCCCTCCACCACGACCGCGGTGCTGGAGCGCGAGCAGGTCGAGGAGCAGCTGCAGGAACCGGGCGACCACGAGCGGTTCTCGCACTACGTCCGCAAGGAGAAGATCCTCGAGAGCGCCCTGTCCGGCGACCCCGTCGTGGCCCTGTGCGGCAAGGTCTGGGTGCCGGGACGCGACCCGAAGAAGTTCCCGGTCTGCCCCACGTGCAAGGAGATCTACGAAGGGCTGCGCGCGCCGCAGGACGGCGGCGAGTGAGCGGTCGCACTCGCCGGGTCGCCCCCAAAGCCTGAACGACTCTTTACCTTCTTGCGTCCCTGAACAGGGGCGATGCCTCCTAGCGTGCGAGGTCGAGCCACCTCCCAACCCGGGAGGTGGTGACCCGCGAAAGGACGCACATGTTGCTTCGCTCTCGAATCGCCCTGTCCACGTTGGTGTGGGGGGCCGCCGCACTCGGCCTCGGCCAGGGCAGCGCACTCGCCCAGCCGATGGCCGGCGAGTCCACGGTCGCCGCCGACTGCGCCACGCACTCCGACTCGGTCAACGCCGCCCGGAGCGCGCAGGGTGGCAACCGCAAGGACGGCAACGAGCTGTCCGCCGCCCAGACCAAGGCCATGGAGGCCGGCCTCGCCAAGGCCATGGCAGCCAAGGGCTACACCAAGGCGGCCAACGGCTCGGCCAGGAAGCCCGGCGGTGGTGGTGCGTTCACGCCCACCTCGGTCAACGTCTACTTCCACATCATCACCAGCGGCACGACCGGCGACGTCTCCGGTCTGGTCGACGCCCAGCTGAGCGTGCTGAACAGCGCCTACGGCGGCTCTGGCTTCTCGTTCGTCAAGGCCGGGGTGAATAAGACGAACAACGCCGGCTGGTACAACCTCTCGCAGGGCAGCAGCGCGGAGCGGGCCATGAAGACGGCCCTGCGCCAGGGCACCATGGACGACCTCAACATCTACACCGCGAACCTCTCCGGTGGGCTGCTCGGGTGGGCGACCTTCCCGAAGTCGTCGTACGACGTCATGGACGGCGTCGTCGTCCTGGACCAGAGCTTGAAGGGTGGCAACGCCGCGCCCTACGACGAGGGTGACACCGCGACCCACGAGGCGGGGCACTGGTTCGGGCTCTACCACACGTTCCAGGGCGGCTGCGCGGGTCAGGGCGACTACGTCACCGACACGGCAGCCGAGGCCTCGCCGGCCTTCGGGTGCCCGACCGGACGGGACACCTGCACCAGCCAGGCCGGCCGCGACCCGATCACGAACTTCATGGACTACACGGACGACGCGTGCATGGACAACTTCACGCCCGGCCAGATCGTCCGGGCGCAGAACGCCTGGGTGACCTACCGACAGGGCCGCTGACCGATTCGGCCGGTAACGCCCCATCCATGACGCCTCCCGGCGACACGCTCTAGCACACCCCCGAGGCCCCGGCTCAGACGCCGGGGCCTCGGCATGTCGTCTCGCCGCACCGGATACCGTGGCCGCCCTATGAGTACCGCCGCCGCCTCCCACCTGTCACCAGCGTTCCCGGAGCGGGCGGCCTGGGGGACGGCCGCCAAGCTGCGTGCCTGGCAGCAGGCCGCGCTCACGGCATACCTGCAGGCGGATCCCCGAGACTTCCTGGCCGTGGCGACGCCCGGCGCGGGAAAGACGACGTACGCCCTCCGCCTGGCCACGGAGCTCCTCGGCCGCGGCACCATCTCGGCCGTGACCATCGTGGCGCCGACCGAGCACCTCAAGACCCAGTGGGCCGACGCCGCCGCCAAGGTCGGCCTCCACATCGACCCGAAGTTCTCCAACTCCTCGGCCCGCCACTCCAGCGAGTACGACGGGGTCGCGCTGACCTACGCACAGGTGGCGAGCAAGCCGTCGCTGCACCGCACCCGCACCGAGTCCGCGCCCACCCTCGTGATCCTGGACGAGATCCACCACGGCGGCGACGCGCTGTCGTGGGGCGACGCGATCCGCGAGGCGTTCGAACCCGCGACCCGCCGCCTCGCGCTGACGGGCACGCCGTTCCGCTCCGACACCTCCCCCATCCCGTTCGTCACCTATGCGGAGGACCGTGACGGCATCCGCCGCTCGTCCGCCGACTACACCTACGGGTATGCCGAGGCGTTGCGTGACGGCGTCGTGCGCCCCGTGCTGTTCCTCGCCTACGGCGGCGCCATGCGCTGGCGCACCAAGGCCGGCGACGAGATCGCGGCCCGGCTCGGCGAGCTGCTCACCAAGGACTCGATGGCGCAGGCATGGCGCACCGCGCTGGACCCCAAGGGGGAGTGGATCCCGTCGGTCCTGGCTGCAGCCGACAAGCGCCTGACGGAGGTACGCCGTGGCGTGCCGGATGCGGGCGGCCTCGTGATCGCGTCCAACCAGACGGCGGCTCGCGCGTACGCGCGGATCCTCGAGGCCCTGACCGGGCAGAAGCCCACCCTGGTGCTCTCCGACGACGCCGGTTCCTCGGCGCGGATCGAGGAGTATGCCGCGAGCGACTCGCGCTGGATGGTGGCCGTCCGCATGGTGTCCGAGGGGGTCGACGTGCCGCGGCTGTGCGTGGGCGTCTACGCCACCTCGACGTCCACCCCGCTGTTCTTCGCGCAGGCCGTCGGCCGGTTCGTGCGGGCCCGCCGCCGCGGGGAGACGGCTTCGGTCTTCCTGCCGTCCGTGCCCGTGATCCTCGAGCACGCGGCCCGGCTGGAGGACGAGCGCGACCACGCCCTCGACCGGGTCGCCAAGGACGACAGCGCCGCGTCGATGTGGGCCGAGGAGGACGCCCTGCTCGACGCCGCGAACCGCACCGCTCGCACGCCTGACATCGACGCGATGGCCTTCGAGGCGCTGGAGTCGGACGCGGAGTTCGACCACGTGCTCTTCGATGCCAAGCAGTTCGGGCTCAACGCCGTGACGGGCTCGGAGGAGGAGCAGGAGTACCTCGGCCTCCCGGGCCTGCTCGAGCCGGACCAGATGGCGGTGCTGCTGCACGAGCGGCAGACGGCCCAGAGCACCCGTCGGCCCCGCAAGGTCGAGCAGCCGGTGTCGGCCCACCGGGCCCTCGCCGCGCAGCGGCAGGAGCTCAACAAGCTCGTGGCCGCCTATGCCCGCAAGAAGGGCACGCCGCACGGCGTCGTGCACAACGAGCTGCGACGAGCCTGCGGCGGCCCGTCACTCGACGAGGCCACCTCGGAGCAGGTCGTGGCCAGGGTCGAGAAGATCAGGGCCTGGTTCGTCGGTCGTCGCTGACGTTCGTCCTGCGCCCGGTAGGGATGAGGTGACATGCTGCCACCATGGACGAGGCTGACACCATCTGGAACCGTGCGGCGCTCGAGGCCGGGGGACCGACCCCGGGCGTCGGAGACGAGGCGCTCGCGGCTGCGTTGAGGTTGCACAGCTCCGCGATGTCGAGCGGCGTCCTGGACGCCGTCCAGAACATGACCGACGAGGAGCTGGACGCCGCCGAGGCCGGCTACCGCTGGCTCCATGTGCCCGCAGCGTCGGAGGCCATTGCGGCGGTGCGTCGCGAGATCGCCGCTGGTGCGCTGGACGACGACGACCGGGCCAGTGCTCTCGAGCTGTCCGCGGACAACCACTACGACGAGGCCATCGAGGACGACGCAGCCCTCGACAACGCCTTCCGTGCCCGGTTGGGCACCGACCCCGACGCCTTCTCCTCGGTCTAGCCCGGGCCTCGGTCCAGCCCGGGCCTCGGTCCAGCTCGACCGACCGGACGCGGACGTTGCGTGGTGATGGGTGTTCACGACAGGGTGGCGGGCGTGGATCTCGTCAACGTCGTCTGGATGCTCACCGCCCTCGCAGCGGTGGTCGTGTTGCTCACCCGCTCGCGGCTCATCGCCACGGAGAAGCAGTCGGGGGTGACCGAGACCCCGCGTGGCCTGCTGAACACCCACACGGCGCTCGGGGTCGTCGCCCTGTGCGCGTGGGTCGCCTGGCTGGTCGGCGCGCCACGTCTGGTCGGCTGGGCGGCCATGGTCGCGTGGTGGGCGGTCGTCGTGATCGGCCTGCTGGTGCTGGCCCGGTGGGTGCCGACTCGTGGCCGACACGCCACCGGGGCCACCGACGACGGCTGGGCGCACGGGCCATGGCTGTCCGCACTGGGGCACATCGGCATGCTGCTGGGCATCTCCTTCTTCACGTGGTTCTTCGTGGGCGACCGCCTCTGAGGGTGGTCCGTCGGCGCCTGCGCCGCTAGCGTGACGAGGACGGCGACGCTGGGCCGCCGAGGACGGAGCAGGCAATGGCCAACCACGTGTACTCCATCTCCGAGGTCGTCGGCACCTCACCCGACAGCGTCGAGTCCGCCGTGGCGAACGCCGTCACCCAGGCCACGAAGACGGTGCGCAACCTCGACTGGTTCGAGGTGCAGAGCGTCCGCGGTCAGATCTCCGACGGTGCTATCGCCCACTGGCAGGTGACCGTCAAGCTCGGCTTCCGCCTCGACGACTAGGGGCCGGGGTTAGGGGGTCTCGGCCGCGGCACGGACCAGCGGCAGGGTGCGCAGCGGGATGCGCGTGGCCAGCGAGATGGCCGTGTTGGCCCGGATGACGTGCTCGTCGTCGACGACGGCATCGATGACGCGTTGCAGGTCGGCGTTGTCGCGCGCGACGATGTGGATGTAGAGGTCCCCGGAACCGGTGATCGTGTGTGCCTCCAGCACCTCGGGGATGCGCGACAGGTGGTCGACCACGGGGGAGTGGCCTCGGCCCTGCCGGATCTCCAGCGTGCAGAACGCCGACACCGGGTAGCCCATCGCCGCCGGGTCGATCTGGGGCGCCCACGACCGGATGACGCCGCGCTCGACCAGGCGGTCGAGCCGGGCCTGCACGGTCCCGCGTGCGACGCCGAGCTCGCGGGAGGCGCCCAGCACCCCGATCTGCGGCGCCGTCGTGAAGAGGGTGATGAGCCGTCCGTCGAGCTCGTCCAGGTTCATGGTCACATTGTCCATCTCGAAGGGTGTCCAAGCCAGCATTCTGCGCAGACTGTGCACCGCAGCGGCATACAGTTGCACACTCGCCGACCAGGCGCCACGCTGCACAGATGACGACCCACGCCACCGACACGTCCCTTGACCTGACCCCGCAGGAACGCGAGGCGAACCTCGACATCGAGCAGCTCAAGCAGCTGGTCGGCCTCGTCGAGTACGACGAGAGCAAGGACCCCTTCCCCGTCACCGGCTGGGACGCCATCGTCTTCGTCGTCGGCAATGCGAGCCAGACCGCGCACTACTACCAGTCGGCCTGGGGGATGGAGCTGGTCGCCTACAGCGGACCCGAGAACGGCCAGCGCGACCACAAGTCGTTCGTCCTCAAGTCCGGCTCGATCCGGTTCGTCGTCAACGGCGCGGTGAGCCCGGACAGCCCGCTCATCGAGCACCACGCCAGGCACGGCGACGGCGTCGTCGACATCTCCCTCGAGGTGCCCGACGTCGACAAGTGCGTCGCCCAGGCCAAGCGGTCCGGCGCCCGCGTCGTCCGTGAGGCCGAAGACGTCACGGACGAGCACGGCACGGTGCGGATCGCGTCCATCGCCACCTACGGCGAGACGGTGCACACCCTCGTCGACCGCTCCCGTTACGACGGTCCCTACCTGCCCGGCTACGTCGCCAGGCAGTCGACGTGGGTCAAGCGCGAGGGTGCGCCCAAGCGCCTCTTCCAGGCCCTCGACCACATCGTCGGCAACGTCGAGCTCGGCAAGATGGACGAGTGGGTGACCTTCTACAACAAGGTCATGGGCTTCGTGAACATGGCCGAGTTCGTCGGCGACGACATCGCCACCGACTACTCCGCGCTGATGTCCAAGGTCGTCGCCAACGGCAACCACCGGGTGAAGTTCCCCCTCAACGAGCCGGCGATCGCCAAGCGCAAGAGCCAGATCGACGAGTACCTCGAGTTCTACAACGGCCCCGGTGCCCAGCACCTCGCGCTCGCGACGAACGACATCCTGCGCACCGTCGACGAGCTGCGCGCCAACGGCGTCGAGTTCCTCGACACCCCGGACTCCTACTACGAGGACGCCGAGCTGCGCTCGCGGATCGGTCAGGTGCGGGCACCCATCGAGGAGCTGCAGAAGCGCAAGATCCTCGTCGACCGCGACGAGGACGGCTACCTCCTCCAGATCTTCACCAAGCCGCTCGGCGACCGCCCGACCGTGTTCTTCGAGATCATCGAGCGGCACGGTTCGCTCGGCTTCGGCAAGGGCAACTTCAAGGCGCTGTTCGAGGCCATCGAGCGCGAGCAGGACGCCCGCGGCAACCTCTGAGTCGCGCCCCAGGTCGAGGGCTGGGTATGCCGGGTGGTGACCACCCGGCATACCCAGCCCTTCTGCTGTGCGCGCTGGGGCCACGCGGCCGGGGACGAGTGGCGTGAACGTCTCGGCCAGCGTGAGACGCTTGGGGCATGAGTACGCCAACGACTCCCGGCTGGTACGACGACCCGCAGGACGACACCAAGCTGCGTTACTTCGACGGCGTGATCTGGAGCAACCACACGACGCCCCGGTCCACCCGTCCGACGGCAGCAGCCTCGCAGACCGGGCAGCAGCAGTTCCCGGGTCAGGGACACCCGCCCCAGTACCCGGGCCAGACACAGGGCCAGACACAGGGTCAGGGTCAGGTGCAGGACCAGCCGCAGGGGCAGCCTCCGCAGGCGCCGGGCGGGTCTGCCTCGCCGCCGGCCACCGGAGCGGGCGCACCGGGACAGCAGTACCCGGGCCAGCAGTACCCGGGGCAGCAGTACCCGGGGCAGCAGAGCCCGCAGTTCCCCGGCGCCCCCCAACAGGGTGGCTGGAACGCCCCCGCCTACCCGGGGATGCAGCCTGCGGCGACCACGCCGGACGGCCAGCCGCTGGCCGGGTACTGGCAGCGCGTCGGCGCCTACCTCATCGACGGCATCATCCAGTTCCTGATTCTCCTGGTGCTCGGCGGGTGGCTGGCCTTCAAGGCGATCCAGCCGGTGTGGGACGAGATCACCACCGCCGTCGACTCGGGGGACACCTCGACGCTGGACAGCATCAACACCAGCGCCGTCAACTACGGCTACCTGCTTGCCTTCGGGGTCGTCGGTGCGCTGATCGGGTTCGCGTACGCCATCTTCTTCCTGACTCGCACGGGGGCGACTCCCGGCAAGTCCGCAATGGGGATCAGTGTGCGGTTGCGCGAGCGCCCGGGACCGCTGACCGTCGCCGTGGCTGCGAGGCGCACCTCAGTGCAGGCCGTGCTGAGCCTGCTCGGCAACATCCCGCTGGTCGGCAACCTCTTCTCGCTGGCAGCCTTGGTGGACCTCCTCTGGCCCGCCTGGGACGACAAGAAGCAGGCGCTCCACGACAAGCTCGCCAAGACCAACGTGGTCGTGGGCAAGCAGCCGCGCAGCTAGGACTCAGCGCGCCGGGAGGATCGTGCCGCTGACCTCGGCCAGGTCGAGGCGAACGCCGTCCGCGCCGGTTGCCCACGCGCGCAGCACGACGGTGTCGCCGTCCTCGAGGAAGGTGCGCTCGCTGCCGTCATCGAGCCGGACCGGTTCGGTGCCGTTCCACGAGAGCTCGAGGAAGCTGCCGCGGGTGTCCTTCGCGGCGCCGGAGATGGTGCCCGAGCCGAAGAGGTCACCGCTGCGGATCGAGGCGCCGTTGACCGACAGGTGGGCCAGCATCTGGGCGGGCGACCAGTACATGTCGCGGTACTCGGGTCGGGCGACCACGCTGCCGTTCCACTCCACCTCGAGGTGCAGGTCCAGTCCGAACACGGAGTCGGCGTCACCACGCAGGTAGGGCAGCGGCTCTGGGTCCTGGCCGGGAAGCGGCACCCGGGCCGACGCCAGGGCGGCCAGCGGGGTGACCCAGGCGCTGATCGACGTGCCGAACGACTTGCCCAGGAACGGTCCCAGGGGGACGTACTCCCACGCCTGGATGTCCCGGGCGCTCCAGTCGTTGAGCAGGACGACACCGAACAGGTGCTCCTCGGCGGCTCGGCCGACCTCGACCGGCTCGCCCAGGGTGGTGCTGCCGCCCACGACGAAGCCCAGCTCGGCCTCGATGTCGAGCTTGCGGCTCGGGCCGAAGGTCGGCGCCTGGTCGGTCGGGGCCTTGCGCTGGCCCTGCGGCCGCACGACGTCGGTCCCGGAGACGACGACCGTGCCCGAGCGTCCGTGGTAGCCGATCGGCAGGTGCTTCCAGTTCGGGGTGAGCGGCTCGGAGTCGGGGCGGAAGATGCGCCCGACGTTGGTCGCATGGTGCTCGCTGGCGTAGAAGTCGACGTAGTCCGCGACCTCGATCGGCAGGTGCAGGGTGACGCCCTCGAGCGGGAGCAGGTGTGGCCGGACGCCGTCCTCGTGGACGTCGTCGGTGAGGATCTCGACCAGCCACGCGCGGGCGACCGCCCAGGCCTCGTGCCCCAGCTCGAGGAAGGGGTTGAGGCTCGGCTGTTCCCACGCCGCCGTGAGGTCGGGGCCCTCACCCACGCCGAAGGCGTCACGACCGATGCGCGCCACCTCGCTGGCGTCGAGCACCCAGTCGCCGACCCGCACACCGACCCGCGGGGCGGTGTCCGGCGTCGAGAAGACGCCGTAGGGGAGGTGGGCGACCCCGAAGGGGTGGTCGGCGGGGAGGTCGAGCCAGGTGCTGGCGGAGGACAAGTCAGGCTCCTTGGACGAGGCCGAGCGTGGTGAGCTCGCCGATCGGGTCGGTCACCTCACAGCATCCGTATGCCGTGAAGAAGGCGCGCACGATCGCCGCGTCAGCGGCGCTCATGCGGGTGATCTGGGGGACGAGGACGGCTGGATCACGTTCCGCCAGAAGGGGAACGAGCTCATCGACGTCCTCACCGTTGAGTGCCCAGCGCACCGCGGCCAGGACGTTGAGGAGGCCATGCTGCTCCTGTCCGTCATGGGTGCCCCGGACGGTGTGGTGCAGCCCCCCGGTGAGCTTGAACCCGAGGTCGTGGTCGATGGCCGTCCGGATGAACGTCGCGAGCTCTCGTTCGTCAGGCCAGGCCCACGTCTCTGTGGCGCCCGTGCGGAACTTCGCCTGCAGCGCAACGGAATCCGAGGCATCCGCAGCTATGTCGGCGATCGCGGCGAGCTGGTCGGCCCCCCGCGGCACCTCGAGGCTGACGGGCAGCCCGCCGAAGTCGGTGGCCCGCCAGTCGGGCGTCCAGCCGAGCTCGACCCCGGTCACCTCGACGAGTGCGGTCGACCGGAGTTGCCGCACGGCGGTGGCCACCTCGACGCGGGGCGTGCCCGGCCGGCCGATGACCACCACGGTCAGGGGTGTGCCGTCGAGGAGCCCGGCGAGGTCACGAGCGGCGGAGGCGGGGACGAGCAGCGGACCCACGCACGCGGCATACCCGCTGGTGCGGTGGAGGCGGTGCCGGCGCACCGCCTCGGGAAGGGGGGCGTTGCCCGGGGGGAAGACGGCGGCGTCGTCGACCAGCGAGGCGAACAGCGACGGCTCGGCCGGGCGGTCGGCGAGCGCCTCCGGCAGCGATGTCATGGCGGTGAGGCTACTAGGGTGGGGCGGGGCCGAGGACCCGGCCCGCACCGACGCGAGACCACACCGAGGTGGACCTGTGGCGCACTACCAGGCGATGGGCAGCATCCCGCCCAAGAGGCACACCCAGCACCGCCGGCCGGGGGCCCGCGGCACGAAGGGCGAGCTGTACTACGAGGAGCTCATGGGGGAGGAGGGGTTCTCCTCGGACTCCTCGCTCCTCTACCACCGCAACATCCCCTCGACCATCGCGGGCGCCCGGGAGTGGTCCATCGGTGACCTCTCGACCAGGCCGAACCACCCACTCGTGCCGCGCCACCTCAAGCTGCACGACCTCTTCGAGGCCAAGGACGTCAAGAGCACCGATGTCGTGACCGGGCGGCGCCTGGTCCTCGGCAACGGTGACGTCCGCATCTCGTATGCCGTGGCCGGGGCTCCCAGCCCGTGGTACCGCAACGGGATCGGCGACGAGTGCGTCTACGTCGAGCGTGGCAGGGCACGCGTCGAGACGGTGTTCGGGGCCTTCGACGTTGCCGAGGGCGACTACCTCGTGATCCCGCGAGCGACGACGCACCGGTGGATCCCGAAACGTTCCACCAAGGAGCCGTTGCGGGCCTACTGCATCGAGGCCAACTCGCACATCACGCCGCCCAAGCGCTACCTGAGCAAGTTCGGCCAGCTGCTCGAGCACGCGCCCTACTGCGAGCGCGACCTCCGCGGGCCGTCGGGTCCACTCCTCGCGGAGGACGTGGGGGCCAAGGCGGACGACGAGACCGACGTCTTCATCAAGCACCGCGGAAACGGGCCGTCCAGCAGTGGCGGCATCGTGGGAACCGTCCACACGCTCCCGTTCCACCCGCTCGACGTGGTCGGCTGGGACGGCTGCCTCTACCCCTACGCGTTCAACGTGCGCGACTTCGAGCCGATCACCGGCCGCGTCCACCAGCCGCCGCCCGTGCACCAGGTCTTCGAGGGCTGGAACTTCGTGATCTGCAACTTCGTGCCGCGCAAGGTCGACTACCACCCGCTGTCGATCCCCGTGCCCTACTACCACTCCAACGTCGACAGCGACGAGATCATGTTCTACGTCGACGGCGACTACGAGGCGCGCAAGGGGTCGGGTATCGGCAAGGGCTCCGTCTCGGTGCACCCCGGCGGCCACGCGCACGGGCCGCAGCCCGGTGCCTCCGAGGCCTCGATCGGGGTGGAGTTCTTCGACGAGCTGGCGGTCATGGTCGACACCTTCCGCCCGCTGGAGCTCGGCGAGGGTGGCCGGGCGGTCGATGACGGCGCGTACGCCTGGTCGTGGAGCCGGGGTGGTGCTGCCTCTGGCGGGACCACCCGGGGCGCCGAGGGATCGGACTACAGCATCGGGTGACGCCGGGTTGAGTGCACAATGCCGGTTTTGTGCACACCATGGTCGGCTATCCGCCACAGCGGTTAGGGTGGAAGAACCGCCACGTCGACGCAGCCGTGGCTCGCGCCCCGGGCACTCCGTCGAGAGCCCGGACACCCTCAGGTTGGAGGCACTCATGACGTCCGCCCGCACCGTCGCCCGGGAGCTCGCCGTGCAGGAGCGCAGCCGTCGCGAGATGATCGCGATGGCCGTGGTCGGAGGAGCTGGGGCCGCCTTCTTCGGGGGTGCGACCCGTGCGGACGCTGCGCTGGACGCGGGGCCCGCCGCGAGGCCCGGGGCTGCCGGCACGCCGGGGCGGTTCCGCCTCACCGTGCTGGGGACGACGGACACCCACGGCAACGTCTTCAACTGGGACTACTTCAAGGACGTCGAGTACGACGACTCGGCCCACAACGACATCGGGCTGGCCAAGATCTCGACCCTCGTGACGGCCCTGCGTGCCGAGCGGGGCTCGGCCAACACCCTTCTGCTCGACGCCGGTGACACGATTCAGGGAACGCCCCTGTCGTACTACTACGCCAAGGTCGATCCGATCACCATCCCCGGCGGTCCCGTCCACCCGATGGCCAAGGCCATGAACGCCATCGGCTACGACGCGGCGGCGCTGGGCAACCACGAGTACAACTACGGCCTCGACACCCTGCGCACCTTCGAGTCGCAGTGCGACTTCCCGCTGCTGAGTGCCAACTCGGTCGACTGGGCCACCGGCGCCCCGATCTTCAAGCCCTATCTCATCCGCACCTTCAAGGCGCGTGGTGGCAAGGACGTCAAGGTCGGCATCCTCGGCCTCGTGACACCGGGCGTCGCCATCTGGGACAAGGCCAACGTCGAGGGTCAGGTCCGCTTCCCGGGCATCGTCGAGCAGGCCAAGGTCATGGTCCCCAGGCTCAAGGCCGCCGGCTGCGACCTGGTCATCGTGTCCTGCCACTCGGGAGCCAAGCCCGGGTCGTCCTACGGTGACGCGCTGCCCTTCCCCGAGAACGCGTCGCGCCAGCTCGCCGAAGAGGTGGCCGGCGTGGACGCCGTGCTCGTCGGCCACGCCCACGTCGAGATCGTCGAGGAGCTCGTGCCCAGCAAGGTCACGCCGGGCAAGAAGGTCCTGCTGACCGAACCGCTGAAGTGGGGCATGCGGCTGTCGGTGATGGACTTCGACCTCGAGCTCGTCAAGGGGCGCTGGCAGCTGGTCGCTTCGCACTCGCACGTGCTCAACGCCAACGCGGTGCCCGAGGACCCGGAGGTGGCAGACCTCGTCCGTGACGACCACGCGGTCGTGCGCACCTACGTCAACTCCGTCATCGGCCGGTGCACGG
The DNA here is from genome assembly GCF_056403675.1 of Pedococcus sp. P2_F6. Lineage (NCBI taxonomy): Bacteria > Bacillati > Actinomycetota > Actinomycetes > Micrococcales > Intrasporangiaceae > Pedococcus > Pedococcus sp. P2_F6. The sequence continues at coordinate 684,789 of NZ_JBFUEZ010000004.1, forward strand.
TCGCCATGTCAGCGGCAACCGCACGGTTCGAGGACACCGCCGCGATCGACTTCATCAACCACGTCCAGGCCGAGGCAGTGAAGGCTGCCCTGGTGGGCACTCCCGACGAAGTGCTTCCGGTGCTTTCCATCGCCGCGCCGTTCAACCGCGACGCTGCCATCCCCGCCGGCAACGTCACGGTCCGCGACATCGCCGGCCTCTACATCTACGACAACACGCTCCTGGGGATCCGCTTCACGGGGGCACAGGTCAAGGCCTACCTCGAGTTCTCGGCCGCCTACTTCAAGACCGTGACCAGCCCCGGACCGTACGCGCCGGACGACGTGACCGGCGCCCTGAGCCCCACGACCGGGAGCCCCATCCCTGACTACAACTACGACATCATGGGCGGCCTGGACTCCTCGCTGGCCTACGACATCGACATCGCCCTGCCCGTGGGGCAGCGGATCGTCGACCTCACCTACCACGGCCAGGCCATCGATCCTGCGGCACAGTTCGTCATCGCCATCAACAACTACCGCCAGTCAGGTGGTGGCGGCTTCCCCGGAGTGACCACCGCGCCGGTGCTGTACAACGCGCAGGTCGAGATCCGACAGCTCCTGATCGACTGGACGGTCGACAAGGGGGCCAACAAGGAGCCCATCGACCCGACCACGTTCACGACCTACGACTGGAAGCTGGTCGCCAACGGTGAGCCCGTCATCGTCGAGGGCGCGGCCGAGGGTGGGCGGCACTAGCGTCGCAGGACCTCAGGTCGTGGTGAGCCGGTAGCCGCGCTTGACCACTGTCTGGATGAGTCCCTTGTGTCCCACGGCCTCACGAAGGCGGGCCACAGCCACTTCGGCGGTGTGAGGATCGGTCGAGTCGCCCGGCAGCACCGCCAGGACCTGCGCTCGCGTCACGACCTCGCCCCCGGCCGAGGTCAACACCCGCAGCACCTCGAGCCCGCTGGGGGACACCGGCAGCACGTGGTCGTCGAGCAGGGCCACGGTACGACGGACCTGGAGGCGCCCGGCGCTGGTCAGGACGGCTGAGGTCTGGGCTTGTTCGTAGTGGCTGACGAGGGTGCGCACCAGCGCGCCGAGGCGGCCCCGGTCGGGCACGATCGGCTCGATCCCCCTGTCCTGCAACGGTTTGGCCGTGATCGGGCCAACCGCGGCCATCACCATCGTGCCGCTGTGGACCCTGGACAGCACGAGCTCGCCCACACCCTGGGCGTCGACCTCGGCCAACCAGGCGGCCGCCCCAGGAGCCGAGGTGAAGACGGCCGCGTCGATCTCGCCGTCCGCGGCCGCGATGACGGACAGCTTCAGCGCCACGGGGTCCGGTGGCGGCCCCCAGCGGTACACGACCAGGCTGCGGACCAGCGCCCCAGCCGCGGCGAGCTCGGTGTCGAGGCCGTCGGCACCGGCGCCATGGTGCTGCACCGCGATCCGTTGCTGGGCAACGCCTTCAGCGAGCAGCAGGTCGAGGATCTCGGCGCTCGTCTCGGACTCCGCCACCCAGTCGGCCTGCAGCCCGGCTGCCTGGATCGCCCCGTGCGCCTTGGGGCCTCGCGCGATGATGCGGGCTCTCGAGAGAACCGTGACGAGCTGCTCAGCCAGGCCCGCGGCGTCGGCCGCCTCCACCCAGCCGCGGAACCCGATCCCGGTCGTGATCACGACGGTCTCGGGGGGCTCGGCGAGCAGCTCCCTGGTGTGGGCGAGCAGCTCCTCGTCGTGCTCGTGAGGCACGATGCTGAGGGCTGGGGCGTGCCGGACACTGGCGCCGCGGCGGGTCAGCGCGGAGGCGAGCTCGCCCGATCGACGGTCGGCCGTGATGAGCACGACGCAGCCGGCCATGACCTGGCCCAGGCGAGCGCTCACGCGCAGCCCTCGAGGAACCCCGGCGCCGCAACGGCACCGATGACGATCACGGCCGGAGCCCTGACGCCGCCCACTGCGCAGACGTCGGCGATGGTCGAGATGGTCCCTGTGGTGACCCGCTGGGTGGGCAGGCTGGCGTTCTCGACGACCGCGACCGGGATCGTGTCGGAGGCGCCGGCGTCCAGCAGCCGGGACATGTGTTCGGCCAGCAGGGAGACGCCCATCAGCACGACGAGGGTCGCCTCGCCGCGGACGACGGCAGAGACCGCAGTGTCGTCGAGCCGGCCGTGACCGTGGGCCACGTGCAGAGCACCGACCGTGCCCCGATGGGTGACGGGAATGCCTGCGACGGCAGGAGCGGACAGCGCCGAGCTGACGCCCGGCACGACTTCCACCGGTATGCCGTGGGCAGCCAGTGCCAGCTGTTCCTCGCCACCGCGTCCGAAGAGGAAGGGATCCCCACCCTTGAGCCGCACCACCAGCCGTCCACGCCCCGCCTGCTCCACGAGGATCGCGTTGATCTCCTCCTGGGTGACCGCATGCAGGCCCGGGGTCTTGCCGACGTCGATGACCTCCACGTCGGACGGCAGGTCGGCGAGCACGCTGGTCGGGCCGAGCCTGTCGGTGACGACCACATCCGCCTCTGACAGGAGGCGCCGCGCGCGCAGGGTCATCAGGTCCGCAGCGCCGGGCCCGCCCCCGACGAGCACCACCCGCCCCTGACCGGCTCGTGCACGTGCTCGACGGTGCCGGAGGTCGACCTCGCCGTTGCGCAGGCTCGCCGCGAGCTGGTCGCGGACAGCGCGAGCGCGTGCCGGGTCGGGAGCACCCTGGGACACGACCGCGAGGCTCAGGCCGGCCAGGTCGGTCGTCGCCGGGGTGCGGGCCGAGCCGTGCTCGGCCGCGCTGGCACAGATGCTCCACACCCGGCGCGCGGTCGCCCACGCGCAGACCATGGTGTTCGTCCGCGGGTCGTCGGTGGCGGCATGGACCAGCCAGACCCCCTCGACGTCGGACTCCTCGACCTCCCTGTCGTGCCAGCCCACTCGTGCGGCTGCGACCAGGTCGACGAGGTCCTCGCAGAGATGGGGAGCCACCACCGTGACGACTGCGCCGTCCGCGACCAGCCGGGCTGCCCGACGTGCGGCAACGGGGCCGCCACCGACGACCAGCACGGGGCGATCCGCGACCTCGAGGCCGACGAGCGTCGTCACCCGGCACCGTGCTGCACGGTCAGGTCAGGCTCAACGGTCAGGTCAGGCTCAACGGTCAGGTCAGGCTCAACGGTCAGGTCAGGCTGAACGGTCAGGTCTGGCTGACCCGGCAGGAACGGCCGCCCGATGCTGATCACGCCGTCGAGCAGCTGCACCGGGTAGACGAGCAGGTGCCGGGCGTCCTTCCCGACGGAGTCCAGGCACTCGCCGGTTCGCAGGTCGAAGACCTGCTTGTACATCGGTGAGGCGACGGTCGGTGCTCCGCCGCGGGTGCCGACGATGCCCCGCGACATGACGTGGGCGCCGCTGTACGGGTCGAGCTGCTGCACGGCATACACGGCGTCGTCGTAGGCGCGGAACAACGCGACCTGGGCACCGTCCACCAGCGCGCAGGCACCGCGCTCGCGGGGCAGGTCCTCCAGGGCACAGACCGGCTGCCACGTCGCTTCCGCTGCACGTGACGAGAGGCTCATCTCGGCGGTCATCGGCGCACCTCCAAGGTCGTTCCGGCGATGAGCACCGAGCCATCGGTTCGTTCGGTCGGCGTGGCCGGTCGGGCCTGACCACGCTCGCTGACGTAGGCGAGGGAGTCGTCGGCCTGGTCCGGCGCGTTGACGAAGGACCCGAACCGGCGCAGCTTCTCGGGGTCGTCCAGCGCAGCAGCCCACTCGTCCTCGTAGCCGTCGACGTGGCCCGCCATCGCGTCGTCCAGGTCAGCGGCGATGCCCAGGGAGTCCTCGAGCACGACCGCCCGGATGGCGTCGAGCCCGCCCTCGTGGTCCTCCACCCACATCGCGGTGCGCTGCAGCCGGTCCGCGGTGCGGATGTAGTACATGAGGAAGCGGTCGATGGTGCGCACGAGGGTCTCGGTGTCGAGGTCCTCGGCGAGCAGCTGGGCGTGCTTGGGGGTGAAGCCGCCGTTGCCGCCGACATAGAGGTTCCAGCCGTTGTCGGTCGCGATGACCCCGACGTCCTTGCCTCGTGCCTCGGCACACTCCCGCGCACAGCCCGACACCCCCAGCTTCAGCTTGTGCGGGGACCGCAGTCCGCGGTAGCGCAGCTCCAGGGCGATGGCGAGACCGACCGAGTCCTGCACGCCGTAGCGGCACCAGGTCGACCCGACGCACGACTTCACGGTGCGCAGCGACTTCCCGTAGGCGTGGCCGGACTCGAAGCCCGCGTCGACGAGCCGCTTCCAGATCTTCGGGAGCTGCTCGATGCGAGCCCCGAACAGGTCGATCCGCTGGCCACCGGTGATCTTGGTGTAGAGCCCGAAGTCCTTGGCGACCTCGCCGATGACGATCAGCCCCTCGGGCGTGATCTCGCCGCCCGGGATGCGAGGGACGACCGAGTAGGAGCCGTCCTTCTGCAGGTTGGCCATGACGTGGTCGTTGGTGTCCTGCAACGAGGCCCGCTCACCCTCGAGGATGTGTCCGGTGCCGAGCGAGGCGAGGATCGAGCCGATGACGGGCTTGCAGATGTCGCAACCGCGGCCTGTGCCGTGGCGGCCGATGATCTCGCTGAAGGTCGTCAGGCCCTGGACACGGACCACGTCGAACAACTGTGCCCGCGAGAGCCCGAAGTGCTCGCACAGGGCGTTGCTCACCTCGACGCCGGACTTCTCGAGCTCGGTGGTGACGAGGCGCTTGACGAGCGGGAGGCAGGAGCCGCAGCTCGTCCCGGCGCGCGTGCACGCCTTCACCCCGGCGAGGTCGGTGCAGCCGTCCTCGGTCACCGAGCAGCGGATCGCCCCGGCGGAGACGTTGTTGCAGGAACACACTGTCGCCTCGTCGGGCAGGTCGCCCGCCGGTGCCGGCGCGGACCCCTCGGGGAGGAGGTATGCCGCCGGGTCGCCACCCAGGGGGCGACCCACCATCGGGCGGAGGGCGGCATACGCACTGGCGTCGCCGACGAGGATGCCCCCGCGCAGGGTGCGGGCGTCGTCGGACATGACCAGCTTCTTGTAGACGCCGGCGACCGGGTCGGAGATGACGACCTCGAGGCCGCCGGGCTCGGCGGCGAAGGCGTCGCCGAAGGACGCGACGTCGACCCCGAGCAGCTTGAGCTTCGTGGACAGGTCGGCGCCGGGGAAGGTGCCCTCGCCACCGAGCAGCCGGTCGGCGACGATCTCGGCCATGGTGTAGCCGGGGGCGACGAGTCCGAGGGTCCGTCCACCGATGCAGGCGACCTCGCCGACAGCCCAGACGGCGGGGTCGGCGGTCGCGCAGGAGTCGTCGACGACGACGCCACCGCGCTCGCCGACCTCGAGTCCGGCGTCCCGCGCGAGCTCGTCGCGCGGTCGGACGCCCACGGCGAACACCACGACGTCGACGTCGAGGGGAGCGCCCTCGGCGAACTCCATCTTCGCGACGCGGCCCAGGCGACCGACGATCTTGGACGTGGCGGTGCCGGTCCGGACCGTGACGCCCAGGGCCTCGATGAGCCGGCGCAGTGCCTCGCCGCCGCCGTCGTCGACCTGGAGGGGCATGAGGCGCGAGGCGAACTCGACGACTGTCGTGCCGACCTCGAGCGCGGTGAGGGCGCCAGCGGCCTCCAGCCCGAGGAGCCCGCCGCCGACGACTGCTCCGCGCAGGGGTCGGCCGAGCTCCTCGCGCAGCTTCTCGACGTAGGCGCGCAGGTCGGCGACGTCGTCGATGGTTCGGTAGACGAAGGCCCCACGGAGGTCCTTGCCGGGGACCGGGGGCACCGCGGCATACGAACCCGTCGCCAGGACGAGCGAGTCGTAGGGGAGCGTGCGGCCGTCGGACGTCGCCACCGTGCGGGCCTCACGGTCCACCGCGGTCGCGGCGACGCCGCGGCGCAGGGTGACCAGTGGGTCGTCCCAGAGCTCCTGCCCACCGAGGGCGAGGTCGTCGGGGTCGCGCCCGGTGAAGTACGACGTCAGGGCGACCCGGTCGTAGGGTGCCCGCGGCTCCTCGCACAGGAGCGTCACCGCCCACTCGCCGGCGGTGTCGCGCGAACGCAGGGCGTCCACGAGGCGTCGGGCGACCATGCCGCCGCCGACCACGACAAGCTGGCGCGGAGACGGGTTCTGGACCATGGCGGCCACGTTAGGAGACCGCGGTTTCAGGGCTGTGGATCACGTGTTTCCCCTTCGTTACGTGGTTCTCACCCAGGCGGAGGTCGGAGGGTGAGGAATGGGCGGGGGCGGTGTCGCCCGCTGCGCTCGGGCCCGCGCTGGACGAGAGCCAGTCCACGAGGGCGCACACGTCGTCGGTGCACCCACCGCAGCCCGTGGTGGCGCGGGTGGCGCCGGCGACCTGGTCCACGGTGCTTGCCCCCTCGTGGACGCACGCCGAGATGTCGGCCTTGGTGACGCCGTTGCAGCGGCAGATCGTGGTGTCGTCGGGGATGGCGCCGGGCGAGGTGGGCGCGCTCGTCGGGTGCGGCGCGAGGGCGGGCAGCAGCAGGTATGCCGGGTCGGCAGGCACCGGTGTGCGTCGGGTGTACGTCGTGACGAGGTCTGCCGCCACCGCGCCGGCACCGACGCAGGTGGCGCCGACGAGCCTGCCGCCGGACACGACCACCTCGATGTGGCGGCCGACGTCGGGGTCGCTGAGGCGCAGCGTGCGCTGTGCCGGGTCGTCGACCCGCTGCGAGCCACACACCCCCATGGTCACGACGTCGAGGCCATGCGCCTTGAGCCGCACGACGTCGCTGCCGACCGTCGACGGTTGCCGCGACGTGGAGGTCGGCCTTGGCGCCGAGGGATCCGGTGTCGTGGCGTCTCCGCACAGGTGCGCGGCGAGCCGTCGCGACTGGTCCCAGCCCTGGGCGACCAGGCCGGTGCCGCCCTCGGGCGGCTGGGCACAGTCGCCGATGGCGAAGACGCGGGCGTCGTCGGGCGAGCGGAGGTTGTCGTCGACGACGACGCCGCGGTCGACGGTGAGGCCCGCGGCGCTGGCCAGGGCGGTGCTGGCGAGGGTGCCGGTCGCGAGCACGAGCAGGTCGGCGGGGACCACCTCGCCGTCGTCCAGGCGCAGGGCGTGGAGCCGACCGCCCTCGACCAGGGCTTCGGTCGCGCCCACGCCGACGCGGTGGTCGATGCCCAGGCCCGACATCGCGAGCTCGACGACCCGCCCGGCCTCCTCGTCGAGCTGGCGCTCCATGAGGGTGCTCGCGGGGTGGATAACCGTCACGGCTACTCCACGCCTGGCGAGTCCGCAGGCGGCCTCCATGCCCAGCACGCCCGCGCCGAGGACGACGGCGCGGTGGGCGTTCAGCGTGGCGGCGACGATCTCGCGGGCGTCGTCGATGGTGCGCAGGGCGTGGACGCCACTGGTGAGGTGGTTGCCGGTCCACAGCCCCGGGAGCGGGGGAACCCGCGCCGCCGAACCGGTGGCGAGGACGAGGCGGTCGTAGCGCAGGCGTGCGCCCTCGTCGGTGACCACGAGCCGGTCCTCGCGGTCCACGTGGGTCACGCTCTCGCCGCGCATCACGTGCAGCCGGGGGCTGGAGGGTGTCGGCAGCGTGAGGGCGGCCAGGTCGTGCTTGCCCGCGACGACCTCGCTGAGCAGCACCCTGTTGTAGGGCTCGCAGCCTTCCGCGCCGACGACCGTCACCTCGAACCGGCCGGCAGCGTCGGCGCCCAGCAGGTCCTCGACGAAGCGCGAGCCGACCATGCCGTTGCCGACGACGACCAGGCGGGTCATGTCCGGGCCTCGGCAGTCACGCGGTGGGTGCCCTGGTCCGCGAGCTGGACTCGCGCCGGTGTGACCTCGACGGCGCACACCTTGAACTCGGGCATGCCCGAGATGGGGTCGGTCGCGTCGCTGGTGAGGCGGTTCGCGCTGCTGGTCCCTGCCCAGTGGAACGGCATGAACACGGTGTCCGGGCGGATGGAGTCGGTGATGCGTGCCGGGACGGCGACCGAACCCCGGCTCGTCGTCAGGCGCAGCCTCTCACCCTCGACGACGCCGAGACGGGCAGCGAGCAGGGGGTGCACCTCGACGAAGACGCCGGGGACCGCTGTCGCCAGCGCCGGGACCCGTCGGGTCTGGGCCCCAGACTGGTAGTGCTGCAGGACACGGCCGGTGATGAGGTAGAGCGGTGCGTCCGGGCGCAGGTCGTCCGCCGGTCCGACGTGGTCGACGGCGACCATCCGGGCACGCCCGTCCGAAGTGGGGAAGGACTCGCCGAACAACCGTGGCGTGCCCGGATGCGGGGCCTCGCCGTGAGCAGTTTCGGGACACGGCCAGAACAGGGCCTCCCCGGTATCGAGGCGGCTGTGGCTCAGGCCGCTGTAGTCGGCCCGTCCGCCCCGACTCGCCCGTGCGAGCTCGTCGAAGACCACGCTCGGCTCGGTGTCCCAGGTGCCTGCCGAGCCGAGACGTGAGGCGAGCTGGGCCCAGACCCACAGCTCGCTGCGCACACCAGACGGGGCGTCGACCACCTTGCGGCGTCGGATCACCCGGCCCTCGAGCGAGGTCATCGTGCCCTCCTCCTCGGCCCACTGCGTGACGGGCAGGACGACGTCGGCGAGCATCGCGGTCTCCGACGGCACGAAGTCGCAGACCACGAGGAGGTCGAGCGCACGGAGCCGATCAGCGACCGGCTGGGCGTTGGGAGCACTGACGAGCAGGTTGGAACCGTGCACCAGCAGGGCGCGCGGGCCACCTGGTGTGCCCAGCGAGGCCAGGAGCTCCACGGCCGGCTTTCCCTTTCCCGGCAGCGACGACTCCGGGACACCCCAGACACCGGCCACGTGGGCGCGCGCGTCGGGGTCGTCGATCATCCGGTAGCCCGGGAGCTGGTCGGACTTCTGGCCGTGCTCGCGGCCCCCCTGGCCGTTGCCCTGACCCGTGACCGCGCCGTACCCACTACCCAGGCGGCCGGGCAGGCCGAGCAGGAGGGCGAGGGTGATCGCCGCCGAGACAGTTGCCGTCCCTTGTCGGGACTGTTCCACGCCCCGTCCGGTGAGGACGAATGCCCCACGTCCGCCCTGCGCGGGACTCGCCGCGGCCAGCAGCCGGGCGCAGTCGCGCAGCAGCCCCGCAGGGACACCGCACACCTGCTCGGCTCGCTCCGGCCACCACGCGGCGCAGCGTCGGCGCACGTCCTCGAGGCCGGTGGTGCGGGCCTCCAGGTAGTCGGCGTCCGTGAGGTGCTCCGAGAGCAGGACGTGGGCGATCGCCAGGAGGACGACCAGATCGGTGCCGGGCACGGGCTGCAGGTGCAGTCCCTGACCGTCCTTGGCGAGGTCCGCGGTGGCGCTGCGGCGGGGATCGACGACCACGAGCCCGCCGCGCCCACGAACGTCCGCGAGGTGGGCGACGGAGGGTGGCATGGTCTCGGCGAGGTTGCTGCCGAGCAGGAGGACGGCGTCTGCACCGGCGAGGTCGGTCAGGGGGAAGGGCAGGCCGCGGTCGATGCCCAGGGAGCGGTTGGCTGCGGCGGCCGCGCTGCTCATGCAGAACCGGCCGTTGTAGTCGATGTTCGCCGTGCCGAGGGCGATTCGGGCGAACTTCCCCAGCTGGTAAGCCTTTTCGTTCGTGAGTCCGCCTCCGCCGAACACGGCCACCGCGTCGGCGCCGTCCTCGCTCCGGATCCGCAGGAGCCGGTCCGCGACGAGGTCCAGCGCCTCGTCCCAGCCGACCGGGGCCAGCTCACCGTCGCTCCCACGCACGAGCGGCGTGGTCAGCCGCCCGGGGGTCGTCAGCAGCTCGCCACTCGTCCAGCCCTTCTGGCACAGGCCCCCCCGGTTGGTGGGGAAGGCCCGGCCCTCGACGGTGACGCCGTTGGCACCGTCGAGTCCGGGGGTGGCCGTGAGGGTCTGGGCGCACTGCAGCGCGCAGTACGGGCAGTGGGTGGCGACGCCTGGGCTCCCAGCGCTGGTGGCGCTGGGAGTCGGGCTGCCGATGGTGTCGGGCGTGGGGGTCAATGGGTTTCCCGGCTCAGATCGTCTCGCCGGCGAGCGACGAGCTGCGCCGCGCGTACACGGCATACGTCGTCGCGGCCATGAGCAGGTAGGCGACGATGAAGACCCAGAGCGCTGGGACCAGCGAGCCGTAGTGCGCCTTCGCCATGGCAAAGCCGCGGGGGATGAAGAAGCCGCCGTAGGCGCCGACCGCACCCGCGATCCCGATGCAGCCCGCAGCCGTCTTGCGCGCGATCGGGAGGCGCTCCGGGCTGACGCCCGCGCGGAAGACCGCGGGGATCATCCGGTAGGTCGCGCCGTTGCCGATGCCGGCACCCACGAAGAGCACGAGGAAGGAGCTGAAGAAGACGACGAAGCTGTGCGACTTCAGCCCCTCGATGGCGCCCAGAGCGCCTGCGGCGAGCAGCACGAACGAGGCGATCGTGACGCGGGCGCCGCCGAGCTTGTCGGCGACCATGCCGCCCAGCGGCCGGGTGAGCGCGCCGGTGAGGGCACCGAGGAACGCGATGGTCGTCGGGGTCTCGGGGAACTGCGTCTTGAGCAGCGTCGGGAACGCGCCCGAGTAGCCGATGAACGACCCGAAGGTGCCGATGTAGAGGAACGAGATGATCCAGGTGTGCCGGTTGCGGGTCGCCGCGGCGAAGCTGCGGTAGTCGGACTTGGCTCCGGTGAGGTTGTCCATCCCTCGCCAGGCCAGGATCGCAGCGATCACGGCCAGGGGGATGAACATGAGGCCGGCCCGCTCGAGGTGGGTCCCCGCCCCGATGACGATGACCGCGGGCACGACCATCTGCACGAGGCCCGTGCCGAGGTTGCCGCCGGCTGCGTTGAGGCCCAGGGCCTTGCCCTTCTCCGCCTCGGGGAAGAAGAAGGAGATGTTCGTCATCGAGGAGGCGAAGTTGCCGCCCCCGAAACCGGCGAGGGCCGCGCACGCGAGGAGCAGGCCGAACGACGATGTGGGCTGCGTCACCACCCACGCCAGTGCAGACGCGGGGATGAGCAGCAGCAGGGCCGAGATGATCGTCCAGTTGCGTCCGCCGAAGCGCGGGACGGCGAACGTGTAGGGGATCCGCACGGTCGCGCCGACCAGGCTGGGCACGGCGATGAGCCAGAACTGCTGGTCGAGCGTGAGGCTGAACCCGGCTGCCGGCAGCAGGGGGACGACCACGCTCCAGAGGGCCCAGACGCAGAACCCGAGGAACTCGGCGAAGACGGAAAGGCTCAGGTTGCGCCGGGCGATCGAGCGCCCGCCCCCGCGCCAGAACGTCGGGTCCTCAGGATCCCAGTGGTCGATCCAGCGGCCGGACCGGTGGATCGGGGCAGACGTGGTGGTCGAGGTGGTGGTTGAGGTGGTGGCAGGTGTGGCGCCGGCCGTGCTGGCCGGCGCCGTCGCGGTGGCGGAGTCGCCCGAGGTCAGGTTCGTGGTCACCCGGGAAGCGTGACAAACGGATGTTTCGCACCCCTGCGACCGCCGTAAAGCGCTCGTAACACTTGCCGCACAGTCCCGTCATCGGGTCTGTGAGAAGTTCCGGGTGGGAGGAGGGGTAGGCCGCGCGGCTCCTACGCCCTCACGACCTCACCACGGGTGGCGACCTCTGCAGCAGCCAGATCGGCCAGCGCTGCCGCCGTGCTCTCGGGAGAAACCCCTGCGGTGAGGTCGAGCAGCACCGTCGTGTCGAAGCCCTCCTCGGCGGAGTCGAGGGCGGTCGCGCGCACGCAGTAGTCGGTGGCGATGCCGACCACATGGACCTCCTCGATGGCCCGCTCGCGCAGCCAGTCGGCCAGGCCCACCGTCACGTCCGCCTGCACGGTGTGTCCTTCGAACCCGCTGTAGGCCGCGCTGTGGTGGCCCTTGCGGAAGATCGCCTCCACGAACTCGAACGCCGGTTCGGCCGCCGGGTGGAACAGTGCACCGTCGCTGCCCACTCGGCAGTGCACCGGCCAGCTGTCCACGAAGTCAGGGGCCTGGCTGAAGTGCGCGCCAGGGTCGTCGTGCCAGTCGGCGGTGGCGACGATCGCGGCATAGTCGTCGTGGTGGGCGAGCACGTGCTCGCTGATCCGTCGCGCCACCTCGGCGCCCCCCACCACGGCGAGGGAGCCCCCCTCGCAGAAGTCGTTCTGCACGTCGACGATGACCAGCGCGAGGCTCATGCTTCGCACGCTACTGCCACACCAGCAGTCACTCGCCGTCGAGGTACGCCGTCGGGATCGCGGGCTCCCCGCGCTGCAGCTTCCGGGCGGTGGCAGGGAGCTCGGCGCGGGAGGCCGCGTGTCGCGCCCGGGCGGCCTCGAGGTCCAGCACGGCGTCATCGACGACCCGGCCGGCGGTCATCAGCGGCACGAGCAGCACGCGGTCATCCCCGTCGTCGAGCGGGGGCGCTCCGATGCCGACCACCTCTGCCTCGGCGATCCCGCGGGTGTTGCGCCGGCGCAGCGCATACTTGCGGCCGGCGACCGAGGCCTTGTCCTTGCTCCGCTTGGCGACGCCGACCATCGTCCCGGAGTCGTCCTCGCGGGACACGAGCTTGTAGACCATCCCCGCCGTCGGCGCACCCGAGCCGGTGACCAGCGAGGTCCCGACGCCGTAGCGGTCCACTGGCCCGGCGGCCAGTGCCGCGATCGCGTACTCGTCGAGGTCGCTGGTCACGATGATCTGGGTGCCCGCGGCACCGAGACGGTCGAGCTGCTCACGCACCTCGCGCGCCTGGACGAGCAGGTCGCCGGAGTCGAGCCGCACTCCTCCGAGCTCCGGCCCGGCGAGCTCGACGGCGAGGGCGACCGCGGCCGGGACGTCATAGGTGTCGACGAGCAGCGTGGTGCCCTTGCCCAGCGAGGCGATCTGGGCGGCGAACGCCTCCCGTTCGTCGTCGTGCAGCAGGGTGAAGGCGTGCGCCGCGGTGCCGGCGGTCGGCACACCGAAGCGTCGCCCGGCCTCCAGGTTCGACGTGGTCGCAAACCCCGCGATGTAGGCCGCGCGGGCGGCGGCGACCGCAGCCTCCTCGTGGGTGCGGCGAGAGCCCATCTCGATGCACGGCCGGTCTCCCGCAGCCGAGGTCATCCGCGACGCAGCAGACGCGATGGCGCTGTCGTGGTTGAGGATCGACAGCACGAGGGTCTCCAGGACCACCCCGTGCGCGAAGTCCGACTCGACCACGAGCACGGGTGAGCCGGGAAAGAAGCACTCGCCCTCGGCATACCCGACGATGTCACCGTCGAAGCGGTAGTCGGCGAGGAAGTCGAGGGTCGCGGCGTCCACGATCCCGCGCAGCTGCTCCAGCTCGCCCTCGCCGAACCGGAACTGCTCGATCGCGGGGATCAGCCGCCCCGTCCCGGCCACCACGCCGTAGCGGCGTCCCTCGGGCAGGCGCCGGGCGAACACCTCGAACACGCAGCGGCGGGAGGCCGCACCGCTGCGCAGGGCGGCCTCGAGCATCGTGAGCTCGTAGTGGTCCGTGAGCAGCGCCGTGCTGGGTGAACGTGAGGTCACCTCGGCAGCCTAAGGTGGTGGCCGTGCCGCATGCTGTCCACCTGGAGATGTCCGTCGAGATGTCCCTCGAGATGTCCGTCGCGCCCGTCGAGCAGGAGCGTGCCTCCACCGACGAGCGCGCCGAGGTCGACGTCCCGTGGATCACGTTGGTGTGGAACGACCCGGTCAACCTGATGTCGTACGTCACGTTCGTCTTCCAGAGCTACTTCGGCTACTCCAAGTCCAAGGCCGAGCGGCTGATGATGGACGTGCACACCAAGGGCCGCGCTGTCGTCTCCACGGGCGCCCGCGAGCGCATGGAGACCGACACCGAGGCGCTCCAGGGGTATGGGCTGTGGGCCACCTTCCAGAAGGACAGCTGACGTGGCACGTGGGTTCAAGCGGCGCGATGGCCGGTACGTCGCGAAGCTCGACGCGGTCGAACGCGGCCTCGTCGTCGGGCTGATGGAGCAGGTGCTCGAGCTGGTCGAGCCCGAGCAGCCCGTCGAGGGTGTGCCCGGTGCCGCGGACGGCGACGAGTTCGACCAGATCGTGGCCGGGCTGGGTGGCATCGGCATGGGGGTGTCGTTGTCGGCGGCCGACCAGGTGCCCGAGCTGGGCGGTTCGGTGCCGCGGGAGCGTGACCCGGCGCTCGAGCGCATCTTCCCGACCGCCAACCGGGAGGACGACCAGATCGCGGCCGAGTTCCGGCGGCTGACCGAGGACGGCCTCCGAGCCCGCAAGTCGGCGAACCTCACGACGGCCATCCGGGCGCTGTCCGGCATCGAGGACCAGAAGCTCTCGCTCGATCAGCCACAGGCCCTCGCCCTGCTCATCGCGCTGACCGACGTGCGGCTGGTGCTGGGGGAGCGGCTCGGGCTCCAGCGCGACGACGACTTCGACCTGCTGGAGGAGCAGGTGTCGGGCCTTCCGCCGGACGACCCGGCGGTCTACGCGCTGGCGGTCTACGACTTCCTCACCTGGTTGCAGGAGACCCTCGCCCACGCTCTCACCCCCTGACGCCCGGGCGCCCAGACCGCCGGTGTGACACACCAGACGTCGGGTTGATGGGGTGCAGGGGGAGGGCGGCACCTAGCCTTGACCCGTGGCGGATGCACCCATCGGGATCTTCGACTCGGGCTACGGCGGGCTGACCGTCGCACGCGCCGTGCTCGACCAGCTCCCGCACGAGTCGATCGCCTACTTCGGGGACACCGCCCGGGCGCCCTACGGTCCCCGCCCGATCGCTCAGTCCCGCGAGTTCGCCCTCGAGTGCCTCGACCGCCTGGTCGACCATGGCGTGAAGGCCCTCGTGATCGCCTGCAACACCGCGAGCGCCGCCGTGCTGCACGACGCCCGCGAGCGCTACGACGTGCCCGTGGTCGAGGTGATCCGCCCGGCCGTGCGACGCGCGGCGCGAGCCACCCGCAACCATCGCGTCGGCGTCATCTCCACCCGGGGTACCCACCAGTCCGGCGCCTACGTCGACGCCTTCGCCGCGGCACCTCACCTCGACGTGACCAGCGTCCCGTGCCCACGGTTCGTGGAGTTCGTCGAGTCCGGCGTCACGAGCGGACCGGAGGTCATCGACGTGGCCCGTGGCTACCTCGCCCCGCTGGTCGACGGCGACGTCGACACCCTGGTCCTCGGGTGCACGCACTACCCGCTCCTCACCGGGGCCATCTCGTACGTCATGGGTGACGGCGTGACCCTGGTGTCCTCCGCGGACGAGACGGCCAAGGACGTCTACCGCGTGCTCGCCGACTCCGACTCGCTGCGGCCCGCCCACCTGCCGCCGCCGAGCCACGGGTTCACGACGACCGGGGACGCCGCGGAGTTCACCCGGCTCGCCCGGCGGTTCCTCGGTCCCGAGGTCGGAGCCGACAGCGACGCCGTCTTCGGGAACGCAGTGGTCCGGTCGGTCGCTGCGCCGACCGCCACGGGAGGGGCCCGATGAGGTTCACGGTCGTCGGTTGTTCGGGCTCCTTCGCCGGCCCCGACTCGCCCGCCTCCTCCTACCTCGTGCAGGCAGAGCACGCCGGCCGCACCTGGTCGGTCGTCCTCGACCTCGGCAACGGTGCTCTTGGCCCGCTGCAGCGCTTCGTCGACCTGGCCGAGATCGACGCTGTCTACGTCAGCCACCTGCACCCCGACCACTGCGTCGACGTGTGCGGTCTCTATGTCACCCGCAAGTACCGGCCCGGCGGTCGGGTTGAGGGCCAGCTCCCGGTGCATGCCCCCACGGGTGCCGAGGAACGCTTCGCCCTGATGTACCACGGGCTCGAGCACGGGGGGATGAGCTCGGAGTTCGCGGTCCACGAGCTGGCCGACGCCCAGGTGACCCAGGTCGGCCCGTTCACCATCACGGCATTTCGCGTGAACCATCCGGTGGAGGCCTACGGATTCCGCGTCGAGGCCGACGGCGCGGTCCTCGCCTACACCGGTGACACCGACACCTGCGAGGCGCTCACACCGTTGCTGACCGGGGCCGACGTGGCGCTGGTCGACAGCGCCTTCATCGACGGCCGCGACGCCACCGTGGGTGTCCACCTCTCCGGCACCCGCGCGGGTGCCGCCGCGGTGGCCGCGGGTGGGGTGCGGCGACTGATGCTCACCCACATCCCGCCCTGGAACGACCCCGAGGTATGCCGCGCGCAAGCCGCCGCCGTCTGGTCGGGTCCGTTGGACCTCGCCGTGCAGGGCAAGACATACGAGGTCAGCGGCAGCTGATCGCCTAGGCTCTCGTCATGGCCAGAGCGGCAGCCGTTCCCATCGCGCCTGGTGTCTGGCGCATCCCGTTGCTCGGTGACTTCGTCAACGGCTTCATCCTCCGCGACGCCGACGGCCAGGTCACGCTCGTCGACATGGGTATCAAGCAGTCCGGACCCAAGGTGATGGCGGCCCTCACGTCGATCGGCTCCGGACCGTCCGACGTCACCCGGCTCCTGCTCACGCACGCCCACCCCGACCATGCGGGCGGCGCGGCTCACGTGGCTGCGAGGACCGGGCTCGACTTCGGCATCCACGAGGACGACGCCCCCTTCGCGGAGGCTGGTCACACCGCCCAGCGCGACCAGTCGTTCCTGCTCGCGAGGCTCATGACGCGGTTCTTCGGGACCAACGCCTTCCCCGCGGTCACGGTGGGGGAGCGGCTCGTCGACGGCCAGGTGCTCGACGTCGCGGGAGGCCTCGAAGTGGTGCACACACCAGGGCACTCACCCGGCCACGCGGCATACCTGCACCGTGAGTCCGGGGTGCTCATCACCGGTGACTCGATCTTCAACGTGCGCGGGCTGCGGTGGCCGATCAAGTCGTTCTGCACGAACTTCGCGCTGACCCAGAAGACGGCCCACCGGCTGGCCGAGCTCGACTACACGACCGCGGCGTTCACGCACGGTCCGCACCTGGCCGACAACCCGCGAGACCACATCCGGCGCTTCCTCGCCACGCACCCCCTGGTCGACTGAGGGATGCACGCGGACTGACCCTCGGTCAGAGGCGCTCGCGAAGCCAGTCGAGGTCGGCGCGCTGACCGTCGAGGCCGCCGCGGGTCTCGATGACGACCGGGGCGCCCGCTGCCCGGACCACACCGGCCAGCTCGTCGGGGTCGATCAGGCCCTCGCCGAGGTTGGTGTGGCGGTCCGCCCCGGAGTCGAACTCGTCGCGGCTGTCGTTGCAGTGCACGAGGTCGATCCTCCCGGTGATGGCCTTGATCTCGTCGACGGCGGTGGCCAGCGCGATGCCCCCGGCGTGCGCGTGGCAGGTGTCGAGGCAGAAGCCGACGTTGTCGGACCCCTCGGCGCTGCCGATGGCGTCCCAGACCCGGGCGATGCGCTCGAGGGTGCGGGCCATGGCGTTGTCCCCACCGGCGGTGTTCTCGAGGAGCAGCGGGATCTTGAGGTCGGTGGCCTCGATCGCCTTGCGCCAGTTGTCGAAACCCTTGTCGACCTCTTCGGATTTGTCGACGTGGCCGCCGTGGACGATCAGCCCCTTGGCCCCGATCGCGGCGCCGGCGTCGATGAACTGCTGGAGCAGCTTGCGGCTCGGGATGCGGATCCGGTTGTTCGTCGTCGCGACGTTGATGAGGTAGGGCGCATGGACGTAGAGGTCGACGTCCGCTGCCTCGGCGGCGGCACGCAGCGCCTCGGGGCCGCCCTCGAAGTCGTACTCGGGACCCTTGTAGCCCTGCGGGTTGCCCAGGAAGAACTGGCTCAGACCCGCGCCGCGCTCCCGGGCGGCGCTGACCGGGTCTGCCGAGTCGACGTGGGCACCGAGCCGCTGGGCGGGAGAGGTGGTGTCAGCCATGGGTCCAGCCTAGGCCGGGCCACCGACGCCGGGCAGGGCCCCGTTAGCCTTGCGGCGTGACTGACACGAGCCCCACCACCCGCCACGACGGACGTACCCCCGACCAGACCCGCGAGGTGCGCATCACGCGCAACTGGCTGGACCACGCCGAGGGCAGCGTGCTCGTCGAGTTCGGCCGCACGCGGGTGCTGGTGGCGGCGTCGTTCACCGAGGGCGTGCCGCGCTGGCTCAAGGGCAAGGGCACGGGCTGGGTGACCTCGGAGTACGAGATGCTGCCGCGCTCGACCAACACGCGCTCAGACCGCGAGTCGCGCAAGGGCAAGGTCGGCGGGCGCACCCACGAGATCAGCCGCCTCATCGGCCGCAGCCTGCGCGCCATCATCGACACCAAGGCGCTGGGCGAGAACACCATCGTGCTCGACTGCGACGTCCTCCAGGCCGACGGCGGGACGCGCACGGCCTCCATCACGGGGGCCTACGTCGCCCTCGTCGACGCCATCGAGGACGCCCGCGCCAAGGGGCTCATCCGCAAGGATGCCCAGCCCCTCACCGGGTCCATCGCGGCCGTGTCCGTCGGCATCGTCAAGGGTGAGGCAGTCATCGACCTCGACTACCCCGAGGACTCGACCGCCGAGACCGACATGAATGTCGTCATGACCGGCGACGGTCGCTTCGTCGAGGTGCAGGGCACGGCCGAGAACGGCGCGTTCGACCGCGAGATGCTCGACAAGCTGCTCGACAAGGCCACCGCCGGGTGCGCCGACCTGACCCGCAAGCAGCAGGAGGCCCTCGCGACCACACCCCGCGAGCGGCTGCTGTGACCCGCGTCGTCCTCGCCACCCGCAACGACCACAAGGTCGGTGAGCTGCGGGCGATCCTCGCCGACGTGTGTGAGGAGCTCGGCCTCGAGATCGTGGGGGCGTCCGAGTTCGACGGTGCGCCCGACGTCGTCGAGGACGAGGTGACCTTCGAGGGCAACGCCCGCCTCAAGGCCCTGGCGCTCGCCGCCCATACCGGGCTCCCGTCGCTGGCCGACGACTCCGGGCTGGCCGTCGACGTGCTCGGCGGGGCGCCGGGCATCTTCTCGGCGCGCTGGTCGGGTCGACACGGCGACGACCAGGCCAACCTCGAGCTGCTCCTCGCGCAGGTCGCCGACGTCAAGGACGAGCACCGTGCGGCAGCGTTCGTCTGCGCGGCGGTGCTGGCCCTGCCCGACGGCACCGTGCGCGCCACCGAGGGGCGCATGCCGGGTGCCTTGGCTCGTGAGCCCAAGGGCGCCAACGGTTTCGGCTACGACCCCGTCCTCGTCGTCGAAGGGGACACGCGGCGCGCCGCCGAGCTCAGCCCCGACGAGAAGAACGCGATCTCGCACCGCGGCAAGGCCTTCCGCGCCATGGTGCCGCACCTGCGCGAACTTCTGGGCTGACCCGCACTGACCTCGGTGAGTGAGCGCCAACCCACTCATCCCGTGCCCGGTGAGTGGGTTGACGCTCACTCGGGGATCGACCGGGCCGCGTTAGAGTTGGCGACCACGCGCAAGTGGCGGAATTGGCAGACGCGCCAGGTTTAGGTCCTGGTGCCTTCGGGTGTGCGGGTTCAAGTCCCGCCTTGCGCACCAGTCAGGGGCGGCCCAACCGTCGGTGGGGTGTGCCTAGACTCCCAGCATGCGAACCGGCCGGCTCGAGGCGTTCAGTGACGGCGTCCTCGCCATCCTCATCACCATCATGGTGCTCGAGCTCAAGGTCCCCGAGGAGCCGACGTTCGAGGCCCTGCGGCCGTCCCTCGTCGGGCTCCTGACCTATCTCCTGAGCTTCATCTACCTCGGCATCTACTGGAACAACCACCACCACATGTTCCAGCTGGTCCGGCACGTGAGCGGGGCCATCCTCTGGGCCAACCTCGGGCTGCTGTTCATGCTCTCGCTCGTGCCGTTCACGACGGCGTGGATGGACGACACCCGGTTGGCCCAGCTGCCGGTCGTCGTCTACGGGGTCAACCTGTTGGGGGCCGCCGTCGCGTACTACGTCCTCCAGCTGGCGGTCTTCCGCCGCGACGGGCCGGACGGCCTGCTGCGCCAGGCGGTCGGCCGCGACCTCAAGGGCAAGCTGAGCCCCGCGGTCTACGTGCTCGGCATCCTCGGGTCGTTGGTGGCACCGTGGCTCGGGGTGCTGGCCTACGTGGCCGTTGCCATCACCTGGCTCGTTCCCGACCGCCGAGCCGAGCGGTTCATCCACGACCACGCCCTGGAGGACTGATCCCGTGCCCGAGCCGGACGACGACGACTTCACCTACCCGCCGGCGCTCGCCGTCGCCTGGTGGCGGCGCGAGGTGCATGCGTTGTATGCCGCGGTGCGCGCCGAGCCTGACCCCGTCACCGCCCACGCGTTGTGGGTCGACGCCCGCTCGCGGCTGTTCCTCGAGCACCCCGCCTCCCCACGCCGCGAGGGCCAGCAGCTGAGGCACGCGCCGTACGACCCGGCATACCGGTTCGTCGTCGAGGTCGAGGAGGTCGACGACCAGGAGCCGTGGGAGTTCCGGTCGGCGACCGACGGGATCGTGCCGTTCGCCGGCGCCGGTCGCGTCACGCTCGAGGGCCTGGGGACCCTCGACCTCTGGTGGCTCAACTCCTACGGTGGCGGGCTGTTCCTGCCGGTGCGCGACCGTTCGGCAGGCACCGAGACCTACGGAGCCGGGCGCTACCTGCTCGACACGGTCAAGGGCACCGACCTCGGCCGTGACGACGAGGGGCGTTGGGTGGTCGACCTCAACTTCGCCTACAACCCCTCGTGCGTCTACGACTACCGATGGGTGTGCCCGCTCGCCCCTGCGGCCAACCGCCTCGAGGCGAGCACCCCTGTGGGGGAGCTGCTCCCCGAGGGCTACTAGGCCACCGTGTTCACCCTCATCGGGGCCGACGGAAAGCCTTGTGCGAGCGAGGTTTCCGGGACGTTCGGTGGCAACCGCCGGGGCAAGCTCTACGGACGCCTCGACTGCCCGTCCGCCTTGCGCGCCATCCGGCAGGGCGGCTACGTCCAGCACCGCGTCTTCTTCGCTGACGAGGCGAGCGCCATCGCCGCGGGCTACCGGCCCTGCGGCACCTGCCTGCGCGCCGAGTACGCCTCCTGGAAGGCGACGCAGCCCTGACCCCCCGAGGTTGCCCTGCCGATCGGGGTGGCGTCCGGGCGCGGCATAGAGTCGACCCGTGAACCACCTTCTGCGCGAGGTGCTCCCGGCCCTCGGCCTCGACGAGGGGTATGCCGCGGCGCACCTCGACGTGGTCGACGGCAGCGGCCTCCCTGCCGCTCTACCGGTGAACACCCTCGCCTGCGGCTCGGTTGCCGCGGCCGGTCTCGCCGGTGCCGCGCTGCGCGGCCTGGACCGGGTGCAGGTCGACCCGCGCCAGGTGTCGGTGTCGTTCCGGAACGACCAGGTGCAGACCGTGGACGGCGTGCACGAGCCCGGCTTCGCGCCGCTGTCAGGGTTCTTCGAGGCGGGGGACGGCTGGGTCCGCACCCACGCCAACTATCCCCATCACCGGGTGCGGTTGCTGCGGGCCCTGGGTCTGGCCGAGGAAGCAACCCGCGAGGATGCAGCCGGGGCCATCGCCGAGCGGTCGGCCCAAGAGGTCGAGGACGTCGTCACGGCCGACCACGGCATCGCGGTGCGAGTGCGGTCGGTGGGCGAGTGGATGGCCTCCGACCAGGGCGGCGCCGTGGCCAGTCACGACGTGCTCTCCGTCAAGACCATTTCGGGCGGGGGTCCCTCAGGAGTCTCTTCGGCGGCCCCCGTCCCCGTGCCCGAGCGCCCGCGGGTCCTCGACCTCACCCGGGTGCTCGCCGGGCCGGTCGCCACGCGGACCCTGGCATTCCTCGGCTGTGACGTGCTGCGGGTCGACAGCCCGCACCTGCCCGAGCTGGAGGCCCTCCACCTCGACACGGACGCGGGCAAGCGCTCGACGCTGGTCGACCTGCACGACGAGCATGCCCGACACCGGCTCCACGACCTGCTGGCCGAGGCCGACGTGCTGGTGACCGGCTACCGGCCCGGTGCGCTCGCGGCCTACGGGCTGGACCCGGACCACCTCGCCGAGCAGCACCCCCAGCTGGTCTGCGCAACCCTGACGGCCTGGACCCCGACCGGGCCCTGGGGCAGGCGTCGGGGGTTCGACAGCATCGTCCAGGCCGCCACCGGGATCTCGCTCATCGAGTCGCGTGAGGGGGCGACGCCCGGAGCACTGCCCGCGCAGGCGCTGGACCACGCGACCGGCTACCTCCTCGCCGCCGGGACCCTGGCTGCCCTGCGTCGACGGGCCACCGAGGGCGGCACCTGGCGGGTCGAGGCACACCTGGCCCGAACGGCCCACTGGCTGCTCCAGACAGATGCGCTCGACGCGCCAGCCGCGGCGATCGACGACCCGAGTCCCTGGCTGGTCGAGTCCGACACGGCCTACGGTCGTGTCGCCCAGTCGCGCCCGGCTTTCGGAGTCGATCACGCCCCCAGGGAATTCGCGTCGGTGGGGCGCCGATGGGGTAGTGACCCAGCCGTCTGGGACCCGGCCGACCGCGTGTCCTGACTAGGGCGCCGCCATGGTCCGCGGGTCGAAGCCGAACGGCAGCTCGAGCCGGTGGGCAGTCATGAGGGCGTCATCGGTGAGGACGTCCCGCGTGGGCCCGTCGGCAACGACGACCCCGTCGGACAGCACCACCGACCGCGGACACAGCTCGTAGGCGTAGGGCAGGTCGTGGGTGACCATCAGCACCGTGACGTCGAGGGAGCGGACGATGTCGGCGAGCTCGCGCCGCGACGCGGGGTCGAGGTTCGACGACGGCTCGTCGAGCACGAGGATCTCGGGCTCCATCGCCAGAACGGTGGCGACCGCCACGCGACGACGCTGCCCGAACGACAGGTGGTGTGGCGGACGGTCGATGAAGTCGACCATCCCCACGCGGTCGAGGGCCGCGAGCACCCGCGCCTCGAGGGCGGCCCCGCGCAGCCCGAGGTTGGCGGGTCCGAACTCCACGTCGGCGCGCACCGACGGCATGAAGAGCTGGTCGTCGGGGTCCTGGAAGACCACCCCCACCCGGCGCCGGACCTCCTGCAGGTTCTCCTTGGTCACCGGCATCCCGGACACGGCGACGGTGCCGGCGCCGGCGGTCAGGATGCCGTTGAGGTGCAGCACCAAGGTGGTCTTGCCGGCACCGTTGGGCCCGAGCAGGGCGACGCGTTCGCCTTGGTGCACATGGAGGTTCACGCCGAACAGTGCCTGGTGGCCGTCCGGGTAGGCGTAGGCCAGACCCTGGACGTCGAGGACGGGAGTGGTCACGCGGCCACCACCACGAGCAGGGTGGCCAGCGCCACAGCAGGGAGGATGCCGGCCACGCGCCACTGCTCGGCCGTGGCCGTCGCAGGGTGCGTCACCGGCAGCGTGCCGTTGTAGCCGCGCGAGAGCATCGCGAGGTGGACGCGCTCGCCGCGTTCGTAGGAGCGGATGAACAGTGCCCCCGCCGTCGTCGCCAGCACCGGCCAGGCCCGGACCGAGCGGGCCTGGAAGCCGCGCGACTCCCGCGCGACCTTCATCCGTGCCAGCTCGCCGGTGACGACTTCAAGGTAGCGGACCATGAAGCCCATGATCTGCACGAGCTGGTGGGGCAGGCGCAGTCGTTCGAGCCCGGCCACGACGTGCCGCGGTTCCGTGGTGGTCGCGAGCACGAGTGAGGCCATGACGCCGAGGGTGCCCTTGGCCAGCAGTGCCCACCCGCCGATCAACCCCTGCTCGGACAGGTGGAGTGGGCCCACGGCGACCCGGGGCCCGGTCGCGACGAACGGCATCAGCAGGGCGAAGACCACGAAGGGCACCTCGACGACCATTCGCCTGGCGTAGTAGCCGAAGGGAACGCGGGAGGCGCGCTGGGCGAGGAGGACGAGCAGGAGGTACACGGCATACGCGGCGAACGCGGTGCGCGGGGTGAGGACGACGGTGAGGACGAAACCCAGGAGCGCCAGCAGCTTGAGGTGCGCCGGGAGGCGGTGGACGGGGGAGTGCCCGTGGAAGTGCAGGTGGTGACCGTGCCCCGCGCCCACGTCAGTTGTCGCCGTCGGTGGACGCGTCGCGGGAGGGCGCGCGGACCGGGTCGCCTTCGCCTCGACGGCGGACGGCGAGGAAGAGGCCTCCGGCGATGACGAAGACGAGGGCGCCGCCGACGATGCCTGCCACGCCGCCGGAGACGCGGGCGTTGTCGATGCCGCGGGTCGAGTACCCGGCAAAGGGTGAGCCGTCGCTGGCGTGGGAACGCGCCGAGCCGAGGAAACCCTGCTCTCCAGCCACGAACACGAGTCCGTCCGGGCTGCTGGAGGCGTAGTAGGAGACGACTCCCGCCAGGAAGAGGCAGACGAGGATGCCGACGACCATGAGGCGCTTGGTGGAGACGCGCGGCCGGGGGGTGCTCATGCCGCCACTCCGTTGCGGATGGTCAGGGTGCGGGTCTCGAGGCTGGGCCGGGCTCCGTGGACGAGGTCGGGCCGGACGGCGACGATGCTGAAGACGGCCAGCCCCGTGATGACCGCCTCGCCGACCCCGATGAGGGTGTGCACGCCCACCATCGCCGTGGCCACCGTCGAGAACGGCACGTCGACCGTGCCGCCCAGCTCGAAGAGCAGCGAGAACGCGAAGGCGGCCGTCGGCACCGAGACCAGGGCCGCTGCTGCCGCGGCCGGCACGACCATCAGCGGGCGCTTCGGCAGCACCTGGCGCAGGACGACGAAGGCCAGCCAGCCCACCCAGACGCCCACCAGTCCCATCAGGGTGATGTTGGTGCCGAGCGCAGTGATCCCGCCGTCGGCCATCAGGGTCGCCTGGACCAGGAGCACCACGGTGATCGACAGGGTGGCCGTGCAGGGCCCGACCAGGACCGCGGCGAGTGCACCACCCAGCAGGTGGCCGGAGGTGCCCGCGGCGATGGGGAAGTTGAGCATCTGCGTGCAGAAGATGAAGAGCGCGACGAGTCCGGCCAGAGGTGCCGTGCGGTCGTCGAGCTCACGGCGCGCACCGCGCAGCGCCAGTGCCACCCCGGCGACCGCGACGACGGCAGTGCCCACCGACGTCGGTGCGTCGAGGAATCCGTCGGGCACGTGCACGGTCGCTCCTGTCTCGAGGCCTTGTGGTGCGGGGCCCGTCGTCCTGTGGATGTCGTCCTGAGGTGGCGGTTGCCCGGCTGGGATAGGTTGGGAACCGCTGGTGGAACCACGTTATTGCAATTTAATCGCAATAACCCTATCCGATCGACGAGGAGCAGACAGCAGTGGCCGAGCGACTGACCGCAGGTGAGACCGCCCCCGACTTCACCCTGCCCGACGACCAGGGCGGCGAGGTCTCGCTGTCCGACCTTCGTGGCAAGAAGGTCATCGTGTACTTCTACCCCGCCGCGATGACCCCGGGATGCACCACGCAGGCCTGCGACTTCAGCGACAACATCAACACCCTCCACCGTGAGGGCTACGAGGTGCTCGGCATCTCGGCCGACAAGCCCGAGAAGCTGGCCAAGTTCCGCGAGCACGACGGCCTCACCATCCGGCTGCTGTCCGACGTGGACCGGTCCGTGATGAACTCCTACGGAGCCTTCGGCGAGAAGAAGCTCTACGGCAAGACCGTCGAGGGCGTCATCCGCAGCACCGTCGTCGTCGACGAGGCCGGCAAGGTCTCCCACGCTTGGTACAACGTCAAGGCCACCGGTCACGTCGCCAAGCTGCGCCGCGACCTCGGCCTCGGCTGACCCGTTCTGCCCGCCTGAACCACAAGGAGCCCGCATGAGCGAGAACTCGAGCAAGCCGTCGGCCGACAGCGGCAAGTCCGTCGACCAGATCGAGGCCGACATCGCCGCCGCGCGGGAGCGCCTCGCGGGCACCGTGGACGAGCTGCACACCCGCACGGCCCCGCAGGAGATCGCCCGACGGCAGGTCCAGTCGCTCAAGACCAGGTTCACCGAGGCCACCCGCACCGAGTCCGGCGACCTTCGCACGGAACGCATCGCCGCGCTGGCAGCCGCCGCCGTCGCGCTGATCGGCCTGGGAGCGGCGCGCCGCCGTCACCGCTGAGCCCAGCAGTGGTGAGGTATGCCGCGGGGCCGTGCCCCGGCGGCATACCTCACCTCACGGGGCGGTCGGCAGACCCGCCTCGCGCCACGCGCGGAAGCCGCCGACGATGTCGGTCGCCCGGTGGATTCCCAGGCGCAGCAACGCATCTGCGGCCAGTGACGACGTGAAGCCCTCCTGGCACAGGATCAGCACGCGGGCGTTGTAGGCAGCGATCGGGAGTCGCGCCTCGTGTCGTGGGTCGAGCCGCCACTCGAGGACGTTGCGCTCGATGACGATCGGTCCGAGGTGGGCCGCGACCTCGCCCTCGAAGGCGCGCTGCGCCGCGGGCCGGATGTCGACGAGGACAGCGCGCCCGTGGAGCACCTCCTGGTAGGCGGCGCGGGCGCTGACCCGGTCCAGTCGGCTGCGGGCGTCACTGAGCTGGTCGTCGATGCCGGCGTAGGTCGGGGCGTCCCAGCCGCGACCGGTCTGTGTCGGGGCAGCCGTCGCGGTCGGGTCACTGAACAGGCGGGTCTCCCAGTGGACGGTCGTGGCGGTCACCACTGCTCACCCGCCCGCTCGACGCCGGTCTGTCGCAAGGTGTTGTCCAGCAAGGCGTAGCGGGTCATGCCACGAAGCGCCGGTGAGTAGACGTGGACCGACAGCGCCGGGCGATCGCCGAGGTTGGCCACGTTGTGGATGTGGCGCGGGCCGAACGAACGCCCCTCGCCCTCCCACAGGTAGCGGTCGTGTGCGGCGTTCCCCGACCATGACTGCTCGGCGAGCTCGCCCTTGACCGTGAGGAAGGCGCCCTCCGACTGGAGGTGGTCGTGCCAGCCCGTGGTGGACCCGACCGGCCAGTGGATCAGCCAGATCTCGAGGTGGGCGGTGGCGTCGAGCCGGCGCCAGCTGCGCTCGGTGGCGTCGAGGTCGACCTCGCGTTCGAGGTCGGGGTCGGTGGCGAACAGCTGTGCGGTGCGCAGCAGCTGGCTACGGGTGAAGCGGTTGACGCCGGGTGTGCCGGCGGTGGTGATGGCGGTCATGGTCCTGCTCCTGATCATGGGTGTGGGTCGAGCTGTCGGAATGCGGTGCGGGGCAACACATTCGGAGACAGAGCGAACCCTGCGTCAGGTGCAGGTCGAGGTGGATGCGGTGGTATGCCGCGTGGCTGTGGAGGGATGAAGCCATGGTTTCGTCTTCCGATCGGGCGGCGCGCTCACGATGGGGCGCCGGGGCTGGTGCGGGCTGAGGTCAGGCGCAGCAGCAACACCGCATGACGCCGCTGCACATGGAGCCCATGTGCATGCGGTGCGCCGCGGTGGTCGAAGACATGCCTCTAGTTGAGCACGACGGGTGCGGCGTCGTCCACGGGGAGCGGCGCACGTCTCGCCACGCGGGACGCGATCGGATTGACGTCACCGCGCAGGGGGTCCCCGGCGCGGTGACATCGACCCAGCGGGGGGAAAGGAGGTCACTCTGCGCTCGAGTGTCGCCGCACCAGGGCCGCGTATGCCGCCGCGCTGGGTTTGGGCGTCCGGGCGAAGGTCTCGCGATCGACCTCGTGGAGCCCGAGTGCCGACTCGTAGCCGAAGACCCACTCGAAGTTGTCGAGCAGGGTCCAGTGGAGGTAACCCAGCACCGGTACCCCGTCCGCCATGGCGGCGAGGAGCCCGTCGAGGGCCGGTGCCAGGAACGCGGCTCGCTGGCGGTCGTCGGCGGTCGCCATGCCGTGCTCGGTGACCAGGATCGGCACACCCGTCTCCTCGAAGGTGTACCGGACCGCGCCCCCGAGGGAGGCCGGCTCGATCGCTGAGCCCATCTGGTTTCGCTCGGCGTCGGCGGGCGGAGGGACCTCGCCCGTGCCGTCGTAGGCCATCCGTTCGTAGTTCTGGACGCCGACGAAGTCGTCGTCCCTGGCCAGCTCGAACCACCGGCCATAGACCTCGGCGCGCTTCCGGTCGCGGACGGAGGCGTCGTCACCGGCCACCACGTCGTCGACGACGGCGATCGAGAAGCCGACTGGCAGGTCGGGGCGGCGTTCCTTGATGGCGGCCTTCGCGGCCCGGTGGCCGGCAGTGAGCCCGTCGCCGATCGCGTCGAACTCCTCCGGCACTACGACGTTGGACGCGCGGTACCGCTCGACGCCTGCTGAGACCCCGGCCGCCTCCAGGTTCGCCCGCTCCAGGTCGTGGACGAACTGGGGGATGTGCAGCCACGAGAGGAGCCGGGGCAGGTTCGGCTCGTTGAGCGTCACCGCATGGGAGATGCGGTCGCCGAACCGGTCCATCACGGCTCCGCAGTAGCGGGCAAAGAGCTCAGGGGCGTCCGCGGCCAGCCAGCCGCCCTTGGCGGCGAACCAGTGCGGCGCGGTGAAGTGGTTGAAGGTGATGACCGGCGCCAGCCCCACCGCGATGCAGCCGTCGACCATGGCCTCGTAGTGGTCGAGAGCTTCGGGGGAGAAGGTGCCCTCGTCGGGTTCGACCCGAGCCCACTCGACGGAGAAGCGATAGGCATTCAGCCCCATGTCCTTCACCAGGTCGATGTCCTCCTGCCACCGGACCCAGTTGTTCGTCGCCTTGCCGGAGGGCTCGCGGAAGGGAGTGGGGTCGGTGTGCTCGAGGAACCACGTGTCACTGTTGGTGTTGTCGCCTTCGTTCTGGTGGCCGGCGGTCGAGACCCCCCAGAGGAAGCCCTTGGGCATCGCGATGTCGGTCATGGTGTTCTCCTTGATGGGTGTGGTCGGTGAGTCGGTCCGGCGGGTGGCTGCTCGGGGTGGGCGTGACGAGGTTCGTCCGGTCGAGCAGCTCGACGAGGTTGCCCTCGGGATCCGCCACGTAGGCCATCCGCACGCCGGGCTCTGGCGACGGCCGCGGCGACATGACCGGCCGCGCCCCGAGCGCGATGACGTGCTCGTAGGCCGCGTCGAGCCCATCCACGTCGAAGGCGACGTGGCTGAACGTCTCGGACAGGGCCGCTTCGCCCGGGTCCTGCGCCCGCAGCCCTGGGGCGCTTCCGGGACGGTGCAGGAGCTCGAGCCGGTCCCCGTGCTGTGGATGCCTGAGCATGACGATGTCGAGGTCGAGGGCGTCGACCCGCAGGGTGAGCTCGCGCTCGTAACCCAACGCCGCGGCATACCAGTCCGCTGCTCTGCCGAGGTCGGCAACGCCGAGGCCGACGTGGTCGAGTCGGGGTTGGATCCCGTTGTCAGCCATGGACGTTCAGTCCGTCCGGGTCGCCGTCAAGTAGGTCTCGAACCGGCCCTGCGGATCGCGCGCAGCCCTGATCTGCTCCAGCCGGTCGTAGTGCTCGTCCGACAGGAAGCGGTCATTGCGCCGGCCGAAGTCCGTGTCGCCGAGGTAGACACCGACGCCGCCCTGTGCCGCGACCGAAGCCGTCCGGTCGTGCACCCAGGTCCGGTAGTGCTCATCGTCGGCAGGGTCGGTGTAGATCGCGTAGGTGGCGACGTAGACGTTGCCCTCGACGGAGAACGCCATGTCGGGCAGCTCGCGGGTGGGCGCCCAGCCGTACCAGATCGAGAAGGAGTGCTCCGTGTCCAGCTCGCTCCACAGCCGGGTCAGTGGCGGGGCGAGGTCGGCTGCGCCGGCGTCGGTCCAGGTGCAGTCGACGGCGTACCGGTGGCTCTCCGGGTTCTGCTCGGCCTGCACCACGTTCTCGTCCAGGATCGTCGTCCGTCCCTGGACGTGGCCGAGCTCGCGTCCCGTCAGCGGTCCGTCTGCGAAGGGGCGCAGGAGCTCGGCGCACTCGTCGTCGGTGTCGGCCATGACCGTCGTGTGGATGAGCAGGGTGGTGCCGCCGGGGTGCTCCACGCCTTGGTGCAGTGGGACGTTCGGCAGCCTCGTCGCAGCGATCACCGGTTCCACTCGCCGATCCAGGGAGGGCAGGAGATCGTGCATCCAGTGCAGCAACGCCTCCCCCTCGGCGAGGGGAAAGGTCCAGGTGTCGTGCCACATGACCCGGGGGGCGGCATAGGTCTGCAGGTGGAAGGCGACGACGACGCCCGGGAAGCCGGGACCGGACCCTCGAGCCGCCCAGTAGAGATCGGCGTTCTGGTCGGCGCTGGCGTGGACCAGAACGCCGTCGGCCGTCACCACCTCGACGCCGACGACGCTCTCGCAGGCCCAGCCCCGGGATCGGCTGTTCCACCCCTGGCCGCCCTGGAGCAGGAAGCCGCCGATGCCGACCGATGGGCAGTGTCCGCCGGGGAAGGCTCGTCCACGCTCTGCGAGGAACGGCGCCAGCTCCAGTCCTCCCCTCGTTGCCGGCCCTGCTACGACGATGCCAGTCGCGTCGTCGTACTCGATCGAGCGGAGAGCGGCCAGGTCGATCAGCAAGGCGTCCTGCCGCAGGCTCCAGGCTGCCCACGAGTGACCACCCGAGCGGACCGAGACGCGCCAACCTCGTTGTCGTGCAAGCCGGATGCCTGCGACGATATCGTCGATCGACGCCGCCTCGAGCACGGCCGCGGGATAGCGGTCCTCGCGCCGCTCGTTGAAGATCCGTCCCACCCGCGCCTGGTCGTATGCCGTGTCGCCCCGCTCGACGTACCTCCCGGAGAATGCCGGGTTGCCGACGGCCACCTGGTCTTCCTGGTTCATCTCAGCCCACCGCCGCCGTTCCGCCGTCGACGGGCAGGTTGACCCCCGTGATGTGGCCGGCCTCGTCGCTGGCGAGGAACAGGATCGCGTTGGCGATGTCCTCGGGCTGGCCCAACTTGCGCAACGGGATCCGGGCGACGATGTCGGCGGCTGGACCGTGGGGGTCCCGCAACATCGGTGCGGTGTGGGGAGTCTCGGTCATCGCCGGGCTGACGGCATTCACCCGGATGCCCAGCGGCCCGCCTTCGACGGCGAGCTGGCAGGTCAACGCCAGGACCCCTCCCTTGGCGGCGCCGTGGGCGTTCTGCGGCATGAAGAAGGCTCCGCGCGACCCCGAGATGGAGCCGAGGTTGACGATCGACCCGCCACGCTCCTTGAGGTGGGGCCAGGCCGCGCGGATGGCGTAGTAGACGATGTCGAGCTCGTTGCGGATCGTAAAAGCCCAGTCGTCCACCGACAGCTCGTCGATGGCCCCGAAGCGGATGGCCGAGGCATTGTTGACGAGGATGTCGACCGCCCCCGCGAGCCGTACTGCCTCGTCGACGTAGGCAGCAGCCCCCTCCGCGCTGGCGAGGTCGACCGGCGCGATGGCATCCATCCGGCCGCCGGTGTCGCGCACCAGCCGAACCGTTTCCGCCGACGCCTCCGGGTCGAGGTCGCAGCCGACGACGTGCGCCCCTTCGCGGGCGAGGACCTGGGCCGTCGCCCGTCCGATGCCTCCACCGGTCCCCGTGACCAGGGCGACCTTGCCCGCCAGCCGTCCGCTCATGCCGGAGCTCCCGAATCGGCACCCTGCCTGCAAGACGGCCCTCCGGGCTGACCGCCGCCGGCGATGAGGACGTGCATGGGTCAGTTCCCTTCCGGGTGGACGACAGGATCGAACGAGTCGTAGGCGGCCGCGAGGCCGTCGATCCGGGACCGCTCCGCCCCGTGCCGCTGCGCGGTCTCGATGATCTCGCGGTAGTGCTCGTGCTTCTCCGCCATGGTGATCACCGAGGTGTCCAGGGAGGTCCATTCGACGGAGCCGTCGGACTGCAGGAGCCCTTGCGCACCGCAGGTCGCGCACTCGACCTCCCGGCCGCGCAGCTCGATGACTGACAGGTGGCACAGCGGGCACACCCCGGGCTCGCCGGCATACACGGCCTCGTCGAACGGGCGGCCGAGCTGGCCGGCGACGTGCCGCCCGAGCTGGCCGGCGCGCTCGAGGGCAGCAGTGTCGAGGACCACCGACTTGGGGGTGCCGCAGCCGCTGACGACCAGCTGGTCGACCACGGCGGTCTGCATGGAGAACGTCAGGGTGTGCAGGACCGGGAGGGCGAGCGTGTGCCACCGACCGACGAGCGAGCCTCCTACGGCCATCAGTCCGGCGACGCGCGGCTTGAGCACCCGCTCGTCGAGGCGGAAGGCCATGGCCGGCTGCTCCCCGCGGGCCTGCATGTCGAGCATCGTGCGGACGATCGCCGCATCGGCGTTGGGCCCGAGGAGACGGTCGACGACGACCTTGACGACCGCCGGGACGGTCCGGCTGAAGATCGGGGCGCTGACGACGAGGCCGTCACAGTCGAGGAGACGTTCCCACAGCCACGGGACGTCGTCGTCGCCGGTCTGACCGGCCCCGGTGCCGTAGCGCAGCTCCTCGAGGCGGACCAGCTCGACGGCGACGTTGTCGGACTGCGCGGCCCGCAGGGCCTCCTTGAGCAGGATCTCGGCGCTACCTCCCGGGGCGCCAGCACCGAGGCCGAGGATACGCATGGTCATCAGAACTCCTGGGTGGCGGCGGCCATCGTGAAGCAGTCGAACAACTCTTGCTCTGCGGAAGTCTTCTTCTCACAGTGAGAGTACGCTGAACTCGTTGCGAACGGAAGCGCGGACCCCAAGGAGCTCGAAATGCGGATCACCCACCTCGGCCACGCCTGCCTGCTCGTCGACCTCGACGGCACCCGGCTGCTCATCGATCCCGGCGTGTTCTCGGACGTCTCGGGCGTGACCGACCTGACCGCGATCCTCGTCACCCACCAGCACGGTGACCACCTCGATCCGGCGGGGGTCCGCGAGCTGGTGACGGCGAACCCGTCAGCCGCGTTGGTGATCGACCCCGACACGGCCGAGGCAGTCGTCGGGTTGCCCGAGGCTCGGGTCGTGCGTCCGGGAGAACGACTCCGGCTGGGCGGCGTCGTCGTCGACGTGCTCGGCGGAATCCACGCCCCGGTCTGGGGGCCGGTGCCCGGCTGCACCAACAACGCCTACCTGGTGGGCGACGGCGCGCTGCTGCATCCCGGGGACTCGTTCGTGGTGCCCCACCGCGACATCGACGTCCTGGCCGTCCCGATCGACGCACCGTGGCTGAAGCTGTCCGAGGCCGTTGACTACGTCGCCGAGGTCGCGCCACGCCTCGCCATCCCGATCCACGAGGGCGAGACCACGGACCCGGTGAAGTATGCCGGGATGCTCGCTGCCTTCAGCGCCGACGACGTGGTCCGCCGGCTCGCCCGCGGAGAGGCGACCGAGGTCTGAGCCGGGTCGACGAGTAGTCAGGTCGACGAAGGGTGGGGAAGGTCAGGTCGTCGAGGTCCAGGTGTGCGTGCCGGGGGAGGCCTGGTGTCTGGCCCCGTCGGGCAGCACGACGATCGCCTTTGTGCCCGGCGGGACCCTGACGTCCAACCGCAGGATCCCGTCGGTGATCTGCCAGGCGCTGCTGATCGGGCCGAACGGGCTGTCGAGGTCGGCACGGGCCGAGGTCAGCCCTCCGCCGGGCCGTGGCTCGACCCGGAACGTCCGGTATCCCGGGGAGGTGGGCACCAGTCCCGCGACGTACCGGTGGAGGAAGGAGATCACGGCGCCCTTGCTGTAGTGGTTGAGCGACTCGTGGGCCTCTCCGTCGGCGTCCACTCCCTCCCAGCGCTCCCACACGGTGGTCGCGCCGCGCTCGCGCATCACGAGCCAGGACGGCTGGGTGTCCTGCAGGAGCACGTCGTAGGCCGTGTCGAGGTGGCCGTGGTCGGCCAGGGTCGGCAGCAGCATGGCAGTGGAGAGGAATCCTGTGGCGAGGTGGTCGCCGGCCTCCCGGATCAGCTCGACCAGCCGGTCCGCCACGGCGGCACGGTGCTGCTCGGGAACCAGGCCGAAGGACAGGGCCCGGACGTGGGCTGCCTGCGTCTGCACCGACAGCCGACCCGTGTCGTCGACGAACTCGGCCCGCCAGGCCGCCAAGGTCCCAGCCGCAAGTCCGTCCAGCCACTGGGTCTCCGAAGCGGATGCGCCGACGACCTCGCCCATGCGGGCGGCTTGGACGGCTGACCGGTGGAGGTAGCCCGTGGCGACCTCTGACTTGTCGGCGCTGGCAAAGGCGAAGAAGTCGTGGAGGTCGACCCCCGGCTCGAGCCACTCACCCCAGTGGAACCCGGTGTCCCACAGGTACGCCTCGTGAGGCTGGGGGTCGGACCCGGAACGGCTCGGGTGACGCTGGCTGGCGGCCTGCCCCGCGGCATACCTCAACCACTTCATGAGGGCTGGCCAACCCTCCCGAAGGAGGTGCGCGTCGCCGTAGGCCTCGTGCAGGTCCCACGGGGCGCTGACGACGACGTCGCCCCATCCGGCGGACCCGTTCACGCGGCCGACAGGACCGTCGAAGCCCTCGATCGGGGAGGCGGGGGAGATGTTCGCGACGCACCCGTCGGCGCGCTGGTCGAGGGCCACGTCGCGCAGCCACTTGCGAGTGAAGGCGCCGACGTCGAAGAGGAAGGCCGCCGTCGGCGCGAAGATCTGCCAGTCCCCGGTC
Source organism: Pedococcus sp. P2_F6 (assembly GCF_056403675.1). Taxonomy (NCBI): domain Bacteria; kingdom Bacillati; phylum Actinomycetota; class Actinomycetes; order Micrococcales; family Intrasporangiaceae; genus Pedococcus; species Pedococcus sp. P2_F6. The sequence continues at coordinate 719,001 of NZ_JBFUEZ010000004.1, forward strand.
CAGCCCGAGCGTTCACGCTGGGGGCAGTCCGTGGGGATGTCGACGATGTTGTCGCGCAGCGACCAGACGGTCGCCTCGTGCAGCCAGTTGAGCCGCTCGTCACTGCACTCGAACCACCCGGTCCGCCGCAGGTCGCTGTGGATCGCCACCCCGGTGAGGTCCGTCTCGGCGAGTGAGTGGGGGAGTCCCTCCACCCGGACGTACTGGAACCCGTGCGTGGTGAACCGGGGTTCGAAGACGTCGCCCTCGACGCCGGCGGACGTGACCACGTCGACCTGCCCGACGGGCAGCTTCTCGGGGAAGATCGGCACGTCGACGTCGAGGTGCGCCGTCGTGAGGTCGCCGCCCACCAGGTGCTCACCGTGCCGCAGGGTCACTGTCGTGCCGGCCGGGCCGAGGTCCGCGAGTCGCACCCGCCCGGTGATGTTCTGGCCGAGGTCGACCAGGCTCGCTCCGTCGGGCAGCCTCGTCACCGAGGCCGGCACGAGCTCCTCGATCGGGCGCACGGGCGGCGCGATCGACCGGACGACCCGCACATCGGGGTCCCGCGCCTCGGCGGGGGCGAAGCCGGCGGGGGTGTGAGCGGGGTCGTGGACGGACGGGTCCAGACGCCGATGGTCCTCCTCCTGTCCTCCGATGAGGTCGGCGACCAGGAGGTGCGACGGCCCGCTCAGCCAACCCGGACCGCTGGTGGTGAGGGTGGCGCCGTCGCCCGACTCGAGCTGGAGCCGCACGGCAGTCTGCGTCCCGAACTGGTCCCCGGCGCGCGGCATACCCACCTGCCCGCGGAACCAGCCGTCGGCGAGCAGGACCGCCACGACGTTCTCGCCGTCGACGAGCAGGTCGTCGACCACGTGAGACTGGTACTGGACCCGGTCGCGGTACTGCGTGTAACCGGGAGTGAGCTCCGCGTCGCCCACGCGCCGGCCGTTGAGCCACACCTCGTAGAGGCCGAGGGCGGTAGCGAAAAGGGTTGCCGGAGTGCCGGATTGGGCATGGAACGTCGACCGCAGCCAGTATGCCGGTCTCCGCCCCTTGGGGGGCACCTCACCTTCGCGCGGACCGATCCAGGAGCCCTGCCAGTCCGCGTCCTCGAGCAGCCCGCTGTCGAGCTCGACGGCGCCGCTCCAGTCGCTCTCGCCGAGGTCGGTCCAGACCTTGACCCGTGCCGACGTGCGCCGCCTCGAGCGGTCGAAGACGGGGACGACGACGAAGCCCTGCTGTCGACCCTCGACCCGGCCGGTCTCGTAGCCGTCCCCGGTCCGGATCGCGTAGGCCACCTGTGCGGTGGCGCCCACGGGCAGCCACCAGCTCAGGGCGGGCTGGTCACCGCGGCCGAAGAAGTCGCCGCCGACGACGTCGACGCGCAGGTTCGTCGGCGGGAGAGGGGTGCTCACGGCAGGCGGTCAGACGAACATCGAGGCGCGCGCCCCAGTGATCCAGCCGACGAGGTGGTCGTTCTCGGTCTCGGCAGTGGGGACGTCGGCGACCAGCTTGCCGCGGTTGAGGACGGCGATCCGGTCGCAGACGGTCATGGCCAGCGGCAGGTTGTGGGTCACGAGGACGCACGCGATGCCCTGGTCGGCCATGCGGCGGATGAGGTTCTGGACCTGGAGCGTCTGCTCGTAGCCGAGGGCGGCCGTGGGCTCGTCGAGCAGCAGGACGCCGTTCTGGTCACCGGTGACCCGGGTCGCGCTGCGGGCCAGGGCGACGACCTGTCGCTGACCGCCGGAGAGCATCTCGACCGGACGGGTCATCGCAGCGGTGCGGACGCCCAGGCGCTCGAGCTCCGCCTCGGAGCGCTTGCGCTGCGCCCGGTGGTCGACGAAACCCAGCCAGCCGAGCGGTCCCTTGCGGATGATCTCGCGACCGATGTTGAGGTTGGTGGAGATGTCGAGGGCGTCGACGAGTGCGAGGTCCTGGTAGACCATCTGGATCCCGGCCGCCGTGGCGTCGCTCGGGGCCGAGAACACCTTCTCGTGGCCGTGGACCCGGAGGGTTCCTCCGGTGGGGCGGTGGGCCCCCGACATGATCTTGAGCAGGGTCGACTTGCCGGCGCCGTTGTCGCCGAGGAGACCGACGACCTCGCCCTGGTTGACCTGGAAGTCGATCCCGTCGAGGGCGCGGACGAAGCCGTAGTGCATGTCGACGCCCTCGAGCTGCAGGGCGGGTGCGGTGTCGGTCATGCGACTCACCTCGTGCCGGTGTGGACGGAGGCCTGTGCCGTGGTCATCAGGCGGGTGGAGACCGCCGTCGAGACCCACTTCTCGAGGCCGAGAGAGGCGAGCAGCAGGACACCGGTCACGCCGGTGGCCCAGTAGGGCTGCACTCCCTTGACGGTCAGGCCGTTGGTGATCGTGGCCAGCACGAGGGCACCGACGAGGACGCGGGGCAGGCTGCCCCGCCCACCGGCGAGGGAGACGCCGGCCAGGGCGACGGCGGTGAGGGCGTCGAAGATGATGCCCGGACTGGCTGAGGGGCTCGCCTCGGTGACGACCGCCGTCGTGACCAGGCCTCCGAGGGCGGCGCACACGGAGCTGATGACGAAGCCGGCGACCTTGTAGCGGTCGCTGTGGATGCCCGAGCGTCGCACCGCCTCGGCGTTGCCGCCGACCGCCATCATCCGGATGCCGTCGCGGGTCCGGGTGAGGAAGACCGTGACGATGACGAAGAGCACGGCGACGATCCAGACCGGTGCGGGCACGCCGAGGTAGCGCTGCGTGCCCATGAAGTTCAAGTTCGTCAGGCCCGGGAAGGTGTAGCCGCCGGCGATGAGGGCCGCGGCGGCACTCGTGATCGAGAGCGTGCCGATCGTGACGATGATGGGGTTGAACCCGCGCAGTGAGATGAGGCCGTTCGCGACCCCGACGAGCGCACCCACCGCGATGCCTGCGGCGATCGAGACGATGACGAGCTGGCCGTGGGTCATGAGCCACCCCGTGGTGCAGCTGGCGACCGCCGCCACGCCGGGGATCGAGAGGTCGAGGGCCCCGCAGATGATGCCGACCGCCACTCCGGCGGCGAAGATCGCCGTGAGGGCCGCGCCGTTGGCAATGAGGATGGCGTTGTCGAACGTCCCGAAGAAGGGACTCGCCCACACCGAGAAGATCACGATGATCAGAGCCCAGAGGACGAAGATCCCGCGCTCGCGGACGAAGATCAGGGCGCGGATACCGATCGGGTCCTTGGCGGGACGCGGGGGAGCAACGGCATCCGGCGTCCCGGCCGCCCCCTCACTGGAGGGAGCGGCCGCGCGCGGGGTCGTGGGGGTGGCGTTCATGGGGAGCTCGCTCAGCCGTTCTGGGTGACGATCTTCTGCGGCACGACCAGCACCTGGCCGACCGCCTTCGGGTCTGCCTGCATCTTGACCAGCGTGTCGAAGGACTGAGCCATGTCGGCCTGGAACTGCAGAGCGACGGAGGCGAAGACTGCACCCGACTTCACGAGGGCGAGGACCTCGTCGTTGCCACCGAAGTCGACGTTGCAGCCGAGGGTCTTGCCCGCCGACTTGAACGCCGTGATGGCGGCGAGGGTGCCTTCGTCGCCGGTGGACATGACAGCCTTGACGTTCGGGTGCCCCTGAAGGACGCTTGCGATCGTCGTCACGCCCTTGGTGCGGTCGACGATGCTCTGCTCGTCGACGATCTTGGCGTTGGGAGCAGCCGCCGCCAGGGCCTTCTTCGCGGCGTCCTCCATCTCCTGCTTGCCCGCGCTACCGGCGGCCGACGTGGAGAACAGAACGTCCGCGTTGCCCCCGAGCTTGCTGGTGATGCACTTGCCGAGCTGGTCACCGAGCGCGGTGCCGGCCTGGGTGTAGTCGATGTAGTCGAACGTGATGCCGGGCTGGGGGCCCGAGAGGCCGTACTCCTCGGGCTTGCCGTTGACCAGGATCGGCACACCCTTGGCCTGGGCCTTCTTCAGCATGTCGCCGAAGCCCTTGGGCGCGACGGCGAGGACCCAGGCGGCGCCGGCTCGCCCGGAGTCGATCACGGCGCTGAGGTCCTGGGTCTGCTTGCTGGGGTTGAAGTTCGGGTCCTGGACGATGACCTGCCAGCCCTTCGACCCGCCGTATCCCTGGACGCCCTTCGACAGTCCCTGAAGGGCCGGCGGGGCGAGCGAGATCGGCGAGAAGACCAGGGTCTTGGGGAGGGTCGAGGCGGCCCCGCTGGACGAGCTCGAGGAGCTCGAGGTCGACGAGGACGAGGTGTCCGACCCCGACCCCGTCCCCGAGGCGCAGGCGGACAGGGCGGTGACGGTCAGGCCGACCGTGACGACGGACAGGGTGCGGGCGTGACGCCGACGGGGGGTGCTCACGGTCGGTCTCCTCTTTGAGTGCGTGGCTGTGGATGTTCGGTTCGACTCTCGCATTGTGAAAGTCGATTTCGGTTATGGTAACTGTAGGCGGTCGCGCGGCGCTTGTAAACGCCTTCCGCGAAATCAGGATCGGGAGGCTTCGAGGCCGTGCAGCAGCGCGCACATGAGGTCGTGTCGCGGGGTCGCGATCCCGCGCCGCCTGCCCTCGGCGGCGATGCCGCCGTTGAGCACGTCGACCTCGGTCGCACGGCCGGCGAGGACGTCCTGGAGCATCGACGGCTTGTGGTGGAAGGCCACCTCGATCGCCTCCGCCATGGCTTCGTCGGGCGACTTCGTCAGGACGATTCCCGCGGCGTCGCAGACTGAAAGAGCCTCTGCCACAAGGAGATCCACTTCACGACGGATAGCAGGGTCGCTGCACACCTGACCGATGGTGAGACGGGTCAAGGCGGCGATCGGGCTCGTCGCGGCGTTGAAGACCACCTTGGTCCACTGCGGCCCCCGGGCGTCCGCGAGGGCATGCGTCGCGAGGCCACCCTCGGTGAGAAGGAGGGCGAGGCGCCGGATGGACTCCATCGGTGCGGGGCTCGGCTCGAAAGGCCCGATCCAGGTGTCGCCCTGGGCGTCGAAGCGGACGATGCCAGGTGCGGTGACCGCGCCGGCCGGGACGATGCTTCCCCGGGCCACGAGCGGCACCACCTCCGCGATGACCTCTTCGTTCCCCAGGCCGTTCTGCACGCTGACGACGGTGGCGTCCTGAAGCGCGGTGTGCGCGCCTCCGACCGCCTCCCGGGTGTGTTGGGCCTTCGTCGCGACGATCCCGAAGTCGCAGCGTGGGAGCTGTGACCCCTCGGTCACGGCGCGCACGGGTGCGACGAACTCGGCGCGGCCGATGACCCGGAGTCCATGTGCGGCAATGGTTTCAGTGTGCTCGCGCCACGGGTCGACGGCCCACACCTCGACGTCGGGCACCCGGGCGAGGTGCGCTGCATACAGGCTGCCGATCGCGCCGGTGCCGATCACGGCGACCCTGGTCGGCTCGGTCATGACGCGTATGCCGCGCGAGCCAGCTCGGCGCACAGGTCCGGGTGCACTCCGCCCACGCCGAGGCCCGCGACGATGCGGCCCTCCACCAGGACGGGGATGCCTCCCGGAGACGTGAGGAGGGGAGACGGAGCGAGTCGTCCGAGCTGCGCGACGGCGGAGCCGAACTGCTGCGCCACGTCCTCGCTCGCCGCTCCGTACCGCGCCGCAGTCGTCGCCGTCGCGAGGGCCACCTCGACGCCGGCCCCGGGCGTGTCGTCCATCCGGTCCTGCTGGATCGGGTCGCCCCCCGCGTCCACGACCGCGACCGCGACGCGCAGCCCGCGCTCGGCGGCAGCTGCGATGGCACGGTCCACCAGGGCGATGGCCCAGTCCAGCTGCACCTGCCGTGTGGCCCCGGGGGCGGGCGCAGTGCCGAGGCTGTCCTCGGGGGCGATGGTCAGGTCACCGAAGCGAGCAGTCCACCGAGCGGCGTCGTCACCGTGCTGACCGACGTAGGGGACGCCCAGGGCGTAGGCGATGAGCAGGTCCTCGGGGTTGGCCGGGGCGCCGTCGGCGCTGACCACCTCGGGGGCGACGTCGGCGGGGAGGAACGGGCTCACCGTCGCCCCTGAGGCCGCGATGCCGCCGACCACCTGACCGTCCTCGTTGCGCAAGGGCATCCCGCCGGCGCCGGGAAACATCGCCTGCGGCGATATGCCGACGAAGCCACTCGAGATCGGGGCCGGCAGGGTCGTCATCCGGTGCAGGTGCTCGGTGCTCGGGATCTGCTGGGTGGCGGAGATCCAGGCCTTCGAGGTGGCGCGCGCCATGCCGCCGAGGCCGCCGTGGTCGAGTCTCGACGCGGTCACCAGGGCACCACTGGCCCCGACGACGGCGACGCCGCCGCGCAGCCCGAGCTGTTCGGCCTTGTCCACGGCGCGTCGCACGATCGACCGCGCCTCGGCCAGCGGGACGTCGTGGGGATGGGTCATGTCAGCTCCTGGCCGAGGGTGACGGCAGATCGTGGGGAAGGTCGAAGCCCTCAGGCGCCAACCATGTTGTAGCCGCCGTCCGCGACGAGGTAGCCACCCGTGATGTGGTCCGCGTCGTCGGTGGCGAGGAAGAGGGCGGCGCCGGCGTAGTCGGCCGGACCGGGGATGCGACCCATCGGCGTCAGCTTGCGCAGCTGCTCACCGCGCCCGGACTTCCAGTCCTCGCGGCCGAGGGTGGCCTCGGTCTCGATGAATCCGGGAGCGAAGATGTTGACACGCACGGTCGGGGCGAAGGCGTGGGCGTAGGACTTGGTCGCGCCGAGGAGGCCGTACTTGGCCGCGGCGTACTGCGGCGCGCGGGCGCTGCCGCGGACGATGACCGTCGAGCCGATGTTGACGATGCTGCCGTGACCCTGGTCGAGCATCCTGCTGCCGAACTCGTGGATGCAGGCCATCGTGCCCTTGATGTCGACGGCGAGGACGTGGTCGATCGACTCCTCGGTGATGTCCCGCCAGGACATCTGCTCGCGCGCCACGTCGCCGACGTTGTTGACCAGCACGTCCACGCCACCGAGCTGCTCGAAGGCCGCGTCCGCCATTGCCGCCACCTGGTCCCAGTGCACGATGTCGGCCTGCAGCAGCACCGTCTCCGCGCCCTCGGCGCGCACGCGCTCGGCGGTCTTCTCGGCCCCGGCCCTGGAGCTGCGGTAGTGGATGCCGACGACCCGCGCACCCTCCTGCGCGGCGCGCACCGCGATCTCGGCTCCGAAGCCGGTGCCGGCCCCGGTGACGACGACTGAGCGACCCTCGAAGCGGCGGGGGATCGGGACGGGGTTGAGCGGCATACGGAGGGCCTTTCGCGGTAGGAGGGTTCGGTGGCGGGAGAGCCTCAGACGAGGACCCGGCCACCATCGATGTAGAGGACCTGTCCCGTGACGAACCTGGCACGGTCGGAGGCGAGGAAGGTCACCGCGTCGGCAACCTCCTCGGGTCGGCCCAGCCGACCGGCGGGCACGAGCGACTCGAGCTCCTCGCGGTGGCCGTCGGTGTCGAGGTAGGCGCGGGTCAGCTCGGTCTCGATGTAGCCCGGCGCGACGGCGTTGACCGTCACGTTGTGGGTGGCCCACTCACGAGCCATCACCCGCATCATCTGGTTGATGCCACCCTTGCTCGCGGCGTAGGGCGCGTGGTTCGGGTGGGCGAGCAGGCCGGAGACCGAGGAGACGAACACCATGCGACCGTATGCCGCGGACACCATCCGGCGCCCGACTTCCTGGCCGAGCCACCACGCCGTGGACAGGTTGAGGGTGACCATCTGCTGCCAGTCCTCGTCGGAGAGCTCGAGCACCGGCCGGCGGGTGTTGCGGCCCACGGCGTGGAGGAACACCTGGGGGGTGCCGACCATTCGCACGGCCTGTTCGACGGCGGCCCGGCTGGAGTCGGCCGTGCCCACGTCGGCCTCGAGAGTCGCCAGCTCACAGCCGGACTCCTTGGCCTGACGGGCCACGGCGTCGAGGGCCTCGCCGTCGCGGTCGACGACCACCACGTGCGCGCCCTGCGTGGCGAGGCCGAGCGCGCTCGCTCCTCCGAGCCCACCCGCTCCGACGACGAGGGCGGGTCGATCCTGCAGGGACAGCCAGCTGCTCACCTTGCCTGCCTCTCGCAGTTCTCGTATGATGAAAGTCGCTTTCTCCAAAAGTAACCCACCGGTGGCGATGTGTCCAGCGTGGGTCCGGGGGAGGCGGCTCTAGGCTGGCTCACAGGGAACGCTCAGCGCAGTTGGGACAGGAAGGTTCGCATGACACCGAGGACGACCGCGGCGGACAAGGGCGACGCCGCCGACAAGCCCGAGTACCGCGTCGAGGCGCTCGCCAAGGGCCTGCGCCTGCTGAGCCTCTTCGACGAGCAGCGGCCCACCTGGCGAGTGACCGACCTCGCCGCCGAGGCGGGTCTGCCCATGCCGACCGTGTACCGCGTCGTGATGACCCTGGTCTCCGAGGGTTACCTCGACCACCTTCCCGGAGGCGACTACCGGCCCGGGGTGAAGGCCTTGACGCTGGGGACCGCAGCGCTGCGCAGCTTCGACCTCGTCGGGCTCGCGACGCCCAAGCTCCAGCAGCTCGCGGAGCTGACGGGTGAGACCGTCAACCTCGCGGTCCTCACGGGCGACCAGGTGCTCTACCTGATCCGCCTGCGCAACCGTGACCTCGTGACGGCCAACATCCAGGTGGGTTCCACACTGCCCGCGGTCACGACATCGATCGGCAAGCTGCTGCTGGCCAACCTCGACCCCAAGGACCTCAAGTCGAGGATCACGGCCGCGTCCTTCGACACCCAGCACGGTCCCAACGCCAAGCTCTCCCTGGCGGCCCTCAAGGACGAGCTCGCGGCCATCCGCAGCCAGGGGTGGGCCACCCAGAACGAGGAGCTGGCGTACGGGCTCCGCTCGGTCGCTGCACCGATCGTCGGGCCCGGAGGGGCGGTCGTGGCGGGGGTGAATGTCGCTGTGCAGGCTCGGGACTGGTCCAGCGAACGACTGCTCGAGGAGCTCAAGCCGGCGCTGCTCGCCACGTGTGCCGACATCTCCACGCTGGCCTCGTCCGGCATCGTCGCGTGACGCGCCGGGTCGCCAAGCTGTCCCCGTCCGACCTCGACGACGACCAGCGGGTCGTCTACGACGCGATCGCTGGTGGCAAGCGCGCTCAAGGACCGCAGCTGTTCCGCCTGCGTGACGAGGACGGTGGCCTCGAAGGGCCGTTCAACGCCTTCCTCCTCCAGCCCCGGGTGGGCGGCACGCTCCAGGCGGTGGGGTCGGCCATCCGGTACGAGACCGCCTTGTCGGACCGCGCCCGCGAGGTCGCGATCCTCGTCGTCGGAGTCCACTGGCGCTCCGAGTACGAGTGGTACGCCCACGAGGCGGTCGGCCGGCACGTCGGGCTCACGGACGACGAGCTCAGCGGGATACAGGACGGCTCGTACGCCGTGCTTCCCGAGGATGAGCGCACGGTCGCCGAGCTCACCCTCGCGCTGGTGACCGACGGCGACCTGGCCGACGCGGCATACGCGAAGGCCGTTGCCCTGCTGGGGGAGTCCGGAGTCTTCGAGCTCACGACCCTCGTCGGCTACTACGCGACGCTCGCCCTGCAGCTGAGGGTCTTTCGCGTCGGGGTGCCGTCGCCCTGACCGCCGACTGAACGTCCACCTCGCCTCGACCGCCTTGACACGCGCCGGAACCTGAGTGACCATTTATGAAAATGACTTTCGCGATGTGAGAGTCTTCGTATCTCGATGAGGAGTGCCCCCATGAAGCTCGTGACGTTCGATGACGGTAAGGTCGGCAGGCTCGAAGGGGACACCGTCGTCGAGCTCGACGTCCCCTCGACGCGAGAGTTCTTCGAGCGCGGGGGCCAGGTCGGCGAGACGGGCGCCACGCATGCCCTTGCCGACGTCACGTTGCGCGCGCCGATCGTGCCGAAGAAGTTCTTCCACACTGCCGGCAACTTCTCCGACCACCACGAGGAGCTCCAGGCCGTCGACTGGAGCCACCCGGTCCACAAGGGCATCGTCTTCTTCCAGAACGTGGACGCGATCATCGGCCCGGACGAGGCGATCGTGTACCCCGAGGGTCTGACCAAGGAACTCGACTACGAGCTCGAGCTCGGCATCGTCATCGGCAAGAGCGGCAAGTTCTTCGGGCCCGAGGAGGCAGAGGACTACATCGCCGGCTACCTCGTCTTCAACGACATCACCGCCCGCGACATCCAGCGTCGCGAGATGCAGTCGGGTGTGTTCTCGTTCTCCAAGGCGATCGACACGTTCTGCCCGATCGGGCCGTGGATCGTGACGAAGGACGAGCTGCCCGACCCGCAGAACCTCGCCATGGAGCTGCGCGTCAACGGGGAGGTCCGCCAGGCCGGCAACACGTCCAAGATGCTCATCGACATCCCGCACCTCGTCGCCCACCACTCGGCCCAGGGTTACAGCGCGGGCGACATCATCACGACCGGCACCATCTCCGGCGTCGCGGCGATCCAGCCCAACCCGTTCGACTTCTACCTCCAGGTCGGCGACAAGGTCGAGGCCGAGATCGAGGGCGTCGGCGTCCTGCGCAACCACGTGATCGCGTGGCGGGACCGCCACGACACCGAGCCCTACACGACCGACCTCTACGCCGACCACGAGGACTGAGCGTGCGGTTCGGGACACTCGACGGGCGCTTCGTCCTCGTCCGCGGCGACGACCCGCAGGTCGAGGTCCTCGACGTGGCCACCGCCTCCGGCGGGGACCTGCCTGCCGACGCGGTCGGCGCCCTCGCCCAGTGGGATGACGTATGCCGGTGGGCCGCCACCGCGGACTGGTCCGGTGCCGCTCCGGTGGCAGTGGGTCGGCTGGGGGCGCCCGTCCCGATGCCTCGTCAGGTCTTCGCGGTGGCATTGAACTACCGGCCGCATGCGGCCGAGGCCGGCTACCAGCCGCCTGAGGAGCCGTTGCTGTTCACGAAGTTCCCGACCTGCATCACGGGGTCCGACGTCGAGGTGGCGCTGCCGCCCGGCAACGTCGACTGGGAGATCGAGGTCGTGGTCGTCATCGGGTCGGGCGGGTACCGGATTCCCCGCGCGCAGGGCTGGGCCGCCGTCGCCGGGGTGACCGTGGGACAGGACCTGTCGGAGCGCCTCCAGCAGCTCCGTGGGACGCCTCCGCAGTTCTCGCTCGCCAAGTCCCACCCGGGGTTCGGTCCCACCGGCCCATGGGCCGTGACCCCCGATGCGCTGCCCGACCGGGACGACCTCGGCTTCGAGTCGCGCCTGGGCGACGAGGTCCTCCAGAGCGGTCGGACGAGTGAGCTCATCTTCCCCGTCGACGACCTCGTGGCCCGGATCTCCTCGGTGTGCCCGTTGCTGCCGGGGGACCTCATCTTCACTGGCACCCCTGCCGGGGTCGGGAACCGCAGGACCCCGCCTCGCTTCCTGCAGGCCGGCGAGGAGCTGGTGAGCTCGGTCGAGGGCATCGGCCAGATCCGGCAGCGTTTCGTCTGAGTCTGTTGGACAGCACCGATGCTCGGGCGGTGGCTGGCCAGTCTTGACATGCTGGACGGACCTGAGCACACTTTGGTAGGAATGAAATCAACTTTCACGATGTGATAATGGAGTCACCATGAGTCGGACGATCTTCACCGGCGGGCAGGTCTTCGACGGGACCGGGGTGCCGGCCTTCCCCGGGGAGGTCGTCGTCGAGGGCGACCGGATCGTCGATGTCCGACAGGGCCACCACCCGGATCACCACGACGGCGCCGAGGTCGTGGACGTGGCGGGCCGGACGGTCATGCCCGGCATGATCGAGAGCCACGCCCACCTCACCTTCCCCTCCGCGGTCGGGCACATCGACCCGTCGTTCAACCCGCCGCTCGACGTGTCGTTCTTCCACCACATCGAGGGCTTCGAGTCCGAGCTGGCCCGCACCGAGCGCAACGCGAAGATCGTGCTCGACGCGGGCTTCACCTCTGCATACTCCGCCGGGTCGCTCCTCCCGATGCCGGTCGAGCCGGTCGTCCGCGACAAGATCCGCGGCGGGGTGATCCCGGGGCCGCGGATGCTGGCGGCGGCAGCGGAGCGCGACAACCACCCGCAACGCCCCGACGGCCACGTCGAGCCCGACTGGACCGGTCCCGACGCCTGCGCGCGGTGGGTGCGCGAGCAGGCGGCGATGGGCTTCGACAGCGTGAAGTTCCTCGTGAGCAACGACGACGTCTTCGTCCCCGGCGGCAGCCACATGACGCAGTACGACGCCGACGAGCTCAACGCCGCCGGCGAAGCCGCCCGTGAGGTCGGCGTGTGGCTCAACGGCCACTGCCAGTCACCCGAGTCGGTCAAGCTCGCTGTCCGCGCAGGCTTCCGCTCGATCTACCACTGCACGTACGCCGATGAGGAGGGCCTGGACCTGCTCGAGGCCAACAAGGACTTCCTGTTCGTCAGCCCTGCGCCCGGCATCATCTACGCCAACGTCCACGAGGGGGCCGAGTTCGGGATCACCACCGAGGTTGCCCAGCAGATGGGCTCCGTCGACGCGCTCGCGGGGATGCAGGCGATCTACCCCGCGATCCGCAAGCGCGGCATCCGGGCCCTCATCGGTGGCGACTACGGCTTCCCCAACAACCCGATCGGGCGCAACGCCCGCGACCTCGGGCTGTTCGTCACCGAGCTGGGCTACTCACCCGCCGAGGCCCTCGTCGCGGCCACCCAGTACGGCGGTCAGCTGATGGGCATGGGTGACGAGCTCGGGCTGCTCAAGCAGGGCTACCTCGCCGACCTGCTCGTCGTGAACGGCGACCCGACCGTCGACGTGACGATCCTCGAGGACGCCGACAACCTCGTGTGCATCGTGCAGGGCGGACGGTTCCACAAGCGCTCGCCGGAGGTGGCGGCCGTCTCGTGACCGAGGTCCAGATCCGCCGGGACGTCGTGTATGCCGGCCTGCCCGGCTTCCGACCGCTGGCGCTCGACGTCTACGCGCCGCGGTCGCCGCGGCTGATCTGTCTCTACCTGCACGGAGGCGGCTGGCGGGTGGGATCGCGACGGGCCGGCCCCGGGCCACTGTCGCCCACGTCGGGCCGGCTCTTCGAGCGCATGGCCGGCAGCGGCGTCGCGATCGTCAGTGCCGACTACCGGCTCAGCGGCGAGGCGCAGTTCCCGGCCCAGCCCACGGACGTCGCGGCAGCCTGGGACTACGTCGTCGCCAACCGGGACGGGCTCGGCCTCGGTGACCTGCCCATGGCGGCGTTCGGGGTCAGCGCCGGCGGTCACCTGGCCGCCTTGCACGCTCTGCGTGGGCAGGCTGCACCGCCCGTCAGCTCCGTCGCGCTCTGGTACCCGGTCACCGACCTGCTGGCGATGCCCGACGACCAGGCGGAGGTGGGGGGCGACGCCGACCGCGGCCCGGGCTCGCGTGAGGCGATGCTCCTCGGCGGACCGCCGGCCGACGTCCCCGAGCTGGCTCGGGAGGCGAGCCCCGTCAGTCACGTCCGCCCTGGCGCACCGCCCTTCCTCCTGGTCCACGGTGACGCGGATCTGGCTGTGCCACAACGGCAGAGCGCCCGGCTGGCCGAGGCGCTCCTGGCCGCTGGCGGGACCGCCGACCTCGTCACCGTGCCCGGGCAGGGGCACATGTTCCCGACCCTCCGGGCCCACGAGGTCGAGGCGCTGGTCGACCGGACGACTGACTTCCTGCTGTCCCACGCCGGCTGACCCTGAGGACTCTCATGCCGATCGACCCCCACTACACCCGCAGGTTCCACCTCATCGACGGCATCGCTTCCTGGCCTGAGGCCTTCGGTGATCCCGCGTCGAGGGGGCGCTTCGAGCAGTTCATGGCGCAGGGCCGGACCGACTACGTCCCACCGGCGGTGGAATCTGAGGCGGTCGAGGCGCCTGGACCGCATGGTCCGGTTCCGATGCGCGTGTACTCATCCGGTGGTGTCGCGCCCGGAACGCCTCGTGCCGGCCTGGTGTGGCTGCACGGTGGCGGCTTCGTCGCCGGAGACCTCGAGATGCCCGAGGCCGATGCCGTGGCCCGTGAGCTGGTCGTCCGGGCCGGTGCAGTGGTGGTCAGCGTCGACTACCGGCTGGTCGACCCGGCCACTGGCGCCAACGCCTTCCCGGTGCCGCTCGACGACGTCCTGGCTGCCTGGCGCTGGGTCGTGGTGCACGCCGACGCCCTCGGTCTCGACGCGCGGCGGGTGGCGATCGGGGGTGCCAGTGCCGGCGCGAACCTGGCCACGGGTGCAGCCATGAGGCTCCGTGACGACGGTGACGAGGTGCGACCGTGCCGACTCCTGCTCGCCTACCCCTGTCTGCACGCCGTTCTCCCGCCGCAGCCCGTCGCCCACGAAGGTGCCATGTCCGACGTGCCGGAACTGTTGCGCTTCCGTCCGGCAGACGTCGAGCGGATCACCCGGGACTACGCCGGCGGTGACATCGCGTCCGTGAGCCCGTACGCCATGCCAGCGGCAGGCGACCCCGCCGGGTTGCCGCCGGTGACCATGGTGAACTCGGAGTACGACGATCTACGCGTGTCCGGTGAGGACTTCGCGCGAATGCTCGCCGAGGCCGGTGTGCAGTGCGATGTCTCCACGGAGCCGGGCGTCCTGCACGGTCACCTCAACGAGTCGCCGCGCGTTGCCGGGACGGAGCGCACGCTCGCCCGGTTCGCCGCGGCGCTGTCGTCCCAGCTGGACCCTGGGTCAGCGGGGCGCCACGTCTGACCAGGCCGAGGTACGACCTGCGGAGGAGGATCGATCAGGACCCGCCGGCCGACCGTCGCATCGCCTGCTCTCGTCGACCTGCCACGCACGAAGGAGACGACCATGGAGTACACCCGTCTTGGCAGCACAGGGCTGCGCATCAGCCGGCTCGCGCTCGGTTGCATGAGCTACGGCGACCCCACGGCCGAAGCAGCGCACCGTTGGGCACTGGACGACGATGCTGCACAACCATTCTTCCGGCAGGCCGTCGAGCTGGGCATCACGTTCTGGGACACCGCGAACGTCTACCAGCACGGCACCTCCGAGGAGGTGGTCGGCAGAGCCATCGGTCGCTACTCCCGACGCGAAGACATCGTCCTCGCGACAAAGGTCTACGGAAAGATGCACGATGGGCCTGGTGGTCGAGGTCTGTCACGCAAGGCCATCCTCGAGCAGCTCGACGCGTCGCTGGGCCGTCTTGGCACCGACTACGTAGATCTGTACCAGATCCACCGCTACGACCCCGACACGCCGGTCGAGGAGACGATGGAGGCCCTGCACGACGTCGTCAAGGCGGGCAAGGTCCGCTACGTCGGCGCCTCGTCCATGTTCGCCTGGCAGTTCGCCAAGCTGCAGCACGCCGCAGACCTGGGGGAATGGACCCGATTCGTGTCCATGCAGAACCAGTACAACCTGCTTCGCCGCCAGGACGAATCAGAGCTGATGGCCATGTGCGCCGACATGGGTGTGGGCTGCGTGCCCTATTCGCCACAAGGCAAGGGGCGGCTTGCCCGCCCGTGGGGACAGCAGTCGCACCGATCCGATGTCGATCACCTCGTCCAGGCCTTCGACTCTCCCTTCGACGAACCGGTCGTCACCGCGGTCGAGGCGGTCGCGAACGCGCGTGGTTTGACGATGGCGCAGGTGGCCTTGGCGTGGGTGTTGCGCAACCCGCTGGTGTCTGCCCCGATCGTCGGTGCCACGAAGGATCACCATCTGCCGGAGGCGGTTGCCGCTTTGGATGTCGAGTTGACCGATGAAGAGGCTCAAACCATGGAGAAGGAGTACACGCCCCAGGGTCCCTCTTGGTACTGACCCCTCGCACCCCCGTCGTCGCCACCTGCGGGTGGAGTTACAGCTGCCGCTCCAAGGCGTCGAGGGTTCGGTAGCAGTCGAGGACGTCGGCGATGGAGGAGTTGGGTTGCCTTCCTTCGCGGATGGCTGACACGAACTCGCGGTCCTGCAGCTCGATGCCGTCCATGGACACGGCCACCTTGCTCACGTCGATCGGCTCGTCCTTGCCCGTGCTGAGGTCGTCGTACCTCGCCAGGTAGGTGCCGGTGTCGCCGATGTAGCGGAAGAAGGTGCCGAACGGGCCGTCGTTGTTGAACGACAAGGACAGGGTGCAGATCGCGCCGCTCTCGGCGCGCAGCTGGATGGACAGGTCCATCGCGATGCCGAGCTCGGGGTGGATCGGGCCCTGGATCGCGTTGGCCTGCACGATGGGCGAGCCGGTCTGGTAGGCGAAGAGGTCCACGGTGTGGGCGGCGTGGTGCCACAGGAGGTGGTCGGTCCACGACCGCGGCTGACCCAGCGCGTTGAGGTTCCGGCGGCGCAGGAAATAGGTCTGCACGTCCATCTGCTGCACGTGGAAGCTGCCGTCCACGACCCGCTGGTGCACCCACTGGTGACTGGGGTTGAACCGGCGGGTGTGGCCCACCATCGCGACCACCCCGGTCTTCTCCTGGAGGTCGGCACACGCTTCCGCCCCAGCCAGCGAGTCGGCGAGCGGGATCTCGACCTGGACGTGCTTGCCGGCCCGCAGGACGGCCTGGGTCTGGTCGGCGTGCATCGGGGTCGGGGTGGCGAGGATGACGGCGTCGACGTCGTCCATCGCGAGGATGTCGTCGAGCGTGGCCACCGCGCGTCCGATGCCGTGCTCGGCCGCGAACGCCTCTCCCGACTCCAGGGAGCTGCTGACGACGGCCGCCACGTCCACGTCGGGGATGCGCTTGAGTCCGTTGACGTGCTTGGCGCCGAAGGCGCCGCCTCCGGCGAGGGCCACTCGGATCGGCTGGTTGGTCATGTCACTCCTGGGTCGGGGTGGCCGGGTCGCTGGCCGGGTCGCTGGCCGGGTGGTTTGCGAGGACCAGGTGGCCGACCGCGGTGTTGGAGGCCGGCACATGGTAGAAGCGGTGGAGGACCTCGGTGCTCCCGGCGCCGGGACCACCGTCATCGGCGACGTCGGCCATCGCGCCGCGGGCGATCAGCCACATGACGAGCTCGATGCCCTCGGACCCGGCCTCCTCGACGTAGTTGAGGTGGCCCACCTCCGACTGCCCCGCCGGGTCCGAGATGAGCCGGTCGAGGAACGCGTTGTCCCACTCCCGGTTGATCAGTCCGGCTCGCGGTCCCTGCAGCTGGTGGCTCATCCCCCCAGTGCCCCAGACCTGGACGCGCAGCGGCCGGTCGTAGGACTCGACGGCACGGCGCAGGGCGCGACCCAGGGCGTAGCACCGGGCGCCGTGCGGGACGGGGTACTGCACGACGTTCACGGCCAGGGGGATCACCTTGCACGGCCACGGCTCATCCGGCGCGCGCTCTCCGAACATGAGCGACAGCGGCACGGTCAGGCCGTGGTCCACTGCCATCTCGTTGACGAGGGTCAGGTCGAAGTCGTCGAGGATGAGCGACTGGGCGAGGTGCGCCGCGAAGTCGGGGTCGCCCTCCACCGGCGGGACCGGTCGCGGCCCGTACCCCTCGTCGGCGACCGGGAAGTGCGGACCGGTCCCGATGACGAAGGTCGGGATGAGGTGCAGGTCGAAGGCCGTCGCGTGGTCGTTGTAGACGAGGATCACGACGTCGGGGGTGTTGTCGGCCATCCACTGACGGGACCACTCGTAACCGTCGAAAACCGCCTTCCAGTAAGGCTCCTCGGTCTTCCCGAGGTCCATCGCCGCACCGATCGCCGGTACGTGCGAGGTGTAGACGCTGGCCGTGATGGTGGGGTGGCCGTCGGCGGCGGTGGACGGCGCGGCATACCCCTCCTCGACGATCCGCGCGGCAAGCGCGTCGCGGATCCGGTTGCCCTCGATCGAACGACCGCCGGCGAGCATCATGTCGCGGTACTCGGCCTCGGTCATGCCCGTCATGGACCCGGCCATCTGCTGGAAGGACAGGCCGAACGTCGCGCCGATCTTGGACAGGAAGTAGATGTTACCGCCGAGCCGGATGCACTCGTTGAGGTCGAGGTCTAGCACCGCCTGCTTCTGCTCGGGCGACAGCTCCCACTCGTCGAGGTAGGCGCCCTGGTCGGCGATGAAGCGGCTGCGGTTCTCCGGCGACATGAGGGACATGCAGAACTGGTTCAGGTGGTAGCCCTTGGCCGACTGGTCGGCGTCGAAGATCGTCGTGCCGGGCACGTCGAGATATGGCTTGTCCATGGTCATGGGGTTGATCCTTCCTCGGGCCAGTAGAGGCGCATCGGGTTGTCGACGAGCAGCGCCCGCTGGAGTTCGGGAGTCGGTGCGATGTGGGGGATGCCGTCGACGAGCAGGCCGTCGTCGGGCATGTGGTCGGTGAGGTTCGGGTGCGGCCAGTCGGTGCCCCACAGCACCCGGTCGGGAAACTCCTCGACGACGCGGCGAGCGAACGGCACGACGTCCCGGTATGCCGTGCGCTCGCCATCGAGGGCGGGTGGCCCGGTCCGCGACAGGCGTTCGGGGCAGGTCACCTTGCACCACACGTCGGGCTTGTCCCGCATGAAGTCCAGGAAACCGGTGAAGCCCGGTCCGTCCGGCGACGCCGCCACGTCGGGCCGGCCCATGTGGTCGACGACGAGGGGCAGGGGGATCGAGGTGAAGAAGTCGCGCAGCTCGGGCAGGTCGGGTGCCTCGAAGTAGATGACGACGTGCCAGCCAAAGGGCGTGATCCGGGAGACGACGTCACGGAGGTCCTCGGGGGAGGGTGTGTCGACCAGCCGCTTGACGTAGTTGAACCGCACGCCGCGCACGCCTGCCTGGTGCAGGTCGGCCAGCTCGGGCTCGGAGATGCCGGGCCGGACCGTGGCCACCCCGCGCGCCCGACCGTCGGCCGCCCGGAGGGCGTCGACCATGGCCCGGTTGTCGGCACCGTGGCAGGTCGCCTGGACGATGACGTTGCGGCTGAAGCCGAGGTGGTCGCGCAGGGCGAAGAGCTGGTCCTTGGAGGCGTCGCAGGGCGTGTACTTGCGTTCGGGCGCAAAGGGAAACTCCGCGCGGGGACCGAACACATGGCAGTGTGCGTCGACCGCGCCGGGGGGCACGACGAAGTGGGGCTTCGTCGGCTCGGCGTACCAGTCGAGCCACCCGGGCGTCTTCGTCGTCGTCTCGCTCATCGGGGCGTCAGTCCTCGTACCGCAGGCCGAGACGGGCGAGCGGCTCACGCATGTCGTAGAGGTCCAACCCCAGTGTCCCGCTGCGGAACTTGGCCCGCTTGCCCTCTTCGTTGGCCTCGCGCCTGCCCGCCTCGGCAGCGACCTCGGAGGCCCTCGCCGCGGGCACGACGACCACCCCGTCGACGTCGGCCACGACGACGTCGCCGGGGTTGACGAGGGCGTTGGCGCACACGACCGGGATGTTGACCGAACCCAGGGTGGCCTTGATCGTGCCCTTGGCGTTGATGGCCCGACTGAACACGGGGAAGTCCATCTTCTCGAGGTCCTCAACGTCCCGGACGCCACCGTCGATGACCAGCCCGGCGCACCCACGACTACGCAGCGAGGTGGCGAGCAGCTCGCCGAAGAAGCCGTCCTCGCTCTCGGTCGTGCAGCCCGCAACCAGGACGTCTCCCTCCTGGACCTGCTCAGCCGCGACGTGGAGCATCCAGTTGTCGCCGGGTTGCAGGAGCACTGTCACGGCAGGGCCACAGAGTTTCGCGCCGCGGTAGACGGGCCGGAGGTAGGGCCGCATCAGGCCGACCCGGCCCATGGCCTCGTGGACGGTCGCGACACCGTAGGCCGACAGGGCCCGCACCGCGTCCGCGTCGGCCCGCTCGATCCTGGTGTGCACGACACCGAGCTCGGTCCCGCTCATGGGGTCTCCTCCTCTGTGCTCATGTCAGCGTCCCTGCTCACGCAGCCGCGCGTCCAGGCGCGGGTAGACACGTCGCGCGTTCGCGGCATACACGTCCTCGCGGTGGGCATCGGTGAGGTGGGGTGTCGCGTCGACGTATCGCCTGGTGTCGTCGAAGTAGGCGCCGGTGCGGGGATCGATGTCGCGGACGGCCCCGATCATCTCGCTCGCGAACAGGATGGCGCTGGTGGGGATGACGTTCGTCAGCAGGTCGATGCCGGGCTGGTGGTACACGCAGGTGTCGAAGAAGACGTTGGCCAGCAACGTTTCCGGGTCAGGCCGCTTCAGCGCCATGGCCAGGCCCCGGAACCGGCCCCAGTGGTAGGGGACCGCGCCACCGCCGTGCGGGATGACCAGTCGCAGGGTGGGGAAGTCGGCGAACAGGTCGCCCTGGAGGAGCTGCATGAACGCCGTGGTGTCGGCATTCAGGTAGTGCGCTCCCGTCGTGTGGAACCCGGGGTTGCAGGAGGTGCTGACGTGCACCATGGCCGGGACGTCCAGCTCGACCAGCGCCTCGTAGATCGGGTACCAGGACCGGTCGGTCAGCGGTGGGCTGTCCCAGTGGCCACCGGACGGGTCGGGGTTGAGGTTGACCGTGACGGCGCCGAGCTCCTCGACCGCACGACGCAGCTCGGGCACCGACGTCGCCGGGTCGACCCCGGGCGACTGTGGCAGCATCGCCCCCATCACGAACCGCTCCGGATAGAGCGTGCTGACCCGGTGGCAGAGGTCGTTGCAGATCCGCGCCCAGGTCGAGGAGACGTCGAAGTCGCCGATGTGGTGCGCCATGAAGCTCGCGCGCGGCGAGAAGATCGTCACGTCGATGCCGCGCTCGTCCATGAGCCGCAGCTGGTTGGCCTCGATGCTGGCGCGGATCTCGTCGTCGGTGATCCGCAGTGCCGCCGGGTCCGGCGCGTTGTCGGGGTGGCCGATCGCGGAGACCTGCGCGTTGCGCCAGGCCTCAAGCGGCGCCGGCGCCGTCGTGTAGTGCCCGTGGCAGTCGATGATCACGAGTCCAGCCTCGCATCCGAGAATGCTCCGGAGAGGCAGCCTTCCGTCTGACGGAAGGCCTCTGTGGCGGGCCGGGAGGTGCACCTAGCGTGGTCCTCGTGCTGACCCTGCGAGGGCTTTCGTCGATGGCCACCCGCGACGTCCTCGCCGCGTTGACGGCTGAGGGCGACCTCGGGTTGAGCCAGCTCGTCGTGCAGTCGGCCGGAGGCGTCGAGGTGGCGCGACGCCTCCGGGAAGGCGAGCAGGCCGACGTCGCGGTGCTGGGGGGCGACGCGATCGAGGCGCTCGCTCGCGACGGCCTCGTCGACCGCCACACGATCGTGCCGTTGTTCGTCTCCGACGTCGTGGTCGGCGTCCCGGAGGGCGCTCCCGTGCCGGACGTCAGCAGCGTGGAGTCGTTGGTTGCCGCCCTTCTTGCCTCACGGCGAATCGGCTACTCCACCGGGCCCAGTGGCTCCGCGCTGGTGGGCCTGGTGGACACGTGGGGCCTCACCGAGCGGCTCGCGGACAGGTGGGTCCAGGCACCTCCGGGTATGCCGGTTGCCCGGCTGCTCGCCGACGGCGCCACCGATCTCGGCTTCCAGCAACGCAGTGAGCTCGCGGCCGCACCTGGCGTCACCGTGGTCGGCCCGATGCCGCCCGGTGCGGAGATCGTCACGACCTTCACCGGGGCGGTGCCGACCGCGTCGGAGCATCCGACGGAGGCGCTGGCCGCACTGGTCCGGCTCGCCGCCCCTGAGACGTACGAGATCGTCAGGCGTCATGCCCTTGCCCCTGCCGGTTGATCCCGTCGACTGACGTCAGGAGTCAGTGCCCTGACGAGTCACTGCCGTGAGGAGTCATTGGGCCACCCCGCGTACTGCTCGGCCAGGTAGGTCCGACCGGCGCGCGTGGAGACGACGTTGTCCAGCTCACCCAGCTGTCGGCGGAGGTCGAAGGCGCTGGCACCGGGCGCCGTGTGCAGCATCTGGGTCATCCAGTACGAGAAGTTCTGTGCCCTCCAGACCCGGTTGAGCGCCCGCGGCTCGTAGTCGTCGAGCGCGTCGAGTCCTGCGCTGCCGAGCGCACGCGGGATCACCTCGGCCAGCACCTTCACGTCGTGGAGGGCAAGGTTGAGGCCGCGGGCTCCGGTCGGCGGAACGGTGTGCGCCGCATCGCCCGCCAGCACCATCGACCCCCACCGCATGGGTTGCTGCACAAAGGATCTGAAGCGCAGCACGGTCTTCTCGATGACCGGGCCCTCGACGAGCGAGAAGCCGTCGGCGCCAGCAACGCGCGACTGCAGGGTCTCCCAGATCCGCTCGTCGCTCCACGCCTCGGTGTCCTCCTCGGGGTCGCACTGGAAGTACATGCGCTGCACGAGGTCGGTGCGTTGGCTGATCAGCGCGAAGCCGTGCTCGGAGTGGGCGTAGACGAGCTCGGGTGCGCTCTTCGGCGCTGCGGCGAGGATCCCGAACCACGCGAACGGGTACTCACGGAAGTACTGGGTGCGGCTCGCCTCGGGGATGAGCGAACGACACATCGACCGTGAGCCGTCGGCACCGACGACCACCCTGGCGCGCACCTCGTGGCGCCCACCGTCCGCACTCGTGAAGCGCAGCGTCGGTCGGTCGCCGTCGATCCCGCTGACCTCCGGGTCGGTCACGCCGTAGTGGACCGTGCCACCGTCCCGGTCCCGGGCGTTGGCGAGGTCGATGAAGACGTCCGTCTGGGGATAGAGCCAGACCGACCCGCCGACGAGCTCCCGGAAGTCGATGCGGTGGGCCCGGCCGGCGAAACGCAGCTCGGTCCCGTCGTGCTCGTGCCCGTCCCGCAGGATCCGGTCCGAGACGCCCGTATCGACGAGGTCGCGAGCGGCGCCGGCCTCGAGGATCCCGGCGCGGTGCGTGCCTTCGATCTCTGCCCTGGTGCGAAGGTCGATGTTCACGCAGGCGATGCCTGCCCTGCCCAGCCGGTGCGCGAGCATCAACCCGGCCGGCCCGGCTCCGACGATGGCGACGGGCTCGTCGAGGACGCTGTCGACGGGCGTTGTCGGAGCGGATTCCACCCGGGTCTCCTCGGGTCGGTGGGAGGGGTGCCAGTCGGCGGCTGGGGGGCCGCTCGCTGGTTGACGAGTCCAGCATCGCCGGTTGCCCCGTGCCGCCACAGGCAACTTCCGTCAGGTGGAAGGGCTATCGCTGCGCGGAGATCATGACGTCGGTTGTCGCGGGGCTGCCCGCTCGACGGCCCAGCTCGACCGAGATGGCGTTGGCAGCGGCAACCACGGGCTGGCGGAGGTGGCGCACCGCAGCAGCGGTCTTGCCCAGCACCACGATCCCGATGGCGGCATGGACGGGACCTCCGGCGCCGATCCGGACCGGGGCGGCCAACCCCACGGTGTGGTCGGACAGCTGGCGGTCGTTCACGGCGTACCCATGTCGTCGCACGGACGCCAGCATGGCGCGCAGGCGACGCGGGTCCGTGACCGTGAACTCGGTATGTCGGGGCAACGGCTGGGACAGGACGGCGTCACGGATGTCGGTCGGGGCGAAGGCGAGCAGCACCAGGCCCACGCCCGTCGACGGCAGGGGGAAGCGGGTGCCCACCATCGTCTTCAGCTCGACGGACCGGTGGCCGGCGATGCGCTCGACGAACGTGAGCTCGGTGCCCTCGCGCACGGCGAGCTGGATGTTCTCGTGGGTGACCTCGTAGAGGTCCTGGAGGTAGGGGAGGGCCACCTCGCGCAGGATCTGGCCGCGCGGACACAGGGAGCCCACTTCCCACAGGCGCAAGCCGATGTGCCACCTTCCCTCGTCGTCACGCTCGAGGGCCCCCCAGTCCGCGAGCTCGGCGACGATGCGGTGTGCGGTGCTGAGAGGGAGCCCGGTCCGGCGGGCGATCTGGGACAGGGTCAGCTGGGCGTGGTCGCGTCCGAACGTGGACAGGACCGCCAGGGCCTTGCCGCCCGCGGTCAGCCCTTCGCGTGCCATGAGCCGATCCTGTCACCCTCGACGGCGCCGCGTCCGTTCGGCCCATGAGCGAGTGGGCCGTTTGGTTGACCTCCGCGGGGGCTGGCGCATGACCGCCATCACATTCCCGCCAACCGTCGTCACGACGAGCGGGCCCAAGAGTCTGCCAGTCATAGGGATAACCACGTGCCGTGGCCAGATGGGCGCCGCACGATTCTTGACTCGAAGGCGGCATCAGCAGAATGAACGATCCGGGCGGCACGACTCCGGGCGCTCCAGCGCGCAGACCACGCGCAGGCGCTCATCGCCGCGGCCTGACCCGTGCGTGGACGCCAGGCGCACGCAGGCGTGCCGCGTCGCTGGTGGTCGTCGCCCTGGTCGCGACCCTGGGCCTCGTCGTGCAGTCGGTGATCTCGGCCACCCAGTCCCCGGCCTTCGCGGCGGCGGGTGTGCCGGCGGCGCCGGTGCTGCTGTTCAACGAGACCTTCGAGAACGGCACCGGCGCGGACCCCGTGGATGTCGATGCGTACACCGGCACCGGCGGGATGACCTACACCGGCGACCCCTACTTCGTCGACCAGGCGAACTGCAACGGGGTGCTCGTCCAGTACGCCAACACGAACTTCCCCCTGACCGGTGTCTGCACCCAGCCCAACATTGCCGACTCCCGCAGCAACATCCGGCGGTTCGCGGACGTCCTCGGCCAGTTCAATGCAGGCGTGGTCGGCGGCACCGACGCCAGCCCTGCCAACGGCTCCACTGCCGCCACCCAGGCCAACCACGCCGTGGCCGAGTGGACCACCAGGAACGCTGCGGCTGCTGGCGCAGACATCGAGCTCCAGAGCACCGTGCTCAACCTTCCTGCGACGTCGTCGCGGTACGTGACCATGTCCCTCGATGTCGTCGAGGCCTCGTGCACCTACCTGGCAGGTGCGAACAACTCGAGGCTCGACTTCTACCTCGTCAACGGTGCTACCGAGACCAAGATCAACGTCAACCCCATCCGGGCCTGTACTGACAGCTCCACCCGTTCGTACACGTCGCCGTTCCCGCCGGGCGTCACGTCGTGGGGGAATGGCGGCAACGCGGTGCGGGCCGGTCGGTACTTCTCGGACAAGGCAGTTCTCCTCTCCCCAGCCGCCCTCGCGGCCCTCCAGATCCGGGTGCGAAACCAGACGCTCACCGGCGACGGCAACGACCACGCGTTCGACAACCTGCGCCTCCTCGACGCCACCCCGGCCCTGGACAAGTCGTTCTCGCCGACCTCGGCTCCGGTGGGTACACCCAGCACCCTCACCCTCACCGTCACGAACACCAGCGAGCTGGGTGGAAAGGACGACTTCGCATTCACGGACACGCTGCCCTCGGGGCTGACGGTTGCCAACCCGGCCGGAGCCACCACCACGTGTGGCAACGGCACGGTCACAGCCGTGGCAGGCGCCCAGTTGGTCGCGCTCAGCGGTGGCGACCTGGCCAGCGGGGAGACCAGCTGCACCGTCGTCGTCCAGGTCACGTCGAATGCTGCCGCGACCTACACGAACGGCCCCAGCAACGTCTCCACGTCCGGGCTCAACCCGCCCAGCGCCGCAAGCGTCACCTTCTTCAACACCGACTTCGGCGACGCGCCGGCCAGCTACGGCACGGCCACCGCGTCGCACAGCCTGTCCTCGACCCTTGCCGCGCCCACGACACCCACCCTGGGACTGGGCTCCTCGCGGGACATGGAGGCGGCGGCCGCCGTGAGTGCTGGCGGCACGGGTGACGACACCACCGGTAGCGACGACGAGGATGCGGTCAGCGGAACGCCGACACTCATCACGAACGGCCCCATGAGTCTTGCTGTGCCCTTGCGCAACACGACTGGGGCAGCGGCCACGCTCGCCGGGTGGGTGGACTTCAACGCCGACGGCGCGTTCCAGGCCACCGAGCTGGTCACCACCTCGGTTCCCGCCGGCGCCACCACGGCCACCCTGGTCTGGCCGACCAAACCCACGGCCTCGGCCGGCGCGTCCTTCCTGCGACTGCGACTCTTCCCAGGATCGGTCGTCACGCCCAGCCCCACCACCCCGGCGGTCGGCGGGGAGATCGAGGACCATCCCGTCGCCCTGAGCCGCTCCGGCATCGTGGTCGACAAGACCGCCAACGTCACCGCGGGCGTCTCGCCCGTTGCGGTGACCTACTCCTACGCGGTGACCGGGCAGCTCGAACCACTCAGGAACGTCACGCTGACCGACGACAAGTGCTCGGTGCCGGCCACCAGGACCGGCGACGTCAACGGCAACAACGTCCTCGAGCTGGGGGAGACGTGGGTCTTCACGTGCGCCGCGACCCTGACCTCCACCACGACCAACACGGCCACGGCGACCGGTATCGGGACCCTCTCCGGCGCCACCGTCACCAACACCGACACGTGGACGGTCACCGTGACCGCCCCGAGCCTCAACCTCTCCAAGACCGGCGGCAGTGTGTCGGGCCCGAACGCCGCAGGGGACTTCACCGCGACCTACACCGTGCGGGTCGCGAACACCGGCACGGCCGCCGGCACCTACGGTCCCATCGCCGAGACCCCGGCCTTCGCCCCCAACCTCGCCGTCACGGGCGCGTCCTGGACCGGTCAGGCCACGGGCAGCGCCACTGGCACCGGGCCGTTCGCCATCGGCGCCGCTGGGACGACCATTGCAGTCGGTGCCACTCACACCTACAACCTCACGGTCACCTTCCACTACTCCAACGCCACCCAGGCGAGTGCGTGCGCGGGGACCGGCACCGGGCTGTACAACTCGGTGGCCCTCGCCGCGGGCCAGGAGCAGGGCGCGACCACCGACAACGCGGCCTGCATCGCGCCACCGGTCCCGCCCACTCCGGCGATCGCCCTCACGAAGTCGATCTCGTCGACGGTCCCGAGCCCCCTCACCGGCGCAGGACAGACGGTGAACTACCGCTTCGCCGTGACCAACCCGGGCGTGGTCCAGCTGACGTCGCCGAAGGTCAACGACAGCCGCTGCACCCCGACCTACTCCTCGGGTGACACCAACGCCGACGGCATCCTGCAGAACGGCGAGACCTGGATCTTCACCTGCGCCTACGCGACGACACAGGCCGATGTCGACGCCGGTGCGGTCAACAACACCGCCACCGCCCAGGGCACCCCGCCGTACCTCAGCACCCCGGTGACGTCGCCTCCCTCGTCCACCTCGGTGACGATCGCCGAGGTCCCGGTGATCGACCTGACCAAGACGGCGACCGCGGTCACCGACGTCGACGGCAACGGTCCCGACGCCGGAGACCGGATCACGTTCGGCTTCACCGTGCGCAACGCCGGCAACGCCACCCTCACCTCGATCACGGTCACCGACCCGATGCTCGGCACCGTGACCTGCCCGCAAACCACCCTCGCGCCGGGCGCGTCGATGACCTGCACCTCAGTCGTCTACACGCTGACCCAGGCCGATGTCGACACCGGTGCGGTCAACAACACCGCGACCGCGCTCGGCACCACCGTCCGCGGCACCCAGGTCAACGACCCGTCCTCGACCTCGACCACGGTGGCCAAGTCCCCGGCCCTGACGCTGACGAAGGCGGTCGCCGGCGTCACGGACGTGAACGGCAACGGCGTCACCGACCCGGGCGACCGGATCCGCTACACCTTCACGGTCACCAACACCGGCAACACCAGCCTGTCGTCCGTCACGATCACTGACGACAAGCTCGGCGTGACCAACCTGGCGTGCGCCGCGGGTCCGATGGCGCCCGGCGCGACGGCCACCTGCACCCCCACGCAGACCTACACGGTCACCGCGGCCGATGCGACCGCCGGCACCGTCGTCAACAAGGCGACTGCCGGCGCGACCTCTGTCGGTGGAGCCGCGGTCACGTCCAACCAGGCCACCGCCACCCAGCCGGTGGCGACGCCGGCCAGCCTCAACGTGAGCAAGACGGCCGCCACGCCCAGCACCGTCGACCCCACGACCGGTCGTTTCACGGTCACCTACACGGTGCGCGTCACCAACAGCGGCCAGACGCCGACCACCTACGGCGTCCTCACGGACACCCCCGCATTCGCTGCGAACCTCGTCGTCGACGGCACCACGTGGAGCGGGCCCGTGAGCGGTTCGTCGAGCAGTGGCGGGCCCTATGCCCTGGCCCCCGCCGGCACCGCGATCGCCGGGACCACGACGCAGACGTATGCCGTGACCGTCACCGCCCACTACACGTCCTCGGCCGCAGCCGCCGCGTGTGGCGGCACCGGCACCGGGCTCTTCAACTCGGTGGCCCTGGCCTCGGGCCAGGAGCAGGGGACCACGACCGACAACAGCGCCTGTGTGACCCCGCCGGCCGCCCCGATCACCGGCCTCACCCTTACGAAGTCGGTCGCGTCGTACCAGGACGTCAACGGCAACGGCCTCACCGACGCCGGGGACCGACTGACCTACACCTTCGTGGCGCGCAACACCGGTTCGCTCGACCTGACGTCGACCAGCGTCAGTGACCCGAAGCTGGCCGCGGCCGGCATCACGATCGTCTGTGCCGACACCATCCTGTCGCCGGGGGAGTCGACCACCTGTTCCCCGTCCGGTCCCTACACAATCACCGCCGCCGACGTCACGGCCGGCAGCGTGGTCAACACGGCCACGGCGACGGGAACGCCACCGAACGGGCTGCCTTCGCCCACGGCCACGTCCTCGACATCGACGCCGACCCAGCGGGCCAGCCTCACCCTCGACAAGCAGGCCGGCTCGATCGTCGACGCCGACGGCAACGGCCCCGACGCCGGCGACACGGTCACCTACGCCTTCGTGGTCGAGAACACCGGCAACACCGCCCTGAGCAACGTCGTCGTCAACGATGCCCTGCTCGGCCTGACGAACTTCGCCTGCGGCACGGGCGCGCTCGCCCCCGGTGCGACCCGCACGTGCACGTCCCCTCCCCACGTGATCACCCAGGCCGACGTGGACACCGGTCGGGTCGCCAACTCGGCCACGGCGGTGGGGACGCCGCCGAACGGCGCCACCCCGGTCAGCGCCACGGACACCGCCACCGTGACCATCGCGCCACGCAACGAGCTGAAGCTGACCAAGGCGGCGAGCGGCATCAACGACCTGGACGGCAATGGTGCCGATGCCGGAGACACGATCACCTTCACGTTCTCGGTCCTCAACACCGGCAGCACGACCTTGACGAACGTCCGCTTCGACGACGCCCGGCTCGGGCTGACCAACGCCGCCTGCGTGCCCTCGCTGGCCCCCGGCGCCACCGCTGCCTGCTCGACGACGGTCGTCTACACGCTGACCCAGGCGGACGTGAACGCCGGTGGCGTGAACAACTCCGCGACGGCGACAGCCACTCCGCCGTCCGGGACGCCGCCGACCAGCACCTCCACCACGTCGACCTCGATCGCCAACGTCGCGTCGATCACCCTCACGAAGGCGGCCGGCGCAGTCTCGGACGCGGACGGCAACGGCCCGGACGCGGGGGACACGGTCACCTACACGTTCACCGTGGCCAACACCTCGAACGTGCCGCTGACCTCGGTCTCGATCGACGACGGCAAGCTCGGCCTGGTCGACCTCGTCTGCTCCACCGCCACGCTGAACCCGGGACAGAGCGTCACCTGCGCGAGCCCGGCCTACGTCCTCACCCAGGCTGACGTCGATGCCGGACGCGTGGACAACACGGCGACGGTGAGCGGCACCTCACCGAGCAATGTCGTGGTCCAGGCCAGCGCCTCGGCCACCCGGACGTTCACCCCGGTCAACTCGATCGCCCTGGTCAAGACTGCGAGCGCCGTCAACGACGTCGACGGCAACGGCCCCGACGCGGGTGACACCATCGCCTACTCGTTCACGGTCACGAACACGGGGCGGCAGTCGCTCACGCAGGTGCTCGTGTCCGACCCCCTGCTCCGGATCAGCAACCTCCTGTGCACCGCTGGTCCGCTGGCGCCGGGTGCCTCCGCGACGTGCGCCGCTCCGACGCCCTACGTCCTGACCCAGGCCGATGTCGACGCTCGCAAGGTCGACAACACCGCCTCCGTGACGGGCACGCCGCCCGGCGGCGCCCCCGTGACCAACGCCGACACCGAGACGGCCGGCTTCGCGCCCCTCAGTCGCCTGGCCCTGGTGAAGGCGGCGGGCACGGTCACCGACGCCGACAGCTCCACCACCCAGAACGCCGGCGACACCATCGTCTACACGTTCACGGTCACGAACACCGGAGCGACGTCACTCGACCCCATCGCAGTCACCGACCCGATGCTGGGTGCGGGGACGGTCACCTGCCCCTCGGGCCGCCTGGCCCCGGGTGCGAGCGTCACGTGCACCAGCACGGCATACGCCCTGACGCAGACGGACATCGACGCAGGCCGGGTGGACAACACGGCCACGGCCACGGGTGGCGTCCCGGGTGGCGGCACGGTGTCCGCCACAGACCAGGAGACCAAGCCGGTCGCTCCGACCAACGCCGTGGAGCTGACCAAGACCGCGGGCACCGTGACGGACGTCGACGGAAACCTCCGCCCCAGCCCCGGTGACACGATCACCTACTCGTTCACGGTCAGGAACACCGGTGGCAGCACCTTGACGCACCTCGTCCTGACCGACGGGTTGCTCGGGCTGTCGAACTTCCTGTGCTCCGAGGGACCGCTGGCGCCCGGCGCCAGCCTGACCTGCACCTCGCCGGTGACCTACCCGCTGACCCAGTCGGACATCAACGCGGGCAAGGTCGACAACACGGCAACGGTCACCGGCACGGCCAAGGCGGGTGCCAACCCGTCGGACTCGGACGCCGCCACCGCACCAGTGACCCGGGTCGCGGCCATCGAGCTGACCAAGACCGCCTCCGTCCCCACGACGGCCGGAGGGCAGCTGCCCGGCTCGACGGACGCCGGTGACACGATCACCTACACGTTCACGGTGACCAACACGTCCAACGTGACGCTGACCGACGTCGGCATCGACGACGGCAAGCTCGGCCTGAGTGGCTACACGTGTGACGACGACAGCCTCGACCCCGGCCAGATCGTCACGTGCACGCGGACCTACACGATCACGCAGGCGGACATCGACCTCAGGGCGGTCAACAACACCGCCACCGTCGAGGGCACCGACCCGCAGGACAAGGTCGTCACCGACGAGGCGACGGCCAACCGCGCGCTCGCCCCGGTCAGCTCGCTGGTCCTGGACAAGCAGGCCGGCACGCCGACTGTCGCGAACGGGGCCAATGCCAGTGCCACCGACGCCGGCGACACCGTCACCTACACGTTCGTCGTCACCAACACCGGCGTCACCTCGCTCACCACCGTGCGGATCTCCGACGCGAAGCTCGGCCTGACCGACTCCTTCTGCGCCACCGGACCGGTCGCCCCGGGCGCCTCCGTCCAGTGCACGGCGACGGCCACGCTGACCCAGGCCGACATCGACGCAGGGCGGATCGACAACCAGGCCCAAGCCGGCGCCGCGTCGCCCAACGGCCCCGTGACCGCCACCGACACCGCCACGGTCGCGGTCACCCCGGTCAACGCGATCAGCCTCGTCAAGTCGGGCTCGTCCGTGGTCGACGCGGACGGCAACGGCCCGGACGCCGGTGACAGAATCAGCTACACCTTTGCCGTCACCAACCAGGGCACCACGACGCTGGCTCCGGTCACCATCACCGACAGCAAGCTGGGTCTGACCGACCTCCCGTGCGTGACGACCCTCGCCCCCGGCGACACGGCCACCTGTGCGGCGCCCTCGGACTACCTGTTGACGCAGGCAGACGTGGACCACGGCGCGGTCGACAACACCGCGACGGCGACGGGTGACGCCCCGGCCGGCCCCGACCCGACGGCGGTCGACTCCGAGACCGTCCAGGTCGCCAACCTCGCGTCGCTGACCTTGGCCAAGACCGCTGGTGCAGTGAGCGACGTCGACGCGGGCGGCCAGGACGCCGGTGACACGGTCGTCTACACCTTCGTCGTCACCAACGTCTCGAACCTCACCCTCACGAACGTCGTGGTCACGGACCCGATGCTCGCCGGTGCCGGCGTGGGCCTCTCCTGCCCGGCCACGACCCTCGCGCCGCGCGCCTCGATGACCTGCTCGTCGGCGCCGTACGCGCTGACCCAGGCCGACATCGACCGCGGTCGCGTCGACAACACCGCCACGGTGCGCGGCACCACGCCGCAGAACGGTTCGGTCCAGGCGACCGACCCGGCCGACGTGGTCCTGACCCCGGTCAGCAGGATCAGCCTCGACAAGACGGCAGGCGCGCCCACCGATCCCGATGCCAACGGCCCCGACGTCGGTGACGCGGTGACATACACGTTCACCGTCACGAACACCGGCGCCACCACGGTCTCCAACGTCGCTATCGACGACGGTCTGCTCGGCCTGACCGGCCTGGTCTGTGGCACCGCGCCGCTCGCTCCCGGCGAGTCGACCGAGTGCACCGCGACCTACTCGCTGACCCAGCAGGATGTCGACAGGGGCCGGGTGGACAACACAGCCACCGCCCAGGCGACCAGCCCGAACGGCACCGTGTCTGACAGCGACCCGGCGCAGGTGGTCTTCACCCCGCGCAGCTCGATCATCCTCACCAAGACCGCGGGCAGCATCACCGACGTCGACCAGGACAGGCGCACCAGCCCCGGCGACACCATCGAGTACTTCTTCACGGTCCAGAACACCGGCAGCACCACGCTCACGGATGTCACCATCGACGACCCGAAGCTGGCCCTGTCCGGTCTGGTCTGCACCGCGGGTCCGCTGGCTCCCGGTGCCACGGCGACCTGCGAGGCGACGAAGGTCTACGCGCTGACCCAGGCGGACGTCGACGCCGGGTCGGTCGACAACACGGCGACGGCGACCGCTGACGCCCCGCTGGGTGCCGACCCGACCGACACCGACGACGAGACCCGCCTGGTCGACCGCGTGACCGGCATCGACATCGTCAAGAGCGCGGGCACGCCCACCACGAGCGCCGGCCGACTCCCCACGGTCACCGACGCGGGCGACACGGTCGTCTACACCTTCCGCGTCGAGAACACCTCCAACGTCACCCTGACCGACGTCACGGTCAGCGACGCGATGCTGGCCGCGGCCACGGTCGCGGTCACCTGCCCGACGGCGACGCTGGCTCCCGGTGCGGTCATGACCTGCACCTCGGCGGGCTACCCGCTGACCCAGACCGACATCGACGCCGCGCGAGTGGACAACCTCGCCTCTGCGGCTGCCTCGAGCCCGGCCGGCCCGGTCTCCGCCTCCGACGTCGAGGACCTCGTGCTGACCCCGGCCAGCTCGATCACCCTCGACAAGACGGCTGGCACCCCCACCGATGTCGACGACAATGGCTTCGACGCCGGCGACACCATCGTCTACTCGTTCGCCGTGACCAACACCGGTGCGACGACGCTCGACAGCGTCACCATCGCGGACCCCCGGATCGGGCAGCCGGGTATGCCGTGCGGCTCAGGCCCCTTGGCGCCCGGCGCCGTGCGTGGCTGCTCCGCGCCCGCCTACGTGCTGACCCAGGCGGACGTCGACGCAGGCGGCTTCACCAACAGGGCCACGGCGTCGGCGACGCCGCCGGGTTCGACCCCGCCCGTGACAGCAGTCGACTCGGTGACCGTCACGGTCGGCTCCTCGCCTGCCCTCACCGTCCAGAAGACCGCGGGCACGCCGACGGTCGCCGCGGGCCGGCTCGCCACCGCCACCGACGCCGGTGACACCGTCGTCTACACGATCACCGTGGCGAACACCGGCAACGTCACCCTGGACCCGGTGCTCCTCACCGACCAGCGGCTCGGGCTGTCCGGCGTCCCCTGCGATGGCACCACGGCGCTGGCTCCCGGGTCCGCGGCGACGTGCACGTTCACCTACGAGCTGACCCAGGCCGACATCGACGTCGCGGATGCCGACAACCTCGTCGTCGCCTCGGGCACCCCGCCGACGGGCCCGGCCATCACACCGCAGGACACGGTCCCGGTCCCGCTGACGCCCGCCCCGGCACTGTCGCTGGTCAAGAACGCCTCGGCGATCAACGACCTCGACGGCAACGGCGCCGACGCCGGTGACACCATCGACTACTCGTTCACCGTCACCAACGACGGCTCGACGACGCTGTCGCCGGTGACGATCACCGACCCGCGGCTGGGGCTCACCGATCTCGAGTGCGTCGCGACCTTGGCCCCCGGTGCCACCGCAACGTGTCCGGCCCCCGCGGCCTACGTGCTCACCCAGGCCGACATCGACGCCGGTACCGCGACCAACCTCGCCACCGCGACCGGTGACTCCCCGGTCGGCACCGACCCGAGCGACCAGTCCTCGACGACGACTCAGCTGACCAACGTCGGCTCGGTCGTGCTGACCAAGACGGCCGGCACCCCGACGGTCTCCGCCGGCACCCTGCCCACCGTCACCGATGCGGGCGACACCGTCAGGTACGCCTTCACGGTGACGAACACGTCCAACGTCACGCTGACCTCGGTCGAGGTCACCGACGCCCTGGTCGGGACCGTGACCTGCCCGGCTTCGACCCTGGCGTCGCACGCCTCCATGGACTGCACCGCCGCTCCCTACCGGCTGACCCAGGCCGACATCGATGCCGGTCGGGTGGACAACCACGCGACGGTGGCTGCCCTGGCGCCCGGCGACAAGCCGGTGAACGACGCGGACGACGCGGCCGTCACGATCACCCCGCAGGGCGGCCTGCGCCTGGACAAGTCCGGTGCTGCACCGACCACCTCGGCCGGCCGTCTTGCCACGACCACCGATGCGGGTGACTCGGTGACGTACACCTTCACCGTGACGAACACCGGCTCGCAGACGCTGAGCCCGGTGACGATCGCCGATGCCCGCATCGGCGTCACCGCTCTGACCTGTGTCACCGCTCTGGCACCCGGTGCGACGGCCGAGTGCACGGCGACGTACGTCCTGACCCAGGGCGACGTCGACGCCGGTCGCGTCGACAACACCGCGACAGCCAGTGGTATGCCGCCGGGTGCGAGCGTCTCGCCCGTCACCGACACCGACGACGACTCCGTGGTCATCGCCCCGAGCCCGTCGATCAGGATCGACAAGACCGCAGGCACGCCGACCGTGGCTGCCGGCCGCCTCGGCACCGTCACCGACGCGGGAGACACAGTTGACTACACCCTCGTGGTCACCAACACCGGCAGCGTGTCACTGAGCTCGGTCACGGTGACCGACGAGAAGCTCGGGCTGTCCACTGCGGTCTGCGCCGGCGTGACCTCGCTGGCGCCGGGTGCCTCGGCCAGCTGCAGCTTCACGTACACCCTGGGCCAGCCGGACATCGACGCCGCCGGTGTCGACAACACGGCCTCGGCCAGTGGCAACCCGCCCACCGGCGCGCCCGTCACCCACAGCGACTCGGTGCACGTGGCAATCGTGGCGCGCAACGCCCTGTCGCTGGTGAAGTCCGCGTCCCAGGTGGTCGACGTCGACGGCAACGGCCCCGATGTCGGTGACACGGTGGACTACACGTTCACCGTCACCAACGACGGCTCCGGGGTGCTGGCCCCGGTCACCATCACCGACGCCAAGCTCGGCCTCGTGGACTACGTCTGCACCACGTCGCTCGCGCCCGGCGCCAGCACCACGTGCCCGGCTCCGGCGGCATACCTGCTCACGCAGCAGGACGTCGACAACGGCGAGGTGCTCAACACGGCCACCGCCACCGGCGGTGCCGGGACCGGCACGGACCCGACGGCGACCGACGACGCCACGGTGGACGTCAGGAACCTCGCGTCACTGGTGCTGGACAAGGTGGCGGGAGCCCCGACCGTTGCGGCCGGGCGGCTGGCCACGGTGACCGACGCCGGCGACACGGTGCGGTACACCTTCACCGTCACCAATGTCTCCAACGTGACCCTGACCGACGTTGCGGTGAGCGACCCCCTGCTCGGCGCCGTCACCTGCACTGACACGACGCTGGCACCGCACACCTCGACCACCTGCACGGCGGCGCCCTACGTCCTGACCCAGGTCGACGTCGACGCCGGTCGGGTCGACAACACTGCGACCGCCACGGCCACGGACCCCGACCGCGCCACCGTGAGCGGCGGCGACACTGCCGTCGTGCTGGTACCGGCCGCGAGCTCGCTGTCCCTGGACAAGCAGGCCGGTGCGGTCACCGACACGGATGTCCCGGTCAACGGGGCGGGTGACCTGGGTGACACGATCACCTACACGTTCCTGGTGACCAACACCGGCAACACGACGCTGACGATCGTCTCGATCTCCGACCCGGCGCTGAACCTGGCGGCCTTGCAGTGCGTGGCCACGCTGGCGCCCGGGGAGGCGACCACCTGCACCGCGGTGCACGCCCTCACCCAGGACGAGGTCGACGACGGAGGCATCATCAACACGGCGACCGCCACCGCGGTCCCGCCGAACCCGAGCGACCCGCCGGCCACCGGCACGGACACCGCCGTCACGACGGTCGCGAGCGACCCCTCCGTGACGATCGAGAAGACCGCCGGGAGGCCGACGGTCGCCAAGGGTCGCCTCGACACCGTGACCGATGCGGGAGACACGGTCGTCTACACGCTGCTCGTCACCAACACGGGCAACGTCACCCTCGACCCGGTGCGCGTCACCGACGCCAAGCTCGGCCTCGACTCGGTGGTCTGCGACGGCGGCAGCAGCCTGGCTCCCGGAGCCAGCGCCACCTGCGCCTTCAGCTACCCGCTGCTCCAGTCGGACATCGACGCGGGCAGGGTGGACAACCTCGCATCGGTGTCGGGCACCCCGCCGACCGGCGCACCCGTCAGCTACACGGACCTCGCACGGGTCGACCTGACCCCGACCAATGCCCTGTCGCTGACCAAGACGGCTTCGGCAGTCCATGACCTCGACCGCAACGGCCCTGACCTGGGTGACACGGTGGACTACAGCTTCTCCGTCACCAACGGCGGCAGCACCACGCTGGCTCCGGTGACCATCACGGACAGCCGCCTCGGCGGCCCCGCCTTCACCTGTGTGGCTTCGCTGGCTCCCGGCCGCACCGCCACCTGTGACGGGCCCGCGCCCTATCTGCTCACGCAGGCCGACGTGGACTCCGGTGCCGTCGTCAACGTCGCCACCGCGACCGGCGACGCCCCGGTGGGCACGGACCCGACCGATACGTCGACCGCCACCGTGGACGTGGACAACCTCGCGACCATCGCGCTCCTCAAGACGGCGGGTGCGCCGAGCGTCGGCGCGGGTGCCCTGACCACCGTGACCGACGCGGGTGACACCGTGACCTACACGTTCAGGGTCACCAACACCTCCAACGTCACCCTCGAGGCGCTCGAGGTCACCGACCCGAAGGTGGGCCGGGTGACCTGCCCGCAGGACTCCCTCGCCCCGCGCGCGTCGATGACCTGTACGGCGGCCCGGTACGTCCTCACGCAGGCTGACGTCGACGCTGGGCGGGTGGACAACACGGCCTCGGTCAGCGCCACGAACCCGGAGGGCGACCCGGTCGGCGCGACCGACTCCGAGGTCGTCACGATCACGCCGCGCAACGCGGTCTCGCTGGCGAAGTCGGGCGCAGCCCCGACGGTTTCCGGAGGAGCCCTGCCGACTGTCGTGGATGCTGGAGACACCGTGACCTACACCTTCACCGTCACCAACGACGGCTCGCAGACGTTGAGCCCCTTGAGCCTTGACGACGCCAAGCTGGGGCTGGTCGGCCTGACCTGCGCCCGGTCCCTCGCCCCGGGCGAGAGCGCCGACTGCACGGCGGTCCACCCGCTCACCCAGGCTGACGTGGACGCCGGCCGCGTGGACAACACGGCTGTCGTCACAGGGACACCCCCGGGCGGGGCGGCGCCGGTACGCGGCGACGACTCGGCGACCGTGTCCTTCACCCCGGCGGCCTCGATCGACCTGACCAAGCACTCGTCGGCCATCGTCGACGTCGACGGCAACGGTGCAGACTCCGGCGACACCATGACCTTCGACTTCCTCGTCGAGAACACCGGCGCGCAGACCCTCGCACCGGTGACGATCGACGACCCGATGCTCGGGCTGGTCGACGTGCCGTGCGTGGCGTCACTGGCGCCGGGCGACTCGGCGACCTGCGAGGCCCCGGTCCATGTCCTCACCCAGGGCGACATCGACGCCGGGCAGGTGGTCAACACCGCCACCGCTACCGGAGACGCCCGCACCGGCACGGATCCGACGGACGAGTCGACGACCCGGACACCCCTGACCAACCTCGCCACGATGACGATCGACAAGTCGGCAGGCGCCGTGGTCGATGTCGACCACAACGGGCAGGACGCCGGCGACACCGTCACCTACTCCTTCGTCGTGGCGAACACCTCCAACCTCACCCTGACCGGGGTGCAGGTGACCGACCCCAAGCTGGGCACCGTCAGCTGCCCGTCGACGACGCTCGCAGCCCACACGTCGATGACGTGCACGGCCGCGGCATACGTCCTCACGCAGGCGGACATCGACCGGGGTCGCGTGGACAACACGGCGACGCTCGTGGCGACCGGCCCGCAGGGCTCGTTGCCCTCGGTCACCGACACGGCCGCGGTCACGCTGACCCCGGTCAGCGCGATCGGGCTGGTGAAGTCCGCCAGCGCCGTCGCCGACCTCGACGACAACGGCACGGACGTCGGCGACTCGGTCACCTACTCGTTCACCGTCACCAACAAGGGGACCACCACCCTGGAACCGGTGACCGTGACCGACGCAAAGCTGGCCCTGGCCGGTATGCCGTGTGGTTCCGGACCCCTGGCTCCGGGCGCCTCGCGCACCTGCGCCGCTCCGGCCTACGCACTGACCCAGGCCGACCTCGACGCCGGTCACGTGGAGAACGCAGCCACCGTCACGGGTCGCGGCCCCGGTGGAAGCAGCGTGACGGCCGATGGCTCGGTCTCGTTCCAGACCGCCGGCCCGAGCGCCATCACGCTGCGGAAGACGGCGACCCTCAACGACCGCGACGGCAACGGCGCGGCAGATGCCGGTGAGACGATCGACTACGGACTCACCGTCACGAACTCCGGGTCCGTCACGTTGACCTCGATCCGGATCACCGACGCCATGCTGGGCATCGACGATGCGCTCTGCGCGCGTGGACCGGTCGCGCCGGGTGAGTCGGTGGCTTGCACCGAGCTGGTGACGAGCCACCGGGTGACGGCCAGCGAAGTGGCCGCCGGTCAGGTGCGCAACGTCGCCACCGCCACCGGCGAGGGGCCGGGTGGGCAGGTCGTCCGGGATGCCGATGCGGTCACGACGCCGGCCGATCCGCCCGCCGGTCCACCTGGGCTGGAGTTTCGAGACGACCCGAGCCCGCTTCCGGACGGTCTGGCCTTCACGGGAAGCAACGCTTTCACCATGCTGGGAGCTGCGCTCGCCTTGCTCGTGCTCGGATTCCTGCTCCTGCTCGGGCGCCGCCGTGCTGACGGTCACCCGGCCGCCGCTGCCGGCAGACACCGCGGGTAACAGGCCTCGCGAGCAACAGACACCGCAAGCAACCAGACACCGCACTCAACCAGACACAGCAAGCAACAGACAGACAGCCCAAGGAGATTTGACGTATGCGTTCGCCTTCCATCGTGATGAAGGGTGCGGTCCTCGGCGCCGTGCTGCTGGCGGCTGCGGGCTGCCAGGGGGAGAAGGGGACCGACACCCCGAACCCCAACCCGCCGGCCACCGTGACCGCTTCGCCACCCAAGACCCAGCCCGCCGGAGCGATCAAGGACCTGCATGACGCCACGTGCACGTACGCAGCAGGCGCCTGGTCCTTCTCGGGCGAGCTCACCAACGCTGGAAAGGCGAAGGTGACCTACACCGTGATGGTGGCCGTCGCCAAGACCGACGGCGGCACCGTCCTCGGTTCCAAGCAGATCACCCGGACGCTGGCTCCCGGAGAGTCCGCCACCGTCAAGGCGGACAAGTTCTACAAGGGAAGCAACAAGGGTGTGTCCTGCGTGCCCAGCGCCACCAAGGCACCCGCCTGAGTCGCACGACTGCTTGACTCGAGGCCAAACAGGCGTGGGCGCGCTCGCTCACCGGCTGACGGACCACTGCCCCGTGGAGTGGTCCCGTTCTGCCAGGCCCCGGCCCGCGAACTCAGCCAGCCATCCCTCCATGGGGTACCACCCCCAACGGTCATGAAAGACGTTGGCGTTGCGCACGATCGAGTGCAGGTGCTGCACGGGCGGAGTGTGCGTCGGGTGGTGCTGGTGGTATGCCGCGGCGCCGCCGACCCAGAGCAGGTCACCCTGGGCTGCCGTCAGGCGTTGGCCGAAGTCGGTGTCCTCAGCGCCGTACCCGACGTAGGCCTCGTCGAAGCCGTCGAGGGCCAGCCAGTCGCGAGTGGACATGGCAAAGGACAGCGACCAGAAGAGGCGTGCGTCCTCGGCGACGAGCACGGCGTCGGGGGCCGGAGAGGGGCGTGCGGAATGCGGTTGAGCAGTGTCACCCAGTCCGGGAACGCGGTACTCAGATGGGTGGCCAACGGGCGGTAGGTAGCGCACTTCCCCGCAGGCGACCACGGGTGTTGCCCGGCACAGGGTCGACACCACACCGGCGTAACGCGCGACGGTGGTCGAGTCCGGGATGCAGTCGACGTCGAGGAAGATGAGCACCTCAGCGCCCTCGTGGATCGCCGCACGGGCTCCGGCGTTCCGGGCCGCGGCGAGGGGCAGCTCGGAGTCGACCGGCGCGACGTCCAGCACAACCACGTCAGGATGCTGCTCGCGGGCGACCGTGGCGATCTCGGGATCACCCATCGCCACGACAACGTAGAGGTCGGCGGTGCGGGTCTGACGGAGGAGTCCCCACGCCTGGCCGCGCAGGTGCTCGTGGCGCCCGTGCGCAATCGTGACGACGGCAGCCCTTGCCTCGGTCACGAGCTGACGCCTGCCCGGACTCCCACGTTGGGCAGGGCCGCCGCGGCGTCCCTCGCACCTCGCCCGGTGGACCAGCGTTCCCAACCGTCCCCACCCAGGCGAAGGGCACGCTCGAGCACGGCCGGCCAGTGCTCGGCCCTCGGCCAGGTGGGGCGTCCCACAGCGATCCCCCACTCGTCGAGCCGACGTGCAGTCGCCACCTGCTCGTCGAAGGGTCGCGCCTGGGCCACGACGACTGCCGGTCGACGGGCGGCGGCGACCTCGGCCACCGCGTTCTGCCCGGCATGGGTCACCACGACGTCGGCTCGCCGAAGGTCGTCCCAGAGCTGGTTCGTCGACGAGACCCCTGGCGCACGCTCGACCCAGGTCCATGAGGGAGTGGCTGCTCGCGCCGCCTCCAGCTCGGACCGCGTGGTGGTCCGGCCGCCAGCCCCCCAGAGCACGAGCACGGTCCTTCCTGCAGTGGCTCGGTGCGCGGGAGCCGGTGACGCAGCACCGAGGTGGTCGAACCTGGAAATGGCTCCCACGAAGTACGCCTTGTCGGTCCACCCGCGGGGCCAGTCGTGGTCGTGAGCACCCTGCGGCCACGGCGCCAGGAGGGCGTCGGCCGTGTCGTAGGCGAGCCGGTGTGCCCGGTCGCGCCTGCGTCCCGGCATGGCCACGACCACCGTCGGAATCCCACAGAGTCGCGCGAGCAACGCAATCTCCACCGAGACGTCGACCACGAGCGCCCGTGGCCGTTCGTGGTCGACCCAGGCCGTGAGCTGGGCCGACCGACGGGCCAGACCTTCATGTCCGCGGGGCACCCAGTGCAGGACGCCGTGCGCCGTCGCGTCGCAGTCCCGCGCGAGCTGCGCCGCGTCGGGGTCGTCGTCACGGGCCAGCTGGGTCCATCCCGAGGCCCAGCCGGTGGGAGCGGGGGAGGAGCTCAGGCCCCAGACCGGCTCGTCCATCTCGGCCGCGATGCTCAGCATCCGTGTGATGTGGCCGGCGCCCTGGTGGTGGGCGTAGTAGCCGATCACGCGGCCCTCCCCAGTCTCGTGGCGAGATCGAGGTAGTGAGCCAGGTATGCGTCGACCATGACGTCGAGGGAGCAGTGGGACACGGCGTGGTCACGGCAACCCTGACGATCCATGGCGCAGACGCGGTCGACCTCCGCGGCCGCTGCAGCGACGTCACCGGGCGCGACGAGGGCGCCGCACTCGTCGACGACGAACTCCGGCAGCCCGCCGCGGCGGAACCCGACGACGGGCGTGCCGCAGGCGAGGGACTCGGCGGCGACCAGTCCGTACGGTTCGTCCCACTCAGGCGTGACGACCATGGCCGCGCTCGACCCGACCAGGTCGTGCAGGGCGGCCGCGTCGAGGTGGCCCACGTACTCGGCACGCGGCCCGAGGAGCGGCTGCACCTCGGAGCGGAAGTACTCCGCGTTCCCGACAGGACCGGCGAGCCGGATCTTTCGGCCGCTGGCCGTGGCGACGCGAATCGCCTGGTGCGGCGCCTTCTCGGGGACGACCCGACCCACCCACACGAGGTCGTCGCCGCCGCGGCCCGGAGTCCACGCCGCTGTGTCCACGCCGTTGTGGACGACCTCGGCGTGGGCCACGTGCTCCCACTGGCGCGCGGTGTGGGTGCTGACCGCGACGAAGGTGCTGCGCGTCTGGTCCATCAGGGCAATGGTCGGCTCCAGCCACGGAGTCGGGGGTGTGTGCAACGTGGTGAGCATCGGCGCAGCGCAGGCTTGCGCGAGCGCCAGTGGGAGGAAGTGAAGGCTGTTGTTGTGGATGACGTCCACATCGAGACGATCCCTGAGCTCGAGCATCACCTGGAGGTAGGCGTGGTGCTCACGAAGCCACGGCTCGGGCGGCATCGAGGCATCGCTCCGGGCCACGTCACTCAGGTGGAAGGGTGCCACCGTCAGCTCCCGGGCATCCAGGGCCGGATCGCTTCCCGGGCCCGCGAACAGTGTCACGTCGACATCGCGTTCGCGCAGGCCCCGGACCAGGGCCCAGGTGAGCGACTCCAAGCCGCCGGCGAACGGCTGCCGAAGGGGGTGACGGGCCGCGGCGAGGATCACGACGTGCATGAGAGCCTGCGTTCCAGGACGTCCGCGTAGAGCTCCTCGTGGGAGCGGGCGAGGGACAGGCGTTCGGTTTGCCGTTGCGCCAGCTCAGCGCGCGGGGCGACCTCCCCGGTCAGCCAACGGGTGTGTGCGGTGCGCACCGCCTCGACGAGGGACGCGGCACGCCCGGGTCCGGACGCGGCATAGGTGAGGCACGGGTGCTGCTCGGCGTAGAACCCGCAGTCCGGGACCGCGACCCACGTGCCGAGGTCGTGACACGCCTCCAACCAGCCCGAGTGGGAGCCGAAGCGGTAGGGCAGCACCGAGACATCCAGACCGTGCAGGTAGCTCCACAGCTCGTGGTCGGAGAAGTAGTCGTGAACCTCGAGCTGGATCAGCCCGCGTTGACCCAGCGAGGTCAGGTGGTGGGCGAGCTCACCGTCATGGCGCTCGAACCCCGCTGTCATGACGTCGGTGTGGGCGTCGACGCGAAGCCGGGCACCCGGCATACCGGGGAGGGCGGCGACAAGCGCGTCGACGAGCGGCAGCGGGTCCATGTTGGCGCGCAGGCTCTTGACGTGCAGCCCGACCACGAAGTCGTCGCGGTCCGGACGGGGGCGACCCAGCCACTGGTCCGGGACCACGTGCGGGTGGGGGAGGACGATCGCCTCCCGTCCCCAACGACGGCGGATCACCGAGGCGGCCCCGTGCGTGAGGGTGATGACCGCATCGGCCGAGGACACCAGCACCCCCAGCTGGTCGTCGTGCAGTCCTGCCGTGCGGTGGTGCGGGTTGCGAAGGTCGTGCACGGTCAACACGAGCGGCTTGTCGTGCCGACGCAGGGTTCTGGTGAGGTCCTCGAGGTCCTCCGGCGCGATCGCGTCGAAGCCGAAATGGACGTGCATGACGTCGAAGTCGGCAGCGTGGCGGGTGACCCAGTCGGACCTGAGCATCTGCGGGGGCCACCACGGAGAGTCCGGCGACGGTCCCGATGGGGGGTCGGGCATGCGCACGACCGCGTCCTGGCCCGAGGCAGTCGGCGGGGAGAGGTGTCTGACGTAGACGTGGCCGGAGGGGATGGAGGCGACAACGATGCTCAAGGCTCACCTTTGGGAAGGGGCGTCGAGCGCGCCAGCGGCAAACCCGACGTGGGCAGCTGGCTCGTTGCTTGACCGGCTCTGGATGTTCTTGCCCAACATAACCCCTGTGGCCGTCAAGGGCGAGGTCCCGTCCGAAGAGGGACCAGTGGTCGTCCCGGCCAGCCGACACCGTTTCATCTGATGCTTCCGCGGGCAAGAATGGAAGTACGCCGTGGAGGCCCGCACCAACCGGTACCCGGCACCCACGACGGAGCATCCGCTCGCGCCCGGGTCAGATCATCCGGGTCCGGGCCCCACAAGGAGGCGAACATGAAGAGCACACACGAGTCCCGCGATCATGACCAGGACGAAGCACTGGTGGCAGACCGCCACGACCGAGCCGGCGATGCCGAGGGCGGGCGCGCGACCTATGTCGAGGACGGGCGTGCTGGCTATGACGAGAGGCGGGCTGCAGCCCAAGCCGAACGGTTCGGAGGCGTGAAGGTCGGCTCCGCCTTCTTCGGCTGGCTCACCGCCATGGGCATGGCGGTCGTCCTCACCGCGGTGCTGGCTGCCGCAGGTACGGCAGTCGGGCTGAGCACCGGGACCGACGCCACCGAGGCGGTCGACCAAGCATCCGCCGACGCGACGACGGTGGGCATCGTGGGTGCGATCGCCCTCG
Organism: Pedococcus sp. P2_F6; assembly: GCF_056403675.1. Lineage (NCBI taxonomy): Bacteria > Bacillati > Actinomycetota > Actinomycetes > Micrococcales > Intrasporangiaceae > Pedococcus > Pedococcus sp. P2_F6. The sequence continues at coordinate 763,314 of NZ_JBFUEZ010000004.1, forward strand.
CCGTGATTCTCCTGGTGAGCTACTACTGCGGCGGATACGTCGCCGGTCGCATGGCGCGGTTCAACGGTGCCAAACAGGGTGTGGCCGTGTGGGTCTGGGCCCTGGTGGTCGCGGTGGTCGTGGCCATCGTCGGAGTCGCCGCGGGCAGCAAGTACGACGTGCTCGGTCAGCTCAACAGCTTCCCCCGGCTCCCGATCAGCACCTCGGACCTCAACACCGCCGGTGTCATCGCGCTCGTTCTCGCCGCTGTCACCAGCCTGGTGGGTGCCATCGCCGGGGGCGTCGCAGGGATGCGATTCCACCGGAGGGTCGACCGAGTCGACCTCGAGGCGTGACGGACGTCCGTTCGACGAGTCAAGGCGTCCGACTGGCAGCCTGTAGGGATGAGCGACTGGTTCCTCCCGCAGCGAGATCGCCCGTGGACTGCGGGAAACCTCGTGGTTCCACACGTGCACGGCGCCGAGTACTTCGCGCGCCTGATCCAGGTCGTGGGAGCCACGCTCGAAGGGGACCGGATCTTCTTCACGGACTGGCGAGGCGACGCCGACGAGCTGCTCGCTGAAGGCGGTCCGACCATCGGCGCCCTGTTGGTCGACGCCATGGGTCGGGGTGTCGAGGTCCGTTGCCTGCTGTGGCGCTCGCACAGCGACAACCTGCGCTTCAACGAGCAGGAGAACCGCCATCTCGGCGCGGTCATCAACGAGGCGGGTGGCGAAGCGCTCTTCGACGAGCGCGTGCGCCGTGGCGGGTCGCACCACCAGAAGCTGCTGGTAGTGCGGCGGCAGGGTCGCCCGCACGAGGACGTGGCTTTCGTCGGCGGGATCGACCTCTGCCACGGTCGGCGGGACGACGCCGAGCACCTCGGAGATCCGCAGGCGGCGCCGCTGGACGAACGCTACGGCCCGAACCCGCCCTGGCACGACGCCACCATGGAGATCCGCGGTCCGGCCGTCAGCCACGTCCTCGATGTCTTCTCCGAGCGCTGGGACGACCCCACACCGCTGGATCACCGCAACCCGTACCGCGCGCTGGTCAACATCGCGTCCCGGGTGCCGAGGCATCCAGAGCCCTTGCCGGAACGCTGGGACCCTCCACCAGCGCGCGGTCCCCACCTGGTGCAGATCCTGCGCACGTATCCCGCGAAGCGACCGCCGTTTCCCTTCGCCCCGCACGGGGAGAGAACGATCGCCAAGGCGTACGAACATGCCTTCGCCCGCGCGCAGCGGCTGGTCTACATCGAGGACCAGTACTTCTGGTCCGAGGCCGTGACGGGCACGCTCGCGGAGGCACTCCGCCGGGAACCCGCACTACAGGTCATCGCCGTGGTCCCGCGGTTCCCCGAAGAGGACAGCGCGATGAGCGGCACACCGATGCGCCGGGGCCAGCAGCTGGCGAGGGACCTGCTGCACGCGGCAGGCGGGGCACGTTTCGCCATGTACGACCTACAGAACGCCGCCGGCACACCGGTCTACGTCCACGCGAAGGTCTGCATCGTCGACGACGAGTGGATGACCTGCGGGTCCGACAACCTGAACCTGCGCTCCTGGACCCACGACTCCGAGGTCACCTGCGCCGTGGTCGACCCGGAAGGCCGCCTGCCGGGCGAGCTCCGCGCGACCCTGTGGGCTGAGCACCTCGGACTGCCGCCGGAGGACCCTCGACTCCTCGACCTGGATCACGCCACGGGCCTGTGGGCGGAGCGTGCCCAGGAGCCAGCCGCCCGCATCCGGCCCCACGCCCTCGCGCCGGTACGCCGCGCTGTCCGACTGTGGGCCGACCCGGCATACCGGATCCTGTTCGACCCCGATGGACGACCACGGGGCCTGCGCCGCACCGACACGTTCTGAGGTCCGGCCTCGGCGGGTGGTCGTCGGCGACCTGTCGGGTGCTACCCGCCCGCTGACCGGCCCGAACCCGAGGTGTGCCCGGTGAACAGCCGGCTCATCAGCCCGTCGGGATCGAGGGTGGTCAACATGGCGTCGCAGATCTGCCTGAGCTGCTCGACCTGGGCGGGTTCCAAGGCGTCGAAGACGTGACGGCGCACCGCCGTCACGTGCCCGGGTGCGGCCGCCACCACCTTCTCCCAGCCGGTCGGGGTGAGTCGGGCGTTGGTGGCCCTCTTGTCCTCGGGGCAGGGGAAGCGCTCGACGAGGTTGCGTTCCTCGAGTCGTCGGACGACGTGGGACAGGCGGGGGAGGGTGGCGTTGGTGCGCTGAGCGAGTGCGCTCATCCGCAGCGTGCGGTCCGGCGCCTCGGAGAGCATCGCGAGGACGAAGTAGTCGAAGTGGGTGAGCTGGGCGTCCCGCCGCAGCTGCGCGTCCAAGGCGCTCGGCAGGAGCTCCGTCACCGCGATGAGCCGCAGCCAGGCCGCCCGTTCGCCCTCGTCCAGCCATCTCGGTTCCATGGGTCCACGATAGCGAATACTTGAAGGAACAACTAAACGGTGTAGGGTGTTACTTGAAGCATCAACCAATCACCATCGACCCAGGAGCACCACATGGCACACCTCTCCATCATCGGTACCGGCAACATGGGCCAGGCGATCGCGGCCGTGGCCGGACGCGGCGGACACTCGGTCCAGCTGCTCGGCCAGGACGACGCCGCGACGCAGGTCACCGGCGACATCGTCGTACTGGCTGTTCCCTATCCGGCCGTGAGCAGCGTGATCGCCGAGCGCGGCGACAGCCTGGCCGGCAAGGTGGTCGTCGACATCACCAACCCGCTCAACTTCGAGACCTTCGACTCCCTTACGGTCCCCGCGGACAGCTCCGCCACCGCGGAGATCGCCGGCGCGCTGCCGCAGTCTCGCGTCGTCAAGGCGTTCAACACCACGTTCGCCGCCACGCTGGCGGCAGGCACGGTGGGTGAGCTCACCACCACCGTGCTGATCGCCGGCGACGATGCGGACGCGAAGTCGGCCCTGGCCGGCGTCGTCACCTCCGGTGGCCTCAAGGCCATCGACGCGGGGTCGCTGTCGCGGGCCACCGAGCTCGAGGCGATCGGCTTCCTGCAGATCACCCTGGCAGCCAACGAGAAGATCGCCTGGACCGGCGGCTTCGGCGTCGTCCCCGCCTGACGACCACGTCGAGTCGATCGGAGCAGCCGTGAGCATCTCTCAGACCCACTCCAGGGACGGGGAAGGCGCGACGGGCGCGTTCGGCGCTCCCGTCGTCGCGACCTACGGTGGGACCGAGCCGTCCGCGCCGCTTGTCGTGTTGCTGCACGGACGGGGATCCAGCGAGCGGGACATCCTGTCGCTGGCTCCGCACCTGCCCGACGGCCTGGCGTATGCCGCGGTGCGTGCCCCTATCGCCGAGGGTGGCGGCTTCGCGTGGTTCGCCAACCGCGGGATCGGTCGCCCCGTCGCGGAGTCCCTCGGGGCGACGATGCGCTGGTTCGCCCGCTGGCTCGACGAGGTGGCAGCCCCCGGGCGGCCGGTGTTCCTCGTCGGGTTCAGCGGCGGCGCTGCGTTTGCCGGCGGCCTGGTCCTTGCCGACCCCTCCCGGTACGCGGGGGCCGCGATCCTGTACGGCACGATGCCGTTCGACGGGGGGCTCCCGGTCGACACCGGCCGCTTGGCCAACCTCCCGATGTTCGTGGCCCAGGGCGATGCCGACCAGGTGATCCCTGGTGAGCTGCTCGAGCGCACCTGGACGTACCTGCTCACGGAGTCCGGCGCGCCCACGGTTGCCCGGCGAGACCCTGGCGGCCACGGGGTCACCGCCGCCACGCTGCACAGCCTGTCGGGCTGGATCGCCGACCGGGCTGACTTCGTTGCCCAGCACCAACCTGTCACGATCGGGCTGGCGCAGGAGGTCACGTGGCCCTCGGTGCCGGGTGGGGTGTTGCCGCATCGACGCGGATCGCGACCGCAGGTGTCGTGGGCCATCCCCCAACAGCAGCTGACGCAGAACGCACCAGCAGAGCTGCAGCAGCAGCTGTTCGAGCGGATCGGTGGTCTGACAGGTGTCTCGACCGCTGCGTCCCACATCTCGGTGCCCGGCGCTCGCGCCTTCCTCGTCGCCGCCGGGAGCGGACCTGAGGACGCGTTCCTCGTTCCCCAGGTGGGGGAGTTCGCTCACCTCCACCCGGGCTACGACGGCTCACTCCACCTTGCCCTGCCGGCACCACTGGCGGCCGACCTGGTCGCCCGAGGGTGGGGCCAGCCGCACCCATGGGCCGGGACCCGGCTCGCACCTGGCTTCGTCATGCTCTTCGGACCCCGCGACGCCGAAGAGCTCGACACCGTCGTGGCCATCACGACCGCGGCTCACGCGTTCGCAACTCAATCAACGTCCTGAAGCATCGAAACAGGAAACACGAATCCCCGTCATGTCGCCCGCTTCTCGACCAATGCCGAAGGGTTGGTCGGACGCCCTGAGACATGGACTGGGGTCCCGGTCGATCGCCGCAGGGAGCCAGCTGCACCGAGGGCTTGGTGAGGCCCTGAGGACGAGCGATGGTCACATCAGCGGAGAGCGTCGTCGTCGCCCGCCGGCCCGAAGAGGTGTTCCGATACGTCGCCGACCTTCAGAATGAACCGAGCTGGCACGTCGACATAGAGTCGGTTCCTCGAGAGACCGATCGGGTCCCTGTCGTTGGCAAGACCTACCCCCTGAAGTTCAAGCCCTTCTTGGGCAAGACTGACGGAACGTTTACGGCTCTCGAGGTCGAGCCAGGCACGCGGGTCGTGTATCGGGCCGACTTCGCTGGGTGCGGCCGCGGATCACCTACACGGTCGAGGCGGCGGGCGATGGGTCGCGGTTCACTCGCACGGTGGAAATGCGCCCCGAGGGCCTGAAGGTGCTCGTGACGCCGATGATGGCGTTCATGGTTCCGAGGCGGAACAAGGTCTTCGTCGAGAACCTCCGCCGTGCGCTGGAATCCTGAGTCGCCGTAGCCCTCGTCGCCTCAGCCCTGACCACTTCGACAGCACCGGCGCAGGCCGCGTCCTCCAAGGGGTGCGTCAACGGCGGCTTCCGGTTGGTCAACCTCACGACCGGAGCCACCGTCGCTGCCGCCGGGGAGGACCGAGTCCGCACGACGATCCCGGCATCGCAGTTCGGGGCCACGTTCGCCGTCCGTGGCCGGTACACCCAGTTCGACGTCCGCAGCGCGGACTTCGCCGTCCTGAACCAGGCCTTCACTGGTGCGGCCAACGAGCTCGACCTCACCGGCGGACGTTTCACGCCCGTCTTCGCCAGCAAGGTGCCCAACCACCGCGGGCTCGTGCTGAGCAGCGCCATCTCCCTCGAGCTCGATGACGAGGACCTCGTGCTGCAACGCACGGGCACCGGCCTTTCGATGAAGATCCAGGCCAAGGACTGCGCACAGGGCGGGATCTTCCAGATGGAGCCCGAGCGAGGCGACGGCACAACCACCCGCATCACGCACACCTTGGCCGAGTCAACGGTTCCCGGGCTGACACCGTTCTACTTCGACAACCCGAACTTCCGGGCCCGGGTTGGTCAATTCCTCGGCTCGGGCTGCACCAGCGTCCAAACCGGACCGCCCGGGCAGTTCTGCGTCCAGGTGTCCACGCGCGTCAACATCGCCAACGACTTGTCGCCACGCTTCGTGGCTCGCGACAGCGCCCAGGTGGCGACCCGCGTGCCACAAGCGGCGTGCAACTCGTCCACCCCCGTCACGCCCAGCGTCCGCCACTGCGGCGGCATGTCCGCCTGGGACGTTGCCAGTGGTGGCCGCCTGGGCTTCGTCGCCGGTGAGGACGCAACCGAAGTCGCGAACCCCCCGACCAACTGCACCAACGACTGTCAAGCCCAGAACCAGGTGCGGGGCCGGCTCGCCGTCCTCGGCCACCCGTTCCCAGTGCCCTCCGGAAGTCGGCTGGTAGCAAGGACGGCCGCCGTCACCCCCTGATCGAACTCGCGACCCGATGGGCCCGTCCCGCCACGGTGGGACGGGCCCACTGCCGCGCGGGCGGGCTCGGTGTGATCTGCCACGGCTGGTCCCCGCCGGAGGCAGACCGTGCATCGTCGGTCGGCTAGCCCTGTACGCCCTCGCATCGGACCCATAGCATGGGTTTGCCTTCGCATCGACGCGCTGACTCCTGCTGGCTTGCCGCTCCGCATGCCGAGCAGCCTCCCACCGGCGTCGAGCCGGGGTCGGCGAGAAGGGATGCCTTCCATGTCGCACGACGCGAGAGCACTCCCTCCGGTGTCGCGGGTGCCCGGGTCAGGCCCGGACCCGGCTTCAGCTCCGGGGGCAGGGACGCATGGGCGCCAACAACCGCAGCCCGTCCACGACGCGGCCTTCGTGGAACGCAAGGGCCGCAAGTGCGCCTTCGCGCACCTCGCCGCTCTGAGTGCGGTGTGGCTGCTCCTGCTGCTCTATCTCGCGCTGCTCGACCAGGGCGCGCCCCAACAGAATCCAGCCTTGGTCTTCCTCGTGGTGGTGCTCGCCGTGCTGCTACTCATGACAATGCTGCGCTTCCTCGCCCTCGTCGTCAGCCGGCCGTTCGCGGGCGAGCAGGCTGAGCTGGTCGGCAGTGGCCCGCCCGCCGCCGCGGTGCCCTCGGGGCCGGTCGGCATCATCAAGGGCACCCGGCCCGGGGACGACGGCCCAGCGCCCGAGCCCACCACGGTCGTCTGCTGCTCCGGGGGAGGCATCAAGTCCGCCTCGTTCTGCCTGGGGGCCCTTCAGCAACTGTCGCACCACCGGATCCTCCAGGGTGCGAGTCACCTCGTCGGCGTCAGCGGTGGCGGGTACATGGCCGCGGCGTTCAGCACGCTGGCGTGGCGGCGGAGGCGGGTTATCGGTGTCGAGGGCGTACGCCCGGCCGACAGCCCTAAGGACTGCGACGGCGATCCCGGTCCGTTCGCCAGCGGTTCCGATGAGCTCAACCGGCTGCGCCGGTCGACGAAGTACCTCGCCTCCTCACCGGAGGTACGGTTCGAGCTCATTGCCTCCCTGCTCCTGGGCATCATGTCCAACCTGGTTCTGCTGGGCTGCCTGAGCGTCGTGCTGGCGTGGCTGACGGCCACGTATGCCGTGAGCAGCGGGCTTCTCGTGGTTCCCGACGACGGTGACTGGGCGTGGAACCCTGGAGGCCACCAACCGCTTCCCCTGCTGGCGCTTCCGTCGCTGTTCCTGTTCGGGGTGGCCTTCGTGTGGTTCCTGCTCGCACGTCGGAATCCGGCCCCCTGGTCGGGGGAGGGGCGCAATGGCGAGCGCGCCCGCGCTGGCCCAGCAACGTTCTCCCAGCGCCGCAGCACCTGGGAGACCTCAGAGGGGTGGCAGTTCGCCGTCGGCAACCTCGGTGCCCGCGCGTCCCAGATGGCCCTGTTCTTCTTCCCGCTCTTCCCAGGGGTGCTGTGGTTGGCGTACCAGCTCGAGGGCCGGACGCAGAGCTGGACCGGCCCCGACCTCGGCACCTTCCAGGTCACCCTCGCGGGCCTGGTGACGACGTTGACCGCGTTTCTCGGCCTCCTGAACGCCGCGCGAACCGGTCTACGACAGGACGTCCTCAGCGCCGGACAGCAGGGTTTCCTCACCTGGTTCCGGCGTCAGGCGGCACCCGTGCTCGCCATCATCGTGTTCCTCGTCGGGCTGTACGGGTCGTTGGTCCTGTTCACCTTGCTCGCCCTTCGGGACTCCTGGATCCTCGGGACCCACGGCTGGGTGTTCGTGTTCGTCCCGCTTCTGATCGCCGTCCTCTTCAAGGTGAACGACACGTCGATCTTCCAGTTCTACCGCGACCGGCTGGACGCGGCATACCTCTCGTACCAACCGGATGGGGGGAAGCCGGAGCCCTTCACGACGCCCACCCTCGCGGAGGTGAACGCCGACGCGTCGCCCGGCGTCTGGCCGAAGCTCATGCTCCTGGGGACGGCAAACGTGCGCGACCCCGACCTGCTCCCGGCCGACCGCCACGGAACGCCCTTCGTCCTGTCCGACACGGTCGGGATCAGCGATCCGCGGCTACCCGGGGGGACCGCCCTGCTCGACGCGAAGGCGTACAGCTACGACCTGGACGTCAAGTGGAAGGCCCGGGCGTCCCGTCAGCTCACCGTGGCCATGGCGGTCGCGATGTCCGGGGCGGCCGTGGCCCCCATCGCGGGACGCGACGACAGGGTCCTGGGCCGCTACCGGCTGCTGCTGGCCCTGGCCAACATCCGCCTCGGTCTCTGGGTGCGGAACCCGTACTGGGTCGCCAACGACGCGCGACGACAGCGGGGCACCGAGGGACTGAGATGGGCTCGGTGGGTCCTTCGCGTGAACGACTACCTCGACAACTTCGCGCCGTCGCTGTTGTTCCACGAGGCCATCGGGCTGCCCCGGATCATCATGCCGTTCCTGTACGTCACGGACGGCGGCCACTACGACAACCTCGGTCTCGTGGAGGCCCTGCGCACGAAGCCGCGTCGCATCATCATGCTCGACGGATCGGGGGACCCGGAGGACGGCTTCCCCACTATGGCCAACGCCATCGCCACCGCACGGATGGACCAGCAGGTGGAGATCGCGTTCGACCCCCGCCGGTTGCGCCGAGGAGCTCGCCAGTACCCGCGGAGCGGGTGGACCGTCTGCACGGCGACCTATCCCGACGGGTCGACGTGCGACATCGTCTACATCAAGGCCTTGCTGCCGAAGGGTCAGCCCTGGGACCTGCAGAGCTACCGCACGCGCAACCCCGGCTTCCCGTCAACGACCATGGAGTACGAGCTCTTCGACGAGTTCACCTTCGAGGCGTACCGCGAGCTGGGGTGCAGCCTGGTGCGTCAGGCGATGACGGAGCTGGCGTGGTGCAAGGCGCCGACGAGCACCACGTGCCAGGACGAGTCACATGGATAGCTGCGGGACGAGGCGCCGCCACAGGCGCACTGCCACGCCCAGCCGGCGGCGGAGCGGTGGACCAGGGGGTGGTGGCCGCCGGTCCGACGGGTTCTGCTGCGTTTCACGACTTCCTCCGCTCAGGTTCCGAGGGATTTCCCGCGGCCGGACCTTCCGATCTCGACCCGGGACGTCAGCTGCGTCGCCCCAGGACCCTCGTTCGTCACCGTAGGTCGAGCGGGCCGGGGTCGGGATCCGTGTGTCCCCGGGAAGGTGGTGCGTGGAAGTGCCGATTCCGAGTCGGTGAAAACACGGTGTATCAGCGGAAAGGCGGTCGAGCGGAGTGCGGAAGAGGCTCAGTCGGGCTCACGTCGCCACGGCCACGGGAATCGGCATAGTCGCCCTGAAGATCGGCACCTCTCTGCCGCACCTTCGTGACGACGTCGCCCTGGTGTCCATCGCCTGGCTCGTCGTCATCGCGTTCGTCGTCGTGGGACTGGCGCTGTTCGCCGCGGGGCTTCCCCGCGTCAACGGCTGGGCCTGCCTCGCGGTCGCGGCGGCGACCATTCCCGGCGACCTCAATCACCCCGCATACCCCCAGGGACTGACGGTGGTCGGTTTCGTCCTCGAGCCGCTGTACCTGGCCGCCGCTGTCACCCTCGTGCTGCGATACCCCGAATCGAGGATGACGACGCAGGGTCGGGTGGTCGGCTGGGGCCTGGTGGTCTCGAGTGTCCTGCTGCGGGTGCCGCTGGTCTTCACCCGTGGCGCCCTTCCCAGCCCCCTGCACGCGTCCTTCGACCGACCGGTGCTCGCGCTGGACGCGTGGTGGCACGACTGGGTGTTCATCCGGGGCGCCTACGGCTGCACGACTCTGCTGTTGGGCTGGGCGGGCGTCCTGCTGGTGATGCGTGCGGCCGGCTCGCGTGGTGTCACCCGGCAGTCCCTCATGCCCCTCGCCGTCGTGGGCGCCATCTGCGCCACGGCCGCGGCCCTCGACCAGGTCGTGTGGATCCTCGGGACCCCCAGCGCGGCGTGGGCGCCGGTGGCGGTCGCGCGGAACCTCAGTGCGGCGACCATTCCGGTGGGGCTCCTCGCCGACCTGCTTCGCCGACGTGCCGCCGCCGCCGCGGTGACGTCGGAGATCCTCCGTGCGGCCGGCACGGGCGACCTGGCCCAGCTCGAGATAGCGCTGCGCCACGTGCTGCTCGACCCATCACTCACCGTCAGACCGGCCAGCGACGACGACAAAGCTCCCCTGTGGGGCGCCGACCCAGTCCCTTGGGCGACGGGGAGCGACAGGAGGGGGAGGGTGGCGCTGGCATCGGCGGACGGGACGGCTCTGGTGGTGGTGGGATACGACCGGCGCGCCGTCGGCGACCCTGTGCTGCTCCGCTCGGCTTTCTCGGCAGCCCAGCTCGGGATCGAGAACACGAGGCTCACCAGTGAGTTGCTTCAGCGGATGGCCGAGCTCCGGGCGTCCCGTGCCCGGATCGTGGAGGCTGGCATGGCGGAGCGACGCAGGGTGGAGCGCAACCTCCACGACGGCGCACAGCAGCAGTTCCTGGCGGTGATGGCGACGCTCGCGCAGTCCGACTTCGCGACCGAGGCGCAGATGCGCGACCTCGTCAGCGACGCACGGACCCGACTCACCGACGCCATGGCCGAGCTGCGCCAGCTCGCCCGCGGCATCCACCCGGCGGCGCTGAGCCAGGGCGGGCTCGGCGCCGCGCTGCCCTACCTGTGCCAGAGCGCCTCCGAGCGGGTCACCTTGCGGCTGGATCCGGTCCTGGCCGGGCGCCGGTTGGAGCCGGCAGTCGAGTCCGCGGTGTACTTCGTCGTGGCCGAGGCGCTCGCGAACATCACGCGGTATGCCGGGGCCACGACCGCGACGGTGACGGTCGTGGCCGAGGGGCCGTACCTGTCCGTCGAGATCGCAGACGACGGCAACGGCAAGGCACACTTCACCCCGGAGGGCGGGCTCATGGGCCTGCGGGACCGGGTGCACGCGCTGGGTGGCGAGGTCGTCCTGCACACCGACCCCTGCGCCGGTCATCCCCAATCCTGTGGCAGCCGGCTTCGGGTCGGCTTCCCCGTCACAGTCGGTCAGTCATCGTGAGCGCCCCGCCGGGACCACAGGACCTGTCGGACGCCGGGCAACACCTGCGGGTGATCCTCGTGGACGACTCGTCACTCTTCCGCCAGGGTCTGGCCGGGCTCCTCACCGCGGCGGGGATCGAGGTGGTGGGCCAAGTGGCCAGCGCGGAGCCTTTGCCGGCCCTCATCAAGGCGGCCCGTCCCGATGTCGTCGTGCTCGACGTGCGCATGCCGCCGACGCACACCGATGAGGGGATCGTCACGGCGCACGTCATCCGGCGGGACTGGCCGCACGTGGGGGTGCTGGTCCTCAGCACCTATGCCGAGGCGGAATGGGCACGTCGCCTCCTCCAGGACGGAGCAGCCGGTCTGGGCTACCTGCTCAAGGACCGGGTCAACGACGTGCCCACGCTGGTGGAGGGCATAGCCCGGGTTGCCGAAGGGGGCACCGCCGTAGACCCGAACATCGTCTCCGAGCTCCTCACGGGCAGCCATGGCCGGACCTCCGCCCTCAGCAGCCTGACGGACCGGGAGCTGGAGGTGCTCGGCCTGATGGCAGAGGGCATGTCCAACGCGGGGATCGGGCGGCAGCTGCATCTGTCACCGCGGACCGTCGAGGCCCACGTCGCCTCTGTCTTCGCCAAGCTTCCCCTGCACGGGCACGACACGACCCTCAACCGTCGTGTCCTGGCGGTGCTTGCCTACCTGCAGGCGCAACACAGCCGCCCGTGAGGGAGCCGGGCCCCGGCCCCGCTCGAGTCTGAACTCTTGCGTGTTTCCACGTAGGGACAGCGCGGGCAAACGCGGATCCGCGACGCCGTCCGTGCGCCAACACTGTTCCTCAGTGCGACGCAGGACGTCCACACGAACAGCCAAGTAGCACAACAGATGTCGCCGATGGGACGGGTCCGGATCAGCGGGCACCAACCATCTGAGAACCGGCGCAGGGTCGGCGCACTCCCTCCGGGGGCCACCACACCAGGCTTCACCTGAACGAAACGAAGGTTCACCATGTCTGCAGCTCTGTCCACCATGTCCCGTACGAAGAAGGCACTCATTGGCGCAAGCACCGCCGTGGTTGCCGGGGTCGGCATGTCGGCGATGATGGCCGGGCCCGCCCAGGCCATTCCCTACTACCAGAAGGCGTGTGCGTTCGACGCCCGGAGCAACACCGCATCCAGCGGCTGGCAGCCCGTCAACTCGGTGGTGCGGGTCAACAACGGCGCCACCGGTCGCTACGTCGTGGTCAACTTCAACGCCGACGCGGGCGTCAGCAGCCTCGCCGAGATCCGGCTCGGCTACCGCGTCGACGCCGGCGGGATCCAGACGCCGGGCGCCCAGAACTTCGCCAACTACACGCAGTACTGGCAGACCCGTCACAGCATGGTCGTGCTCTATGTCCCCGCTGGCTGGCACACCATCCGTCCCTACTGGCGGATCAGTGGTTCCGTCGGCAAGAGCGGCGTCATTGCCGCGCGCTGCCTGACTGCGGAGGGCTACACGGCCTGACGCCGGAAAGGGCCCTCGCAACGGGGCGTCCGAATCGAACCGCTCTCGCCCAAGACACGGCGGGGGCGGTTCGGTCGTCGGCCGAGCATTCTGTCGCGCTTCGAACCGCCGAGGACATGTCGGCGAAACAGGTGGGCAACGGGGGCGGAGCACACTGGGTGCATCGACGCGACCCCTTCACACAACGCCGCCGCTGGCATGGCCACGGTGGAGGCGAACCGCGCCACGATGCCCGACGTCGAATGGCGCTTCCTACTGCTCTACACGGTGGCGTACATGAGTACGTGCCTGGTGTTTCTCGCGCCCTTGCTGGTGAGCCTGGCACTGAAGGTGAACTCGCTCGTCGGGATCGACGGGGCACCCAAAAGCCTTGCGCTGGTTGCCGGTATCGGTGCCGCCGTGGCAGTCGTCGCCAACCCCTTCTTCGGCAAGCTCAGCGACCGCACCACCTCCTCGCTGGGTATGCGCCGGCCGTGGATCGTGGCCGGACTCGCGGTTGGCTCCCTGGGCGTCCTCATCGTCGCGGCGGCGCCGACCATCCTGCTGGTCCTGCTGGGATGGTGCCTGGCGCAACTGGGTTTCAACGCGCTGCTGGCCACGATGGTGGCGGTGCTGCCCGACCAGGTGCCGTCCACCCAGCGCGGGATGGTGGCCGGAGTTCTCGGCGTGTGCCTCCCGATCGCTTCGGTGGCGGGCACGTTCCTCGTCAAGCTGTTCACAGGCCACATGCTCGCGATGTTTCTCATGCCGTGTCTCGTCGGCGGGCTCTTCATCCTGCTCTTCGCGGTGACGTTGCCGGACCGTCGACTTGACCGGGCAGACAAGCCGACGTGGTCGGTGCGGGAGCTGGCCATCACGTTCTGGGTCAGCCCGCGCAGGAGCCCGGACTTCGCGTGGGCCTTCGCCAGCCGTTTCATGTTCGTCCTTGCCTTCGCCTTTCTGACCACCTACCAGGCGTACTACCTCTTGGACCACCTCGGGAGCAGCGAGGATGCTGTGCCGCAACAGGTCTTCCTGGGCACCCTCGTCCAGTCCGTCGTGCTGGTCACGGCGTCGCTGGTCGCGGGGACGCTGTCGGACCGCACGGGACGGCGAAAGGCCTTCGTCGTCACAGCCTCGGCAACCTACGGCTTGGCCATGTTCTTCATCGCCGCGGCCAGCAGCTTCAACGGCTTCCTGGTCGGCATGGCGGTCGCCGGGTTGGGCTTCGGCATGTACATGGCCGTCGACCTCGCCCTCGTCGTGGACGTTCTACCCGACCCGGATACCGCCGCGAAGGACCTTGGCGTGCTGAACATCGCGGGCGCATTGCCCAGCGCTGTCGCGCCGGCCATCGCGCCGGCCATCCTGGCCCTGAGCGGGGGGAGCTACTCGGTGTTGTATGCCGTGGCGGGACTGAGTGCGTTCCTCGCCGCGGCGTCGATCCTCCCCGTCAAACGGGTTCGATGAGCTCGTCCGGGTCGCGGTGGTCCTTGACAGGCTAACGGTGTTAGCCCAGTATGGTTCTTCAGTGAGCTAACACCGTTAGCCACATCCCTGAGGAGAACTGCCATGAAGAACGTCACGACGGTCATCGACATACCGGCCACCCAGGAGCGGGTGTGGGCGACGCTCGTCGACACCGCGGCATACCCGGCCTGGAACCCGTTCATCACGAAACTGTCCGGAGAGCTTGCCACCGGCCAGCAGCTCGAGGTCAGGATCGCGCCGCCCGGCGGTCGAGCCATGACGTTCAAGCCCACCGTGACCCAGGTCGAGCCAGGCCGCCGCCTGGAGTGGCTCGGCACCATGGGCATCAAGGGCATCTTCGACGGCCGACACACCTTCACCCTGGAATCCTTGGGAGACCAAGGCACCCGGCTGACCCAGTCCGAGGCCTTCAGCGGCCTGCTGGTTCCGCTCACCGGCAAGGTGTTGGCCCGCACCCGAGCCGGTTTTGAGGCCATGAACGACGGACTACGGCAGCGTGCGGTGTCGGGCAAAACCGCATGAGTCGCCTGGAGGAGATCGTCGACGTCGCCCAGAGGTTGCTGGAGGACGAGGGGCCGGACGCCCTGTCAATGCGACGTGTTGCGGGCGAGCTCGGTGTCAAGGCCCCTTCGTTGTACAAGCACGTCGATGGCAAGGAGCGGATCGAGGCGGAGCTGCAGGAAAGGGCGCTGACCCAACTGGCGAGTGCCTTGCACCTCGCCGTCGATCTTCGCGCCCTGGGCCGCGCTTACCGCCAGTGGGCGCTGGCACATCCATCGCTCTACGAGCTGACGACGAGGAAGCCGTTGCACCGCAACCAGCTTGGGGAGGGCGTGGAGACTGCTGCGTCAGCACGCCTGGTGGCACTGAGCGGCGGGAACGTGGACCGGGCGCGTGCGCTTTGGGCTGCGGCCCACGGGCTGGTCGACCTCGAGCTGGCGAACCGGTTCCCCGAAGGGGCGGACGTCCAGGCTGCCTGGGATGAGCTGGTGGCGGCCTTCGATCCCGCTGGCGACAGGTGCGAGAGCTCCGGGCCAGGGGAGATCGTGGACGGGCCGGACTCTGCGCGCGCCTGACGAGGCGGTATCGCGTTGCCGCGAATGCCCACCTCGCGGATTCCGGCCTGCCAGCGCCGGGCGTGCCTCAGCGCGGCAGAGGGTTCGGGCCGGTCGCGGTCACGAGCCGCTGGGGCACCCAGTCGTCCACGTGATGGAACCCGTCGTCGAACGGGCCAGCATCGAGCTCTACGGACGCCCTCAGTGAAAGTCGATAGAACTTCACGTGGGTGAAGTCCTCGAACAAGATGTACACGGGGTCGGGTGTGCTGTTCGGGCCCTGGAACTGCTGTCCCGTCAGGACGGGCTTGTGGGCTTCGACGAAGGCGTCAAAACTGTCGCCCACCACGACGCCGAGGTGCTCCAACCCCATCTTGTAGACGCGCTGGTGCACAGGCGGGATGAGCTCGATGAGCGGGACGACCTTGCCGTCCAGGACTTCGAGCGGTTCGGTGGGAACGATCAAGGAGATCGGCCGGCCGTTCCAGACGTTCTCGCGATTGGCGACCGCGTGGCGTTCGAGAAGACTCCGAACGTGCGTGTACTGGTCCCACTCCGGCACCCGGACGGCGAGGTGGCTGAGGGGGTACTGGCCGATGTCGATGCCACGGGCGAGAAGGCGGTCGCGCTGCTGCGCGGCGAACGCCCGATAGTCCCCGATGATGTCGCCCACCGGATCGGCCATCCCCGCCTCCTCTCGGCCATAGCGTAAGACGCTTGTGCTCAGGCTGTCGCCAAAGGGAGGCAATCAGGGTCGTGGTCAGGGGGGCGGCCCGGTGGCCCGGTCGGGCGGTTCTTCGGCCATCCCGTCAAACTTGCTGGGCCAAGCCGACAACATGACCCTGAGGGTCGGCGATCAGCGCGAATGACACTCCGGGAACGCTGACCGGCTCCTGTACGACGCGTCCGCCGAGGCGAGTCGTCTCGGCGATGGCGCCGGCCATGTCCTCGACGCCGACGAAGAACGTGACCAGGTCGCCGTCGCCCTGAAGCGGGCTGATCGCGGTGTAGAGGGCGCCGGGCACCCCTGTCTCGACAAAGGTGTAGCCGGGGAAGGCGCCTTCGGTTGGGTAGGTCCAGCCGAACAGCTCGCCGAAGAATGCCCTTGTTGCGTCGGGGTCGCTCGAACGGATCTCGGCGTGCACGATGGAATGGCTCATGATGACCTCCGGTTCTGCGGGGCCACCGGGCGTGGCCTTCAACCAGATGACGTTCGAGCCCGTCTCCAATCGACAGTGCTCAGCGACCAGCTCGGCCTGGCGTCCGGTGGGTGCATCAATCCGCCGCGAGCCGGGCGTCACGTCACAATGCGCCGAGATGACTTCGTGCTCGCTCGACTGCTAGCGGCAAGTCAAGGCCGTAGGCCCAGCGTCCTGTAGCAGCAAACGCCTCCAGTCTCTCCGCAGCGCGGTCGAACAGTCGGTCGGCCCCAACCTGATTTCCGCGTGCTGCGTGCGTGACCGCAACACAGACTTGCGCAAGGCCCTGCCACAGGTCCCGTTCCTCGATCGGCCCGGCCTTCCAACGCGCCTCCAAGACCTCGTGCGCGGCGAAGGGACGTCCAGCCGCCACGAGTGCTCGAGCTGCCTCGAGGGTGTCTTCTGGCGGAAGAGGCTCCTCCGACACCGGCTCGACGCCTTCTGCTCCGTAGGGCAGCGGTCGACCCAACGCGTCGCGAGGCCTCGCCTGGCGAGCCCGGCCTTCGGTATCCCGGTCACGATCACGTCCTGTCATGCGGTCAGTCTCCCAAGAACCGAGACCACTCGCCGCGTAGGGCGCGGGTCCAGGTCGCCACCGATCATCAAGGCCTGACAACCTTTCAGCACCACTGGGCTCATCGACTTCGTCTACCACCCAGCCGACACAACGGTGACACCCATCAAGATCCCGCACGACGGCATTGACGTGTGTGCCGCCATGGGGCTCTGAGCACGCGGTCATCGCCCTGCTCACTGGGCGGTTCAGGTGGTGCCCCCGGACCCACCGCTTGTCGGTCGCTTAGTTACGTCCCTGGGGGCGAGGGGGCCACGCCTGGGCGCCCAGCTCCCGCGACACGGATCGGGCCGTGTCGCGAACCAGGTCGCGCGAGTCGTGGCGGGAAACGTCGCCGTCTGAGGGGATCACGACCCCTACGGCCCCCACGGCCTCTCCGTACGAATCGAAGACCGGGCTCGCCAGCGAGCTCTCGCCGAGCACAGCCTCGTCCTGCTCGAGGGCGATGCCGGTCGACCGGATCACCTCCAGCTGCTCGCGAAGCTGGTCGGCGGAGGTGGTCGTCTCGCCGGTCATGCTGCGCAGCTCTCCTGAGGTCAGCACTCGCTTCTCATCCTCTGGGAGGAAGGCGAGCAGAGCCTTGCCGAGGGCGCTCGCATGCGCCGGGATGACGATGCCCACCTCCGGCATCTGGCGACTGCCGTCCGGGCGCGGCTCGTGGTGGATGATCACGACGTCGTCGACGAGCAGCACGCCGGTGCGTACGGCAAGACCGGTGCGCCGGGCGAGGTCCTCGGCCCAGGGGATGGCCTTGGACCGGAGCTCCAGCGTGTCGAGATAGACGTTGCCCAGCCGAAGAACGGCCGGGCCCAGCTGGTAACGGCTGGAGCCGCGCTCCTGGACCACCATCCCGTGCTCGACCAGGCTGCGGACGATTCCGTGGGTGGTCGAGGGCGCCAGATCGAGGCGGGCGGCCAACTCGGACAGGCTCATCCGTCGAGCGCCCTGAAGCGCGCTGAGAACCTTGATGGCGCGATCGACCGATTGGATCACGTATGTCCTCTTCGCTGTGACGTAGTTCACGAAAACCCTTGCCTCCTAGTGAATCACAGGGGTAGCCTCCAAATCACGTTCGACAATATCGAATGAAATTCAGACAACTTGCAAAGGGGCAAGGGCGATGCTTGACGAGACCACCCTCCTCCAGCGTTTGGGCGCTGAGGTCATCGGAACCGCTTTCCTGGTGTTCATCGGCGTGGGGTCAGTCCCCGCCACCCTGATCGTCAACGGCAAGGCGCCGTTCACCATGGCCGACCTGGGGGTCATCTCCCTGGCGTTCGGCACCGTGGTCGTTGCCACCGTCTACGCCTTGGGGCATGTCGGTGGCAACCACATCAACCCGGCAGTCACCCTGGGCCTGGCCGCCTCCGGCAAGTTCCCGTGGGCCCAGGTGCCGGCCTACATCGGAGCCCAGGTCGTCGGGGCGATCGTCGGGGCTGCCGCGATCATCGGTGTCCTGGGACACAAGGCCAGCGACGTCGGTCTGGGTGTTGCCTCGTACGGCGACATCAGCTGGCTGCAAGCCTTTACGGCCGAGTTCGTGGGCACGTTCATCCTCGTGTTCACCATCTTCGGCGTCATCCACCGCAAGGCCGCCGCGGGGTTCGCCGGCGTGGCCATCGGCCTGGTCGTCTTCGCTGCCATCATCCCTGTCGCTCCGGCAACGGGCGCATCCATCAACCCGGCTCGTACCGTTGGTCCCATGCTTGTTCAGCAGCTCGCTGGCGGCGAGGTGAAGTGGCACCAGCTCCCGGTGTACCTCGCGGCCGAGCTCCTCGCCGGAGTCGTCGCCGCCCTGCTGTACGGCCTGCTCACCCGCACTCCGGCTGACCGTGCCGTCGCGGCTCCCGGGCTGGATCTCGGCGACCCCGACGCGCAGGCCGCCATCTCCCGTCAGACCAGCACCGTCTGACCGTCCCGAACCCGTTTGACTGCGAAAAGAGACTCTGATGAAGAAGTTGATCAACGACCCGAACGACGTCGTGGTGGAGGCACTGCGTGGCATCGAAGCCGCCCACCCTGAGCTGCGGGTCGACCACGAGAGCAAGGTCATCTACCGCGGAGACGCTCCGAAGAGAGGCAAGGTGGGCATCATCTCCGGCGGAGGGTCCGGACACGAACCGCTCCATGGCGGATTCGTCGGCCTGGGCATGCTCGACGCGGCGTGTGCCGGAGAGATCTTCACCTCGCCCGTACCTGGGCAGATCTTGGCCGCGACCAAGCTGGTGGACGGAGGCGCAGGGATCCTGCACGTCGTCAAGAACTACACCGGCGACGTGATGAACTTCGAGATGGCGGCAGAGATGGCGGCGGCGGAGACCGGAGCCCGCATCGTCTCCGTGGTCACTGACGACGACGTGGCGGTCCAGGACAGCACCTGGACCGCGGGGCGACGCGGAGTCGGCGTCACCGTGCTCCTCGAGAAGATCGCCGGGGCGGCAGCGGAGCAGGGTCGCGACCTCGACGAGGTCGCCCAGGTCGCCAGGACCGTCAACGAGAACGGCCGAAGCATGGGCCTTGCCCTCACCTCGTGCACCGTGCCGGCGGCAGGGCGCCCGACCTTCGACCTGGGCGACGACGAGATGGAACTCGGTGTCGGGATCCACGGAGAACCGGGCCGGGCCCGGCTGCCGCTCGCCCCCGCGAGCGACATCGCCTCACTCCTGGTCGAGCCGATTCTCGCCGACCTGCCGTTCGCCCGGGGCAACCCCGTCATCGCGTTCGTCAACGGTCTCGGCGGCACCCCGCTCATCGAGCTCTATGTGATCTTCAACGAGGTCCAGAAGATCCTCGGCGGCCGGGGACTGCCCATCGCCCGGTCGCTCGTCGGCTCCTACATCACCTCACTCGACATGGCCGGCGTCTCGGTCACCCTCCTCAGGGTCGATGACGAGCTGCTCTCCCTCTGGGACGCTCCTGTCAACACTGCTGCACTGAGATGGGGCATCTGAGCATGAGCGACACCGTGACCACGGCGGTCTTCGAGCAATGGGTGCGCGGGTTCGCACACCTCATCACCGCCAACCGCGAGCACCTGACCGAGCTCGACGCAGCGATCGGCGATGCCGACCACGGGTCGAACATGGACAGAGGCATGAAGGCCGCCGTGGCTGCGCTCGATGAAAGCCGGCCGCCGACGGCGGGCGCGCTTCTGACCAAGGTGGGCATGACACTGGTCTCGACGGTAGGCGGAGCCAGCGGGCCACTGTTCGGGACGCTCTTCATGCGAATGGGCGGCTCGCTGGGGGCCGCCGCCGAAACGGTCTCCGCAGACGATGTCGCAGCGGCGCTGCGAGCCGGGCTCGGGGGCATCGTCGATCGAGGCAAGGCCGCCCCCGGCGACAAGACGATGTATGACGCTCTGGCGCCTGCCGTCGATGCGCTCGAGGCAGCGCTCACGGACAACGCCTCCCTGGCTACCGGGCTCAAGGCGGCCCGGGATGCTGCCGCCGCGGGTCGCGACGCCACGACCCCCATGCTGGCGCGCAAAGGGCGGGCCAGCTACCTCGGTGAGCGGAGCGTGGGCCATCAGGATCCAGGGGCGGCGAGCGTGGCGCTGCTGCTCGAAGCTGCAGCAGATGCCGCCTCCTGAGACAGCCACCCATCGAACACTCACGTTCAGCACGACGAGCAGCGGAGGGCAGTGACAATGACCGAGGGCAAATCCGCCAAGCCGCCCGCAACAGACAGCGAGTGCCGGGTCGGTCTGGTCGTGGTCTCCCACAGCCGCGCGCTCGCCCTGGCGGCCGTGGCGCTGGCGGGGGAGATGCTCCATGGCCGCCCAGTGAAGATCGAAGTGGCAGCCGGTCTTGACGTCACGACCTTCGGTACCGACGCCGTCAGCATCATGCAGGCCATCGAACGGGCGGACGGCCCAGGCGGCGTCGTGGTCCTCATGGACCTCGGCAGCGCGGTGCTCAGTGCCGAGCTGGCGCTCGACCTGCTACGGGACTCCAGCATCCGCGATCGTGTGACGCTGTCGCCGGCCCCTCTCGTCGAAGGGCTCATCGTGGCCGCCGTCGCCGCGGCGGGTGGCGCAAGCAGGGCAGAGGTCGCGACTGAGGCGCGGAACGCGGTGATGGGTAAGGCCGCGCACCTGTCGCCCCCGGAGCCCGGAGTCGCGCCCGAGCCGGACGACGAGGCGCAGGCCGTCGTCGGAGTATTTTCGGTGGCCAATCCCCACGGCCTGCACGCTCGACCGGCGGCCCGACTCGTGAGCGAGGTGCGCGCTCTCGATGCGTCGGTCCAGCTGAGGAACCTCACCACCGGCGCCGGGCCCGTCCCTGCAGCCAGCCTGAGTCGAGTGGCGACGCTGACGGCTCTGCAGGGTCACGACGTCGAGGTTCGTGCCACCGGGCCGCAGGCTCAAGAGGCCGTCGAGCACGTCCTGGCCCTCGCCGGGCGACGGTTCGACGAACCCCCCGAGCAGGTCCCAGCTCGACCTGCTCTGCCCCGACCCGCCCCCCGCCGCAGCGGACCGCTGCCAGCCTCCCCGGGAATCGCGATCGGCCAGGTCCGCCGCCTGAGCGCCGCGCCCGTCGATCTCGATGGACACCCCGCAGGGGAGCCGGCCGCGGAATGGCGGCGGGTCCTGGAATCGGTGGCGACCGTGCGCCGTGAGATCGAGCACGTCCGGATTCTCACCGAACGGGAAGTCGGGCCCGACAAGGCCAGCATCTTCGATGCGCACCTGTCCCTCCTCACCGACACCGAACTCCTCGGCGACGTCAAGGCACGAATTCGCCCCGGCACCGGCGCGGTTGCCGCCTGGGCCGGCTCACTCGCCGACATCGAACGTCAGTGGGCCGAGCTTCCCGACCCCTACCTCAGGGAGCGAGCCGCCGACGTCCACGCGGTCGGAGAGCAGGTGTTGCAGGCTCTGACCGGCCAACCAGCCCGCCGGATGACGGGAGAGGGTGTGCTGGTTGCCAGCGACCTCACGCCCGCCGAGACCGCCGGCTTGGACCTCGCTCTGGTGACCGGAGTGGTTCTCGCCCAGGGGAGTCCGACGTCGCACGCGGCAATCTTGGCGCGGGCCCGCGACATCCCGGTCGTCGTCGGGGCCGGTCCCGAGGTGCTGGGGATCGCCGAAGGCAGGACGATCCTCCTTGACGGCGGTACCGGTGCCCTGCACCTCGACCCGGCACCCGAGCTGATCGAGGAGTACCAGCGCCGGGCCGCAGAGGCCGCACAGCAACGCGTTCGGCAGGTCGCCCTGGCCGACCAGCCTGCGGTGTCCCGTGACGGCACGCGCATCCTCGTCGCTGCCAATCTCGGGTCATTGAGCGACGCGCGTGCCGCGCTCGCGGCGGGGGCGGACGGCGCCGGACTGGTGCGCACGGAGTTCCTCTTCCTCGACAGGACCGCCGCTCCCGACACCAACGAGCAACAGAGCCAGTACGACTCCATCGCCGCGGCCATGGACGGTCGGCGCATCACCCTGCGAACCCTCGATGTCGGCGGTGACAAGCCACTGCCCTACCTGCCCATGCCACACGAGGCCAACCCGTTCCTCGGCCAACGCGGCATACGGCTGAGCCTGACGCACCGGGACCTGCTGCGCGAACAGATGGCCGCCATCTGCCACACGGCGCGTCACTCACCGACCAGCATCATGCTGCCCATGGTGTCGACGCCCGACGAGCTGATCGAGGCGCGACAGGTCCTCATCGAGGCTGCCGGATCATTGGGCCTGCCTTCGGGTCTTCAGATCGGCACGATGATCGAGGTCCCCTCCGCTGCGCTCAAGATCGAGGCCTTCCTGCCCTACGTCGACTTCGTCAGCATCGGCACCAACGACCTGACCCAGTACACCCTGGCGGCCGAACGTGGGAACGGCGCCGTGGCAGCCCTCTCAGACGCCCTCGACCCGGGTGTGCTCCGCCTGATCGACCACGTCTGTCGAGTAGTGAATGGGCGAATCGACGTTGCTGTCTGTGGCGAGGCCGCTTCCGACGAGCTCGCCATTCCGGTCCTGGTGGGGCTCGGCGTGCGAGAGCTCAGCGTCTCGCCTCCCGCGGTGCCCAGGGTCAAGGCGGCCATCCGTCAGCTCAACGTAGAGCAGTGCGCGTCCCTGGCGGGGCAGGCGCTCACGTTGCCCGGCGCCAACGAAGTCCGCAAGCTCGTCCTCGCCAGCATGGCGGAGACGCAGGGCGACCCGGAATCAGGAGCCCGGACCGGAAGTCGTGTCGAGACACGATGACGTCGTCCTGCGCCGTGAATGCCGCCATCATCGTGGCAACCGTCGCCCTGACCGGCGACAAGGTGTTGGCCCTGATGTAGAGGTGATCGGGGGTGTGGCCGCACTCTGTTGGCTCGGGCTGGGAGCTCTTGCACAGCAACGGACCATGCTGCGGCTGTCGCTGGAGACCGACACGGAGTCGGGACAGCTCCCGCTGCGCCAAGGACGGGCGATCGGCTGGTTCGCTGAGGCGCTCGAACCCTTGGCCGCTCAGCTCGGCGCTGACGGCGTACGTCGTCTGGCCATCGCGGTCCGGGCTGTGAGCGGGATCGAGTCGCTGGTCTGGTTCACCGACATCGCCGGCCTGACGCGCGAAGCGGCCGTCGAACAGATGGTCTGGTCAGCCGTTGCCTTGGTTCGTCGTGCCGCCCGGGGCGTCTGAGGAGCGGGCGACGAAACCCCGGGAGTCATCCCTGGTCATGGACCGCAAGAGCCGCATCGAGGGTCGGGTAGAGCTGGAGCACCTGATTCAGCCCACTGAGGGTGAGCAGCGTCAGTGCCCGCGAGGACGCGTTCGCGATCCGAAGCGAACCTCCTCGCTTTCGGAGGGTCTTGTGGTGCGTGACGCACATGCCGAGGGCGCTGGAGTCGAGGAATGTAACGGCATGCAGGTCCAGGATCAGGTCTCGGTGCCCGTCGATCGTCTCCTGCATGGCCGCCCTCAGTGCAGGCACCGTCTCGTGGTCGAGCTCACCCGCGACGCGCACTACCGGGATGTCGCGACTCACGTCGATCGACAATGTCATGTTCACGTCTGCCCCACTCTCGAACGACCGCGGCAAGAATACTGTGCCGCCACGTGCCCGTCTGCTACTGCGGCGCCCGGTGCAAGCCTAGGAGCGGAGAGACACCGGTGGTCCAAACGCTGTCTGGTTCATTCACGAGGGTGTCACCATCGATCGTCTTGCGACGACTCGCGCAAATGTCGGGCATGGAGGTCTGTGAGGGTGCACGATCATCCAATGAATCGGGACGCGCCCCTTGACTACCGCGCGGTCTTTGACGCCCTTCCCAACCCGTGTGCGCTACTCAGCCCGGACCTCAAGATCCTGGATGTGAACACTGCCTATTCGGGTGTCGTCGGCCGCACGCGACGCGCCCTTGTGGGGCGTGACCTTCTAGACGTGCTGCCGGCAGGTTCGCTTGAGTCTCTCGCAGGCGCCGCGGATCAAATTCGCGAATCCCTGGAGCGTTGCCTGTCCACCGGTCGGCCGCAGGTCCTACCCATGCAGCGCTACGACGTGCGAATCGACACCGCACCACAATCGCCCCCCGCCACGCGCTACTGGATCAGCACGGCCACGCCCATCAAGGGTCCGGCGAATGGGGTGGTTGCGCTCTTGCACAAGCTCCAAGACGTGACCCCCGTGGTGCTGTCCATTGCCGCCGACTTCGGCGCGACAGCAGGGCTGTCGAGCCTGAACCTCGAGCAGCACTCCGATCTGTTCGGCTTGGCGCGGGAACTGCAGACTGCGAACGCACTCCTGCGGGAGGCCGAAGACCGCGAACGCACGACAAGCCTGACCCTGCAACGTGCGATGCTCCCGGCCAGCATCCCCGAAGAGGCTCGTGAGCGCGTTGCGGCGCGGTATCTGCCCGCCAGCAGCTCCCTGAGTGTCGGCGGCGACTGGTATGACGTGGCCGCGCTGCCAGACGGGCGGCTAGCGGTCGCGGTGGGCGACGTCGTGGGTCAAGGACTCCAGGCGGCTGCCGTGATGGGTCAGCTACGCAGCGCCCTGAGTGCCGTGACCGTTGCCGACGTGGGACCCGCAAATGCCCTGAGGGTTCTGGACCGGTTCGCTCGACAAATCGAGCAGGCGACGGCAACCACGGCCGTCAAAGTCGTCCTCGACCTGCAGCTGCACACCGCGACCTACAGCAGCGCGGGCCACCTGCCCCCACTGCTGCAACACAACGACGGCAGGATCGAGGCCCTGGATCAGGCCCTCGGTCCACCGCTAGCCGCTACCGCCGAAGCCGACCCCCGCCCGCAGGCAGCCGTCCACTTCAGCCCCGGATCCAAGTTGGTCCTCTACACCGACGGCCTCATCGAGCGCCGTAGTGAAGACATCACGCAGGGCCTCGCTCGCCTCGTTGCCTGCCTGGCCGCCCACCCCGGCCTGGGCCCCGAAGCCCTGATCGACACCATCGTCACGGCCGTCCTTGAACCTCAGTCCGCACCCGATGACACCGCTGTTCTGATCATTGAGCTGTAGCAATAGACGATCACGAGCCTGCCGCCTTTGCGGATAACAGGGGTTCGAGTCCTTCGCCTGCCGCTCCCGAGGCTCGGACACGGCTGGAGTATCGACAGCGGAGGGAATTTGAGCGGCCGAGCCGGGGCCCGTGTACCTGCGGAAGACAATGGCTTGTCGGAGCGGCTCGCACCGTGAGCGGCCATCCGGTGGCCTTGCGATCTTCAGGCGTACCGGAAACGCGCAGGTCAGGTTGCGAAACGCCCAGAACGACGAGTAACAACCAGCACCAACTGCACGCCTCCAGCAACAATGGGAGCGCCACCCGGTGTGAGCTCTCATCTACGCCGGAACCGGGGAAATGCTCCGCGAGCTCACTCTCGGCCAGCGAGGAACTACCAACCCCTCGGCAGACCACCCGGCCCCCAACCAACAACCAGAAGGCCGGACCCAAAACCTGGGTCCGGCCTGTCCGGGATCCCTTGAGAGATCACGATGGTGCGCCATCAGGGACTCGAACCCCGAACCCGCTGATTAAGAGTCAGCTGCTCTGCCAATTGAGCTAATGGCGCGCGAGGAGAGACCTTAGCAGGACGAGGCGGGCGGGGTGAAATCGGCTGACGTCACGACTCATTCGCCCGGATCGTCGCCGGATCGCCGCCTGCCGGAGGCGACCAGCGCGGTCCCGCCAGCAAGGGCGAGAGCCGCGACGCCGACGGCCAACCCGATCCGCAGACCGCGGCCATTGCGGGCTTCCCCGGAATCGTCGGCGAGGGTTGGCGCCGGGCTTGCGACGGCCGTGGTGGAGGGCGCAGGAAGCGGCGTGGCCGACGGGGCGTCGGTCGCGGTCGCCGAAGCAGCGGCGGCTGCCACCGTGAACGTGGTCTTGTCAGAGACCGGGTGTCCGTCCTCGCTCACGACGCGGAACGCGACGGTGTATCGGCCGTTGGGAAGATCGGCCTCCAAGACCTGGGTGACCGTGACGCCGTCGACCACCGCCCTGCCCGCGGACACCGCACCCTGTGGTCCGGTGACCGTCACGGTCGCAAAGCTGGTGCTGATGGGCTCGTCGAAGGTCAGCACGACCCGCGTCGGCGCCTTGTCCACCGAGGAGCCGTCCTTGGGGGAGACCGACGTCAGCGCCGCGTGGGCGTCGGCCCCGGTCGCCATGACGATCGAGCCGAGCACGCCCAGCAGCAGTCCGAGGATCGCCACCCAGACACCGATCCGGATCGTCCTGCGCTTGCCCTCGGAGTCCATGTACACCCGACCATCCTGCCGGACGGAGGGGGGAGCCGGTCCAGCACCCTTGAGTCGGACCGCGAGAAGGGCGCCAGCAACTCCCTGAGCCAGTTCGCGCGTCAGCCGGCCTCTCGCACGAGCCCCTCGACGTGCCACACAACCCCGTGGCGGGCATGGACCGCCGTGAGCCCGCGTTCGCGCAGCACCGCGAGCATGGCCTCGGGCGGGTGGGTGAACGTCTTGAACGGACGACCGATCAGTCGCAGCGCGGCGTTCTGCGACCAGACGAACGCGCGTGTGCCGACGTTGCGCGGAGGGTGGCTGAACACGAGCAGGTGCCGCGTGTGGTCGGCGGCGGCGCCCAGCAGTCGTTCGTAGTCCGGATAGCAGCAGACGACTCGGTGCAGCACGACCACGTCGGCCATCTCGACCTCCTCCGGAGCCTCGACGATGTCGTGCAGCCGTCGCTCCATGCGGTCGGCGAGGCCGGCTTCCTCCGCCAGCGACCGCGCCGGACCGTCGTAGGCCGCGACCAGCTCGAGGTTGGTCGTGTGGGCGGCGCCGCGGCGCAGCAGCTCGAGCTGCATCTCGCCGACACCGCCTCCGATCTCGAGGACCGAGGCCCCCGTCAGCCCACGCCCGGCCAGGAAGTCGACCATGTCGCGCTCGGTCGAGCCCAGCCCGCGCTTGCGGTAGCGACGGGCCACTCGCCGGGCGAAGCGGGGCCCGAAGATCTTGTCGTACCCCTGGGGGTCACAGCAGCCCGGCATGTGCCCAGTCTCCCGTCACCGGACCACGAGCACCAGAGCACGACGAAGGCCCCTGACCATCCCGGTCAGGGGCCTTCGGTATGGGGTGAGCGACGGGGCTTGAACCCGCGACCCCCGCGACCACAACGCGGTGCTCTACCAGCTGAGCTACGCCCACCATGCGTCACGACCGGACAATGCCGGCCGCGGAAGCGACGCCAATAGTACCCGTTCCGAAGCGGTGCTCGTGACCACCCCGGCAGACCAGCGAGTCGGTGCGGGACGCGCCGTCCATGACCCGGCGGCATACCCAGGGTGTCGCTCGTGGGTCAGCTGTGGTTGACCACGTGCCGTGCCGCGATGCCCCTGGCCGTGTCGCTGTCGGGGCCCGGGGGTGCCACGAAGACAGCCTCGCGGTAGTAGCGCAGCTCGGCGATGGACTCACGGATGTCGGCGAGCGCCCGGTGCCCCCCGGACTTCTTGGGCGAACCGAAGTAGGCGCGCGGGTACCAGCGGCGCGACAGCTCCTTGATCGAGGACACGTCGATGATGCGGTAGTGCAGGTGGGCCTCGAGCTCGGCCATGTCGCGGGCGAGGAAGTTGCGGTCGGTGCCCACGGTGTTGCCGCCCAGCGGAGCCTTGCGCGGCTCGGGCACCCACTCGCGGATGTAGGCGAGGACCTGCTCCTGCGCGTCCTCCATGGTCGTGCCGCCTGCCAGCTCGTCGAGCAGCCCAGACGTGGTGTGCATGGTGCGGACGAAGTCGTCCATCTGCACCAGCGCCTCGGCCGGGGGCGTGATGACGACGTCGACGCCGTCGCCCAGCTGGTTGAGCTCGAAGTCGGTCACGAGCGCCGCGACCTCGATGAGGGCGTCGGCCTCCAGGGAGAGCCCGGTCATCTCGCAGTCGATCCAGACGATGCGGTCGTTGACGGAGCGGTCGGTGGGGGTGGCAGTCACCGGACCACCATATTGCCCTGTGGTGACAGGGCGGCGCCGCGGCCGCCTCGACTACCCTGCCCGTCATGAGCTGGGGACCAGAGCAGAGGTATGCCGCGGACGCGTCGCCCGCGGGTGGGCGGGGGGCCGTGCCGTCCTCGCAGGGGGCCACCGGCGGGACCGGTCGCGGCAGGCTGCGCGGCTGGCTGCTGGTGGGCCTGATGGTGGTGGGGTTCGGGCTGGCCGCGATCGTGCTGTCCGTCTACTACGGGGCGACCCTGGGCCTGGTGACGACCCTTCTGGCCGTGGTGCTCGCGGCCATCCCGCTCGGCATCGTGATCCCCACCTTCCTCTGGCTGGACCGGTTCGAGGCAGAACCGTGGCGCTACCTCGTGACGGCCTTCCTCTGGGGTGCGCTCGTCGCGGCACTGGCAGCGGGGGTCTTCAACACGGGGGCCAATGTCGCCTTCCAGGCCGCCACCGGTCGTGACGACGACGCGATGCTCGCCACGGCCGTGTTCTCGGCGCCACTGGTGGAAGAAGCCTGCAAGGGGTTGCTCGTCCTCCTCGTGTGGTGGTTCCGGCGTCGCGAGTTCGACGGGATCATCGACGGCATGGTCTACGCCGGCGTGGTGGCAGCCGGCTTCGCGTTCACCGAGAACATCCAATACCTCGGGATGGCCTACGACCACGGTGGCGACGCGTCGCTCACCGGCACGTTCATCGCGCGCTGCCTCTTCACCCCGTTCGCCCACCCCATGTTCACGGTGCTCACCGGCATCGGCATCGGGATCGCCGCCACGACCCGCAACCGCGTGCTGAAGGTCCTCGCTCCTGTCGGTGGCTACCTGCTGGCTGCGCTGTCCCACGCCGTGTGGAACCTCGCCGCCATCACGGGGGGAGCGGGGCTGCTGTCGGTCTACCTCCTCGTGGAGGTGCCGATCTTCGTCGCGTTCGTCGCCCTGGTGATCTGGGCACGTCGCCGAGAGGGGCGCCTGATCGGCCGCCACCTGAGCGAGTACGCCGACGCCGGCTGGCTGTCGCCGAGCGAGGTCCACATGCTCTCGACCATGAACGGGCGTCGGTCCGCCCGGGTCTGGGCGAGGACCGCTGGGGGCCGGGCCATGCTGCGGTCGATGCGCCGGTTCCAGGACTCCGCGAGCGAGCTGGCCCTGCTCCGGGCACGGATGCACCACAGCGCTGCCGACGAGCGCGCGCTGGAGACCGAACGTGACCTCTTGCAGACCATCACTGCCAGCCGCAGGGACTTCCTCGGGGCGTACTAGCGTGCAGCGGGTGCGCACCCTCGAGATCGCTGCGACCATCGGCCCGGACCTCATCACGCTCCGGCGCGAGCTGCACCAGATCCCCGAGGTCGGGATGTCGTTGCCCCTCACCCAGCAGGCCGTGCTCGACGCACTGGCCGGACTGGACCTCGAGATCACCGTGGGGGAGTCGCTCTCGTCGGTCGTCGCCGTCCTGCGGGGTCGCGGAGGTGCGGGGCGCCATGACGAACCCGGGCGCGGCGGGCGGCCGGTCGTCCTGCTCCGCGGGGACATGGATGCCCTGCCCGTCAGCGAAGACCTGCCGCTGGAGTTCGTGTCACGCCACCAGGGCCTGATGCACGCGTGCGGTCACGACCTCCACGTGGCGGGCCTCGTGGGCGCCGTGCGCATCCTGCACGAGTTGCGCGACCAGCTCGCCGGCGACGTCGTGTTCATGTTCCAGCCGGGCGAGGAGGGCCCTGGCGGCGCGAAGCCGATGATCGACGAGGGTCTGCTCGAGGCGGCTGGGAGGCGCGTCGACGCGGCATACGCCCTGCACGTGTATTCCTCCGAGCACCCTCTGGGGACGTGGTTCGGGCGCCCGGGGCCGCTCATGGCGGCGGCCGACGAGGTCAGGGTGCGCGTCGTCGGCGAGGGTGGTCACGGGTCGCAGCCGTTCCGTGCCAAGGACCCGATCCCGGTGGCGTGCGAGATCGTCGTCGCCCTCCAGACCCTGGTCACGCGCCAGTTCGACGTCTTCGACCCGGTCGTCATCACGGTCGGCAAGTTCGTCGGCGGCACCAAGGACAACATCATCCCCGACGACGCCGTGTTCGAGGCGACCGTGCGCAGCCTCTCGGAGAAGGCCAGGGCCGAGGTGAGCCGCAAGATCGAGCTGCTCGCCACCCGGCTCGCCGAGGCCCACGGTCTGACGGCGGAGGTCGAGCACCTGCCGGGCTACCCCGTGACGGTCAACGACGAGGCCGAGTACGCGTTCGCCAAGGACACGATCGTGGATCTCTTCGGCGCGGAACGCTACGCCCACCAGCGCAACCCGGAGA
This sequence comes from Pedococcus sp. P2_F6, assembly GCF_056403675.1. Classification (NCBI taxonomy): domain Bacteria; kingdom Bacillati; phylum Actinomycetota; class Actinomycetes; order Micrococcales; family Intrasporangiaceae; genus Pedococcus; species Pedococcus sp. P2_F6. The sequence continues at coordinate 793,702 of NZ_JBFUEZ010000004.1, forward strand.
TGGGCGCGGAGGACTTCTCCTTCGTGGGACAGCTGGTGCCGAGCGCCTACGTCAACCTGAGCGCCTGCCCTGTCGCGGACTTCGACTCGGCACCGGACAACCACTCCCCGCGAGCAGACTTCGACGACTCCGTGGTCCCCGACGGCGCGGCCTTGTTGGCCGAGCTCGCCCTGCGGCGCCTGGCGCAACTGAGTGACGAGTGGCGCTCGTCCTAGACTCTGCGCCATTGCCCCCGTAGCTCAGCTGGATAGAGCAAGAGCCTTCTAATCTCTAGGTCGCAGGTTCGAGTCCTGCCGGGGGCGCTCACGGCCATGTACGACTTCGCCTGATGCTTGACGTTTGGGCTTCGGTTGATGCCTGACAGTGTTTCGGTTGATGGTTGACACCTACTTCGGCTGATCCTTGACACTCCCTTGATGAGGGAGATGAGCGTGGCTGAGCAGCGGTACAAGGCGGTTCTGGCGGTCATCAGTGACGGCCGCACGGTGAAGGAGGTCGCGGCCGCCTGGTCGGTCTCGCGGCAAACCCTGCACGAGTGGTTGGCCAGGTACGAGCTGGGCG
>NZ_JBFUEZ010000005.1:0-333644 GCF_056403675.1 Pedococcus sp. P2_F6
GGCCCACCGTTGTTTGACTGGCTGGGGGTTAGCTGCAGCCGCTGGTGCTTCCGCAGCCTTCGCAGACGTAGCAGGAGCCGGCGGGGCGCATCTTGGTGCCGCAGGTGAGGCACATCGGGGCGTCGGCGGAGATGCCCTGGAACTTCTCAAGGAGCTCGGCGGACGAGTGGACCTCGACCGAGACCTCGCGGGCGCTGGCTGCGCCGGCGCCGGACTTCACCGAGTCGGCGTCGAGTGCCTTGCCCTCGACCGTGGGGGTCGAGGTCGCGGCGGCCGGCTTGGTGACGGGGGCGGACTGGCTGAAGTTCTCCAGCTCGTCCTCGAGCTCCTCGTCCGACTCGTCAGCCTCGGTGGCCTGGTAGGACCCGGTCTCGAGCTGACGTGCGCGCTCCTCGGCGGTGTGGATGCCCATGAACGAACGGGTGTCGAAGTCCATGTGGTCCAGCGCCAGACGACGGAACACGTAGTCCATGATCGACTGCGCCATCCGCACGTCGGGGTCGTCCGTGAGACCAGCAGGCTCGAACCGCAGGTTGGTGAACTTCTCGACGAAGGTCTCCAGCGGCACGCCGTACTGCAGGCCGATCGACACCGCGATCGAGAACGCGTCCATCACGCCGGCCAGGGTCGAGCCCTGCTTGCCGAACTTGAGGAAGATCTCGCCCAAGTCGCCCGACTCGTAGGTGCCGGCCGTGAGGTAACCCTCGGCGCCACCGACCGCGAACGACGTGGTCTGCGAGGTCCGGCGCTTCGGCAGACGCTTGCGCACCGGGCGGTACTCGACGACCCGCTCGATCTTCGCCTCGGCCGCAGCCGTGACCTTGTCAGCGGCAGCGTCCTTGGCGGTAGACCCGCCATCGGACAGCGGCTGGCCGACCTTGCAGTTGTCGCGGTAGACCGCGATCGCCTTGAGGCCGAGCTTCCAGCCCTGCATGTGGACGTCCTCGATCTCCTCGACCGTGGCGTTCTCGGGCAGGTTGACCGTCTTGGAGATCGCGCCGGACAGGAACGGCTGGACGGCCGCCATCATCCGCACGTGGCCCATGGCCTCGATCGACCGCGCACCCATGGCGGTGTCGAAGATCTCGTAGTGCTCGGTCTTGAGGCCGGGAGCGTCGATGACGTGACCCTTGTCGGCGATGTACTCGACGATCGCCTCGATGGTCTCGCCGGTGTAGCCCAGCTTCTTGAGCGCACGCGGGATGGTCAGGTTGACGATCTGCATCGACCCGCCACCGACGAGCTTCTTGAACTTCACCAGCGAGAAGTCCGGCTCGATGCCGGTGGTGTCGCAGTCCATCATGAAGCCGATGGTGCCGGTCGGGGCGAGCACCGACGCCTGGGCGTTGCGGTAGCCGTTCTTCTCGCCGACCTTGACCACGTCGTCCCACGCCTTGGTGGCTGCGCGGTGGATCGAGGTGTCCATCGTGTCGAGCGGACGGATCGCGTCGTTGGCGCTCTGGTGCTTGCGCATCACGCGCTTGTGGGCGTCCGCGTTCCGGGCGTACCCGGCATACGGACCGACGACGCCCGCGATCTCGGCGGAGCGCTTGTAGGCGGCACCGGTGAGCAGCGAGGTGATCGCGGCAGCGAGCGAGCGGCCACCCTCGGAGTCGTAGCCGTGACCAGTCGCCATGAGCAGCGCGCCGAGGTTGGCGTAGCCGATGCCCAGCTGGCGGTAGTCACGCGTGGTGTCGCCGATCGCCTCGGTCGGGAAGTCCGCGAAGCAGATGGAGATGTCCATCGCCGTGATGACGAGCTCGGCCACCTGCTGGAACTTCTTGGCGTCGAACGTGTCGTCGTCCTTGAGGAACTTGAGCAGGTTGAGCGAGGCCAGGTTGCACGAGGAGTTGTCGAGCGACATGTACTCCGAGCACGGGTTGGACGCGGTGATCCGGCCGGTCTCGGGGTTGGTGTGCCAGTCGTTGATGACATCGTCGTACTGGATGCCCGGGTCGGCGCACTCCCACGCGGCCTCGGCCATCTTGCGGAACAGCTCGCGGGCGTCGATCGTCTCGATGACCTCACCGGTGTTGCGAGCGCGCAGCCCGAACTCGGTGCCGTCCTCGACCGCCTTCATGAACTCGTCGCTGACGCGGACCGAGTTGTTGGCGTTCTGGTACTGGACACTCACGATGTCCTTGCCGCCGAGGTCCATGTCGAAGCCGGCGTCACGCAGCGCGCGGATCTTGTCCTCTTCGCGCGCCTTGGTCTGGACGAACTCCATGATGTCGGGGTGGTCGACGTCGAGCACGACCATCTTGGCCGCACGACGGGTCGCGCCGCCGGACTTGATCGTCCCCGCGGACGCGTCGGCGCCACGCATGAAGGAGACCGGGCCCGAGGCGGTGCCACCGGAGCTCAGCAGCTCCTTGGACGAGCGGATCCGCGACAGGTTGAGGCCGGCGCCGGAGCCGCCCTTGAAGATGAAGCCCTCTTCCTTGTACCAGTTGAGGATCGAGTCCATCGAGTCGTCGACGGCGAGGATGAAGCAGGCGGAGACCTGCTGGGGGCTGTGCGTGCCGACGTTGAACCAGACCGGCGAGTTGAAGCTGAACACCTGGTGCAGCAGGGCGTAGGTCAGCTCGTGCTCGAAGATCTCGGCGTCCTCCGCGGAGGAGAAGTAGCCGTGGTCCTTGCCCGCCTTGACGTAGGTCAGCACGACGCGGTCGATGAGCTGCTTGAGCCCGGTCTCGCGCTTGTCGGTGCCGAGCGCGCCGCGGAAGTACTTCGTGGTCACGATGGTGGAGGCGTTGACGCTCCAGAAGTCGGGGAACTCGACCCCGCGCTGCTCGAAGATCGTCTCGCCGGTCTTCCAGTTCTGCTGGACGACGTCGCGCTTCTCCCACGTCACCTCGTCGTACGGGTGCACACCAGGGGTGGTGTAGATCCGCTCTACCTTGACTCCCTTGCCGGAAGTCTTCCGGGCACCTGCACGTGCCCCTGCGGTTTCAGTCATTTCTGGTGGCCTCCCTAGCCCCTGGGTGTTTCTACTGTTGATTGTCTCGTGCGGCACTGACAGTGCCGCGATGCTCTGGTGGTGCGTTGCCCTTGGTGGTGCGTCGCCTGTGGCCGTGCTTCTCGTCTGGTCTCTCGTCGTGCGTGGCCGTGCGGGACGGCGGGTATGCCGCGGGGCCTAGCCCGGCGGCATACCCGCCTGGGTCTGTGGTCGCGAGCGCGGCTCCGGCTCGGTGCCGGTGGCGTCGCGCTCGGCGCGCAGCAGGGTGATCGCACCCTCGAAGTCCTCGAGGCTGTCGAAGGCCTGGTAGACGCTGGCGAACCGCAGGTAGGCGACCTCGTCGAGCTCGCGCAACGGTCCGAGGATCGCCAGGCCCACCTCGTGGGCCTCGACCTCGGCCTGCCCCTGCTGGCGGATGCACTCCTCGACCCGCTGGGCCAGGATCGCGAGGTCGTCCTCGGTGACCGGACGGCCCTGACAGGCCTTGCGGACGCCGACGAGGACCTTGCTGCGGCTGAACGGCTCGTTGGCGCCGGAGCGCTTGGTGACCGTCAGGCTCGCCGTCTCGATGGTGGTGAAGCGACGACCGCACTCGGGGCACTGGCGACGCCGGCGGATCGAGCTGCCGTCGTCGGTCGTGCGCGAGTCCATCACGCGGGAGTCGGTGTGCCTGCAGAACGGGCAGTGCATGTCGGTCTCCTCCCGGTGGGGTCTGCTGGTGCGGATCCGGCCCCGTCCTGTGGACGGAACTGGGGACTTGCTGGGGACAACGTGTGGACAACCCGCCCTAGCCTGTGCACTACATGTGGACGAACTACAGCGGTGTAACCACTAGATGTAGGGATAGTGTGCCTCGCTGTGACCTGCGACGCAAGCCGTTCCCCGAAACTTGTGTCGAAGTGTGCATCGCCGCAGGTCAGAGGCTTGTGGCGGCGCGGCGCGACACGCCCAAACTGGTGCTGGTGTGACTGATGTGACGTCAGAGGCGCCCAGATGTGGGGTCTGTCCCGAATCCGCTCCCCCACATGTGGTGCTCCGGCTCGTAGAGGGCCCGTGGAGGGCTCATGGGGGGCTCGTGGGGGCGCTCACTGGCCCCATCCGCAGGCACCCGACGGGAAACCGGCTCACTGCCCGGCGACTGGTGCCTACGCAGAGTGAGGGACCCCTCCCCGGGCGCTCGGGTGCAGCATGGGGCCGTTGCAGGGAACCATCGGAGGAGGTTCTCATGAGCCAGGGAGAGATGAATCGTCGTCAGCTGGTCCGGGCCGCAGCGGGGGTGGCCGCCGGAGGGGTGCTGATCGGGGGCACGGGGGTGGCGTCCGCTTCGGCGGGCGAGGGCCATTCGGGCCGGGGGCTGGTGGGCACGTGGGTGGTGGACCACACCGACGACCCGCCCGCCGAGCCCGACCCGGGGCGGACCCTCGTCAGCCTCGCGACGGGGGGTGTCCTCGTCGCCAACGACCTCAAGCCGCCAGGGCCTGGCGCCACGGGCGCGTGGGCATCGACCGGTCACAACCGCTTCAAGGCCACGGCCTGGGGAGCGATCGCCGGGCAGCCCGGCGGTGATCCCGACGTGACCTTGAGGCTGAAGATCCGCGGCAAGGTGCAGGGGGACACGGTCTCGGGGACCTACCGGTTCACCGTGTTCGCGCCGGACGACAGCATGCTGTTCGAAGGCACCGGGACGTACACCGGCACCCGCCTCGAGGCCTGACAGGAGGGGCGGCGCCGCGTCCCACCTCGGTTACGCCATCGAGAGCAGGAACGCGGCGCTGAACCCCACCACCGTCAGCAGCCCGACGAGGCGTCCGGCGTGCTCCACCGCCTCGGGGACCATCGTGTCCGCGAGCATCGTGAGGATCGCCCCGGCGGCGAACGCCTGGATGGTCGCGACCACGGCCGGATCCGCTCCGTCGAGCAGTACGCGACCGAGCGCCGCCGCGACGGTGGAGGCTGCGGCGACCGCGAGCCACATGCCCATGATGAACCGCGCGCTGTGCCCGGCGGACTTCATCCCCGCTGAGGACGACAGTCCCTCGGGGATGTTGGACAGGAACACCGCGGCGACGACCGCCACGCCCACGCCTCCCCCGCCGATCGTGCTGACGCCGATCGCTGCCGACTCCGGTATGCCGTCGAGCAGGGCTCCGAGCGCGAGCGCGGTCCCAGCCGCGCCGGCTTGCGGGCCGTTGGGGCTCTTGCGCCGGTGCCCGCCGCGGCTGTCGATCCACCAGTCGCCGAGGAAGAACACGACCGACCCGGCCAGCAGCCCCAGGACGGTCGACACTCCCCCTGCCTTGTCGTAGGCCTCACCGGCGAGCTCGAAGGTCAGTGCACTGACGAGCACCCCCGAGCCGATCGCCATGACCCAGCCGATGACGCGCTTGGAGGCGGGCAGCCAGATGCCGGCCGCCGCCCCGATGAGCAGAGCCGCTCCCCCGACGAATCCCCAGAACGCTGCTTCGAACACCCGCGCCTCCTGTCCTCGACCACGCTTGACCTGCGCCGATGCGGCAGCGGGCCCTCGGACCCTACCTGCGCCCAGCTCTCGAGAGGGTGGCAGATCGACCCCTCCGGCGGTGATGGGAGTGGTTTGCCACCCTCTCGACTCGGGCGGGTCGTCTGTGCCTGGTGCTTTGCTGGACTCGTGACGGCAACGGAGACGTGGGAGACGCACCCGGTGACGCCCGACCGGTTCGAGGACTTCGCCGACGTCATCAACAAGAACCGGCGCGCCAACCACTGCTGGTGCCTGTCCCACCGCCTCCAGGCCAAGGAGATCGAGGAGCTCGGCGGGACGGGACCGGGCGCCCGCGAGCGCGCGATGCGCAGCCTGTGCGAGCGCGAGCACCCGCCAGGAGTCGTGACCTACCTCGACGGCGAGCCCGTCGGCTGGTGCAACATCGGCCCTCGTTCGGAGATCACCCGGCTGACGAAGTCGACGCTCATGCGTCCCGTCGACGACCTTCCGGTGTGGAGCATCGTCTGCGTCGTGGTGCGTTCGGGGTTCCGCAGGCGTGGCGTGACGGAGCACCTCATCGAGGGTGCCGTGGCGTATGCCGCGGCGAACGGCGCGCCCGCCGTCGAGGCCCACCCGGTCGATCCCGGCGAGCAGCGGATGGACCTCACGATGGCGTTCGTCGGGACTCGTCACATGTTCGAGAAGGCGGGGTTCGCGGTCGTCGGGACCACCGACGCGGTCGCCAGCAAGCTGCCCCGGCTGGTCATGCGCCGCACCCTCACCTGACTGCCGGCTGCGCGCCACACGTGGCACCTTCGTGCAAACGGACGATGTCGTCCGCAAAGGCACGGAGGATCGTCGGAGCATGGCCACGATTCCCGAGGACGACTGGCGCCGACGGCCCGGCATCTTCTTCGCCGTCAACGTGATCTCGATGGCGGCGCTGCTCGTCGCCGTGCTGATCTACTCCAAGGACCCGGAGCCGAGCCGGCTCTACTGGTCGTTCTCGTTCCAGTCGGTCGTGCCCCTGTGGGTGCCGTGGGCAGGGGCGCTGGGCGGGGCGACGATCAGCCTCGTCGGCATCGTCAAGCACGCCCACAACTGGGACCCCGACTACTACCTGTGGCACCTCGCCCGCCCGCTGCTCGGTGGCGTGTGCGGCACCATCGGCGTGCTGATCGTCGTGCTGCTCATCAAGAGCGTCACCGCCTCCCCCACGACGCCCGCCAGTGGCGGCTCGGCGGCCGCGGTGCCCGTGGCCTACGACGGGCCGGGCATCGCCATCCTGGCCGTGATCGCGTTCGTCATCGGCTTCCGCGAGGAGACCTTCCGGCACCTCATCGAACGCGTCGCCGACGTCATCCTCGGTCCGGGCGCGGCCACGACCAAGGACATCGTCGCCTTCGTGCCTCGCAGCCTCGACCTCACCACGACAGGCACCAACCCAGTGGGCAGCACCGTCCACCTGTTCAACGGCAGCAAGGACGCGCTCGGCATCGCGGCGGGCTCCCTCGTGGTGGAGCCGTCCACGGCCGGCTTCGTCGCCGAGCTCGAGACCGAGGGCGCCATCGCCCCCGGCGACGCGGTCTCCGTGACCGTGACCTGGACGCCGGCCGGCCCCGGCACCGCGACGGCCAAGCTCACCGCACAGCTCGGCGGGTATGCCGCGGACGTCCAGCTGCGGGGAGTCAGTACCTGAGGTCGTGGCTCCGCAACCTCAGCGCCAGGGCGACCAGGCAGGGGAACGTCACGGTGAGGATGACGACGCGCTGGGCCAACCCGGCATACCCGTGCAGTGGGGTATCCTCGCCGATCGCGAAGGCGCCGAGCGTCACGAACCCGACCAACGCCAGCAGCCCCGCGACGAGGGTCCAGCGTGGCAGCACTGTGCCCCATCGCGGATCGGCCCGCAGGCTGTGCGACAGGGCGAGCAGCGCCAGCCCTGAGCTGAGGAAGAAGGTCACGCCGCCGACGAAGTGGTACCCGGGGTCGTAGGCGACGCCTTGGGCGTCCTGCTCGATGGGGAAGGCCGCGGCGATGAACAGTCCGACGCTGCACAGCCCGAGGAGGGGCGGGCCCAGCCGGCTCAGCCGGCTTCGAGCGACACCGCGGTGCATCCCCCCAGCGAACGCCGCCATGAGGACGCCGAACACGACGAAGTTCGCCTGCTGGACCCAGCCGTGCGGTCCGGCCTCGAGGTTGCTCACCGGCTCGCTGACCCAGTCGTAGGTGTCGTGGCGGGCCAGCTGCTGGACGAGGAAGACCGAGGTGAACAGGATCGGGCCCGTGATGCCGGCGAGGGCAGGCCAGTGCAGGTCTGCCGTGCCGGCGTGGGTGGCGCCGCCGGTGGTGGTGGGGATTGCCTTGTGTGGGGAGATCGAGGTGGTCATGGCTGCCTCCTGGTCGGGTGGGTGCTCATGCCCTCGACGCTACGAAGGGCCCGCCTCATCCCGCGTCGGCCGATCCGCCCACTCGCGCACTCACCTGGATGGGTCGATCGACCCATCTAGCCCTTGTTCACGCTGTAGTCGATGAAGGTGGCGTACTCGCTCTGCCGGACGCCCTTGTGGGTCAGCTCGATGTCCTGCTCGAAGCCGTCGAACAGTCGCTTGCCCCCGCCCAGGATGACCGGGGCCACGATGATCGACAGGTCGTCGACGAGCCCAGCGGCCAGGGCCTGCCGGATCACGTCGGCGCCGCCCATCACGTGCACGTCCTTGTCCCCTGCGACGGCCCGCGCCTGCTCGACGGCCTCGGCCAGACCGTCGACGAACGTGAACGCGTCGCCCTCGGGCTGGTCCTCCGGTCGGTGCGTGACGATGAAGAACGGCACGTCCCAGGGGTTCTGGTCACCCCAGTGCCCGGCTGCCTCGTAGGTCGCGCGCCCTCCGACCACCGCACCGAAGTTGGCCATGGCCTCGTCCATCCACGCCTTGTCGACCTCCCCCATCTGGCCGGTTGGCTCCTCGGCATAGGTCCACGGCCCGCCGAACACCCAGTAGTGCAGCCGCTCGCCGCCCTCACCGAGCCCCTTGTCCGGGCCGTCGTCCGGTCCGGTGACGTAACCGTCGACCGACGTCGTGATCCCTGCGATGACCTTGCCCATGACTGCCGCCTTCCGTGGTCCGTGCCCACGGTCGGCGTCGGCCCGGTGTTCGTGTCTCCTGGTGTTCCTGTCAGCAGTACCGACCGGCAACGGTCCACGAACTCATCGGTCCCTCAGGCGGGGCCGCCCTCGCACTGCGCCTTGAGCCCCGCCGACTCCATCGCGAGGTAGCGCTCGGTGAGCCCGTGGTAGAGCCGGCCGACCAGCGAACCCACGATCCCGCTCTGCTCCACCGAGAGGCGGACCCTGCTGCCACCGCCGGGGAGCGCCTCCACCGAGTGCCTCGCCGTGGTGAGCGCCCCGGGGCCGGACGACACCCACGTGAACATCCGTCCGGGGTCGAACTCGGTCACCACCCAGTCCACCGTCGGGACCTTGGGCTGGCTGATCTTGGCGGCCGAGCCCGTCCGCAACGGGCCGTCCTCGAGGCGGCGAACCCAGCGCACCGAGGCGGTCCAGTCCGACCAGTGCTCGACGTCCGTGAGCACCTCCCAGACCCTTTCCGGCGGGGCGGCGATGTCGACGGTCGTGCTCTGCTCCACCCCTCCATGGTCGCGCACCTGTCGGCGGTATTCGAGAGGATGACGCCATGGATCACGCGAGCGTCCTCGCCCAGCGGCTGGCCACCCAGCGGCTCAGCTCGGCGCCGCTGCCCCGCGCCGCAGACGTCGTGCGACTGCTCACGTGTGTGCAGAGCCAGGAGCGCGACCACGCCTTCTTCTCGCTCGCCATGCGCTCCCGCAAGGACCGGTATGCCGCGGTGCAGCGTGAGTTCGACACCGGCGCCTTCCTGCGCACCCACATCCTGCGGCCGACGTGGCACTTCGTCGCTCCCGAGGACCTGCGCTGGATCCTCGCCCTCACCTCGCCGCGCGTGCTGTCGAGCATGGGAGCGCGGCACCGCCAGCTCGGCCTCGACGACACGAAGCGGCTCGGCGACGGGTTCGAGCTGCTGGCAAAACTGTTGCAGGACAAGAACTTTCTCACTCGACCCGAGCTCGGTGAGGCGTTCGTCGAGCGCGGTTCACGCATCAAGCCCGGCGAACAGCTCGGCCACCTGCTCATCGTCGCGGAGATGCGCGGCCTGGTCTGCTCAGGGCCGATGAAGGGTGTCCACCACTCCTACGCCCTCGTCGACGAGGTCATTGCGCCGACACCCGAACGCAGCCGGGACGAGGCTGTCGTGGAGCTGGTCCGACGGTTCTTCAGCGGCCACGGGCCGGCCTCGGTCAAGGACTTCACCCGGTGGGCCACCATGACGGTCAGCGACACCAAGGCAGCGCTCGCACAGCTCGGCGACCACCTGGAGGAAGTGGAGGTCGACGGCATCCCGCACTGGTTCGACCCGACGCAGGTGCGCCGGGTCAGTCGAGGCGCCCCGGCGGCATACCTCTTCCCGACCTATGACGAGGCGGTGCTGACCTATCCGCAGGTGAACTTCTCAGCGCTGCCCGGCCACCCCTATGCCGAACACACCGACCCGTTCTGGGCGAGCGTGGTGCTCGACGGCACCAACGTCGGGCTCTGGAAACGGACCGTGCGACCCGACGCCGTGCAGGTCGAGGTGCACCTCGCTCCTGAGGTCTCGACTCGAGGACGCACCCAGGTCAGGGTGGCGGCCCAGCGCCTCGCTGGCTTCCTTGGGCGCGACCTGTCCCTGGTCGAGAACGAAGGCACCCCGCACCTCTGGGGCGGCGAGCTCGGCCACCCAGCACGCAGGCCGAAGCGGGAGGCGTCGGTGATGCAGCCGACTGAGCCGGCATCGAGCGTGCAGGTGCGGTTGTCGCCCGCCAGCTTGCCGCCGCCCGAGCTCACGCCCGGCAGGGTCGAGTCGATGACCCACCAGTCCCCGAAGGTCCGGTAGCCGCCGCCTTCTGGGAGCACGTTCGGGTTCTGGAACGCGGGGAGGGTGATGAAGGCCTGATATCCGACCGTCACCGTCGCCGTGCCACAGGTGAGCTGCTTGACCCCGCTGAAGACGAGCTGGTTGTGGGTCCGCAGGTCGGCGGCGTTCTCGAGGTCGGTGACCTGGGTGCATGCCGAGAGCGGACCAGTCGCGGCCGTGATGTCGCTGGGTCCGTCCACGAACTGGGTGTCGACGGTGAACGAGGTGGGAGTTCCCGCCGCGGCGATGGCCGGGAGCACCGAGAAGGTCACTGCTCCGGCAGCTGCGGCCAGGGCGGCCGCCATCCGTGTGGTGGTGTGCATGCCGACCACGGTCCTACGAGGTTCGCGCCCAGCGCATCGTGGTTATCGCGTAGCGCGAAATGCGTAGGGCACTCGACCGGCGCGCTCAGTCGGCAGCTGGCGGGTCTCAGCCGACGGCGGGGATGAGCAGCGTCTGACCGGCGTGGACGTTGCTGTCGGTCAGGTCGTTGGCGACCTGGATCTGGGCGACCGCCTCGGCCATGGACAGCTGCGGGAGCTGCTCGACCGCGATCTGCGACAGGGTCTGACCGGACTGCACCGTGGTGGAGTGGTCGATCACGGTGGCGGACGCGCCACCGGAGAACACGGCGATCGCCAGGGCCACGGCCGTCACCACGACGGTGAGCGTGATCGCGAGCCGGGCTGCACGGGTCAGGCGCAGCGGGGCGGCGGGAGCGACGGCGACCTCTGGGCCGGTGGGCACCGAGACCAGGCGGGGGCGAGCCGGGCGAACGGGGACCCGCACCGGTGCGGGGGCGACGTCCCAAGCGACTGCTGCACTCATCAGGTCCTCCATCGTGACGTGCTCTGCTGCGTTCCTCGAACGGGTGTGCGAAGAACTGCTTGACTGATTTCTAGCACGCATGTTCGAATCAATCAAGACACGCGTCGAACACATGTTTGGCACAGGCGTTCGAAGGCCATACGCTGTGTTCATGCCGCTAGCACATCAGAGGGCACTGACAACGGCTCCGCGAGCACCCGGCATACGGCACCTGACCTGCACCTGCACCCGAAACTGCTCAAGTGAGGAAGCGGCATGAGCGACGACAACGTCAAGGAACTGCCCGACCGCGATCGCGGTGACGGGCTCACCGTCCGGCAGCGACGGGTGCTCGAGGTGATCCGCAACTCGGTCGACCGGCGCGGCTACCCGCCGAGCCTGCGCGAGATCGGCGAGGCGGTCGGCCTCACCTCCCCCAGCTCGGTCGCCCACCAGCTCTCCACCCTCGAGCGCAAGGGCTTCCTGCGCCGCGACCCCAACCGGCCGCGCGCCATCGAGGTGGTCTCCCCCGACTCCCCCGCCGACATGCGGGGCTACCGCGGCGGCGCCTCCGCCGAGGACGAGACGGCGACCTACGACGAGACCGGGTCCGGCGACCAGCGCCCGGCTGCGACCTACGTGCCCGTGCTCGGGCGCATCGCCGCCGGTGTGCCCATCCTCGCCGAGGAAACCGTCGAGGACGTCTTCCCTCTCCCCCGGCAGATCGTCGGCGAGGGCCAGCTGTTCCTCCTCCAGGTCGTCGGCGACTCGATGATCGAAGCCGCGATCTGCGACGGCGACTGGGTCGTCGTCCGCCAGCAGCCCACGGCCGACAACGGAGACATCGTCGCGGCGATGCTCGACAACGAGGCCACCGTCAAGACCTTCAAGCGCAAGGACGGCAAGGTGTGGCTGATGCCGCACAACGCCGCCTTCGACCCCATCGACGGAGACCACGCCACGATCCTCGGCAAGGTCACGGCGGTGCTTCGTCGGGTCTGAGCTCGACGCTCAGGTCCGGCGACGTGTGCCGCGGAGCGCCTCGTGCGCTCCGCGGCACACGTGCGTGCAGGCGCGTCGTGGGGCCGGCACGAGTCGACCCATCATCCGTTCGGCTGATGGCTCATTCGCCCGAATGGACTGAAGCGGACCTCGCGGGCCCGTGTGCGTCACGTGCCCCGTAACAGGCGACTCGCACGTGCGTTCTCTACACATGGAGGCCCAACCCGACCCCGATCTCACCGACCAGGTGCTGGGGTCCGAGATCGAACTGCTCGCGGACCTGATCGACGCCGCGAGCCACGCCTGCTCGCAGCTGAACCTGGACCAGATCGACGCGGCTCTCGGGATCTGTCGGGCACAGGGTCAGCTCCCCGCCCAGTCCCCCGCCCATTCCCCCGCTCAGTCACCCAGCGCGTCGAGGTAGTGCGTGATCTTGGTGGCGAAGCGTTCGCCGCCGTCACCCTCGGCCCACAGCTCCCACAGCTCGTTGTCGTCTGACTGCATCGCCCGGTGCAGTGCCCGGGTGGCGAGCTCCTCCAGCTGTTCGTCCACCTCGATGGGTTCCTCGTCGACCCACCAGGGCACATTGCGTTCGCCCACGACGGATTCGAAGTCGTCGCAGGCAGCCACGAGCACCGCTGCGGCCACCGCCTGCGACATGGTCGGCGCCTCGATGTACCCCCGCGCGCGGACCACTTGGTCGAGGGCCGCCTCGACCCGCTTGCGTCGCACGTCCTGCTCGGACTCCTCGAGCTCGTCGAGCAGGTCGAGTGCGTCGTCGTTCTCGAACGGCCCGGCTCCGGTGGCGCCCATCTCCCAACCTCCACAGCGTGCGAACGATGCTCCTTCGAGGGTGCCAAGAGACGCAGCGACACGCCAGTCCTACTCGTGCGGAGTCATCCGTTGGTACCAGGCCGTGTCGACGTAACGACCGAACTTGTGTCCGACCTCGTGAAGCACTCCCACCCGCTCGAAGCCGCACGCGACGTGCAGCGCCACGCTGGCGTCGTTCGGTAGGGCGATCACGGCCACCTGGGTGTGCACCTCAGGTGCGGCGTCCAGCCGCGCCAGCAGCGCGGCATACAAGGTCCGTCCGAGGCCGAGACCGCGCGCGCCCTCCGCGAGGTAGACCGACACCTCCTTGGTGCCGTCGTAGGCCGGCCGCGGGCGAAAGGCACCGGAGAACGCGTACCCGAGCAGCTGCTCGTCCGCGCAGGCGACGAGGACGACGTTGCCGACGTTGCCGGCACCGGTGGCGGCGAGCTTCTCACCGAGGTATGCCGCGCCGCGGGGTTCGGTGTCGAAGGTCGCCACCGAGGTGCGGACCTGCTCGTCGTAGACGGCGGCCATCGCGGGGAGGTCCGCCGGCGTCGCGTCACGGACGACGATTGCGCGGCCGCTGTCCGGGGCAATGCTGCTCATATCGGCGATGCTAGGGGGATGAGCGACGAGCACGGCCACCGCCACGACCACAGCCACGGGACGCACGACTCGGCTGAGGCTTCGAAGCTGCCCGACCCCGACCGCGGTGGGCCGACGGACCGACAGGCCTTGTGGGACGAGCGGTATGCCGCCCACGAGCACGTCTGGAGCGCGACGCCCAACGCCGAGGTGGAAAGGATCGTGGGCGCCTGGCCGCCCGGTCGCGCCCTCGACCTCGGCGCCGGCGAGGGCCGACACGCCGTGTGGCTGGCCTCGAAGGGCTGGCGGGTCACGGCGGTCGACTTCTCGGCGGTGGGGCTGGCCAAGGGCGAGAAGGAGGCCTCCAGTCGCGGGCTCCGGATCGACTGGGTGGTGGCGGACGCCCGGTCCTGGCACCCGGCGCCCCTATTCCTCTTCGACCTCGTCCTCGTGTCGTACCTCCACCTGCCCTCCGACGTGGTCTCCCGCACCCGGACGTGGCTGACGCCGGGCGGTGCGCTGGTGGTCGTCGGCCACGGCCTGCGCAACCTCACCGAAGGGGTCGGCGGCCCGTCCGACCCGGCGCTGCTGCACACACCCGAGCAGCTGCGGGCGGCGGCCGGGGACCTGGACGTCGAGCGCTGCGAGGAGTACGTGCGGCCCACCGAGCAGGGCGACGCGATCGACGTGGTGCTGATAGCCCGGCGACCGGCGTGAGGTTCGTCAGGCGGCCAGCCGGCTGAGCAGTTCCTCGAGGGTCGGGGCGAGGGGCGCGTCGAGCTGCACGGTGGCCTCGCCGTCGCCTCGGGTTGGTCCGCGGGTGATGATCGCGACCGGGATGTCGAGCGCTGCCGCACGGCGGACGAACCGATAGCCGCTCATGACCTTGAGGCTGGAGCCCAGGACGACCAGCGCGCTGGCCTGCTCCGTGAGGCGAAAACACTTCTCCACCAACGGTTTCGGCACGGACTCGCCGAAGAACACGACGTCTGGCTTGAGCGTGTCGTGACCGCAGACCAGGCACAGGGGTGTGCGGAAGGCGGCCACGTCGAGGTCGTTGAGGACGATGTCGCCGTCCGGACGGATCTCGTCGCTGGTCACCGTGTAGGTGGGATTGGCCTCGCGCATCCGGTCGTCGAGGTCCCAGCGGGAGGTGCGGTCGCCACAGGTCAGGCAGACGACCCGCGCCAGTGACCCGTGCAGCTCCTCGACGTCGGTGGCGCCGGCGCGCTGGTGCAGGCCGTCGACGTTCTGGGTGATGACCGGGCCGACAAGCCCGCGGCCCTGGAGCCTCGCCACGGCCTCGTGGCCCGAGTTGGGCTCGGCCCGGTTGAACCGCTGCCACCCCACATAGCTGCGCGCCCAGTAGCGCTGCCTCGCCTCGGAGGACCCCAGGAACTCGGCGTACTGCATGGGGGTCACGCGGCGCGTGCCGTCAGGGCCCCGGTAGTCGGGGATGCCCGAGTCGGTCGAGATGCCGGCGCCGGTCAGGACGAGGACGTTGCCGCGCTCCAGCAGGGCGGCGACCGCGGCCAGCTCGTCGGCCGCGGGCGCCTGTTCGGTCACGGCGGCGGTCTGCGTCACGCGGCAAGGGTACGTCGGGTCAGGACCTGCCGAGGAGTCGGCGCTTCGCCGAGTCGACCAGGGCAGCACTCGCCACCTGGGGATCGGCCACCTCGTCGTGCGGCGGAACGGCCGGGGTGTCGCGGGTGACGAGCTCTGGGGAGTGCGCCCGGACCTGGGCGTCGGCCACGAGGTAGCCGTGGCGTTCGAGGATCTGCTGCTCCGCTGGGCTGAAGGCATCGAGGTCGGTGCGGACGGCGTTGACCAGCTCGGTCGTCTCGCGGGGGTAGGAGCCGTCGACGACCGTGTCGAGCGCCCACGACGTGCCGCGGAGGACGCCTCGCGCATAGCTGGCCTGGAGCCACCGACTGCGGACCGACTGCCCGCCGTTGGTGGCGATGCCGAGGATGCGCAGCGTCCGGCCGACGACGGTCCGCTCCGTGCGCGCGCGGAAGACTCCCCCGCCATCACTGACCAGGACCGTGGCGTGCCGCTTCCAGACGGGCTCGAGCCCGAGGTTGTCGTAGATCCCGCCGTCGGTCAGCCGGATGCGCCGCATGATCGAGGCGCGCTCCTGCTCCGACTCGAGGCCGCGGTGTCCCCCCGTGAGGTGCATCGCCACCCCGTCCACCACCATCGGCGCGAAGAACGGCGGGAAGGCGCAGGAGGCCGCCACGATGTCGGCGATCCGCAGCCCGGCCGGCGGCGCGGCATACCCCAGCCGGTAGTCCCCCACCCGCCCGTGGGGATGGTGGGCGGTCGGGCCCTCGAACACCCAGTCGACGCCGTAGCCGATCTCGGTCGCGCCAGTCACGACTCCGGGACCACCAGTGTCGTTGTCGCGCAACGGTTTCGACCACCAGGGGACGACTTCGGCGAGTTCGTCGGCCAGCGCCCGGACGGCCGCGTCGGGGCCGAACCACTTCCACGGCCTGACCCTGGACAGCAACGCCGGCGTCCGGACGTTGCGGGAGGCGAGCCGCTGCAGGGGCATGGCCACGCACTCCTCGAAACCCTCGACGATGCCGCCCGCCGCCGGGAACCGGAGCTCGGGGTCGGCGAGCAGGTTGGCCACGATCGAGCCGCCGGAGACCCCACTGATGGTGGTGAGCTGCGACAGCACACCGAGCTCGTTGAGCCGGCGAACGGCACCGAGGTGGAACAGGGCGGCGCGGTAGCCGCCACCGGACAGGCAGAGCGCCACGCCTGTCCGGTGCGGCGCCGCGGCCCCCTGCGGGTATGCTGCGTCTGTGGGGCCAGGCGCGTCGCTCTCGGTGGCTGCGCGCTCGTTCGCGTGCGTGGTGCTGGTGGGCTCAGGCTTCATCGTGGACCGATGAAAGCAGAGGCCGGCGACACCCGCCCGTCGGCATGGCTCGGCGACTTGTTGCCGGCAGATCGTCACCAGACCCCCCAAACGCGGCTCCCGTGACCACCAGCCGGCAACAAGTCGCAGGCGCCCCCACCTGTTGCCGGCAGATCGTCTCCAACCCCCCAAACGCGGCTCCGCTGACCACCAGCCGGCAACAAGTCGCAGGTGGTGGGTCCCCCTGGCCGGCATCATCCATCACGATGCCATCAACAACTAACCATCTTGATAACGAACAGTTATGCTTCATCCATGATCGACGCCGCAGGTCTCCGTGTCATGAAGGCCATCGCCGACGAGGGCAGCTTCACCGGGGCTGCGCTGTCCCTCGGCTACTCCCAACCCGCGATCTCGCAGATGGTGCGCCGCCTCGAGCAGCGCACCGGCACCGTGCTGGTCGAACGAGTCGGCCGCAACGTACGCCTGACCGAGGCCGGACAGGTGCTCGCGCGCCACGCCGTTGGCGTGCTGTCCGCCCTCGATGCCGCCGAGGAGGAGGTCGCCGCCATTGCGGGCCTGCGCGCCGGACGGGTCCGCCTGATGGCGTTCCCGTCCAGCTCGGCCACCCTCGTCCCGCGCGCGCTCGCCCTCGTGAAGAAGCGCTTCCCCGACGTCCAGGTCACCTTCACCGAGGCCGAACCCCCGGAGTCGCTCGCTGCGCTCAAGGCCGGCGAGTGCGACCTCGCGGTGGCCTTCGCCTACGAGGGCACCGACGTCGGCCGCGGAGAGGAGGACATGGAGCTCTTCGTGACCCACAAGCTCCTCGACGACGAGGTCCGCCTCGCCCTCCCCCGCGAACACCCGCTCGCGACGCTCGACGTGGTGGACCTGTCCGCCCTGGCCCAGGAGAACTGGATCGCGGGGTGCCCGCGGTGCCGTGGCCACCTCCTGCAGATGTGCGCGACGGCCGGGTTCTCCCCCCACGTCGGGTTCGAGACCGAGGACTACGTTGCCGTGCTCGGGCTGGTCGCCGAAGGCTTGGGCGTGGCGCTCATCCCCGACCTCATCCTGCGGACGGCCCACCACCACGATGTGGTCACCCTGCCGATCAACCCGGCCTCGCGCCGGTCCATCAGCGTGGTCACCACGGCCGACCTGCAGCGCGTCCCGGCCGTCCAGGCCACCATCGAGGCCCTCGTCGAAGCCGCGAAGGCCAAGCCCCGCGTCCTCGCCAGCACCTGACAGGCCGAACGACGCTGGGGCCTCCCGACGGCGGTCGGCCCACTGTCGCTGACGGGTCTGCTCATCGGCGGCGCCAGGTGACCGCCACGTCGTCCCCCTGCGCAACCACGGCGACGTCCCCGCGCTGGTCGGTGCGATAGACGGCATACCCGTTGTGTCGCAAGACCTCCAGAGCCTTGAGTGATGGGTGACCGTAGTCGTTGTCCTTGCCCACGCTGATCACCGCGACAGGCGCGCGGACCGCCTCCATGAGGCCCTCGTCGAGGTTTCCGGAGCCGTGGTGGGCCACCTTCACGACGTCGAAGCGTGACGCCTGCGCCGACATCGACGGGCTGCGCCGCAGCTCGAGGAGCACGGCGTGGGCCCCTTCTCGCTCCACGTCGCCGAGGAGCAAGAGGTCGACTGGGCCGGACCGCACCGCCAGCACCACGCTGGCGTTGTTGGGCACGGAACCCGACGCGATCCGTCGGGCCGGCCATCACACGTCTGCCGTGACTCCCGTCCAGGCCAGGTGGTCGCCGGCATAGAGGTCACGGATGGGTATGCCGCGCGCCCCGGCCCACGCCTGCACCTCCGTCCACTGGTAGGGCGGTTCATGCACCGGGCTGGCGAGGATCTCGCGGACCTCGCGGCCTGCCAACGCACCGGGGAGCCCGTCGACGTGGTCGGCGTGAAAATGGCTCAGGACAACCGAATCCAGCACTGATATGTCGAGACGGCGCAGGCAGGAGTTGATCGCGACGGGATCCGGCCCGGCATCCACGAGCACCGCGTGACCGGGAGTCGTGGCGAGCACGAGCCCGTCGCCCTGCCCGACGTCGCAGGCCACGAGGCGCCAGCCGGGTGGGGGCCAGGTGACCGCCGAGGTCGGGGCCGCTGCCGCGAGCACGAGCAGGCACACGCTGGTGGCGATGACCGGGTGGAGCCTGACGCGGTGGCTCCCCCACCTGCCGCTGAGGAGGACGAAGACGGTCAGGACCGTCAGCAGGATCGCTCCAGGCGCACCGTCCGGCCACGGCAGGGTGCCGCCGGGGACGGTGGCACAGGTACGGGCGACTCGGGCGATCCCCAGTGCCGGCACCGCCCCGACCCAGCACAGGATCCTCGCCCCGAACGGCCAGATCGGGGCCACGGTCGCGGCAGCCACCCCGGTGACGGTCGCGGGGGCGACCAGCGGAGCAGCGAGCAGGTTGGCCAGCACGCCGACGACCGACACCGAGCCTTGGAGCAGCACGACCACCGGGGCGCACATCGCCTGTGCCGCAACGGGAATGGCCATCGCAGGCCCCCATCCCTGGATGCGGCCCGGGAGCCGGCGCCCGATGGCTTCTCCCCAGCTGCGGGTGAAGAGCAGCAGCCCCAGGGTGGCGAGGGTCGAGAGGGCGAAACCGTAGGACCGGCTGAGCCAGGGGTCGACGACGAGCAGGACGACCACCGCCGCAGACAGGACGGGTATGCCGGCCGCTCGCCTCGACCGGCTCAGCCCGATCAGCCCGATGGTCCCCATCGTCGCGGCCCGGATGACGCTGGGTTCCGGCCGGGCGAGGACGACGAAGCCGGCCAGCACCAGAACCGCCACCAGCGGGCGCCAGCGACGTCGCACGCCAGCCAGCGACGCGCCGCCGAGAGCGCATGCGAGGACGATGGCGACGTTGCTGCCCGATACGGCGGAAAGGTGGGTCATACCGGTCGCGAGCATGGCGTCGGTGAGGTCCTGTGGCGTGTGGCTGGTGTCCCCGATGACGAGTGCAGGCAACAGGCCACGCGCATCGGGGGGCAGCGGGGCTGCCGCCTCACGCATTCCCGACCGCAGGTGTTCGGCCGCCCTGGCGACCAGGCCGGGCGCAGCGAGCGAACGAGGCGTGCCCCGGGGTCGCAGGACCGCGACGACGTCGTCCCTGGTTCGGCCGCGAGCAGGATGCCTTGGACCCGGACCCGCTCGTGCCAGCGCACAGCCTCCCAGCGCTGGTCACCCATCACGAGGACCGGTGTCGACACCCGCGCAACGCGGCCTCGTCCCGTGACCTCGTCGACGCGCAGCGTGAGGCTCACGGTCGCGCCGTCGAGACGGCGGCCACCGACGACCACGGGATCCCTGGTCACGACACCGGACACGGTCACTGAGGCCTGCTGCGCCGCCAGGGACCGGATCGGGCCCGCCTCACGCGAGGACACGTGGGCAGCCGTCGCCGCGAGCACGAGCGCCACGGCAGCCAGGACCAGTCCGCCCAGCCCCGCGCCGCGCCGCCGGGAAACAGGTCGGGGCAACCACCAGACCAGGACGGCCGCGAGACCAGCGCTGACCGCGGACGCGACGACCAGGAACGGAGGTCGGACACCGAGCGTGGCGGCGCTGACCGCCCACGCCGTCACCGCGGGAACCAGCAGGCGCAGATCAAGTAGCCGAGGCTGGTCGACG
Source organism: Pedococcus sp. P2_F6 (assembly GCF_056403675.1). NCBI lineage: Bacteria > Bacillati > Actinomycetota > Actinomycetes > Micrococcales > Intrasporangiaceae > Pedococcus > Pedococcus sp. P2_F6. Next base: position 20,152 of record NZ_JBFUEZ010000005.1, read on the forward strand.
CCCCGCCGCAGCGCTCCGGCGCTCCGGCTCACACCGTCACCTTGGGTTGCAGTGCGGCGAAGATCTTCTCCCCGATCCCGCTGACCTCCCCGAGCTCGTCGACCGAGGCGAATCGTCCGTGTTCGGTGCGCCAGTCGATGATCCGCTGGGCCAGGACCGGGCCGACGCCCGGCAGCTCTTCGAGGTCGGCAGCGGACGCGGAGTTGAGGTTCACCCTGCCGGAAGCCGCCGCGCCCGCGCCCGCGCCCGCGCCTGCTCCCGCGCCCGCGCCTGCTCCCGCGCCTGCGCCTGCTGTGCCAGCCCCCGCGACCACGACCTCGCCGGGCTTGGGCACGCGGAGCTGCTCGCCGTCGACCAGCGGTCGAGCCAGGTTGATGGCCGCGAGGTCCGCCCCCTTGCGAACCCCGGCCTTGGCCACGACGTCGGAGACCCGGGACCCGGCGGGCATGGTGAACACACCAGGGCTCTCCACCTGGCCGACGACATGCACCGTCAGCGTGCCCACAGGTGGTCCACCACCACCGGAGGCCGTGCTCGACGAGGCGAACCCGCTGCTGGTCGGCCCCCTGTTCCCGAGGGCCGACCCCGACTGTGACGGCGCCACCACCTGGGGCGTGCTCGCCGCCCTGGCCCAGGCCACGCGGGCTCCGAAGCCCACTGCCGCCACGAGCACCACCAGCAGGAGACCGGCCGCCGCGGCACGCGGCCCGCTGAGCCGGGCGCCCCGCAGGGACGCAGGGATGGTCAGGAACCGGGGGCCGGGTGGGACAGGACGGCGGTGGCGACCACCCCGTACGCCGCTGGCCGGGCGCGACGGGCCACTGGCTGGCTTGGCCGCCGCCGTCTCGATCCACGTGCGCTCCGGCAGCCAGGGGACGACCTCGGGCCGTGGCGACCCAATCGCCGGAGGCTCACGCGCGCGGTCTGCGGCCTCCAACAGGGCCCGCGCGCGGGCTGAGGTTTCCGACGGTCGGCGACGGGACGGCATACAGGCACGCTAGGAAGCCGACCAGGCACGCGACACGTCGTCGCAGCGGCCCTGTGGACAGCGTCCCGAGCCGGCTCAACCTGTGGACGACGCGTCCCGTCGCGCCGAGATCCACAGCTCGATGTTGCGCCGGTGCCGGTAGATGACGAGCAGGGCGAGGACCACGCACCAGGCCCCGGTCTCACGCGTGCCCACAGGCACCCACCGGAACCAGGTCAGCACTCCCAGCACCAGGAGCAGCACGCACGCCGACACCGAGGCTCCCGCCACCCAACGCATGCGCCAGACCAGCAGCCCGAAGACCACGAGCATGCCCACGCCGTACCACGGCTGCACGGCGAGGATCGCCCCCAGGGAGGTGGCCACCCCCTTGCCGCCCTGCCCCTTGAGGAACGGCGACCAGATGTGCCCCAGCACGACCGCGAGCCCGACCCACAGCCCCGTCACCGACCCGAGGAAGTGTTGGGCGACCAGGACGGGCAGCAGACCCTTGAGCACGTCGAGGATCCCCACAACCACCCCCCAGCGCGCGCCCAGGACGCGTCCGGCGTTCGTCGCCCCGGGGTTGCCCGACCCCGCGTGGCGCAGGTCCTTGCCGAGCAGCCTGGCCAGGATCGTCGCCGGGTTCACCGCCCCCACGACGAACGCGGCCACCGAGGCCGCCACGACCTCCACCAGGACCCCCGTCGACACGTCCGCCAGAGCGGTCATGGTCTCGGCCGGGGTGACACGGCGACGGCGATGGTGCCCGGGCCGACGTGGGCGCCGACGACCGCGCCCAGCTCGACCACCTGGACCGCGCCCTTGCCGGCCTGTCCCCCGTCTGCCGTGGCTCCGACGTCGGCGACGCGTTCGCGCAGCCGCCCGGCGAGGTCGTCCGCCCGTGCCTGGGAGTCGAGGTGGTGCACTGCGATGTCGACGAGCGACCCGGCCTTCTCGGCGACCTGCGCGGCCGACACGGCCAGCTCCTCCAGCCGCGCCAGTGCCCGCGACGAGGTGCGCACCTTCTCCAGCGGCCGAATGCTGCCGTCCACGAGCCCGAGGATGGGCTTGATCGCGAGGGCTGAGCCCAGGAAGGCGGACGCCGAACCGATCCGGCCGCCCCGTCGCAGGTGCTCGAGCGTGTCGACGTAGAAAACCACAGTCGATGCCTCGGCTCGCGAACGGGCCTGCGCCGCAACGTCTTCCAACGACGCGCCCTGCTCGGCCAACTCTGCCGCGGACAGCACGGCATACCCCATCGCCATGCCGAGCGACCGCGAGTCGACCACCGTGACAGGCACAGGCGACTGCTGCGCGGCGAGGTGCGCCGACTCGATCGTCGAGGACATGTCGGCCGAGATGTGCACCGAGACGATCCCGTCGGCTCCGCCTGCGGCCGCCTTCTCGTAGGCATCGAGGAAGGCCTGGGGCGAAGGACGCGAGGTCGACACGGGCTTGAACGCTCGCAGCGCAGCGGCGACCTCGCCGGTCGTGATGTCCACGCCTTCGCTGAACTCGGTGCCGCCGACGATGACGTGCAGCGGCACCACTTGGATCGAGTGGGCCTCGAGCTCCGACCCCGGCAGGTATGCCGTGGAGTCGGTGACGATCGCGATGCTCACGTGCGCAGGCTATCGGTGCGGGCCACCGGTGCAGCGCAGGATCACATCGGGACGATGTTGACGAGCTTGGGGGCTCGCACGATCACCGTGCGGATGCCGCCCTCGGTCGCCGCGAGGACCTTCGGCAGCGCCAGCACCTGCTCGCGCAGGGCGTCCTCACTGATGTCCGCGGGCACCTCGAGGCGGTCGCGGACCTTGCCCTTGATCTGCACGACGCAGGTCACGGTGTCCTCGACCAGCAGGGCAGGGTCGGCCACGGGGAACGGCTCGAAGGTGATCGACTCGGTGTGCCCCAGCCGTTGCCACAGCTCCTCGGCGATGTGGGGGGCGAGCGGCGCCACCATGACGACCAGCTTCTCGGCCGCCTCGCGAGGCACGGCCTCCAGCTTGGTCAGCGCGTTGTTCAGCTCGATGAGCCGAGCGATGGCCGTGTTGAACCCCAGCGTCGGGAAGTCCTTGGACACCGCGTCGATGGTCCGGTGCAGGGCCCTGGCTGTCGCGTCGTCCAACGGCACCTCGGCCACCCGCACTGCGCCGGTCTCCTCGTCGATGACGTTGCGCCACAAGCGCTGCAGGAACCTCTGAGCGCCGACGACGGCACGGGTCTCCCACGGCTTGCTCAGCTCCAGTGGACCCATCGACATCTCGTAGACGCGCAGGGTGTCGGCGCCGTACTGCTCGAACATCTCGTCCGGGCTGACGACGTTCTTGAGCGACTTGCCGATCTTGCCGAACTCGCGGGTGACGGGTTGGCCCTGCCAGGTGTAGGACGTCTCGCCACTGGCGTGGTCGGGCACCTCGACGACCTCGGACGCCTCGACGGGCTGGCCTCGGTCGTCACGGTAGGCAGGCGCCTGGATGTACCCCTGCGAGAAGTACTTGCGGAACGGCTCGTCACTGGTCACGTGACCCAGGTCGTGCAGCACCTTATGCCAGAACCGCGCATACAACAGGTGCAGCACGGCGTGCTCGACCCCACCGATGTAGAGGTCCACCCCACCCGGGTCGACGACCCCCTCGGGCGAACCGACCACGGGTGTCTCCCGCGGGCCCATCCAGTAGGCCTCGTTCTCGGGGTCGACGAAGGCCTCGTCGTTCGCGGGGTCGAGGTAACGCAAGTAGTACCAACAGGATCCGGCCCAGTTGGGCATCGTGTTGGTCTCCCGGCGGAACTTGCGCATGCCGCGACCGTCGCCCAGGTCCAGCTCGACGTTGACCCAGTCCTCGACCCTGCCGAGAGGCGGTTCGGGCTGGCTGCTCGCATCCTCGGGTTCGAACGTCTTGGGCGAGTAGTCCGGGACGTCCGGCAGCTCCACCGGCAACATCGAGTCCGGGACGGCGTGACTGACGCCGTCCTCGTCGAAGACGATCGGGAACGGCTCGCCCCAGTAGCGCTGTCGGCTGAACAGCCAGTCACGCAGCTTGTAGCTGACTGTGGGCTGGCCGAAACCCTTGTGCGCCAACCACTCGATGATCGTCGCCTTGGCCTCGGCGACGCCCATGCCGTCGAGCGACACCTCGTCGTTGGACGAGTTGATCGCGGGCCCCTCACCGGTGAACGGCTCGTCCTCCGGGTGGCCCTCGGACGGCTGCACGGTGCGCACGCGCGGCAGCCCGAACTGCCCGGCGAAGTCCCAGTCGCGCTGGTCCTGTCCGGGCACCGCCATGATCGCGCCGGTGCCGTAGCCCATCAGGACGTAGTCGGCGATGAACACCGGGATCCGTTGCCCGTTCACGGGATTCGTCGCGAACGCGCCGGTGAAGACACCGGTCTTGTCCTTGCCCTCGGTCTGGCGCTCCACGTCGCTCTTGCGTGACGCCGCCAGCCGGTATGCCGCGACGGCGTCTGCCGGGGTCGCCTCCCCACCGGTCCACGACGGGTTGGTGTCGGGCGCCCACTCCCCCTCCGGGACAAGCACGTCCACCAAGGGGTGCTCCGGCGCCAGCACCATGAAGGTGGCGCCGAAGAGGGTGTCGGGCCGGGTGGTGAAGACCTCGATCGACGCGTCCTCGCCGACGACCGGGAAGGCGACCCGTGCACCCTGGCTACGACCGATCCAGTTGCGCTGCATGGCCTTGACCTTGTCGGGCCAGTCGACGCGGTCGAGGTCGTCAGCCAGCCGGTCGGCATACGCGGTGATCCGCATCATCCACTGGCGCAGGTTCGTCTTGAAGACCGGGTAGTTGCCGCGCTCGGAGCGCCCGTCGTTGGTGACCTCTTCGTTGGACAGGACCGTGCCCAGGCCGGGAGCCCAGTTGACCGGCGCCTGCGAGGTGTAGGCCAGCCGGAAGTCGTCGAGGATCTCGGACCGCTCAGCCGCCGACAGCTCCGCCCACTGCTGACCGTTGGGGGTGGGGCGGTCGCCGGCCTCGAACTGCTCGACCAGCTCGGCGATGGGGCGGGCGCGCCCCGTGCCACCGTCGGGGCGCACTGCCTCCGGGTCGTACCAGGAGTTGTAGATCTGCGTGAAGATCCACTGGGTCCACTTGTAGTAGCCCGGGTCGATGGTCGCGATGGTGCGGCGGTCGTCGTGACCGAGCCCCAGCCGGCGCAGCTGGCGCTTCATGACGACCATGTTCTCCTCGGTCGTCTTGCGCGGGTGCTGACCGGTCTGCACCGCGAACTGCTCAGCCGGCAGGCCGAAGGCGTCGTAGCCCAGGCAGTGCAGGACGTTCTTGCCGGTCATCCGGTGGTAGCGCGCGAAGACGTCGGTCGCTATGTAGCCGAGGGGGTGCCCGACGTGCAGGCCCGCGCCGCTGGGGTAGGGGAACATGTCGAGGACGAGCAGCTTCTCGCGACCCGCGACCTTGTCGGGCTCAGCCCAGGGACCCGCGGGGTTGGGCGCGTGGAAGGTGCCCTCCTCCTGCCAGCGGTCCTGCCAGGCCAGCTCGATCGTCTGGGCCAGGTCGGCGGTGTAGCGGTACGGCGTCTCGCTCATCTCATCCTCACGTCAGCTTGTACACATCTGAGTCTTCACACAGAAGAACCCCTCACGCAGGAGGGGTTCGCCGCGGTGACGTGGACCAGGCGGTCCGGACCGTCAACGCGGCTCGGGAAGAAGCAGCGACCGTGCCATGGCCAAAGGCTACCGCAGCGTGCTCCGGGCGGCCCATGTCCCCTCCGCGCCGGCGCCGCGCGGTCCGGTCTCGCCTACGGATACGTAGATCTGACGATGACAGGACGAGGTGGGGGTCGTACGTTTGGGCCATGCGGACAACGGACCGGATTGTGGCCCTGGTGCGGCGGACGACGCCGCTCCTGGGGCTGGTCGGGGGGCTCCTGTTCTTCGCCTACTGGTTCGTCAGGGCGCGTGAAGTGTCATTGCCGCTGCTCGTCGGCCCACTCCTGGACCTCGCGACCGTCCTGCTCCTCGGCACCGCCGTGCTCGGCTACCAGCTGGAGCAGGGCCTGGCGCCGGGGGCGTGGATCGGCTGGGCCGGCGTGGCCGCCGTACTCGAGGGACTGGTCTCGTCACCGGCATCGGTGTGCCTGGGCCTGTTCCTGCTGGGGGTCTCGATCGCTCGCTGCGGTGTCCACCCGCGCGTGCCGGGGATCATCATGGCCACCAGCGGCATGGCCCTCTTCATCACGTACTTCATGTCCTCGGGTTTCGGGCGCGGATACGCCGAGGTCGGGTTGCTCTCCAAAGTCGTGATGGGGCTCGCCCTGATCGGCGTCGCCGCCTCGCTCGCAGACCTCCTCGTGCTCGAGCGGGGAGCCGAGCAGCACGCTCGGGCCTGACAGCCCCGAGACGGGCCTGACAGCCCCGAGGCGGGCCTGACCGCCACGTGCTCAGTCCGGCGGTTCCTTGGGGGTCTGCCCTCCATCGGCGGGGGTCTGCCCTCCATCTGCCGGGTCGGCCATCAGCTCGGCGCTGTCCAGGAGCACCGGCTCTTCGTACCCGGGTGGGTACGGCGGGTCCGGGGTCACGGGTGGAAAGATCGTCCCGTCGGGCTGCAGGTGTGAACTCTGGGTCATGGGTGACCACCTCCGTCAGCTACTGAAGTGCCCTTTGCAGCAGGGTTCAAACGTGCCCCAGATCAGCCCTTGGTGTTTGCGCAGGTCAGCCGGTGGGTACAGCCACTGGGCCCGGAGGTGATCAACCCTGCCCCGGGCTTTCCCATCGTCAGGAGCACCAGTGTCCAACGACAGCCTCCCTGCCCTCCTGGAGGACTTGGCCGGCGACCACGACGCCTCCAGCCCCGTCGAGGAGATCGCCGAGGGTCTGGAGGCAATGGTGCTGCACCCGGACTACCCCTGCCTGGGAGCGCGTTCGGTGTTCAACCGCGATCGGGCCACGGTCGTCGTGCTGGAGGAGCTGGGCACGACCGCGAGCACCCGCCGCCTGCTCAGCGCCCTGACGTCGTTCGGGCGGGAGACAGATCGAGAGGCGGGCTTTGCGTCCCTGGTGGCCGTCTTCCGCGCGACCGAGGTCGCGGGCGAAGCCGATTTCGAGGAGCTGCTGTGGCGGCAGCTGGAGCTGCTGCACGAGGCCGACCACCAGCCGTGGGATCCACGCGTGTCCGACGACCCTGCCGACCCGCATTTTGCCTTCAGCGTCGGCGGGACCGCGTTCTTCGTCGTCGGCCTGCACCCGCAGTCCTCCAGGATCGCCCGACGGACTCCCCTGCCCACCCTGGTCTTCAACCTGCACGAGCAGTTCGAGGAGCTCCGGGGGTCGGACCGCTTCGACCGCATGCGTGACACCATCAGGCGCCGCGACCTCGAGCTGCAGGGAACCCTCAACCCGATGGTCGCCGACCATGGGCGGAGCTCGGAGGCTCGGCAGTACTCCGGTCGGGCAGTACCCCCGACCTGGGTGGCGCCGGCCAGCTTCGACGACGAGGAGACGACGTGAGCACCACGCTGGCACCGCAGACCGGGACGGGGTTCCTCCTCCTGGCCGGGCAGGTGCTGACCGTCACCGACCCTGAGGGCGGACAGGTGAGCGACCTGTTCTGCTTCCGTGCCGACGACCACGACGAAAAGCTCTCGAGCGGTCGCACCATCGACTACGCCAACACGATCTACCTCACGACCCGTCATGTGCTCTACAGCAACCGCAGCGCCCCGATGCTGACGGTCGTCGAGGACACCTGCGGTCGTCATGACTTCCTGCTCACCCCGTGCAGCCAGGACACCTTCGACCTGCTCTACCCCGAGTTCGACGGGGCCTACCACCCCAGCTGCCTGGAGAACCTCAGCTCCGGCCTCGCACCTTTCGGTGTCCGGCCCGACCAGATCGGGACGACGCTCAACATCTTCATGAACGTCTGGCCCGAACCCAGCGGGGAGCTCCACATCGACCCCCCGGCCTCCGTCGCGGGCGACCGGTTCTCCGTCCGGGCCGAGATGGACCTTCACGTGGGCCTGACGGCCTGCTCCGCCGAGAAGTCCAACGGTGGGGTGTGCAAGCCCATCGAGTACCTCGTGACGGACGACGTGGCCACGCGAACTGGCAGCGGGTGATACTGGGCGTCATGCAGACGCCCATCCCGCGGGAGACGACCGAGGCCTTTGCCTCCCTCGCCAAGCTCGTCTACTCAGGAACCGGGTCGAGTGACGTCCTCGCCGCGATCTGCCGGACCGCCGTCGACGTCATCCCCGGGGCCGACCACGCCTGCATCTCGACGCTCGACGCGGACCAGCAGCTCCACACACAGGCCTCCACGGACGACGTCGCGAGCCTGATGGACCGGCTCGAGTCCGAGGCCGGCGAGGGGCCGTGCCTCGACAGCATCCTGGAGGACTCCGTCCAGCACGATGCCGACATCACCACCGCGACCAAGTGGCCCCGGCTCGCAGAGCTGACCCTGGCTCGCACCCCGGTCCGGGGAATGGTGGGCTACCAGCTCCTCGAGGGCCTGGGCGCCCGGGCGGCGTTCAACGTCTTCTCGGACACCCCTGGCGCCTTGACCGAGGAAGCTGCCGACGTCGGCGCCGTGCTCGCCGCCTTCACCTCCGTCGCGCTCGCGGCCACCGAACAGCGGGCCACCGCGGAGAGCCTACGGCTCGGGCTCCAGAGCAACCGCGAGATCGGCAAGGCTGTCGGGCTGCTCATGGCCGCCCACTCGGTGGGCGACGACGAGGCGTTCCACATCCTGCGCGCCGCCTCGAACCACACCAACACCAAGCTCGCGGCTCTGGCCGAGCAGATCAACGCGAACCACCGCGAGGGTCTGCGCGACGAAAGCCTGGACTGACCGCTGCGCGGCCGTCCACGCGCGAAACCGCCTCGTCACGAGCTGCCCCCTAGGACCTGAGCAGCCGGTCCCAGGCACTCCGGCTGAGGGCGCGGCGCAGTCCACCGGTGAGGCGTGCGTTCGCCCCGAGTGCGGCTCGAGCGGCGTTCCAACCGCAGGCGCCGTGGACTCCGCCACCGGGGTGCGCGGAGGCGCCGGCGAGGTAGAGCCCCGGCACCGGTGTCTCGGGGCGTCCCAGTCCCGGGGTGGGACGGAACACGAGCTGCTGGTGCAGTCCCGCGGTCCCGGCGTTGATGGCCCCGCCGAACAGGCTCCGGTTCTGCGCCTCCAGGTCCCCCGGCCCCTGGACGTAGCTCGCCACCCGGCCGTCGCGGAACCCGGGTGCGACACGTTCGACCGCGGCCTCGACCCGCTCCACGTGGTCGGCCAGCTGCTGAACCGACCAGCCCGGGCCCTGCGGGACGTGGGTGTAGGCCCAGGCCGACTCCGTGCCTTCAGGGGAGCGCGTGGCATCCGACGTCGTCATCTGCCCGAACAGGATGAACGGCCGCTCGGGGGTCCGCCCCACGGTCAGGTCCGCGGCGAAGTCGACGAAGCCTTCGTTGTCGACGCCGAGGTGCACGGTGCCTGCGCCCCTCGCGGCGTCGGCCGTCCAGGGCACCGGCCGGTCGAGCGCCCAGTTCACCTTCACGGTGGCGTGGTCCCACTGGAACCTCGCCAGGTCACGCTGCAGTCGGGCCGGCAGCGGGTGGTCGGCCAACAGGTCCCCGTAGAGGCTCGGTGCCGGCACGTCGGCGAGGACCGCACGCCCAGCCCCCAGGAGGGTGCCGTCCGCGAGCCTGACACCCGTGGCGCGGCCATGAGCGGTGGTCACAGCGGTGACCGGCGTGCCGGTCAGCACGCGCACTCCCGCGCTCTCGGCGCGACGACGCAGCGCACCCGCGAGCTCGCCCGCCCCGCCCTGTGGCACAGGGAACCCGACGTCCTGGCCAAGCATGCACAGCAACCAGCCGAACATCCCGCTTCCGGCGGAGTCGGGCGCCAGGTCGCTGTGCAGGGCGTTGCCGGTGAGGAGCAGTCCGCCCCCCTGGCCGGAGAACCGCTCCTGTCCGAGCCGGCGGCTGGGGGTGATCGCAAGGCGCGCGAAGTCGAGGGTGTCCGCGGCGCCGAGACTGCGCAGCATCCGGGCGGCCGAGGCGACCGGGGGGAAGGGGGTGAACAACGCGTCCAGCAACGGGTCGCGAATCCGGTCCCAGCCGCGGACCAGCTCCAGCCAGGCCTCCCCGTCGCCGGCGGCCTCCGCCTCCAGTCCGGCGGCGGTGTCCTCGGCGCGCGAGCAGAGGAGGGCCGCGCTGCCGTCGTCGAGCGCATGGGCGAGCACGTGCGGGGCGCGCCGCCAGACCAGACCGTGCTCCTCCAGGTGCAGGTCGCGGATGATCGGGCTCGCGGCCGCCAGCGGGTAGAACGCGCTGAACAGGTCGGTGACATATCCGGGCGACGTCACCTCCGCGCTGCGGACTGCTCCACCCACGTCCTCGTTGGCCTCGACGAGCAGGACGTCCCACCCTGCGTCAGCCAGGGCGATGGCGGCCACCAGGCCGTTCGGTCCCGCCCCGACGACGACCGCATCCGCAGTGCTCACGCGCCTTGGTCCCTCTCGCTGGAGAATCGCTGGTTCGCCCACTGTGTCACCTGAGGACGCCGAGCACGATCAGGACCTGGCCGAGGTGGTAGGTCACCATCACCGTCAGCGGCCCGAAGCGGCGCGCCCGGACGAACCGGTCCAGCGCCAGGACCGCGTCGCTCACCATGAAAGCGGTGGCCCCCAGTGCCACCAGCAGGTGCCCCGTCGCCCACGCCGCGACGACCATGGCGCCGATGACCCCCATGTATGCCGCGACGGCGCCTGCCAGCACCGCCCCACCTTCGGCGCGCGCCGCCGGGACCACGCGACGACCCACCACGGCGACCATGGTCACGACGACTGCCAGGCCGACGAGACCGAGGTCGGCACGCGGCATACCGAGGTGGGAGAAGGCGACCACGAACGCCACGTGGGCCGCAAGGAAGCTCCCGAGCCCCACGATGAACCGCGGTTCGCTGTCGGAGAGGAGGGCGACGTCTCCGGCCAGGCTGAGCCCGAGCGCCGCGAGCAGCCACCAGCCCGCAGTGGACTCGGACGCTCCCATCGCCGATGCAGCCACCGCCAGCAACACCAGGACGAGTGGTTTGAGGACCCATTCGCGCCGCCGGCCACGCACCGCGACGGCCCACCAGTCCAGGGGTGCGGCGACCGCCACGGCCGCCAGGCTGGTCAGCGCGAGCTCGGGCACGGGCCCAGCGTGACAGACGCTCAGTGGTGGTATCGATGCATCACGGCGTGACCTCGCCCACGGGCGATGAGCCAGCGGTTCACCGGCACGGTGACGACGAACGCAATCGCCAGGGAGGCCAGCAGGGTGCCCCAGAACAAGGAGCTCGCGAGCCCGGCCTCCATCGCACCGGGGATGGCGACGACGAACGCGTTGTCGACCAGCTCCATCACCGAGATGGACACGGTGTCGGAGGCGAACGCGACGCCGATCGCCGCCATGAGCGGCAAGCCGGCCGCCAGGACGGGCCGCAGAGCCAGCGAGTAGCCGAAGACGAACGCCAGGGCGATCGACACGACGACGGTCACGAGGTTGCTCCAGCCGAGCGCGGAGCCGATGACCATCCCCAGGACCTCGCCGATGGCACAGCCGGTGAGGCAGTGCAGCGTCGCGCTCACCGCCTGCCGCCAGAGGGACTGCGTCATCACATGGGGGTGCTCGTGCTGGCTCATGACGGGGCCAACCATACCCCCTATGGGTATATTCCATGCCATGAGGACCCGGTGTCGGGCCCTGCACCTACGCTCGCGACCATGACCGCACCCGTCCCCAGCCCCGACGACCTGCGCATCGTGGTCGACGCGATCATGGTCGGCTTCGCCCAGGTGCCCGACGACGGGTGGGCGCGGCAGGCCCACGGCCTCGTCTGGGACTGTCGCGACACCGCCGCCCACGTCGTCGACGACTTCGCCGCCTATGCGATGAACCTGTCGAGCCGTGAGGTCCACCTCGACGAGTACGTCCCGTTCCTCGACCCGCCCCAGTGGCAGCCCACCACCCCGCCGAACCTGGTGTGGCCCGACCCCGCCAAGGGCACGGCGGCCATCGTGCGTTGTCTCGACGCCGCCGGGGGGCTGCTTGTCGCCGTGACCGCGACCGCTCCCCCGGGCCACCTCGGCTACCACCCTGCCGGCAACTCCGACGCGTCGGGGTTCGTCGCCATGGGCATAGTCGAGGGGGCGGCCCACGCGTGGGACGTGCTGACGGCGCACGGCATCGACTTCAGCATCGACGACGACATCTGCGTGCGTGTCCTCAACCGGCTCTTCCCCGGCTCCGTCCGCACCGGCGACGGCTGGCACGACTTCCTCACCGCCACCCACCGCACCGAGGCCAACCGGGCCCCGCACTGGCGCTGGGACTCGACCGTGCGCGACAGCTACGGCGACTGAGTCTCCCGACCTGAGCGCAGCCGGCGCACGACGGCCAGGAGGCGTTCGGTCTCGTCTTCGGTCAGGCCGACGCGCAGCTCACCCAGCAGGGTCCGGAGCTCCCCCACCGCCAGCTCGCGGTGTTCGGTGGGCTCGCCGGGACGGCGAACCGTGACCGCCTCGTGCGTGACCGTCACGTGCCGGTCCGGCAGGTGACGGGTGAGCATGAGCCCGTGCCGGAAGTGCGACGTCGGATAGGTGCTGGTGAAGTGGTGCCCCGCCCGCACGTCGACCTGCTGGACAGGCAGGTCGTCGGTGGTGTGCATGAGCTCCCAGGCCCCGTCCCGCTGGCGTTGCAGCTCCCACGTCGGACCACCGGCCCGGGTCTCGTGGCGCAGGAGGCGGTAGGCCCAGCCCCCGTGGTCGTCCAGCGCTCCGTCCACGAAGCGGATCGGGTGCATCAGGCTCAGGCCGAAACCGGGGTCGGCCAGCCACGACGTTCCGTCGACCTGGATCGCGAGCACGCAGTGGGTCCTGGCCGAAGCGGTCACGTCGCCGACCCGTGCGAGCCGCCGCTGCACGTCGTACCCGAGGGCGGTGAGGACGGCGCCGAAGAGCGTGGCGTGCTCGAAGCAGTACCCCCCACGACCACGACCGACGAACTTGGCCTGGACGTCGGGCAGCTCCACACCGGGGTGCTGCTCGAGCAGGACGTCGATGTTGTCGAACGTGAAGGTGCGCACGTGCGCCTCGTGCAGGGCCTGCAGGGTGGCGAGGTCGGGCTTCTCGACCCGGACGCCGACCCGCGTGAGGTAGCCGTCGACGTCCACCACCGTCGACGGCAGCCTCAAGACTGCGTCGGGTTGGCGCACACCGGTGTTGCCCTTCTCGAACGCGGTCGCCACGTCCGCATGCTACGTCGCCGGTGTTCGGGCTGCGATGCGCCACCGCGCGATGAACGACCGGACGAAGAGCGCCCGGTCGTTCATCGTGGGCAGGCGTGCCGGTCGCTGCCAGCGCCCAGGCATCCCCTGTTGCCTTCCCGACGCTCACCTCGACCGACCTCAGCCACGGCCAAGCGGACGGTTCCCACCGTTCGTGCGAACCGCTGGCAGCCGCCCTCACCCAACCCAGCCGGCGCCACCACTCGGTGTGGGTCGCCGCTTGATGAAGGGTTCCACGCGCGCCCGTGGCACGAGTAGTGTCAAAAGCGGAACTTTGGCGCGTCATTGCGGGGGCGGCTGTGGGGGATCAGGACCTGGTGAGGCTCAGTGTCGAAGCTGCCCACCTGGCCGTGCGCGGCCAACCGTACGGCGAGCTGCTCGCGAACGCCGTGCACCGTCAGCTGCGCGCCGACGCCGGCGCCGGCCTGACGACCTGGACTGTGGGGGCTGACGGAGCGGACCGCGTGTCGGTGGACATGGCCGGGCAGGACCCGCTGGATGCAACCTACGTCGAGCGGGCCAAGGCGGTGGTGTCGCAGCACCCGTCGTTCAGCGCGGGCCTGCCGGAGCTGGCGACCCACCGGGTCAGCGACCTGACCCCCATGGGCCCGTTCTGGGACTCTGAGCCGTACGAGGCGATGCATGGCTTCTGCGGCGGACGCTACCCGGCCGCCCTGACTCTGCTCGCGACCCCCACCACCCTGATCTTCCTCGGCGTCCACCGCAGCCGTCACGACTTCAGCGACGACGACATGCGCCGCCTGGAGCTGGTCCGTCAGCCCCTGGCCAGCGCTCTGGTCTTCCGACACCAGCTCGAGGACGCCGCCCGTCGGATGCAGACGATCCTGCCGCCCAGTGTGACGTTCACCGACCGTGAGGCCGAGGTCCTGGCCCTGGTCGCGCGGGGCTGGACCGACCGGCGCATCGCCCACCGCCTCGGCATCACCGAGCGCGGCGTCCGCAAACGGGTGTCGACGGCCCGCGAGCGCGTCGGTGCCCACAGCCGAGCCCAGGCCGTCGCACTCTGGTCCAAGCTCAACCCCTGAGGGCAGCGGGACCGCACGGCGCGGCGTCAGGTCCAGAGCGTGAGCTGCCTGCGATGGTGCGCGTAGTGCAGTGCGGGGTAGGCGTACACGTCGAACAGGGTCATGTGCGGCTCGAAGTACGGGTCCCACCTCGTCGGGAAGGGCATCCCCTGAGCCAGCCGGTCCTCGGGTGCCTGCTCGAGGCTGCGGACCAGCGCGCCTATCGTCCGGTCACACAGCCAGCCCATGCGGGCGTGGTCGAACACGAGCGCCCCGCCGCACGAGCCGGCGTAGTTGACCCAGTGGAACGGCACCGTGCCCGCGTCCAGGAACCACACGAAGGTCCGGCCGACCGACGGTGGCAGAACGGAGAGAAGACGAACCAACGGCACGAGTCGTCTGACGATCAGGAACCCGAACACCATGTGGAAGAGCAGCTGCTCGTTGGTCCATCTGGTGCCGTTGGAGCGTGCACGGAGCAGTGCTGGGGTCGTCGCCGCCAGCAGGCGGTGCAGGTCGTCCCTGCACCAAACAAGGTCGGCGACGACGGCGTTGCGGTCAGCAACCTCCCCGCCATCGCTCTCGCGGTGCCTCACGGGGCGGCCACGACCATCAGGGCAGGTGTCGGTCCAGGCGGCGCAGCAGCGACCCGACGACCGGCCAGTCCTGGGCGCCGGCGCGCATCACGCGGCCACGGACCACCGCGACGCCCCGCCGGACCCTGACGCCCGGGGCGCCGCGCCCGGCGTCGGCGCGGGCTCGCGCACGTCGGTGGAGCCATCGCGCGCACCCGGTGCACACCCCCACCTCCGGGTGCGTCCCCAGCCGGGTGAGGTCGCGCTCGTCGAAGCCGTTCCCGCAACACCAACAGAACAGCCGCTCCACCCGCTCGTGCTCCACCGCCGCCTCTGCTGCCATGAGCCCATCGTCACCCCACCACCCACCCTGTGGCCAGAGGTGTCGCACGCTGAGGGCCTCGTCGAGGTGCACACCGGGGCGGTCGGGCTCCTGCGTGACCTGCAAGACCTCCACCTTCCAGCCGCGCTTGTCCACACCTCGGCCCAGGACGGGGGTTTGAGCTTGGCGCCTGCGGGTATGACCTCAGCCTCTGGAAAGGAGTCGACCGTGTCGAAGGATCTCAGTGACAGCGAGAACCGCAAGAAGCTGAAGAAGTCGTCGTTCGCGCTGCCGGAACAGGAGAAGTACCCGATTCCTGACATCGAGCACGCTCGGAATGCTCTGGCCCGGGTGGCCCAACATGGAACAGCGGCCGAGAAGAAGCAGGTCCGGTCGGCTGTCGAGAAGAAGTATCCGAGTCTGAAGAAGGACGACTGACGAGCCGGATAGCCACCCTCACACCCGACTGGCGGTCGACTCACCCAGAGGTCGACGTGGGCGTCCACCCGCAAAGGGTGCGCTGATGGTTCGCTTTCGGTGTCGAGCGCGAGATCGCGTTCGCGCTCCAGGACTCGTCGCGGTAGCTCAACGAACGTCGTGATCGCCACCACGAGTAGCCCGCAGGCGGCGCCCACGCTCCACGTCCTCGGCTTCCTTCGCGTCCGCCTTGTCCGTGCCCCGGGTGTCGCGGGCCGGCAGCTGCACCGTCTCCTCGGCGGGTATGCCGGACTGGAGCTCCCGTCCGCGCTCGAGCTCGGCGTCGAGCTCCGCGCCGAACAGCAGCGCCACGTTGGTGATCCACAACCACAGGAGGAAGACGACGACGCCTGCCAGTGCGCCATACGTCTTGTCGTAGTTGGAGAACGAGCTGACGTAGAAGCCGAAGGCGGCCGACGCGAGGATCCAGACCACGATCGCGACGACCGCACCCACACTCACCCAGCGGAAGCGTGGTTGCTTCACGTTGGGTGTGACGTAGTAGAGGATCGCCACCACGAGGACGACCACGAGAAGGATCACCGGCCACTTGGCGACGTTCCACAGCAACACCGCGGTCGAACCGAGCCCCATCGCATCACCCACGGCCCGGGCTGCGGGACCGGTCAGCACCAGCGCCATCGCCACCAGCGCGACCAGGACGACCTCCACCAGCGTCACTGCGAGCATGACGGGGCGCAACTTCCAGAACGGCCGTCCTTCCCGGATCTCGTAGATCCGGTTCATGGCACGCCCGAACGAGCCGATGTAGCCGGAAGCAGACCACAGGGCAGTCACGAGCCCCACCACGAAGGCGATCCCGGCGGCCCCCTCCCGATTTGCCATGGTCTTGAGCGTCGGTCCGAGCGTGTTCGCGGCCGAGCCGGCGCCGACGTCGCGCAGGATCCCCAGCAGGGTGTCGACGGTCTGCTGGCCCTGGCCGAAGAGGCCGACAAGGGACAGGAGGGCGATGACAGCGGGGAACAGCGCCAGGACGGCGTAGTAGGTCAGGGCCGCCGCGAGGTCGGTGCACTGGTCTTTGCTGAACTCGCGAAGGGTCTTTCGCGCGATGTACTGCCACGACTCACGCGTGACCTCCGTCGGCGAGTCGGGGACGGCAGCATCCGGGCTTGAGGATTGGCGTTCGGCTTCGTGGTGCGTGGAGTGGGTTTCGGCGGACATGACGCTCCTTCAGGCGGGGAGGGCTGGGTCGGTCAACCTCTGGGCGCAGCGTCCCCGACCTCATCTCTCGTGGGTATGGGTTTCGTGGTCTGAGCGGGCCAATGCGCATAAACGACCATCGTTCAGGTTGCCTGTGACGACAGCTGCGTCATCACCCGCGGGACCCACGGGAGCACCTCTCGGGCGAGGAAGCCCAGTGGCGCCTGGTGCTCGCTGACCGCCCTGCCGGCCGTCAGGTGGAGCACCACGCCCCAGGCTGCCGCGCCCTCCGCCGGGACGCCTCGCGCCAGTAGTCCGGCGACGATGCCTGCCTTGACGTCGCCAGACCCTGCGACCCCGAGACCGGGAACTCCCGGGTGGCGCCACACGACCGCCGAGCCAGGTGCGGCGATGTACGTCGTTTCGCCACCCGCGACCACAGTGGCGCCGCACCGGTCCGCAAGCTCGGCACAGCACTCCCCGGGATGGGCTGCGACCTCGCTCTTGTCCCGCCCGAGCGTCTCTGCGAGCTCGGACTCGTTCGGTGTCAGGACCGCCCTTCCGTCGAGATGAGCGACCCCGTCCGGGTGTTCGGTCAGGTAGGCCATGGCCAAGGCATCCAGCACCAGAGGACAGTCCAGTCGCGGCACCAGTTCGTCGAGCAGGTCGTTGGCCGAGTCCGGTGACATCAGCCCCGGCCCCAGCAAGAGCGCGTCGCAACCGTCAGCGAGCTTGAGCACCTGTTCGGCCGCCTTCGCGGCGATCTCGCCGTCGCTGGTCTCGTGCAAGTCGGTCACCAGCGCCTCTGGGAGGGCGACGCTCACCGCGACGGCCACGCTCTTCACGGTCGCGACCTGTGCCTTCCCGGCGCCGGCCCGCATCGTCGCCTCCGCAGCCAGAAGCACCGCGCCGGGAGTCCGCCGGCTGCCCCCGACCACGACCACGCGACCCCGTCCCTCCTTGCCCCCGCCCGGGTCCGGTAGTGGCCACGCGCTGAGTTGATCGGTGCCCAGGTCGCGGACGGTCCGGCTCATGACGCGCTCCCCCGCCCTGCGTGCTCTGGCTCGTGCGTGGCCGGAACGCCGCACGACTCCACCACTGCGGACGACGCGTACTCGACGAGCTCGGGTACGCCCGCCGGTCCGCGTCGGTACGTGGTGGTCGAAGCGTTGGGGACGTCCACCGTGCGGTCCAGCGTGAGGACTGTGGCCTCGTCCATCCCCTCGAGCACGTAGCGGAAACAGGTGATCACCGCCTGGTGGGTGAAGATCCACAGCCGGTCGGTGGCCGGGCGGGTGCCGACGTCACGCAGGAACGAGCGGACCCGCAGGGCTACGTCACACCAGCTCTCACCGCCGGGTGGCCGGTAGTAGAACTTCCCGAGGTGCTCACGCCGCCGCGCCTCGTCGCCGTACTGGTCGCGGATGCCGGTGCCGGTGAGCCCGTCGAACAGTCCCAGCTCGCGTTCGCGCAGCCGCTCGTCGCGCATCACCGGGGTAGCGAGACCAGCCGTGGCGAGCGCCAGCTCGGCCGTGTCCGCGCTTCGCCGGTAGGGCGAGCTGACGACGGCAGTCGGTCTCGCGGTCGCGCCCAGCGCGCGCAGGTGTCGGCCCAAGGCGTCCGCCTGTTCGCGCCCCGTGTCCGACAGGGGCACGTCCGCGTCGCGGTCTTGCAGGTCGAGTCGGGCGGCCCCGGCTTCACGGGCCGCGCGATCTGCCAGGTTGCCGATGCTCTCGCCGTGACGCACCAGCACGAGGCTGGCCGGTCCGAGTCGCTGCATGTCGAGCACGAAGCTCTCCCTCCTCGCGAGGACCGCCGTTGGCCCGCTCTAGGTGTGCGATGCATGTACCTGCCCGCTACCCCGTCCCCGTGCCGGGCAAACGAGCCCGCGCCATCCGTCCCGCGATCGTGATCGCTGCCGTTGTGCGCGTTTGAGTCGGAATGGTTGTGGGAACGGTGAGGTGAGCACCCATGGACACGCCGGGTGTGATGCGACCCCGGGAGACACCAATGACCTCGCCCACCGCGCCGACCAGCCCCCAAGCCTCGAGCTGGGCGGACGAGCTCGGCACCTACCTGAGCCCTCGATGCTTTCCAGCCACGCACGATCACCTTGCCGCCACCTTGATCAAGCAGCATGCTCCGAGCCATCTCCTGTGGCACCTGTCGGTCGCCACCAGGACACAGGAGTTCCGGTCGTTGGACGAGCTCGTCGAGCACTTGGTCATAGCGGCTACGCGCGCCCCAATGACCAGTTTCGGCGATCCCGCCTGACCCACAGCGGTGCGTTCGGGCTCCCGGATCAGCAGTGCGCAGCGCCCGACATCGGTCTAGAGAAGGCGCGTCTTCACCAGGATCCGGGCGAGCTCCGCATCATGTATGCCGGCTCGTTGGGCGGCCTCGTGGAGTCGTTGGCTTGCCGTCTGGTCACCCACGCGGTGCACGGCCATGATCATGCCGACGGCTTGGTCGGTGACGAACTGGTCCCGCATCCTCTCCAGTGTCTGTTGCGCCCGACGCACCCCGGAGAGGGAGAGGTCGGCATTGGTCACGGCGCCTGCCGGCCACCCGCCGCATTCGGCGGCGAGCTTGGAGTGCAGCCCGTCAAAGGCCGTGGGTGTGCTTCCGTAGAAGTTGACTCCGCCGACGACGACCCGGTCCTCCAGGAGGGGGATGGACAGCGTGCTGGCGACGCCGGCAGTGTTTTCCGCTCGCGAGAACAGCAGCCAGTTGCCCTCGTCGAGGGGATCTGATCCGGTCGTTGCCACGATGGCGCCCTGCTGCATGGACTCGACGCAGGGGCCGTTGCCGAGGTACTGCACCGCGTCCAGAGACGCGACGTCCAAGCCGGTGGCGACCCATGTGAACGCCAGTCCTTGCTGCAGGAAGGACAACGTCAGGCCAACACACTCCGGGGCAAGCGCGCCCACCCGGTCGGCCATGGCGCCGAACCGAGCCGTCAGGTCCTCATCCTGGAACCGTGACATCTCGGCCAGCGCCAAGCGCGTCTCGGGAATTCCTTCCATGCTCTCGCTGACCTCCGCTAGACCGTCTACCCATCACATCTACCCGATCCCGCGTCAACTATGCAATGCACCGACCACCCGCTTCGAGCCCGTGGCGTCGGCGGATTCCGCGTCGTATTCTTGGCCTTGGTCGAGAAGTGGCCTTCCCACTTGGGAGATCCCTCAGGGTCGTCATGTAGGAGGTAGCCGGTGACCCGCGACGGTGCGCAAAGCGACGGCCAGACGATGTCGTTCGAGTACGAGGCCGAGAGTGGCCGCTGGACCTGGTCCGAAGGCCTGCGAGAACTCCACGATCTGGCACCTGACGAGGTACCCACCACCGATCTCATCCTGGATCACATGGTCGAAGAGGACCGTCCGGTCATGATTGCCAGGTTTCAGCATCACCTCGTCCACCCAGGCCCGTACTCGTGTGTCTACAGCCTCGTTCGCGGCGATGGCCAGATCCGCCGAGTCATCTTCGTCGGGGAGAGCGAGGCCGTCGGTGGAGAGGTCAAGCGGCTCACTGGTTTCGTCGTCGACCTCACCGAACCCATACGCGAGACCGCCAGGGCTGCGGTGGCCGCCTCCGCGGAGCATCGGGCAGCCATCGAGCAGGCCAAAGGGGCGTTGATGCTGACGTTCGGCGTTGAGGAGGACGGCGCCTTCGAGCTGCTCCGGGCGTACTCCAGCCGGCACAACATCAAGCTCGCGGAGGTGGCGCACCGCATCGTGGCCGGCCTCTGCGACCCTGCCTTCAGCCGGGACGAGCCGGTCCGCAGCCTGCTTGACATTGTCATGTCCCTTGAACCCAGCGATGGTGCAGGCAGTCTTCCGACCCGTTCATCGTGGCACTCGACCTGACGCATTCGTGTGCTGGCGCGAGGCTGACGTGTCTGGTCACCTACCGCCGAACTGCGCGCGGCTCGGGGGGACGAGCCGTCTGCGGATGCGCCGCACCGTGAGCGGGTCGTACGCCATCGCTTCGGGACGCATCGCAATCGCGATCAGCCGACGGTCGTACTCGGAGGCACTCATGCCCCACCGCTGCGCGACCTCTTGGTCCCTCGCACCGGCGTGGCGCCACCATTCTCGTTCGAAGTCGAGGATGGCCATCTCCGTGTCAGTCACAGAGGACCTCCTTCAGCAGGGCGCCCGACGACGGGTGCAGATAGGCCTTCCTTACCCGCTGGAGGTGCTCGTCAATCCACAACTCGGTCCCCGATTCTCGGGGCTTGGGGTAGCGAGCCGCCATCCGCTCCCGCCTGCCGCCGGTGGGGTTCACCCGGGATCCGGTCGGCCGAGGCTCGGCCCCACCGCGTCAGTTTCGTATGCCGGGTGCCGAGTTCCGGCCTTCCTCGCGATTGCGAGGTGACCACCGAGGTATCCCGCCCCGCTGGCGACGACGGTAGCCGCAAGGCTGGCGGCCACGCCCGAGCCGTGCTGGCCGCGACGTCGCAGACCCAGGGACACGGCATACAAGCCAACAGCCCCGAGGTTCAGCGCCGCGTGCAGCGCGCCGACACGGTTCTCCGGCCGGTTCAGCTGACGCCACTCAGCCATGCCCGTGACGACGGTGGGCAGCACAGACACGAGGCCCGCCGCCAGCAACAGGCGCGCAGCGGGGCGGTCAGCTCGCCTGCCACGCACGTCGAGCAGCACCGCCGAAGACCAGAGCCCGATGGGGACATCCGTCATGACCGGGTGAAGTGCGTGACCCGTACCTGCGCCCAGCAGCAGCGAGCGAGTGGGCTCCGCGGCGAGCGGCCTCGACGCAAACTCGAGCACACGACCCAGTCGGTCCAGAGCCGCCGACGACTCGAGGCGGTGCATCGCGCGGACGACCATGTCGTCGCCTTCGCCGCCCTGCGGGACTGCATCGGGTAGGGCATACGAATCCGTGAGTGTCATCCCCACCCATTACCCAGGCGCGGAGATCCCAACCCCGAGCGACAGGGAGAGGGCCCCTGACCAGCGATTCCGCTGGCCAGGGGCCATCTCGTCTTCGGTGGAGGGGATCCGCCAGGGGACGCGAATCGGCCCTGTGAGCAGCAACCCCTCTGTGTGGAGGTTGGCCCGCAACGAGCGGGCGCTCCTCAGTGGGTGTGGCTTGGCTCGCTGATGGCGCGAAGGGTTGCGGGGGCCGCAACAGGCACTCGGCGGACCACGACCGATCAGCCGCCTGTCGGCAACGTCAGGCTGTCCACCTAGATATAGGACATCACCACTTGGGGGATATGCCCCGACCGATGCCGTTCTGTCGTTTACGGACGGCACTAGGGTACCTTGGCGCTAGACCGGGGACTCTGGCTGGGAGGTGGCGGGATGAGTGCCGAGGACAAGTGTTACGAGGTCTCGTGGGACGAGGCAAGCGGTACGGCACGGACCGATTGGCTCCCGGGTGCGGTGTGCGGCATTGAGGAGGCTCGCGCTGTGGATGCCGAGATCAAGGCCCTAGGACGGGGCAAGGTGCTCTCCTTGGTCGACCTTCGTCAGGTTGAGTCGATTGACCGTCCCGCTCGGGAGTTCTTCATGGACCGCAATCCCAACTACCGAGCCGTCGCGCTCATCGCCGCCTCGGCCTCTACGCGAATGCTGGCCAACTTCTTCATGGGGCTGAAGCGAGGCGCGATCCCGGTGAAGATGTTCACCTCCGAGGCCGATGCAGTCGCGTGGCTGCAAGTGCAGGCATGACCGAGGCCCGTCAGACGGGCATCGACAGCATCATCGAGCTGCTCACCAGCCTCGCCGCCGGCGACCTTGATGCCCGCGGGGCACGCCCCGCGGAGGACGACGACCTCGACGCCGTGGTGGTCGGAATCAACATGCTGGCCGAGGAGCTCAGCGCCAACCGCTCCGAGCTCGAGCAGCGCGTTGCCAGCCGCACGGCGGAGCTCGAGGTCGCCCGCAAGGAGGCCACGGAGGCTTCACGCTTGAAGTCAGAGTTCCTGGCCACGATGAGCCACGAGATCCGGACCCCCATGAACGGAGTCATCGGGCTCACCGAACTACTCGGGCACACCGACCTGGACGAGACCCAGGTCCAGTACGTCGACAACCTCCAGAACGCCGGGCAGGCCCTCCTCCAGGTCATCAACGACGTCCTCGACTTCTCCAAGCTCGAGGCAGGAATGGTCGACTTCGAACTCGTCGACCTCGATCCCCGGTCGTTGGTCGAGTCCGTGGCGACTCTGATGGCACCCGTGTCCGCGCGCCAGGAGCTGGAGCTGATCGCCTACTGCGCCCCCGAGGTCCCAGCGCGACTGGTCGGCGATGAGGGACGGCTGCGCCAGATCCTGCTCAACCTCGCCTCCAACGCGGTGAAGTTCACCGACAAGGGCGAGGTGGTGATCACCGCACGGATGAGCACGACGGACCCGGGCCGGGTGCGCTTCCAGGTGACCGACACAGGAATCGGCATCGCGGAAGATGCGCAGCACGCCATGTTCGACTCCTTCACCCAGGCCGACCCGTCCACCACGCGCAGGTTCGGTGGCAGCGGTCTCGGACTGGCGATCTCGCGCAGCCTGACCGAGGCGATGGGCGGCGCCATCGGAGTGGACAGTGAAGAAGGCGTTGGCAGCACGTTCTGGTTCGAAGTGCCGCTCCCCGTGTCGGCGACCGGTCCACCCCGGGTACCGCGCCGCGACCAGCTACAGGGACTGCGGGTCTTGGCCGTGGACGACAACGCCACCAACCGGCTGGTGCTCCACGCGCATCTCACGGAATGGGGAACGCGACCCGACGTCGTCGAGCATCCAAACGCGGTCGTTGGCATGATGCGCGCCGCACTCGCCTCTGGCGATCCCTACGCGATCGCGGTGCTCGACAGGTGCATGCCGTACATCGACGGCATCGAGCTGGCGGGCCTCATCCGCGCCGAGGATACGTTGGGCGGCACTGCGCTGATCATGCTTTCGTCGTCGATCGAGATCGACCGGGCCGAGCTGCGGCGCGCCGGGGTCCAGGGCGCGTTGAGCAAGCCGGTGCGCAGTTCCGAGCTTTTCGACCGGCTCCTCAGGCTGGTGACGGATGCTCCCACAACGGCGTCCGAGCAGGCGGAGAAGCCCGACGCGGCGCGAGCGGCGACGGCTTCGGGACGCGTGCTCGTCGTCGAGGACAACACCGTGAACCAGCTCGTCGCCGAGGGGCTGGTCACACACCTGGGCTACGACGTCGACATCGCCGAGAACGGTGCCAAGGCCGTGGAGGCCGTCACGTCCGTCGACTACGCGGCCGTGCTGATGGACTGCCACATGCCCGTGATGGACGGGTACGTCGCGACCCAGGAAATCCGGCGGCGGGAGAACGGCGGTATACGGGTGCCGATCATCGCCATGACAGCCGGCGTGACGCCCGCGGATCACGAAAGGTGCTTGGTGGCCGGGATGGACGCGTACATCCCCAAACCCGTCGCCCTGAGAACACTCAAGGACGTTCTGGACCGCTGGGCGCGCCCCGCCCATAGCCGGGCAAACCAACCCGACCCTGAGCCGCCGAGCTCGCTCGACAGCGACACATTGGCCTTGGACCCGGAGCGCCTCGCGGCCTTGGACCCCGAGCGCCTCTCAGCCCTACGCGAGCTCGGCGCAGCAGCCGGGCCCGGGCTCCTCCCGGCTCTAGTCGACGCCTTTACGACCGCTTCCCCGGCCCTGCTCGCGACGATGCGCCGAGCCCTCGACGCCAACGACACCAACAGCCTGCGAAGCGCTGCCCACGAACTCAAAGGGTCAGCGGCGAACCTAGGCGCCCGCCGCGTCGCCGACCTGGCCCGTCAGGTCGAAACCGGCGGACAACCAGCTGACGTCGCCTTGCTCGATTTGCTGGGGTCCGAGCTCAAGCTCGCAGAACGACTGTTGCGCGCTGCCCTCTGACAGAGGGAACGCGCAGCCCACGTGGCTATCGCATACGAGCCGAGCCCGGTCAGCCTTCCAGGTTCACCACCGCTTGCGGCAAAGCATGCTGATGGACACCGTCAGCGGGATCAAGACCATCGACGAGTAGCTGTCGGACGCCTTTGGACGCGGGACGCTCAAGACCCAGCACGGGTCCACGAGGGCCGAAAGGCTCGGCCGACCCGCTTCCGGCGTTGCGCACAAGGAGGATGTGGCGCCGCGTCCAGCCAGGTGACGCCTTCCGGCTGAAGACGGCTCCCGCTTGACAGATTAACTGAGCGCGCTCATTATTGAGGTCACTCAGTTAATCTGTCGAGGAGAAGTCAGCATGCGAGCGTTCGTCGTGAGGCAGTACAAGGGTCCGTTGCAGCAAGCGGATGTCTCCGAGCCCGTGGTCGGAGAGCGCGACGTGCTGGTAGAGGTCCAGGCTGCCGGGCTCAACATGCTCGACGAGAAGATCCGGACGGGCGAGTTCAGGCAGATCCTCCCGTACAAGCTGCCGCAGATCCTCGGCAACGACGTCGCCGGAACGGTGATCGGCGTCGGCGCGAAGGTGCAGGGCTTCAGGCTCGGCGACGAGGTGTATGCCCGGCCCGACAAGGACCGCATCGGAGCCTTCGCGGAACGCATCGCGGTTGCCGAGGCGGATCTGGCGCTCAAGCCCGCTTCGGTCAGCTTCGAGGAAGCGTCCTCATTACCGCTGGTGGCGTTGACCGCATGGCAGGCGCTCGTCGAGCGGGGCAACCTGCAGCCAGGACAACGGGTCCTCATCCACGGCGGCGCCGGCGGAGTAGGAACGATCGCGATCCAGCTCGCCAAGCACCTCGGTGCCACGGTCGCCACCACCGTCAGCACCGGCAACGTCGACTTCGTGCGCGCACTCGGGGCGGACGTGGTCATCGACTACCGCCGCCAGGACTTCGAACGGCTCCTTGACGGGTACGACCTCGTGCTGGACAGCCTCGGCGGGACAAACCTCGAGAAGTCGCTCCGCGTGCTGCGCCCCGGTGGCAAAGCGATCGGGATCGCCGGACCACCCGACTCGGCGTTTGCCCGCGAGCTCGGCGCCAACCCGATCCTCCGGCTGGTGATGACGGCCCTGAGCAGCAGCATCCGCCGCCAAGCCCGGCGGCTGGGCGTGACGTACGAGTTCCTCTTCATGCGGGCCAGCGGTGACCAGCTTCGCCAGATCACCGATCTCGTCGATGCCGGCGCCCTGCGCCCCGTCGTCGGGCGGGTCTTCGACTTCGACCAGACCGTGAAGGCAGTTCAGTCGCTCGAAAAGGGCGGCATCCGCGGCAAGGCCGTCATCAGCAGGGCCTGACCAGCCCACCTCATCACCCACGAACCAGGACACAGGAGCACATCATGAGCACGAACAGCCACGCACAGGACGACCTCATCACCTCCTACAAGGACGCGCCGACCCGCACCATCCACGCCGGCGGCGTGACCTACGCCTACCGCGAGCTGGGGCCGAAGGTCGGGGTCCCCGTCGTCTTCCTCGTCCACCTCGCCGCGAACCTCGACAACTGGGACCCCCGGATCATCGACCCCATCGCCGCTCAGCACCACGTCATCACCTTCGACAACCGCGGCGTCGGAGCTTCCACCGGCACCGTTCCCGACAGCATCGAGGCGATGGCCGATGACGCCGTGACCTTCATCAAGGCGCTCGGCTTCGACGAGGTCGACGTCTTCTCCTTCTCCCTCGGCGGCATGATCGCCCAGGCCCTCGTGGTGAAGCACCCCGGGCTCGTCCGCAAGCTCGTTCTCACCGGCACCGGCCCCGCCGGTGGCAAGGACATCGACAAGGTCGCCGGCACCACCTACTACGACATCCTCCGCGCCGCCGTGACGCGGTCGGACCCGAAGGAGTTTCTCTTCTTCAACCGCAACGCCACGGGCAAGCCTGCCGCCCGCGCGTTCGTGGAGCGCCTCAAGGAGCGCACAACGGACCGTGACAAGCCGGTCGCGGTCAGGGCGTTCCAGACGCAGCTCAAGGCGATCAAGAAGTGGGGACGGTCACCCGCCGCCGACCTTTCGCAGATCACCCAGCCCACCCTGATCGCCAACGGGGACAACGACCGGATGGTGCCCTCGGTGCTCTCCGAAGACCTGCACCGCCGCATCAAGGGCTCCGAGCTGGTCATCTACCCCGACTCCGGCCACGGCGGCATCTTCCAGTTCCACGACAGATTCGCCCCGGTCGCCGTCGAGTTCCTCGCCCGCTGACCGACCGGGCGACCCAACCCAGGAGGAATGAGCGACATGAGCAAGTCACTGGCGAAAGCGCCGATCGAACGAGATGCAGCCAACGGCGCTCGTGACCGAGGACTACGACGCAGTCGAGGCCGGCGAGTACGAGGTCATCGCCGATGACCTGACCGGCCAAGTCAAGGCGGCTCTCGGCGGACCGGTGGGGCGCTCTAACCGGAGTTCCGAGATACGAGAGCTCCTCTCACCGCCGTGGAAGAATGAGCGCCGGCACATTCGAGCCCACACCCCGGAGCCCACCGCAGAGAAGGGCGGCAGCCATGCCACTCACCTCCCAGCCCGTCGGACGGCGTGAGCGGAACAAGCAGCAGAAACTCGACCGCATCACCGCCGCCGCACGGGAGCTCTTCGCCGAGCGCGGCGTCGACGAGGTCACCGCCCAGGAGATCGCCGACAGGGCCGATATCGGTGCGGGCACGCTGTTCCTCTACGCCAAGTCCAAGGGCGAGCTCCTGCTGCTCGTGCAGAACTCCACCTACGCCGATGCGCTCACCCAAGGCAGGACGGCGGCCGAGAACATCCCCGACATGCTCGACGCGGTCATGGCGATCGTCCGCCCGGTCGTGGAGTGCAACCGCAAACAGGTCGACAACGGACGGACCTACCTACGAGAGATCGTTTTCGGCGACCCCGAGGAACCCCACCACCGCGACGCGCTCAACCTGACCGTGCAGACCGAAATGGCGATCGCCGATGTGCTGCAGCGGGACGATCGCATCCACTCCGACGACGCCGCTACCCTCGCGCACATCGTCTCCGCGATCATGTTCGTCAGCATGGCCGCGACAATCAACATCGCCAAACCGGCCGACGACCTCGTGCGCGAGGTGAGGGACCAGGTCCGGGTTCTGCTACCCGCGTGATGCCGTCGGAAATGGCCTCTGACCGGCGTTTCCGCCGGCCGGAGGCCATCTCGTCTTCGGTGGAGCTGAGGGGATTCGAACCCCTGACCCCTTCCATGCCATGGAAGTGCGCTACCAACTGCGCCACAGCCCCGGTCTCCCGAGTGGGACATCCCCCGAGGGGGACTGCGGAAGTTTACCCAGTACCCCCACCCAATCTCCAAATCGGGGCGGCGTCCGCGCACGGACCTCAGGCCGACGCGTTCCAGGCCTGGATCCGCCAGCCGTTCTCGGCCTCGACGACCTCGGCCCAGTGGCAGTTGCCGAAACCCCCGAGCACCCGCCAGGCGGTGAGCCGGTCGAGGTCCACGAGCTCGGCGATGACCACGCGGCCGGTCACCCCGTGCGTCGCCACGATGGCCGTCTGCCCCGCCGGAAGGCCGTCGAGCAGGTCGTCCAGAGCGGCACGGACCCGCTGTGCCACGTCCGACAGCGACTCCCCGTCCACCCCGCGCACGAAGTCCTCGCCGCGCAGGTGTCGCAGCCGCTCTTCGGGGAACTCGCTGCTCACCTGTTCGCTCGTCATGCCTGCCCACTGACCCACGTGGATCTCTCGCCACCGCGCGTCGTAGCTGATCGGCAGGCCACACGCCTGCGCGACCTCCGCGCCGGTCTCGGCCGCCCGTTTCAGGTCCGAGGCCACGACCACCGACGGTGCGTATGCCGCCAGCGCACCGGCCGCTGCGCGTGCCTGTTCGTGGCCAAGGGAGGACAGGTCACTGTCGACCTGTCCCTGCCAGACGCCCCGCGCATTGTCGTCGGTCTGGCCGTGCCTGAGCACGATGATCCGGCGCCGACCAGAGGTCGTCGGGGCGGTCGAGGCCGAGGCCTCGCCGCTCATGCGTCCCGGCGCTTGGGCACGCCGAGGTCGATCTCGGGGCAGTCCTTCCAGAGCCGCTCGAGCTCGTAGAACTCGCGCTCCTCATCGTGCTGGACGTGCACGACGATGTCGCCGAAGTCGAGCAGCACCCAGCGGCCGTCCCGCTCGCCCTCGCGGCGGATCGGCTTGGCACCCTTCTCGCGGAGCTGGTCCTCCACCTCGTCGACGATGGCGCCGACCTGTCGGTCGGTGCTCGCCGAGACGATCACGAACACATCGGTGAGGGCGAGCTGTTCGCTGACGTCGATGCCGGCCACTGTGGTGGCCAGCTTGTCGTCGGCGGCTTTGGCGGCCGTCATGGCCAGGTCAAGGGATCGTTCGGTGGCGGGCACTGCTCTCCTACGTTCGTGCCGGTGCGCCGGCAGGTGAGCCAGCGGCATACAGGCGGTATTTGTTGACGTACTGGACGACGCCGTCGGGCACGAGGTACCAGACGGGTTCGGCGCGCTCGACGCGCGCTCGACAGTCGGTGGAGCTGATCGCCATCGCGGGCACCTCTTGCAAGGTGACCCGGTCGGCGGGGAGACCGGACTCGGAAAGGACGTAACCCGGCCGGGTGACGCCCACGAAGTGGGCGAGGTCGAACAGCTCGTCCGCGTCCTTCCAGGACAGGATCTGGGCGAGCGCGTCGGCACCGGTGATGAAGAACAGCTCGGCATCGGGCCGCTCACGGTGCAGGTCGCGCAGGGTGTCGATCGTGTAGGTCGGGCCGGGACGGTCGATGTCCACCCGGCTCACCGTGAAGCGGGGGTTGGAAGCGGTCGCCACCACCGTCATGAGGTAGCGGTGCTCCGGTGCGCTGACCTCGCGCTCGTCCTTCTGCCAGGGCTGGCCCGTGGGGACGAAGACGACCTCATCGAGCCCGAACCGGGTCTGGACTTCGGAGGCGGCCACGAGGTGGCCGTGATGGATCGGGTCGAACGTCCCGCCCATCACTCCGAGGCGCATGGTCAGTGGTGGCTGCCCTGGTGGTCGGTGTGCGCGCCGTGGCTGTCGTGCTGGTGGCCACTGCCGTGCGAGGCGTGACCGAGGACGTGCTTCTGCGCGGTGCCACGGAAGGCCCACAGGACGCCGAGGAGGGCGAGGAACGAGACGAACGCGAGGGCCCCGAAGGCATAGGGAGACATCGGCAGCTCGCGAGTGTGCTCCTCGGCGACAACGACCAGGTTCGACAGGGACACGGACGACGACGACAACGACATGGGCCCCAGCGTACCCGCCGGCGGGGCCCGGGCCGTGCCCATCGCCGCCCCCGCCTCGCAAGCCCCCGCTCTCCCGGGATCCGCCCGGGGATCGGACCGGATCCATCGGCGCGTCTGTCCACGGATGTTGTGCACAGGGGTGTGTACAACATCCCGTGCGAGCACGGCCGGGTGTGGACAACGGTGTGGGAAACCGGTGGACGAAAAATGTTTCGCGAAACCTATTGCGGCACAACGGATGCGGCCATTAGAAATCTCTCACGCGCTCCGGTCGGAGGGTCGAAACGGGGAGACCCGGGACGGCCGTGAGACAGGAGCACAGGTCAGCCGGATAACGGACGACCGCCTCGACCGGGTTCGCTCGGACGAGGTCCTTGAAGCCTTCGGGCTGACAGGTCCGCGGGCGACGCCGCGGAGGAATGCCGGGCCCGTTGACCAGATCGCATCGCCGTGGCTTGCACCGGTTCGCCGGAGCAGGCAGGGCGCCATCGTCGCAGTGGCCACAACATCCGGTTCGCCGGAGGACGTGGGCGATCGACAGGGGCAGGGACGTGGCCGGTTCGCCGGCCGAGGAACTGCACCACCCGTGGGGAGAGTCGTCACCTCGGTGACGACAGCACCCGCACCGCGAGCATGGCGCCACCTCGGTGGCACCGGACCTCGCACCCGGAGATCCACCCAGCAGCTGGCTCTGTCAGCGGCCGGGAGGATCGCCACCGAGGGCCCCTCGAACTCATACTTCGAGGGGCTCTCACCTTGTCCCTGGACACACCCGAGCGTCAGGCGCGCACCTGTCCGTCGCCCTCGACGATCCACTTGGTCGTGGTGAGCTCCGGCAGGGCCATCGGCCCCCGGGCGTGCAGCTTCTGGGTGGAGATCCCGATCTCCGCGCCGAACCCGAACTCTCCCCCGTCGGTGAACCGCGTCGAGGCGTTCACCATGACGGCAGCGGCGTCGACCTCGCTGGTGAAGCGTCGGGCGGCAGCGCGGTCCTCGGTCACGATCGCCTCGGTGTGCCCGGAGCCGTAGGTCCGGATGTGCTCCATGGCGGCGTCGAGGTTGGGCACCACGCGGACGCTCATCTCCAACGCGAGGTACTCCGTGCCGTAGTCCTCCTCGGTGGCCGCCTCGTGGGCCACCCCGGCAGCCTCAGCAGCCGCGCCCGACGCGTCGTCGGTGTGCAGGACCACACCGGCACCTGAGAGCTCGGCCAGGACCTTGGGCAGGAAGTCAGCCGCGACCGCCTGATGGACCAGCAGCGACTCGGCGGCGTTGCAGACGCTCGGTCGATGGGTCTTGGCGTTGACCGTGATGGCCAGGGCCTTGTCGAGGTCAGCGGCAGCGTCGACGTAGACGTGCACGACGCCCACCCCGGTCTCGATGACCGGCACCGTCGACTCGGTCACGACTGTCTGGATCAGGCCGGCACCGCCGCGAGGGATGATCAGGTCGACCAGGCCGCGGGCGGTGAGCAGCGCTCGCACGGAGTCCCGCCCACCCTCGAGCAGGGTGATGGCGTCGGCCGGCAGTCCCTGGCTCTCGAGACCCGCCCGCATCACGTCGACCAGCGCCCGGTTGGTCGACTCGGCGGCCGAACCACCCCGGAGGATGACGGCGTTCCCGGACTTCAGGCCCAGCCCGGCGGCGTCGACAGTCACGTTGGGGCGCGCCTCGTAGACCATGCCGACGACGCCCATGGGTACCCGCACCTGGCGGATCTGCAGGCCGTTGGCGAGGGTCGAGCCCCGGACGACTTCCCCCACCGGGTCCGGCAGGGCGGCCACGTCACGCAGCGCCTGGGCCACGGCGGCGACCCGATGCGGGTCGAGAGCCAGGCGGTCCAGCAGGCCCTGCGGCATACCGGAAGCGCTGCCGCGCTCGAGGTCTTCGGCGTTGGCCGCCACGACGCGGTCGGTCGCGGCGTCGAGGGCATCGGCGAGCGCGTGCAGCGCAGCGTCCTTGTCCGCCCGTGAGAGCAGCGCCAGCCTGCGGGAGGCCGCGCGAGCGGCGCGGGCCGCGGTGGCGACCTGCGCGACGGCGGCGTGGTCGATCTCAGCCATGCCCCAAGGGTATGCCGCGTGGCCACCCCGCCACGCGCCCGTCCAGCAGCCGGGTGGGGACCTTTCCGCCACGCTGGTTGAATGCTGGCGTGAGCATCCTGTCGATCCAGTCCTCGGTCGCCTACGGCCACGTCGGCAACAGCGCCGCCGTCTTCCCCCTCCAGCGGCTGGGGGTCGAGGTCTGGCCCGTCCACACCGTTCACTTCTCGAACCACACGGGTTACGGGGAGTGGCGTGGGCCGTTGCTGCCCGCCGCCGACCTCCGCGCAGTCCTACGGGGCGTCGAGGAGCGTGGCGCGTTCGCCGAGGTCGACGCGGTGCTGTCCGGTTACCAGGGAGGCGAGGACATCGGGGACGTGATCCTCGACGCCGTGGCGCGGGTCAAGGCGGCCAACCCCAGTGCGATCTACGCCTGCGACCCGGTGATGGGCAACGCCAAGAGCGGCTGCTTCGTGCACCCGGCGATCCCGGTGCTGCTGCGCGAGCGCGTGGTCCCGGCCGCCGACCTGATCACGCCCAACCAGTTCGAGCTCGGCTACCTCACGGGCACGCAGCCTCGGACCATCGAGGAGACGCTGGCCTCCGTTGACCTCGCGCGCGCCCTGGGTCCGTCGATCGTGCTGGTCACGAGCGTCGAGCGGCCCGACGCCCCCGCCGACACCATCGAGATGATGGCCGTCACCGACGACGGCGCATGGATCGTCCAGACGCCGCGACTGGCCATGAAGGCCAACGGTTCCGGCGATGTCACGGCTGCCCTGTTCACCGCGCACCTGCTGTCGACCGGCGACCCGGCGGTGGCCCTGGCCCGGACGTCGAGCAGCGTGTTCGACCTGCTCCAGAACACCCTCGACGCCGGCGAGCGAGAGCTCCAGCTGGTCCAGTCGCAGGAGACCATCGCCGAGCCGCGACTGCAGTTCGAGGTCAGCCGGCTCCGTTGAGGGGCCAGTAGCAGAAGCGCCGACTGGCAGGGGCTCCTACAGGATGACGAGGTCGTCGCGGTGGACGACCTCACGCTCGTACTCCGGCCCGAGCTCCCTGGCCAGCTCGTGGGTCGAGCGGCCGAGCATGCCGGGCAGCTCGGCAGAGCTGTAGTTGACCAAGCCCCTGCCGACCACGCGCCCCTCGGGAGCACACAGGTCCACGGGGTCACCGTCGGAGAAGGTGCCCTCGACCCCGGTGATCCCGGCAGGCAGCAGCGACGTACGCCGCTCGGTGACCGCACGCACTGCCCCCGGGTCGAGCAGCAGCCGGCCCATCGGCGTCGTGGCGTGGGCCAGCCACAGCTTGCGGGAGGTGCGGCGCGAGCCCGTGGGGACGAAGACCGTCCCGACGTCCTCGCCGGCCAGCGCCGCCTCGACCTGGGTCGCACTGGTGAGCACGGTCGTGATCCCCGCGGCGTTGGCGATGGAGGCCGCCTCGACCTTGGTGACCATTCCGCCGCTGCCGACGCTCGAACCCGTGCCGCCGATCGCGATCACGTCCAGGCCCGCTCCCCCGACCACGGTCGGCACCCGCTTGGTGCCGGCTCGGCTGGGCGGCCCGTCATACAGGGCGTCCACGTCAGTGAGCAGGACGAGCCCGTCGGCGTGCACGAGGTGGGCCACCAGGGAGGCGAGCCGGTCGTTGTCCCCGAACCGGATCTCGTGGGTGGCCACGGTGTCGTTCTCGTTGACGATGGGCACGATGCCGAGCTCGAGCAAGCGGTCCAGGGTGCGGCGGGCGTTGGTGTAGTGCGACCGCCGGGTCATGTCGTCGGCCGTGAGGAGCACCTGCCCCACCGTCAGCCCGTGGACACCAAAGGCCCGCTGGTATGCCGCGACGAGGGCTCCCTGCCCCACACTGGCCGCGGCTTGCTGGGTCGCGAGGTCCCAGGGCCGCCTGGTCAGGCCGAGAGGTGCGATGCCCGCGGCGATGGCGCCAGAGGACACCAGCACGACCTGGTGACCGGCGAGGCGTCGCTTGGCGAGCACGTCGACGAGCGCGATGAGCCGCTCCTCGTCGAGCGCCCCTCCCCCGACGTCGGTCAGGCTCGACGAACCGACCTTGACCACGAGGCGCCGGGCGCGGGCCACGTCCCCCCGGCGGTCAGCCGCGCTCATCCCTCGACGCTCATTCCTCGGCGTCCTCGTCCTTCGCCGTAGCCCAGTGACCGGCCCGACGCTCGGCAGCGAGCTCGTCGCGGGCGGCGGTCTTGGCCGCGCGACGGTCGGCGTAGTCGGCCCGCTTGTCGTCGCGGGTGGGACGGGCAGCGTCCTCGAGCCGCAGGTCGGTGCCGCGGGCGCCGAGCAGCTCGGCGCCGGCCACGAGGGTGGGTTCCCAGTCGAAGACGACGGCGTCGTCCTTCGGGCCGATGAGCACGGTGGCTCCGGCGACCGCGCCAGCGGCGAAGAGCGCCTGCTCGACGCCGGCCCGGCCCAGCCGGTCGGCGAGGTAACCCACGGCCTCGTCGTTGGAGAAGTCGGTCTGGCGCACCCAGCGGGTGGGCCGCTCACCGTCGATGCGGAAGACCTCGCCGTCCGGGGTGTTCTCGCGGATGACCTTGAAGCCGGTGTCGTCGACCGACTTGGGCCGGATCACGATGCGCTGCGGGGTGGCCGCGGCTGCGGCCTCGATCTCGGCCCGAGCGGCCTTGACCTGCCGCGCCATGGCGAAGGTCAGCTCGCGCAGCCCCGTGTGGGCGACCGCGGACACGAGGAACACCTCGATGCCGCGCGCCTCGAGGTCGGGCTTGACCATGTCGGCCAGCTCGTTCGCGTCAGGGACATCGGACTTGTTGAGCACGACCATGCGCGTGCGCTCGGCCAGCGGTCGGCCGCCGAGGGTCGCGTCAGGGACGTACTGGGCGAGCTCGCGCTCGATGACGTCGAGGTCGCTCATCGGGTCGCGGCCGGGCTCCAGGGTCGCGCAGTCGATCACGTGCACCAGGACCGAGCACCGCTCGACGTGGCGCAGGAACTCCAGCCCGAGGCCCTTGCCCTCGCTGGCGCCCGGGATCAGCCCGGGGACGTCGGCGATGGTGAAGCGAGCGTCACCGGCCTGGACGACGCCGAGGTTGGGCACCAGCGTGGTGAACGGGTAGTCCGCGATCTTGGGTCGCGCGGCCGACAGCACCGACACGAGAGAGGACTTCCCTGCAGAGGGGAAGCCGATCAGCGCGACGTCGGCGAGCGACTTGAGCTCGAGGACGATGTCGAGGGTGTCACCGGGCTCACCGAGCAGGGCGAAGCCGGGCGCCTTGCGACGGGCCGACGACAGGGCCTTGTTGCCGAGGCCACCCCGGCCACCCTTGGCGACGATGAACTCACCGTCGAGTCCGACGAGGTCCATCAGCACCTCACCGGCGCCGTCCTTGACGACGGTGCCCTCCGGGACGGGCAGCACCAGGTCGCCGCCGTCGGCGCCGTTGCGCTCGTCACCGGCGCCGGGCTTGCCGTTCGTCGCCTTGCGGTGGGGGTGGTGGTGGTAGTCCAGCAGCGTGGTGGCGTTCGGGTCGACGCGCAGGATGACGTTGCCGCCACGCCCGCCGTTGCCACCGTCCGGGCCTCCGAGCGGCTTGAACTTCTCGCGCTTGACGGAAGCCACTCCGTGTCCGCCGTCGCCGGCAGCGACGTGCAGCACGACGCGGTCGACGAAGGTGGTCATGGGGCTCCTCTGGTCTCAGGCATGAATTCTAGGTGGGACGGGTGGAGGGGGCGGGCCCGAGTCGGGCCCGCCCCCTCCGGTGCGGTGCGTCGCGCGGCCTGGCCACGCGGCATACCGAAGTTTCTGATCTCCTGCTTCGCCCGGAGGTATCTGATCTCCTGCTTCGCCCGGAAGTATCTGATCTCCTGCTTCGCCCGGAGGCTCAGCTGGCGTCCGAGGTCTCCAGCGGGACGATGTTGACGACCTTGCGCCGACGCTTCGTGCCGAACTGGACGTTGCCCGCGACGAGCGCGAACAGCGTGTCGTCGCCGCCACGGCCGACGCCGTCACCGGGGTGGAAGTGCGTGCCACGCTGGCGGACGAGGATCTCGCCCGCGTTCACGAGCTGGCCGCCGAAGCGCTTGACGCCGAGGAACTGTGCGTTCGAGTCGCGACCGTTGCGGGTCGAGGACGCACCCTTCTTGTGTGCCATGTCAGTACCTGCCTATGTCTTGTTCTGGTCCGAAACTCAGGCGTCGATCGAGGTGATCTTGACCTGGGTCAGGTGCTGACGGTGGCCCTGACGCTTGCGGTAGCCGGTCTTGTTCTTGTACTTCATGATCGTGATCTTGGGGCCCTTGGCGGCCTTGACGACCTCAGCCTTGACGCTGACCTTGGCGAGCTTGGCAGCGTCGCTGGTCACGGTCGAGCCGTCGACGACGAGCAAGGGGGTCAGGTCGATGCTGTCGCCAGCCTTGCCGCTGACCTTGTCGATGATGAGGACGTCGCCGACGGAAACCTTCTCCTGGCGACCACCAGCGCGAACAATCGCGTACACGTGGAACTCTTTTCTACTTCGGGAAGCACGCGCTCTCTGTCTGGACCAGCCAGCAGCTACCCGCGCTGTGACTGAACACAGACGCGGACGCCGGATGGTGGGCGCACCAAGGATGAAGATTACCGGCTAGGGGCCTTGCCGACCAAACCGGCGGTCGTGCGGCACACCGAGGGGTGATCCACCGGTATGCCGCACGGCTCAGGCCTGCTCTGCCGTCGCCTCCGCGGRGGGCTCGCCGTCGGCGTCGCCGGCGCCTGCGCGCGGCGGGCCGGCCGGTGCGACGACGCGGCCGCGCTTGCGGCGCTTCGGGGCCAGGGCCACGGGCTCGGGAGCGAGCTCGCGGACCGGCTCGGGCTCCGTCAGCGTCTCAGGGACAACCTCAGGGACAACCTCAGGGGCAACCTCAGAGGCAGTCTCCGGGACAGCCTGGTCGGGCTGCTCCTGGTCGACGTCCTCGTGCACCTCGACGACCGGTGCATCCTGCCCACCCAGGTCGTCGTGCTCGGCGTGGTCGTGGTCGTCGTCGTGGTGGTGGTGGTGGTCGGCCGACTTCAGGGCCGCCGCGTGCGCGGCTGCGGCGATCTGGGCCGGAGTCGGACCGGAGTGGACCGGCTGCGGCGGGGCCTGCTCCTCAGGGGCCGAGGTGCCGGAGCGTCCGCGACGGCCGCGGCCACTGCGTGAGTTCTGGCCGCTCGAGCCGGCGCCACCCTGACTGCCGCCACCGCTGTCCCGGTTGTCGCGGCTGTCCCGGCCGTCGCCACCGGACGACCGGTCGACCGGGTCGGCGTGCACGATGATCCCGCGTCCACCGCAGTGTTCGCAGGTCTCGGAGAAGACCTCGATGAGGCCCGACCCGACGCGCTTGCGGGTCATCTGGACCAGGCCGAGCGAGGTCACCTCGGCGACCTGGTGCTTGGTCCGGTCCCGGCCCAGGCACTCCAGGAGGCGGCGCACCACGAGGTCGCGGTTGCTCTCCAGCACCATGTCGATGAAGTCGATGACGATGATGCCGCCGATGTCGCGCAGCCGGAGCTGGCGGACGATCTCCTCGGCCGCCTCGATGTTGTTCTTGGTGACGGTCTCCTCGAGGTTGCCCCCCGAGCCGACGAACTTGCCCGTGTTGACGTCGACGACCGTCATGGCTTCCGTGCGGTCGATGACCAGGGAGCCACCCGAGGGCAGCCAGACCTTGCGGTCCATGGCCTTGGCGATCTGCTCGTCCACGCGGTAGTGGGTGAACAGGTCCTCCTCGGACGTCCACTTCTGGAGCCGCTCGGCGAGGTCGGGGGCGACGTCGCCGAGGTAGTCGCTGACCTCGCCGTAGGCCTGGTCGCCGGCAACCACGAGGGAGGTGAAGTCCTCGTTGAAGACGTCGCGGATGACGCGGACCGTGAGGTCCGGCTCGCCGTGGACGAGGGACGGCGACCCGCCCTTGGCCTTGCCCTTGGAGTCGGCCTTGCCCTTGATCTTGTCCCACGTCTTGGTGAGTCGCTCCACGTCGGCGCGCAGCTCCTCCTCGCTCGCCCCTTCGGCGGCGGTGCGCACGATAACGCCGGCGGTGTCCGGCACGACCTCCTTGAGGATGCCCTTGAGGCGGCTGCGCTCGGTGTCGGGGAGCTTGCGGGAGATGCCCGTCATCGAGCCCTCGGGCACGTAGACGAGGTAACGGCCCGGGAGCGAGATCTGGCTGGTCAGCCTGGCGCCCTTGTGACCGATCGGGTCCTTGGTGACCTGCACGAGAACGGTGTCACCGGACTTGAGGGCGTTCTCGATGCGCTTGGGCTGGTTGTTCTCCAGCCCCGCGGCATCCCAGTTGACCTCACCGGCGTACAGCACGGCGTTGCGGCCCTTGCCGATGTCGACGAAGGCAGCCTCCATGGACGGGAGCACGTTCTGGACCCGGCCGAGGTAGACGTTGCCCGCCATCGAGGCGTTGCTCTCGCGCGACACGTAGTGCTCGACGAGGACGTTGTCCTCGAGCACGCCGATCTGGGTGCGGCCCTCACGCTCGCGGACGACCATGACGCGCTCAACGCTCTCGCGACGGGCGAGGAACTCGGCCTCGGTGATGATCGTGCGACGACGGCCGGCCTCGCGGCCCTCGCGGCGACGCTGCTTCTTGGCCTCGAGGCGGGTCGAGCCCTTCACGCTCTGCGGCTCGTCGCGGCGGGACTCGCGCACGCGGGTCACGGTGCCGGGCGGGTCGTCCCCCTCGGCCGAGGAACCACTGCGGCGACGGCGACGACGACGACGGCTCGACGACGCGTCGCCGTCACCACCCTGGTCGTCGAGGGCATCGGAGTCGGGGCCCTCGGAGGAGGGCTCGTCGTCGTCCTCAGAGGAAACAGCGGCGTCGGCGTCGCCCTGACCTCGGCCACGGCCGCGGCCCTTGCCGCCGCGGCGGCGCCGACGGCGACCGCCCTCGGAACCACCCTCGGAGTCGTCGTCGCCTGCGTGGCCGTCCCCACCCTGGTCGGCCTGCGCGGCGTCCTCGGTGCGTTCGGCGGTGTCGGCGTCCTCGCGGGCGGTTGCGTCGCCCTGGGCGCCGCCCTGCTGCCTGGCCCCACGGCCGCGGCGGCGGCGCGGTGCGGGTGCGTCCTGCACCTCGCCGACCTCGGCTGCACCATCGGCCTGCTCTGCCTCGCCTGTCGTGTCCTGCTCGGCGACCGGGGCTGCCTCCGTGACCTGCGGCGGTCCCGCCGCCTTGGTGGCCGCGCGGCGGCGCGTCGGCCGGGCCGCTGCCGGGTCCGGCGCCTGGAACACCACGCCGAAGCTCGGCACGGCAGCGGCAGTCGCTGCGGCCTCGTCCTCGGAAGTCTCGTCCTCGGGCGTCTCGCCCTCGGTGGCCTCGGTGGCCTCGTCGTCGATCGTCTCGTCGAGCGCCGGCTCGGCCGTGGCGCGGGTGGCCCGACGCGACCTCGTCCTGGGGGCGGGGGTGGCAGGCTCGGCGTCCACCGCGTTCAGGTCGGTGGTCTCGCCGATGGCCGTCCCGTCGACGGCGGGCTCCACGTCGGCGGCAAGGGAGTCGGCGGTGGCCTTGGCGGCCTTCTTGGGAGCCGCCTTCTTCGCGGTGGCCTTCTTCGCAGTCTTCTTGGTGGCCGACTTGGTGGCGGTCTTCCTCGCCGCGACCGGAGCTTCGGTCGTGTCGGCGGCATCCGTCTCGGTGGAGCCGAGGGCAGCGTCCAGGGCGAGGACGTCCTGCGCGACGACGGCTGCGCCCGAGTCGGTGACCTCGACAGCTTCCGGTGCGGACGCCTTCTTGGTCGCCCGTCGTGCACGCTTGCGGGCTGGTGCCGGGGCGCTGACGCCAGCGTCCGCAGCAGGCTCCTGCGCGAAGGTACCCGAGGTGTCTGGGCCCTCTGAGGTGCCTGAGGAGTCTGAGGTGAACAGGTCTTCGTTGGAGGCCATTCGGCGCCCTTCCGTCACCCACGGGCGAAGGCCACACCGAGAGTCCCGGAGGACTCTCCCATCGGCCACGTGGTGCGCGGTGTTGCGTCGTGTCGGTGGCGGGTGCCGTCGACACGGAAGTCGGGTGGGCTACGCCCGTCAAGGCTCGCGCAGGTCGCGCGGCACCAGGTCAGGCGCCGTCGTCGTTCTTGTCGGCAGCCAGTGGATCAGCCACCCCAGCGGTTGCGGGTCGCAGCGGGCCTTGCGCCAGTCGGGTCACCAGGGGTGGTGTCGGTGGCGTGAGCTCCGTGGCTGCTCGCAGCGCGGTCAGGACGTCGTCGGGGCGTACGGCCGGTGTGGTGTGCCGTACAACCACCCGCAGTATCGCACAGTCGGGGCGCTGCGACGGCTCCGTGGTCATCGACACGACGGCCGATCTCACGTCGAAGGTCTTCGGACCGGTCTTGAAGGTGCGGGTGACCTCGACCCGGTCGAGCGCGAGGAGCTGGTCGGCGGCCTGCTGGAGCTGCTCGACGGTGAGCCCCGAGAAGTCCATCACCCAGTCGCTGCCCTGGAGCCGGTCCGCGAGCGCACCGGGGGCCGCTTCGACCACCTCGAGCACATCCAACCCCTCGGGCAGCGCCTCGTCGAGGGCCCGACGCACGGACTCGGGGTCGACCCTCTCGGTCACCGAGATCTCGAAGTACTCGGCCTCGCTGGCGGTCCCGGTGGGCGCGGCGTTCGCGTAGCTGATCTTGGGGTGCGGGTGGAAGCCGGCCGAGAACGCCATCGGCACCCCCGCACGGCGCAGGGCACGCTCGAGGGCACGCTGGAAGTCACGGGTGGAGGAGAACCGCAGCCGACCCCGCTTCGCGTACCGGATCCGCAGCTTCTGCACCGCCAGGGCGGGTGGGGGTCCTTCGGGAACGCGCTGCCTGGCCATGGGGCAAGCCTAGGCACCGGCTCCTGAGTGGCTCCATCGGGCCATGGTGGGCGGCTGCGCTCCGTGCCACGGTGGACTCGTGGCAGCGGGCGACGTCCTGCGCGACGTCGTGGAACGCACAGTGGTCTCGGACCACGTGGGCAAGTCGGGAGCGGGGCTCGAGCGGGTCCGGCTCCGGGACGGGCGTGCGCTCGTGGTCAAGCGGGTCGACCCCCGACACGACGTGACCCTGGCCATGACGGGCGGTGGGCTCTCCCCGGAGTACGTCCTGTGGCGTGACGGCACCTTCGACCGGCTGCCCCCGGGCATCGGTCACGCCGTGGTGGACGGCTGGGTCGAGGGTGACAGCACGGTCCTGGTGCTGCGGGACCTCGGCGACCGCGTCCTGACGTGGGAGGACCGGCTCTCGGCCGAGCAGGCGGCACAGACGATGACCGCAGTCGCCTCCCTCCACCGTGCCCTTCTCGGCCAGGCGCCGCCCGGACTGGCTCCGCTCGACCTCGTCGTGACGCTGTTCACCCCGCGACGCATCCGGGAGGCCCGGGTCGCCGAGGTCGAGCTCATGCGCCTGGCACTGCGCGGATGGGAGCTGTTCGCCGATGCCGTCCCGCCCGACGTCGCTGACCCCGTGCTCGGCCTGCTCGACGACCCCACCCCGCTCGTCACCGCCCTGCACCGTTCGCCGTCGACGTTGGCCCACGGTGACCTGGCCACGGTCAACATGGCGTTCGAGGGAGACGACCTCGTCCTCCTGGACTGGGCGATGGCGACGCAGGGACCGGGAGCCCTCGACATCGCCAGGTTCGTCGCCGGGTGCTCCTCGGTCGTCGAGGCGACGAGGGAGGACCTGATCGGCTGGTATCGGGCAGCGGCCGGCGAGGCATGCGACGACCGGACCATGCACCTCGGGCTCCTGTCGGCCATGGTCTGGCTGGGGTGGAACAAGGCGCTCGACGCGGTCGAGCACCCGGACCGGGCGATCCGGGCCCGGGAGAGGACGGACCTCGACTGGTGGGTACGGGCCACCAGAACGGCACTGCAGAGCGGAGCTATCTGATGGATCTCAACACGCTGTACCACCGCACGGTGGAGCGCTGGGCCGACGTCGTCGTCGCGGTCCGCGACGACCAGTGGGACTCCCCCACCCCCTGCAGCGAGTGGAGCGTGCGGGACCTGGTCAACCACGTGACGTCGGAGGACCTGTGGACCGCTGCCCTCCTGGAGGGCGGCACGATCCAGGAGGTGGGCGACCGCCTCGACGGCGACCTGCTCGGCGACGAGCCGGTGGCGCGGTCGATCGATGCGGCGAAGGCAGCCACCACGTCCGTCGCCGAGCGGCTCCCCCGGGGCGGCACGGTTCCCCTGTCCTTCGGCGACACCGACGTCGCCGAGTACGTCTGGCAGCTCGCCTCCGACCACCTCATCCACTCCTGGGACCTGTCGGCGGCGACCGGGACGGACCGGCGGCTCGACCCGACCCTCGTGGCGGGCGTGGCCGGCTGGTTCGCCGAGCGCGAGGAGGCCTACCGCAGCGTCGGCGCCGTGGCGCCACGGGCCATCTCCCACGGCGGGTCCCAGGCCGACCTGCTCGCCACCTTCGGACGCGACTCGGAGTGGGGCCCCAACCATGCCTGCGCCGCACGCTTCCTGCGGGCGTTCGGGAACGGTGACATGGACGCGGCCCTGCTGGAGATGACACCGGACTGCGTGTTCGAGGCCACGGGGCCGGCGCCGGACGGGGTCCGCCACGAGGGGGCCGATGCCGTGCGCGCCGTGTGGACACGGATGTTCGCCGAGACGACGGACCCTGTCTTCACGACCGAGGAGCAGTTCGTCGCCGGTGACCGGGCGCTGTTCCGCTGGTCCTACGCCTGGACGAACGACGACGGCACACCGGGCCATGTCCGCGGCGTGGACGTCATCCGCTTCCGCGACGGGCGCATCTGCGAGAAGTTGTCGTACGTCAAGGGCTGACCACGCACCGCTGACTACGCACCGCAACGGAATCCGCACTCGCCTGCGACCGGCCCGCCCGGGGTCCTAGCGTGGCCGCATGGCCCACCTCGACCGCGCCCGGCTCACCGCGCTCCTGAACCGTGAGCAGGCGGCATACACCGACAACCACCCCCGCAGCAGCGCCTTGTTCGAGGAGGCCGACAACCTCTTCGGCCGCGTGCCGATGACCTGGATGAACATGTGGTCCGGCGGATTCCCGCTCTACCTCGACCGCGCGACCGGCAACCGGGTCACCGACGTCGACGGCCACACCTACGTC
Source organism: Pedococcus sp. P2_F6 (assembly GCF_056403675.1). NCBI lineage: Bacteria > Bacillati > Actinomycetota > Actinomycetes > Micrococcales > Intrasporangiaceae > Pedococcus > Pedococcus sp. P2_F6. The sequence goes on from NZ_JBFUEZ010000005.1 coordinate 63,263, forward strand.
GACTTCACCCTCGGCGACACGGGCGCGATGGCCGGCCACTCCCCTGCCGCGACCGTGGCCGCCGTCCAGCGCCGGGCCGGCGACCTGGGCGGCATCACCACGATGCTCCCGACCGCGGACGCCCAGTGGGTGGGCGCCGAGCTGGAGCGACGCTTCGGTATGCCGTTGTGGAGCTTCACGCTGTCCGCGACCGACGCGAACCGCTGGGCGATCCGGCTGGCACGGCTCGCCACCGGCCGGCCCAAGGTGCTGGTGTTCGCCTACTGCTACCACGGCTCGGTGGACGAGGCGTTCGCCCTGCCCGGTCCCGAGGGCAAGGCGCAGAGTCGCCCAGGGAACGTCGCTCCCCCGGTCGACCTCGATCTCACGACCCGCGTCGCGACCTGGAACGACCTCGCGTCGGTCGAGGCAGTGCTGGCCCACGGCGACGTCGCCGCGATCCTCACTGAGCCCGCCCTGACCAACATCGGGATAGTGCTGCCCGACGAGGGATTCCTGGCCGGGCTCCGCGAGCTCGCCACCCGGTACGGCGCCCTGTTGATGATCGACGAGACGCACACGTTCTCGGCCGGGTGGGGTGGCGCGACCCGTGAATGGCATCTGGAGCCGGACATCTTCGTCATCGGCAAGTCGATCGGTGGCGGGATCCCTTGCGGCGCCTACGGGATCTCCCGAGAGGTCGCCGATGCGGTCACCCGTCACACCGATGCCGGCGACGCCGACATCGTCGACGTGGGTGGCGTCGGCGGCACGCTGGCAGGCAACGCCCTGTCGACGGCGGCGATGCGGGCCACGCTCGCGGAGGTGCTCACGCCCGACGCGTTCAGCCACATGACCGAGCTGGCGACGGCCTTCACCGCCGGCGTCCAGGCGACACTCGACGAGCTCGATGTCCCCTGGTCGATCAGCCAGCTCGGCGCCCGCGCGGAGTACCGTTTCGCGCGTCCCGCACCCGGTAGCGGTCAAGAGTCCGCAGCGGCCGCCGACGACGTGCTCGATGCCTACCTGCACCTCGCGATGTGCAACCGGGGCATCCTCATGACGCCCTTCCACAACATGGCCCTGATGTGCCCCGAGACGAGCCGGGCGGACGTCGACCTGCACACCGCGACCTTCCGCGAGGTCGTGGGGGCCCTCTTCGCGTGACCACGGTCCTCGCCCCGCGGTCGGCCWGGCCKGGCCGACCGCTCGGCGCACGGCCCGGATTGTCTGGTGACGTGGCAGCGGCCCCGGCGTAACTTCGTCAGGTGGACCACTTCAGTGGGAAGCGGCCCCTGCAGAGAGCGGAGGGTTTCGAGGTGTTCATCCAGATCATCCAGGGAAAGTGTCGGGACGCGGACCGAATGCACCAGCTGACCGACGAGTGGCGAGAGCAGCTGGGACCGACGGCCGAGGGCTGGCTCGGGGGGACCTACGGCATGACCGACGACAACGAGTTCGTGGGCGTGGTCCGGTTCGAGAGCCGGGAGGCTGCTGCGAGGAACTCCACCAGGCCCGAGCAGGGTGAGTGGTTCACCAAGATGCAGGAGTGCTTCGACGGTGACGTCACCTTCCACGACTGCGACAACGCGCAGATGTTCCTGAACGGCGGTTCGGACGACGCGGGCTTCGTGCAGGTCATGCAGGGCCGGCTCAGTGACACCGAGCGGTTCCGGCGCTTCATGGACCAGCCGATGGACATGCTCCAGGAGCAGCGTCCCGAGATCATCGGCGGCACCATCGCGATCGACGAGGACGGTTTCTTCACCGAGACCATCGCGTTCCGGAGCGAGGAGGAGGCCCGCGTCGGCGAGAAGAAGGAGATGCCCGAGGACCGTCGTCGCGAGTTCGAGGACGAGATGGCCCAGGTGAGGGACATGCGCTACCTCGACCTGCACTCCCCGTGGTTCGCCAGCGCACCAGCCGGCGGGATGTCGATGAGCTGACCGGCTCGCCGACCCTCCCTCCCCCGTGCGGAACGTACGCCGCCCGCCCACCTCAGGCGCTGAGCCTGGGTGAGCGGGCGGCATACCCTGACCCTCTCCGCACGAGGAGCCAGGGGGTGGCGCCGACGAGAGGGTGAAGGGGCCCCACCCGCCGGCGCGCGCGGTCAGGAGGAAGCGACCGCGTTCAACCACGCCTGTCCGTTGGGGACGCCGACGCCGGTGACGTCGTCGTACCCGGGGCGGACGTGGATGGTCAGGGCGTCATCACGGTCGAAGTAGCGAGCGCTGTAGACGTAGCCGTCGCCGGCGTCGACGCCGTTGACGTAGTCGGAGCGAACGTCACCGGGGTAGGCCGCGATGTCGGACTTGGTGATGTCGATGCTGGTGCTGCGGGCTCCGTAGAGCACCGGGTTGGCGAGACCGAACGCGTGACCCGCCTTCTGCTGGGCCAGCGCGAACATGCCCGCGTAGAGCGGCGAGGCGAGCGAGGTGCCGCCGATGCGGTACTCGGAGTACTGCTGCGACCCGTCCGGGAAGGTCTGGGTCTCACCGACGAGCATGCCGGTGTTGGGGTCTCCGAGGGCCGCGACGTCGGGCACCGAGCGCATCGCGCCGCCACCGTAGGTCTGCGAGATGGCCGCAGGGACCACACCCGCCTGGTAGGAAGGCTGGGCGAACAGCCGCGAGGTGCCGCCGCCGCTGCCGTAGAGGAACGCCGGGGTGTTCCACGTCGTGGTGGTCTTGTTCAGCGTGCCCTTGGCGGTCTCCCAGCCGAGCTCGAAGACTCGACCGTTGGCCTGGGACACGCCGGCGCTGGTGCCGCCCACCGCCGTGACGTAGGGGCTCGAGGCCGGCCAGTCCGGGCTGGGGGTGGCGCCCGCGACCCCGCCGGTCTCGTCGCCGCTGTCGCCGGAGGAGAAGAACAGCGTCATGCCCTCTGCGGCCGCCTGGATCTGGGTGTCCAACGACGGCTTGATGGTGCCGGCCGGGAGTGCTTCGCCGCCGTAGCCGTAGGAGTTGCTGACGATGTCGGCGAGGTGCTTGTCCACCACCTTGTTCATGATCGCGTCCATGTCGCGGTAGTTGTTCGGGGCGCCGATGTAGGTGATGTCGGCTCCCGGAGCCATGGTGTGGACAGCCTCGACGTCGAGGGTCTCCTCACCGGCCCAGCCCTGGGGGTCCTGCCTGGGGTTCTCGGGACGGTTGTAGGTGCCCGGCGCCACGACCTGGGTGAAGTGACCGTTGAGGGACGGCAGCCCGTGGGCGGCCGAGTAGGTGTTGGCGTCCTGGAGGATCGTCGGCGACGCGTAGGCGTCGATGATGCCGACCGTGACTCCCCGGCCGTCGTTGCCGGAGCCGATCGCCCCGGTCATGCCGTACAGGCCCTGGAGCTGCGCCCCGGCATACCCCTTGGGCGCGAAGGCGCTCGGGGAGGCCGGCAGGGCGGTGCCGTCCGGCGTCGGGGTGTTCTGCACCGTCTTCTCGCCCCAGTAGGCGCTCGTCGGCTCGGCGTTGCGGAACAGGTCCGGTCCTGGGGTGACCTTGTCCGCGTGGGCCAGGGTCTGCGACTCGTCGAGCCCGACGACGCCCTCGACGGCGGTCAGGCTCGCGGGGACCTTGAGCGCCGAGGCGTTGGCGCGCACCACCTTGCCCTCGGTGCGGTACTCCGCGAAGGAGGTGTCGAAGGCGGCGGCCGCCTGGGCGAGCGTGCCGGTGGCCTCGACGTACTTGCGGTTGTCGGGGGTCGTGCCGATCGAGAAGCCCTGGCTCTTCAGCCACGCCGAGACGCTGTTCACGTCGGCCTGCACGGGCGAGAACTGGGCGCGGAACTGCGCCGGGGTCAGGAACTTCTTGTAGTTGGCGCTGCCGGGGGTCGAGACGGAGCTGGCGTATGCCGCGGCCGCGTCACCTCCGCGGTAGTTGAGGTAGACGCGGAACGTGACCTGCTGGGTGCCGTCGGTGCTGGCGGCGCGGTTCTTCGCGACGGCCCAGGACGGGACGCTGCCGGGCAGGGCGTGAGGCCCCGACGTGGCAGCCAGGGCGGATCCGGCGGTTGCGGCAGTGACCAGTGCGGCTGCGCCCAGTGCGGCGCAGGCGGTTCTCGACATTCGTGACATCAGACCTCCGGGACGAGTGGCCCGGGGCAGCCGGGTCTCGGCCGCCCGCAGGTGGAGCGGTCTCATTCGACACCGGGGGTTGGTCCCTGCCCGATGACAAATGTCACCGGTTTCATGTGAGTTCCCTGAGAGCCATGGCATGCGAGGGGCCTGCTTGGCCGTGAATCGCCGGATTGCCTGATTCCTCCAGCACTTTCGGCGTGCTTCCACCTGCGCCGGGTGGCGGTCCTGCTCGACGCCGGGCCGTCCTAGCGTGGGAGACCGGCACCGACCGACAGTGCCCGACGACCCCACCGTCCTCCGAACCCCCTGCTGGCGGGAGCTCCCCTGACGACGGAGCCGCGGCTTACACCGCTGGCGATGCCGACCCGGCTCCAACCCGGGCCGGTGCAGCTGAAAATTGGAGGAGTCATGACACCACGCATGACCGCAGCAGGGGGCGCAAACAGGATGACCCGCAGGTCGCGGCTGAAGGCCGCGCTCGCCATCGCCGGGCTGGTCGTCGCGGGAGCGGTGGCCGTGCCACAGGTGGCCTATGCCGCCGACGGCCCGTTCAATATCGACGGCACGGTCCCCGACGCCAACACCACCGAGCTCGCAGACGGCTTCGGCAACGTCAAGGAGCTGGGCCCGAAGAACTCGAACGTCACCAAGATCGGCGTCATCCACAGTGCGGCTCTACCGATGCTGGACACGACGAACCCGAACGGCCAGGTCGACCTGCGCCGTGCCTGGCTCGACACCGAGCGTGACACCGCCGCCCCCAACCACGACTGGCTCTACTTCGCCTGGGAGCGCGACGCCAACAGCGGCAGCGGCTTCATCGCCTACGAGTTCATGCAGAGCGCGGCTCCCGCCGCCTGTGCCTACGACACCGCCACCGACGCGCAGCTCATTGCCGCCTGCAACCCGTGGGCGAACCGCAAGGCCGGCGACTTCATGATCCTGTGGGACCAGAGCGGCAGCAGCAAGGACCTGATTCTGCGCACCTGGTCCGGCACAGCGCCCAACCTGGTCCTGAGCGCTGGGACCACGCTGAACGCCGCCGTCTCGCAGGCCGCGTACAGCTCGGACGGGTTCCGCGGCGAAGCAGCGGTCGACCTGACCGCGACCATCTTCGGCGGCAGCACGGCCTGCAAGACGTTCGCCAACACCATTCCCAGCACGGTGACGGGCAACTCCGACTCGGCCGACTACAAGGACACCATCCTCAAGAACGCTCCTCCGATCACCAACTGCACCTCCACGACCGTCACCACGCCGAAGACCGGCGCCGGTGGTGACATCCCTGCAGGTGGTCTGTCCATCGGGACGGGTGTCGTGTCCGTGAAGGACTCGGCCGTGGTTGACCTCGTGGGCGGTACCGCCACCCCGACTGGCTCAGTCGCGTTCAACCTCTGCAAGGTCGACTCCCCCGGGCTGTGCACGACTGGCGGGACCTCGGTCGGATCGACCAACCTGACCGGCGCGGCCTACCCCGTGACGGTCCTGTCGCCGATCGCCTACGTGACCTCGGCAGGTCGATACTGCTGGCGGGCAGCGTGGAGCGGCGACCCGGCCAACGGCATCCCCGGCTCGTCCGACTCGCGAGCCAGCGAGTGCTTCACCGTCAACCCGGTGACGCCCGACCTCGCCACCACGGCCAGTGACGACGTCGTCCTGGGTGGTTCCGTGAGTGACACCGCCACCCTGAGCGGCTTGGCCACCCAGCCGGCCAACCCGGTCATCAACCTGACCGGTACCGGTGGTGCTGCAGCGGGCGGAACGGTGACGTTCACCCTGTTCGGGCCGGACAACTGCACCACGGCGGCGTACACCTCCGGTGCGGTCACGGTCAGCGGCAACGGCACCTACAACACGCCGAACCCGCAGTTCGTCCCGACCGCGGCAGGCACCTACCACTGGGCGGCCTCGTACAGCGGGAACCTGCCTAACAACAACGGCACGACCCACAACACCGCGTGCGACGACACCAACGAGGACGTCGTCGTCACCACCGTGCCGTCGTCGCTGACCAGTGCGCAGACCTGGGTGCCGAGCGACTCGGTGACCGTGTCTGCCACCGCCGGCGGCGCCATGGCTGGCACCGTGTCGTTCGAGTTCTTCACCAACGGCGCCTGCACCGGATCGAGCGCGTTCTCGACGACCAGGACCGTCGCCGGCGCCTCACCGCAGTCCGTCCTGTCGGGCAACGCCCCGGCGCAGACGGCCTCCGGCTCGTTCTCGTGGCGGGTCAGCTACGACAGCACCAACCCCGGGCAGCGTGACATCCCGGCCAGCTGCCACGAGACGTCGGCGCTGACCGTGGCCAACGGCGGGACGATCTCGAGCCCGTAACGCCCCACCATCAGTCCATTCCTTCGAGGCGGCGCTGCCGAGCCTGACAGCTCGGCCGGAGGACGCCGGAAATCGTCCAAAGGCATGAGGTCACGTCATGGCCGGACGAGCACCCTTGTCATGGAGTGCGCGCGCTGAAGGGGCCCACGAGCAATCCGACGCGGCCGCGACCGCGACCGTGAGTCCCCCTTGAGGAGCACCCATGTCCGCGAAGTCAATGCTGCGACGGCTCGTGCTGGCCGTCGTCTCCGTCATAGCCCTCGCCATCCCCCTCGTCATCCCAGTCGCCCTCGGCTCGAGTGCCTCGGCGGCAACGGCTGCACCCGTCACGTGGCACGTGCGCGTCGGCGCCGAGACCCCCGACATGGCCGTCACCGCCATGGCCTTCCTGCCCGAGAACATCTGGGTCGACGCCGGCGACACCGTCCACTGGACCTCCAACAGCGCAGAGCCGCACACCGTGACCTTCCTTGCCCCCGGGACGGCGCTGCCCGAGTTCAACCCGTTCGACCCGTCACAGACCGCCGCCCAGGGATCCTCGCCCTACAACGGCACCGCCTACGCCAACTCCGGAATCCTGGCCACGCAGCCGATCTTCGTGTTCACCAACCCCGCCACCAGCTACCAGCTGACCTTCACGACCACCGGCGACTTCACGTACGTCTGCCTGCTGCACGGTCTGATGATGACGGGCACGGTGCACGTCCGTCCGGCCGGCACCGCCTACCCCTACACCCAGCAGGACTACGACAGGGTCGGCACGCAGCAGGCCCAGGCCGCGCTCGGTCACGGACGGGACGCCTGGCGGCAGGCCCGGCAGTCGCACGCCACCACCGGGTCCCGTGTCCTGGTCGGCGTGGACGGCGAGGGCTTCGGGGTGTCGCGGTTCGTCCGTGACCACCTCGTCGTGCACGTGGGCCACACGGTCTCGTTCTACGTGGCCGGACCCGGCGCACCGCACACCGTGACCTTCGGCGAAGAGCCTCCCGGGCTCGCGGTCCTGGCCCCATCCGGCGACCCGACCCACTTCGCCGGTGGCGACCTCAACAGTGGGGTCCTCGCGCCCGGCACCCCGTTCGACGTCACCTTCACCACCGTCGGCACGTTCCACTACATCTGCGCCATCCACGACGACATGGGCATGGTCGGCGACGTCGTCGTCGTCCCCTGAGAGCCGGGCGCCCGCGAGTCTGAAGGATCGTCAGGACCCTGGTCCGGACGATCCTTCAGGCTCGGTGGCTGTGCCGCGTCAGTGGGTGTGGTCGCCCGCGAGCATCGCCTCGCGACCGGCGCCGAGGACGGTCAGAGGGAGCAGCGTCTTGCCCGTCGGGCCGACCTCGATGTCGGTGCCCATCTGCGGGCAGACCCCGCAGTCGAAGCACGGCGTCCAGCGGCAGTCGTCGACCTCGGTCTCGTCGAGGGCGTCCTGCCAGTCCGCCCAGAGCCACTCCTTGTCGAGCCCCGAGTCGATGTGGTCCCACGGGAGCACCTCGGTCTCGCCGCGCTCGCGCGTGGTGTACCAGGCCACGTCGACCGGGAGGTCGGCCAGCGCGGTGTCGGCCGCCGTCATCCACCGGTCGAACGAGAAGTGCTCGCTCCAGCCGTCGAACCGCCCACCGTCGCGCCAGACCTGTTCGATGACCCGGCCGATCCGGCGGTCGCCACGGGATAGCAGTCCCTCGACGATGCCGGGCTTGCCGTCGTGGTAACGGAATCCGATGGACGAGCCGTAGCGGCGGTCGGACCGGATCGCCTCGCGCAGCTTGGCCAGGCGGGCATCGGTCTCCTCGTCGCCGAGCTGGGCGCACCACTGGAACGGCGTGTGCGGCTTGGGCACGAACCCACCGATCGACACGGTGCACCGGATGTCACGGCGACCCGAGACCTGGCGACCGGTCTCGATGACCTTCTTCGCGAGCTCGGCGATCTGGAGGACGTCCTCGTCGGTCTCGGTGGGCAGGCCACACATGAAGTACAGCTTCACCTGGCGCCAGCCCGCGCCGTACGCCGCGGCGACGGTGTTGATGAGGTCGTCCTCGGACACCATCTTGTTGATGACCTTGCGGATGCGTTCGCTGCCGCCCTCGGGCGCGAAGGTGAGCCCGGAGCGGCGGCCGTTGCGGGTGAGCTCGTTGGCGAGGTCGATGTTGAAGGCGTCGACGCGGGTCGACGGCAGCGACAGCCCGGTCTGCGTGCCTTCGTAGCGGTCAGCCAGACCCTTGGCGATGTCGGCGATCTCGGAGTGGTCGGCCGAGGACAGCGACAGCAGCCCGACCTCCTCGAAGCCTGTGGCGGCCAGGCCGCGTTCGACCATCTCGCCGATACCGGTGATGGAGCGCTCACGCACCGGGCGGGTGATCATCCCGGCCTGGCAGAACCGGCAACCGCGCGTGCACCCACGGAAGATCTCGACGGACATCCGCTCGTGCACCGACTCGGCCAGCGGCACGAGAGGCTGCTTGGGGTAGGGCCACGCGTCGAGGTCCATGACGGTGTGCTTCGACACCCGCCACGGCACTCCGTGGGCGTCAGCCTTGGGCGCGACCCGCTGGATCCGCCCGTCGGGCAGGTAGGAGACGTCGTAGAGCGACGGGACGTAGACCCCACCGGTCCGAGCCAGGCGCAGCAGCAGCTCGCGGCGGCCGCCCGGCATACCCTCCGCCTTCCAGGCACCGATGTGGTGGGTGACCGCGAGCACGGCCTCCTCGCCGTCGCCCACGATCGCAGCGTCGACGAAGTCGGCGACCGGCTCCGGGTTGAACGCGGCGTGACCGCCGGCGATGACGATCGGGTCGTCGTCGGTGCGGTCGACCGCGTGCAGCGGGATACCCGCGAGGTCGAGTGCGGTGAGCATGTTGGTGTAGCCGAGCTCGGTCGAGAAGGACAGCCCGAGCACGTCGAAGTCCCGCACCGACCGGTGCGCATCGACGGTGAACTGGGGCACGGCGTGCTCGCGCATCAGTGCCTCCAAGTCCGGCCAGACCGCATAGGTCCGCTCGGCGAGGGCGTCCGGGCGCTCGTTGAGCACTTCGTAGAGGATCATGACGCCCTGGTTCGGCACGCCCACCTCGTACGCGTCCGGGTACATCAGCGCCCAGCGGGTGGTCAGCTCCTGGCCGTCCGGGCCGTGACCGCCGCAGTTCCAGTCCTTCACCGTGGAGTTCAGCTCGCCCCCGACGTACTGGATGGGCTTGCTGACCTGCTCGAGCAACGGCTCGAGCAGCGGGAAGACGGAGGCGCCGCAGGTGTGGGTCATGGTGGGACAAGGGTAACGGCGGCACCGCCGAGTGCCGAAAATGCGACGATTCCCACGCTTCTCACAGCAAGGGCTCCTACCATCGCGCGGGTGCCTCGCCACCTCCCGTCGCCACGCGTCGTGGCCGGCGGCGTCGCCCTGGCGGTCGGTGCGGTCGCCATCGCGGCGGTGGTGGGCGTGGTCGGGTCGCGACCACCCGCTGGATCGACCCCGGTGCACACCGCCCTCCCCCAGGTGCGCAGCACCCCGTCGGCGTCGCCGCAGGGGGCGACCCCGACCACCTCGGACACCATGTCCATCGTGGGACTCGGAGACTCGGTCACCGCCGGGTCCAACTGTGACTGCGCAGCGTTCGTGGAGCGGCTCGCCGACCTGGTCGCGGCGCGGGACGGGCGGGCTGCGACCGCCACCAACCTCGGGGTGCCGGGCCTGACGACCGGCTCGCTCGCCGCGCAGCTGACCCAGTCGGGACCGTCCGGGTCGGTGGCGTCGGCTGACACGGTCGTGCTGACCATCGGGGCCAACGACCTCGGACCACTCGAGGACCAGTGGGAACGGACGGGGTGCGGTGCGGCCTGCAGGGCGCCAGCCGTGACAGCCATGGCGCGCGGGCTCGCGAAGGACCTCGCCCGGATCAGGGACCTCGGGCACGCCGGTCAGCGGGTGGAGGTGACGACCTACTGGAACGTGTTCGAGGACGGCGACGTCGCCGACCAGCAGCGCGGGCTGGGCTTCGCCGACTGGAGCGACACCGTGACGCTGGCCGCCAACCGAGCGATCTGCGCGACGGCGCGGACCTTCGGTGACACCTGCGTGGACCTCTACGCACCGTTCCTCAGCGCGGACGGCAACCGCAACCCCACCCCGCTGCTGTCCTCCGACGGGGACCACCCGAACGCCGCCGGTCACCAGGTGATCGCCCGTGCCCTGCTGGCGGCGACACCTCCCTGAGGACGGTCAGGCGCCGAGGTGGGCGGACAGGAAGTCGAGGGCCTGCGGCATCAGGGCCGACCACGTGGCGAAGTTGTGTCCGCCGCCGGGGACGACCACGGTCGTCACGGACATCGGGGCGTGCACGAGCGCGACGAACCGCCGGGTGTCGCGGATCCCCGTGCCCCCGACTTCGCCGGTCCCGATCGTCGCAAAGAGCGAGACCGGGGGTTCGGGCTGGTGGCGCACCAGCCATTCCGGGTCGTTGAGGTCCCGCAGCACCGACGACCCACCCCAGAGGTCTCCGGTCGTCCCGTCCCGGAGCGTGTGGTAGTAGCCGGAGAGGGAGGCCGCCGTCGTGAACACCGAGGCGTGGGTGAGCAGGAGCTTGGTTGCGCAGTAGCCTCCGGTGGAGTCACCGATGGCACCCCAACCGACGGGAGCGACCCGCAGGGTCTGGGACACCGTCCTCGGGACGTCCTCACCGAAGTAGGTCAGGGTCTGGGGTCCGGCCGGCACGTCGCTGCACTCGGTGTCCCGCGGCGGTGCCACGGTCGGTCGCATCATGACCAGGACCATCGGCCGCGCACGGTGCGCGTCGATCTGCGACAGCAGGACATCCGGGTACTTCATCCGCGAGACCAGGTTCCTCGTGGTTCCCGGGTAGCCGGTGAACACCTCCACCCCCGGGAACATGGTCCGCGCGTACGCCCTCTGGAAGTACTGCGGTGGCAGGTAGACCGCGGCAGGTTCGGACAGTCCGCTGTGCGCGCCTGACAGGGTGAGGGTCTCCACCCGCCCGCGCGTGGCCCACTGCGCAGGCGTCGACCAGGAGTCGACACCCCCGAGGGAGGCGTCGCTGGTGGCTGCCACCGGGAGGGCGCCGTGGCGCCTCGTCGGTGGGTTCACCCCGGCGTGGACCGCCGCAGCCGCCGAGGACGACGTGCCCAACAGCTCCGACCAGGACCCGTAGAAGAACCCGTAGTCGTTGAGGGCAGCCGCGACCAGCAGCACCGCGGCGAGCTGGGACGCCACGACCAGCGCGACCCTCTGCCCCACGCGCGCAGGGGCAGGGCCGCGGACGCGGGACCACATCACGAGCGCCAGGACGGTCGTGGCGACCGTCGCCAGACCCAGCGTCACGAGCAGGGGCCAACCAAGCAGGGGCATGCGCAAACCTCCGACCGGCCCCAGCACCAGGGCACGAACCCAGCGTGCGCGCGGCCGATGTGAGCAGACTGCGTGCTGGCTGGGGGTTGGCTGGGAGCCTCAGCGCGCATTCAGGTTCGCGTTGGGCCGGCAGGTCAGAACCCAGCCCGCGGAGCGCTGGGCGACCCCGTCCGGCGATACTGGACGGGTGCCGAGCACGGCCGAACGAGTGGCCGCGGCGATGCAGGCGGTCCCCCGTCTGGCGTTCCTGCCGCCCGCCCAACGACGTCACAGCGAGCGCGATGCGCCGCTCCCGATCGGTCACGGCCAGACCAACAGCCAACCGACGACCGTCCGGCAGATGTTGGAGCTGCTCGACGTCCAGCCCGGTGACCGGGTCCTCGACGTCGGCTCCGGGTCCGGCTGGTCCACGGCCCTGCTGGCCCACCTGACCGGACCGGCGGGCCGGGTGACCGGCGTGGAGCGGGTTCCCGACCTCGTCACCTTCGGCGCCGCCAACCTGGCGCTGAGGGGTATGCCGTGGGCGCACGTCGAGGCGGCCGTGCCGGGCGAGCTGGGCCACGCGGCATACGGACCGTATGACCGCATCCTGGTGTCCGCGCAGGCGCCGTCGCTCCCTGCCGAGCTCGTCCGGCAGCTGGCACCACGAGGTGTGCTCGTCATCCCGGTCGCTGGACGGATGGTCCGGGTGGTGGCACGCGACAGCGGGCCGGCGGTCGAGGAGCACGGGTGGTACCGCTTCGTGCCCCTCGTCGCCGACCCGCCGCGTGGAGCTGCTGCTCCGGGTCCTGCGGACTAGCCCTCTGGCGCGACCTACTGGCTGGTGTAGAGCGCGTCGAGCGTCGTCTGGTACTTCTCGCTCACGGCCTTGCGGCGCAGCTTGAGGCTCGGCGTGAGGTCACCGTCCTCGATGGCGAGGTCGTGGTCGAGGATCGTGAACTTCTTGATCTGCTCCCAGCGGTTGAGGTTGACGTTGAGGTTGTCGACGTACATCTGCACCATGTCGCGCACCTCCGGGGAGGTGACGATCGCGCGGTAGTCGCCGGCGACTCCGTGCAGGTCGGCCCACTCCTTGATCGCGTCGGCGTCGAGGGTGACCAGGGCCGTCACGAAGTTGTGGTCGGACCCGTAGACCATGAACTGGCTGACGTAGGGGCACAGGCCCTTGAAGGTCGACTCGATGAGCGAGGGACCGACGTACTTGCCACCGGACGTCTTGAAGAAGTCCTTCTTGCGGTCGGTGATCTTGAGGTACCCGTTGTCGTCGAGGGTCCCGATGTCGCCGGTGTGCAACCAGCCATCGGCGTCCTTGGTCTCGGCCGTGTCCTCGGGCTTGTTGTGGTAGCCCTCCATCACGCCGGGACCACGCAGCAGGACCTCGCCGTCCTCGGCGATCTGGACCTCGGTGCCGGGCAGGGCCCAGCCGACGGTGCCGATGGCGTTGGTGGCCGGCCGGTTGACGAACGACGCCGCGCTGGTCTCGGTGAGGCCGTAGCCCTCCAGGATGACCAGGCCGACGGAGTCGAACCAGGTCGCGATGTCCTTGTTGAGCGCCGCAGACCCGGAGATGAAGAACCGGATCCGACCGCCGAAGCGGGCCCGCACCTTGTGCAGCACGAGCTTGTCGGCGACGGCGTACTGGCGGGCGAGCATGCCCGAGGGCTCCTCGCCTCGCGCGCGGGCGTCGGCGACCTTGGCGCCCACGCCGGTGGCCCACGCGAACAGCTTGGCCTTCACGCCGCCCTCGTTCGCGACCATCGTCGTGATCCGGCCGTAGGCCTTCTCGAAGATGCGCGGTGCGGCCCCCATGAAGGTCGGCTGGACGACGGCGAGGTTGTCGACGATCTTGTCGACGCGGCCGTCGATCGCCGTCGGGAAGCCCATCTGCAGGGGCAGGGTCAGCAGCACCTTGCCGAAGACGTGCGCCAGCGGCAGCCAGAGGTACTGGAGGTCGCTGGGGTTCAGGATGCCGATCGAGTCGACGGCAGCGGCTTCGTAGGTCCACGCGTCGTGGCTGAGGCGGACGCCCTTGGGACGGCCCGTCGTGCCCGAGGTGTAGATGATGGTGGCGAGCTGGTCCTTGGTGAGGGCGTCGATGCGGTCGTCGACGGCCGAGGAGTTCGTCGTGAGCAGCTCGGCGCCCATCTGCTCGAGCTCGTCGAGGCTGATCACCCAGTCACCGTCCGTGGTGCCGTCGATGGTCACGACGCGGACGATCTCCGGCAGGTCGATCCGGCGCTCCCGAAGCTTGGCGACCTGGTCGTCGTCCTCGGCGAACACGACCACGCTGCCCGAGTTGGACAGGATGTAGGCGACGTCCGGGGCGATCGTCGTCGGGTAGATCGTTGTGGTGGCACCACCGGCGCACATCACCGCGAGGTCCGCAAGCGCCCATTCATAGCGCGTCGAGGAGGCGATGGCCACGCGGTCCTCGGGCCGTACGCCGAGGGCGATCAGGCCGGCGGCGAGGCGGTAGGCGCGCTCGCGCACCTGGCTCCAGGTCACCGACGACCAGGAGTCGTCCTCCGCGAAGCGGAACGCCTCGGCCTGCGGCGTCTTGGCGACCCGGTCACGGAACAGGTGGGCCACCGTGGGCGGGCGTTGCTCCAGGACGGCGGCGCTGAAGCGCTCGTTCCTGGAGGCGGCTCTCGTGGAGGTCGCATGGGGGGCTTGAGTCGACATTGACCGTCCTCGGCTCGGTGACAGGGAGTGTGGGGTGACAGTGGGGTGAGACTGCGTGCGGTGACAGTGCGGTGACACGGCGTGACAGGGGTGACAGGGGTTGCCGGGGATAGTGCCACGCACGAGGGTCCAACGGGGGTGATCGAGCGCGATTGTGGCCAAACAGTTGGACGTCGCCGCGGAGCGCGTTGAACGCGTCACGCTTCGTGCGGTCAGGTCTCGTGTCGGCGGTATGCCGCGTGGTTCAGCGCCGCCGCGAGGCCAGGTGTGCGTTGTTGACCAGGCCGACCGCCAGCCAGCAGGCGAACATCGAGGACCCGCCGTACGACAGGAACGGCAGCGGCAGTCCGGTGACCGGCGTGATCCCCAGGTTCATGCCGACGTTCTCGAAGACCTGGAACAGGAACCACACCGCGACCCCGGAGGCCATCAGCCGTCCGAACGCGTCCTGGGCCCGTGCGGCCACGAGGACGGCGCGCAGCACCACGAACCCCAGGAGCAGCAGCAGGCCTGCGGCGCCGAGGAAGCCCAGCTCCTCCCCCGCCACGGAGAACACGAAGTCGGTCTGCTGGTAGGGGATGAACCCGCCCTGGGTCTGCCGACCCTCGAACAGGCCCTGGCCCTGCCAGCCCCCGGAGCCGATGGCGATGCGCACCTGGCGGGTCTGGTACCCGATCCCCTGAGGGTCCGCCTGCGGGTCGGCGAAGGCCGTCAGCCGATCCCGCTGGTAGTCACTGAGGACGGGCGTGGTGAGGGCAACGACGACAGCCGCCGCCACCAGGGCCGTTGCAGCCGCGAGGTAGCGCTTGGGGGTGCCGGCGACCGCGATCACGCCGAACCCGAGCGATCCGAGGACGAGGGCCGACCCGAGGTCGGGCTGGAGCATGACCAGCCCGACGGGGACGCCCACCACGAGGACGGCGAGGAGCAGGTCACGACCGTCGGGCTGGGCCTGGCGGTCGATCCGCTCCCCCAGCAGGATCGCCAGGCCGAGGCACAGGGCGACCTTGGCGAACTCCGACGGCTGGACCGAGAATCCCCCGGGCAGCAGGATCCACGAGTGCGACCCGTTGACGGTCGACCCGACCGGGGTGAGCACCAGCACCAGCCCCGCGACGGACGCGAGGTAGAGCAGGGGCGCCACCGCCCGCAGCAGCTGGTACCCGGTCCTGGTCACGGCGGCGGCCAGCGCCACGCCGAGGACGGTGTTGGTCAGGTGCCGCACGAGATAGGCCGACCCGGCCTGGTGCCGGGTCGCCGACCAGACGAGCAGCGCCCCGATCAGCGAGAGCCCGAGGGCCGCGACGACCAGCCCCCAGTCGCTCCGGCTCCACCGCGCCGCGCCGCCACTCGCCCTGGCCCAGGTCCCGCCGGAGCGGGACCTGCTCGTCAGGACGGGACGATCGAGGTGAGGACCCGTCGACACTTCTCGATGTCCCCGGCCATGGCCTGGAGCAGCTCGTCGATGGAGTCGAAGCGCAGCGTGGGGCGGATGTGCTCGACGAACTCGACGGTGACCTCCTCGTCGTAGAGGTCGAGGTCCGTCCGGTCGAGGACATAGGCCTCCACGGTCCGCACGGTCCCGTCGAAGGTCGGGTTGGTCCCCACCGAGATCGCTGCCGGCAGGGTCCGCTCGGGGTCGTTCGCGGGCTTGGCCACCCGGGTGAGCCACCCGGCATACACCCCGTCCGCGGGGACGAGGCCGAGCGAGTCCGGCGCGAGGTTGGCGGTCGGGTAGCCCAGCTCACGCCCGCGGTGGGCGCCGTGCACGACGGTGCCGGTCATGCGGTGCGGCCGTCCGAGGATCGCAGAGGCGGCTCCCACCTCGCCGGCGGCGAGGTGGCGACGCACCGCGGAGGACGACCAGCGCTCGCCGTTGCCGAGGTCGTCGAGGACGACCACGTCGAAGCCGTGCTCCTCCCCCAGCGCCGCGAGGGTGGACACGTCGCCGGTGTAGCCACGCCCGAACCCGCGGGCGTCCTCGCCGACGACGATCGCGCTGACACCGAGCGTCTCGACGAAGGTGTGGACGATGAACTCCTCGGCGCTCTGCTGCGCGAACTCCTCCGTGAAGTCGAGCACGAGCAGGCCGTCGATGCCGGTGGTCTCGAGCAGCTCGTCGCGCAGCCGCCCCGGCGCGATGAGCTCGAGGGTCTCGGGGTGGAAGATCGCCGCCGGGTGCGGGTCGAACGTGACGGCCACACTGGGCAGGCCCCGCTCGGTCGCCTCGGCGAGCAGGCGGGCCAGCACCGCTCGGTGTCCGAGGTGGACTCCGTCGAAGTTGCCGAAGGTGGCGACGGAGGGGCGCAGGCCCTCAGGGGTCTGGGCGGGATCGGTCCAGCGGTGCACGGAGGACACTCTACGAACCAGCGGGGGCAAACACGACGTGCGCCCTGGCCTGACGTCCGGTCTCGTCGAGCATCGCGACCAGCCGGCCGTCCGGCGAGAAGGCCGCGACCGGCTCGGTGCGCCCCTCCTGCGCGGACTCGACCCGCTGGCCATAGCCCAGCGCGGTGGTCTCCGAGTCGGTGAGCTCGCGCACGATGAACTGGGCGCGAGCCGCATCGGCGAGCGGGGTGACCGGCATCTGCTCCGGGTCCTCGACGGCGCCGAGCGCCTCGAGGTCGTGCGCCCGGTCCAGGGTGAAGGCCCCGACCCTGGTGCGGCGCAACGCGCTCAGGTGGCCGCCGACGCCGAGTGCGGCACCGAGGTCGCGGGCGAGCGCACGGACGTAGGTGCCGGAGCTCACCGTCACCTCGACGTCCACGTCGAGCACGGGTATGCCGCCCACGTCACCCGGGCGCGTCGCGAGGATGTCGAACCGGCTGACCGTCACCGGTCGTGGGGGCAGGTCGACGTCCTCGCCCGCCCGGACCCGGTGGTAGGAGCGCTCACCCTTGACCTTGATGGCCGAGACCGAGCTCGGCACCTGCTCGATGTCGCCGGTCAGCTGGCTCACGGCCGCTTCCAGCTGTCCCGGGGTGACGCCATCTGCGGCCGTGGAGGAGGTGACCTCCCCTTCGGCGTCGTCGGTGATCGTGGCCTGGCCCAGCCGGATGGTGGCGGTGTAGTCCTTGTCGCAGCCGACGAGGAAGGTCAGCAGCCGGGTGGCCCGGCCGATGCCGAGCACCAGGACGCCGGTCGCCATCGGGTCGAGGGTGCCGGCATGGCCGACCTTGCGCGTCCCGCACAGCCGACGGGCCCGGCCGACCACGTCGTGGCTGGTCCAGCCCGACGGCTTGTCGACGACGAGCAGGCCGTCAGGCGCGGGCATCCGCGCCGTCGTCGCTGGTGTCGCCCCTGGGGTCGTCCGTGGAAGGAGCCTCGTCCTCGGGCTCGGGCTTGCGGTAGGGGTCGGCGTCGCCGGCGTAGGTCGCGCCGGCCGCAGCCGCAGCCACCGCCTCGTCGCGCTCCTTGGCCTCGCGCAGCAGGTCCTCCATGTGCGCGGCGGTCTCGGGGATCGCGTCGGCGAAGAAGTCCAGGCTGGGCGTCAGCCGGATCTGGATCTGCTGGCCGACGAACGACCGCAGGCGACCCTTGTTCTTCTCCAGCAGGGCGGCCGTCTTCTCGCGCTGGGCCTCGTCACCGAACACGGTGTAGAAGACCGAGGCGTGCTGGAGGTCGCCGGTGACGCGGACGTCGGTGACGGTGATGAAGCCCAGGTCGGGGTCCTTGACGATCGACACGACGTTCGCGGCGATGAGCGTCTTGATGCGATCGGCGATCTTGCGCGCGCGTCCGGCGTCAGCCATGCGAGGACTCCTTGCTGGTGTGGGTGAGGTGGGAACTCTCAGGCGAAGGCTGATGATGGCGCGCAGCACCGTAGAACGAGCCTGCGAGAGGTGCAGGCGCCATCATCCGGCTTGGCCGGGTGGGCCGGCGGTGACATGCAGCCGCCGCCGGCCCACCCGGCATACCGTCAGGCGCGGGGCTTCTCACGCATTTCGTACGTGGCGATGAGGTCGCCGAGCTGGAGGTCGTTGTAGGACCCCAGGTTGATGCCGCACTCGAAGCCCTCGCGGACCTCGGTGACGTCATCCTTGAACCGGCGCAGTCCGGCGATCTCGACGTTCTCGGAGACCACGACACCGTTGCGGGTGATCCGGGCCCGGGTGCCGCGCTTGATCTCGCCGCTGCGCACGATGGAACCGGCGATGTTGCCGAACTTGCTGGAGCGGAAGATCTCGCGGATCTCGGCGGTGCCGAGCTCCACCTCCTCGAACTCCGGCTTGAGCATGCCCTTGAGGGCCGCCTCGATCTCCTCGATGGCCTGGTAGATCACCGAGTAGTAGCGGATCTCGACACCCTCGCGCTCGGCGTAGTCGGCGTTCTGGCCCTCTGCACGCACGTTGAACCCGATGATCACCGCGCTGGACGCCATGGCCAGGTTGATGTTGTTCATCGTGATCGCACCGACACCGCGGTCGATGATCCGCAGGTCGACCTCGTCGCCCACGTCGATCTGGAGCAGCGCGTCCTCGAGGGCTTCGACGGAACCGGACACGTCACCCTTGAGGATGAGGTTGAGGGTCTCGACCTTGCCTGCTGCGAGGGCCTCGGTGAGGTCCTCGAGCGAGATGCGCTTGCGGGCCTTGGCCAGCGAGGCCTGACGGTCCGCAGCTTCGCGGCGCTCGGCGATCTGACGGGCCGTGCGGTCGTCCGGGGCCACCACGAAGGTGTCACCGGCGCGCGGGACCGAGGACAGACCGAGCACCTGCACCGGACGGGACGGACCGGCCTCGGTGAGGTTGTTGCCGTGCTCGTCGAGCATCGCGCGGACGCGGCCGTAGGCCGAGCCCGTGACGATGGCGTCCCCGACGTGCAGCGTGCCGGCCTGGACCAGCACCGTGGCCGTGGCGCCACGGCCACGGTCGAGGTTGGCCTCGATCGCGACACCGCGGGCGTCGCGGTCGGCGTTGGCGCGCAGGTCGAGCGCGGCGTCGGCGGTGAGCAGGACGGCCTCGAGCAGGGCGTCGATGTTCTGTCCGGCCTTGGCAGACACGTCGACGAACATGGTCTCGCCGCCGTACTCCTCCGCGACGAGGTTGTACTCGGTCAGCTGCTGGCGCACCTTGGCCGGGTTGGCACCCTCGACGTCGATCTTGTTGACCGCCACGACGATCGGCACGTCCGCAGCCTGGGCGTGGTTGAGCGCCTCGATGGTCTGCGGCATGACGCCGTCGTCGGCCGCGACCACGAGGATCGCGATGTCGGTCACCTTGGCACCACGGGCACGCATGGCGGTGAACGCCTCGTGACCGGGGGTGTCGATGAAGGTGATCGGACGGTCGACGCCCTCGTGCAGCTTGTGCACCTGGTAGGCACCGATGTGCTGGGTGATGCCGCCGGACTCGCCACCGGCGACGTCCTCGTTGCGGATCGCGTCGAGCAGGCGGGTCTTACCGTGGTCGACGTGGCCCATGACGGTCACGACCGGCGGGCGCGCCTCCAGGTCCTCGTCGTCCTCACCCTCGATACCCGTCTCCAGGTCGATGTTGAAGGCGTCGAAGAGCTCCTTCTCCTCCTCTTCGGGGGAGACGACCTCGATGTTGTAGCCGAGCTCGGCACCGAGCAGCTTGAAGGTGTCCTCGTCCAGCGACTGGGTGGCCGTGGCCATCTCGCCGAGGTGGAAGAGCACCGTCACGAGGGCACCGGGGTTGGCGTTGATCTTGTCGGCGAAGTCGCTGAGCGACGAGCCTCGGCGCACGCGGATGAGCGTGTCGCCGTTGCCGCGGGGCACGCTGACGCCACCGAGTGACGGCGCCTGCATCTGCTCGAACTCCTGGCGCTTCGCACGCTTGGACTTGCGTCCGCGCACGGGACGGCCACCGCCGCGCCCGAAGGCACCTGCGGTCGAGCCTCGACCGGCGCCACCACGGAAGCCACCGCCACCGGGGCGACCGGCGAAACCGCCGCCACCACCACCGGGGCCACCAGGGCCTCCGGGACCACCGGGTCCACGGCCGCCACCGGCACCGCCGGGGCCGCCGGGACCCCGTGCGCCACCGCGGGCGGGACGGTCACCGGGACGGCCGACCGCACTGCGGTCGGGCATCATGCCGGGGCTGGGACGGGCTCCGGCCGGACGCGGTCCACCGGGGCCGGCAGTGCCGCCAGGGCGCGGACCGGCGGCACCGGGACGGCTCTGGGGGCGCGGCATACCCTGGCTGGGCGCGAAGGGGTTGTTGCCCGGACGGGCGCTGTCGCGGCCGCCACCCTCACGGGGTGCGCCTTCGCGGGGTGCGGCGTCGCCACGACCCGGCTGTCCGCCGTCACGGCCGGTGCGCATGCCCTGGCTGGGCGCAAACGGGTTGTTGCCCGGTCGCGGTGCGCCCGGACGGGGAGCGCCCGGGGCGGAACCGGCCGGACGCGGGGCGCTGCCGGGACGCGGGGACGCGGGGACGCCGGGACCCTGCTGGTCACCATCACGAGCGGACTGGACGTCGGCACGGGCGGCGGGAGCCTCCGGAGCGGCGGGCGCGGTGGGAGCCGGGCTCGCCGGTGCGGCGGCAGCAGGAGCCGTCACCGTCTCGGGAGAGGCGGGCGCCGGTGCCGGTGCGACCGGAGCCGACGGGGCAGCAGCCGGAGCCGACGGGGCAGCGGCAGGCGCTGCCGGCGCCGCAGGGGCGGCGGCAGCAGGCGCAGCGGGAGCGGCCGGACCGGCCGGCTTCGCTGCAGCCTTCTTGGCGGGAGCCTTCTTGAGGTCCTCGGGGAATGTCTCGGTCGCCTTGCGGACGACGGGGGCCTCAATCGTCGAACTGGCGGTCTTGACGTACTCGCCAATGCTGTTGAGGTGGGCGATCAGCGTCTTGCTGTCGGTGCCGAGCTCTTTGGCGAGCGCGCTTACACGGACCTTGGCCACGTTTCTCCTGTTCCTGGTCCGCAGTCAGGTGACAGGCGCGGACCGTCGTCAATGCTGGTTGGAGCTCATTGCTGAGTTCTCATCGGATGCTCATCAGCGTCAAACCCATTCTCGGTTCGATGGACATAACCGGTTCCATGGACGGTGCCCATGGAGGCGGACGGTTCCCCTCGGGATGAGGGGCTGTGCTAGCTCGTGGTCCGGTCCAGGCCCTCGACGTATGCCGTGACCGCTGCCGGATCCGGCGCGGCGCTGACACGCAGCGCGCGACCGAACGCCCGGCGGCGAAGGGCCTGCTCAAGACAGTCGCCCGTGGGGTGCAGCCAAGCGCCGCGCCCCGGCAGGCAACGCCGCAGGTCAGGAGTCAGCCGGACTGCTCCGGTCTCATCCGTCTCCGCGACCACTCGCAGGAGTGCCGACCAGCTATCCGTCCGGCGGCATCCCACACACGTCCGGGTCGGTTGCCCGTGCGAGGTGTGGAGGGTCGTGCGCGATGCCGCTGGCCGGAGTCCAGTCCGGTCGGTCACCACCAGTCTAGCCCCTACTGCCGATCGGACGTGTCATCCGCACCTGCGGAGGACGCCGCGACGGGGGCGGTGTCAGGGCGGATGTCGATGCGCCAACCGGTCAGCTTGGCGGCCAGGCGGGCGTTCTGGCCCTCCTTGCCGATGGCCAGCGACAGCTGGTAGTCGGGGACGATCACGCGCGCCGAACGCAGCGTCGGGTCCACGATCTGCACCGACTGGACCCGCGACGGCGAGAGGGCCGCGGCCACGAAAGTGCGGGCGTCCTCGGAGTAGTCGACGATGTCGATCTTCTCCCCGTGGAGCTCGGTCATGACGGCCCGGACGCGGGCGCCCATCGGGCCGATGCAGGCGCCCTTGGCGTTGAGCCCCGCGACCTTGGAGTGCACCGCGATCTTGGTGCGGTGGCCGGCCTCACGCGCCAGGGCGGCGATCTCGACCGAGCCGTCGGCGATCTCGGGCACCTCGAGGGCGAAGAGCTTGCGGACCAGGTTGGGGTGGGTGCGGGACAGGCCGATCTGGGGACCCTTGGGCCCGCGCCGCACGGACACGACGAAGCAGCGCAGCCGCTCCCCGTGGACGTACTTCTCCCCCGGCACCTGCTCGGCCAGGGGCAGGATGCCCTCGACCGTGCCGAAGTCGACGGTCACGACCCGGGGGTCGGGGCTCTGCTGGATGATGCCGGCGACGACGTCGCCCTCGCGACCCTTGAAGTCGCCCATGATCGCGTCGTCCTCCAGGTCGCGCAGTCGCTGCACGATGACCTGCCGCGCGGTGGACGCGGCGATCCGGCCGAACCCGGTGGGGGTGTCGTCGAACTCCGGGCCGTACTCACGCACCGGGCGCTCGACCGGCGCCGGCGGAGCGTCGGAGTCGGTGTCCCCGTCCGGCTCGGCGGCCTGGGGCTCGGGCTGCTCGAGCTCCTCCTTGGCCCAGACGATGACGTGTCCGGTCTTGCGGTCGAGCTCGACCCGCGCCGAGCGATAGGCACCGTCGGTGCGGTGGTAGGCCACGAGGAGGGCCTGCTCGATCGCGGGGATGAGGATGTCCAGGGAGATGTCGCGCTCGCGCTCCAGCGCCCTCAGTGCAGCCAGGTCGATGTCCATGTCAGTGCTCCTCAGAATTGTCGTCGTCGTCGCTGGCTGCCCTCGAGAACTCGACCTGCACCACAGCCTTGGACACGTCGGCATACGCCACGTCCACGGACTGTGCCGGCACCTGCTTGACCGCAGGGACCTCGAGGGTCACACCCGTCTCACCCGCAGCGGTGATGCGGCCGGTCACGGCCGGGCCCTCCAGCGGGGTGATGGTGACCAGCCGGGAGACGTTGCGCCGGAAGTGGCGAGGCTCGGTCAGCGGCCGGTCGATGCCCGGCGACCCGACCTCGAGCGTGTAGGGCTGCTCGCCCATCGCGCCGGTCTCGTCGAGGGCATCGCTCACGGCTCGGGTGGCGTCGGCCACCTCGTCGAGGGTGAGGGGCGGCGTCGTGGTCGTCGTGTCACCCGTCGCGTCGAGGATGCGGTCGATCCAGAGGCGGACCAGACGACGCTTGCCTGCGGGGGTCACGGCGACGTCTTCGACCAGCAGGCCGAGGTCGCGCAAGGGGCCCTCGACGGCGGGACGAATCTGTTCCTTGACGCTCACTGACTCGTCCTCTCTGAAGTTTGGTGGCCGTGCACCGCCACTCTATCTGCGCCGTGAGTGGGCCGCATGCCCGCACCTGCAGGCATGTCATGATCGGCCCATGCCCCAGGACGACGCCGGTATGCCGCTGTGCCCCACCCGGCGCCGCGTGCTCACCGTGGGGCTCGGCGCCATGGCGGCAGCCTCGCTGGCGGCCTGCGGCATCAGGCTCGAGGACGACGCGCCGAGCGTGCCACTCATCCCCACTCGGGCACCCATACCGAGCGAGGCGTTCCTGCTGGCCCTGTGGCGGCACAGCGACGACCTCGCCGCGCGGGCCACCTCCCTGGCCGGTCCGGCGACCGGAGTGCCCGCACGGCTGGCCGCCCTGCACCGCAGCCAGGTGTCGGTGCTCGAGGCGGAGCTGCTGAGGCTCGGGGTCCCGCGCAAGGTGCTGGACACCGCCGCCGTCGGCCCGTCGGCCACGTCAACCGCGACGGCCACGGCGTCCGGCACCTCGGAAAACCCCACCGGCTCGGCGAGCACGAGCACCGCCCCTGCGGTCCCGGGTCCCAGGGGTCTGGGCGCCGAGGAGGCCAGCGACCTGGGCCCGACGGCGATCGCCTCGCTGGCGAAGGTGCCTTCGCAGGCCGTCCCCCTGGTCGGAAGCGTGCTCGCCCAGCGGGCCGCCGCGGCGACCCTGTTGGGCGCGCCGGCGACGTGGCCCGAGACCAGCTGGTCGGCCCCCTCCCTGGCAGCCTCGTACCTCGAGAGCACCCGCGCCGCCGTGTACGCCTTCGAGGTCGTGGCCGCCCAGTCCCCGAGTGGGGCCCAGCACTCCCTGGCGCTGGCCACCCTCTCCGCCCTGGAGTCGCGCGCGCAGGACCAGGAGTCCCTCGCCGGCGCCTCCGCCGGGCCGCCTGCCCTGGGCTATCCGCTGCCCTTCCCCGTGACGACGACCGCGACCGCACGCAGGCTGGCCGGGCAGGTGCTCACCCAGCTGCGGGCGTCCGTCGCCAGGGACCTGGGGTCCACCGGAGGCGACCTCGGTCCCCTCGGCGCGCTCGTCCAGTGGCTCGCCGACACCGAGGTCCTGGCGTCGCAGTGGGGGGTCCGGCTGTCGGCCTTCCCCGGCCTCACGTGACGCGTCCGGAGGACGTGGCACCGCTGGTCCCCGAGCAGTTCCGTGCCTCCGTCCACCGCTTCTCCGAGCAGGACGGTGCGGTGGGCGGCCCGTCGGGTGCCGACTGGTCCGCCCGGCTGCCGCGGCTGCTCGCGGAGGTCCTCGACGACTGGGGCTTGGAACCGCTGGGCGTCGGTGCGACCGGGTGGACAGCCGTCGTCGTGCCGGTCCGTCGCGACGGCGAACGGCTGGCCCTGAAGCTGGTGTGGCCCCACGTGGAGTCGCGCGACGAGCCGCTCGTGCTGCGGCACTGGGACGGCCGGGGGGCCGTGCGACTGGTGGCGGCAGACCCGGGCAGGAGCGCCCTCCTGCTGGAAGCCCTCGACCCCGACCGCGACCTGCGCTCGGTGGACGTCGACCAGGCCTGCCAGACCGTCGGGGAGCTGCTCCGCCAGCTGCACGTTCCGGCCCCGGCGGGGCTTCGGCGCCTGTCGACCTTCGCCCGCGAGCAGCTCTCACGGCTGGAGTCCGCAGAGGGAGCCCTCCCGCGTCGCATGCTGGAGCGGACGGCGTCGCTGGTCCGCGACCTCACCGCGGACCCGGCGTGCGACGCGACCCTGGTGCACACCGACCTGCACTACGAGAACGTGCTGGCGAGCCTGCCCGAGTCGGGTCGCCCGGATTGGCTGGCCATCGACCCGCACGCCATGGCCGGACACCCCGGCTTCGAGATCCAGCCCCTGCTGCGCAACCGCACCGACGAGCTCGGCAACGGGTCGGCCTTCCGCTACCTGGTGCGGCGCCGGCTCGAGATCTGTTGCGAGGCAGCCGGGATCGACGAGGACCAGGCCCTCGCGTGGACCTATGTCCACACGGCGATGGAGGCAGGTTGGGCGGCCGGGGACGGCGACCGCGACGCGGTGTCCTTCAACGTCGCCCTGCTCAAGGCCCTCGACGGCTGACCCCGCTCAGCGCGCTCACTGCCAGCGGTACTCCACCTCGGGGCGCCCGGCACCGGCATACCTCTGGGTGCGCACGGCGAGGCGGTTGTCGCAGAGGTGCTCGGCATAGCGGCGGGCGGTCACGCGACTGACCCCGATGGCCTCGGCGAGCTCGGTCGCGGACAGTCCCTCTCCGGTGTCCCGCAGCGCGCGGGTGACGCGCGCCAGCAGGTCCTCGCTCATCCCCTTCGGCAGCGCGGTGGGGCTGCTGGTGCGCACCCCGGCGAAGACCTCGTCGACCTCCGCCTGGGTGGACAGGTGCTGGGTGTGGCCGAGCTGGGTCCGATAGGCGCGGTAGGCCTCGAGGCGGTCGCGCAGGGTCGCGAAGACGAACGGTTTGAGGAGGTACTGCACGACGCCCAGGGACACCGCCGCGCGCACCACGTCGAGGTCGCGGGCGGAGGTCACCGCGATGACGTCGGCCTGGTGTCCCCCGGCGCGCATCGCCCGGATGACGTCGAGACCGTGCCGGTCGGGCAGGTTCATGTCGAGCAGCACGACGTCGACCGGCGTGGACTGCAGGGCGCGCAGCGCCTCGTGACTCGTGGCGGCTGTGGCCGCGACGACGAAGCCGGGGACCCGCCCCACGTAGGCCGCATGCGCCTCGAGGGCGACCGGCTCGTCCTCGACGACGAGGACCGTGAGGACAGCGGGCTGGGCTGGGTCGGCGGGCAGGTCGTCGTCAGGCACGGGTCTTCGCCTCCAGCGGCAGGCGCACCGTGAAGCGGGCCCCCGGCGGCCCCGACACCTCCAGCACCCCGTCGAGGCGCGCCACCGACTGCGCCACGAGGGCCAGCCCGATCCCGCGGCGACCCGCTCCCCCCTGCTCCTTGGTGGAGAACCCGCGGCGGAACGCCTCGTCGACGGCGTCCGGCGGCAGCCCCGGCCCGGAGTCCGCGACGCTGAGCACGACCCGGCCGGCCTCGATCCGCGAGCTCACCTCGACCTGGCGTTCGCCGGACTCCGAGGTGACGGCGTCGAAGGCGTTGTCGATGAGGTTGCCGACGATGGTCACGACGTCCCGCACCGGTGCGACGTCCTGTGGCCAGACCGCGTCGTCCGCGATCCGGAAGTCGATGCCGCGCTCCGCAGCCTGCGCTGCCTTGCCCAGCAGCAGCGCGGTCAGGGCAGGTTCACCCACCGACCCGACCACGCTGTCGGTGAGTCGCTGCGAGACCTGCAGCTCGTCGGTGGCGAAGGCCAGCGCGCGCTCGGGGTGGCCGAGCTCGATGAGCGACACGATGGCGTGCAGCCGGTTGGCCGACTCGTGGGCCTGCGAGCGCAGCGCCTCGGTGAGCCCGCGGGCCGAGTCGAGCTCGCCGGTGAGGTGCTCGAGGTCGGTGCGATCGCGCACCGTGGCGACGAACCCCAGTGCGCGGCCGTCCCACTGGGCGCGCGCCTTGTTGAGGACCAGCACCCTGGCCGAGGTGACGTGCAGCTCGTCCTCCCGCGGCTCGCCGTCGGTCAGCGCGGCCAGGAGCGGAGCGGACAGCCCCAGCTCGGCGACGGGGCGGCCACGTGCGTCGTCGGGCAACCCCAGCAGCCGGACCGCCTCGTCATTGGCGAGCCGGAGCCGTCCGTCGAGGTCGGTCAGCAGGAGTCCCTCGGTCACCGCGTGCAGCACCGCGTCGTAGTACTCGACCATCTCCCGCAGCTGCCGTTCGCCGAGGCCGTGGGTCTGGCGACGGATCCGGCGGCTGACGAGCGCGGTGCCGAAGCCGGACAGCAGGGCTGCTGCCAGTCCGGCGAGCAGCAGCGCCGGGAGCTGGCCGCGCAGCCGCTCGCTCACGGCTGCCTTGCGGATGCCGACCGCCACCAGCCCGACGACCGCCCCGTCGTCGGCCCGGACGGGCACCACGACCCGGCGGGACGGGCCGAGCGTCCCGGTGTAGTCCTCGACGACGGTGCCTCCGGCTCGGGCCGCCGCGATGTGACCGAGGAACTGGCCACCGATCTGCCGGGGGTCGGGATGGGTGTAGCGGATGCCGGTCGGGCTCATGATGACGACGAAGTCGGTGCGCGTCTCCCGACGCACGTCCTCGGCAAACGCCTGCAGCCCGGCTCCCGGCGCACCGGTGCGGACACCCGCGACGACGGACGGCGTGCTGGCAACCGTCTCGGCGACGGCGGTCGCCCGTGCGGTCGCCTCCTGCGTGCCGGCCCGCTGCGCCTGCGCGTAGGCCGCGAGGGTTCCCACGCCGACCACGAGCAGCGCGACGAGCACCTGCAGCGCGAAGGTCTGCGCCGCCACGCTCCACCGCGCCGGTGCGGTGAGCCACCGAGGTGCGCTCACCGGCAAACCGGGAACTCAATGAACACAAACGTGACCCTAGTCACTCGTGGGGCCACCCTCGTCCTTGTTCACCGCTCCCGGGCCGCGCCCGGGACCCGATCCCCTGGAGACCACCGTGAGCACCAGCGCCGACAGCGTCGTCGAACGCCCCGTACCGAAGCGGGACCGCACGCACTACCTCTACATCGCCGTCATCGTGGCGATGGTCCTCGGCATCATCGTCGGGTTCGTCAACCCCGAGTTCGGGATCAAGCTCAAGTGGCTGGGCACCGGCTTCGTGAGCCTCATCAAGATGATGATCACCCCGGTCATCTTCTGCACGATCGTGCTGGGCATCGGCTCCGTCCGCAGGGCCAGCCAGGTCGGCAAGGTCGGAGGTCTGGCGCTGGCCTACTTCGTCACGATGTCGACGTTCGCCCTCGCGATCGGCCTGCTGGTCGGCAACATCGTCAAGCCCGGCGCCGGCCTTCACCTCACGGACACGCTGGCCGCCGCCGGCCAGAAGCAGGTGGGTGAGGCCCACACGACGACCACCGACTTCATCCTCGGCCTCATCCCTGACACCGTCGTCTCGTCGCTGACGTCGGGCTCGGTGCTCCAGGCCCTGCTGGTGGCACTGCTGGTGGGCTTCGCGCTGCAGAAGATGGGCCGCGCGGGAGAGCCGATCCTGGTCGGCATCAAGCACCTCGAGCGCCTCGTCTTCCGCCTGATGGCGATGATCATGTATGTCGCGCCGATCGGTGCGTTCGGAGCGATGGCCGCCGTGGTCGGCGCCACCGGCGTCGACGCGCTCAAGAGCCTGGCCCAGGTGATGGTCGCGTTCTACATCACGTGCGCGCTCTTCGTGTTCGTCGTCCTGGGGACGCTGCTCAAGCTGGCGACCGGGGTCAACGTCTTCGCCCTGCTGCGCTACCTCGCCCGCGAGTTCCTCCTGATCCTCTCGACGTCCTCGTCGGAGTCGGCCCTGCCGCGCCTCATCGCCAAGATGGAGCACGCGGGTGTGTCCCGGCCGGTCGTCGGGATCACGGTGCCGACGGGCTACTCCTTCAACCTCGACGGAACCGCGATCTACCTCACGATGGCGTCGCTGTTCATCGCCGACGCCATGGACAAGCCGTTCTCCATCGGCCAGCAGGTCTCGTTGCTGGTGTTCATGATCATCGCCTCCAAGGGTGCTGCAGGCGTGACCGGAGCGGGTCTGGCCACGCTGGCCGGCGGCCTCCAGTCGCACCGCCCCGACCTGGTCGACGGCGTCGGATTCATCGTCGGCATCGACCGGATGATGAGCGAGGCGCGGGCGCTGACCAACTTCGCCGGCAACTCGATCGCGACGGTGCTGATCGGGCACTGGGTCGGCGAGCTGGACCGACCTCGGCTCGACGCGGTGCTCGCCGGCGACCTGCCGTTCGACGAGTCGACGCTGATCGACGACCACGAGCCCGGTGGGCAGGCTGACCCCGTCCCCGACACCCACTCCGGTGCGAACTCCGGCACCCAGTCCGACCCACGGATGGCCGGCACTCCCGGCCACTGATGCGGGAGGTGCCGGGTCCTGCAGCCGCAGGACCCGSCACCGCTGGGCAGGGTGGGCGACGGTCAGGCAGGCTGGTCGGTCCCGTTGCCGGACACGGCGACGGCCACGAGCTCGTTGAAGCCGGCGCGGATGCCGTCGGCGATGACCTCGACGTCCGGGAAGCTGTCGAAGTCGGCCGTGATCCCGAAGCTGAAGGTGTCGAGGTAGGAGAAGATCCCGGTGGCCACCCGCACGCCGGCGAAGACCGGCACGTAGGGGTGCGACCCGATGAGCCGGTGGCCCAGGAGGTAGAGCGGGATCCGCGGACCCGGGACGTTGGTCGTGCCGGTCTGGGTGAGCTTGTTGGGCATCCGCGACATCGACCGTGCGCCGAGGGCGAGCAGGGTCGGGGCGGCGTAGTCGGCCAGCCCGACGATGGCCGCTGCGTCCACCGCGCCCATCCCCCGCTTGTTGCGGTCCATCTGCTCACGGATCAGGGTCAGCCGCCGGCTCGGGTCCTCCTCGCCGACCGGCAGGTCGACGACGACGCTGGTCACCTGGTTGTTGACCTGGCCGCGTCCTGACGCCTGGCGGGTCGACACCGGCACGAGCGATCGCACCACCATGTCGGGGACCAGCTCACCCCTGCCGACCAGCAGGTCGCGATGGCCGCGGGTGACCGCCGCGAGGATGACGTCGTTGACGGTGCCGCCGAGTGCGGTGCGAATGGTCTTGACCTCGGCCATCGTGGCCTCGGTCCAGACCCAGCGGCGGTTGGGGCCGAGGGGGCCGTTCATGCTCCTGGGAGTGAGCTGACCACGACCGGGAATCAGTTGCGCGATCTGTTGCGGGACAAGCTCTTTGGCCGCGACGCCGACACCGGCGAGCGCCAGGGGCACCTTGCCGAGGTCGGAGATGCTGGGCACACCGAGAGCCTGCAGGGGTTCTGTCACGAAGTCCCGCAAGGACCCCGCCGTGAGGGCCAGCAGGGACGGGGACGACGAGGGCGACCAGTCCGACGGCTCCCGACGCTGCGGCTCCGGCTCGACGTCGAAGATGACCTGCATGAGGTCGGTGCTGCCCTCGCCGTCGATCATGCAGTGGTGCGCCTTGGAGATGAGCGCCCACCGGTCGTCCGCGAGGCCCTCGACCAGCCACGCCTCCCACACCGGCTTGGTCATGTCGAGGCGCTGGGCGAACACGCGGCCGGCAAGGTTGCGCAGCTGCTCCGGTCCACCGGGCTTCGGCAGCGACGTGTGTCGCACGTGGTAGAGCAGCTGGAAGTGCGGGTCGTCGACCCAGACCGGGCGACCGAGCTGGAACGGCACGGTCTTGATGACCTGCCGGTAGCGCGGGACCAGGTCCATCTTGGCGGCGAGAAGTCGGACGAGGTCGCCGTAGGCGGGCGCGGGACCCTCCAGGACGGAGACCCCGCCCACGTGCATCGGCGTGTTCTCGCCCTCCATGTAGTAGAACATCGCGTCCATCGCGCTCATCCGGTCCACGACGGCTCCTCAGGCTGGGGTGAGGGTGATCGGGATGCCGTTGAGGGCGGCCGTTCCCGTGAGGGCGTCGACGAACAGGTCGTCGGCGAGGACGTTGCTGTTGACGCCGGCGTGCGACGCCGCGACCGCGGTACGGGCGCCTGGACTGGAGTGCCCCCAGCCGTGCGGGATGCTGACGACGCCCGGCCGCACCGAGTCGGTGACCTCCACCGGCACGGTGATCGACCCGGCCCGCGAGCGGACGACCGCGTCACCGCCGTCGCGCAGCCCGATCCGCGCCGCGTCCTCGGGGTGGACGTGGGCGGTGCAGGTGTTGGCCCCCCGCACCAGGGGGGCCAGGTTGTGCATCCACGAGTTGTTGGAGCTGAGCTGACGCCGCCCGATGAGGACCATGCCGCCGGTCGGAGCCGTCTCCAGCACGGCGACCAGACGTGCCACGTCGTCGGTGATGGCCGTCGGTGTCAGCTCGATGGTGCGGCTGGCGGTGCGCAACACCTCAGGGATGCGAGGTGCGAGAGGTCCGAGGTCGCGTCCGTGCGGTGCGGCTTCGAGGTCAGCGAGGGTCAGGTCGTAGGGGCCGCCGCGAAGCATGAGGTCGAGCAGCCGCGCAGGTCCGCGCCGCGGCTCGCTCACGGCCGGGTCGAGCTGGTAGCGGGCCGCTGTTTGCGCGGCCAGGAGGTCGTCGAGCGCCTCGACGTCGGTCTTGGGCCCCTGTCCGGCCGCGATTCCAGCCAGACGCAGGAGGGTCTGCCACTCCTGGGGCAGGTCGGTCTCGATGGCGGCCGGACTCCAGTTCGCCATGTTGCGCACGGACAGCTGGGTGAAGGTCAGGTCGAAGTGGTCGCGGGCGAGCGGGGACGGCCCCGGCAGGATGACGTCGGCGTGCTCACTCGTCTCGTTGAGGTAGACGTCCAGCGACACCATGAGGTCGAGGGTCTGCACCGCCGCACGGAGCCGCTCGGCGTTGGGGGTGCTGAGGCAGGGGTTGCCTCCGACGACCACCAGGGCACGCACCTGCCCCCACCCCGGCGTGAGGATCTCCCCCGCCAGGGTCGCGACGGGCAGCTCCCCCATCACCTCCGGAAGGCCCCGCACCCGACTGGTCCACCGCCCGTGTCGCCATACCTTGCTCGGCGTATCGCCTTTCGCCGCAACGCTGTTCGTCTGTCCGGCCGGGGCGAGCGGGAACATCGCGCCGCCCGGTCGGTCGAGGTTGCCGGTGATGACGTTGAGCACGTCGACGAGCCAGCTGGCGAGGGTGCCGAACGCCTGCGTCGTCGTCCCGATCCGGCCGTAGACGGCTGCAGCCTCCGCAGCTGCGAGCTCCCGGGCCATCCGCTCGATCTCAGCGGCCGCGATGCCGGTGTGCTCGGCGACCGCGTCCGGCGTGAACGGGGCGGCGAGCCCCGTCAGTGCATCGAGCCCGGTCACGTGGTCGGCGAGGTGGCGCAGGTCGGCAAGGCCCTCACGCAGGATGACGTTGACCAACCCGAAGAGCAGGAGGGCGTCGGCGCCCGGCCTGATGGCGTGGTGCTCGTCAGCCAGCTCGGCGGTGCGGGTCCGTCGCGGGTCGACGACGACGACCTTGCCGCCACGGTCGCGGATCGCCTTCAGCCGTCCGCGGGCATCCGGCACGGTCATCAGCGACCCGTTGGACACCAAGGGGTTGGCGCCGAGCAGCAGCAGGTGCCGCGTGCGGTCGAGGTCCGGCACCGGGATGGTCATGGGGTCGCCGAACAGGTAGCCGGACGAGTAGTGCTTCGGCAGCTGGTCAACGCTGCCGGCGGTGTAGATGTTGTGGGTGCCGACGGCGCGGTAGAACGCTCGGCCGTAGAGCGTCACCCCGAGGTTGTGCGAGGAGGGATTGCCCAGGTAGAACGCGACCGCGTCAGGGCCGTGCTCGGCGATGATCGGCACCAGCCGTCGGTCGATCTCCTCGAACGCCTCGTCCCAGCTCACGTCGTGCCACTGCCCGTCACGTTTCACGAGGGGACCGCGCAACCGGTCGGGATCCTCGTGGAGCGCCTTGAGCGAAGCGCCCTTGGGACAGATGAAGCCGTGCGAGAAGGCGTCGTCCGCGTCGCCGCGCACGGACGTGACCGTCTCACCGTCGAGCGTCACGGCCAGGCCACAGGTGGCCTCGCACAACGGACAGGTCAGGTATGCCGTGGTCATGGGCTCGGGGCGAAGCCGTGGTCTCCCAGCCAGGTCACCATCCGGTCCCTGACTGCGTCGGGCACCTCGAGCTGAGGGGTGTGCCCGACTCCGGGTAGGAACATCGTCTCCCAGGACGGGTTCGCGGCAGCGACGGCACGCGCGGCCGCGACGGGGACCAGCCGGTCCAGCTCGCCGTGCACCAGCAGGACGGGCCTGTCGATGCTGCGCATCACCGACCGGTACCGGCGCGGGTTCGCCAGCACCCTCATGAGAGACCGCGCGGCGCCGAGGAAGGCCGCCTCCTGGCCCGGCACACCCCGGCGATGTGCCGCGAGGACGACACCGGCGTCGACGACGTCCGGGTTGGCGCGACTCGGATCGGCGAAGCACAGGTTGACGACGCTCTGGACCCGTTGGCGGTCGCTGGCCCGCCGGGTCAGCAGCTCCAGGTAACGCTCACCGACGAACGGTGTGGCGTAGACCAGGAAGGTGGCGCTGACCGCTAGGTCCGGGCGTTGCCGCGGCACCGGGATGGACGGGTCGATGAGCACGAGCCCTTCGACCAGCTCGGGGTGGGCCGCCGCCATCAGCAGTGCGACCATCCCACCCATCGAGTTGCCGACGAGGACCGCGGGACGCCCCACGACCTCCCTGACGAACCGCGCCAGGAGGTCTGCGTTGGCCTGCACCGAGGTGGACCGGTGGGTCCCGGGCGTGAGTCCGAAACCCGCCTGGTCCACGGCATACACGTGGTGCCTCTGAGCCAGCGGCGGCGCGACCCCGACCCAGTTGAGGTGCGATCCGCCGAGGCCGTGCACCATGACGATCGGCACTCCCGCAGTGGAGTCGTCCGACTCGTCCGGCCCGCCGTAGTCCACCCAGTGCACCGGCCCGCCGAGGTCGGTGACCCACCCGGTCCCGCCCCAGGGCTCGGCGAGCTGGAGGCTCGCGGGCCGCGATGCCGTCTCTGTTGTCACCTGTTGCTCACCCTCAGAGGATCTCAACCTGAAGTCGGGATCGCCAGTGCCTCGCGCAACCGTTCGACCACGTCCAGCCTCCGTTGGGCCCGGACCTGTCCGTCCTCGGCGTCATCCGCCTCGTCCAGAAGGGATTCCAGGGCGCGACCGAGCTGGCTCGCCTCCCCGAACCCGAAGGTGCCTGCCGAACCCACCAGGGAGTGTGCTGCCCGGCGCGCGGTCAGCCGCGCGTCGTCGGCCGGGCCCCCGTCACCGAGGCGGTGAAGGGCGTCCGCGATGACCTCCACCCGCGCGAGGTTCGTGAGCCTGGCGCGGTCACGAAAGGATGCCATCGTCGGCAGCGCTGTCTCCGGATCGATGGGCTGGTCGGGGGGCATCAGGACCAGCCGAGAATCGTGGACAGCTCAGCCGGGAGCAGCATCGGGTCGAACGGCTTGCGCAGCACCCCGTTCACTGGCAGGGCCGCCAGGGCGGCGCGCTCGGCGGCCAGGACACTGGCCGTGAGCAGCACGATGGGTATGCCGGCCGTGGCGGGATCAGCCCGCAGGGCCACCACCGCCGTGGGACCGTCCATGCGCGGCATCATCACGTCCATGACGATCGCGTCCGGCTGTTCGCTGCGAGCGCGGTCCAGCGCCTCCTGGCCGTCGGCTGCGGTGATGACGAGCCAGCCGCCGACCACCTCCAGGCTCATCTGCGCCACCTCGAGGATGAGCTCGTCGTCGTCGACGACCAGCACTCGGCGGGCAACGCCTTCCTGAGAACCGTGCGCGGCCCCGTTCACCTGCAGGGCTGCTGGGATGGGAGTGGTTTTGCGGCCATTTGGCCAGTGTGCAGCACCTTCACCCCCTGCGCACACTCGACCGGCTGGCGCACACACTGCGCGTTGGCCGCGAACCGGTGCCGCAGGGTCAGATAGAGGGCACACTGTGCGCATGAGGACAAAAGCACCAGCGAGCGACCAGCGCACTCGATGAGCGACGCCGGGGGTGTTGCCGCGGGACCGACAGGGGTGGGGGCCCGACGGGTTCTCGTCGTCGACGACGACGAGCTCATCCTCGAGGTGGCCCAGATGTGCTTGGAAGCGGTGGGAGGCTGGCAGGTGACCACGGCCAGCAGCGGCCAGGAGGGGCTGGACCGGGCGGTTTCGGAACGACCCGATGCCATCGTCATGGACGTGATGATGCCCGGCATGGACGGCCCCACGACTGCTGTGGCGTTGCGCGAGAACCCGGTGACGGCCGGCATACCCATAGTCCTGCTCACGGCGAAAGCCCAGGGAAAGGGGCAGCCGGACCTGTCCGCACTGCCGGTGGTCGGCGTCCTGAGCAAGCCGTTCGACCCGATGCTCCTGCCGGGAACCTTGGCCTCGATGCTGGGCTGGTCGTGACGACCGCCACCGCCGACGCGCAGCGAGGTCCCGCGTGGGCGCGCCGGCTCCGGTCGGGCGACCCGCTCGGCGGCCTGCCGCTGGGCCGCGCCCTGCTCGTGGCGGCGGTGGTCGCGATCATCCTCCCGCTGCTCGTGGTCACCACTGCCCTGACCGGCTTTGCGGCTGTTGAGCGCGCCCACGCCAAGGCCACCGACCTGCACACGGCCCAGCAGTACCAGCAGGATGCCAACCTGATGTACGCCACCCTCCACGGCGACGTGCTCGAGTCGCTCGAGGCCTTCGGGGGCAACAACGAGACCGGCGCCGAGCTCGCCGCCCGCACCCGGACCCACGTCGCCCGGCTCGAGAACGACCTGCGCAGGCTGGCCGCGTCGACACTGGACAGCACGCTCGCCCCGGACGTCCGCGCCCTGGACACGAGGCTGAGGGCCTACGGCGCCGAGGCGGTCCGGCTGACCGATCTGGCCACCACGTCACCGAGCCGGGCTCGTGAGGAGCACGCCGCCTTCGACGACGCCTTCGACGAGCTGGGGGGGCCACAGTCGACGTTGACGGCCGCCTTGGCCCGTGAGGCCGGCACGGCAAACACGGCAGCCGACCGTCGGCAGGAGACGGCGATCCGCTGGACGGCCCTCGTCGCGGCCGCGACCTTGGGCGCGATGTTGCTGCTTGCCTTCGCGCTGTACCGCCTCGGTGTCGGGAACGAGGCCCTCTTGCGCCGCGTGGAGGAGAACGCCGAACAGCTGGCCTTCAGCAACGACGAGCTCCAGGACGCCCAACAGCTCGCTCACATCGGCAGCTGGCAGTGGGACCTCGCGAGCGGGCAGACCCAGTGGAGCGCCGAGTTCTACCGCATCCTCGGCATCCACCCGGACACCGAGGGCGATCACGCCGACCTGTTCACCGCCCGCGTCCACCCTGAGGATGCCGCCGACGTCGTCCGGGCCCAGGAGGAAGCAGCCACCGCGCAGCGGGATATCCACTCGGAGTACCGCATCGTGCGCCCCGACGGCACCGTCCGCGACGTCCGGGCGATGGGGCGGGCGGTGCGCGACGACTCCGGCACCATCGTTCGCCTGGTCGGCACGGTGCAGGACGTCACCGAGCAGCGCGTGGTCCAGCGGATGAAGGACGAGTTCGTCGGCGTCATCAGCCACGAGCTGCGCACTCCCCTGACGTCCATCCGCGGCGCGCTCGGCCTGATGGCCGGCGGCGCCGTGGGGACCCTGCCGCCCAAGGCGCAGCGGATGGCCGATGTCGCGCTGAACAGCTGCCAGCGCCTGGTCCGCCTGGTCAACGACATCCTCGACGTGGAGAAGCTGTCCGCCGGAAAGCTCGAGCTCGACCTGGAGCTGCTGTCCGTGGACGAGCTGGTCGCTGCGGCCCTCGAGGAGATGCGTGCGATGGCGCAGCAGGCGGGGGTGACGCTCAGCGCGAACCACAGCGACGCCTTCGTGCTCGCCGACCGGGACAGGATCGCCCAGACGCTGGCGAACCTGCTCAGCAACGCGGTGAAGTTCTCCCCCGAAGGTGGGGTGGTGACGGTCCACGCCGGGCCGGCGTCGCCCGAGGCCGGTGGTGACGACATGGTCCTGTTCACCGTGACCGACCAGGGCCCCGGGATCCCCGCCGACAAGCTCGAGACCATCTTCGACCGGTTCGCCCAGGTGGACGCCTCGGACACCCGCGCCAAGACCGGCACCGGTCTCGGCCTCCCCATCTGCCGCGGCATCGTCGAACAGCACGGCGGCCGGATCTGGGCGACCAGCACACCGGGGTCGGGCAGCACGCTGACGTTCATCCTGCCGGCCGCCCCGGCTCAGGTGCAGGACGAGCAGGCGGGACCCGGGCCGGTGGGCGCTGTCCTGATCTGCGACGACGACCCGGACATCGTGGAGGTCCTCGCCGCCATGCTCGAAGCCCACGGCTACTCCACCCTGACCGCCCGCACCGGCCAGCAGGCCCTGGAGCTTGCCACCGGCCAGGCACCCAGCCTGATCCTGATGGACCTGCGCATGCCGGGGATGTCGGGCTGGGAGACCATCGCCGCCCTCGGCGCGAACCCGGCAACCGCGCACATCCCGGTCGTCATCCTCAGCGCGCTGGCCCCGGACGACTACGCCGTCCCCACCGCATCCGCCTGGCTGACCAAACCCGTCGACCAGGGCGCCCTGATGAGCTCCTTGCGCAAGGCGCTGGGCACCGACGCCACCACCAGCGTCCTCGTCATCGAGGACGACGAGGACCTGGGCGAGGTCCTCAAGGGCTTCTTCACCGACCACGGGGTACACGCCCGCGTGGCCCACACCGGGATGCAGGCCCTGGCCATGAGCCGTGAGGTGGCACCTGACCTGCTCGTCCTCGACCTGGGGCTGCCCGACATCGACGGGTATGCCGTCGTCAGCGCCTTGCGCCGCGACGAACGGCTGCGGTCCCTGCCGATGGTCGTCTACACCGGCCGGGATCTCGACGAGAGTGACCGGCGCCGGCTGCGCCTGGGCGAGACCCGGTTCGTGACCAAGGCGGGAGAGTCGCCGGAGGACTTCGAACGGCAGGTCATCGGACTCCTGCGGACCATCACCGCACCCACCCCAGCCTGAATCCCCGACAGCGGAGCCATCCCGCGAGTCGTGGCAAGCCAACGCCCCTTTGACAAACCGTAGAAAGGGGGCGACCCTCAACACGAGCAACAGCGGGGAAGATTCGCGCGGGCAGCGCCCCCAACTGGTTCGGCCGTCCGCAGCATTTCCTTTCTGTTAGGGCGCCCACCGTGGCCACACGTCGCATCTCCATCCCTTCTGCCGCCTCCCTTCCCACTCACCGCAGCCGCCGGCTTCTGACCGTCGCCGGCGGGCTGGCCATCGCACTCGTGGTCGGCTTCGTGGGGACGCGACCCGCGGAAGCGGCCACCGCTCCCGTCGGGCTGGGCACTGCGGCCAGCTTCGCGGTGCTGGCCGGATCGACCATCACCAACACCGGAGCGTCCCGCATCAGTGGAAGCGCTGGCGTCAGTCCAGGCTCCGCAGCAGTGGGCTTTCCTCCCGGTCTGGTGTTCAACGGGACGATCCACCGCGCCGACGCGGTGGCGCGGCGGGCCAAGTCCGATCTCACCACCGCCTACAACGATGCCGCTGGGCGGAGTACCACGGCGACCGTACTTCCGGAGCTTGGCGGCAGGACACTGGTTCCCGGCGTGTACAGCGGGACCACGCTCGAAGTGACGGGCGCGCTCACCCTGAATGCCCAGGGCAACCCGAACGCCGTCTTCGTCTTCAAGTCGGCCAGCACCTTGGTGACCGCTTCCGGGAGCCGCATCCGGCTGATCAACGGCGCCAGCCCGTGCAACGTCTACTTCCAGGTGGGCAGCTCGACCACGCTGGGGTCGAACTCGGTCTTCGTCGGCACCGTGATGGCCCAGGCCTCGATCACGGCAGTCACCGGCGCCACCATTGCCGGTCGACTCCTGGCCCGCACCGGCGCGGTGACGCTGGACCGCAACACCATCACGCGGCCGGGCTGCGGGACTACGGCTGCATCCACCCCGTCGGGCGCCGGCACACCGGGAGTTGCAGGGGCTGCGGTCCCAGTGCGCTCAGGAGCCCGTTTCACCGGGTAGAGGTCATGCCCCGGCGACGCCTGCCCCAGCTCTTCGTGATCGCCTTGGCGGCGACCGTGCTGGCAGGCTGCAACCCCACGGCCCCGACCGCAGGCCCCGCGCCCGCCACCGCTACAGGGTCGGTCACCGCCACCCGTGCACCCGCGGCAGTCACGACGGCGCCGGGGACCGGCGACTCACCGTCGGCCACCTCAGCCCTCTCGGCCACCGCCGTGGGGCACTCCCTGCCCGTGTACGCAAAGCCGGACGGCCCGGTGACCCACACCCTGTCGAACCCCCAAGCCAACGGGGCGCCCCGGACGCTGCTGGTCATGAAGCGCGAGGGAGCCTGGCTGCAGGTGTCCCTGCCCGTCAGGCCGAACGGCACCACCGGCTGGGTGCGGAGCACCGACGTGTCGACCGCGCGGGTCCTGTACCGCATCGCTGTCTCCACCACCGCTCACCGGCTGCGGCTCTACAAGTCCGGGCGACTGGTCGCCACCTTCCGCGCGGCGACCGGCACCGGGGGCACCCCCACCCCGCTGGGCACGTTCTTCCTGGCCGAGCTCCTGGCCCCGACCAACGCCGGCTACGGCCCGTACGCCTACGGCCTGTCCGCCTTCTCGGACGTCCTCACAAGCTTTGGCGGTGGTCCGGGCCAGATCGGACTCCACGGCACCAGTGACACCTCCAGCATCGGCCGCTCCAGCAGCCACGGCTGCATCCGGCTCAGCAACAAGGACATCACCACCCTCGCCAAGCTCCTGCCCCTGGGCACCCCCGTCACCATCGCCTGAGCAGGCTCAGCACCCGCTGCACCGGCTCCACCCGCATTCGCCCTCCCCGAGGCGTCTGAGGGAGAGTGGGACCCATGCCGAACCGTCTGGCCGACTCGACCTCCCCCTACCTGTTGCAGCACCAGGACAACCCCGTCGACTGGCAGGAATGGGGTCCGCAGGCGTTCGCCGAGGCGCGCGAGCGAGACGTCCCCGTCCTCCTCTCGGTGGGGTATGCCGCGTGCCACTGGTGCCACGTCATGGCTCACGAGTCGTTCGAGGACCAGGACGTGGCGGGGGTGCTCAACGCGAACTTCGTCGCAGTGAAGGTGGATCGCGAGGAACGACCCGACATCGACGCGGTGTACATGGCGGCCACCACGGCCCTGACGGGACACGGCGGCTGGCCCATGACGTGTGTCCTCACGCCGGACGGCGACCCCTTCTTTGCCGGCACCTACTTCCCCAAGGGTCAGTTCCTCCAGCTCCTCGCGGGGGTCACCGACGCCTGGACCACCCAGCGCGACCGCGTCCTCGAGAGCGGCGCCCACATCGCTTCGCGGCTCCGCGAGCTGTCGGCCCCGGTCACTGGACAGGTGCTGGACGAGGGCGCACTCGAAGCGGCTGCGGTGCAGCTGCGTGGCCAGTTCGACCACGGCGCAGCGGGATTCGGCGGTGCGCCGAAGTTCCCGCCGTCGATGGTGCTCGAGTTCCTGCTGCGCCACCACGCCCGAACCGGGTCCGAGGACGCCCTCGCGATGGCGGCGAGCACCTGCGAGGCGATGGCACGCGGCGGCATCTACGACCAGGTCGCCGGCGGGTTCGCGCGCTACTCCGTCGACGCGCGCTGGGTGGTTCCCCACTTCGAGAAGATGCTCTACGACAACGCCCAGCTGCTCCGGGTCTACACCCACCTGCACCGGATCACCGAGGACCCGTTGGCTCGCCGGGTGGCGCTCGAGACGGCTGAGTTCCTGATGCGCGACCTGCGCACCGAAGAGGGCGGTTTCGCCTCGGCGCTGGACGCGGACACCGAGGGCGTCGAGGGCCTGACCTACGCGTGGACACCCGCGCAGCTGGCCGAGGTCCTCGGTGACGACGACGCCGCTCGGGCGGCCACCCTGCTCACCGTGACCACCGGCGGCACGTTCGAGCATGGGTCGTCCACCCTCCAGCTGCCGGCGGACCCTGACGACGGGGCCTGGTGGGCCAATGCGCGACGCCGGCTGTTCGAGGCACGCCAGGCACGCCCGCAGCCCGGCCGCGACGACAAGGTCGTCACCTCGTGGAACGGTCTGGCCATCGCCGGGCTCGCCGACGCGGGTGCCGTCCTCGGCAGGCCCGACCTCGTCGAGGCCGCCGCGGCGTGCGCCGAGTTCGTCGTCGGGACCCACGTCGTCGACGGCCGCCTGCGCCGGACGTCGAGGGCTGGCACGGTCGGAACCGCCGCCGGTGTGGCCGACGACTACGGCAACCTGGCGGAGGGGCTGCTCGCGCTGCACCAGGCCACCGGCGACGCGAGATGGCTTGCGACCGCACGCGACCTGCTCACGACCGCGGTCGAGCGCTTCGGCGCCGACGACGGCGGGTTCCACGACACCAGCGACGACGCCGAGACGCTGTTCACCCGCCCCCGCAGCGCCGCCGACAATGCCGAACCCTCAGGGCAGTCGGCGCTGGCCGGCGCCCTCCTCACCTGCTCGGCCCTGACCGGGGACACAGCGATGAGAGACCGGGCAGAGGCAGGGCTCTCAGCAGCAGGGCAGCTGGCCGTGCGCGACCCGCGCTTCGCAGGCTGGACGCTGTCGGTGGCCGAGGCGTCGGTCACCGG
This sequence comes from Pedococcus sp. P2_F6, assembly GCF_056403675.1. Classification (NCBI taxonomy): domain Bacteria; kingdom Bacillati; phylum Actinomycetota; class Actinomycetes; order Micrococcales; family Intrasporangiaceae; genus Pedococcus; species Pedococcus sp. P2_F6. The sequence continues at coordinate 104,853 of NZ_JBFUEZ010000005.1, forward strand.
CCCCTTGCAGGTTGCCGTCGTCGGCACGGGCGCCGATGCCGACGCCCTGGCCGGAGTCGCGCGCCGCTCGGCCTCACCCGGACTGGTCGTGGTGCAGGGCGAGCCCGATGCCCCGGGGCACCCGCTCCTCGCCCAGCGGCCTCTCGTCGGTGGCGGCGCCGCGGCATACGTGTGCCGTGGTTTCGTGTGCGACGCCCCGGTGACGGACGTCGCGGCGCTCACTGCGGCGCTGGCTCGCTGACGAGCTCGGTCAGCCGGGCCGCATCCCAGTCGGGCTGCATGCCCGGGCGCCCGAGCAGGTAGTCCGTGAGCTCGTCGTCCGACAGGTCGTGCGCCTCGCGGAGGCCTGCGGTGAGCGTTCGCAGGTAGGCGGGTGTCGGTGAGTTGGGTTGCAGCGCAGTGGGATCCGGCGTCGTGAAGGTGAGGACCGGGGTCCCCTCGAGCTCGCCGACGAGGTGGAGGGCTTCGTAACGACCCGGCCCCACCTCGTGCCGTGTGTGCTCGAGCACGTGCGAGAGATCGAGGTCTGCGCCCGGCGCCCGATGCATCTCCTGGGCAGCGACGTCGGCGAACTGCTGCTCGGTCACGAGGTAGGCGCGCGCCAGCGTCGTGCCCGCCGTGTCGGCGTCGTAGAAGGCGATCCCGCCACCCCACGTCGGCGACTCCCACCCGAAGACCAGCTCGCCCGGCAACGTCAGCGCACGGTCGTCCTGGGGAGGACTCTGGTCGCGGGCGCCCGGGTAGGTGCGGCTCGCGCCCTCAGGCCGACCGCCGCCCAGGTAGCACTGGAAGCGGTCGCGGGAGAGGTTGCTGCCGTAGCTCGCGTACCAGACCTGCACACCTCCACCATGCCACGCCGAGGCCGGTGCCACCCCCACCACACGTTCAGAGCAACAGCGACCGGTATGCCGGGTCGGCACCTTCCAGCGCACGTTCCCCCGTCAACGGGTCCACGAAGAGGGCCGTTGCCCAGACGTCCGCCCACAGGAGGCTGGGTCCCCAGACCGTCGCCGAACCCGGACGGCCGATGGCCGCGCCGCTCCGCGGGTCGACGACGTGCGCTCCCCTGGCGGCTGCGCCGGACGTCGCCAAGCCGCCACTGCGCAGGGGGATCGTCGCCGCGACGGCAGAGGGCTCGCGCGGGTCCTCGACACCGACGCGCCAGGTGCTCGATGGGGCCGCACGACCGGCGCCGGCGAACAGGTCGCCGCCCGCGTTCAGGCACCACGAGATCCCGGGCACGTGCCGCAGGTGCATCGCCGCCCGCTCGACGGCCCACCCCTTGACCAGCCCTGTCGGGTCGTAGGAGGTCCCGCTGGTGGTAGCGGTCTCGTGGGAGGTGCTGTCGTGGGAGGAGCTGGCGTAGGAGGCGCTGAACAGCCCAGCCGTGCGCCGCTGCGCCTCGGCACAGAGCTGCTCGACCTCGGCCAGCCACGGATGCGCCTGGGCCGCGGGGAGCTCGCCTCGCCTCGCCCGCATCAGGTCGCTGTCCTCGCGCCAGGTGCTGAAGACCGAGTCGACCCTGCGCAGCACGGCAAAGGCCTGGTCGACGGCGGTGACGACCCCGGGGTCGTCCAGGGCACCCCGCACCTCTCCTCGGAGGTGGATCGAGACCGGCATCCCCATGACCTGCTCGACGAACGCCCTGCGCGGGGTCGCCATCACGGCAGTCACAGGTGGGCCTGGTCGATCGCGGACTGCAGCGACGACAGGTAGCCCTCGGAGGTCACGGTCGCGCCGGACACCATGTCGATGTCGGCACTCTGCTGCTGCACCGCCTCCTGGCTGAGGACCGGCAGCGCGGCGGAGTTGATCTGGACGTCCTCGTGGTTCCCGTTGGGGTACACGATCGCCTCGGACGCGGTGATCTTGCCGTCCTGCACGGTGATCCGGACCTGCACGGGCCCCCATCGCGTCTGCACCGTGTCTCCGTCGTAGGTCTTGGCGGCGGAGGTGCTGCCCGAGCTGGAGCTGCCCGAGTCGGTGGTCCCCGAGTCCGTCGTTCCGGAGCCCGTGGTCCCCGAGTCCGTCGTGCCGGCCCCGGCCGGCGCCTGGACCGAGGTCCCGGCGGCCAGCGTCGTCCCCGAGCCGGCGGTGGAGGTGTGGTAGCTGAACAGCAGCACCAACGTGGTCAGGGTGGACAGGGCCCACAGGGTGATTCTTCGCATGGGTCCTCCTAGTACTCGAACCGCTCGAGGTGGATGTTGGTGGCCGGGACCCCGCAGTCGAGCGCCGCCCGGCGGGCGGCGTCCATCCAGGCAGGCGCCCCACACAGGAAGACGTCACGTTCGGCGACGTCCGGCACGAGCTGGGCCAGGGCGGCGGCGTCGGTCAGGTGCGCGGCCGCCGCAGGCAGCCAGGTGTCACGCCCGGGCACACGGTGTCCCTCGACGGTGACGTAGCGGGCGCCGCGGTCGGTCGCGATCCGGAACAGCTCTTCGCCGAGCACGAACTGCTCTCGCGTGCTGGCCCGGTGGATGACCACGACGTCGCCAGGGTCCTGGTCGAGTCCCTCGAGCAGGGCCCGGATGGGGGTGATGCCGATTCCCGCGCCCATGAGGAGCACCTTGCGGCGAGTGCGGACCCCGGGGTGGAGTCGGCCGTACGGCCCCTCGACGAGCACCCGCGTGCCCGGCCGCAGGGTGGCCAGCCGCTCGGTGCCGTCCCCCACGTGGGCAGCGGTGACGCGTAGGTGTCGCCCGTCCGGAGCCGCCGACAGGGAGTAGGGGTTGGCCCGGGTCCAGCCGGGCCCGTCGACGAAGCGCCACTGGAAGAACTGCCCTGCCGCGGGTCGCATCCGCGCCACGCCGGGCCCACCGACGACGACCGTGGTCACCCCCGGCGCCTCGGCGTGCACGGCGACGACGCGCAGCGGCGCCCGCAGTGAGCGGAACAGGGGCAGCCCCACCCGGAAGACGAGCACGGTCGCGGCCCACACGGCATACAGGCCCCACCAGAAGACGGTCGACGCCGTCGAGGCCAGGAACTCCTGACCGGTCCACAGCTGGTGCGGCAGCGCCAGCCCGGCGCCGAGGTAGCCGTAGAGGTGGATGAGGTGCCAGGACTCGTACCGCAGCCGCCGTCGTGCCCTGCGCACCGAGGTGACGACGACCAGGCAGAGGGCGACCGTGCCGGCCACCGCCAGCAGCATCCCGGGGTAGTTGCGGACGAAGTCGACGATGGTCCCCCACAACCCCAGGGGTGAGGCGGCGGCATACCCGAGCGTGATGAGGACGACGTGCGCCCACAGGAGGTTGAAGGACGTGAACCCGACGAGCCGGTGGGTGCGGGCGAGCTCGTCCTGGCCCCAGGCCTGTTCGAACCACGGCACCCGGGCCATCAGGAACACCTGGACCAGCAACAGGGCCGAGGCGACCAGCCCGGTGAGGCGCCCGAGGCTGGTGAGCGCGCCCGAGAGCGACCCGAGGTCCTGGACGCCACCGTGCTGGACCCACAGCGCGGTCACCCAGAGCTGCACCAGCCAGAAGGCGCTGACGGACGCATCGCGCCACCAGCGCGGCACGACCCGCACGGCGGGACGGCGGGCGTGGGCTCGACCGGCGTCAGGTCGACCGGCCTCAGCTCGGTATGCCGCGTGCGCGGGGTCGTGGGCGGAGGTCACCGCAGAGCGCGGCAGGTCGGTGGTGGTCACATCCAGCACTGTGGGTCGCGAGTCTGGGTGTTTGCTGTGCACCAGCCATGACCGGTGCGTGAGTCCCAGGGACCCCACCGCGCATCTCAGGGTGCCGCAGGGCCTCGGACGATCCGGCCGTCGACCAGCACCAGGTCCGCGAAGTCCCGGCCTCCGGCGACGAGCCGGGCATTGGCCTCGTCGGACCGGTCGACCCAGGCCGTCGCGTCCTCGAGGGCCCTGCCGGCCTCGACGTGGCGGTCGATGAGGCGCTGGCGGCGCCGGTCGTCCGCCAGGGCGCAGAACCACGCCTCGTCGAGCAGCGCCCGCACCGGGCGCCACGCCGGGTCGTCGAGCAACAGGTAGTTGCCCTCGGAGACAACGAGGTCCGCGGCGGGGCCGACCTCGATGGCCTCGGCCTCGGGCTCCCCCACTGCGTGGTCGAAGGCGGGGGCCCGGACCACCACGCGCGGTGAGCCGCGAACGGCGGCGAGCAGCGCGGCATACGCCTGGACGTCGAAGGTGTCCGGCGCCCCCTTGCGGTTCAAGCGGCCCAGCCGTCCCAGCTCGGCACCGGGCAGGTGGAACCCGTCCATCGGCACGTGGGCGACGCGGCCGGCCAGTCGCGGGTCGGCTGCCACGGCGTGCAGCAGCGCCGCGACCAGGGTCGTCTTGCCTGCACCCGGTGGCCCCGCGATGCCCAGGACCCGTCGGCGTCCGCCGGCAGCCTCGGACACGAGGCCGGCGCACCGGTCCAGCAGCTCACTCAGCGCGGGCAGCGACGGCGCGCCGGCCACCTCCGGACCACCGGGTTCGCGGGAGGCGTCCATCCCCGGTCAGCTCCACCAGCCGAGCACCGAGCCGCCGATCCTGACGATGAAGGCCACGAGCACCACCACGAAGACCACGCGGACGAACCGACTCCCCCGCGCCACGGCCGTCCGCGCTCCGACGTAGCCGCCCGCGATGTTCGCCACGGCCATCACCGCCCCGATCTTCCACATGACGTGGCCACCGGGGACGAACACGGTCAGCGCCCCGAGGTTGGTGGCGAAGTTCGCGATCTTGGCCTTCGCGCTGGCCTCCAGGAAGGCGTAGCCCATCAGCCCGACGAGCGCGAAGACGAGGAACGAGCCGGTACCCGGACCGAGGGCACCGTCGTAGACCCCGATGACGAAGCCCGTGATCATCGCGATGACGGTGTGCCGGTGACCCGCGAAGCGCAGGGCGGTCTCGGCGCCGAGGGAGGGCTTGGCGATGGTGTAGGCGCCGACGACCACCAGCATCACGAGGATGATCGGGTTGAACGCACTCTTGGGGATGTGCAGGCCGAGCAAGGCACCCCCGACCGCGCCGAGGTAGGCGACGGCCGCCATCGGCAGCGCGGTGCGCAGGTCGGGACGGACCCTGCGCCAGTAGGTGATCGAGCTGGTCGTCGTGCCGAAGATCGAGGCGATCTTGTTGGTGGCGAGCAGCTGCGCGGGGGACGCCCCGGTGAAGCCGAGCAGCAGGGCGGGCAGCTGCACGAGGCCGCCACCGCCGACGACCGCGTCGATCCAGCCCGCACCGAACCCCGCCAGGGCCATGAGGAGGACCGTGGTCAGGTCGACGTCCGGCACCTACTGCCCCAGCCAGCCGTCGACGATCGAGAGGATGTCGAGCAGCTCGTGGGCCTGGGCGTCGGGGGTCACGTCGACCGCTACCTGCTGGTTGACCGGGATGTCGCTGTGCGGGATCCAGATCGCGCGCATGCCGACCTGCTGCGGCCCGTGGACGTCCTCGAAGAGGCGGTCGCCCACGTAGACGGCGGCCTGCGGCGGGACGTCGACGGCCTCGCACGCCGCGAGGAACGCCTCGGGGTGCGGCTTCACGACGTGGATCTCCGAGGAGTACACGTCGCCGTCGAGCAGGTCGAGGACACCGTCACGCTGGAAGACCTCGCGGTGGTAGGCGCGGCTCCAGATGGTGTTGGACAGCACACCAACCTTGAGGCCGCGGTCGTGCAACCCCTCCCAGAGCGGGCGCACCTGCGGGTCGGTGTGCGTGTGCGGCTCCCAGAACCTCCGGTATGCCGCGAGCGCCAGGAGGTGCCGGTCGTGGTCCGCGTCGACCCCGGCCTCCGCGAGGATCTCCTCGATGGAGGCGCTCTCATGGGTCTGGCGGCCGCGGGACCAGGCCTTCTCCTCGGCCTCGTGGATGCGGATGGCCAGCGAGTCGGCCTCGGCGAGCTCCTCGACGGGCATGCCCGGGTCATCGACCGGCAGTCCGTGCACCTCGCGGGCGAAGACGCGCCACTGCTGGGGCAGGTCGACGTCGTGCCAGGGCGTGAGCGTCCCGCCCCAGTCGAAGATCAGCGCTTCGATCGGCGCCGAGCCGCCCATCAGGACTCGGTGCCGCGGACCTCGCGGTCGCCGCGGACCTCGCGGACGACCTCGGCCACGACGTCCTGCACCGGAACCTCCCGACGCTCGCCGGTGGCGCGGTCCTTGATCTCGACGATGCCGTTCTCGAGCGACTTCCCGATCACGACGATGGTCGGGACGCCGATCAGCTCGGAGTCCTTGAACTTCACGCCGGGACTGACCTTGTGGCGGTCGTCGTAGAGCACCGACAGGCCCTGGGCCTCGAGGGCGCGCGTGATCTCCTCGGACGTCGCGAAGACCTCGGGGTCGCGGGTCGCGTCCTTGCCGGTGGCGACGACGTGCACGTCGACGGGGCTGATCTCCCGGGGCCAGCGCAGGCCGAGCTCGTCGTGGTTGCCCTCGGCGACGCAGGCCACGGCACGCGAGACGCCCACGCCGTAGGAACCCATGACCACGGTCTGCAGCTTGCCGTTCTGGTCCAGCACCTTGAGGTCGAGCGCCTCGGCGTACTTGGTGCCGAGCTGGAAGATGTGTCCCATCTCGATGCCGCGGGCCGACTCCAGTCCGTGGCCACAGCTCGGGCACGCGTCGCCGGGGCGCACGTCAGCGGCCTCGATGGTGCCGTCAGCGGTGAAGTCGCGGCCGGCCACCAGGTCGATCACGTGCTTGCCGGCCTCGTTCGCACCGGTGACCCAGCGGGTGCCCTCGGAGACCCGCGGGTCGAGCAGGTAGCGGATCTTCGAGGCAGACTCCGAGCCGAGCGCGCCGGGCCCGATGTAGCCCTTGACGAGCGCCGGGTTGGCGGCGAAGTCCTTCTCCTCAAAGGCCTCCACCTCGGCCGGGTCGACCTGGGCGCCGAGCCGCTTCTCGTCGATCTCGCGGTCGCCGGGCACGCCGATGGCCAGCGGCTCACGCGTGCCGTCGGGGTGGACCACCGTCACGATGACGTTCTTGAGGGTGTCCCCCGCCGCCCACGGACGGTCCTCGCGCGGGAAGTGCGCGTTGAGGTGGGCGACGAGCGTGTCGATGGTGGGGGTGTCCGGGGTGGACTCCGCGTGCGCAGCCGGCACGTCGGCATACGAGATGGCGTCGGGGACGGGGACGCGCACGGCCTCGACGTTCGCGGCATACCCACAGTTCGGGCAGCGGACGTAGGTGTCCTCGCCGTTCTCGGCGGTGGCGAGGAACTCCTCGCTCTTGCTCCCACCCATGGCACCGGCCATCGCCTGGACGATGACGTAGTGGAAGCCGAGCCGGTCGAAGATGCGGATGTAGGCGTCGCGGTGCAGCTGGTAGGCCTTGTCGAGGCCGGCCGCGTCGAGGTCGAAGGAGTAGGAGTCCTTCATGACGAACTCGCGGCCACGGAGCACGCCGGCCCGCGGACGCGCCTCGTCGCGGTACTTCGTCTGGATCTGGTAGATCGCCAGCGGAAGGTCCTTGTAGGACGAGTACAGGTCCTTGACCGCGAGCGTGAACATCTCCTCGTGGGTCGGCCCGAGCAGGTAGTCGCCGCCCTTGCGGTCCTGCAGGCGGAAGATGTTGGGGCCGTACTCGGTCCAGCGACCGCTCGCCTCGAAGGGTTCCTTGGGCAGCAGCGCAGGGAAGAGCAGCTCCTGGGCGCCGATCTCGTCCATCTCCTCGCGGACGATGGTCTCGACCTTGCGCAGCACGCGCAGGCCCAGCGGCAGCCAGGTGTAGATGCCGGGGCTGACCCGTCGGATGTAGCCCGCCCGGACGAGCAACCGGTGGCTCGGCACCTCGGCATCGGCCGGATCCTCGCGAAGGGTTCGCAGGAACAGGGTCGACATGCGCAGGGCCACGTGGCACTCCTCGGTTGGCGGACAACCCCCAGAGGATATCCGTCGGTGCTCCGCGTGCTCACCACGGTTTCCTTCGTCGCCTTCGTCGTGTTGACGGGCGCCGCAACCAGCAGCGATCAGATCTCTGGGGGACGGGGTGCGACCTGCAGGTATTGGTCCCCGCCGGCTTGTGAGTTTGTCCGTTTTGCGGAAGCCTGTCGGTCGGGTCGGGGGTTCCCAAGCGGGGGGGTGATGGCTGCGTGTGGCCGTTTACACGAAAGCGATCGATGGATCGTCGAGAGCAAGAGGCTCTGAGGATTTCCAAGGCGAAGGCGGCGCGGGATCGCGCCGAGAACAACGCCAAGCAGCCGGCAGACCAGACCACGACCTAGGGCGACGACCGCCCGTGCGCGTCAGCGCCCAGCGGCCCTGAGGGCGGTGCGGATCAGCGGGAGCTGCAGCGGCAGCCGTGCCACGGTGCCCGCGAAGGCGGCCTGCGCTGCCGGAGTGCCCTTGCGCTGCGCGCGCTTGCCGTAGTTGGCGCTCATCTGGACGTTGCCCGGCAGGATGGCGAGGAGCAGGGCGGCACTCGCCCACCCGGCATACCGGCGGGTGCGCGGGTGGAGCAGCCCGGCAGCGCACACGAGCTCGGCGACGCCCGAGAGGTAGATCAGCTCGCGTCGGCGCGGCAACGAGTTCGGCACCAGCGGCTCGAACACCTCGGGCTTGACGAGGTGGGTCGTCCCCGAGGTGATGAACAGGCCGGCGAGGCCGACGATGTCCTTGGTCAAGGGCGCGACGGAGCGGGGCATGCCGCCATCCTGTCAGGCAGAGCTTGCGGCCAACGGCGAGCTGCTGCGATCCATGCGCACACCCACGCCCTTCGCCGTCTAGAACGGAGGCGGGTCCTCGGAGGACGAGCCTCGGATGAGGCGCGAGGTGGAGCCACGGCCGAGGAACAGGAGTCTGTCCACGTCGAGCCGGTCGCACACCCGGATGATCTCCACCCTCGAGCGCCCTCTCGTCGAGAACCACTCGAGGCGGCCGAAGTCGACCCGCCGCCCGGTCCGCAGCGCGCGGCGGTTGCGGGTGGTGAGATTGCCGGGACGGCAGGCCAGTTCGACGAGGTGGTGCTCGGTCAGGTGCTGCACTCCCTCCTCCAGCAGCGAAGTCAGCCCGGCGATCCCGTCCATTTCCACGGCTATCTCGACGCCCACCTCGACGCCCACCTCGACGTCCGCCTCGACGTCCACCTCAGCGTCCACGACCACCGCCGGGTGGGCGTCACCACTCATGGTGGTGATCGCTGAGGCGGCCTCAGATCCACACTGAAGCTGGTCGAAGGGCACGGTGGTGCTCTGGTGGCCTGTGGGATCGGTCCAGACCAGGGCGCCGTCCGCGTCGAGGCGCGATCGCCACCGTGGCCGTTGCTTGATGCGGTGATGGCGTCGACACAGGCACACCAGGTTGGTCGGATCGGTCGCGCCCACGGGCCACGGGACCACGTGGTCGACGTCGCAGAACCTCGCACTGATCGCACATCCGGGAAAGCGGCACTGACCGTCCCTCGCCTTGACGAAGTCGATCATCCACTGGGGAGGTCGATAGCGACCTGAGTCGCGACTGCCTGCACGGGACCCGTCCCCTGGAGCTGGGAGGCTCCGAAACCTTCGGGCTGGGCGCTCCGCGCTCATCGGCAGGGACGCGAGCGCGCCCGACGTGTCGTCACACGCCACCACGTCGAACGATGCGGTGGACTTCGGAGCTGCCGGCCCGCCCGCGTCGCCGGGCGCCGTGGGCTCTGGAGCTGACGGCCCGCCCGCGTCGCCAGCCGGCACAGGCTCCGTCGCGCCACCGCGCGGTCCTTGTCGGCGCTGCGCCACCGACGCAACCCAGGAGGCGCGCACATGGGTGACACCCGGCATACCGAATCCCGTCACCGGCACCAGTTCGGCAGCGCGTCGGCCGCCGTCCCCGTCGCTCCTTGCGCCCTCGTCACGAGCCGCCTCTGCGGCGGCGGCCTCGCGGGCGACCGCGCTGGCCGGGACCGTCAGGTGCACCGTGACCTCACCGGTGGCCCGAGCGTGAATGAGATCCATCAGGGCGTCTGCCCGGGCCTGCTCGATGCCCGCGCACTTGCCGTCGAGGACATAGCTCCGGGCCAACCCGTCGACCACCGACCACGCGGTTCGCGACTCCTCGACGGGCACCTTCGCACTCCACTCGTCCACCCCGGGAGCGAAGGCGCTGCGACGCAGCGATCGCTCGGCCCGCGCGCGCTCGGCCTTGCGCCGCACGAGGTCTGCGTCCACCGACGCCAGGACGCGACGAGTCCGGCGGCGCAACGCACCGCCTGCTTCGGTGCCGAGCCGCTCGCCGATCCGGTCGGCCACCTCGGCGCAGACCTCCGGCGTGGCGTCGGCCAGCTCCTCCGAAACGATCCCGGCGCGGTAGGCGTCGAGCCGGCCAGCCGCCATGGCCTCGACCAGAGCGGGGTGGCGCGTCACGAGGTCCACCGCGGTCGCGACCCGGTCAGTCGCTCCTGACGTGGTGAGCCCCAACCGGTCCTGCACGAGAGCGGGAGCGTCCAGCCGCTGGTGGCCGAGGCCCCGGAACTCCTCCTCGATGGTGCCGTCCTCACACACGACGTCATCGGTCGCGGCCACGTGCGCCAGGGCAACCGTCTGCATCGCCGCCGCGACGTTGATCAGCTGCTGGCACGAACCCGCCAGCTCCACCCACTCCGCGCCCGACGCCTCGGCCCCGACGGCGCGCACTCGACCGAGCTCCGACTGGAGTCGAAGGTGGAGGTCGGCGAGTTCGAACATATGTCCACTCTAGCCCACGCAACACTCCCTTTCAACCTGTACGAGCGATGAATTCGATTGCCAGACAACAGAATTGGCGCAGTGACCCCACCACTTCACTGTCAGTGCCGCCTGCTATGAAGGCCGGGCTTCAGTCGCTGCGGTGCTCGCGCCGATAGGACAGCCGAGCCCTGAGGGCGAGCGCAAAGGTCGCGCCACCGACGACCAGCAGGACGAGGCCGACCCACAGCCACGTGCGCCCGGCTGTCTCCCGGCCAGGCACGGCGACGAGGAAGGCACCGAAGAGGGCGAGCGACCCGGTCATCCAGAGCAGCGCGTTTCCGGCAGCGGGTGTGTCCGGGCGCGGCTCCGACCGCAGCGAGGGGTCCATCAGGAGGGGTCCATCAGCAGCGAACGCCGCTCATCAGAGCAGGACGGTCGAGAAGTTACCGACGTCCTCGAAGCCGACCCGCGCATACGTGGCCCGGGCACTCTCGTTGAAGTCGTTGACGTACAACGTGACCCAGCGCGCGCGGGTCTCCATCACCTGCTCGACCACGGACGCCATGAGGGGCACGGAGAGTCCGCGCCCCCGCAGGTGCGGTGCCAGCCACACCCCCTGGAGCTGCGCGCAGCCGAGCGCAACGGAGCCCACGTCGGCCTTGAAGATCACCGCGCCGTCCTCGACCGCGATGAAGGTGTGGCCACGGTCGATGAGGGCCAGGAGTGCCGACCGGTATGCCGCGCCCGAGCCGGTGTAGGGCGGGTAGCCGATCTCGCCCTCGAACATGTGCGCCGCCGCAGGCATCACGAGGTCCACCTCGTGCTCCCGGGCCGGACGCACCCTCGGGTCGAGCTCGATCCCGAGGGCTGAGGGCCGGTCCATGCTGCTCATCAACGGCTGGTTCGCCCGCACGGCGCGTGCCGGTCCCCATGCGGGTGCGAGGTGCCGCCAGAGCTCGGCCACCTGGTCGGCCGGCCCGAGGATCGAGGCACAGTGGCGGCGCCAGCGGCGGACCCGGTCGGCGAAGAAGCTCAGCGTCTGCTCGTCGGCCTCCACCGGGACGAGGTTGGCGCTGGACCAGCACAGCGCCTCGAGGCTGCCGCCGACCTTGTGCCCGAGAACGGTTCCGGGCTGGCTGCTGAGCACTCCCTCGAGGAGGCGGGCGGCCACGAACACGTTCGCCGGCAGGTTCCGCGCGCACACCTCCAACGCGGCGTCGCGGTCCGAGGGCGACAGCGCGTGGACCGGGTTTCGAGTGCGCAGCACGGATCCAGCCTAGGGCTCGCCGGGTCAGCGCGCCGCAGAACGCCGCCCTCCCGTCGTCCTGCGGTCCACAGCTGTGGCCGAGGGGGCGACGCAGTCGGGCTCCCTGGTGGACGACGCAGCTGCGTCTGCCACGGGATCGTCGAGTTTGCCGCAGCTTGCTGCGGATCCACGAGCCACCGCTCGTGCGGCAGCGACAAGCAAGAGCGACACGAACGCCGACACCAGGCGGGAATCCAACACCAGCACCAACACCAGCACCGGACCAGATCACCAAGGAGACCATCATGTCCACGAACGACCGGGCCCTCTGGGGCCCACGTCCCGCAAGCCGTCGCCGTGCATGGAAACGTGCGACGGGGGCTGCCGCAGCCGGCGCCCTCTGTGCGACCGCCCTCGCCTCATCGCCGAGCGGCGCCACTGCCGGCGTCGGGGGCGCCACCGTCGATCCCGACCCCGCGACGACGGCCGCCCAGGCCCGGCTGGTCGGGCGCTCCTCCCTCCCGGCCGAGACCTATCGACCGGGCACTGCGCCGTCGGGGTACTTCCAGACCGGGACGACGGCGGTTGCGCGTCCCTACCCTGCCCAACCAGTGCAGGGCTTCTCGGCGATGCACCGCAACGCCGACGGCAGCTACCTCGTCATGACCGACAACGGCTACGGCCAGAAGGGCAACAGCCAGGACTTCGAGCTGGTCGTCAACCGAATCCGGCCCGATACCACCACAGGGACGACGACCTACCTCGGTCTGCAGTTCCTGCTCAGCGACCCCGACCACCATGTCGACTGGACGATCTGGCGCGACGGCGGCTGCGCGGCGGCGGCGACCCTGCCGGCGGGCTACGCCTGCCCCCCGCCGGACCGAGTGCTGACCGGCTGGGACTTCGACCCCGAGTCCATGCAGGTCGCGCCCGACGGCACCTTCTGGTTCGGCGACGAGTTCGGACCGTTCCTGCTCCACGCGGACGAGCACGGTCGGCTCCTGGAAGCGCCCATTCCGGCCCCGGGGGTGAAGGCGCCCCAGAACCCGACACTCGCAGTCGGTGAGCAGCCCAACCTCGCGTCGTCGCGCGGGTTCGAGGGCACGCCGATCTCACCGAACGGCCAGCGGCTCTACCCGATGCTCGAGGGTTCCCTCGCCGAGGACAAGGCTGCCGGTCTGGCCTCCGACCTGCGGATCTTCGAGGTCAAGGTCAACCAGGACCTCGGGGCGCAGTTCACCGGCACCTACTGGCGTTATCGCCTCGAGAGCCCCGGGGACTCGATCGGTGACGCGATCGCGCTGAACGACCACGAGCTCCTCGTCGTCGAACGCGATGCGGGAGCGGGACCGACCGCGCGCTTCAAGGCGGTCTTCACCGTGGACCTCAAGGACCGGGACCACGACGGGTATGCCGACAAGCAGCTCCTCGTGAACCTCCTGGCCGTTCCGGACCCGGCCAACGTCGGCAAGCTGGGTGCGTTCTTCCCGTTCGCCTTCGAGACCATCGAGGACCTCGCCCTGGTCGACGACCACACCATCGCCGCGATGAACGACAACAACTTCCCCAACACCGGTGGCCGATCGGCAGTCGTCCCCGACCCGAACGAGTACATCGAGGTCACCCTGGACCAGCCGCTGGGCATCGACCCGCGGTTGCTCCCGCAGGGGTGAGCTGAGGGGGAAGTCGCTGGCCCGGTCGACGGCTGAGCCGGGGAACAGGTCACTCTCGGGTCCGCTGGTGGGGGCGGGCCCGAGAGCCTGGTCAGCCGACCGTGACCGACGGAGCCCCGGCGCTTTCCTCGTCGATGGGCTCACCCATCTCGTCGGCGATGCGCATCGCCTCCTCGATGAGCGTCTCGACGATCTGGCTCTCGGGCACGGTTTTGATGACCTCGCCCTTGACGAAGATCTGGCCCTTGCCGTTGCCGGACGCGACGCCGAGGTCGGCCTCGCGAGCCTCGCCGGGACCGTTGACGACACAGCCCATGACCGCGACGCGCAGCGGGACCGTCATCCCCTCCAGTCCGGCAGTGACCTCGTCGGCAAGCTTGTAGACGTCGACCTGGGCCCGACCGCACGAGGGGCAGGAGACGATCTCGAGCTTGCGCGGCTTGAGGTTCAGGGACTGCAGGATCTGGTTGCCGACCTTGACCTCCTCGACCGGCGGGGCGGACAACGACACGCGGATGGTGTCGCCGATGCCCTTGGACAACAGCGCACCGAAGGCGGTGGCGGACTTGATGGTGCCCTGGAACGCCGGCCCCGCCTCGGTCACCCCGAGGTGCAGCGGCCAGTCGCCCCGCTCGGAGAGCATCTCGTAGGCCTTGACCATGACGACGGGGTCGTTGTGCTTGACCGAGATCTTGAAGTCGTGGAAGTCGTGCTCCTCGAAGAGGGAGGCCTCCCACACGGCCGACTCGACCAGGGCCTCCGCCGTTGCCTTGCCGTACTTCTCGAGAAGCCGGGGGTCGAGCGAGCCGGCGTTGACGCCGATCCGGATCGAGACACCGGCATCCTTGGCCGCCGCTGCGATCTGCTTGACCTGGTCGTCGAACTTGCGGATGTTGCCCGGGTTGACCCGCACCGCGGCGCAGCCGGCGTCGATCGCCGCGAAGACGTACTTGGGCTGGAAGTGGATGTCCGCGATGACCGGGATCTGGGACTTGCGGGCGATCGCGGGGAGCGCCTCGGCATCGTCCTGGCTCGGGCACGCGACGCGCACGATGTCGCAGCCCGAGGCGGTGAGCTCGGCGATCTGCTGCAGGGTGCTGTTGATGTCGGTGGTGGGCGTCGTGCACATCGACTGCACCGAGATGGGGGCGTCGCCGCCGACCTCGACCTTGCCGACCTTGATCTTGCGCGTCTTGCGGCGGGGCGCGAGCACGGGCGGGGGCAGGGCCGGCATACCTAGTCCAACAGTCATGCGTTGAGTATCTCCCAGAGAGAGGTGGAGGCCGACGCCGGCTGGAAGCCGGCTCCGCGCCGGCCGCATGGCCGACCCGAGGCCGGGGTCAGCCGAGCTTGACGGGCTTGACGAAGTCGGCGTAGATGAGCAGCGCGGACATCACGATGAGCACCGAGGACACCGCATAGGCGACGGGCAACGCCTTGGCGACGTCCACGTGCCCGGGGTCGGGGCGGTTCAGCAGGCGTGCCGCGTTGCGCTTGAGCCCCTCCCACAACGCTCCCGCGACGTGGCCGCCGTCCAGGGGCAGCAGCGGGATCAGGTTGAAGACGAACAGCGCGAGGTTGAGGCCGGCCATCAGGTTGACCAGGATCGCGATCTTGCCGCCGAGGCTGTCGTCGAGTCCCTTGATGGAGCCCGACGAGATCTCGCCGGCCATCCGGCCCACGCCGACCACGGACACCGGTCCGTTCGGGTCGCGTTCCTCGGAGCCGAACGCCGCCTGCGCGACGTCGGTCATCCGCTGCGGGATGTGCAGGAGCACCCCGGCGATGTGCGAGACCTGATCGCCGAGGATGCCAGGAACAACCGTGACGCTCTGGCGCTCGAGGGCCAGCACGGGAGCCGACGAGACCCCGAGGAAACCGGCCTCGAGGACCACGGGCTGACCGTCGGCGTCCACCAGCGGGGTGCCGTCCGGGCCGACCTGCTGCACGGTGTTGCGGATCGGGCTGACCCGCAGCGTCTCCCGGGCGCCGTCGCGCAGCACCACGATCTCGGTCTGCTCGCCGACCCTGGGCCGGATCTGCTTGCCGACATCGATGGTGCGCTTGATGGGTTGGCCCGCGATGGACAGGATGTGGTCGCCGGGCCGGATGCCGGCGATGAAGGCCGGGGTCTTGGGGTCGGAGGGGGCACAGGTCGTCTTGGCGGCCGCCTGGCTGGCGGGCACGACGCACTCGCTGACCGAGGCCACGACCGCCCCGTCCTTCTCCACCTGCATGCCGTAGATGGTCACCAGCCCGGTGAGCAGCACGACGGCGATGACCAGGTTCATCACCGGGCCGCCCATCATGACGACGACCTTCTTCGGCACCGACAGCTTGTAGAAGACGCGGTCCTCGTCGCCGGGCCTGATCTCCTCGAGGCTGAGCTGACGTGCCTCGTCGGCGAGCTGGGTGAACCGGCCGGTGCTCGACACGCGCAACGTCCCGGGCTTGTCTCCCGGCCGCGGCGGGAACATGCCGATCATCCGGATGTAGCCGCCGAGCGGGATGCCCTTGATGCCGTACTCGGTCTCGCCCCGCCTCGTCGACCACACGGTCGGTCCGAAGCCGACCATGTACTGGGTGACCTTGACCCCGAACTTCTTGGCGGGGACGAGGTGCCCGATCTCGTGCAGCCCGATCGACAGGCCCACCCCCAGGACCACGAAGAGCACGCCGAGCACGTACAGCAGGGCCGTCATCAGCGAAGCGCCCCCTCGGTGTCCGCCAGCGACTCCTCGGTCATCGATCCAGTCTGCAAACCCAGCACCTTCCGAGCCTCCTCGCGCGCCCACGCGTCCGCGCGCATCACGTCCTCAACGGTCAGTGTCCCTGATTCGATCCCGCGTGCACCGCCGGACCCGTGGATGTCCACGATCCTGGCCACCGTGTCGACGATCTCGACGAAGCCGATGCGACCGTCGTGGAAGGCATCGACGGCGACCTCGTTGGCTGCGTTGTAGACCGCTGGACTGGTGCCCCCGGCCTCGCCGACCTGTCGGGCAAGGCGCACGGCCGGGAAGGCCGCGTCGTCGAGCGGTTCGAACTCCCACGACTGCGCCTGGGTCCAGTCCACGGGGACGTCGACGTCGGCGAGCCGCGCCGGCCAGGACAGCCCGAGCGCGATCGGCACGAGCATCCGCGGCGGTCCGGCCTGGGCGATGGTCGAACCGTCCACGAACTCCACCATCGAGTGGATCAGCTGCTGCGGGTGGACGACGACGTCGATGCGGTCGAACGGGATGTCGAAGAGCAGGTGCGCCTCGATCACCTCGAGCCCCTTGTTGACCAGGGTCGCCGAGTTGGTCGTGATGACGCGCCCCATCGAGAAGTTCGGGTGCGCGAGCGCCTCAGCCGGGGTCACGGCTCGCAACGACTCGCGGCTGCGCCCACGGAACGGTCCCCCACTGGCGGTGACCACCAGCCGGCGCACCTCGTCGGCGCGCCCCCCGCGCAGGCACTGGGCGATGGCCGAGTGCTCGGAGTCGACGGGCACGATCTGGTCCGGCTTGGCGGCGGCCTTGACCAGTGGTCCGCCCACGATGAGCGACTCCTTGTTGGCCAGCGCGAGCGTGGAGCCCTCGGCCAGGGCCGCCAGCGTCGGACGCAGCCCGATGGCCCCCGTGATTCCGTTGAGGACGACGTCTGCGCCACACCCAGCGGCCGTCACCGCAGCGTCGTCCCCGACCACCACCTGGGGCCGGTATGCCGCGCGGCCGGCCCGCGCGGCATACGCACCAATGGCCTCGGCGACCTGCTCGTGGGTGCCGCGGGCCACCGCGACGAGGTCGACCTCGAACGTGACTGCCTGCTCGGCGACCAGCTCGACGTTGGACCCCGCGGAGAGGGCGACCACCCGGAAGCGGTCGGGGTTGCGCGCGATGACGTCCAGGGCCTGGGTGCCGATGGAGCCGGTCGAGCCGAGGACGGCGACGGTGCGCGGGGAAGTCACTGGTTCATTGTCGCGCATGTCGGCAGGCACGCGGTCCCATCCCGCTCGAGCCGCTGGCCGGACGACCGTCCTGCGCCACCTGGGTGGCGCGTCCGGGCACACCTACTCCTGGAAGACCCGCTCCTCGATGAGCTGCTCCTCGACCACGCGACCGGCCGGCTCGAACCGGCCCTGGTCGAACCGCTTCTGGAACTCCAGCTCGAGGTGGTCGGCGCCGTTGCGGTTCTTCTCGATCGACATGACGACCCAGTGGCGGAACCGCTCGGCGTTACCCAGGTGGTAGACGAGGTGGTGCTTGGCGACGATGTCGTACTTGTCATTGAGGATCAGCACGACGTCGGCCTCGTAGGCGAGGGCCGACGAGCCACGCAGGTCGTTGACCCGCATCCGCCGGCCGGCCACCAGGCTGGACTTGTCGGCGGCGACGATCGCCAGGACCGGGACGCCCAGCTCGAGCGCCATGTCCTTGAGCCGCTCGACGACGATGGAGACTCGCTCCTCCTCGCCCATGACCCCGGCCACCGGGACCTTCTGGAGGTAGTCGACCAGGACCAGTGGGGGGCGTCCGTCGGTCTCGATGATCTCGGCAACGGCGGCACGGATCTCATCGAGCGTGGTGTGCATCCCACTCGAGGTGTGCACGTGCAGTCGTTGGCCGTAGCTCTCGAGGGCCTCGACGGCCTCCATGCCGCCGACGGTCTCACCGAAGCGCTCGCGCATCGACTTCGTGCGGCTGTGCCTGGCTTCGAAGCCGGCCCTGATCTTGTTCAGACCGACGGCGTCGGTGCCGGCGATGGCTCCCGCCTCGATCGCGATGAGCCGCTCCAAGATGCTGTGGGCGTCGTGCTCGTAGGAGAAGAGGACCGCGCTGCGGTTGGCCGCGACGGCGTTGCGCAGCATCTGCAGTGCCATCGCCGTCTTGCCCAGTCCCTGCGGCCCACCGAGAAGGACCAGCTCGCCCGAGCGGAAGCCACCGGTCAGGGCCACGTCGAGGGCGTCGAAGCCCGTGGGCCAGACGCGTGCTCCGGCGGTCTGGCCCAGCCGCAGCTTCTCGTCCGTCTCGAGGAGGACGTCGGCGAGCGATCGCAGTCGGCCGACGTTGCGCGACTGCACTGGCGGTTCGCCGGTGATGGACAGGACGCTTGCTCCCGCTGGTTCAGCGCTGGTCATGCGACAGATTGAACCGTCGATGTGCCTCCGGTGGAAACGGTTCGGTGAACTTTGGCACCGAACGGATGACCCCAGTTCAGCCCTTAAGGGGCAATCCCGACATAGGTGGTCTCGAGGTACTCCTCGATGCCCTCGAAGCCACCCTCCCGGCCGAAGCCGGAAGCCTTGACGCCGCCGAAGGGGGCTGCCGGATTGGAGATGATCCCCTGGTTGATGCCGATCATCCCGTACTCCAGCGCCTCACTGACCCGGATCACCCGTCCGAGGTCGTTCGTGTAGACGTACGAGGCGAGGCCGAACTCGGTGCTGTTGGCCTTGGTGATGGCCTCGGCCTCGGTACGGAAGGTGGCGATCGGGGCCACGGGCCCGAAGATCTCCTCCTTCATCATCCGAGCCGTCATGGGCACCCCGCTGATCACGGTCGGCTCGAAGAAGTAGCCCCGGCCCTTGACCTGTCCTCCGCCGGTCAGGACCGTGCCCCCCTTGGCCTTGGCGTCCTCGACCAGCTCGCTGACTCCGTCGCGCGCCTTGGCATCGATCAGCGGACCGACGTCGACGCCCTTCTTGGTGCCCTTGCCGAGGGTCAGGCCGGCCATCCGCGCGGCGAACTTCTTCGCGAACTCGTCAGCCACACCCTCGTGGACGAAGAAACGGTTGGCCGCCGTGCACGCCTCACCGATGTTGCGCATCTTGGCGAGCATCGCGCCATCGACGGCCCGGTCGAGGTCGGCGTCCTCGAAGACGATGAACGGGGCGTTGCCGCCGAGCTCCATGGAGACCCTGAGCAGCTGTTCGGCCGACTGCTCGACCAGCCTGCGACCGATCCCGGTTGAGCCGGTGAAGGTGAGCTTGCGCAGCCTGGGGTCGCGGATGAGGGGTTCCATCACGTCACCCGTGTGGGACGTCGTGACGACGTTGAGGACACCGGCGGGCAGCCCGCATTCGCGCAGCAGGTCCGCCAGGGCGAGCATGGTCAGCGGGGTCTGGCTGGCCGGCTTGACGACCATGGTGCAGCCGGCAGCGATGGCCGGCCCGATCTTGCGCGTGCCCATCGCCAGCGGGAAGTTCCACGGGGTGATCATCAGGGTCGGCCCGACGGGCTTCTTCATCGTGAGCAGCCGGGTCGCGCCGTTGGGAGCCGTCGACCAGCGACCGTGGATGCGAACGGCCTCCTCGGAGAACCAGCGGAAGAACTCGGCGCCGTAGGTCACCTCTCCGCGCGACTCGGCAAGCGTCTTGCCCATCTCGAGGGTCATCAGCGTGGCGAAGTCCTCGGCGCGCTCGGTGATCCGTTCGAACGCGGCACGCAGGATCTCGCCCCGGTCGCGCGGAGGCGTCTTGGCCCAGTCCCCTTGCGCCGCAACGGCTGCATCGAGGGCCGCCTTGCCGTCGGCCACCGTGGCGTCGGCCACGTGGGCGAGCGTGGCACCGCTCGAGGGGTCCTCGACGGCAAGGGTGCCGCCGCCCGTGGCGTCGCGCCACGCGCCGCCGATGAACAGTCCCTTGGGAACCGAGTCGATGAGGGTCTTCTGGGTGGTGGCCATCAGCCGTGGTCCTCCGGTACGTGGTCGTGCGTGGCGTGGGTGTGGTGGTGCTGCGGGATGTGCCCCTCGGGAATGGCTCCGTTGCGCCCGGCGAGCAGCGGTTGCGAGGGGTCCCAGCGAGTTCCCTCCCGCTCGTCCTGCCGCTTGCGCGCGATCGCCGAAAGGGCTTCGAGGACAACGCGGTTCGCGAGCGCAGCGGTGATGTCGGCGTGGTCGTAGGGCGGGCTCACCTCGACGATGTCGACACCGACGACCGGCAGCTCGAGACAGATCCGGCGCACGGCGTCGAGCAGCTGTCGGGCCGAGAGCCCACCGGGCTCCGGGGTGCCGGTGCCCGGCGCATGGCCCGGGTCGCAGACGTCGATGTCCACCGACAGGAAGACACCGTCGCAGTCGTCCGTGGCGATGGTGAACGCCTCGGTGAGGACCTCGTCGAGCCCCCGGTGCACGATTTCGGTCATCTCGAACGACCGCATCTCCTGACCGGCCATCCAGTCGAGGGTCTCCGGCGGGGGCCAGTAGCCCCGCAGCCCGACCTGGAGGAACCGGTCGCCTCGCAGCGCACCGGACTCGATCAGCCGGCGCATGGGCTGGCCGTGCCCCCACAGGGAGCCGAACTCGATGTCACCGGTGTCGGCGTGCGCGTCGAAGTGGATCATCGAGATGCGGCCGTGGCCGAGGACGTTGGCGACACCCTTGGCGTCCGGGAAGGCGATCGAGTGGTCGCCCCCCAGGACGACGGGTATGGCGCCCGCTCGCGTGACGCGCTCGACCGCGGCCTCGAGCTTGGGCAGGGACCGCTCGATGTCGCCGGAGTACATCTCGACGTCGCCCGCGTCGACGACCCGGAGGTCGACGAGGCCGTCGGTCCGCAGCGCCAGGGAGGGGCGCGACCCGTCGTGCGGAAGGTAGTCGGTCATCCGGATGGCCTGGGGTCCGAAGCGCGTTCCGGGCCGGTGTGAGGTGCCCCCGTCGAAGGGCGCACCGAGGATCACGACGTCCGCATCGGCATACGTGCTCTCGTCTTCGAGGTCGCAGCGGTCCACGCCGAGGAAGGTGAAGTCGGGGCCGTACTGCTGCCCGTATCGCGTCATGATTCGACCCTAGTGCCGTTTCGAGGTCATGGTCTCAGCGGTCTTCCTGGCCCCAGGGCGAGCCGTACCCGCCGGGCTTCGGCGCCGCCAGGAGCTCGAGGAACGGCACCGCGTCGAAGGCCTCGGGGCCGAGGACACCAGACCCGCTCCAGGTGCCGTTCGCCAACAGCTCCAGGGCCACCACCGGGTTGACGGCGGTCTGCCAGACGACGCACTGGGCGCCGTAGTCACGCATCGTCTCCTCGTTGTCCACCACGTGGTAGAGGTAGGTGCTGCGCGGCTGACCGTCCTTGCCGGTGCCCGTGACCCAGACCCCGGCGCAGGTCTTGCCCTTCATCCGCGGGCCGATGGTGGCGGGATCGGGCAGCACCGCGGCGACGACGTCGCGGGGCGACACCTGCACGCCCTTGACGCTGACGGGGTCGGTGCCGTCGAGGCCGAGCGTGTGCAGGGTGCGCAGGATGGTGATGAGCTCGTCACCGAGGCCGTACTTGAAGGTCACCCGCTGCGCGTCGAGCCAGCGGGGCATGAGGAGCACCTCCTCGTGCTCGACGTGGACGCACTCCACCGGCCCGATGCCCTCGGGGAACTCGAAGACCTCGGGCTCGCTGAACGCCGGCAGGGTGAAGAAGCCCGCTTCGACGTCTCCCCCGCCCACGTCGGCCCGCGAGCGCTCCCACACCACCGGCGGGTTGAGGCACTCCTCGATGATGGTCCACATCGAGAAGCTCGGCGCGAAGGTCTCGTTGCCGTCGTCGTCGAGGACCGCGAGGTTGGCGCCGTCACGAGTCCCGAGCTCGTCGATCGTCGAGAACAGGTGGTCGGACGCATAGCGCGCGAGGACGTCCGACAGCCCTGGCTCGACCCCGATCCCCAACAGGGCCAGCTGACCCGACTCCTCCCAGGCCCCCTGCATGGCGAACTGCTCGTCACCGAGCTTGACGCCGACCTTGGCGTAGGGCTCCTCGGGGTGGCGGCGGGACAGGCTCATCGCCATGTCGAGGTAGCCCGCACCTGCTGCGAGGGCGCCCCTGAAGATGGGCATGACGAACCGCGGGTCCACGGCGTTGAACACGTGCGTCGACCCGTGCTCGCGAGCCAGCGCGGCCACCGCGTCCTCATCCGACGCGTCGACCTGGGCCGCGACGAGCCGCTGCTCGCCGTCACGCCTGGCGCTCGCCGCCGCGACCGTGGCCTGAGCACGACCGAGGTCGTAGTCGGCCACGACGAAGGACTCGAAGAAGTCCCGTTCGACGGCGATGCGTGCGGCAGCGTCACCGACGCCGCCGGCGCCGATCATCAGGATGCGCATGGCGGATCAGGCTGCTTTCTGACGTCGGCTGGAGAGGAGCTGCCCGGTGATCACGAAGCCGAGGGCTGCCAGGAACATGACTGTCCCGATCACGTTGACCTGGACCGGGACGCCACGTTGGGCCGCACCCCAGACGAACATGGGGAAGGTGATCGAGCTGGGTGAGGCGTTGAAGTTGGTGATGATGTAGTCGTCGAAGCTGAGCGAGAAGGCCAGCAGCGCCCCGGCCGCGATGCCGGGCGCCGCCAGGGGCAGGGTCACCCGCAGGAACGTCTGGGCGGGTGTGGCACCCAGGTCGGCCGCAGCCTCCTCGAGCCGTGGGTCGAGCGTGGCTACCCTCGCCTTCACCGCAACCACCACGAACGAGACACAGAACATGATGTGCGCGATGAGGATCGCCGTCGCACCTGAGGGGATCCCCAGCATGAGGAACAGGGTCAGCAGGCTGGAGCCCATGACGACCTCGGGAGTGGCCATCGGGACGAAGATGAGCAGGTTCGTGGCCGCCCGCCCACGGAACCTGTAGCGGCCAAGGGCGAGGGCCACCATCGTGCCGAGCACGGTGGCGACCACCGATGCGGTCACGCCGATCCGCAGGCTGAGCCCCAGCGAGCTGCAGATCCCGGGCGACCCGCACGGGTTCGTCCACGCGTCCGTCGAGAAGCGTGCCCAGTTGTAGTTGAACTTGCCCACGGGGTCGTTGAAGGAGAACACCGCCACGACGACGTTGGGGATGAGCAGGTAGAGCAGCACGGCGAACGCCGCGAAGGCGACGAGGTGCCGGCGAATCCAGGCGAGGACGGCCATGTCAGACCAGCTCCTCGGTGCCGGCCTTGCGCACGTAGGCAGCCACCAGGGCGACGATGAGGATGAGCAGGATGAACGACAGCGCCGCAGCCAAGGGGTAGTCGAGCACCCGCAGGAACTGGCTGTCGATGACCTGGCCGATCATCACGGTCTGGGTGTTGCCGAGCAGCCGCGAGTTGATGAAGTCGCCCGCGGCCGGGATGAACGTGAGCAACGTGCCGGCGACGACCCCGGGTAGCGACAACGGCCACGTGACGCGCCGGAACGCCTCCCTCGGGGAGGCGTAGAGGTCGCCCGCCGCCTCGACGAGTCGACTGTCGAGACGTTCCAGCGACGCGTACAGGGGCAGGATCATGAAGGGAAGGAAGTTGTACGTGAGTCCGCAGATCACGGCGAACTTGGACGCCAGGAGGGTGTCGTTGTCGGTCAGGCCCACGGCCTGCAACAGGCTCGTGAAGCCCGTGTTCTGGGCCAGTGCCACCACCGGGCCGTCGTCGGACAGGATGTTGCGCCACGCCAGCGTGCGGATGAGGAAGCTCGTGAAGAACGGCGCGATCACGAGGACGAGCAGGATGTTCTTCCAGCGACCGGCCTTCTGGGCCATGAAGTACGCCAGCGGGTAGCCGAGCAACAGCGCGAGAATCGTCGCACTGCCGGCGTAGCCGACCGACCGCACCAGGTGCGGCCAGTAGCGCTCGAAGGCGTCGGCGTAGATGCCCACGTTGCCCGTGAACGTGTAGCCCTCGTCGACGTTGCCCTCCTGCAGCGACTGGGACCCCAGCGTGATCATGGGTGCGACGAAGAAGACCAGCAGGAACAACAGACCGGGGGCGAGCAGCGCGTAGGGAACCCAGCGACCCCGACGGACGGGCTTGTTGACGGGTGTCCCCGCGCCGATGGCAGCGACCTCGGCCACTACCCCTCCTCCTCGACGCCGGCATCAGCGGCCTGCGCCGCGTCGAGTGCGAACCCGTGTTCGGCCGCCCACGAGACGGTGACGTCGTCTCCTCGCCTCGCCCGACCCGACCCGTCGTTCTGCTGCACGACGGTGAGCTCCTGGCCCCACGGCATACGCACGAGATATTGCGTCGCCACACCCGAGAAGGAGACGTCGGTGACCGTGCCACTGAGGCGGTTGGGTCCTCCGTGCTCCCCCAGGCGGAGCTTCTCGGGCCGCACCCCGAGCCAGATGTCCTTGGTGCCCTCGGGCAGGTGGTCAGCAGCCACCGTGAGTGGCGTGTCGTATGCCGTGACCGGCACCTCCGCGCCCGTCGCACCACCCGTCACCGTGGCCTTGAGCAGGTTGGACTGGCCCAGGAAGTTGGCCACGAACGTCGACGCGGGACGCTCGTAGAGGGTGGCCGGGTCGCCGAGCTGCTCGATCCGCCCGGCGTTCATCACCGCGATGGTGTCGGCCATGGTCATGGCCTCTTCCTGGTCGTGGGTGACGTGGATGAAGGTCAGACCGACCTCCTGCTGGATCCGCTTGAGCTCGATCTGCATCTGGCGTCGCAGCTTGAGGTCGAGGGCGCCGAGGGGCTCGTCGAGCAGCAGCACGTCGGGACGGTTGACGACCGCACGGGCGAGCGCGACGCGCTGCTGCATGCCCCCGGACAGCTGCGCCGGCTTCTTGGTCGCGACCTCCCCGAGCTGGACGAGTTCGAGGACTTCCCTGGCCTTGGCCTTGGCGGCCTTGTCGCCCCGGCGCTTGAGCCCGAACTCGACGTTGTCGATCACGCTCATGTGGGGAAAGAGCGCGTAGGACTGGAACACCGTGTTGACATTGCGCTGGTGCGCCTTGGTGTCGGTGATGTCCGTGTCGCCGATGTGGATCCGCCCCCCGCTCGGGTGCTCGAGCCCGGCCACCATCCGCAACGTCGTCGTCTTGCCGCAGCCTGATGGGCCGAGCAGCGCGAAGAAGGAGCCCTGGGGGATCACGAGGTCCATGGGGTGGACCGCGGTGAAGGTGTCGAACTGCTTGGTCAGACCGGTCAGCCGCAGGTCCCCGGACGTCTCAGTCGCCATCAGCCCGTCGCCAGGTTGGTGAACATGCGGGTGTACTCGGACTCTTCCTTGGCGGTGAGGTCCCGGAACTTCTTCGCCTTGGACAAGGTCTCGGCCGAGGGGAAGATCAGCTGGTTGGCGCCCAGGCTCTTGTCGATCGCCACGACCGCGTCCTTGGTGCCGGTCACCGGCGAGATGTAGTTGACCCAGGCCTCGACCTCGCCCATCACCTTGGGGTCGTAGTAGTAGTTGATCAGCTGCTCGGCGTTCTTCTTGTGCTTGGCCATCGCGGGGATCACGAAGTTGTCCGACCACAGGGTGTATCCGGCGGCGGGGAGGGTCAGACCGAGCTCGGGGGCGTCGAGCCCGAGCGATGCCACGTCACCCGACCAGGCGACGCAGGCGGCGATGTCGCCGGCGCTGAGCCCGTCGGTGTACTCGTTGCCGGTGAACTTCTGGATCTGGCCCGCGTCCTTGGCCTTCTGGATCATGTCGATCGCGGCCTTGAAGTCGGCATCGGTGAAGTTCGACGGGTCCTTGCCCTGGTCGAGCAGGACGAGACCGACGGTGTCGCGCATCTCCGACAGCAGGGTGACCTTGCCCTTGAGCGACGGGTCCGTGAGCAGCTGGGTGATCGTCTCGATCTTCTTGCCACCCGTCGCCTTGGTGTTGTACCCGATGCAGGCGAAGCCGGCCTGCCAAGGCAGGGAGTACTTGCGGCCGGGGTCGAAGGACACGTCTTGGAAGGCTGCCTCGAGGTTCTTGGCGTTGGGGATGTTGGCCTTGTCGAGCGGCTGCACGTAACCCTGTCGGATCAGCCGGGCGACCATCCAGTCGGTGGAGCACCAGACGTCGCGACCGGTGTCCTGGCCGCCGGCGAGCAGAGGCCGGACCTTGGCGTAGAACTCGTCGTTGTCGTTGTAGTCCTCGGTGTAGTTGACCTTGATCCCCGTGGCCTTGGTGAAGGCATCGAGTGTCGGGCGGCTCTTCTCGTCGTCCGAGACGTCGATGTACTGCTGCCAGTTCGACCAGTTGATGACCTTTTCGGTGTCGGACATGTCCTGGGCCGCCTTGGCCGTGGGCGCGGTGGTGCTGCTGCCCGAGTTCGTGGCGGTCTTGCCCTTGGATCCGCAGGCTGCCAGGGCGGCGACCCCGAGACCGGCGGATCCCACCATGAGGGTGCGGCGGCTGAGCACGCCACGCAGGAACGCTGCCTGCATGGGGGTGACGGGGGTCTGTTCGTTCATCGATCTCTCCTGCGGGGTGGGGGCAGTCGGGGCGTTGGACCGCGTGACGCGGGTGGCTCAGCTGTCGATGTTGGCCATCACGTGCTTGATGCGCGTGTAGTCCTCGAAGCCGTACATGGACAGGTCCTTGCCGTAGCCGGACTTCTTGAACCCTCCGTGGGGCATCTCGGCGACGATCGGGATGTGCGTGTTGATCCAGACGCAGCCGAAGTCGAGGGCCTTGGACACCCGCATCGCCCGGCCGAAGTCCTTGGTCCAGACGCTGGAGGCCAGCCCGTAGTCGACTCCGTTGGCCCACCGCAGGGCCTCCGCCTCGTCAGTGAAGCGCTGGACGGTGATGACCGGACCGAAGATCTCGTCCTGGATGGCCTCGTCGTCCTGCTGCAGCCCCGAGAGCACGGTCGGCTCGAGGAAGAAGCCGTCACCCAGGCCGGACATCCGGTGGCCACCGGCGGCGACCGACGCGTGGTCGGGCAGTCGCGACAGGAACCCTTCGATGCGCTCGAGCTGGCCACGGTTGTTGACGGGGCCGAGCAGCGCGTCGTCGTTGTCCGGCAGACCGACCGTCGCCGAGTTCTTGGCGTACTCCCCCAGGGCCGCGACGAAGTCGTCGTGGATGTGCGGAGCGGCCAGCACCCGGGTCGCGGCCGTGCAGTCCTGACCGGCGTTGAAGTAGCCGGCGATGGCGATGCCCTCGACCGCTGCCTCGATGTCGGCGTCGTCGAAGACGATGACCGGTGCTTTGCCACCGAGCTCGAGGTGGACGCGCTTGAGATTGCGGCTGGCGCTCTCGGCGACCTGCATCCCGGCCCGCACGGAGCCGGTGATGGCGACGAGGGCGGGGGTCTTGTGCTCGACGACCGCGCGACCGGTGTCGCGGTCACCCGTGACGACGTTGAACGTGCCCGGCGGCAGGAACTCCGAGGCGATCTCGGCCATCAGCAGGGTCGTCTCGGGAGTGGTGTCGGACGGCTTGAGGACGATGGTGTTGCCGGCGGCCAGCGCAGGGCCGATCTTCCAGACGGCCATCATCATCGGGTAGTTCCAGGGGGTCACCTGGCCGACGACCCCGATCGGCTCGCGACGGACCCAGCTGGTGTGACCCTTCATGTACTCACCCGCGGCGCGGCCCTCGAGCACCCGAGCGGCGCCGGCGAAGAACCGCAGCTGGTCGACCATCGGCGGGATCTCCTCGCTCGCCGTCAGGGCGTGCGGCTTGCCCGTGTTCTCGGACTCGAGCTTGACGAACTCGTCGGACCGCTTCTCGATCGCGTCGGCGAACTTGAGCAGCGCCTGCTGCCGCTCGCTGGGGGTGGTCTGACCCCACTCCTCGAAGGCCTTGGCGGCCGAGGCGTAGGCGGCGTCGACATCGTCCGCGGTCGAGATGGGGGCAGTGGCGACCACCTGGGCGGTCACCGGGCTGACGATGTCGGAGGTCGCATCGGTGCGCGCCTCCACGAACTCGCCGTTGATGAAGTTGCGCAGGACACGGGGGCCCGCGGACGTGGCAGTCACTGATGCTCCAATGCGGATCGGCTACTGATTCCGGTGTGTGGCACTGTAGCCGCCTCACAGCGGATTTCAATAGGTTCTGGCCGTCAGAATGCGGAAATCGTCGCCGATTTGATGCAGTGGCGATCGATTCCGTCGTGTTGGGACTTGCGCGAAGCGGTTTCGAAGGACACCATGGCCACCGTGACCCGGCCCGCCAGCACCAGCACCGATGTGCGCCTCGACGATGTGTCGAAGGCGATCATCGAGCAGCTGCAGGTGGACGGTCGGCAGTCCTACGCGACGATCGCGAAGCGCGTGGGGCTGTCCGAGGCGGCGGTGCGCCAGCGCGTGCAGCGGCTCCTGGACCAGGAGGTCATGCAGATCGTCGCGGTCACCGATCCCCTGCAGGTGGGCTTCCGCCGGCAGGCCATGATCGGCATCCGCGTCGACGGTGACCTGCTACCGGTCGGCGACGCCCTCACCGCCATGTCGGAGGTGTCCTACGTCGTCACGACGGCAGGTTCCTTCGACCTGCTGGCCGAGGTCGTCTGCGAGGACGACGCCGAGCTGCTCGACCTGCTGACCCGGCGCATCCGCACCCTCCCCGGGGTGCAGACCACCGAGACGTTCGTCTACCTGAAACTCAACAAACAGCACTACAACTGGGGTACTCGATGACCACTGACCTGTCCATCTTCGAACCGTCCAGCGACACGCACACGCCGCTCGGCACGCTGCACAGCGAGGCCGCTCGCGACCACCTGTGGATGCACTTCACGCGCCACTCGGTCTTCGAGGACCGCAGCGAGGGCGGGATGGGCCACAGCGTCCCCATCATCACCCGCGGCGAGGGCCACAAGATCTGGGACGACCGCGGCAACGAGTACATCGACGGACTCGCCGGGCTCTTCGTCGTCCAGGTCGGCCACGGCCGCGAGGAGCTCGCCGAGGCGGCCGCCAAGCAGGCCAAGGAGCTCGCCTTCTTCCCGCTGTGGTCCTACGCCCACCCCCGCGCCATCGAGCTGGCCGAACGCCTGGCCGCCGGCGCCCCCGGTGACCTCAACCGGGTGTTCTTCACGACGGGTGGAGGCGAGGCCGTCGAGACGGCCTGGAAGCTGGCCAAGCAGTACTTCAAGCTGACCGGCAAGCCGACCAAGCACAAGGTCATCAGCCGCGCGGTCGCCTACCACGGCACCCCCCAGGGCGCCCTGTCCATCACCGGCATCCCCGCGGCCAAGGAGATGTTCGAGCCGCTCGTGCCAGGCGCCTTCAAGGTCCCCAACACCAACTCCTACCGCGCTCCGGAGCACCTGCGCGACGACGACAAGGCGTTCGGCCGCTGGGCCGCCGACCGGATCGCCGAGGCCATCGAGTTCGAGGGTCCCGACACCGTGGCCGCCGTGTTCCTCGAGCCGGTGCAGAACTCCGGAGGCTGCTTCCCGCCGCCGGCCGGCTACTTCGAGCGGGTCCGCGAGATCTGCGACGAGTACGACGTCCTGCTCGTCTCCGACGAGGTGATCTGCTCCTTCGGCCGCATCGGCTCGATGTTCGCCTGCGACGACTTCAACTACGTGCCCGACATCATCACGTGTGCCAAGGGCATGACCTCGGGCTACTCCCCCATCGGCGCGATGATCGCCAGCGACCGGCTCTTCGAGCCGTTCAAGAAGGGGACGACCTACTTCCCGCACGGCTACACCTTCGGCGGCCACCCGGTCAGCGCGGCAGTGGCGATGGCCAACCTCGACATCTTCGAGCGCGAGGGCCTGAACCAGCACGTGAAGGACAACGCCCCCAAGTTCAGGGCCACCCTCGAGAAGCTGCTCGACCTGCCGATCGTGGGCGACGTCCGCGGCGCCGGCTACTTCTACGGCATCGAGCTGGTCAAGGACAAGGAGACCCGCGAGACGTTCAACGACGCGGAGTCCGAGCGACTGCTGCGCGGCTACCTGTCCAAGGCGCTGTTCGACGCCGGCCTCTACTGCCGTGCCGACGACCGCGGCGACCCGGTCATCCAGCTCGCGCCGCCGCTGATCATCGGGCAGACCGAGTTCGACGACATCGAGTCGCGTCTCCGCTCGGTGCTCACCGGCGCCGAGAAGCACCTCTGACACGCGTCGACGCCCCGTGACCGAACCCCTGTGGTCGAGTGACGGACATGAGCAGGGCCCGTATGCCGCGTCGCCGGCACCCGGGCCCTCCTCACGTCCCGTCCCGCCCCGTGCGGACGTGGTCATCGTGGGCGGCGGTTTCACCGGGCTCTGGACGGCGCACTACCTGCTGCTGGCTGACCCCTCGCTCGACGTCCTGGTCCTCGAGGCCGAGCAGGTCGGCTTCGGTGCGAGCGGCCGCAACGGCGGTTGGGTGTCCGCGCTGTGGCCGGTCGGTCCCGAGACGCTGGCCCGCCGCAGGGGTCGCAGCGCCGCCCTGGCCATGCTGGAGGAGCTGCGACGCACGGTCGACGAGGTCGGCAGGGCAACGGAATCCGCGGCGATCGAGTGCGGATTCCGCAAGGGCGGCTCCCTCGCCCTGGCGCGGTCCGACGCCCAGGTCGTCAGGGCGCGGGCCGAGGTGGCCCACGCGGAGCAGTGGGGCACCGGCACCCGCTGGCTCGACGCCACCGAGGCGACCGAGCGGCTGGCCGCCAGTCGGGTCCAGGGCGCGACGTTCACCCCACACTGCGCCCGGGTGCACCCGCGGATGCTCGTCGACGGCCTGGCTGCGACAGTGCGGTCGCAGGGCGCCGAGCTCGTCGAGGGGGCGCGGGTCAGCACCATTGAGCCCGGCCGCGCGACGCTGTCCGACGGCGGTCATGTCGTGGCGCGCCACGTCATCCGGGCCACCGAGGCGTGGACGCCGCTGCTCTCCGGCGAGCGCCGCACCGTCGCCCCGGTCTACTCGCTCGTGGTCGCCACTGAACCACTGACGGCAGCGCGGTGGGAGTCGATCGGGCTCGCCGAGCGCGAGGTGTTCAGCGACCAGCGCCACGTGATCATCTACGGCCAGCGGACGGCCGACGACCGACTGGCGTTCGGCGGGCGAGGAGCGCCCTACCACTACGGCTCGCGCATCAGGCCCGAGTTCGACCACGAGCCCACCGTCTTCGCCGACCTGCGCGCGACCCTCACCGACCTCCTCCCCCAGCTGGAAGGCGTCCGCTTCACGCACGCCTGGGGTGGCCCGCTGGGGATCGCGCGCGACTGGCACCCCTCCGTGGGCCACGACCGGTCCACCGGCCTGGGCTGGGCAGGGGGCTACGTCGGGGACGGGGTCGCAGCCGCAAACCTCGCGGGACGCACCTTGGCCGACCTGGTGACTGGTCGGCCCACACCGCTCACCGAGCTGCCGTGGGTCGGGCACCGCAGCCGACGCTGGGAGCCCGAACCCCTGCGGTGGGCCGGCATCAACGCGGGTCTCAGGCTGGCTCACGCCGCCGACCTCGAGGAGGCGCGCACCGGCCGTCCGGCCCGGCTCGGCAGGCTGCTCAGCGCCCTCACCGGCCACTAGGGAAGACTCCACTCGTGTCGACCGCCCCCGCTGACCTGTCCCCCGCCGCCCTCGAGTTCGTCACGGCCCGACACCTGGCCACGCTCACGACGTTGCGCGCCGACGGGTCACCCCATGTGGTGCCGGTCGGATTCACTTGGGACAGCGCGGAACTCGTCGTTCGCGTGATCACCAGTGGCAGCAGTCGCAAGGCCCGCAACGCCGCCCTGGGAGGTCGCGCAGTCGTGTGCCAGGTGGACGGCCGGCACTGGCTCTCCTTCGAGGGGACGGCCCGGGTGCTCACCGACGCGGCAGCGGTGGCCGACGCGGTCGACCGCTATGCCGCCCGCTACCGCGTGCCACGGGAGAACCCCGAACGGGTCGTTGTCGAGATCGCCGTCGACCGCGTGCTCGGCAACGTCTAGCGTCGGTCGCTACGGGCCGGACTCCGGGTCAGCCGGCGGGAACGGTTCGAGTGCCAGCCTGAGGTAGTACAGCGGCGCGTCGCCCCACTCGGCCAGCTCGTCGGGCTGCGCTCCCACGACGGCACCGAACCAGGTGAAGGACCGGTTGACCGCGTGGGTGACCATCGCGGGGCCCATCAGCGCCTGGAGCGCCTCGGCATCGATGACGTCGGACCAGACCGCGGCGTACGCGTCGAGGATCTCGGCCCAGGGCTGGTGCGTGACCCGGGTCGCGAAGCCGTAGGGCACTGCGAGGACCTCCAGCACGTGTGCCCACTGGGCATCGCCGAAGTCGAAGAAGCGCAGTCCGTCGTCGAGGACGAACACGTTGCGGGGGTGCAGGTCACCGTGCTGAAGGCTCGAAGGCATCGGCGCTGCGAGCAGTGCTTCCACGGCGGCGTCCACCACTGCTGACCGACCACGCAAGGACCGCGCTTCGTCAGCGGCGAGATGCGACGGATGGTCGGCCGGCAGGACGGCCAGCTGCTCGATGAGCCACGAGTACCGCTGAGGGACGGTGCCCGGAGAGCAGTCCGGCAGGCCGCGCTCGACCAGCGTCCCGCCATGGCCTGCCACACGACGCTGGACGCGTGCCGCCCGGGCGACGACGGCTTGCCAGTCCGCCAGCGTGGCGTCGTGGCGCTCCCCCAGGGTCAGCCCGCGGTCGGCCGTCATCATCCAGCCGCGCTCGGCGTCGATCGCCAGCGGCGCCTCGACCTCCCCCGGCTCGAGCTCCGCGAGGGCGAGGTGGACGGCCGGCTCGAACGCGGCCGAGGGGCAATTGGCCTTGAACCACACCGTGCCGTGGTCGCTCGGCACGACGAGCTGGGTCGACCACGGTCGGATCCGCGGCTGCTCGATGTCCCCCGTGACACCCAGACCAACCGCGGCGAGCTCGTCGGTGATCCACCGCGTTGCCTCGGCGCGCCAGGCGTCGGTCGCCACCTCCTGTGAGAAGCCCGCGTCCATGCCACCCGACTCTAGACAGGCCACGGCCGCGTCTAGAGTCAGGCCATGGACGGCGCCCGCAGGAGCACCCCCGACCCGGAGGTCGAAAACCTTGCCGACCTCGACGCCGTGCTCTCGTCAGGCCGCCCGCTCACCGGCCTGCGCTTCCAGGACCTCGACCTCACGGCATACGAGGACAGCCTGCTCGCTCGAACCGACGTCGAGGGGCTCGTGGTCCTCGGTGGGCGCCTCTCGCCCGCCCTGGGCGCGCACCTCGGTGCGCACCGCGCGCTGGTGTTCCCGACCGACCCGCACGCACCGATCGACCCCTATCGCGCCTCGCTCTACACCGCCGACGAGCTGTATGCCGGACTCGCTGGAGGCGGCTACGAGTCGACACCGGATTTCCTTGCGTACCAATGGATGAGGGACGGCGCGGTGCACCGTGACGCCTTCGTCACCCTCCTGCGGGCGATCCACGACGACTCCATCACGGATGCCCTCGACGAGTTCGTCGCAGGGCGCCCCGTCGTCGGTGTCATGGGTGGCCATGCACTGGCGCGTGGCACCACGGCGTATGCCGCCGCGGCGGGACTCGGGCGTTCCCTCGCTGCGGGAGGACTGGTCGTCGCCACTGGTGGCGGACCCGGTGCGATGGAGGCCGCCAACCTCGGAGCCCTCGCCCGCGACGAGTCCTCGGTCGCAGCTGCCCTCGAGCAGCTCGCGGCAGTGCCGTCGTTCCGACCGTCGGTCTCTGCCTGGGTGAGCTCCGCCCTGGCGGTGCGGGCGCAGCTGCCGCGCGCTGACGACGCGGGCAGCCTCGGCATCCCCACGTGGTTCTACGGCCACGAGCCGCCGAACGTCTTCTGTGACGGCATCGGCAAGTACTTCTCCAACGCGATCCGCGAGGACGGCCTCCTCGCCCGGGCCACCGCGGGGTTGGTCGTCCTCGAGGGAGCGGCGGGCACCGTGCAGGAGATCTTCCAGGCGGTCACCCCTCTCTTCTACGCGCCGGGAGAGTCCCCGCTCGCGCCGCTCGTCCTCGTCGGCCAGGAGTACTGGTCGGAGACGGTGCCGGTCTGGGCCGCCGTGCGGGCCCTGGGCCAGGAGCGCGGCATGGGTTCGGTGATCCACCTGGTCGAGACCGCCGAGCAAGCCGTCCAGATCGTCCTCGCGTCCACCGCGGAGCGCACCGAGGAGGCTCCGTGAAGCTCGCTGACCTGGCCGCACGCCAGTTCACCTACCAGCCGCGAGGCCTGACGCTCGACGGCCCGCTGCCCCAGGGCTACCACCACCTCGCGGTGGAGCGGCGGCTGGGAGCCGGCGACGCGGCATACCGATCGGCCAGTGAGTCCGTGATGACCTATGGGGCCCAGCGAGGACTGGGGCTGCGGCCACAGGCGACGGCCCCGCGGGCTGCCGTCGGCGTGGAGATCCTGAGCCGTCTCCTCGTCGTCGGCGTGCCGTGCCGCATCGTCTGGGCCGAGGAGGGCCCGGAGCGCACCGGGTTCGGCTACGGCACCCTCGAGGGCCACGTCGAGAGCGGCGAGGAGGGCTTCCTCGTGGAGCGCCGCGGCGCCGACGTGTACGCCGTCGTGCGCGCCTACTCACGACCCGCCGGCTGGCTGACGCGTCTCGGCGGTCCGCTGACCCGCAGGCTTCAACACGTCGCCGCGCTCGGTTACCTCAGGGCGGTACAGCGAGCGGTCGACCACGGCTCGTGACGGTCGGGTCACGGCACGGGCCTGGATCGTGGATGCACCCCGGCGACGAGGCCGCCGAGGGCCGGCGACACCGCGCCGGTGGCCAGGTCCACGACCCTGAAGCGCGGCTTTCCGGACGCGTCGGCGCCGAGGAAGACCACGGCGGACCCGTCCTCGGTGAAGTCGGGGTAGAGGGCCCCGCTCCCTGCGGCCACGAGGTTCGTCAGGCGTCGGGGGGCGCCGCCGTCAGGTCGCACGAGGTAGAGGTCGTTGGCGGAGGAGCCGGCCTTCGGGAGTGCGGCGTAGACGATGAGGTCGCCGGTGGGACTCCAGTCGGGTGTCTGCGCGAACACCGCAGGAGGGGTCAGCCGCTTCACCGTTGGCGGTGTCTTCGTGAGGTCGACGCGGGCCAGCGTGACCCCCTTGATGTCCTCGTGGTCCTTGGGGGTCGCGAGCACCCACTCGACCACGAGCGCCTTCCCCGAGGGCGCGTAGCGTACGCCGGAGAAGAACTCCCCCGCCTTCGCGCTGAGCAACGTCCTGGTCCTGCCCGTCCCCACCTCCACGGTCTCCAGGGTGCCGCCCGTCTGACCGTGAGGTTGCATGCGGCTGTAGGCGATCTGCGACCCGTCGGGTGACCACGCCGGGTCGTCGAGGTACTCGCAGGGCGTCTCACAGCTGACGACCCGCGTCAGGCCGCTGCCGTCGGTGCCGATCACCCACAGCCCGGCGTTGCTGCCCGCCTGGTCGCCCGAGCCCACGAACGTCAGGCGCGTCCCGTCGGGAGACCAGTCGGGGTTGTCCTCCGGTCCGGTGCTCACGGTGTCGAGGGCATGTTCGTCCGAGCCGTTCGGACGCACGAGCTGGATCCGGAATGTGCTGTCCTGGTAGGCCAGCCACTCCTCACCCACCGCCGGCACGGGAGCCGCGGCCGGGGTCGACCTGGTGGCGGTGGTGCCTGACGTGACTGGTGGCGACGTGGCCGCCGCCGAGTCCTCCCCGCTGCAGCCGGCCACTGCCAGCAGCAACACCCCCGACACGGCACCGAGCACTCGAGTTGCCGACATGGCTCCTCCCTTCCGTCTATCCGTCACGAGGCCTTGGGGGCGGCAAAAGGTTGTCGGTGTCGACTTCGTGC
Organism: Pedococcus sp. P2_F6; assembly: GCF_056403675.1. Classification (NCBI taxonomy): domain Bacteria; kingdom Bacillati; phylum Actinomycetota; class Actinomycetes; order Micrococcales; family Intrasporangiaceae; genus Pedococcus; species Pedococcus sp. P2_F6. Next base: position 140,738 of record NZ_JBFUEZ010000005.1, read on the forward strand.
CGGACGAGGAGAATGGCGCTGGTGGACCTGGCTCCCGATGACAACCTTGTGGGTGGGTCGGCCGCTCTTCCTGGTGGAGCGAGAGGAGAGGGGCATGGCCGTCGTGGGCACCGCCGAGCACGCCACCACGGCGGGGTTCGACGCCTTCGTCACGGCGCGTGGCCCAGCCCTCCTGCGCACCGCCTTCCTCCTGACCGGCGACCGGCAGAGGGCCGAGGACCTCGTCCAGACGGCTCTCGGGAAGACCTGGCCCCGATGGGACTCCATCGAGGTCGGTCCGCGGGAGGCGTACGTCCGCAAGGTCATGCTGACCACCTACATCGCCTGGTGGCGTCGGCGGTGGAACGCCGAGTACCCGACGGAGCAGCTGCCCGAGCTCCCCGCCAGGGGCGTCGACCCCGACCAGCGTCGTGACCTGCTGGTGGCGCTCGCCTCCCTCCCGAAGGGGCAACGTGCCGTCATCGTGCTGCGCTACTTCGAGGACCGCACAGAGGTCCAGACGGCGGAGCTGCTCGGCTGCACCGTCGGGACCGTCAAGAGCCAGAGCGCGCGGGCGCTGGCGACCTTGCGCCAGTGTCCTGCACTCGCCGTGACCGAGGGAGAACTTCGATGAGCGACCTCGACACCCGACTCCGTGAGGCCCTGCACGAGCTCGCCCCGGCCCAACCAGCCACCGACGGGCTGGCCGACGGGGCACGCCACTACGCCGCGCGTGCCCGACGGGCCCGCCAGCTCGGAGTCGCCGGCGCAACGGCCGCCATCCTGGTCGCCGCCGGGCTGCTGCTGGGCTCGTTCGACCCGCCAACCCGCGTCGTGCCCGCGGGGCCTTTCCTGACGCCCGCTGACTGCACCCGCCAAGCGCGGGTCACCACCATCGCCAGCGTCAACGGTCCCGACCTGGCTGGCTTGCGCGCCGCCTGGGTGTGCCCTGACGCCACCCCGGCGGGGACCCAGACCTCGAACGGCACGGACAACGGCTGGATACTGCCAACCGATCGGATCACTGGTCGGCAGACGGGCATGCTGAACCTCCTCGGTCGAAGCGACCAGTGGCCCTGTGGCACAGGGCGCCCCGGCCCGGCCTTCACCGTCACGGTGGAGTCGGGCACCGGACAGCTGCGCACCTTCCGGAGTCGCGAGCTCGCCTGCGATGGCAGCCGCGCGCTGGCCTCTTTCCTGAATGGTCTCGCGGAGGAAGAGGCTGACGTGCGAGCGCGGTCGGCCAGCCGTCCGCAGTACGCCTGCCGCGGCGAACAGAGTTGGCTCACGACCCGCAAGCCTGGCTCCCTGACACACGAGCTTCACTCGCCATTCGTGGCTGCGACGTTCTGCCTTGCACCGAGCTTCCTATCCGGCGATCCGGTGAGCCCGGTGGAGCCCCTGACCGCGCGGAGCTACCGGTCCATCCCCGTCCCCTCCGACACCCTCGCCCAGCTCAACGCGGACGTGAGCTCCCGCTGGCCCAGTTTCTTCGGGGGCAACGAGGGCTGCAGCGGCGAAGGTCACTGGACCTACTCCATCGTGGGGGTGACGGAAGCCGGTGACGAGCGCAGGCTGAGCACCGCGTGCCTCGACGAGCTCTGGGTCCGTGGAGTGAACCGCACTGGATTCATCCCCTCAGCCCAGACCACAGCGGCACTGCGAGCCCTCGTCCCCCCGAGCTGAGCTGAGCTCGGAGGGCGGGGCGCTCAGTCGAAGACGATGGTGCGACGGCCGCGCAGCACCACGCGGTGCTCGGCGTGCCAGCGCAGCGCCCGCGCGAACGCCATGGCTTCCAGCTCCTGTCCCACCGACGCCAGCTCGGCCGGGCTCATCCGGTGGTCGACGCGCCGGAAATCCTGCTCGATGATCGGGCCCTCGTCGAGGTCCGCGGTGACGTAGTGCGCCGTCGCACCGATGACCTTGACCCCGCGGTCGTGGGCCTGGGTGTAGGGCTTGGCCCCCTTGAAGCTCGGCAGCAGCGAGTGGTGGATGTTGATGATGCGACCCTGGAAGTCGGTGCACAGCTCGCCCGACAGGATCTGCATGTAGCGCGCCAGGGCGACCGTGTCGGCCGAGTAGTGCTCCACGAGGCGCCGGAGCTCGGCCTCGGCCGCCGGCTTGGTGTCGCGAGTGACGGGAATGTAGTGGTAGGGGATGCCGTGCCACTGCGCCAGCGCGCGGAAGTCCTCGTGGTTGGAGACGATGGCCGGCACCTCGATCGGCAGCGACCCGCTCTCGACCCGGAACAGCAGGTCGTTGAGGCAGTGACCCTGCTGGCTCACCATGACCAGCACCCGGCGTCGCCGAGACAGGTCGTGCGCGGCATACGTCATCGCGAACTCCGTTGCGACGCTTGCCATCGCGGCGTCCAACGCCTCCACGGGCAGGGCAGAACCCTCGCGCAAGAGGTGCATCCGCAGGTGGAACTCCCCCGCCCTCAGGTCGGCGAACTGCTGGCTGTCGAGGATGGTCATCGACAGGTCCAGCATCACCCCGGAGACGGCGTGCACGATTCCGCGCCTATCTGCGCACGAGACGGTCAGGACGAACTCTCGGCCCGTCTCGGCAGGTGCGGCAGGAGTGGAGCTCACGCGGCCAGCCTAGGGGCGGACGGGAGGACTACGGGCGGGTGACCATCACGATGCCGAGGCACATCTCGTCGGTGGTGCCCTCGCCCCAGACGATGTAGCGCTCCGGCTGGCCCTGGAACGACGGCAGCTTGTCGCGCAGGCTCTGGTCGTGGGTGCACGACACCGTGAGGGTGTCCCCGATCTTGATCCTGACGGCCGGGTTGACCGGGCGGCTCCCCTGGTCGTCGAAGTCCCAGATCGGGATGTCGAGGACGGTGCGCTCGTTGGCCTTCCCCTTGTTGACGGTGATCGAGATCTTGGTGCCGAGCAGGTGCATGTGCCCGGCGACCGCCCGGATCGTCGACCCCTGGGTCACCGTCCGGGTGCAGGTCTGCGTCGGGCCGGCCTTGTTGCCGGGGCACAGCAGGTGCAGCGCGTCCCCCGCGCGGCTCGCGCCCCCGAAGCGACGCTGCACGTCGGCCATCGCCGCTGCCCGGTCGCACAGCGGACCCTTCTTCCCGGGCCGGCACGGCACCTCGACCGGCGCGGGGAGCAGCACCGTCTGCAGGGTCTGGCGCAAGCCGTCGTCGGCGGCCACGCGCAGCTTGGCGGCGCTCAGGTCGGGCGACCGTCCCGCGAGCAGGTTGTAGTGGACCTGCATGATGATGCGCGAGCCGGCTTCGACCGGCATACCGAGGTCCTTGGCGAGGACCCGCTCGCCACCACCGGGCGCCCACGCACCCAGCCACGGCGCCCCGTTGAGGCCGGCACCCTGGCTCTCCACGCCGGTCCCACCGAAGCAGGTCCAGCCCTGGCCGGTCTGGCTTCGATCCATCGCCTCCGCAGCGGCCACCTTGTCGGGCGGCACCCGGAACAGGATCACGTGGTGCACGACATCGGGGTTGCCCGGCAGCACGTTGATCCCGGTCACGACCGACTTGGCCGTCAGCTGGGGGTCGAGCAGGAAGCAGCGGTAGTCGTCCGTTCCCGGGGCGGCCGGCGCCTTGGGGGTGTATGCCGTGGGCATTCGGAGGGTGACGAAGCGCTCCCCCGTGCGCAGTGCAGCCTCAGGCGGTGCAGTGCTGCCCGAGTGCTGGTGACCGGACGACGGTGTCGAGGTCCCCGCGGGAGCCGCTGGCGTCGACTGGGTCGCGCGCGACGTCGGGGCGGCCCCAGGCTCGGGGTCGCCGGCGGCGCAACCAGTGAGGAGCAGGAGGAAAGCCCCAGCCGTCAGGATCGGCGCACGCAGCATCACCGCACGAGCATAGGCAGACCAGCCCCCGCCCGGTGCTCGATCGCTGTGACCGGACGCTCTCAGCGGGTGTGGCGAGCACCACAGCGTCACACCCGAGGCTGGTCTGGTGATCGCTAGGCCGTGGAGGCCGCGAGCTGGCCGCAGGCGCCGTCGATGTCCTGGCCCCGGGTGTCGCGGATCGTCGTCGGGATGCCGTGGGCGCGCAGCCGTTCGACGAACTGCTGCTCGACCCCGGGTCGGGAGGCCGTCCACTTCGAGCCCGGCGTGGGGTTGAGGGGGATCGGGTTGACGTGCACCCAGCCCCGGCCACGCGCATTGAGTTTCTTTCCGAGGAGGTCGGCCCGCCACGCGTGGTCGTTGATGTCCTTGATGAGCGCGTACTCGATGCTCACCCGGCGCCCCGTCACCTCGTAGTAGCGGTGGGCAGCGTCGAGGGCCTCGTCAACGCTCCACCGGGTGTTGATCGGCACGAGCTCGTTGCGCAGCTCGTCGTCAGGCGCGTGCAGCGAGAGGGCCAGCGTGACCGGGATCCCCTCCGCGGCGAGCTTGTCGATCGCCGGGACGAGGCCGACCGTCGACATGGTGATGCCCCGCGCCGACATCCCGAGGCCGTCCGGCGCGGGGTCGGTCAGCCGCCGGATCGCGCCGATCGCGGCCTTGTAGTTGGCCAGCGCCTCGCCCATGCCCATGAACACGACGTTCGAGATGCGGGTGGGGCCCGTCGCCTCGACGGGACGCTCGTCGCCGTCCTCGGTGCCGTCCTCGTCGCCCAGCTCGGCCTGGTGTTCGGCATTCCCGACAGTGCGCTGGCTGCGCGCTCCGGCGCCGCCCGCGCCCTGCGCGAGCTCGCCACTGCGCAGCAGCCGCGCACCGGCCACGACCTGCTCGACGATCTCGGCCGCACTCATGTTCCGGGTGAGCCCGGCCTGTCCGGTCGCGCAGAAGGGACAGTTCATGCCGCAGCCGGCCTGGCTCGAGATGCAGATGGTGACGCGCTTGGGATAGCGCATCAGCACCGACTCGACGATGGCACCGTCGTGCAGCTTCCAGGCGTTCTTGATCGTCATGCCGTCGTCGGCCGTGCGCTGCACGAGGGGGGTGAGCAAGGTCGGCAGCAGGTCGGCCACGAGCTCGTCGCGGATCGCCTTGGGCAGGTCGGTCATCTCCTCGGGCGAGGCGACCAGCCGTTCGAAGTAGTGCGTCGACAGCTGCTTGGCCCGGAAGCCCTTGTGCCCCAGCGCCTCGACGGCCTCCTTGCGCTCAGCCGGAGACAGGTCGGCCAGATGCCGTGGTGGCTTGCCCCGACGAGGGGCGGTGAAGGTCAGCTGGCCAGGTTGGGGGCGCTCGCTGGTGGGCTCGGGGAGGTCCGTGGTCATGGTGCCCCCAGTCTCGCAGGTGCGCGGGTATGCCGTGGTGTCAGGCGGGTGGGACGACCCAGGCGAGCAGGGCCCAGGCCAGCGGCGCGACGAGCAGCACGGAGTCGAGCCGGTCCATGATCCCGCCGTGCCCGGGCAGCAGCGTGCCCATGTCCTTGATGCCCAGGTCGCGCTTGATCGTGGACTCGGTGAGGTCACCCACGGTGGCAGCCACCGCTGCACTCGCTCCCAGCAGCGCGCCACCCCACCACGGCCCGTCGAGGGTCAGCACGACCGCGATCGCACCGCCGACGACGCACGCGACCATCGAGCCGGCGAAGCCCTCCCAGGACTTCTTGGGGCTGACCGACGGCGCCATGGGGTGCTTGCCGAACAGGACCCCGGCGGCGTAGCCGCCCACGTCGCTGAGCACCGCGACGAGGAGGAAGATGAAGACCCGGCGGGCGCCGTCGTGCGGCGTGGCCAGCATGAGGGCGGCGAAGCCCGCGAGGAAGGAGGGGTAGACCGCGACGAAGAATCCCCCGGCGATGTCGCGCACTGCGTCGAGCACGCCGTCGGCGATGCGCCACAACAGGATGCCGACACAGGTCAGGCCGACGGTCACGACCAGGGCCTCCCCGCCGCCGACGTAGGCCGAGACGAGCATGCTGACGCTGCCGACCACACTGGGGACCAGGGGCACGTTGATGGACACCTGGGCCAGCGCGCGACGTAGCTCCCACACGCCGACGACGATGGCCACGACGATGATCCCGAGCATCAGCTCCTTGCGCAGGGCCAGCGAGCCGATGATGAGTGCACCCAGGCCGAGGCCGACCCCGATCGCTGCGGGCAGGTTGCGCCCCGCCCTCGACGGCCGACCGCCCCGGGCCGACGCGGGGACGGACTCGTCGGGAGCCGCACCGTCTCGGGAGGTGTCCGGCGAGGTCGACCCTCCGGGCACGCCAGAGCCCGCGGCGGCAGAGGCCGCGCGACGGTCGCGACGGGACTGGGACATGTTCATGACCAGCGCTGGCTGAGGTTGAGGACGAGCGCTCAGACCTCGCGCAGCTCGGTCTCCTTGCCCTTCAGCAGCTCGTCGATGAGCTCGACGTACTTCTTGGTGCTCGCGTCCAGCTCCTTCTCGGCGCGGCTGCCGTCGTCCTCGCCCACGTCGCCGTCCTTGACCAGCTTGTCCAGCTCGTCCTTGGCCTTGCGGCGGACGTTGCGGATCGACACCTTGGCGTCCTCGCCCTTGTGCCGAGCGAGCTTGACGTAGTCCTTGCGACGTTCCTCGGTGAGCATCGGCAGCACGCAGCGAATGACATTGCCGTCGTTGCTGGGGTTCACACCCAGGTCGGAGTCGCGCAGCGTCTTCTCGATCTCGTGCATCGCCGACTTGTCGAACGGCGTGATCAGGATGGTGCGTGCCTCCGGCGTCTGGAACGACGCCAGCTGCTGCAGCGGGGTCGGAGCGCCGTAGTAGTCGACGGTGAGCTTGTTGAACATGCCCGGGGTCGCCCGGCCCGTGCGGATTCCCGCGAAGTCCTCCTTGGCGACCTCGACGGCCTTTTCCATCTTCTCTTCGGCCTCGAGGAGAGTCTCTTCAATCATGTCCTGCTCCTTCTCGGGCGCTCCCCTGTCGGGGCCACGCCAGTCGTGGTGTGGTCAGTCTGGTGGGTGGGTCAGTGAGGTGCCGACTCAGCCCGGCGTGACCAGCGTGCCGATCTTCTCACCGCGCAACGCCCGCACCACGTTGCCCTCGCCTTCCATGCCGAACACGACCATCGGCAGCTTGTTCTCCATGCACAGGCTGAACGCCGCCGCGTCGACCACGCGCAGTCCCTGTTGGAGGGCTTCCTGGTAGCTGATCTCGTCGAGCTTGCGGGCCTCCGGGTTGGTGCGCGGGTCGGAGTCGTAGACGCCGTCCACGCCGTTCTTGCTCATCAGGACCGCGTCGCACTTGATCTCCAGGGCCCGCTGGGCGGACACCGTGTCGGTGGAGAAGAACGGCATGCCCGCGCCCGCGCCGAAGATGACCACGCGGCCCTTCTCGAGGTGGCGGATGGCGCGACGAGGGATGTATGGCTCGGCGACCTGGCCCATCGCGATCGCGGTCTGGACGCGGGTCTCGATGCCTTCCTTCTCGAGGAAGTCCTGCAGGGCGAGGCAGTTCATCACGGTGCCGAGCATGCCCATGTAGTCGGCACGCGTCCGGTCCATCCCCTGCTGCTGGAGCTCTGAGCCCCGGAAGAAGTTGCCACCACCGATCACGACGGCCACCTGGATGCCCTCGTTGACCGACTGGGCGATCTGCTGGGCGATGCCCCGCACGACCTCGGGTGCCAGTCCGACGCGACCACCACCGAAGACCTCGCCGGACAGCTTGAGCAGGACCCGGCGATGCGGTGCCGACGATCCAGGGGCGGACGATCCGGCTGGGGCGGTCTGCTCGGGGACAGCAGTCACGAGGGATCCTCCTGAAGATGTGCGGGCGGTCACCGAATCCTTCCACACTCCCGGGAGCGGCATGGTGTCGGTTGCACCACCGTCAGCCCTGCGTGGCAGGGTGTCACCATCACGTGGTCCGCACTCCACGGACCACGGACCACGGGCCACACCACTGTCCATCGATGCACCAAAGGAGACAAGCGCATGAGGTCAGGCATCCTTCCGGGGCATCGCGACGAGACGGTTCGCCCGCAGGACGACCTGTTCGGCCACGCGAACGGCACCTGGGTCCGCACGACCGAGATCCCCGGCGACCGGGGCCGCTACGGGACCTTCGACATGCTGCGCGAGCAGTCCGACGAGCGGGTGCGCACGATCATCGAGCGGGCCGCGGCGGACCACAGCGCCGCTCCCGACTCGCCCACCCGCAAGGTCGGCGACCTCTACCGCTCGTTCATGGACGAGGCCCGAGCCGAGACACTGGGGCTGACCCCGATCGAGAAGGACCTTGCCGACATCGCGGCGATCAGCGGGACCGACGACCTGTTCCGGGCCCTCGGTCGCCTGCAGCGCCAGGGTGGACCGGGCCTGTTCGACTTCGGCGTCGCCCCCGACGCCAAGAACCCGGAGGAATACGTCCTCTACCTCGGTCAGGGCGGCCTGGGCCTGCCCGACGAGTCCTACTACCGCGAGGAGCGGCACGCGGCCATCCTCACGGCATACCTGCCGCACGTGGCCCGGATGCTCGGATTCGCCGGCATCGGCGACGGCTCGACGGACGACGGCTCGCCGGCCGCCCGCGTGGTGGCCCTGGAGACGCGGCTGGCCGGCCACCACTGGGACAACGTCGCCACCCGCGACGCGGTGAAGAGCTACAACCCCTACGCCTTCGCGGCCCTCGAGGGCCTGGCCCCCAACGTCCTGTGGGGTGACTTCGTCGGCGGGCTCGAGGCACGCGAGGCGTTCGAGCACGTCGTCGTGGGTCAGCCGTCCTACCTCGAGGGCCTGTCCGTCGCGCTCGACGAAGTCGCCCTCGACGACTTCAAGTACTGGTTGGCCTTCCACGTCGTCGCCTCGGCGGCGCCGCTGCTGGGCAAGGAGCTGGTCGACGCCGAGTTCGACTTCACCGGACGGGTCATCTCGGGCCTCCCGGAGAACCGCGAGCGCTGGAAGCGCGGCGTCTCCCTCGTCGAGGGGGCGATCGGCGAGGCGGTCGGCCAGCTGTATGCCGCGGAGTTCTTCCCTCCCGAGGCCAAGAAGGGGATGCTCGAGCTCGTCGGCAACCTCGTCGAGGCGTTCAGGCAGTCCTTCGAGGGGCTCGACTGGATGGGCCCCCAGACCCGAGAGCAGGCCCTGGCCAAGCTCGCCTCGTTCACGCCCAAGGTCGGCTACCCCGACCGCTGGCGCGACTACTCCTCGCTGACGATCGACGACGACCTCGTGGGCAACGTGCGCCGAGCCAACGAGTTCGAGCTCCAGCGCCAGCTGGACAAGCTCGGGGGCCCGATCGACCGCGACGAGTGGCTGATGCTGCCGCAGACCGTCAACGCCTACTACCACCCGCTGATGAACGAGATCGTCTTCCCGGCCGGCATCCTTCAGCCGCCGTTCTTCGACATGGACGCCGACGACGCCGTCAACTACGGCGGGATCGGTGCCGTCATCGGTCACGAGATCGGGCACGGCTTCGACGACCAGGGGTCGCGGTACGACGCCACCGGGGCCCTGCGCGACTGGTGGACCGAGGAGGACCGGTCCCGCTTCGACGAGCGCACCCAGGCCCTCATCGCCCAGTTCAGCACGCTCTCCCCGCTGGCTGCCCCCGACGAGAAGGTCAACGGCGCCCTCACGGTGGGCGAGAACATCGGCGACCTCGGCGGGCTGGCCATCGGCTACTCCGCCTACCGCATCGCGACGCAGGGCCAGGACGCACCCGAGCTCGACGGCTACACCGGGCCGCAGCGGTTCTTCCTCGGGTGGGCGCAGGTCTGGTCCGGCAAGGCGCGCACCGAGGAGGCCAAGCGGCTGCTCGCGATCGACCCGCACTCCCCCACTGAGGTGCGGGCGAACGCCGTCCGCAACTGCGACGAGTTCCACGAGGCGTTCGGGGTGACCGAGGGCGACGGCATGTGGCTGGCTCCGGAGGAGCGCGTCCACATCTTCTGACCGACCCGTCGAGCGGTCATCGGTCCGCGTTCCCGGGTCAGGTTCCCGGGTCAGACCCCCGCGTCAGATCCCCGCGTCAGATCCCCGGGTCAGATCCCCGCGTTCCGCAGCATGAACTCGGTGTCCGTGTCGCGTCCACCGCGTGGGTCCGGCCCGGGGTCGACGTCGTGCGTGGTCGTCAGGTCCTCGGGGGCCACCCGTTCGGGCAGGTGGGTGAAGTCCGGCAGCTCGTGCTCCACCTGACGACGCGGCGTGTGCTTCGTTCGTCTCCCCATGGCGTGAGTATGCGGCAGAAGTGGTCAGTTTTCGAGAAGCGCTGCAGCGCGCCCTTCTCGGAGAATGGTCTCGACAGCCCACCACGACCTCGGGGAGACACCATGGCGACCACGACGAAGGCCACCGACAAGACGGCCACCGCGAAGAAGACCACCACGAAGGCCGCGCCGAAGACCGCCGGCAGCAAGAGCGGGTTCACCGCCGACGAACGCGCCGCGATGAAGGAACGCGCCAAGGAAGCCAAAGGCGCCGTCGGCGAGCAGGACCTGCTCGACAAGATCGCCGAGATGCCCCCGGAGGACCGCGAGCTGGCCGAGCGCCTGCACGAGATCATCACCAACGCCGCTCCGGACCTCGAGCCCTCGACCTGGTACGGCATGCCCGCGTACAAACGAGACGGCAAGGCGGTGGCGTTCTTCAAGCCCGCCAGCAAGTTCAAGGCGCGCTACGCCACGTTCGAGTTCAACGACAGCGCCAAGCTGGACGACGGCGACATGTGGCCCATCGGCTACGCCCTCACGCGGCTGACGCCGGCCCTCGAGAAGCAGATCGCGGCCCTCGTCAAGAAGGCGGCAGGCTGACGTCGCGGCCGGCTACCCGGCATACCCCAACGACGCGACGAGGCCCCCCACCATCCGGTGGGGGGCCTCGTCGTGTGGTGCCGGATCGTGGCTGAGCGGGTCAGCCGCCGACGCGGTAGCGGACGAAGGAGGTGACCTTCGTGCCGGCCTCCGCGAGGACCTTCTCGACGGTCTTCTTGGCGTCCTTGGCGAACGGCTGCTCGAGCAGGACGTTCTCCTTGAAGAAGCCGTTGACGCGACCCTCGACGATCTTGGGCAGGGCAGCCTCGGGCTTGCCCTCCTCCTTGGCCGTGGCCTCGGCGACGCGACGCTCCTGCTCGACGGTGACCGGGTCGACCTCGTCACGAGTCAGCACGGTCGGGCTGAACGCCGCGATGTGCATGGCCACGTCGCGAGCGATCTGCTCGTCGCCACCCTCGGCGCCGACGAGCACACCGATCTGGGCGGGCAGGTCGGGGCTGGTCTTGTGCAGGTAGGACACGACGACCGGGGCCTCGACGCGGGAGACGCGCTTGACCTCGATCTTCTCGCCGATGGTTGCGTTGGCGTTGTCGAGCAGCTCCTGGACGGTGGAACCGTCCTCGAGCGAGCTCTTGAGCAGCGCGTCCGCGTCAGCGGCGCCGGAGGCGACGCTCTGGGCGAGGACCTGGGCAGCCAGGGCGATGAACTTCTCGCTCTTGGCCACGAAGTCGGTCTCGCACAGGACCTCGACGAGAGTGCCCACGCCGTCACCGGACTGGGCAGCGACCAGTCCGTTGGACGTGGTGCGTCCCTCGCGCTTGGTGACGCCCTTGAGGCCCTTCACGCGAAGGATCTCGGTGGCCTTGTCACGGTCGCCGTCGGCCTCGTCGAGCGCCTTCTTGACGTCGAGCATGCCAGCGCCTGTGGACCCGCGCAGGGCCTTGATGTCAGCGGCGGTGTAGTTCGCCATAGATGTTTCTCAGCTCATTTCTAACAAGGTGCCCATGCCGTCAGGCAGGGCTGCGGAAGGGGTGGGCTCAGGCCTTGGCCTCGGCAGCAGCGGTCTCCTCGGCGGCCGGCGCCTCGGGGGCGGCGGTCTCCTCGGTGGCGGCCGCAGCCTCAGGGGCGGCGGTCTCCTCGGCGACGGGCGCCTCGGTGGCCTCGGCGACGGGCGCCTCGACGGGAGCAGCAGCCTCGACGGGGGCAACCTCGACAGGGGCAGCCTCGACAGGGGCAGCCTCGGTCGCGTCGGCGGCAGCGGTAGCGCCGGCCTCCGGGGCGGCAGCCTCGGCGGTCTCGGCGGCGTCGCCACCGAGCAGCTCGCGCTCCCACTCGGCCATCGGCTCGTCACCGGCGACGACACCCTCGGCCTGCTCACCGGACTTGCCGGAGCTGCGGGCGATGAGGCCCTCGGCCACGGCGTCGGCGATGACGCGGGTCAGCAGGGTGACGGAGCGAATGGCGTCGTCGTTGCCGGGGATCTTGTAGTCGACCTCGTCGGGGTCGCAGTTGGTGTCGAGGATGGCAATGACCGGCAGGCCGAGCTTGCGCGCCTCGAAGACGGCGAGGTGCTCCTTCTTGGTGTCCACGATCCACACGGCCGAGGGGACCTTGGCCATGTTGCGGATGCCGCCGAGGGTCTTCTCGAGCTTGTCCTTCTCCCGCTTGAAGATCAGGAGTTCCTTCTTGGTGTAGCCCGACCCTGCGACGTTGTCGTAGTCGAGCTCCTCGAGCTCCTTGAGGCGCGTGAGGCGCTTGGAGATCGTGTTGAAGTTGGTGAGCATGCCACCGAGCCAACGGTGGTTGACGTAGGGCATCCCGACCCGGGTCGCCTGCTCGGCGATGGGCTCCTGGGCCTGCTTCTTCGTGCCGACGAAGAGGATGGAACCGCCGTGGGCGACCGTCTCCTTGACGAACTCGAAGGCGTTGTTGATGTAGGTCAACGACTGCTGCAGGTCGATGATGTAGATGCCGTTGCGCTCGGTCATGATGAAGCGCTTCATCTTGGGGTTCCAGCGACGGGTCTGGTGCCCGAAGTGGACGCCGCTCTCGAGGAGCTGGCGCATGGTAACGACGGCCATGCCGTGTCTCCTTGTGTCGTTGTCAGTTGCGTCGGTAGGCCGCATGGGTGCGACTACCTGCCTGGCGCCTGCAACGCACCCCACCGGCATACTCACCGGACTGCTGTGGTGCGCCCCCGTTTCGTCGGCGAGCCGAGTCAGCGGGCGGAAGACGCGCGAAGTAGGTCTGCGTGTGTGAACACACGTGGACCGCCGACCATCGTACGTGCTCACGGGCGTGATCGAGAAATCGCCAGCGCCTCTGACGTGACCCTCCCGTGCCCCTCCCCGGCCCCCTCGAGCCCCCCGAGAACCCGGACGACCTCTCGCACGGACGCCGGTAGGCTCGCCCTCTTGTGACCAGCCTCCTGTCCCGACTCGGCGAACGGGTCGCACCTGCACGCATGGGCGTGCCGTTCCGCTGGAACCTGGCGTCCTCCTGGACAGGCCAGCTCGGCGACGGGATCGCGCTGGCCGCCGGTCCCCTGCTCGTCGCCTCGCTGACGCGCGACCCCGCCCTCATCGCCGCGGCGGCGATGGTCCAGAACCTGCCCACGCTGCTGCTCGGCCTGTATGCCGGCGCCGTCGCCGACCGCGTCGATCGCCGCTGGCTCGTGCTCACGGGCAACCTCGTGCGGGTGGTCGTGCTGGCGATCCTGGTCGTGACCATCGCCACGGGCACGGTCTCGATCGCCCTGCTCCTCGTGACCCTGTTCGCGGTGGGTGTGGCGGAGCTCTTCGCCGACACCGGCTGGCGGGCCGTCCTACCGATGATCGTGCCCAAGGCCGACCTCGGCGTCGGCAACGCCCGGCAGATGTCCGGGTTCCTCGTGGCCAACCAGTTCATCGGTCCGGCGGTCGGCGCGAGCCTGTTCGCCCTGGGGTCCGCCGTCCCGTTCGGGGTGCAGGGCAGCGCCCTGCTGCTGTCGGCCGTGCTGTTCGCGAAGGTGCGCCTGCCACGCGAGGACACCCGCGAGCGTCCGGAGCAACACATCGGCCACGACATCCTGGACGGGCTGCGCTGGATCGCCGGCAACGCGCCGATCCGCACCCTCACCCTCGTCATCTTCATCTTCAACATCACCTGGGGCGCCCCTTGGGGCGTCCTCGTCTACTGGGCGCAGGAGCGCCTGGGTGTCGGCGCGGTGGGGTTCGGCCTCCTCACGACGGCCTCGGCGGTGGGCGGCGTGACCTCGGTGCTGCTCTACGACCGGCTCGAACGACGCGTGCCGCTGGCCCGCCTCATGAAGATCTGTCTGGTCCTCGAGGTGCTCACCCACCTCGCCCTCGCGCTGACCACGGTGCCCTGGGTCGCCATGGGGATCATGGTGGTGTTCGGCGGGTACGCGTTCGTGTGGGGCTCCCTCTCCTCGGCCGTCCGCCAGCGAGGCACGCCGAACGAGTTCCAGGGCCGGGTCGGGAGCGTCTACTGGGTGGGGCTGATCGTCGGGCTGCTCGTGGGCCAGTTCCTCGGGGGCCTCCTCGCTCGCCACTTCGGCGCCGCGGCCCCGTTCTGGTTCGCCTTCATCGGCTCCGGCGTGACCCTGGTGCTCGTGTGGCGTCAGCTCGGACACATCGCGCACGCCGACGAGGCGCACGCCGACGAGGCGCACGCCGACGAGGACGAAGCGCGGGCCCGCCCGCCACGCGCCGAGGGATAGGTTCCGCTCCACGGTCGTCACGCGGCATACCCTCAGGCGCATGGCCCGTCCACCCGGCAAACCCGCACTGGCCCCGTTCGGCACCACGATCTTCGCTGAGATGACGGCTCTGGCCACCGAGCACGGCGCCGTCAACCTCGGCCAGGGCTTCCCCGACACCGACGGGCCCCAGGCAATGCTCGACGCGGCCAAGGCGGCCATCGACGGCGGGCGCAACCAGTACCCGCCTGGCCCCGGTGTCCCCGAGCTGCTCGATGCCGTCGCGGCCCACCAGGCGCGCTTCTACGGCCTCGGCGTCGACCCGAAGTCCGAGGTGCTCGTCACCGTCGGCGCCACCGAAGCCATCGCCGCGACCATCCTCGCCTTCTGCGAGCCGGGCGACGAGGTCGTCACCTTCGAGCCCTACTACGACTCGTATGCCGCGTCGATCGCCTTGGCGGGCGCGGTGCGTCGCACGTCGGTGCTGCGCTTCCCGGACTTCGCGGTGGACGAGGAGTCGCTGCGGGCCGCCTTCTCGTCACGCACCCGGCTGGTGCTGCTCAACACGCCCCACAACCCCACGGGCAAGGTCTTCAGCCGAGCCGAGCTCGAGCTGATCTGTTCTCTCGCAAGGGAGTTCGACGCGTGGGTGGTGACCGACGAGGTCTACGAGCACCTGGTCTTCGGCGATGCCGTGCACCTGCCTGTCGCGACCCTGCCCGAGATGTGGGAGCGGACCCTGACGATCTCGTCCGCCGGCAAGACCTTCTCCGCCACCGGGTGGAAGGTCGGCTGGGTGTCGGGGCCCGCAGCCGCGGTGGCCGCCGTGCGCGCGGTCAAGCAGTTCCTCACGTTCGTGGGGTCCGGCCCCTTCCAGCCGGCCGTCGCCCTGGCCCTCGCCCTGGACGACGAGGTGTATGCCGGGCTGGCGCGCTCGCTGGAAGCCAAACGAGACCTGCTCGTCGCAGGGCTCCGGTCGGCGGGGCTGGAGGTGTCGGTGCCCGGCGGGACCTACTTCGTCGTCGCCGACGCAGCTCCCCTGGGCGCAACAGACGCCCTCGCGTTCTGCCGGGAGCTGCCCGCACGGGCAGGCGTCGTGGGCGTGCCGGTGTCGGTGTTCCACGACGACGTCGCGGCCGCCCGGACCCTGGTGCGGTTCGCGTTCTGCAAACGGGACGAGGTGCTCCACGAGGCGGTGGAACGGCTGAGCCGGCTGTAGGTCGACAGCCGGGCGGTATCGCTGCCCGACATCCACACCGCCCACGTGAAGGACCGCGCCGTCCACAGGTCGCCGTCCCCTGCCGGGCGCCCGCAGGAGCGGACCGCGATCCTGAGCCGATGCATCCAGCAGCCGTGTCGCTCCTGCCCGTCGCTGCGTTGGTCCTCGCCGGCACCACCCTGTCGGCGGTTCCGACCGGGCGGGAGCACCCTGGCCTCCCGTCCTCCTCCGCGTCGACCAGTGCGCCATCGTGGAACCAGCTGGCCGCAGCGGTCCCGCGCGACTCGAGCCGCGCCCCGTCCCCCGCCCTGCGCGGCCGCTGGGCCTGGCCGCTGCAGCCGCAGCCCGCCCTGGTCCGGCCCTTCGTGCGACCGGCCACGACGTACGGCGCCGGGCACCGCGGCGCGGATCTCACCGGGGCGGCGCAGCAGGAGGTCCATGCCGTCGAGGCGGGCACGGTGACCCACGTGGGCAGCATCGCGGGTCGTGGCACCGTCAGCGTCCTGCACGCCTCCGGGATCCGTTCGACCTACGAGCCGGTGGAGTCGGCGGTGGTCGCGGGTTCGGCCGTGGCGCGGGGAGCTGTGCTGGGGCGGCTGGACGAGCACGGGTCGCACTGCGGCGCCGCCGTGTGCCTGCACCTGGGGGCGATCCGGGGCGACGTCTACCTCGACCCCCTGACCTTCCTGGAGGGCGGCCGGCGAGTGCGCCTGCTGCCGCTGGCCCCATAGGTGTTGCCGCTGCCGGCTCCGGATCGATTGCCCCTGACCCCAGTGCCTCTGGTCCCAGTGCCCGCGGACCGACTCCCTCCGGACCACGTGTGCCGAAGCCCGTGGTTGGCGGGTCAGGCGCCCGAGGGGTAGGGCCAGGGTCTGCACCCACCGAGGTCGAGGGTCTGCTGGACCATCACGGGGGCGCGCTTGCCCTTGCCGGGGCAGGTCCGGTGCTGGTGACCGAGGCCGTGACCGACCTCGTGGTTCACCTGGTACACGCGGTAGAGCGCCACGTCGGCGCCGTAGCTGTCGTCGCCCAGGGCCCACCGGCGGAAGTTGAGCACCGACCGCTCGCCGTTCCAGCACGACACCTGGGACAGGGTCCGCATCGGGGCACACAACCTGTCGGTCAGGCCAGGGCTGGCCAGCGTGACCCGAACGTCCACGTGGGCGCCCTTGGCCTCCTGCTGCGGGGTGACGTTGACGAAGCGGACACCGTCGACCTTCTGCCACCCCTTGGGGTCGAGCAGCACGGACTGGATCGTCGTCCCCACCTGCGCCGGGTCGACACCGAGCCCACCCTCGATCTCCACCGTGTACCTGACGGTCCGCCCGGAGGTCGCCACCGGAGCCCGCGGCACCGAGACGACCGTGAGCTTGCCGGTGCCCTCCTGCGGGACCTCGGTGGCACCCGCCGCGGTCGTCTCGGTCGCCGCCGAGCCGTCCTCGTTGTTGGTCGTCCGGGTGGCCGTCGCGGAGGGTTTCGCTGGAGTGGTGACCCGTGAGGCAGCTGCACCGACCGGAGCCGTGTCGCCCCTGGTGGTGAGTCGCACGGTCACCACGGCCACGAGAAGGAGGATGACCGTGACTGCGATGGTGCGGCGGAGCCGCACCTGCCGGCTGGGGCGGCGGCGGTGCCGAGGCGGCGTGCGGGTCATCCGCGAGTCCTCACTCACGCGCTGGCACTGCTCCTCTCGAGAGACGCGGACCCCGTGGGGTCCGAGCGACGACTGTGGCATCCATCTTCCCCCTTCCGACTGGCTCGCAGACCACGGCGCGCCCGGGTCGCGACTGCCGAGAGCTCGAATCGGTCGTCACGCACGCGGGTGCGCCTGCCGGTAGGACTGCTTGAGCCGGTCGACGGAGACATGGGTGTAGATCTGGGTGGTCGCCAGCGACGCGTGGCCGAGCAATTCCTGGACGAGCCGCAGGTCGGCTCCCCCTTCGAGCAGGTGGGTGGCCGCGCTGTGGCGCAGCCCGTGCGGGCCGAGGTCCGGTGCGTTCGGGACGTGTTCGAGCAGGGAGTGCACCGCTGCCCTGATCTGTCGCGGGTCGGCCCGACGACCCCGACGCCCCAGAAGCAGCGCCGGGCCACTGCCGTCCACGGCGACCTGGGGTCGTCCGAGGGTGAGCCAGGCCTGAACGGCGTCGCGCGCCGGGGCCCCGAAGGGCACCGTCCGCTCCTTGCCCCCCTTGCCCATCACGCGCACCACACCGCGGTCGAGATCGAGGTCGTCGATGTCGAGGGCAGTGAGCTCGCCGACGCGGATCCCGCTGGCGTAGAGAAGCTCCAAGGCAGCCCGGTCGCGCAGGTGCATCGAGTCCTGGTCGTCGCTGGCCACCGCCGCGACGTCCATCAGAGCCGTGGCGTCAGACTGCCGCAGCACCTCGGGGAGGTGGCCACCGCGTTTCGGCGCGGCCAGCCGCAAGGAGGGATCGTGCTCGACCCGCCCGGTGCGCGTGGCCCAGCCGAGGAAGGTCCGGGCTGCGGCTGACCGCCGCGCGATCGTCGAGCGAGCCGCCCCCGACTCCGCCTGGGCCGCCAGCCAGCCTCGCAGGTCACGCAGCCCCACATCGGCGAGGTCTGTGATCCCGCACTCGGCGTCCAGGAACTCCACCAGACCCCGCAGGTCGCCGAGGTAGGCCCGAGTGGTGTGCTCCGACCGGCCTCGCTCGCTGCGCAGGTGGCGCTCGAACGCAGCCAGCGTCTGCGCCATGGACTGACTCACGCCGTCACCGTCGCAAACGCAGCGACGCGGCACAAGCCGCCACCCCGCAGCTCAGCGCGGCACTGCGGGTTTGCGCCAACCACTCCCCTCGCGGATCGCGAGACCAGCGACGTCGAGGGCGCCCAACGCGCTGCGGACCTCGTGGGCTGCGAGCCCGCACCTGCGAGCCAGGTCCTCGGTCGTGACGGCGTTGCGAGTCGGCAGAGCCGCCAGGACAGCCTGGTGGGTGAGCGACAGGTCGTCGTCGCGCTCTGAGGGCCCGTGCTTGCGCGGTGCCAGCTCCCCGATCGGACCCACCTCCTCGGCGACCTCGGCGGCATCGGTGACCAGGGTGGCCCCGTCACGGACCAGCTCGTGGCAGCCGGCCGACACCGCCGAGGAAACCGGTCCCGGTACGGCGCAGACCACCCTCAGGTGCTCACCCGCCAGCCGCGCGGTGTTGCGGGAGCCGCTGCGCAGGCCTGCCTCGACGACGACCGTGCCCTGGCTGACCGTGGCGATGAGCCGGTTGCGGCTGAGGAAGCGCCATTTGGTGGGGGCGGATCCCGGTGGCACCTCACTGACCACGAGACCTGCCGAACGGATGCGGTCCAGGAGCCCGGCATGGCCACTGGGATAGGGCCGTTCGATGCCTCCGGCCACGAACGCGATGGTCACGCCGTCCACCGCGAGGGCGCCCTCGTGCGCGGCACCGTCGATGCCGTACGCCGCACCGGACACGACTGCGAAGTCGCGTTCGGCCAGGCCGGCGGCGAGGTCCTTGGCCACATGGACGCCGTAACCGGTGGCGGCGCGCGCGCCCACGATCGAGACGCTGCGGGCCGCCACCTCCGCGAGGTCGGCGGGTCCCTGCAGCCACAGGCAGAGCGGGGGCGCGGCCAGGTCGTCGAAGCCGTGCGGCCACTCGTCGTCGCCCGGGATGATGATGCGGGCGCCCAGCCGCTGAGCGATCTGGAAGTCCCGCTCGACATCCAACCCGGGTAGCCGCTCCGCCATCCTCGCGCCGACGGTCGTGCCCGGGGCCACGGTGTGCCAGGCCTCCTCCGCCCCGGCCGCCGCGATCCGGGCCGCCACGTCGGCGTCGCCCGGTTCGACCAGCCGCGCCCAGGCCACCCGTGCCCCACGTTCTCCCCGAAACGCCCGTGGCGCCGTCACGCTGCCACCGGCCCCTGGTTGCGCAGGGCCAGGGCGGCGCCGAGGTCGTCTCGCACCGGGGTGCTGCGCCCGCCGAGGTCGGCGACGGTCCACCCGACCCGCAGCACCCTGTCGTAGCCCCTCAGGGTGAGCTGAGCGCGGTCGAGGGCCCGGTCGATGTCGACCGTGGTCGACTTCGGCAGCCGCCACCGTCCACGCCGCAGCTCGGACCCCGGGACCTCGCTGTTGACGCGCCACGAGGTCGAGTCCCATCGCTGCGCCTGCGCCTCCCTGGCCTCCCGGACCCGCGCGGCCACGACGGCGCTGCTCTCTCCGGTCAGACCTGCGAGAGAGGCGCGGGTCACCGCGGGCACGTGCACCTGCAGGTCGACCCGGTCGAGCAGCGGCCCCGAGAGTCGGCCGATGTAGCCGCGCTTGGCCATGGGGGAGCACGCGCAGCCGATGCCCTTGCCGAAGCCCAGCCCACAGGGGCACGGGTTTGCCGCCATGACCAGCAGGAACCGTGCAGGGAACCGCACCGTGGCCCGCGCCCTCGAGACCATGACGTGGCCGGACTCCAACGGCTGGCGCAGGGCTTGAAGTGCCTGGGTCTTGAACTCGGGAGCCTCGTCGAGGAACAGCACACCGTGGTGGGCCTGCGAGATCGCCCCGGGCCGCACGGCACTGCTGCCGCCACCGATGATGGCTGCCTGGGTCGCGCTGTGGTGCGGGGCGACGAACGGTGGCAGCCCCTCGACGTCGAGCTCGGCGGCCGTCACGCCCAGGAGCGAGCGGACCGCCAGCACGTCGATCGACTGCTCGCGGCTGAGCCGAGGCAGGATCGAGACGAGGCGTTCGGCGAGCATCGTCTTCCCCGAGCCGGGCGGGCCGAGCAGGAACAGGTGGTGACCCCCGGCAGCAGCCAGCTCGAGCGCTGTCCTGGCCTCGTCCTGACCGACGACGTCGGCAAGGTCCAGCGGATCCGCCCGGGCCAGGGCCGGCGCGATGGCGGAGTCCGGAACGCCGAGGCCCAACGTCTCGGACCCGCCCGAGTACGCCGCGATGAGATCGGCCAGGTGGCTGACAGCATGCACCCGGATGTCGGGCACCAGCCGCGCTTCGGCCGCGTTGGCCACGGGCACGACGACGTCGCGACACCCTGCCCGCGCCGCGGACAGGACGGCGGGGAGGACGCCGCGGACAGGACGGACCGAACCGTCGAGTCCCAGCTCACCCAGGTGCACGATGTCTCGCACCCGCTCCGGAGACACCATCGCGAGCGCTGCCACCACGGCCACGGCTATCGGCAGGTCGAACCCACTGCCGTTCTTGGGGATCGACGCCGGAGACAGGTTGACCGTGATGCGGTCCTGAGCCAAGGACCGGCCGATGCTTGCCGCCGCGGCCTTCACCCGGTTGGGCGACTGCGCGCAGGCCGTGTCCGGGAGACCACCCAACATGAACGCCGGGAGGCCCCCCGACAGGTGGGCCTCGACCTCCACCACGGCACCGGCAAGTCCCTCCAGCGTCACGGAGCGCGTCCGCCCGAAGGTCATCCGCCGACCCCCTGGAGGTGCCTGACCCGGGCCGGGCCGGCGACGGGACGCAGGATGCCGATCACGTCGATCCGGATCCGCCCGGGGTGCTCGTCGTGGGCCTGCAGCCAGGCGGACGCGAGTCGTCGCAGTCGGGCAGCCTTGCGCCGGTCGACCGCCTCGACAGGCGCACCGAACCGCTCGGTCCGGCGCGTCTTCACCTCACAGAAGACCAGGCAGTCGCCGTCCCTGCCCACTAGGTCGATCTCGCCGCGGGCGCACCGCCAGTTGCGGTCGATGACCGCCACCCCGTGCTCCCTCAGGTAGCGCTCGGCCAGTCGCTCGCCGTACTCACCCAGCGCCCGGCGCGGATCTGTCTGGTGTGCCATGCGCCAAGCCAAGCCGCCTGCCCGTCCCGCTGACAGCAGCCAAGCGCCGGGCTGTGGACCAGGACGACGCGGCAGGGTCCCCTGTGCGCGGCGACTCCCGATACGGCGCCATTGCTGTCGCCGTCGCGCCCTGGGCCACCGTGGCCGGCCAGTGGCGCGCGACTCCGACCTAGAAGCCCTGCCCCTTGGGCAGCTCGAGATCGGACTTGGCCAGCTCCTCGACGTTGACGTCCTTGAACGTCACCACCCGCACCTGCTTGGCGAACCGCGCGGGCCGGTAGATGTCCCACACCCACGCGTCGGCCATCGTCACGTCGAAGTAGACCTCGCCACCGTCGGAGCGCACCTTCACGTCGACGGAGTTGCACAGGTAGAAGCGACGTTCGGTTTCCACGACGTGGGAGAACAGGCCCACGACGTCGCGGTACTCCCGATAGAGCTGCAGCTCCATCTCGCTCTCGTACTTCTCCAGGTCCTCTGAACTCATCGCGCACTCATCTCCACCTGCGTCACGTCGGGTGCTGTCAGCGCACCCTGCCCTGCCCGATCGCCGAGACCAGTCCCATCATCTCCCGAGATGCCGGGCAGCCGCCACGACCTGCGGTGCAGGTCCGTGGCGCCGAAGGCCTCCAGCGCCGCGAGGTGTTCCGGCGCGGCATACCCCTTGTTCTCGTCCCAGCCGTAGGCCGGGTGGTCTGGGGCGGCGGCCACCATCATCGAGTCGCGCTCCACCTTGGCCAGCACCGACGCGGCGGCCACGGAGGAGCACTTGAGGTCGGCCTTGATCATGGTCGTGACCGGCGGGGCAACGGGGGCGGAGTCGGAGGCGAAGGCGAAGAGCCCCACCTCGTCGGGGGCCGTGAGCCAGTCGTGGTTGCCGTCGAGGATGACCAGGTCGGGCACGATGTCCAGGGCCGCGAGCGCGCGGCACCCCGCCAGACGGAGGGCCGCGATGATCCCGATCTCGTCGATCTCCTCGGGGGAGGCGTGGCCGACGGCATACGCCAGGGCCCACCGCCTGATCCGCGGCACCATCGCTACCCGCGCCGCGGGCGTGAGCAGCTTGGAGTCCTTCACGCCGGCGGGCGCGCTGCGACACGTCTCGTCGATGAGGACGACGCCGACGCTGACGGGCCCGGCGAGGGCGCCACGGCCCACTTCGTCCATGCCCGCGAGGAGGCGGTGTCCGTCTCGCTGGAGCTGGCGTTCGACCCGCAGGTTGGGTTTGCGGCTGCGTCCCGCCGGTTGCGCCTGAGCCACCGGTCAGCCCGTTCCTGTCGGGGCGTCGGTGTCGGTGCCTCCCACCTCGCCACCACCCTGGCCGTCGGTCGCCCCGTCGGACCCGCCCGTCGTCGAACCCCCCTGGGGATCGCCGGCGGGCGCACGGCTGCCGCTGGTAGCGGGCGCGGGCACGGTGGCGAAGGTGGCCTTGGGGTTGGACAGCCAGGTCAGGTGGTCCAGCGGCCAGACCAGCGCCACTGCGCGGCCCACGATGAGGCGCTCGTCGACCGAGCCCTCGCTGCCGTTGTTCTCGGGAGCGTCGTGAGCCCGCGAGTCGGCGGAGTTGGAGCGGTGGTCGCCCATCACCCAGACGCGTCCCCTCGGCACGGTGATGTCGAAGTCCTGCTCGCTCGCCGCGTCGCCCGGCTTGAGGTAGGGCTCCTTGATGGCGGTGCCGTTGATGGTGATCCGACCGCCCTCGTCACAGCAGACGACATGGTCACCGGGTAGCCCGATGACACGCTTGATGAGGTGGTTCTCGGCGTTGTCGGGCAGCAGTCCGACGAAGGTCAGGGTGTCGCTGACGATCGTCGCCAGCGGTCCGCGCTGGACCGGTGTGGTCGCGTCGAGCCACTGGCCCGGGTCGGCGAACACGACGATGTCGCCGCGTTCGAGGTCGATGGGTCCCGGCGTCAGCTTGCTGACGATGACGCGGTCGTTGAGGACGAGGGTGTCCTCCATGGAGCCTGACGGGATGTAGAACGCCTGGAGCAGCCAGGTCTTGACGATGAAGGACAGCACCAGGGCCATCCCCACGACGATCGCGAACTCCTTGAGGGCAGCACCGAGCACCGCCAGACCGCCCACCGGCGCATCGTCGGCATGGCGTCCCTTGCGAGACGCCGATGACGCCGTCGGTCCTTCGGGCTCGGCGGACTCGTCGGCACCGGGATCGACCGAGTCGACCCCGTCGACCTGCGCGGGCTCCGACGATCGCGGGGACTCTCCCTCGTAGCCGAGCCACCCCGCGTCGACGCGGCGCGCGTCCCGCGCGTCGCGTGCGTCGCCACTCACGGGGCACCGACGCGGGGGATGTCGGCCAACGCCTCGGGGGTGTCGAAACCACCGACGCGCGACAGCGGCCAGTAGGTCGCACTGGCGCGGCCGATCACGTCGGACAGCCGCACCGTGCCGCCGCCCCGGTCGCCGAGGTGGGAGCGGGAGTCCGCGCTGTCGCTGCGGTGGTCGCCCATCACCCAGACCCGGCCGGCCGGCACGGTGACGTCGAAGGTGAGGTCGCTCGACTGGTCCCCGGAGAAGAGATAGGGCTCGGCCAGCGGCACTGCGTTGACGGTGAGCCGGTGCTGGGCGTCACAACAGACGACGTGGTCGCCGGGCAGCCCGATGACCCTCTTGACGAAGTCCTGCTCACCGAGGTCGAGACCCACCAGGGAGGCCGCGCCGCCGAGTGCCCGTCCGATCAGACCGTCGTCCTTGTGGGGCTCGCGCTCGGCGACGGCGAAGCTCGTGGTGCCGTCGAAGACGACCACGTCCCCCCGCCGCAGCGAACCGCCGGAGACCAGCTTGTTCACCAGGATGCGGTCGCCGGGCTCGATCGTCGGCTCCATCGATCCCGACGGGACGTAGAACGACTGCACGAGGAAACCCCGGACCAGCACCATCACCAGCAGGGAGACGCTCGCCAGGAGCAGCCACGACGGGCCGCCACGTGGGCGTTCCGACGCGACCGCCGCATCAGTCTCGACTGGAGCGGCGGCCGGGTCGTGCTGGGGTGATTCCGGTCCGGGGTTCATCGCATCCGGAGCCTAACCCTCGGGGCTGTGCCGCCGCGTGGCGGGACACCCGAGGGAGAGATGGTTCCCGCCTTACTTGGCGGTGACCGTCTCGCGCTTCTCCTTGATCTTGGCAGCCTTGCCGCGCAGGTCGCGCAGGTAGTAGAGCTTGGCGCGACGGACGTCACCGCGGGTGACGAGCTCGATGTGGTCGATGATCGGGGTGTGCAGCGGGAAGGTGCGCTCCACGCCGACGCCGAAGGAGACCTTGCGGACGGTGAACGTCTCGCCGATGCCACCACCGTGGCGACGGATCACGACGCCCTTGAAGACCTGGACGCGCGAGCGGGTGCCCTCGACGACCTTGACGTGCACGTTGATCGTGTCGCCGGCGCGGAAGGCCGGGATGTCGTCACGAAGGGATGCCTTGTCGATCGCATCGAAACGCTGCATGGCGGATTCGCTTTCTTCTCGGCGCCACAGGTCGCCCAGGGTGTTGGGTGGTGCTGCTGATGATGGTGCGCGCCTGGTGCGTGACCGACCACGTGGTCGGGACACTGCCCGGACACTCCCCCTGTGGCAGGGGTCGCTGGTCACGCGGGCGCGAGGAGCCATTCTGCCACGCACAGGGGCCGCGACAGAAATCGTCGCGGCCCCTGAGATCCCGGTATGCCGCGTGGCTGGGCCACGCGCTCAGGCGCTGGCGTGCGCCGGACCCCAGGCCGGGTCGATCCGGTCGGCCCAGCGACGCTGGACCGACGCCGTGCTGCGCAACGTGGTCGCGAACGAACGGCGCACGGTTCCGCGAGTCGGACGGGTTCCGAGGCCGTCGTCGACGACGGGGGCGTCCGGGCGGGCCGACCGGGCCAGGGCGGCGCCTGCGTTGCTGTTGATGGTGAGGGCGATGTAGTCGCTCATGTCCTTCTCCTTCCGGGGATGTGTGGTGCGGTGGTGCTATCGGTGGACGCTGACGGGTCCGTCAGCGCGTCTGTGGCGTCGTGGCAGGTCCGGTGCTGGACCGCACGACGAGCTCGGTGGGGAGCACGACGCGGCGCTCGGTGTAGTCGGGGTCGAGGAGCATGCGGCCGGCGATCCGACCTCGTTCGGCAATGGGCTGCCGCACGGTCGTGAGGCCGTTGTCGGCCGCCGCCGGCACGTCGTCGAAACCGACGAGGGACAGGTCCCGCCCCGGGGTGATGCCGCGCTGCCTCATCGCGTCGAGCACGCCGAGGGCGAGGACGTCGCTCACGGTGATGATCGCCGTAGGTCGGTCCTGGCGGTCGAGCAGGTGGGCGCCGGCCGCCCGGCCGGCCTCGACCGAGTTGTGGCCGGGAGGTGCGACGGTGCGCACGCTCACGTCCGGGCCCAGGCCCTCACGGAAGCCGTCGTAGCGGTCCCACGAGAAGGACATGGAGCGGTGCTGCACGTCGTCCACCTCGACGACCTGGTGGGAGTCGACCTTGCTGTCGACGACGATGCCGACGTTCCGGTGCCCCAGCCGTCGGATGTGCTCGCCGACCTCACGGGCCGCGCCCCGCTCGTCGATCAGCACCAACCCGTCCATCCGCGGGTCCTTGTCGTCGGTCGCCACCATCCGCAGGCCCCGCTCGACGGCGATCTCGCGGGCCGGGTGGCCGATGTCGAGGCAGTAGGCCAGGACCCCGTCGATGACCGCGGCCCGCATGGCCTCGGCGCTCGCCTCGACCTCCTCCGGCCGCTCGGGGTCGAAGGGCGTCAGCGGGATCAGCAGCAGGCCGGTCTGGAACTGCTCGGCGACCTCGGCCAGCCCCGCCAGCATTCCGACCGAGTAGGGGTCCGAGAACGCGTAGCTGAGCCGCTCGGTGAACACCAGACCGATGGCCCTGGCCCGCTGGGACCGCAGGCTCCGTGCGGCCGGGTTGGGACCGGCATACCCGAGCGCCTTCGCGGTCTCGAGCACCCGCCGGCGCACCTCGGCCGACAGCTGGTCGGGCTTGTTGTAGGCGTTGGAAACAGTGGAGACAGACACGCCGGCAGCCTCGGCAACGGACTTCAAGGTGACGTTTCCCATGTGTGGCCTCCCTCCTGAATCTGCGATCTGTATCGATGTACTAAATCGTTCAAGAAGAACGATACAGAAAACATTCCCGACTCGCGCAGCTCCTTTTCGCGAGGGGCCCGCTCGCGCACCACCGCCAGCACGCGGCATACGGTGGCGCCTGTGAGCATCGACCCCGGGTGGCCCGTCGCCATCGCCTTGGCGCTGCTCCTGTCGATCGCGCTGGCGGCCCACCGGGTGGCGGGCTACGACCTCGAGCGTCCGGTGCTGGTCGCGGCGGTACGGGCCATCGCCCAGCTCGGGGTCGCCGCCCTGCTCATCGCCGCGGTCGTCGACAGCCTTCCGCTGTCGGTCGCGCTGATCGGGGTCATGTTCGCGATGGGTGTGCTGACCACCTCGCGGCGCGTCGAGGCGCCGCGGGCCTGGAGGTGGGCGGCGCTGGCCATGGCTGCCGGCGTCCTGCCCGTGGTCGCGGTGGTCCTCGGCACGGGAACCATCCCGCCCGAGGGCATCGCTCTCATCCCTGTCGTCGGCATCATCGTCGGCAACGCCATGACAGCGCACACCCTCGTGGGCCGCCGCGCCTTCGCTGCCCTGCGCGAGGAGCACAGCCAGTACGAAGCGTGCCTGTCGCTCGGGCTGCTCCCCCACCAGGCCGTCCTCGAGATCGTCCACCGCCGCGCGACAGAGGCGTTGTTGCCGGGGCTCGACCAGGTGAAGACGACCGGTGTCGTGACGCTGCCCGGCGCGTTCATCGGCGTGATGCTCGGCGGCGGCACGCCGGTGCAGGCCGCCACGGCGCAGGTGCTGGTGCTGTTCGGGATCATGGCCGCCCAGACGGTGACCGTCCTGGTGGCGGAGCGCCTCGTCGCCAGCCGTCGCCTCGTCCCGTCCGACCTCGCCACGGCCCTCGTCGACTGAGCCGACCCGCATCCCTGCAGGTGTCGGTGGCGGCATACTCACGGCATGCCACCGGACGAACGGCGGGACCTGCGGCCGTTCGCGCTGGCCTCCGCCGTGGCGGTCGTCTCGGTCACCCTGCTCGGACTGGCGACGGTCCACGGCTGGCTCGGCCCGGACGTCGGCCGCGGTGACCGGTTCTGCGAGGCGGCCCGGGACGGCATCGTGCGGCAACCCGCCAACACGCTCAGCAACGTCGGGTTCGTCCTCGCCGGCCTCGGCATCGCGTGGCGGGCCGGGGCGGCCCGCACGACCATCGCGGCCAACCCACGCCTCGCGGGCGCCTTCGGCGTGGTGGTCGTCCTGCTCGGGGCGGGCAGCGCGGCGATGCATGCCACCCAGAGCGCCCTCGGAGGCCACCTCGACCTGCTCAGCATGTACCTCGTGGCGGCGTTCGCCTCGTCGTACGCCGTGACCCGCTGCCTGCATCGCGGTGACGGTTTCTTCGCAGGCCTGTTCGTCGCCGTGGTGGTCGTCTGCGAGCTCGTCGAACGCATCCCTGGGCACGTCCCCGTGGTCGACATCGCCGCCAACCTCGCGTTCGGGGCCTTCCTGCTGGTGGCCCTCACGGGCGAAGCGGTCCTCTGGCGTCGAGGCAGCACGCACCGCGACATCCGCTGGGGCTTCGCGTCGGCCGGCGCCCTGGCCCTGGCCTTCGGGATCTGGAACCTCGCCAAGGACGGCACTGCTTTCTGCCACCCCAACTCGCTCCTGCAGGGGCACGCCGCGTGGCACCTGCTCTGCGCGGTGGCGGCCTACGCGGTGTACCGGCTCTACGCCAGTGAGCGGGTCAGCGGCGCGGCTTGACCAGGTCGACGGTGCCGGGAAAGGCACCCTCGCCCGGCTGCACGCGATAGCCCGCCTTGCGGTAGATCCGAAGGTTGCGGTCGCTGCGGATCCCGGTGTTGAGCCAGTATGCCGCCGTGCCCGCCGGCGCCTGCGCCTCGGCGAAGGCGAGCAGGGCACGCCCCAGTCCGCGGCCCTGAAGGTCGGGCGCCACCATCAGCCGGCCGATCTGCCACAGGGTTCGTTCGGTCGGAGCCGTGCGGCCGCGCACCGACCCGACCAGGCGCCCGCCGGCGCGAACGGTCCAGGTGCGCCACTCGGCGATGCCGGCCACGACCTCTGGCAGGGTCTCGACGAGTGGCGGGATGCTGAGCGAGTCGTTGGCTCGCGCCTCACTGAGCCAACAGGCGCGGCCCAGCGTCATCAGCTCCGGGGCATCCGCCGCAGTGGCGACGGCGACCTCCAGCCCTTCCAGCCCTTCCTGCCCTGCCTGTCCGGTGCCGGTCCGGTGCACCGTCTGGGACACGTGCAACAGGTCGGGGCGGCGGGCCGCGGTGCGATCGAGCCGCTGCTGGTGCCGCCACGCGGCGATGGCGCCGTGGTCACCCGAGAGAAGGACCGGGGGTACGTCGCGGGTGACGCCCGGAGCGGACTCCCAGGACGCGGGCTTGGTGTAGACGGGGTACTCGAGCAGGCCGTCCTCGTGGGACTCCTCGACCAGTGACTCGGCGTTGCCGATGACACCCGGCAACAGGCGGGCGACGGCCTCGACCATGGCCAGCACCGCGACCTCTCCCCCGTTGAGGACGTAGTCGCCGAGCGAGATCACCGACACCTCGAGGCCCAGGTCCTGCGCCGCGTACTCGTAGACGCGTTCGTCGATGCCCTCGTAGCGGCCGCAGGCGAAGGCCAGCCACGGCTCCTCGGCGAGCTCGCGCGCCAGGGCCTGCGTGAACGGCATACCTCCCGGACCGGGGACGACCAGACGCGGACGCGTGCCGCCGTCGGCTGAGGCGACCACGTGGTCGAGCGCCTCGGCCCACGGCTGCGGCTTCATCACCATGCCCGCCCCACCGCCGTACGGCGTGTCGTCGACGCTGCGGTGCCGGTCGTGGGCGTACTCGCGCAGGTCGTGCACCCTCAGGTCGAGCAGGCCGTCGCGACGCGCCTTCCCGATCAGCGAGAGGTCGAGCGGCGCGAGGTACTCCGGAAAGATGGAGACGACATCGATGATCACGGGGTCACCGGGCCGTCACTCGGCATTGAGCTCGAGCAGTCCCGGCGGGGCGTCCACGACGACGCGGCCGCCCTCGACGTCCACCTCGGGCACGATGGCCTCGACGAACGGGACCAGCGCCTCGGCCCCACCGGTCAGTCGCAGCACGAGCTGGTCCTGGACCGCCCCCGTGCGCAGTCCGGCGACCTCGCCGAGGACGCTGCCGTGGGGGTCGACGGCGGCCAGGCCCACGAGCTCGTCCTCGTACCAGGCGTCATCCTCGTCCTGCGCCACGGCGGCCTCGGCGTCGATGAACAGGCGGGTGCCGCGCAGCGACTCGGCCCCGGTGCGGTCGGGGATCTCCTCGAAGGCGAGCAACCAGGTCTTCTGGTGCAGGCGGGCCGAGCGCAGCGTCAACGACCTCGGAACCCCCGAGCCCGCGACGGCCT
Source organism: Pedococcus sp. P2_F6 (assembly GCF_056403675.1). Taxonomy (NCBI): domain Bacteria; kingdom Bacillati; phylum Actinomycetota; class Actinomycetes; order Micrococcales; family Intrasporangiaceae; genus Pedococcus; species Pedococcus sp. P2_F6. The sequence continues at coordinate 170,497 of NZ_JBFUEZ010000005.1, forward strand.
CGGTCTCGTAGGCAACGCCAGGGACGTACCTGACCTCGGGGTCGTCGGTGTGCGTCTGGACCGTCACCTCACCATGCAGGCCGTGCGGCTTGCCGATGCGGGCGACGAGGAGTCTGGAGTCGGCAGGCATGGGTTGATCCTCTCAGGGGTTGGTGGGCTGGCACGACGACGGGGTTGCGGGCCGGCACGACGAAGGGCCACCGGGAAGCCCGGTGGCCCTTCGTCACTGCGTCTGCTGTCGGCGGAGCCTCAGCGCACGCGGTCGGTGTCGACGATGTCGACGCGGACGTTCTGGCCGCCAGCCAGCGCACCCATGACGGTGCGCAGGGCGCTCGCGGTGCGACCGGAGCGACCGATCACGCGACCGAGGTCTTCGGGGTGGACCCGGACCTCGAGCACCTCACCACGGCGGAGCTCCTTGCGTCGCACGGCCACCTCGTCCTTGTGGTCGACGATGCCCTTGACGAGGTGCTCGAGCGCCTCTTCCAGCACGGTCAGGCCTTGTCCGCGGCGTCGGCGTCGGCGTCGGCGGCCACGGGGGCCTCCTCGGTCTCAGCCTTCGCGTCGTCAGCCTTGGGAGCCTCGTCAGCAGCCTTGGGCTCCTCGACGGCGACCTCTGCGGCCGGGGCCTCGACCTTGGCCTCGTCGGCCTTCTCAGCCTTGGCGGGCTTGTCGTCGGCCTTGGCGGTCTCGGCAGGGGTCTCGTCGGCCTTGGCGGTCTCGGCAGGAGCCTCGTCAGCCTTCTTGGTGGCCTTCTTCTTCGGGGTGGTGGCCCCGTCGGCGCCGGCCTCGGACTTGCCCGCCGCGGCGATGGCCGCGTCGTACAGCTCCTTCTTGGACGGCTTGGCAGCCTTGACACGCAGGGTGCCCTCGGTGCCGGGCTCGCCCTTGTACTTCTGCCAGTCACCGGTGATCTTGAGCAGCGCGGCGACGGCCTCGGTCGGCTGCGCGCCCTGGCCCAGCCAGTACTGCGCACGGTCCGAGCTGATGTCGATGACCGAGGGCTCCTCGGTGGGGTGGTACTTGCCGATCTCCTCGATGGCCCGGCCATCGCGCTTGGCGCGCGAGTCCATGACGACGACGCGGTAGAACGGAGCATGGATCTTGCCCATGCGCTTCAGACGAATCTTGACGGCCACGGTGGTGGTGTCTCCTGTTTCTGGTTGTGAGCACGGCGAGACCGCGCAGGATTCACGCGGGGTACCGGAACTCGGTGTAGGCGTTCCAGCCAGGAGGCTCCGGTGCGAGACCGAGCCCGTGCCTGGACGGGTACAGCCGACCATTCTGCCAGACCCTCACAGTGCTCCCGACCACGGCGACCCCGCCGGCCAACGGGTCCAGGCGACACGCGAGGGTATGCCGCCTGCTCACCCGCCTGCGCCGCTCCCGACTTGGTGCTCTCCGGTGGTCACCAGACCCCCGATCCGGGTGCCCCGTGACCAGCAGCCGGCAACAAGTCCCACCCCTCCCCGACTTGGTGCTCTCCGGTGGTCACCAGACCCCCGATCCGGGTGCTCCGTGACCAGCAGCCGGCAGCAAGTCGCCTCTCCCCTGGACCGGGCTGTCACCAGGGGCTGGGTTCGAAGTCCTTGACGAAGCAGCCGTAGACGTCCTCACCGGCTTCGCCCCGGACGATCGGGTCGTAGACGCGGGCGGCCCCGTCGACGAGGTCCAGCGGGGCGTGCCAGCCCTCGGCGGCGATCCGCAGCTTCTCATGGTGCGGACGCTCGTCGGTGATCCAGCCCGTGTCGACCGCGGTCATCAGGATCCGATCGGTCTCGAACATCTCCCCCGCGCTCGTGCGGGTCAGCATGTTCAACGCCGCCTTGGCCATGTTGGTGTGCGGGTGGCCGGCACCCTTGTAGCGGCGGGAGAACTGGCCCTCCATGGCCGACACGTTCACGACGTAGGCGCGCCTGGCACCGGCCGCCACCGCCGCCCGCATCGACGGCCGGAGCCGCGAGACGAGGATGAACGGCGCGGTCGCGTTGCACAGCTGCACCTCGAGGAGCTCGAGCGGGTCGACCTCCTCGACCTTCTGCGTCCAGGAGTTGTTGACCTGGGTGTCGGGCAGCAACCCGCCCGCGTCGACCGCCGTCCCCGCGAGGTGCGCCTCCAGGCTGGCGTGACCGGCGGACAGCGCCATCGACGTCATCGAGGCGGCCGAGCGCTGGGCGAGCGCCTGCGCCGCCTCTCGCTCGGACTCCCCCTCGTGGTGGGCCACCTTGTGCTCGCGCAGGGTGCCCAGCAGGTTGGCGGGGTGCGCCTCGCTGATCCTGTCGAAGGTGACCAGCTCGGGCAGGGCGATGTCCCCGGGGAGTGGGACCGACTCGCCTTCGACGAGGTGGGAGTAGGCGCCCGGCGTGCGGCGCACCGTCTGGGCCGCGTTGTTGATGAGGATGTCGAGGGGGCCCGCGGCGGCGACCTCGTCAGCGAGGGCGACGACCTGGGTGGGGTCGCGCAGGTCGATGCCGACGACCTTGAGCCGGTGGATCCACAGGTGCGAATCCTCTTGCGCAGCAAAGCGTCTCGCCGCATCGTGCGGAAACCGCGTGGTGATCGTGAGGTGGGCGCCGTCCCGCAGCAGCAGGAGCGCGATGTACATCCCGATCTTGGCGCGGCCGCCGGTGAGCAGGGCTCGCTTGCCGGTCAGGTCGGTGCGCTGCTCGCGCTTGGAGTGGCTGAGGGCGGCGCAGTCGGGGCAGAGCCAGTGGTAGAAGGCGTCGACCAGGGTGTACTCCGCCTTGCAGATGTAGCAGTTGCGCGGCTTGAGGAGCTCGCCGGCGTGTGCGCCCCGGGTCGTCGACACGAGTGGGATGCCCTTGGTCTCGTCGTCGATGCGCATCGGGGACCCGGTGGCGGTCTGGGCGAGGATCGCCTCGTCGTGGTCGACCTGGGGCTGCTTCGCCTCGCGACGACGGGCCTTGCGCACCCGCTTGTACATCCGGCCGGTGGCTCGCTTGACGGTCTGGATGTCGGGGTGGTCACCATCGAGCTCGGCCAGCTCCTCCAGCACGCGCAGCGCTGTCGCGAGGTCGTCCGGGTCGATTCCCGGCCCGACGTCCAACGGGACAGCGGGCGTGATGTCCGCCGCCGCCCGGTCTGCCTGGTCGTGCGCCATCAGCGGCTGCGCCAGGCATCGGGGTCGGCGGCGAGGGCACCCACCCGCTCGGGCAGGTTTCCGGAGAGGACGGCAGCAAGGCTGGTCTCGTCCAGCACCGATCGCAGGCTCGCCCGCAGGGCGACCCACACCGTGGGCAGGTGCTCGGCGACCCCTTCGTATGCCGTCTCGTGCGGCCGCAGCCCCCTCACCTCCGCGAGTGGTCCGTCCACGGCACGGAACACGTCACCGAGGGAGATGTCCCGGGGTTCGCGGGCGAGGGAGTAGCCGCCGCGCGCGCCCCTCGTGCTCTTGACCAGCCCCGCGGTCTTCAGGTCGGCGACGATGGCCTCGAGGAACTTGCGCGGCAGGGTCTGCCGGTACGACAGGGTCTCGACGCTCACCGGACCGGCCGACATCGTCGCCGCCTCGGCGAGGATGAGCATGGCCCGGACCGCGTACTCAGTGCGTGCCGAGATGTCCACCCGCGCATTGTGTCGCACGGGCGGGCGACGGACGCAGCGGACCCTGCGCGCGGCATACCAAAGCGTGTTGCGCCGCTCAGATGGCGAGCGCGGGCTCGACCTCCGCTGCGTCGGGCCGCGTGGTCGCCCGGGCGAAGACCGTCTCACCCTCGACGAGCCGCAGGGCATCGGCCTCCGCGCGCGTGACCTGCGCCGCGAAGCGCACACCCGCGTCGGTGCGCAGGTCGACCCGCACCTCGAAACCGAGACGCACGACGCGTTCGACGACAGCCTCGACGACGCCCGGCGAGCCGCCGACGCGGGCGTCCTGGGCCTGGGCGCGCTCACGGCTGCGGTCGAGGGCGATGTCGTGCGGACGTACCAACTGCCCCCCGAGCCTGGCCACCGAGCCGAGGAACGACATGACGAAGTCGTTGGCGGGCCGGTCATAGAGGGTCACGGGGTCGCCGACCTGCTCGATTCGGCCCTTGTTGAGCACGGCGATCCGGTCGGCCACGTCGAGGGCCTCCTCCTGGTCGTGCGTGACCAGGACGGTGGTGACGTGGACCTCGTCGTGCAGCCTGCGCAGCCACTGGCGCAGGTCGGCGCGCACCTTGGCGTCGAGGGCGCCGAAGGGTTCGTCGAGCAGCAGCACCTCGGGGTCGACCGCGAGTGCCCGGGCGAGTGCCATCCGCTGGCGTTGCCCGCCCGACAGCTGGGCGGGGTAGCGGTGCTGGAACCCGTCGAGCCCGACGATCTCGAGCAGGTCGTCGACCTTGCGCGCTATCTCGGCCTTGGGCCGCTTGCGGATGGTCAGGCCGAAGGCCACGTTGTCGCGCACCGTCATGTGCTTGAACGCGGCGTAGTGCTGGAACACGAACCCAATACCGCGCTTCTGCGGGGACACCCCGGTCACGTCCCGTCCGCCGATGACGATGCGACCGCCGTCGAGCTGCTCCAGACCGGCGATCGAGCGCAGCAGCGTCGACTTGCCGGACCCGCTCGGCCCCAGCAGGGCGGTCAGTGAGCCCGCGGGGATGTCCAGGGTCACGTCGTCAAGGGCGGCGAAGGCCCCGTAGTGCTTGCGGGCGCCAAGGACGGTGATCATGTGGTTCTCCTCTTGCGGTCGAGCGCGGTCATGCCGAGCAGCGTCAGCACGGCCAGGCCCATGAGCAGGGTGGCGGCGGCGTAGGCGCCGTAGGTGTTGTGGTCGTCGATGTAGCGGGAGTGGACGAGCAGGGTCAGGGTCTGGGAGACCCCGGGGAAGCCGGAGCTGACCATGATCACGGCGCCGAACTCCCCCAGCGCCCGGGCGATCGTGAGGACGGCGCCGTAGGTCAGCCCCCAGCGGATCGCCGGCAGGGTGATCCGCCAGAACGTCTGCCACGTGCTGGCACCGAGGGTGGAGGCGGCTTGCTCCTGCTCGGTGCCGATCTCGTGGAGCACCGGCTCCACCTCGCGCACCACGAACGGCAGGGTGACGAACAGCGTGGCGATGACCATGCCCGGCAGCCCGAAGATGACCTTGAAGCCAAGCCGTTCGAGACCACCGAACCAGCCGTCGGCTCCCCAGAGCAGGATGAGCGACACGCCGACGACGATCGGCGACACCGCGAACGGCAGGTCCACCACGGCCTGGACCAGGCCGCGTCCACGGAACCGTCCGCGCACCAGGGCCAGCGCCGTCCCCACCCCGAACACGACGTTGAGGGGCACGACGATCGCCACGATGAGCAGCGACAGGTTGAGCGCGGAGATCGCCGCGGGAGTCCTGATCGACTCGAGAAACGCCCCCACACCCTCTCCGAACGTGCGCACGAGGATGAGCACGATCGGGACAGCGAGCAGGAGCACGAGGTAGCCGAGCGCGACGGTGCGCAGGCCGATCCGGGCGGTGGTGGAGGTCTTCACTGGGCCTCCTCCTCCCGGCGCAGGCTGCGGCCGGCGAACACCCGCAGCACGAACAACGTGGCGAAAGCGATCACCAGCAGCGCCACGGACACCGCGGCGGCGTTCAGCGGCCGGTCGATCTCGATCTGCTGCTGGATGTACTGCGAGGCGACCTGGGTCTCGCGTGGGATGTTCCCGCCGATGAGCACCACCGAGCCGTACTCCCCGATCGCCCGCGCGAACGCCAGTCCGGTGCCGCTGATCAGGGCCGGAGCCAGGGTCGGCAGCACGACCCGGCGGAAGGTCGTCCAGTTCGACGCCCCCAGCGAGGCGGCGGCCTCCTCGACCTCGCGGTCGGCCTCGATGAGCACCGGCTGGACGGACCGGACGACGAACGGCAGCGTCACGAAGGCCAGTGCGACGAGCAGCCCGGGCTGGGTGGCGTTGAGGTGGACGTGGATCGGGCTGTTCGGCCCGTAGAGCGACAGCAGCACGATGCTGGCGACGATGGTGGGCAGGGCGAAGGGCAGGTCGATCAGGGCGTTGACGACGCGCTTGCCCCGGAAGTCGTCGCGCACCAGCACCCAGGCGATGAGCGTGCCCATCACGGCGTTGACCACCGCGACGACGGCGGCGACCAGAACGGTCACGCGCAGCGAGGCCAAGGCGACCGGCGCGGTGACGGCCTCCCAGAAGCCGCCGACGCCTTCGCCGAGCGAGGTGACCGTGAGGGCCGCGAGCGGGAGCAGGACGAGAACGCTCAGCCACAGGCCCACGAGGCCGATGCCGAGGGGTCGGGCGAGCGGTCTGGCGCCCTGGAGCCGGCGACGAGGGGTGTCTGCGCGCGGCGGCAGGGACGCCACCTCGGAGATCGAGATGTCGTCCCTGCGCGCGCTGTGCGTGGTTGCGGTCATGGCCTACGACGTGGCCTTGTCGTAGATGACGGCGATGGAGCCGGTCTCCTTCTTGAAGAGCGTGCCGTCGACCGTCTTCCAGCCACCCAGGTCGTCGATGGTCCAGAGCTTCTGGGGCGCCGGGAAGTCGGCCGCGAACTCCTTGGCCACGGCCGGGTCGACGGGGCGGAAGCCTGCCTGGGCCCACAGCTTCTGGGCCTCCGGGGTGAAGAGGTAGTCGTTGAACGCCTTGGCCTTGGCGAGGTTGGGGCTCTTGCTCAGCACGGCGGTGGGGTTCTCGATCTTGAAGGTGGTCGGCGGCGTGATGTGCTCCACCGGGTCCCCGCTGCGCTCGGCGAACAAGGCCTCGTTCTCATAGCTCAGCAGCACGTCGCCGGTGCCCTGCAGGAACGTCTCGGTCGCCTCGCGCCCCGACTTCGGCTGCACCTTGACGTGATCCGTCACCAGCTGCTCGATGAAGGCGAGGCCGGCCTTGGGGTCCTTTCCACCGTCGCTCTTCGCGGCATACGGCGCCAGGAGGTTCCACTTGGCGCTGCCCGAGCTGAACGGGTTCGGGGTGACGACCTCGACGCCTGGCTTCAGCAGGTCGTCCCAGTCCTTGATGCCCTTGGGGTTGCCCTTGCGGACGACGATGGTGACGACCGAGCCGAACGGGATCCCCTTGTACTGGTTGGCGTTCCAGTCCTTGGCGACCAGTCCCGCGTCGACGAGGCGGGTGATGTCCGGCTCGACCGAGAAGTTCACGAAGTCAGCCGTCGCGCCTGCCGCCACCTTGCGCGACTGGTCTCCCGAGGCGCCGTAGGACTGCTGGAACTGAACGCCCTTGCCGGCCTCGGTCTTGTTGAACGCGGGGATCACCTTGTCGTAGCCGACCTTCGGCACGGCATACGCGAAGAGGTTGATCGTGCCCGTCTTGGCGGCGGCATTCTCGGCGTCCGCCGCGGCACCGACCGTGTCGCTGGCTCCGCCGCCGCCACAGGCGGTCATCACCATCGCGCCGACGGTCGCGGCGGCGGCCAGGGCGAGGCGGGGGTGACGGCGGGTCGACTTCATCGGAGCTCCTTGGTTGCCGTGAGGCGTTGGATGCGCACCCTGCGCATCTCCTATGTGACAACTAGGAGTTTGGATAGCAATTAGTTATCGGTCAAATAACGTGACCTTATGTCTCGCATCGTGGAAGGGCCGGGACTGGCACGTATGCCGCGCGCCGGCCACCGCGCGGAAGTCAGGACGGGCGTGGGTCAGGAGAAGTCGCGACCGCGCAGGACGACGTGCTCGGGGGCCGCGAGCGCGCGGATTTCGCGTCGCGGATCGGCCGCGTAGACCACGAGGTCGGCGTCTGCACCCTCCTCCAGCCCAGGTCGGCCGAGCCATTCGCGAGCGCCCCAGGTCGCGGCGTACAGGGCCTCGTCGGTGGACAACCCCGCCTTGGTCAGCTCATGGGCCTCGTCGGCCACCAGTCCGTGCCGCAAGGATCCCCCCGCGTCCGTGCCCAGATAGATGGGTATGCCGGCGTCCCGGGCCGCGCCGATCGTGGCATAGCGGCGCTCGTGGAGCGCGAGCATCCGGCGGTGGTAGTCGGGGAACCGGTCCTTCGCGGGCTCGGCGACGGATGGGAAGGTCGCGATGTTGACCAGGGTCGGCACGATCGCGATCTGCTGCTCCGCGAACTGCGCGATGGTCTCGGCCTCCAACCCGGTCGCGTGCTCGATGCAGTCGGTGCCCGCCGCGGCGAAGTCGTAGAGCGAGGCCTCGCCGAAGCAGTGGGCGGTCACCCTGGCGCCCTCGTGGTGGGCGGCGGAGATCGCATCGGTGAGCACGTCGACCGGCCAGCAGGGCGTGAGGTCGCCGGCGTCGCGGTCGATCCAGTCGCCCACGAGCTTGACCCACCCGTCCCCTGCGCGAGCCTCGATCCGGACGCGCTCGACGAGCTGGTCGGGCTCGATCTCGTGGGCGTAGTTGCGGATGTAGCGACGGGTGCGCGCGATGTGGCGGCCGGCCCGGATGACCTTGGGCAGGTCGTCGCGCTCGTCGATCCACCGGGTGTCGGCGGGCGATCCCGCGTCGCGGATGAGCAGCGTCCCCGCCTCGCGATCGGCCAGCGCCTGAGCCTCCGCGGTCGCGTCGTCCACCGCGCCGTGGGCGTCGAGCCCGACGTGGCAGTGCGCGTCGACGAGGCCGGGCAGGACGTAGCCGCGCAGCGTCTGGACGTCGGATCCGCTCCCGCTCGGCCGTTCGAAGGTCAGCCTTCCGCCGACCACCCACGCCTCGGGCCGCACGTCCTCGGGGCCGACGAGGACCTCACCACGCAGGTGCAGCACCGTTGCCGTCATGTCGCCGACCCTACCGGCGCAGGGAACTCACCCCAGTGGACCGATATTCACGCGTGGCCCACGCAGGGATCCGTCCAATTGGGTGAAATACCTGCGTCGGGGTCAGTGGGGCTCGGTGAGTGGCTGGACGAAGCGGCGAACCACCTCGACGACGACCTCCGGCGCATCCGTGTGGACCCAGTGCGTCGCGCCCTTGACGGTCACCTGGCGCACCTTCGGGAACAGCGCCCGCATCGAGGGCAGGTCCTCGTCGGTGATGTAGGACGACTCCGAGCCGGCGATCCACAGGACAGGCCCGGCAAAGGGCGGGAGCTCTGCGGTGGTCTCGGGCCAGTCCGCGATCACCGAGCCCGCCCCCCGGGCAGCATCCGCCGCGAACAGCTCGAGGTTGGCCTGCCAGCGCCAGGAGTCGCCGTCGCGCCGGAGGTTCTGCAGCAGGAACGCCTTCACACCCGGGTCGGGTTCCTCGAAACGCGCCTCGGCGTCACGCCGGCTGGCCAGCTCTCTCAGGGGCAGCCGCTGCATCTCCTCGATGTAGCCGCTGAACCGCTCCAGGCTGCCGTAGCTCTTGGGCGCGATGTCGACGACGACCAGCCTCGACACCAGCTCGGGATGCTCGAGGGCCAGCAGCATCGCGGTCTTGCCACCCAGGGAGTGCCCCACGACCACCCACGACGCGTCGGCGTCGATGCCGCGCAGGGTGTCGGCGACGGCCGCGGCATACCCCTCGAAGGAGAACTCCTGTGACCACGGGGACCGGCCGTGGTCCGGGAGGTCGACCAGGGTGCTGCGCGCACCCCTGCCGTCGGGTCCGGCGAGCGCCTTGGCGATCTGCGACCAGTTGCGCCCCTGCCCGAAAAGCCCGTGGAGAAAGGCGATTCGCGGCCCTGCGGTGCCGACCGAGAGGGTGTGCAGCGGTGCTGCGTGGCTCACCTGCCGAGGAACTTCTCGAAGCCTGCGGGCAGCTGGTTGGGGTCGAGGTCAGCGGGTATGCCGCCGTCCCCGGCGCCTCCTCCGAAGGCGGCCCCGCCACCGCTCGCCTTGGCGGCCGCGCCCTTCTCCAGGGCTGCCCGCTCCTCGGCGGCCCGCTTCGCCGGGTTGCCCGACTTGGACTTCTTGCGCTGTGGCTGCTGCTGGCGGCCCTTCTTGCCGCCACCCATGCCCGGCATGCCGGGCATCCCGGGGATGCCGCCGCCGCGCGCGAGCTGCTTCATCATCTTCTGCGCCTCGGTGAACCGCTCGAGCAGCCCGTTCACCTCGGACACCTGCACCCCCGAGCCCTTGGCAATGCGCAGCCGGCGCGATCCGTTGATCTGCTTGGAGTGGGTGCGCTCGAACGGGGTCATCGACCGGACCATCGCCTCGATGCGGTCGAACTCACGCGGGTCGAGGTTGTCGAGCTGGGCCTTCATCTGGCCCATGCCCGGCATCATGCCGAGCATCGCCTTCATGCCGCCCATCTTCTTGAGCGCCGACATCTGCTGCAGGAAGTCGTCGAAGGTGAAGTCCTCCTCGGCGAGGAACTTGCGCTGCATCTCCTCGGCCTGGCTGCGGTCGAACGCCTTCTCGGCCTGCTCGATGAGGGTCAGGACGTCACCCATGTCGAGGATGCGCGAGGCCATCCGGTCGGGGTGGAAGACCTCGAAGTCCTTCACGCCCTCGCCGGTGCTGGCGAACATGATCGGACGACCGGTCACCGAGGCGACGGACAGGGCGGCGCCACCACGGGCGTCGCCGTCGAGCTTGGACAGCACGACGCCGGTGAAGTCGACGCCAGCCTGGAACGCCAGGGCCGTCTCGACCGCGGCCTGGCCGATCATCGCGTCGATGACGAACAGGACCTCGTCGGGCTCGATCGCCGTGCGGATGTCGGCGGCCTGCTGCATGAGGTTGGCGTCGACGGCCAGGCGTCCGGCGGTGTCGACGATGACCACGTCGTGCTGGGCGCGGCGCGCCTGGTCGATTCCGGCTCGGCTGACCGAGACCGGGTCGCCGAACGAGCGGGTGCCCTCACCCGTCGGACCGACGGCGTCGTGGCCCCCGATGTTGCCGCGCTCGGGTGCGAACACAGGGACGCCCGCGCGCTCACCGACGACCTCGAGCTGGGTGACGGCGTTGGGTCGCTGCAGGTCGGCGGCCACGAGGATCGGCGTGTGGCCCTGCTCCTTGAGCCACCGGGCGAGCTTGCCGGCGAGGGTGGTCTTGCCGGCGCCCTGCAGACCGGCGAGCATGATCACGGTCGGCGGGTTCTTGGCGAACGCGATCGTGCGCGTCTGGCCACCGAGGATGCCGATGAGCTCCTCGTTGACGATCTTGACGACCTGCTGGCCCGGGTTGAGGGCTCCCGACACCTCTGCCCCGAGGGCCCGCTCGCGCACGGCGTGGGTGAACGCCTTGACGACGGGCAGCGACACGTCGGCGTCGAGCAGCGCGAGCCGGATGTCGCGGACCGTCGCGTTGACGTCGGACTCGGACAGCCGGCCCTTGCCCCGCAGGTTCTTGAAGGTGGCTGTCAGGCGGTCGGAGAGTGAGGTGAACACGGGCCCAAGGTTAATCGACCCAGGGTCCTGCGCCGGACGCAGCGCCAGAAGGTGGTCCGCGTGCAGGTATCCGTCCGAGTGGACGGATACCTGCACGCGCGGGGCGGCAGCTCCTAGGCGGGAGCGGCGCCGTCGCAGGTGTCGATCACCATGGCCACGGTCTGCGCGACCTTGGCCGGCGACAGGAGCCGGCCACCGAACTCGGTGAGGTAGAAGGTGTCCAGGGTCTGGCCGGCATACGTGGCGATGTGCGCGGAGCGCACCGAGAGCCCGGCCTTGGCGAACCCCATACCGAGCTCGTGCAGCAGGCCCGGACGGTCCTGGGCACGCACCTCGATCACGGTCGCCTCCTCGGAGGCGCGGGGCACGACGAGGGCCCGGGCCTGGCCGGGAGACCCCGTTCCCGACTCGGCGCTGGGTCGCGCGGCGAACTGGCGCCGGCGTTCGAGGAGCCCCAGCGGCCCGCGGTCCCCTTGCGCGAGCCGCTCCAGCCCACGGACGATCCGCTCCTCCTGCGGAGCCTCTCCACTCGGGTTCTCCACGTGCCACTCGTTGGCGGCGACGCCGTCGATGGTGCGCAGGATGGCGGTGCGGACGACCAGCCCGTATGCCGCGAGCAGCCCCGCGGTGTCAGCGAACAGTCCCAGCCGGTCGCGGTCGAAGACGTCGATGCGGTAGGACCCGCCCTGCGGACGGATGATGACGCGGGGGTCCCCGGCCGCCACCGACTGGAGGTCGGCCTCGTCGACGGTGGTTGTCTCGGCCGGCGGTGGCACGCTGCCTTCCTCCCAGCCCTTGCGGGCTCCTTCGGCGAGCTGGGCCAGCAGGGTCGCCCGCCAGTCGGTCCAGGCCTGCGGGCCGGCGGCGCTCGCGTCGGCCTCGGTCAGGGCCACGAGCAGGTCGAACACCTCGCGCGAGCCGCCCACCGCACCCCGCGCCGCGGTGACCGTGCCTGCGTCCTGGTGGTCGCGGCGGGTGGCGAGGTCGATGAGGGTGAGGTGCTCGCGCACGAGCGTGGTGATGACCTCCACGTCGGCGGCGGGGTACCCCAGCCTCGTGGCGATGGTCCGGGCGAGGGGAGCTCCGGTGGCCGAGTGGTCGTGGGCACCCCGGATCTTGCCGATGTCGTGCAGCAGGGCGGAGAGCAGCAGGAGGTCGGCCCGGGTGACCCCGCGCACCAGTCCGCCGGCGAGGACGACGGTCTCGATGAGGTGCCGGTCGACGGTGTGGCGGTGCACGGCGCTTCGCTGCGGGCGAGAGCGCACGGCTGCCCACTCGGGCAGCCAGCGGTCGATGATGCCGGCCTGGTCGAGCCCCTCCCAGACGGCGACGAGGCCGGGACCGGTCGCCAGCAGGTCGGCAAAGAGGTCGCGAGCGATCTCCGGCCACGGCTCGGGCAGGGTGGGTGCCTGGCCGGCGAGGTTGGCCAGCGTGGTCGGGGCGATGGGCAGGTGGCTGCGGGCGGCGACGACTGCCGCGCGCAGGGGCAGCAGCGGGTCGCTCGACAGGGTGCTGCGCGGTCCGAGGACCACCTCGCCGTCGTGCTCGAACATGCCGAACCCGAGCGGGTTGAGCTGTGGGCGACGCGGTCCGACGCGCAGGGTGCGGGCTCGCTGGGACTGCCCGGCGCGGCGCACCGTGCCGTCGAGGGCGTAGGCGATGGTCCGGCCGGCGTCGGCAACCGCCGTCATCATCTCGTCGGAGTCGCCGTGGCCGAGCAGCGCCGACACGGCATCGTGGTCCTCACGGGTCAGCCGGTCGCGGCCACGGCCAGTGACCACGTGGACGGCGTCACGCGCGTCGAGCAGGGTCTGGTGGGCCTCGTCGACCCCCACGTGGGGACGGTCGGTCAGCCAGGCAGCCACGAGGGCGCCGAGCACCGTCATGTCTCGCAGGCCGCCGTGGGCCTCCTTGAGGTCGGGTTCGAGGCTCTGGGCGAGCTCGCCGTGGCGGGCGTGCCGGGCCTTGAGGCTCTCGACCAGCTGCGGCAGCCTGCGCCGGGCGTTCGCGCGCCAGTCGTGCGCGACGGTCGAGCGGGCTGCGGCCACCACCTCGGGGTCGCCGGCCACGCACTGGAGGTCGAGCAGTCCGACGGCTGCGGCGAGGTCGCCGGAGGCGACCGTCCGGCACTGGTTGACGGTACGCACCGCGTGGTCGAGCTTCACGCCGGCGTCCCAGACGGGGTACCAGACCCGGTCGGCCAGTCCGCGCAGGTCGTCACCGCTGAGTGAGCGCCCGTAGTGCAGCAGGACCAGGTCGACGTCGCTGAGCGGCCCGGCGTCACCCCGCGCGAGGCTGCCGACCGCGGCCAGGGCGATCCCCTCGGTCGAGCGGCCGTCCAGGGCCACCTTCCAGACCTCACCGAGCCAGCCCCGCGTGAGGGACGCGATCGCGTCGCGGCGGACCGGGCCGGCCCCGGGGGCGTCGAAGCCCCTCGCCCCCGCAAGGTCGAGGCGGCGGGCCGCCAGGTCGGTCTGCTCGATGGTCACGTGCTCCACCCTCCCCTTCCGACGTTTCGGAACGTGAGCCGTCGTGTTACGCCCGTGTTAGACGTTCCATGGCCGATGGCGCCCGGCCCCGCGAACGGGACCGGGCGCCATACCCAGTGGTTGGTGTGCTGCTAGAGGGCGTCGACGCCGCGCTCTCCGGTGCGGACCCGGACCACGTCCTCGACGGGGATGGTCCAGATCTTGCCGTCACCGATCCGGCCGGTCTGGGCCGCCTTGAGGATCACGTCGGCCACCGAGGTGGCATCGATGTCGTCGACGAGGACCTCCACCCGCACCTTCGGTACGAAGTCGACGGTGTACTCGGCGCCGCGGTAGACCTCGCTGTGGCCGCGCTGCCGACCGTATCCGGACGCCTCGCTGACGGTCATGCCGGAGATGCCGTAGGCCTCCAGGGCCTCCTTCACCTCGTCGAGCTGGTGGGGCTTGATGATCGCGGTCACGAGCTTCATGCGGACGCTCCCTCAGGGGTCTTGGCAGGCTTGGCGGACGAGGTCGAGACTGCACCGGAGGAGCCGAACCGGCCGCCCGTGAATCCGCTGAGCTCGTAGGCCGACTCGCCGTGCTCGCTCTGGTCGATACCGTCGGACTCGACATCCTCGGTGACCCTCCAGCCCAGGGTGTACTTCAGGGCCAGCGCGATCACTGCGGTCAGGATGCCACTGATGAGCAGCGACGCGAACGCGATGATGATCTGCACCACGAGCTGCTTGGCGCCACCTCCGTAGAACAGACCCGACCCGGTGGCGAGCAGACCGGCACCGATGGTGCCCCAGAGACCGGCGACCAGGTGGACACCGACCACGTCGAGGCTGTCGTCGTACCCGAAGCGGTACTTCAGGCCCACGGCCAGGGCAGACAGGCCACCCGCGACCACGCCCAGGATCAGGGAGCCGAGGGGCGACAGCGCGCCACAGGCCGGGGTGATGGCTACCAGGCCGGCGACGACGCCCGACGCGCCACCGATCGAGGTGGCGTGCCCGTCGCGGATCTTCTCCACGAGGAGCCACCCGAGCATCGCGGCACAGGTGGCAGCGGTGGTGTTGAGCCACACCGTCGATGCAAGGCCGTCCGCCGCGAGCTCGGAGCCCGCGTTGAACCCGAACCAGCCGAACCACAGCAGACCGGCGCCGAGCATGACGACCGGCACGTTGTGGGGACGCATCGCCTGGGTACCGAAGCCGAGCCGCTTGCCGACGATCAGCGCGAGCACCAGGCCGGCGATACCGGCGTTGATGTGCACGACCGTGCCACCGGCGAAGTCGATGGGCAGCACGTTGGCCACGCCGTCGGTCGCCCCGAAGATCTTGGCCGACAGGCCGCCCTCCGCGCCGGACAGGACGCCGCCGCCCCACACCATGTGGGAGATCGGGAAGTAGACGATGGTCGCCCAGATGCCGGAGAAGACCAGCCAGGTGCTGAACTTGACGCGGTCAGCGACGGCGCCGCTGATCAGCGCGACGGTGATGACGGCGAAGGTGAGCTGGAAGCCGACGAAGACGGTCTCGGGGATGAACACGTCGACGCCGAACACGTCGATCAGTCGCGAGCCGTCCTCACCGATGACGTTCTTGAGGCCGAACAGGTGGAAGGGGTTGGTGAACAGGCCGGCGATGTCTGACGAGCCGTCCTGGAGGTTGCCGAAGGACATGGAGTAGCCCCACAACACGTAGATGACGCCGACGACGCCGAGGGCCCCGAACGACATCATGATCATGTTGAGGACGGACTTGGCTCGCGTCATGCCGCCGTAGAACAGCGCGAGACCTGGGGTCATGAGCAGGACCATCGAGGCGGCGACGAGCATGAAGGCGGTCGCGGCCTCGTTGATCGTGGGGTCTGCCACTGGCAGCAGTGCTGGAGTCATGGGCAGAACTCTGACCGGGCGGCGTTTCGGGGCGTGCCGGAGTTTGTTACAGCCGTGTTAGCGGAACCGTCTGCGGGTAAGCATCAGGTTTCGGACCGCGCAACGTCTCACATCGTGGGAGCGTCGTCCGCCTGAGGCCGCTTCTTCGGAGGATCCACCGGGTCAGGACACGGCGGATCCGCCGAACAAGCGCCTGACGTGAGGGGCGCCGGGGGGTATCCCGCGGGCGCGCCGCGGTCAGAACGCCGAGATCACTGCGGGTGCCCGTTGCGGGCGGCTGAGACCGCGAACCACCGCGGTCTGGCCGTGGCGGCGGACCGCGACGCCGGTGAGCAGCCCGAGCACGGGAGTGATGACACCCTCGGGATAGGTCGGGGTGTCGAGCCCGACACTGGCGGCCAGGTCGTCGCCGTGGACGACGAGCTCCATCAGCCGCGTCGTCAGGAAGTCCTCGGTCGTCAGCGACCAGCCCTGCCACGGGATGAAGATCGTGTCCGGGTCGCGAGGTGCAGCGAGCAGCCCCGGGAGGTCGTCGGCCCACTCCCCAGCCAGCTCGAGCACGACGTCGGGGCCGACCTGGGCGCCGTCGTTCTCACCGTCACGGATGGACACGTTGACCTCGTCCTCCGGACCGGCCTCCACCCACGCAGCCCGGGCGTAGTGCTCCAGCAGCGCGATCGGCGGCGCGTCGTCGGGCTCAGCCCGCAGGCCGCGCACGGTGTTGCCCGCCTGCTTGAGCAGGTGGTGGGTGAGCCCTCCCACGGTCATGCCCGCGCAGGCGCTCTCCTGCTCCCAGGCATCGCGCACCTGCGGTCGGGCAGCCAGCTCGAGGGACAGGTCGACGGCCCCCAGGAACGCGGTGACGTGCTCGCCTCTGCTCACGCGACGACCCTAACCGGCGGCACCGACGGGGTCGCGGCTCGATCGGTCGATGTCCTCCGGCCCTGCGTCGGGTGGAGTGGCAGGTGACCCGCCGCGAACGCGGGCGAAACGGTCACGCAGCCACGCGGCATACCTCTCGAGGGGGAGGAACGCGAGCATCATCACGAGGTGTGGCCAGAAGGCGATGGTGATCGCGCCGTAGGTCATGGCGTGGAAGACGAACCACCCGCCCACCGCCCGCCCCCGCCACTTCTCGGAGAGCAGGAAGATGACGGGCGAGGTGAGCTCGGCTCCCATCAGCACCCACTGGAACCAGTGCAGCGTCCAGGGCACCTCGAGCAGCCACTGGGCCATCGGGGTCCCGCGTCGCACGACCGCCCGGACCATGGTCGCCGAGTTGACCCAGTCCCAGCCACCGAACCGGACCTTCGCCCAGGACGAGAGGAAGTAGGTGGCGATGGCCGCCAGCTGGACGGCCCGCAGCGCGAAGCCTGCCGCCTCGCTGCGACGGCGGTCCGACAGGTGGGCCAGCCCCACCGTCGGCAGCAGCGCGAGGGCGACCACGAAGTCAGCACGGTCGTGGTCGACCTTGCCGTAGGAGAAGGCGACGTACTGGTACCAGACCCAGCCGACGGCGACCGTCCAGCCGAGCACTCGTGGCGCCCGGCCGGTCATCGCAGCCAGCGCCGCGAGCACGCAGCCCCACTTGAGGACCTGGACGAGCAGGACCGAGGCAGCGGGCAGGTGCAGGATCCTGCCCATGACCAGCGGTTCGTACCAGACGGGGTCTGCGTAGCCGTGGTACCAGCCGGAGGTGTGCAGCAGCACCACGTCGACGATGACGAACGCGAAGACGAGCACCCGCAGCGCCGCCACCCGGGACACCGGCATCGGGGCGAACAGCCAGCCGGACAGACCCTGCGCCCCACGTCGGCGCCAACCCGTCAGGGCACGCGGTCGCGCGCTCATGGCGCCTCCCACTGCGCGAGCACCTCGGTGCGCACCTCGCCGGTGGGCTTGCGGTCGACCACGACGATGAGGCGGCGCACGACGCGCAGCGCGGTCCACTCGGCCGCCGTCGGGCGCAGCTCGGCATGGCTGCGCGTCAGGGTGCCGAGGCGGGACGGGTCGGCTTCGATCTGGGGGATGCGACCCTCGACCTCGGCGCGGTTCAGGCCGACGTTCTCGGGCGTGAGTGGCGCGCGCACCCACGTCCCTGGCGCGTCGGCGGTCTGGACCTCGATGCCGGTCGACCACACCGAGCCGGTCGCGGCCTGCGACGTGGAGAACATCCGCCACGGCCCGAACGGCCACCAGTGGTCGTCGCCCACGAGCGAGCCCGCGCAGAACACGACGGTGAAGGCGAGGACGACAGCCACGCGCCACGCCTTTGCCACTCGACCGAGTCGGTCCACCCCCGTCTCCACGCGCTCAGGCTAAGCCATCCGGTGTGCCGGCCGGTCCTCCGCGATGGAGGCGGCGAAGAGCGAACGGCTGGACGCAAACCACTCCGCATCGCGCAGTGGTCGCTCGGCATGACCCGCTGCCACCATGCGCACGAAGGCCGGATCGCCTTGCGCTGCAAGCTCCTCCACCGTCCGGGAATGGCCCAGCATGCATCGCAGAACGGCGTCCGGGACCTGCGCACGCAGCCCGGCGTCGGCGGCATACCCGTCGAGGACGGCAGCGAACTTGTGCAGGCGGTCCGCCATCGTCACCACACCCATCTCCCTGCGGACGGCCGACTGGTCGTGCCAGAGCGGCGTCCACGACCAGAGCACGTAGGCGAGGTCTTCGACCGGCCACCCCGGGCAGGCGAAGTCGAAGTCGATGACGGCGAACGACCCGTCCGGGCGCAGCACGGTGTTGTAGGTGCCGACGTCATGGTGGGCGATCACCTCGCCGGGTCCCAGTGGTCGGCCCGGCACCACGTGCCAGGGCTGCGCGGGGTCGGGTTCGAAGCCGGCCTGGGTGTCGTGGAACGCCCGCAACCAGGCGCCGATGGCACGGCACGCCTCGACGGTCCGGAACTCCGGCGCGAGCTGGTCCGGGCCCAGCGTGCCCGCAACACCCTCGACGTATGACGCGACCTCGCGTCCCAGCGCATCGGTGCCCAACGCGCGGGGTGCTGCGTCGAAACCTGCGGCCGCGAGGTGGTCCAGCAGCGCGTGCACGGCGGGAGTCCAGTGGCCAGCCTGCCGCCGGACCGTGTCGCCGACGCGGACGACGTGGCCGGTGTTGCCGCCGCTCAGCGCCTCCTCGCGCACGTCGGCGTTCACCGGTGCCTCCTGCGTGCCAGTTTCGCGACGACGTACGCCAGGGCCACGAGACCGGCACAGGCTCCGAGGCCCGAGATGAGCTCGCCACGGTTGGCCTCGACGACGCGGCTGTCGTCGTCGCCGGTGGATGAGCCGGATGGCCTGGACGGGCTGGGCGAGCCCACCTGCACGACGGTCACGCGCTGGATCAGCGAGTGCAGGCCCTCACTGCCTGCGAGGAGGTCCTGGCCGCCGGGCGCCATCGACAGCGTCTCGCCCTGGGGCTGCATGGGGAGCACCTGGGAGGTCTTCGTCTGCCAGGTCGCCGGGTCGAGCACGGCCAGTGCGGTGTAGGTCCGGACCGCCAGCCCGGAGCCGTCGGGCAGGAACACCGCGTCGGTCACGATGTCGGGCGCGGTCGCGACCTTGGTGAGCCGGTTCACGCCCTGGCGGCTGGGCGTGGCGGGGAGGGCGTAGATCCCACCCGGCCGCTCCTTGGTCACGACGAGAACCCCACCCGACCTGGGGTCGACCGCGATCGCCTCCGCGTTGTGCGATCCGTCCGGATAGGTGAGCTCCCACGACGCCCACGGCCCGGAGGTCGTGCCCAGCTCGGGTTCGTCGAACCAGAACACCCGCACCATCGGCCGGGCGCCGTCGTTGTCGCCGATGTCCGCCACCAGCATCCGGCCCTGGGGCGTGATCGCCAGGGCTTCGACGTCGCGCACCGGCGCGTCGAAGGTGTGCACCCCGACCGTCCTGCCGGTCGTGGTGTCCACTGCGAAGACCCGGGACGTGTCACCCGAGTCGTTGACCGTCCAGACGGTGTGCGGGTGCCTCCGGCTGAGCGCCAGGCCGGACGACTCGGGGATCCGGTCGTCGTCGATCCGGATGGCCAGGCCCTGAGACCCGGAGGTGGCGGTTGGTCGCGCCGGATCGATCAGGGCGGTCGCGGCGCCTTGCCGGGCGGCTGGCGCGGCAAGGGCTGCGCCCGGGACCCCGATCACCGCTGCGGCGAGCAGGGTGCCCGTGAGGGCGAACCCCTAGGCAAGAAGCGCGTCGACGAAGGCCTCGGGGTCGAACGGCGCGAGGTCGTCCGGCCCCTCCCCCAGCCCCACGAGCTTGACGGGTACACCGAGCTTGCGCTGCACCGAGACCACGATGCCGCCCTTGGCGGTGCCGTCCAGCTTGGTCAGCACGATCCCGGTGACATCGACGACCTGGGCGAACACCTCGGCCTGGCGCAGGCCGTTCTGTCCGGTGGTGGCGTCGAGCACGAGCAGCACCTCGTCGATCGGGCTCTGCTTCTCGATGACTCGCTTGACCTTGGCCAGCTCGTCCATCAGGCCGACCTTGTTGTGGAGCCGTCCGGCCGTGTCGATGAGCACGACGTCGGCCTCCATCTCGGCCCCGGCCCTGACGGCGTCGAAGGCCACCGCCGCGGGGTCGGCACCGTCACGCTCGGAGCGGACGGTCGGCACCCCGACCCGGGCCCCCCACGTCTCGAGCTGGTCGGCGGCGGCGGCCCGGAAGGTGTCCGCAGCGCCGAGCACGACGTCCTTGTCCTCGGCGACGAGCACGCGGGCCAGCTTGCCGACCGTGGTCGTCTTGCCCGTGCCGTTGACGCCCACGACCAGCACCACGGCAGGACGCCCGTCCACCCGCGAGCTGACGACGGTGCGGTCGAGCGACGGGTCGACCAGCCGCAGCAGGTCCTCGCGGAGCCAGCCGCGAACGGTGGCCTCGTCGGTCGTGCCCTCGACCTTGACCCGTGCACGGAGGGTCTCGACGAGCTCAGTGCTGGCCTCGACCCCGAGGTCGGACGCGATGAGGGTGTCCTCGACCTCCTCCCACGCAGCCTCGTCGAGCTTGCCGCGGGACAGCAGGGTCAGCAGTCCGTGACCGAGGGCGGTGTTCGAGCGGGCCAGTCGGGCGCGGAGCCGCTGGAGCCGTCCGGCGGGCGCGTCCGGGCGGTCGAGCGTCGGCGTCGGCTCTGGTGAGGGCAGGGACTCCTGGGGCGGCGACGGCAGGGTGTCGACCGAGCCGGCGTCCTCGATGGAGCGCTTCGGGGCGTCCCGTGGCGGTTCGGCGTCGTCACCGACACCGGGCAGCACATCGGTGGGCCCCTTGGTGCCGCCCCTCGGGGCGGGTGCCGACTTCCCCCGGCCCCCGCGTCCGCGCACGAGCCCCAGCAACACCGCGCCCAGGACGACGAGGAGCCCGACGGCGACGGCAATCCATTCCCACAGCTGATCGATCACGCGCGCCATCCTCTCATCCGGAGGAGCGCGCGCCGACCGCACGCCGACCGCAGACCCACCGTCGGCACCGCCGCGGCTGGACGCGCCGGTGCCCCGCCGACGAGGTCGACGGGGCACCGGGATGACGCAGCTGCTGCTACTGGGGCACGGGGATGCTCCAGATGCCGCGGCCATGGGTGGCGGCGTACACGTTGCCGTCAGGACCTGACTCCAGGTCCATGACCACGGTGCTCGGCAGCCCTGAACCCAGCACCTGCCAGGAGGTCGCCCCTGGTGCTCGGTAGAAGACGCCCAGGTCGGTGCCCACCACCAGCGCGCCGTTGGACAGCCGCTTGACCGTGCTCGAAGGGACGTCCGGCAGGTTGGCGCTCACGTCGGTCCAGGTGGCACCGCCGTCGGTCGTCTCGTAGACGTGACCCACGCCCGCACCCGGGCCTTCGGTGAACCGGCGCGAGAAGCCGTTGATCGCGGCATACGCGTGGTTGCCGTTGGCGGCATCGATGGCCAGGCCCTGGACGAACCGCAGCGGGAAGCTGGCGGCCAGCGTGAGCTGGTGCCAGGTGCCTCCCGCGTTGGTCGCGATGCCCCGCGCGAACCCGGCGTTGTTGCAGGGGCCGCACCACGACACGTAGGCCGTGCCGCCCTGCATCGCCACCGCGGTCGCCGAGTGCCCCGCTCCGAGGTCGAACGCCTTGGTCAGGTCGGCGGCGCTGCGCGTGGCCGTCCAGCCCTTGGTGCCGACGTAGACGTAGCGGCCGCCGAAGATGAAGTGGTCGGACGCTGCGCCGTCGAGCGCGATCGGGGCGATGAACCGCGGCGACGGGTCACCCGGGTCGAGTGACCACGAGCTCGCGTCGGCCTCGCTGAGCGCCCCTGGGTTGAGGGCGCAGTTGTTGGTGATCTTCACCGCGAGGTTGACGTACTCCTGCAGCTGGTTGCACCCGTTCGCCGGGTCTGCGGCACCGTCGCCACCGTCACCGCCGAAGTTGGAGCCCATCTCGGTGTCGGCGTTGGTGCCGTTCGGGGCGACCTTGAACAGGTTCGACACCCCGTTGTCCTGCAGCCCGCCCGAGACCACGACACCGCTGCCGTTCTTGGTGTCACGACCCACGGAGACCGAGTAGTACTGGAGGGCGTCCATCGTGCCGTCGGTGGTCGTCGACACCAGGTCGGTGGCGTTGCCGTTGGCGTTGACCGCGCCGTTGACCGGGCGCCGGTAGACGCCGCCGTCGTTGCCGAAGAAGACGACCGGGGCGCCGCCCGCGGTCCCCACCGTCACGGAGTGCTGGTCGGGGTGACCCGCCAGCGGACAGGTGTTCTTGCCGTCGGCGATGTTCCAGCACGGGAAGTAGAAGTTCCAGTACGGCGACACGGCCGACCAGTGCGAACCCGCGTCCTTGGTCTCGAAGACCTCTTCGAGGCCCGCCCACACGTGGTCACGGTTGGCCGGGTCGACGGTGAGGAACTGGTTGTACCAGGCCTGCACACCGACGCCGTAGCCCTTGCGGTCCAGGGCGGAGCCGCTGTTGTGCAGCTGTGCCTGGTCGCCGATTTTGTTCCATGGTCCGTTGGGTGAGCCACTCTTGGAGACGAAAATGCCTGCGAGAGAAGACGATGCGCTGATCTTGCTCGGCTGCTGGACCATCGCGTAGAGGCGGTCACCGGTCTTGCTGAACGCGAACGTCGTGTAGCCCACGTCGCTCGTGTTCGTGATGCTGCCGAGGGTCACCGACAGCTTGTGCCAGCCCGACGGACCGGTCGTGAAGTCGTTGGTCTCGTAGAAGCCGTTGTAGGTGTCACCCGAGCGCCAGCCGATGGCTGCGATCACGTGCTTGGGGTTCTTGGGGTCGACCGCGATGTCGTTGACGATGTTCTTGTATGCCGCGTTCGTGGGTCCCGAGGCCGTGTTGCCTCCCCAGTCGCTGCCTGCCGGCACGAGCACGTTGCCCGCGTTGTCCTTGATCTCGGGCATCCAGCTCATGTTGGGGGCGAACCCGAAGGTCCAGGCGCCGGCCTTGGTGCCCGCAGCGTGGTACCAGATCCCCCTGTTGGTCGCGGCGAAGACGGTCGCGCCGCCGCCCCAGCGGATCCGGCCGATCGTGGTCGACTCGAGCTCCTTGCCACCGACCCGGTCGGTCGGGGCGAAGGAACCGGACGTCGGGTTGGCGAGGCGGAAGACCCCGGCGCCGACGTAGGAGGTGGCACCGGTGTTGGACTCCCCGGTCGCGAACCAGAGGGAGCCGTCACCCGCGAGCTGCAGGTCGCCCGAGCTCAGCGAGGGCAGCGAGTCGGCGATGGGCGTCCAGCCGCCCCCACCCTGGGAGGATCGCCAGACCCCGCCGTCGGCGCCGGCGGCATACACGTGGTTGGCAGCGTCAGCCGCGAGTCCGGTGATGCGACCGGTGACGTGGCCGGCGCCGCCGGAGGAGTTGGAGTACCAGTCCCGGTAGCGCGGGTCGTCGGCGTTGTAGGGGACCTTGGTGACCTCGTTCCAGCTGCCGGGGCTGTGCTGCATGGCCTGCATCTGGGCGAAAGCCGAACCATAGGCGCCGGGCGCGACGATCCCCGAGGGAGCGGTGCGAGCCTGGTCGAACTGCTCGGCGATCGTGACGGCTTCCTTGGACTCGTTCTGCGCCTCGGCGGGGTTGCCGCCGGCGATCATGAGCGCCTTCTCCATCACGGCGGCGTTGTAGTGCCGGTCGCGCCATTGGTACTTCAGCCATGCTTCGTTGAGCTCGTGCCGGCCGAGGAAGCCGGCGGCTCCGCCGGCGACCAGTGCCAGTCCTGCGCCGCCGGCGATCAGCCTGCGGGCTCGGGGTGTGAACGATGCCATCCGCGCATCTCCTCCTGGAGGGATAGGACCCGATCGGGCCCGCCCCAGCATCCAGCCACAGCGCGGGAAGCACCCATGACATTTGTCATGGGTGGTGAGGGTCAGTTGCCTGCTGACCTGCGCAAACGCGGACGGCTAG
Organism: Pedococcus sp. P2_F6; assembly: GCF_056403675.1. Lineage (NCBI taxonomy): Bacteria > Bacillati > Actinomycetota > Actinomycetes > Micrococcales > Intrasporangiaceae > Pedococcus > Pedococcus sp. P2_F6. Next base: position 194,485 of record NZ_JBFUEZ010000005.1, read on the forward strand.
CGGTGTCTTGGCACCGCCTCGCCAGCCCAGGGAAAGGTATGCCGTGCGGGCCACGCCGGGCACGCGCGGACCGCCGGGGGCGGCCGGGACCGCCGGGACCGCCGGGACCGCCGGGGCCGGCCGGGTGCGTCAGGCGTCAGACGGCGCGGTGACGGCCAGCGTCGTCCAGGCTGTCGCTGGGGGCACTGCTGCTCACGGTGTCGCTGACCTTGTCCTTGGCGGACGTGATGGCGTCGCCGGTCTTCTCCAGCGTCGACTCGGTCTTCTCCTTGACCACGGCGATGAGCTCTTCGCCCTGCGGCGTCAGGAGCTCGCGGCCCTCGCGGCGTGCCGGGATTGCGACCACGGCGACCACCGCAACAGCGAGTCCGACGCAGAGCAGCATGCCGATGATGAGGGGGACCATGCTTCAAGGGTGCCCCGCGGGGCGGGAATGCTCAAATCGACCCGCCGCGCGCCCGAGCCCGTCGCTGTGAGGTCCGCACGGCGGCATACCCGTTGAACTGCACGTTCGTGCCGCGCGGCCCATCAGGGCCGGCGCGCTCAGGCGCTCTGCGCCGCCACGTCGCGGATCCGCTGCGAAACCACAGTGGTCACACCGTCACCACGCATCGACACACCGTAGAGCGCGTCCGCGACCTCCATCGTGCGCTTCTGGTGGGTGATGACGATGAGCTGGCTGGAGTCACGCAGCTCCTCGAACAGCGTGATCAGGCGGCCGAGGTTGGCGTCGTCGAGCGCCGCCTCCACCTCGTCCATGATGTAGAACGGGCTGGGCCGCGCCTTGAAGATCGACACCAGCAGCGCGACCGCGACCAGCGACCGCTCGCCGCCGGAGAGCAGCGAGAGCCGCTTGATCTTCTTGCCGGGTGGGCGCGCCTCGACCTCGATGCCGGTCGTGAGCATGTTGGCCGGGTCGGTGAGGGTCAACTTGCCCTCACCGCCGGGGAACAGTCGGCTGAAGACGCCCTCGAACTGGGCGGCGGTGTCGTGGAAGGCCTCGGTGAACACGCGCTCCACCCGCTCGTCGACCTCGCGCACGATGTCGAGCAGGTCGCGCTTGGACTTCTTCAGGTCCTCGAGCTGCTCGGTGAGGAACTTGTGCCGCTCCTCCAGCGCCGCGAACTCCTCGAGCGCCAGCGGGTTCACGCGACCCAGCGCGTTGAGCGCTCGATCAGCCTTGCGCAGCCGCTTCTCCTGGGTCTCGCGGACGTAGGGCCCGGGCTCGGGGATCTCGTCGGGGTCGTCGTCGGGCCCGACGACGAACGGGACGAGCTGGTGGGGGCCGAAGTCCTCCATCAGGGCCTCGGGGGAGATGCCGAGCTCCTCGACGGCCTTGGCCTGCATGGCCTCGATCCGCAGCCGCTGCTGGGTGCGGGCCACCTCGTCGCGGTGCACGGTGTCGGTCAGCTCTCGCAGGTCGTCCTGCAGGACGGAGACGTCGCGCCGCACGACGGTGAGCGCCTGGTCTCGCTCGGTGCGCTCCTGCTCGGCGACGGCGCGCCGGAGGGCCGCGGTGTCGAGGGCGCCGGCGATCAGGGTGCTCGCGTACGCCGCGCCGCGTCGGACGGCCTCGGCCACCGTCGCCTCGCGCTTGCGGCGTTCCTGGCGCGCGGCCAGTCGCTGGCGGGCGGCCAGCTCGTTGCGCGCCGCCCCCTCGAGGGAGTCGGCGCGGCCCTTGAGCGCCCGGGCCCGCTCCTCCTTGGTGCGCAGCGTGAGCCGCAGCTCGGTCTCGGCCGTTCGTCCACGGCTGGCTTCGAGCTCGAGGCGATCACGCTCGTCGGTGCTGGGGTCCTGCGACTCGGTCGGCTCGGCGCTCGCCTCGTCGAGGCGCACGGTCAGCTCGGCAAGCTCGCGGCGGTCGTTCTCGAGCCCCGCCGTCGCGTCGGCGATGGAGCGCTCGGTGCGCTCGGCCTCGGCCTTGGCCGACCGAACGGTGGCGCCGAGGTGGCCGAGCCGCTCAGCCACCGCGGCCATCTTCGCGTCCGAGTCGTGCAGCCGCTCGAGGGCCGCCTCGACGTCGTCGGTGGCGACGCGGTGCTGCTCCTGAGCGGAGGTCAGTGCGAACCGCGCCTGCTCCCCGCGCCTGGTGGCATCGGCCACGCGGTCGCGCGTCTCGTCGACGGCCGACTGGATCTCGATGAGGCTGGGCGCGTGGCTGCTGCCGCCACGGACGAAACCGGGGGCGAACACGTCCCCATCGGTCGTGACCGCGGTGATTCCCTCGCCCTGGGCGACCAGGGCGGCTGCCAGGGCGGGGTCGGACACGAGGGCGACCCGGTCGAGGAGCTGCTCCACCGCCGGGCGCACCGTCGCGGGGGCCTCCACCACCTCACGGGCCCAGACCGCCGTACCCTCGAGTCGCGGCCAGCTGGCCGGGTCGCTCGACGAGGCAGTCTGTCCGACGAGGAAGGCAGCCCGACCGGCGTCGTCGGCACGCAACGTGGTCAACGCGCGAGCGGCGTGCTCGACGGACTCCACGGCGAGGGCGTCACCGGCCCAGCCGAGGGCTGCGGCGACCGCGGCCTCGTGACCGCCCTTGACCTGGAGAAGCGACGCGACCGACCCGACGATGCCGTGCCGGGAGTCCGCGGCGGCGAGGAGAGTGGCGGCTCCGTCCTTGCGGGACAGGCTGAGCTCGAGGGCTTCGAGCCGGGCTGTGCCGCTGGTTCGGTCGCGTTCGGCGAGACGCTCGGCCTCGCGGTGCTGCTCGACCTCGGCCTCGACCTGCTCGAGGACGGCGGCGGCCTTCTCGTAGGCCGAGTCCAGCCCTTCCTCACCCTCCTCGTCGACGGCGACGGAAGCCTCGAGGGTGTTGAACTCCTGTTCGGCGGCTGCGGCTCGTTGCAGGGACTGCTCGATGACGCCGCGCAGGCGACCGATCTCCGCCTCGCCGGCTTCGAGACGGCTCTTGCGGGCACCGACCTGACCGGCGAGCTTCGCCAGCCCTTCGCGGCGGTCAGCGGCCGCTCGGGCGAGGCGCTGGAGGCGTTGCTGCTCTGCGGCATACGCCTGCTCGGCGGCCTCGCGGGCGGCGACGGCCCCCTCGAGCTCGGTCCTGGCCTCGCGCACCTCGGCGAGAAGGGCTTCCTCCTGCTTGCGCGCCTCCACGGCCTGGGCGCGCAGCTCCTCCGGGTCGCGACCGGAGGTCTGCTCGTCCTGGGTGTCCTGCGACAGCAGGCGGACGCGTTCGGCGGCGAGCGACTCGGTGGAGGTGAGCTTGTCGCGCAGCTGCTGCAGGCTGAACCAGCGCTCCTGGGCCCGGGCGAGCTCGGGAGCCGCGTCCTGGGCCTGCTGCTCGAGCGTGGCCAGGCGGCTCCGCAGGGTGGCCAGGCCCTCCTCCACCTCGGTGCGTTTGGCGATGAGGGCGGTCTCGTCAGCCACCTCCTGCTCCAGCGTGGAGGTGAGCTGGACGAGGTCGTCCGCGAGCAGCCGCAGGCGGGCGTCGCGGGCGTCGGCCTGGATGACGGCAGCCTTGCGGGCGGCTTCGGCCTGACGACCGAGGGGGCCGAGCTGGCGGCGGATCTCACCGGTCAGGTCGTTGACCCGGGTGAGGTTGGCCTCCATCGACTCGAGCTTGCGGAGTGCCTTCTCCTTGCGCTTGCGGTGCTTCAGGACACCCGCGGCCTCCTCGATGAACCCGCGACGCTCCTCCGGGGTAGCGCGCAGCACGGCATCGAGCTGGCCCTGACCGACGATGACGTGCATCTCGCGGCCGATGCCGGAGTCGGAGAGCAGCTCCTGCACGTCGAGCAGCCGGCACGAGGTGCCGTTGATGGCGTACTCGGAGCCGCCGTTGCGGAACATCGTCCGCGCGATCGTGACCTCGGTGTAGTCGATCGGCAGCGCGCCGTCGGTGTTGTCGATGGTCAGGGCCACCTCGGCGCGACCCAGGGGCGCGCGTCCGGCGGTGCCGGCGAAGATGACGTCCTCCATCTTGCCGCCGCGCAGGCTCTTGGCGCCCTGCTCCCCCATCACCCAGGCGAGCGCGTCCACGACGTTCGACTTGCCGGAGCCGTTGGGCCCGACGATGCAGGTGATGCCGGGTTCGAGGCGCATCGTGGTCGCCGAGGCGAAGGACTTGAAGCCCTTCAGGGTCAGGCTCTTGACGTACACGAGCGGGTCGGCTCCTGGTTCGTGGCTGGCGGGGTCTGCCGGGGCTGGCTGTGCGTGGGCCACCTTACCTGCGGGAGGGAGGCGCTCCCGGCACCTTCCGCCGTCCTGCGTTGCCTGTGCACCGTGAGACTGGAGTGACGCCAGAGGTATGCCGCGCCGCCCCGTCAGCCCGGCACCTCGCCGTGGGACCACCCCACCTTCTCCGACTTGTTGCCGGCAGATCGTCACGAGACGCCATTCCGGCGCGTCCGTGACCACCAGGTCGCAACACGTCCCAGCGCCCCCGGACTTGTTGCCGACAGATCCCCACCGGACCCCCAGTTCAGCCCGTCCGTGACCACCAGGTGGCAACGTGTCGCGGCGGCCCCGGACTTGTTGCCGGCAGATCGTCACGAGACGGCGATCCGGCGCGTCCGTGACCATCAGGTGGCAACACGTCCCAGCGGCCCCGGACTTGTTGCGGGCAGATCCCCACCGGACCCCAGTTCGGGCCTTACGTGACCACGAGGTGGCAACAAGTCGCGGGCGGAGCGCTCCGAAGTCAGGAGCCGGCGATGGCCTCGTGGTGGTGGATGACCTCGGCGATCACGAAGTTGAGGAACTTCTCGGCGAACGTCGGGTCGAGCCCGGCCTGGTCGGCGAGGTCGCGCAACCGCGCGATCTGGGCCTCTTCGCGCGCAGGGTCAGCGGGCGGCATACCCTCACGCGCCTTGAGCTCGCCGACCTCCTGGGTGCACTTGAACCGCTCGGCCAGCAGGTGGATCAGGGCGGCGTCGATGTTGTCGATGCTGGCGCGAAGGCGCACGAGATCCTCGGGCGTCGAACGGGAAGTACGGGACCCAGGTCCTGGTGCGGAACCGGGTGTCTGTGCGGGCGAACTCACCCGGCAATCGTAGGCATGCCCGCCGCCACGACGTCGGGCTGTCTCAGATCCTCACGAAGCTGGTCGTTGTCACGTTGCAGCCGTTCGACGAGGAACTCGAGGTCGCGGACGCGGCGGCGCAGTTCGACGGTCTCGAGCATCAGTCGCGGGTCGGACGCCACGCGATAGCCCACCAGGGCCTTGGCCATGTCGACTCCTTCTCCGCAGACGTCGGGGGTCGCGTGCTGCGGGTGCCCGAACCGGGCATCTCTCAGGGTGGCATCCGGATTCCGCAGGGTCAATGCCGCTTCGGTCAGCTCACGTCCATTCTCGTGGTGTCGCATGCGGCAGGACCGCCCGCGGACTCACTTCTCGACGAAGCCCGCGAGCCCGTCGCGCGGCGCCCCCCAGGTCGTCACGCAGGTGTGCACCTCGCCGGGCCGCAGGTGCTGCGACGGTCGCTCCTCGATGAGCTCCACGAGCTCGCGGATGCGCTCCTCGTCACCCTGGGCGACGACCTCGACCCGGCCGTCGCCGGCGTTGCGGGCATGGCCGACCAGACCCAGCTCGAGGGCCCGCGCGCGGGTCCACCAGCGGAAACCGACGCCCTGCACCCGACCGTGAACCCAGATGACCGCCCGGGCGGGACCGTTGTGATCCATGTGCACCACCTCTCGGTTCAGTTGTACAACCGCAGGACCCGTCCTGTCAGCCGCGCCTCAGTCGGGGACGCGGCTGGCAGCGCGGGCAGGAGAACGACGACCGGTTCATGAAGGCCTCGCGCCGGATCAGCGTGCCGCACCGGTCGCAGGGCCGTCCCTCCTGGCCGTAGGCGTGCAGCGACCGGTCGAAGTAGCCGGACGCGCCGTTCACGTTGACGTACAACGCATCGAAGCTCGTGCCGCCCTCCCCCAGCGCGGCCAGCATCACGTCGTGGGCGTGGTCGAGCACCCGCGAAAGGGTCGGCTTGGTCAGCGACGAACACAGCCGCTCACCGTGCACCTGCGCCCGCCAGAGCGCCTCGTCGGCGTAGATGTTGCCGATCCCGGCGACGAGTGTCTGGTCGAGCAGGGCGCGCTTCACCGCGGAGTCGCGGGACTTCATCCGCCGCACGACCGCGACCTGGTCGTAGGCCGCCTCGAACGGGTCGGGCGCGATGTGGGCGATGGTCTCGGGGACGAGGTCGTCCGTGAGCTCGGCCAGCGCCATCCCGCCGAAGGTGCGCTGGTCGACGAACCGCAGCTCGTCACGGCCATCGGCGAAAGTGAATCGCGCGTGCAGGTGCTTCTCCTCCGGGGCATCCGACGCCTCGACGAGCAGCTGCCCGCTCATGCCAAGGTGCGCGATGAGGCCCTGCTGGTGGCCGTCGGGGGCGCGGAGCACCAGCCAGAGGTACTTGCCCCGCCGACGGACCTCTTCGACGTGGTTTCCCGCGAGCCGCGAGGCGAGGTCGAGCGGTCCCGGCAGGTGGCGCCGCGCCACCCGCTGCCCGCGGAACTCGGCAGCCGTGATCGTGCGCCCGACCACGTGGTCGGCGAGACCGCGGCGGACCACCTCGACCTCGGGCAGCTCAGGCATGGGGCAACTCAAGCATGCGGGGCCGACACCCCTGCGGGGTGGCCCTCACGGACGTGGGTATGCCGGGTGCTCGCCTAGGAGGGCGAGCCCGCCACGGCGTCCTCGTCGGCCAGGACCACGGAGTCGGGCAGGTTGTCCGACGAACCGGCGGCCACACCTGCGGCGGCGCGCGCGCTCAGGGCACGCCAGGCCAGCTCGGCAGCGCGCTGCTCGGCTTCCTTCTTCGACCGACCGGTGCCGGTACCCAGCACCTCATCACCCACCACCGCCTGGGCGTGGAAGGTCTTCTCGTGGTCGGGGCCCTCTTCCTCGACGCGGTACTCCGGGACGCCCTGGGCTGTGGACGCGCCGAGTTCCTGGAGGCTGGTCTTCCAGTCCAGGCCGGCGCCGAGGGTGGCGCTGGCAGCCATGAGCGGGTCGAGCAGGTGGTGCACGAGGTTCGCCGCGGCCGCCATGCCGCAGGACAGGTAGACCGTCCCGATGACGGCTTCCATCGTGTCGGCGAGGATCGAGGCCTTGTCGCGTCCCCCGGTGCTCTCCTCGCCGCGACCGAGCATCACGTGGTCACCGAGGCCGAGGGTGCGGGCCACGTCAGCCAGGGCGCGCATGTTGACGACGGCGGCGCGCAGCTTCGCGAGCTGCCCCTCGGGCAGGTCGGGGTGCGTGGCATACAAGGTGTCGGTGACCACGAGCCCGAGAACCGAGTCGCCGAGGAACTCGAGGCGCTCGTTGTTGGGCAGTCCACCGTTCTCGTAGGCGTACGAGCGGTGCGTGAGGGCACGCAGGAGCAGCGACTCGTCGACGGGCCCCCCCACCACCTCGGTGAGGTGCTGGACGAAGCCGTCGACGGGCCGCTGCATCGCGCTGTCCCCCGGGAGGGACGGAGTGGGACTCACGCGCGGTTCAGACTGACTCAGCCCTGGTGCTCGGTGCGCTCGGCCGGCGTGTAGTGACGACCCTTGTAGGTGCCACAGGACGGGCAGGCGATGTGCGGCTGCATGGCAGCCTTGCACTGCGGGCACGTGGTGAGCGTGGTCGCCGTCGCCTTCCAGTTCGCACGACGCGAACGGGTGTTGGAGCGCGACGTCTTCCGCTTCGGGACAGCCACGTCAGTTCCTCTTCTCTTCGGTGTTGCTGTGGGTTTCGACCTGGGCGCTGCCCAGGAGGTCGGTGCTCTCGGGGGACAGCGCGCTCAGCGCGGCCCACCGGGGGTCGAACACATCGTGGTGGTGGTCCGGGTCGTCCGCCAGGCGCGCTCCACACTCGGAGCACAGTCCCGGACAGTCGGCACGGCACACGGGCTGGAACGGCAGTGCAGGCACCACCGTGTCCAGGAGCACGGGTTCGAGGTCGAACAGGTCGCCCTCGAGGGTGTGCTCCTCGGTCTCGTCGTCGTCCGCTCCCACCTCACGGTGGTGGGCCGCGCGATCGGCGTAGGCGAACAGCTCCTGGAAGTTCCCCTCAACCTCGTGGCTGACGGGGTCCAGGCACCGCACGCAGGCGCCGGTCGCCGTGGCGCGGGCCGAGCCGGTGACCAGCACGCCCTCGACGACGGACTCGAGCCGGAGTTCCAGCTCGATCGTGGACCCCTGCGGGACCGCGATGACGTCCGTGCCGAAGTCGGCAGGTGCCTCGATCGTGCGCTGCAGGCGTTCCATCGAACCGGGTCGCCGACCGAGGTCCGTGGTGTCGAAGACCAGCGGCGATCGGGGATTCAGGTGTTCCATGGCTCCAGCAGACGTCGAGTGACTCGGACTTCGCCTCGGGCGAGGACAAGACCGACGCACGAGATTACCGGAGCACGGCCCAGTCCCCCAAATGCGCGGGTATGCCGGGTGGCTGCCGACCCTCGAACCGCCGCCCTCACCGGACCGCACCAAGGGGCTCCGCACGCTCCAGCGCCGCCCCAAGGACAGGTGCCAGGGTGCGGACATAGGTCGCCGTGAGGTGGTCGCCGGCCCGGTGGATGGCGACGTTGCCGATGGCGACGGGACAGCGTTCCACCGGGCAGATCCATTCCGTGAGGTCGACCAGCGGGGTGGCGGAGGCGGTGCTGGCCTCGCGCTGGGCGGGCAACCCGCTCCCCGCCACGGCGCGGTCCCGGGCGAAGGCGCACCGGCTCAGCTCGTGCGCGTGGCGGGCAGTGCAGACGTCCAGGTCGTTGGGCGACACCGGGCTGTCCCCCAGCACGACGACGGGGATCCCGGCGCCACGCAGCGCCGACCAGCGGCCTGCCAGCCCGGCCACCAGCGCGGCACTCGTGGCGTGGGCGCCGTCCCAGGCCGTCGCGGCATACCCGGACGTGAGGACCAGGTCGGGAGGGTCGGCCCGGAGCCGGTCCACGACACGGCGGTTCCACTCGTCGCACGCCGGATAGGGCCTGCCCTCGTTCTGGGCACGGCCGGCGGCAAAGGCGCAGGCCGACTTGCCGTAGGTCACGATCCTCCAGCCCCGGTCCGGAGCCAGCCGTTCGAGGGCCGGCAACCACTGCATCGCCTTGGAGTCCCCGACCAGGGCCACCGTGGTCGCTCCCCCCGACACCCCGAACTCGCAGGTCACCGGGTCCTCGACCAAACGGTCCACCTGGCACCGGTCGACGTCGGCCCTGGGGCGGTCCTCGCCGGCGAGCTGCGGATCGGGGGTCAGCCACTCCCAGTCGTCGACGGCGTAGTTCGCGGGGTCGGTGCTGGGCGGCGAGGTGAGCGTGGCCGCGCCGAGGGTCTCGATGGCCGGTCGGGGGCCCGCAATCGGCGTGGTGCGGAACGGCGACGACGCCTGCGCGAGCGGGAGCGCGGCGAGGGCGCCCACCGCGGACAGCGCGAGTCCCAGGGCGAGCACGGGCCGGGTGCGGGCCGCCAGCGTCCGGCTGTGGTGGATCGGGCTCTCCAGGAACCGGTGACTCAGCCAGGCGGGCACGACGGCGAGGGCGACGGCCAGCGCCTGCTGCGTCGCGCCGAGCCCGTCGAACGTCCACTCGCTCAGGACGAGGACCGGCCAGTGCCAGAGGTAGAGCGAGTAGGACAACCCACCGATCCAGACCATCGGCGCGGTGCCGAGGACGCGGACCGGGCCGGCCAGCGTTCCCGTCCAGCCGGCGTAGAGGACCGCGGCGGCCCCCAGCGTCGGCACCAGGGTCCACCCGCCGGGCGTGACCGCGTCGGCCGGAAGCCAGCAGGCCGAGCCCAGGACCGCGGCGAGGCCCACCCAGCCGATGGCGGCGTCGAGCAGCCCCCTGCCCCATGAGGACGCAGCGGCCGGGCCCTCTCCCGTATGCCGCGCCCGCTCGCCTCTGCCTGCACACCAGACCGCGAGCGCCGCACCGACCCCGAGCTCCCACGCCCGCGTGGTGGTGACGAAGTAGACCCGCGCCGGGTCGACGGCACCCAGCCACACGGCATACGCGAAGGAGGGCACGGCGATGGCGGCGAGCAGGACCCCCACCGCGCCCACGGTTGGGCGCCGACCCAGCCGGCGCAGCACGAGCGCGAGCGCGATCAGCGCGAGCGGCCAGATGACGTAGAAATGCTCCTCGACCGCGAGCGACCAGAAGTGCTGCACCGGTGAGGGGATGCTGTCCGAGGCGAGGTAGTCGACGGCCCGGTGCGAGAACACCCAGTTGACGACGTACAGGGCCGCACCAGCGACATCGGTGCCGATCTCGCGGCGGCGCAGGCCGGGAACCACCGCCAGGGCCACGAGCGCAGTGACGACGAGGACGAGGATCGCCGCGGGCAGCAGCCGACGGATCCGGCGACCCACGAAGCGGGCCCAGTCGATGGTGCCGGTGGCGACCAGCTCGCGGACCAGGAGGCTCGTGATGAGGAAGCCCGAGATGACGAAGAAGACGTCCACCCCGAGGAAGCCGTTCGCCAGCGGGACACCGGCGTGGTAGGCCATCACCAGCAGGACGGCGATGGCTCGCAGCCCCTCGATGTCGGGCCGAAAGCGTTCCGGCCGGGGGGATCTCGCGGTCAGGTCACTGCTCCCGCAGGCGTGCCAGGAGGGCGTCCCGGACGCGGTCGCTGACCAGCCCGGAGACGTCGCCGCCGTAGCGCGCGACCTCCTTGACCAGCGAGCTCGAGATGTGTTCGAGGCTCGGGTCACCGGGGAGGAAGACGGTCTCGACGCCGGTCAGGTGCCGGTTCATCAGGGCCATCGGCAGCTCGTAGGCGAAGTCGGTGCCGCCCCGCAGACCCTTCACGATCGCCGTCGCGTCCAGCTCGCGGCAGACGTCGACGAGCAGCCGGTCGGCGAACAGCTCCACGCGGACGTTTCCGAGGTCGCGGCAGCCGTCGAGGATGAGGTCGCGACGCTCCTCCGGGCTGAAGGTCCCGCGCTTGGCAGGGTTGTGCAGCACCGCGACGACGACCTCGTCGTAGAGCGCTGCGGCGCGCCGGATGACGTCGGCGTGGCCGAGCGTGACGGGGTCGTAGGAGCCGGGGCACACACACCGTCTCGTCGCTGGGCTGGTCACACCGGCACGCTAGCAGCGCACCCGGCTACTCCTTGTCGTCCTCGCCCTCGTCGTCGGCCGGGAGGAGGCCTTCCTTGTGCGCCCGCGCGACGATCTCGCGGACGTTGGTGAGGGTCCCGACCCCGGCCTCGAGGAGGCGGTTGCGTTCGGTCGCCCACTTCACGCCGAGGTCCTGGCGGACCTCCTCCGACACCTCGGTGCGGGCCGGGTTGAGGATCGTCTGCTCCTCCTCGCCGATGTGGTGGTTGAGCGCGGTGGCGAGGTCCTCGACGGCGTCGTCGAACTTCTGGGTGTCGGTGCCCTTGCACTCCAGGAGCGCCAGCAGGGCCTCGTTCCCCTCAGCGTGTTCCTCCTCGCCGTGCTGGGCCTCGTGGGCCGTGATGGCGTCCTTGCGCTTGAGGCTCGCGTAGACCTTCGCCTCTTCCGCCTCACCATGGGCGATGAGGACCGCGGCCAGGGTGGCCCGGGCCGCCTCGCGGTCCGCCGTGGCGTCGCGCAGGTCGCGCAGGAGTGCCTCGAAGAATCGGTGGTCGTCGAGGATCAGCTCGACGACGTCGCCGTTGGTCGGCCGGGGGATCTCGTAGTCCGTCATGTCCATACCCTCTCCCACCTGCGGCGATGTCACACCTCGGGGGTCGCGGCGAGACGACGTCCCACCCACCGGACGCCTGGTTTGAAGTCGGGACGCGGGTTGCGACACGGTGGAGGGGTCCTGACCTCCATAGCCTGACACTGTCGGAAAAGAAGGAGCCACATGCTCACCCTGACCGAGAACGCCAGCACGATCGTCAAGACCCTCGTGGACCAGAACCTCAGCACCGAGGACGCGGGTCTGCGCTTCAGCCAGGAAGGCGTCGACTCCGGCGGCCTGACGGTGACCACCGCCGAGCAGGCCCTGCCTGGTGACGCCGTCGTCGAGCAGGACGGCGCCAAGGTCTACCTCGACGAGACCGCCGCCGTGGCCCTGGGCGACCAGGTGCTCGACGCCGCGGTGGACGAGACCGGGGGTGTGCAGTTCAGCCTGCTGCCCTCCTCCCCTGCGGTCTGACCGACCGCAACGTCACGGAGCCCGACCGCACTGCGCGGTCGGGCTCCGTCGCGTTCGGGCCGGCTCGCATCCCTTGCCGAGCGGCGCTCAGGCCACGACGTCGGGCAGGCGTGGGCCTGCGAACCAGATCTTCGTCTCGCCGTAGCGTCGCTCCCCCTCGCGCTCGAGCTCCTCGGGCCAGGCCGGTTCCGGTGACCTCGCGGACCGTTCGACCACCACCAGCGCCTCGGGATCGAGCCACTCCTGCTCCACCAGGGCGACGAGGTCCGCGGCCAGCTCCTCCTCGCCGAGCTCGTACGGCGGATCGAGGAAGACCAGCGTCTGTGGCTGCGCCGGAGCCGCAGACAGAGCCCGCTGCACGGTGGCGTGCCGCACCGTGATCCCGGGTATGCCGAGTGCTCCCGCGTTCTGACGGGTCACCTTCGCGGCGGCCTTGTCCGACTCCACGAGCAGCACGGTCGCCGCGCCACGGCTGGCCGCTTCGAGACCGAGGGCGCCGGACCCGGCATACAGGTCCACCACCCGCGCACCGACGAGCACCTCGAGGTGCTCGAGACGCGAGAACAGCGCTTCTCGGACGCGGTCGCTCGTCGGTCGGGTGCCCGAGCCTGCCGGGGTGGCCAGCCGCATGCCCCCGGCCCGCCCACTGATGATCCGCGTCACGGCGGCAACGTAGCAGCGCCGCCGGACCCAGGTCCCTCGCTCAGGGCGCGTGCACCGTCGGGTCGTCCCGCAGCACGTCCAGGAGCAGCGTCAGCACGGCGTCGGGCCGCTCCATCGACGGCAGGTGGCCGGCCCAGTCCAGCTCGACCCACTCGGCCCCCGGGATCTGCCTGCCGAGATGAGCGGCAATGGCGCGGAAGTGGTCCAGGTCGTGCGCGCCCGACACCACCAAGGTGTCCACCGCCAGGGCCGTCGGGTCGACCTCGATCCGGCGCGCCGAAGGCGGCGGGTCCTGTTCGTCGGCCGCCAGCTGGACCTCGTAGGCACGGCGTTGCATCGTCGCGACGAGCTCTCGCACCTCGGGCCCCGCCTCCGGTCCCACCCAGGTGTCCACGGTGAGTGCGGCGGCACCCGCGAGGTCGCCCGCCTCGAGCAGCCGTGCCTCCTCGTCGCCATAGGCCTCCAAGGCCGGCGCGTCTGCTTCGGAGGGCTCCAGCCCGCGATAGCCAGGGCAGAGCAGGACCAGCGAGGAGACCCGCGCCGGATGGGCCGTCGCGAGCTCCATCGCCACCCGCCCGCCGTACGAGGACCCGACCACCGCGGCGCTGCCCACCCCCAGCGAGTCGAGCAGCCCGTCGAGGTCGTCGGCGTCTGCGTACTCCTCGCCCGGTTGCGCCGAGTCGCCGAATCCTCGCAGGTCGGGACGGATCACGCGGAAGGTGTGGCGCAGCCCCGGGACCAGGGGGTCCCACATGCGGCGGTCGGCGACTCCCGCATGGAGCAGCAGGACCGCTGGGCCGGAACCTTCGTCGTCATGGGAGAGCAGCACCCTTCGAGACTAGGGCGAACTCGCATGTGAGCGCCCCTGCAATTTCGGTCAACCCTCGCGTCATCCCCGCTCGAGGAAGGCTGCCTGCTCCTCGTCGAGGCGTTCGCCGACCGCCACGCTGAGCTCGGGGTGGGCCGTGAGGTCGAGGTCGGAGGCCACGAGCTCGGCAGCGTCCTCACGGGCCTGCAGGATGAGCTCTTCGTCGCGCACGAGGGACAGGAACCGGAAGCTGCCCCTTCCCATCCCCCTGGTGGACCGGCCACCACCGCTCTGTCGTCCACTGAGCACGTCACCGGTCCCGCGCAGCTCGAGGTCGAGCTGGGCGAGGGCGAACCCGTCGGTGGTGGCGGCGACTGCCTCGAGTCGTTCGCGGGCTCCCCCGTCGGCCTCGGCACCGGTCATGAGCAGGCACAGGCCGGGGTGTCCCCCACGACCCACGCGTCCACGGAGCTGGTGGAGCTGGGAGACCCCGAACCGGTCTGCGTCCATCACGACCATCACGGTCGCGTTCGCGACGTCGACGCCTACCTCGATGACGGTGGTCGAGACGAGGACTCCGGTCTCTCCGCGGGTGAAGCGCGCCATCGCGGCGTCCTTGTCCTCGGGGGTCATCCGGCCGTGCAGGACGTCGACGGTGATGCCGTGGAGCGCAGGGTCGGACCGCAGCTGCTCGACGACCGCGAGGACGCTGGCCCAGACGCGTGGCGCCGTCGACTCCGCGGGCTCCCCTTCGTCGAGCTCGGCATCCTCGGCCGTCGGGCGCGCGTCGGGAACCTCCTCGTCGGAGACGCCGCTGGAGTCCTCGGTGTCCACGATCCTCGGGCACACGACGTACGCCTGGCGGCCGGTCCGGACCTCCTCGGCGATGCGTTCCCAGGTGCGCTCGACCCATCGGGGGTTGTCGGTCGGGACGACGTGCGTCGTGATGGGGGCGCGACCTCGCGGCAGCTCGGTGAGCGTCGAGGTCTCCATGTCGCCGAACACCGTCATCGTCACGGTCCGTGGGATCGGGGTGGCCGTCATCACGAGCACATGGGGCGGTTGCCTTGCCTTGTCCCGCATGGCATCTCGCTGCTCGACCCCGAAGCGGTGCTGCTCGTCGACGACGACGAGGGCGAGGTCGAAGAACTGGACGTGCTCCTGGATCAGGGCATGTGTGCCGATCACGATGCCGGCGTCGCCGCTCGCCAGGTCGAGCAGCGACTTCTTCCGGGCGGCCGCCGACTGACTGCCGGTGAGCAGTGCGACCTGCGTCCCGATCTCGCTGCCTCCGAGCATTCCGCGCTCGGCAAGCTCCCCGAGCATCGCTGTGATCGAGCGATGGTGTTGTGCCGCAAGGACTTCCGTGGGGGCAAGCAGTGCAGCCTGACCACCTGCGTCGACGGCCGCCAGCATGGCCCGCAGCGCGATGACCGTCTTCCCGGAGCCGACCTCACCTTGCAGCAGGCGGTTCATGGGGGTGTCGCCGGACATCTCGCGGGCGAGGGTCGCCCCGATCTCCCGCTGACCCTCCGTCAGCTCGAACGGCAGCCGGGCGTCGAACGCGTCGAGCAGCCCACCCACGAGGGGCGTCCGCGCGACCGCGGTGTGCTGGAGGGCTGCCCGGGCACGACGCTGCGCCAGCAACGTCTGCAGGACCAGGGCCTCCTCGTAGCGCATCCGCTGACGGGCGCGATAGACCTCCGGCATCTCCCTCGGGACGTGGATGCCGCGAAGAGCTTCCAGCCGACCGGGCAGGCCGCGCCGCTGTCGCAGGTCGGCGGGGACCGGATCCGGCAGCGCGTCGAGCTGGTCAAGCGTCAGGCGCACGCACTCGGCAACGGCCCAGTTCTGCATGCCTTTGACCTGGAGGTAGACCGGGATCGGCCCACGGTCGGTGGCGGCATCGCCGAGTCCGCCGTGCATGAGCTGGTATGCCGGGTGCGCCAGCTGCCATCTCCCGCGGTACTTCCCGACGGTGCCGGCGAACAAGGCCGTCGTGCCGGGCACCAGGGAGTCCTTGTGCCCCCACGCCTTGAAGAAGACCAGGTCCACCTCGTGTGCGCCATCGGTGATGGTGACGGTGAGCATCTCGCCACGGCGGTTCTTCATCGACCGGGTCGCTGCGGTCTTGACGGTGGCCACCGCCACGACGTACATCCCGACGTGCAGCATGCCGAGGTCAGCGCTGTGTTCGAGGTAGCGCCGCGGCCAGAACTCCAGCAGGTCCCCCACGACCTTGATCCCTCGGTGCTTCGCCAGCTTGGGCGCGGCCGTGGAGACGATCTGTGAGAGCTTGGTGGACTGCGTGACCACACCGACCACGCCTACTCGACTCCGAGCAACAAGGGGTAGTGCGGCTGGCCGCCGTCGATCAGGCTGACCTCGACGTCCCGGTGCCCGCGCTCGWTGCGGGCGCCGAGCGACTCGGTGAGTCCGGGTGGCGCGTCGGCGCCACCGATCACGGTGACGATCTCGCCGCCACTGCTCAGCAGCCTGGCCACCACGTCGATGGCGACCTCCTCGAGGTCGGCGCCCACGATGACGACATCTCCCGCGACAGCACCCAGGACGTCTCCGGGCTCGCACGGGCCCGCGCTGGTCAGGGCCTGCTTGCTCGCCACAGCCACCGCGCCATGGCGGGTCGCAGCCGCCGCGTGGCTCATCTGGGCGGCGTTGCGTGAACCGCTCGCGGTCGGGTCGAAGACCGCCAGCGCCGCCAGGCCCTGGACAGCTGTCCGCGAGCGCACGACGTGCAGCATGATCCCGTCCTGCTCGGCCGCACTCGCCGCGGCCTCGGCCGCCATGACGGTGTCGCCGTCGTTGGGCAGCACGATCACCTCGAGCGCATGCACCGAGCGGGCCGCGTCGAGCAGCTGTCCTGCTGACGCACGCCGGCCCGGCCCGCTCTCGACGACCTTGGCCCCCGCCTGCCCGAGCACCGCCGCCAGCCCCGGACCCGCCGCACAGGCGACGACGGCAACACCGGCCGCGGGGTGGGCACCGCCGACCTGGTCCGCCCGGTCACCCTGACCTGCACGATCACCGTGGGTGGCACGATCACCCTGAGAGGCAAAGTGAGTCACCCGGACGCGGTAGGGACGCCCTGCCTCGATCCCCGCCTCCACAGCGGCTCCGACGTCGTCGACGTGCACGTGGACGTTCCACAGGTCGGGACCGCCGACGACGAGCAGCGAGTCACCGAGCGCGTCCAAGGTGTCGCGCAGCACCGCCGCCCGCTCCTCGTCGCTGTCGCGCAGCAGGTACATGACCTCGTAGGCCGGCCCGCCGGGGACGAGGTCGCCCTCGCCCGTGGGCGAGCCGCCAGAGGCGCCCATCGGCGCGACCACGCCGCCGGCCTGGCTCCAGTCCTCTCGGCGGTGCATGGTGTCGTCGGCGAAGACCTCCATCCGCTCTCCGACGTGGGTTCCGTCCTGGTGCACGACCCGCGCGAGAGCCTCGAGGAGCAGGAGGTAGCCCGCGGCTCCTGCATCGACGACGCCCGCGCGCTCCAGGGCGGGCAGCTGGGCGGTCGTGGCCTTCAGGGCCTCGGTGGCAGCGTCGAGGGCGTCCTCCGCCACGGCGACCAGCCCACGGTCGACGGCGGCCGCACCCGCGCTTGCTGCCGCCCGAGCGACGGTGAGGATGGTCCCCTCGGCCGGCCTGGTCACACTCGCGTAGGCACGCTGGCTGGCGCGCTCCAGTCCATCCGCAATCGTCCCGGCATCGGCGAGGTCCTTGCCGCTCTCCGCGATGGCCTCGGCGAAACCGCGGACCAGCTGGCTGAGGATCACGCCGGAGTTGCCACGGGCCGTCAGCAGCAGGGAGCGCGCCATGGCGCTGCACTCCTGCTCGAGCGAGGCGGCACCGAGGATGCCGGCCCTCTCGTGCTCGGTGCGGACCGAGTCGAGCGCCGCGTCGAGGCTGAGGTAGAGATTGGTGCCCGTGTCACCGTCGGGGACGGGAAAGACGTTGAGCGCGTCGATCTCGGCCCGTCGCGCGGCGAAGGCGGCGCGCGTGAGCACGGCCCATCGCCTCGCGTCCACGGCACTGAGGGCTTCGAGCACGGTGGCAGGCTAGTCGCAGACGCCCTCGTCAGCCCCGTTTTGGCCGTTGCGCCACACCTCGGCTACGCTTGACCGGTTCCCATGGACCTCTGCGTCGCTGGCCTGTGCCCGCGCGAGGAGACACCGGGAGCGCCCCATTTCTTGTACCAATCGATTTCAGGAGAACACCCGTGGCTGCCAACTGCGACGTCTGCGGCAAGGGACCGGGCTTCGGTCACAACATTTCGCACTCGCACCGCCGCACCAAGCGTCGCTGGAACCCCAACATCCAGCGCGTCAAGGCCCTGGTGGGCGACGCGGGCGTGACCCCGAAGCGTCTCAATGTCTGCACCTCGTGCCTCAAGGCCGGCAAGGTCAAGCGCTGACCCTGCCCCTGCGGCATACCGAAACGAGCCGATCTCCCCACCGGGAGGTCGGCTCCTTTCATGCCTGTCCCTGAAGTGTCTGATTTCATGCTTCAACCCCTGAAGTGATCCCAGCCGCGCGGCTGCTGCACCACGCCGTCGAGCGTGACGCCCTCGCCCGCCTCGACCACGCCGATGGTGCGCCAGCCGTCCGGGACGCCCACGGGAAAGGTTGCCAGGAGGCTGTGCTCCTCGCCGCCCGCGAGCACGCACTCCCAGGCAGCGTCACCGACGGCCTGCTCGACGGCGGCGAGGTCGTCGTGCAGCGCCGCCGGGGACAGAGCGAGGCGCGCTCCGCTGGCCTGGGCGATGCGGTGTCCGTCGCGCAGCAAGCCGTCGGACAGGTCGATCATGGCGCTCGCGCCGGCTTCGGCCGCCTGCCTCCCGGCGATCACGTGGACCCTGGGTCGCAGGTGGTGAGCCAGGCAGGCCGCGGGTATGCCGGCCGCAGCCGCTCGGGGGTCGGCGCCCCCCTCGAGCATGGCCAGGCCGGCGGCGGAGCGGCCCAGGGTGCCGTGGACCGCGACGACATGGCCCGGCCGAGCACCGCTGCGCAGCACCGGTTCGCGGCCGTCCAGGTCACCGAGCGCCGTCACCGACACCATGAGCACGCCGGCCGGCGCCGATGACAGGTCGCCACCGGCGACGACGACCCCCAGCGCGGCCGCATCTTCCCCGAGGGTGCGCGCGAACTCGACCACCCAGTCCAGCGGGGTCGCCGGGTCGGCGACGAGCGACACCAGGATCGCGGTGGACCGCGCGCCCATGGCCGCGACGTCGGCGAGGTTCTGGGTGAGCAGCTTGGTTGCGACGTCAGCCGCCGTCGACCACTCGTCGAGCCAGTCGCGGCCGCGGACCATCGAGTCCGTGGTCGCCACGGTGGTCGAACCGGTGCGAAGGACCGCGGCGTCGTCACCGGGGCCGACCGCCAATGACGGACCAGCCTCGAAGAACGGGAAGATCCGCTGAAGCAGGTCCGACTCGGACACCTCCGCCAGCGTCAGCGCGGCCGTGACCATGACTTGACCTCCTCGTGACGGCCCGGGGGAGACGGGCGGGACACGGGCACGGTAGCGTCTGCCGTGGCCGAGGTGCGCCCCCGGCCATGCGGTTCTCCGGGGTCGTGGAAACAGGCTCTGTCTCAAGAGCAGGCTGTGCACAAGGAAACAGGCTCAACCTGTTGTCAACAGAAAGTGTGAGGTGTCTCGTGGTGGTCCAGGCTTACATCCTGATCCAGACCGAAGTCGGCAAGGCGGCGTCCGTTGCCGAGGCCATTGCCGCAATTTCCGGTGTAGTCCTCGCCGAGGACGTGACCGGGCCCTACGACGTGATCGCCCGTGTCGAGGCCAACACCGTTGACGAGCTGGGCAAGCTGGTCATCGCCAAGATCCAGGACGTGCCGGGCATCACCCGCACCCTGACCTGCACCGTCGTCCACGTCTGAGCGTCCCACCGACCTCTGTGTGCCCCGGCGCCCGCCACGCGGCCGCGCGCCCACTGCGCACCACGACCACCGGCCTCCTCGTCCTCGGGGTGGCCGGTGGTCTGCTGTCAGGGTGTTCCGACTCGGTCGAGGTCATCCCTCCCCCGCACGACGCAGCCTGTGAGTCCGCCACCGCGTTGTGGCCGGCGAAGGTGGCGGGCAAGGAACCCCGGACAGTGGACAGTGGGCAGCGCACCACGGGCCCCGCAGGCAGGGATGCCAGGGCGTGGGGCGACCCCGCCGTCATCGCGTCGTGCGGCTGGCCGGCGCTCGGCGCCACCGACAAGGAGTGCCTTGACGTCGACGGCGTCTACTGGGTCGTCGAGCGGCTCGGGGACGGCGTGAAGTTCACGTCCTTCGGACGCGCGCCGGCGATCGAGGTGCTCGTGCCGGACTCCTACAAACCCGAGCCCCTGCTGCTCCCTGCCTTCGGACCAGCTGCCAAGGCGCTGCCCACCAACGGCCGCTCCTGCAGGTGACGGCCGGGGTGGGTCAGACACGTCCGACACCGTTGGTTGTCAGCGACTGGACACGACTGACCAGCTCGCGCCCCCGAAACGGCTTGACCATGTAGTCATCGGCTCCTGCGGTGAAGGCTTGGTCGATGTCGGCCTCCTGGGCTCGAGACGTCAGGAGCAGGACGGGGATGTTCTTCGCCCGAGGGTCCGCACGCAGAGCCCGGCAGACCTCGACCCCGCTCAGCCCGGGCATCATCCAGTCCAGGATCACCAGGTCGGGTTGCTGCGTCAGGGCAGTGGCCAGTCCCGCGTCACCGTTGCCCTCGGCGAGCACGTCGTAGCCGGCGCGACTCAGCAAGCTGATGACGAGATCCTGGATGTCGACATCGTCTTCCACAACGAGAACCTTCATCGGTGGTCCCTTCGCGCGGCTCGTCTCGCGGCCGCCGTCGACCGTTCGGCCAGCGTACGCGTGGTGACTGCCGGCCACGCCCACGCGAGCAGTCGCCGACCCGCCAGCCAGGCCAGGCGGTTTGCCCAATCGATCGTCGTCGGGCAGTCTCACCATCGTGGACCGCGTGGAATTCCTGCGACTCAGAACCGCGCTGACATCCAACCTGCCGCCGGCATCTGGTGCGCTCATCGACGCCGCTGCAGCCAGGCTTCGTCAACGACTGGTGTCGAGCGTCATGTTCGCTCACGTCGAGGTGGAGGCCACCGAGGACCCCGACCGTCTTCTGGTCGCCCTGGTCCGCTACCGGCCCGGCACGCCCGAGCGTCAGGTGTCCAGCTTCCTCGAGGCGGTGTGGATCTCCGAGCTGCGTCTCCCCGGTCTGGATGTGTTCCACTTTCTCGCCGAGGACGGGCAGGTCGAGCTCGAGTCCGTGACGGGAGACCCGGAGTCCGGGTACTTCCTCAGCCTGAACCTGATAGCAGTCGAGGGCAGCGCCGAGGACTTCGAGGGCAGGGCCGAAGGCTTCGAGGGCAGCGCAGACTTCGAGACCCAGCCTCCGGTCGAGACCGATGCCCCGCCCACGAAGAAGCGGTGGTTCCGCAGCTAGCCAGCCGTCATGGGCGCCCGTCGCGTGTGGACTCCCAGCGGTGACGGAGCGCTCAGCGGAGTCCGACGGGGCGGGTCAGGGCGAGCTGGATGAGCTCGTCGATCAACTCCGGGTACGGCAGCCCCGTCGCCTCCCACATCTGGGGATACATCGAGTGCGGCGTGAAACCGGGCATCGTGTTGATCTCGTTGATGACGACGTCGCCGGTGTCGGTGTAGAAGCAGTCCACCCGCGCCAGTCCCTCGCAGCCGAGCGCCTCGAACGCGGCGCCCGCGAGCCGCTGGACCTCGGCCGACACCGAGTCGGGCACGTTGGCCGGGCACGACAGCACCGCACCGTCGTCGAGGTACTTGGCCTCGAAGTCGTAGAACTCGTGACCGCCCGCGGTCGTCACCTCGATCTCGCCGACGTGTGAGACCCGCGGCGCGTCGGTCCCCCGTCCCTGGAGCACCGCGCACTCGATCTCGCGTCCCACGATGCCCTGCTCGACGATGACCTTGCGGTCGTGCTCGCGGGCGATCTCGATGGCCGCCTCGAGCGCCTCGGGTGTCGACACCTTCGAGATGCCCATGCTCGAGCCGGCCCGCGACGGCTTCACGAAGACGGGGTAGTCCAACGCACCGACGGCGTCCATCGCCGCGGCCTTGTCGCGCCGCCACTGCGAGTCGGTGATCACGGCATACGGGCCGACCGGGAGTCCGGCGCCGGCAAACAGGACCTTCATGTAGTGCTTGTCCATCCCCGCGGCGGACGCGAAGACGCCGGACCCGACGTAGCGGATGTCGGCCATCTCGAACATGCCCTGGATGGTGCCGTCCTCGCCGAAAGGCCCGTGCAGCAACGGAAAGACGACGTCGACCTCGCCGAGGCTCCTCGGGACCTCCTGGGGCTCCAGGGTGGTGAGCGTGCGATCCGTCGTGGCCAGCGGCACGACCACGCCAGCGCCTCCCGGCGCGACCTCGGGCGTGCTGTCGGCGGTCAGCTCGAGCAGCTGCGGGTCGCCGTCGGAGAGCACCCAGTGCCCGTCCCGGGAGATGCCGATCGGGATGACCTCGTAGGCGTCGCGGTCGATCGCCCGCATCACCCCAGCCGCGGTCGCACACGAGACCGCGTGCTCCGACGAGCGGCCACCGAAGACGATGGCGACTCGAGGCTTGTGGGTCGCTGGCTGGTCCGTAGTCATCGCCGCCGAGCGTATCCCGACCATCCGCCGGGCACCCCGCGCGGCTCGCCTGGCGGCGCCTCTACGCTGGCCGCGTGAACCATGAGCACCTGTCCCCCGCGTCCCGCGTCGTCGCCCTGGGACGCCAGTCCCGTATGCCGGGTGCCGGGGTCAACGCGCCCCTCGAGTTCACGTCGACCTACATCGCGGACGGGCCGGTGAACTACGCGCGCGCCGGGAACCCGACGTGGTCGGCCTTCGAGGAGGCGCTGGGCGGACTCGAGGGCGGGGATGCCCTCGTCTTCGCCTCCGGGATGGCCGCCGTGTCGGCGGCACTCTCGCTCGTTCCGCACGGGGGCGCCGTCGTGGTGCCGGCCCACGCCTACAACGGCACGACCACGCTGCTCGACCAGCTCGCCGACTCCGGTGCCGTCGTGGTCCGGCGGGTCGACCCCACCGACCAGGAAGCCGTGCGCGTCGCCGTCGAGGGCGCGGCACTGTTGTGGATCGAGTCGCCCACCAACCCCATGCTCGAGGTGTCCGACATCCGGGCCCTGGTCGCGATGGCCCGCGAGTCGGGCGCGCTGACCGTCTGCGACAACACGTTCGCCACCCCGTTGGTGCAGCAGCCGCTCGCCGACGGCGTCGACGTCGTCCTCCACTCGGTGACCAAGTACCTCTCCGGCCATTCCGACGTGATCCTCGGCGCCCTCGTCACCCCGCTCACGGAAGCTGGTCGCGGGTTGCACGCCCGTCTGTCGACCGCACGCCTCCTGGGTGGTGGCATCGCCGGACCGATGGAGACCTGGCTGGCGCTGCGCGGTCTGCGCACCCTGCACGTGCGGCTCGAGCGGGCCACCGCCAACGCCCGCGAGCTCGCCGCCCGGCTCGAGGGGCATCCCGCAGTGAGCCTGACGCGCTATCCCGGTTTCGGCGCGATCATCGCGATCGAGGTACAGGGTGGCGCCGAGGCGGCGGAGCGGGTTGCCACCAGCACCGCCCTGTGGACGCACGCCACCAGTCTGGGGGGTGTCGAGTCCCAGATCGAGAGGCGCCGTCGGTATGCCGCTGAGCCGCCGACCGTCCCCGACGCCCTGCTCCGGCTGTCCGTCGGCATCGAGGACGTCGACGACCTCTGGCACGACCTTGACCGCGCGCTGACGGACCGGTGACATGGAACGCGTCCTGGGAATCGGCGGCTACTTCGTGCGGTCCTCGGACCCGGCGTCCCTCTTCGCGTGGTACCGAGACTGCCTTGGCCTCGAGGTCGACGAGACCGGAGTCTGGGAGCAAGGGGCCGGGCCGACCGTTTTCGCGGCGTTCGAGTCCGGGACCGACTACTTCGGGTCCAGCACCCAGCAGGCGATGCTCAACTTCCGGGTCAGTGACCTGGACGCCATGCTCGAGCAGCTGCGCAGCAAGGGGGCGGACGTGGCGCCGGAGACGCAGGAGATGGAGGGAGTCGGCCGATTCGGCTGGGTCACCGATCCCGAGGGCACTCGGATCGAGCTCTGGCAGCCCACCTGACCGTTCCAGCGTCATGAGTCCGCCGTTTGCGCGTCCTTTGGGTAGTCGACCAAAGGAGAACCACCGCATGGCCCAGGACGAGGACCGCCGCAGTCGTACCCGCGGCGCCATCATCATCACTCTGCTGTGCGCCGCCCTCGGCGCCGGAGCGGCGACCTCGGCGGTCGCCACAGTGCTGCACGTACAGCAGCCGGACGACCAAGGAGCGACCCTGCTTGGCCCCGCCGACGTGCTGGACCCTGCATCGGTCATCTCGTACGGCGGCTGACCGGTCCGGCTGAGCAGACGTCTCAGGGCAAACACCCAAGGCACGGGGCTGGCAACTGCCAGCCTCGTGCCCTGTCGGCTGTCTAGGCCCGGTCGAGGCTGCCGCCAGTGTCCGGGGTGGGCCTCCAGGTCCAGACGTGTTGCTGCGGGCCGGTGGGGGCGGACGTCGAGCTCGGGGTGCCCGGAGACCGGGCGCCGTCGATCGGCGCGGCATGTCTGTGGGCGCCGTAGCTCGTGACCACCCGCTCGGCGACGAGGTGTTGACTTCGGGGCATCAGCCATCCCTTGCCTGGAGTGTGAGGACGGGATCCCAGCGCCGACACCGACAGCGACCAGCCAGCGCTGGGATCCCTGCCCTGGGCATCGGTGAGGCCCCGGGCACTTATGGAGACGCGTGTGCGCGACAGAAGTGACTCCGCCACCGACAAAGCGCCCATCAGGGGCTGGGCTCCCCGCTCTCGTCCCGTCATCGGCTCATCCTGTCGTTCGGTCAGCTGCAGAGGCTGACGGCTGCCACGGTGTAGGTGCGAGTCGCCGACGCGGCGGAGGTCCACGTGGTGGCGCCGAAGTTCCGGTTGGCCTGGAGCCACGCGGTGCCGCCGGAGATCGCTGCGACGACGGTCGTGGAGGTCCCTGTGACGGCCTTCGTCTGGCCGCCACCGGCGCCGTAGTGCAGGGTGTAGTTCGTCGCGCCGGCGACGGCGGTCCAGTTGAAGGTCACCGAGAGAACCCCCAACCCGCCGCAGGTGAACGTGGCGGGCGCCGGGACCGTGTAGGTCCCCACGGTGCTGCCGGAGACGGCCACCGGGTCAGTCCAGGCGGCTCGCGCGGGGGCCGCCGAGAAGGTCCCCGACCCCAGGACGGCTGCCGCAGCGACTGCCCGGAGCGAGGTCCGTGCCGAGTGGCGCGGGATCCTCTTCCTGGGACCGGGCGACGACCTCTCGGCCTCCTGGACACGCTCGGGCCCACTCCCCGACGACAGCGGGGCCGCTCCTCGCAGGACGAGCGCAAGGAGGAGGCCGGCATACCCCGCCAGCACGAAGACGCCAGGGGTCCGCGAGAGCCACGCGAGGAGCACACCGGCCCGGGGCACCGACAGGAGGACTCGCGGCGCCGCCTCGACCTCGTAGGTCTGGTCGTCGGCCCTGGCGTTCGCGTCTCCGCGCAGCCGCAGGGTTGCCGACCTGTCGTGGTGGGTGATGGCGACGATGCGGTGGGTGACCTGTGCGTCGCCAGCCCGCACGGCGACGACGTCACCGGCGCGCAGGTCTGCGGCTGGCACGGGGCGGGCCACGGCGAGGCTTCCGGCCGGGATCGTGGGAGACATCGAACCGGAGAGGAAGATCACCGGCCGGACCCCGAAGGCCACGCCGGCCACCGTCATGACCAGGCACAGCACCCCGATGGCAGCACCCAGGGACAGGGCCAGGTGGCCCACCCGGTGGAGTGCTCGACGAGGAGTCATGGGCTCACTGGCTCGCGTTGAAGGCCAACGTGACGTTGGTCGTCGCGCCCTGCAGGGTGCTCACCGCGGTGGCCGGCAAGGTCGCCTGGATGCACAGCGTCTCGGACGCCCCCACGGCCAGTGCCCGCTGGGTCGCCGGGACGCCGACCAGGTTCCCGGCAAACGCGGTGCCCGTCGTCGGGAGGGAGGCTCCGGCACAGGTCCGTGCCGGAGCCGTCCCGGTCACGGCGGAGTCAGCGGTGACCTTGACGACGAGGGCGGCACCGAGGCCCTTGCCGTCGGCGTTGGTGGCGGCTGCGGTCGCGTAGTACGTCAAGGGGATGGTTCCGGCGTTGCGGACGGTGAGGATGCCCGCCACAGTGTTGCCCGGCACCATCCCGGTCAGGTTGAGGTCGGTGTAGGCCGGGACGGAGTCGAGGGTGTTGACCTTGAGGTCCAGGACCCCTGACGAGATCGTCACCCCCGTGACCGGCACGGTGTCGGACCACAGGGCATAGGTCCCACTCACCCCTGCGGCCAGGACGGCTCCCAGCGCGAGAGCTGCCCTGACCCGGGTGGACCCCAGGTGGCGTGGACGAGTCATGGATGGCTTCCCTCCCGTTGCAGTGCGGCCCGACTCCGGTCTCGCAGGGCCCCCGTGAACCTGTGGGCGGCGTACCCCAGCAACACGATTGCCACGAGGTGGACGAGCAGCCGGTGCTCCCGCCCGCTCAAGGCGGCATTGACCCGCCCGAGGTGGGGGACGGCATACCAGACCTTGCCCTTGACCTGCACCGGCTTGACCCATCCCGTGTCCGCGACGTCGTTGGCGTCGCCCCGCGTCCGGAAGATCGGCGACCCCGCGCCATCGACTCCCTGGGCGACGACACGGTGGGTCACGACGGCGGGCTGGCCCGACCGGAGCTGGTAGGTGATGACCGACCCGATGCCGATCGACGTCGGCCGGACCACGGCGAGGGTGCCCTCCGGCAGCGAGGGCCGCATCGAGCTCGTCAGCACCGCATAGGGGGTGGCACCGAACGCGCGCGGGACGATGACAGCCACGGCCAGGACCCCGGCGACTCCGCCGATCATCACCCAGGCCAGCACCTGCCCCAACCACCGCGTCGCACGTCGTGCGCGGGTGGGGTTCGACCGGAGGACCATGTCCGCGACCGCCCTGTCAGCCGTCAGCCGTCGTGGGTCTGGGTCGCCACGAGGTTGATCTCGTCCAGCGTCGCCAGCAGGCCCTGGCTCGCGTTCGTCGCAGCAGGTCCGGCGAACACCACGCTGACCGTCGCCTCGACCTCGTCGACACCGGTGTCGTCGGCCGAGGTGATGTGGGTCTTGGCCGCGGCGTTGACCCTGAAGGTTGCCGACGCCGTCAGCTGGTTCGTCAGGGGGTTCGTCGCCTCCCACGCAGGGGTGTCCAGGGCGAGGTCGGCGCCGAGGTGCTCGCCCTCGGCCACGAGGTCGATCGTGCAGACCTTGGTCAGGGTGTCGCCGGGGACGAGCAGCTGGGTGGTGAACACGTCCCCACCGTCGAGCGTCCAGCCCTGGCCACAGTCCGGGTTCCCGAGCCACAGCACGCCACTTTCGATCTCGCCGCCCGCCACGGTCGTCGTGTCGTTCCAGTAGGCGAGCGTCCCGGCTCCTCCGAGCAACAGCACGGCGGCGGCGGTGGCGGCGTACGCGCCCTTGGTCGACTTCTTCATGATGGTCCTTCCCGACTGAGTGCCGTACCCGCCGCGGCCCATCCGATGTGTGGTCCCCCTAGAGACCCCGGGGCAGCACGCACCGTTACGCAGTCGGGCAAGAACGTCGAACCGACCCGTCGGTCACTCGACCGCGACTCAGCTCGGCCACGCAGGGATCGAACCCCGACGCGGTCCTTCCGGTCGTGCGAGACGCGGTCGCTGCGACCGTGCCTCTAGTCGGTCTCGTTCTTGAGCGCCCGCACCATCAGGGCACCCACGACGTCCTCGACCCGTCGTCCGTCGTGCACGACCGCGGCGACCTGCTCGATGATGGGCACCCGCACATCGTGCTTCTGCGCGAGCTGCAGGATCGACTCGCAGGACTTCACGCCCTCGGCCGTCTGCTTGGTCACGGCGATGACCTCCTCGACGCTCATGCCCTTGCCGAGGTTCACCCCGAAGGTGTGGTTGCGGGACAGCGGCGACATGCAGGTCGCGATGAGGTCGCCCACGCCCGCCAGCCCCGCGAACGTCATCACGTCTGCGCCCAGCGCCATGCCGAGGCGGGTGGTCTCCGCGAGACCGCGGGTGATGATGGAGGCCTTGGAGTTGTCGCCCATGCCGAGCCCCTCGGCCATGCCGACCGCGAGGGCGATGACGTTCTTCACGGCACCACTGATCTCGGTGCCGACCACGTCGGTCGAGGTGTAGGGGCGGAAGTAGGCCGGGTTGGACGCCTCGGCGACCCTGCCGGCCACTGCTTCGTCGATGCAGGCGACCACACTGGCTGCGGGCTGCTTCAGGGCGATCTCCTTGGCGAGGTTGGGGCCCGACACGACGACGATGCGCTCGTGCGCCACACCCCCGGCCTCGGCGATGACCTCGCTCATCCGCTTGGTCGTTCCGAGCTCCACGCCCTTCATGAGCGAGACGACGGCCGCGGTGTCACCCAGCACGGAGCCCCAGTCGCCAAGGTTGGCCCTCAGCGTCTGCGAGGGCACCGCGAGCACGATGATGTCCGCGCCCTCGGCAGCCTCGGCGGGGTCGTGCGTGGCCGACACCGAGGAGGGCAGAACGAGGTTGGGGAGGTAGTCCTCGTTGCAGCCGGCATTGATCTGGTCGACCACGCTCTGCCGGCGACCCCACATCCGGACCGTCGTCCCACCATCGGCGAGGATCGCGGCATACGCAGTGCCCCAGCTGCCCGTCCCGAACACAGCAGCAGTCGTCATGCGTCTTCTCCATGCTGTCGGCGGAACTTCCCGGTCTCGGGAAGGCCGTGCTTGCGCGAGTCGAACCGCTCGGCAGGGGCCTGCTCGCCGCGGATCTTCTCGAGCTCGGCCGTGATGGCAGCCATGATCCGGTCGCTCGCCTCGCGCAGGAGGGCCCCGGTCACCGGCTGGTCATAGAGGTCGCCGAGGTCGACGGGCGGCCCGGCGCGCAGGTGCATCGTCTTGCGGGGCAGCAGCCTCGGACGCTTGCCGTAGGGCTCGAGGACGTCCTGCGGTCCCCACTGCGCCACGGGGATGACGGGGCACTTCGTGCTCAGCGCGATGCGCGCGGCACCCGTCTTGCCGACCATCGGCCAGAGGTCTGGATCGCGGGTCAGCGTGCCCTCGGGATAGACCGCAACGCACTTGCCGCTCTCGACCGCCGCGACGGCGGCGCGGAAGGCGTCCGCGGCCTTGCCGGTGTTGCGGTAGACCGGGATCTGCTGCGCACCACGCAGGATCGCCCCCACGACCGGGACCCGGAAGACACCCTCCTTGCCGAGGAAGTACGGCGGGTGGTCGTTGTCGACCAGGTAGTGGGCGAACGCCAGGGGGTCGAAGTACGAGAGGTGGTTGGGTGCGGCGACGAACCCGCCGGTGGTCGGCAGGTGCTCCATGCCCTGCCAGTCGCGCTTGGTCAGGAGCATCAGCAGCGGACGCAGGACTGCCACGGTGAAGCGGTAGGCGAAGGGCAGAGCGCGTGTGCCGCTGGCGGTCACCAGGTCTCCAGATCGACGGGAACGTGTGAGTGAGCATCCTCGCGGCTCCCGGGGTCGGTGTCGAGCAACCGCGCCAGCACTGCGACGATCGTCCCGATGACCTCCTTTCCCGACTGGCACCTCGTCGTCCCCGTCAAGGGCGGCGCGACCGCGAAGTCACGGCTGCACCCCCCGGCGGGCGTCGACCGCGAGGCGCTCGCGCTCGCCCTCGCCACCGACTGCCTCACCGCCTGCTGCGCCGGTATGCCGCCCGGTCGGGTCGTCGTGGTGACCTCGGACGAGCGCGTGGCCGAGATGGCGGTTGACCGGGGGGCACGCGTCACCGCCGACCCCGGGGGCGGGCTCAACGTGGCTGCGGCAGCAGGGCGGGACGTCGTCGTGACCGCGGGAGCCGACACCCCTGTTGCTGTGCTGCTGGGCGACCTGCCCGCGCTCCGCCAAGGGGACCTGACAGCGGCACTGGGCGCCGCAGCGGCATACCCTCGGGCGGTCGTGCCCGATGCGGCGGGTGGGGGCACTGTGCTCCTCACGGCCCTGACCGGTGCGGACCTCGTGCCGGCGTTCGGCCCAGGCTCCGCGCTGCGGCACCAAGCGGCGGGTCACCACCTCCTCGAGCTCGACCTGCCGCGCCTGCGGACCGACGTCGACGACGACGCGGGACTTCAGGCGGCGCTGGCGCTCGGGGTGGGACCGGCCACACGACGCATCCTCGGCGCGACGCCGACTACGCTGCCGCCCATGCAGGCGAGCGTGCACACCTTCGACGAAGCAACCGGTGCGGGATCCGCGCTGTTGGACGACGGACGCGAGGTGACCTTCACCGGTGAGGTGTTCGCCGCCAGCGCGCTGCGGCACCTGCGTGTGGGCCAGCGCCTCAGCCTGGATCTCGGTGCCAGCACCGAGATCAGCAGACTGTGGATCGTTGGGATCGGCGACGACCAGCGGATCGGCTGAACTCAGCCGCGCGCTCAGCCGACCTCGTAGTCCGCACCCAACGAGTCGAGCTTGTCGGAGAACCGCTCGTAGCCGCGGTAGATCAGCTCGATCCCGTGCACCTTGGACTGGCCCTCGGCGGCCAGGGCCGCGATGAGGTAGCTGAAGCCACCTCGCAGGTCGGGGACCGTGATCTCGGCACCGCGCAACGGCGTGGGTCCCGAGATCACCGCACTGTGGCGGAAGTTGGCGCGCCCGAAGCGGCACGGCGAGCCACCGAGGCACTCCTTGTAGAGCTGGACGACCGCACCCATCTCCCCCAGTGCCTCCGTGAAGCCCAGGCGGTTCTCGTAGACCGTCTCGTGGACGATCGACAGCCCGCTGGTCTGGGTCAGGGCGACGACCAGCGGCTGCTGCCAGTCGGTCATGAAACCCGGGTGGACGTCGGTCTCGAGGACCAGGGAGTTGAGGGTCCCACCGGCGTGCCAGAAGCGGATGCCCTCGTCGTCGATGTCGAAGTCGCCACCGATCTTCCGGAAGACGTTGAGGAAGGGCATCATCGCCTGCTGCTGGGCGCCACGGACGTAGATGTCGCCCTTGGTCGCCAGAGCCGCACACGCCCAGGAGCCGGCCTCGATGCGGTCCGGGATGGCCAGGTGGTCGTAGCCTCCGAGCCGGTCGACGCCGTCGATCTTGATGACGCGGTCGGTCTCGACGCTGATGATCGCGCCCATCTTCTGCAGCACGGCGATGAGGTCGAGGATCTCGGGCTCGACTGCGGCGTTGCGCAGCTCGGTGACACCTTGGGCTCGCACCGCGGTCAGCAGCACCTGCTCGGTGGTGCCGACCGACGGGTACGGCAGCTTGATGCGAGTGCCCTTGAGCCCGTTCGGGGCGGTCAGACGCAGCCCCTCGGGTCGCTTCTGGACGTCGGCACCGAACTGGCGCAGCACGTCGAGGTGGTAGTTGATCGGGCGCTCACCGATGCGGCAGCCACCGAGGTCGGGGATGAAGGCCTCCCCCAGCCGGTGCAGCAGCGGGCCGCACAGCAGCACCGGCACGCGTGAGGACCCGGCGTGCGCGTCGATGTCGGCGACGTGGGCCTGCTCGACGTTGGTGGGGTCGAGCAGCAGCTCACCGTCCCGGTCGGTGGAGTCGATCTTGACGCCGTGCAGCTCCAGCAGGCCGGAGACGATCTTGACGTCGGAGATCTCGGGAACCCCGCGGAGCCGGCACGGTCCCTCAGCGAGGAGTGCGGCCACCATGGCTTTCGAGACCAGGTTCTTGGCACCCCTGACCTCGAGGTCTCCGACCAGCGGTACGCCGCCATTCACGGTGAGGATGTTTGCCATGGGGCAAGTATCGCGGCACTCGACGGAGGCCGACACCCCGAGGGGGTGCCGGCCTCTGTCGTGCGGCTCGTGGGGCTGGTGCCCCGCGTCGAACTAGGCCTTCTTGGCCGCGCGCTTGGTCGCAGCCTTCTTGGCGGGTGCCGCCTTCTTCGCCGGTGCCGCCTTCTTGGCCGGGGCGGCCTTCTTGACGACAGCCTTCTTGGCGGGTGCCGCCTTCTTGGCCGGAGCGGCCTTCTTGACGACAGCCTTCTTGGCCGGTGCCGCCTTCTTGGCCGGAGCGGCCTTCTTGACGACAGCCTTCTTCGCCGGTGCCGCCTTCTTGGCCGGAGCGGCCTTCTTGACGACAGCCTTCTTGGCGGGAGCCGCCTTCTTGGCCGGAGCGGCCTTCTTGACGACAGCCTTCTTCGCCGGTGCCGCCTTCTTCGCCGGAGCCGCCTTCTTGGCGGGAGCTGCCTTCGTGGCCGGCGCTGCCTTCTTGGCGGTGCTCACCGCGGCCTTGGTCGCGGTGCCTGCGGCGGCGCGAGCCCCGGCGACAGCGGCCTTGGGCAGGGAGCGCGGGTTCTTCACGACATCCTTGAACGCCGAGCCCGCCCGGAACTTGGGCACCACGGTCTTCTTGATCTTCACGCTTGCACCGGTGCGGGGGTTGCGGCCGGTGCGCGCGGCCCGGGCGGCCTGTTCGAACGTTCCGAAGCCGGTGATGGCAACGCTGCCGCCCTTGGCCACTTCGCGGATGATCACGTCCACGACGGCCGTCAGTGCATCGCTGGCTGCCTTGCGGCTGCCCAAGCGACTCTCCAGCTCCTTGATCAGTTCTGCCTTGTTCACGTCTTCCCCTCCACAGGGTTGGTGACGCCGGACCCCTTAGCCCGACGAGGTGAGCCGCCGAGCCAATGCCCGACTTGCGTCTGACGTTAGGGCGGTTGTGCGTGCGAGTCCACCATCCCGAGCGCCCGATCTGTTGTGTCGCAACGGATTGCGGCGCTCAGCCGGGCCGCACGGAGGACGCGGACCCCCACCCGGGCTGGTGGCTGGTTTCGAGGGGGGGAGATTCCCGTTGGCGCCAATCCCGTTGCGCAACAACGCAATTCGCGCCCCTGAAGACCTGCAGGACACCGCACGGGGACCGGAACGGCCCCCGACGCGGAGCATCGGGGGCCGTCTTCGCCTGCCTCGGCCTGCGACTTCGGGGAAATTGCGCCCTCTCGGCGCGCCGCGCGCGTCAGGCCACGGTCGTGGACGGCTTGTATGCCGGTCGGCGGGCCTCGAAGTCCGTCACGTCCTGCTCGTGGCGCAGGGTGAGGCTGATGTCGTCGAGCCCTTCGAGCAGCCGCCAGCGGGTGTAGTCGTCGACCTCGAAGGGCGCGACGATGTCTCCGGCGGTGACGGTGCGCGAGACGAGGTCGACGGTCACCGATGCGCCGGGTTCGTTCTCGAGGTACTTCCAGATCAGCTCGATGTCGTCCTGGGCGACCTGGGCGGTCAGCAGGCCCTGCTTGCCGCTGTTGCCCCGGAAGATGTCAGCGAACCGCGAGGACAGGACCACGCGGAAGCCGTAGTTCATCAACGCCCACACGGCGTGCTCGCGAGACGATCCCGTCCCGAAGTCGGAGCCGGCCACGAGGACCGACCCCGCGGCATACGACGGGTTGTTGAGGATGAACGTCTCGTCCTTGCGCCAGGCGGCGAACAGGCCGTCCTCGAAACCGGTGCGCGTCACCCGCTTGAGGTAGACGGCCGGGATGATCTGGTCGGTGTCGACGTTGCTGCGGCGCAGTGGGACCCCGATGCCGGTGTGGGTCGTGAAGGCGTCCATCACTTGCTCCCCTCGAAGGTGCCGGCATCGACGAGGTCGACGAGATCCGCCGGGCTGGACAGGGTGCCGCGCAGCGCGGTGGCCGCGGCGACGAGCGGGCTGACCAGGTGGGTGCGACCACCCTTGCCCTGCCGGCCCTCGAAGTTGCGGTTGGACGTGGAGGCGCTGCGCTCCCCGGGGGCGAGCTGGTCGGGGTTCATGCCCAGGCACATGGAGCAGCCGGGGAGACGCCACTCGGCTCCCGCAGCGGTGAACACCTTGTCGAGGCCCTCCTCCTCGGCCTGGAGGCGCACCCGCGCCGAACCGGGGACGACGAGCATCCGGACTCCGTCGGCGACCTTGTGCCCCTTGACCACCTCGGCGGCGGCCCGCAGGTCCTCGATCCGGCCGTTGGTGCAGGAGCCGACGAAGACGGTGTCGACGCGGATCTCGCGCAGCGGGGTGCCGGCGGTCAGGCCCATGTAGTCGAGGGCGTGCTGGGCTGCCGCCTTCTCGTTGTCGTCGCCCATCGTCTCCGGGTCGGGCACGGACTCGCCGAGGGGCAGTCCCTGGCCGGGGTTGGTGCCCCAGGTGACGAACGGCGTGAGCGTGTTGGCGTCGAGGTCGACCTCGGCGTCGAAGATCGCGTCGTCGTCGCTGCGCAGGGTGCTCCAGTCGGCGACGGCGGCGTCCCAGTCAGCGCCGGTCGGCGCGTGCTCGCGCCCCTGGAGGTAGTCGAACGTGGTCTGGTCGGGGGCGATCATGCCCGCGCGGGCACCAGCCTCGATCGACATGTTGCAGACCGTCATCCGGGCTTCCATCGACAACGCACGGATGGCGCTCCCGCGGTACTCCAGGACGTAGCCCTGGCCGCCGCCGGTGCCGATCTTGGCGATCACGGCAAGGGTGATGTCCTTGGCGGTCACTCCGGGCTGGAGCTCACCCTCGACGTTGACCGCCATGGTGCGGAACGGCTTGAGGGGCAAGGTCTGGGTGGCCAGCACGTGCTCGACCTCGGAGGTGCCGATGCCGAAGGCCAGGGCACCGAACGCGCCGTGGGTCGAGGTGTGCGAGTCGCCACAGACGATGGTCATGCCCGGCTGGGTCAGGCCGCGCTGGGGGCCGACGACGTGGACGATTCCCTGCTCTGCGTGGCCCATCGGGAAGAGCCGGACGCCAAACTCCTCGCAGTTGCGCCGCAGCGTGTCGACCTGGGTCTTGCTCACCAGGTCGGTGATCGGGCCGGGTGTCGTCGGGACGTTGTGGTCCTCGGTGGCCAGGGTCAGGTCGGGGCGGCGGACCGTGCGACCGGCCAGTCTCAGGCCGTCGAAGGCTTGCGGCGAGGTGACTTCGTGGATGAGGTGGAGATCGATGTAGAGCAGGTCCGGCTCGCCCTCGGCGCGCCGGACAACATGCGCATCCCAGACCTTCTCGGCCAGCGTTCCTGACACGTCTTCACCCTTCTTTTCGAATACGGCCTTCGTCACGTCGTGGGCAGGGCGTCGCCGCGTCCTTCGTGAGCACGGCGCCGTGCTGCCATCCGAGGTTCGCACGCAGGACACGCCCACGGATTTGCGTCTCAGCGAATGAGACGTCAATATCAAGCCATGGACACAACCAGTGGAGTCGGCGTTCTCGACAAGGCAGCCATCGTCCTGGGCGCCCTCGAGGCCGGGCCGTCGACCCTCGCCCAGCTCGTCACCGCGACCGGCCTGGCTCGCCCCACCGCCCACCGGCTTGCCGTGGCACTCGAGCACCACCGCCTGGTCACGCGTGACCTGCAGGGTCGGTTCGTGCTGGGTCCCCGGCTTGCCGAGCTCGCCGCTGCCGCTGGTGAGGACCGTCTGCTCGCCGCCGCGGGCCCAGTGCTCGGAGCCCTGCGCGACCACAC
Source organism: Pedococcus sp. P2_F6 (assembly GCF_056403675.1). Classification (NCBI taxonomy): domain Bacteria; kingdom Bacillati; phylum Actinomycetota; class Actinomycetes; order Micrococcales; family Intrasporangiaceae; genus Pedococcus; species Pedococcus sp. P2_F6. Next base: position 229,565 of record NZ_JBFUEZ010000005.1, read on the forward strand.
CAACGAGAGCGCCCAGCTCTTCCGCCGCCAGGGCGACCACCGCATCTGCGTGTCGGCAGCCGAGCGTCCGGTCGGCCTGCGGGACTCGATCCCGATCGGCGCGACCCTGTCGATGCTCGCCGGGTCCGCCGCCCAGGTGCTGCTCGCCTGGGAGGAGCCCGACCGGCTGCACCGCGGGCTGCACGGCGCGAAGTTCACCGCGACGACCCTCTCCGGCGTCCGTCGCCGCGGTTGGGCCCAGAGCGTCGGCGAGCGCGAGGCCGGCGTCGCGTCCGTGTCCGCGCCCGTCCGTGGCCCCTCCGGTCGCGTCGTCGCCGCCGTCTCCATCTCAGGTCCGATCGAGCGGCTGTCGCGCCAGCCCGGGCGCCTGCACGCGGCCACGGTGATCGCCGGTGCCAACAAGCTCACCGAGGTGCTCGCGCGGCACCACGCGCAGCAGCAGCAGCAGAACCACGCCTGACCTCCGCAGCACGGGGCCCCGGTCGCCCGGGACGGAGCCGGACATGGGAGAAGCCCCCGTCCGTGGACGGAGGCTTCTGCTGGTAGCCCCGACGGGATTCGAACCCGCGCTACCGCCTTGAGAGGGCGGCGTGCTAGGCCGCTACACAACGGGGCCCTAGCGTGTTGCCCGCACGCAGTTGCGCGGCGGGCAGCGGAGAGAACCATACCGGCAGGCAGTGGATTTCTCCGAATCGGCGTGTGCCACAAGGGCTTGCGCCTGAGCTGGGGTACCAGGACTCGAACCTAGAATGACGGTACCAGAAACCGTAGTGTTGCCAATTACACCATACCCCAAGGGGGTATCACTTCCAGCGCGCCCGAAGGCCTTCATGGGAGTGAACCGAGACGCGATACTACCGGCCCGTCGGGTGCGTTCCCAAATCGGCTCCCTCGCCGGGGTTTGTCAGGAAGAGGCGAGCTCGTCGTGCAGCCGGTGCAGTCGCGCCAGGGTCGAGGTCTTGCCGAGGATCTCCATCGACTCGAACAACGGCGGGCTGATCCGCTGCCCGGACACGGCGGTGCGCAGCGGGCCGAAGGCGAACTTGGGCTTGATGCCCATCCCCTCGACGATCGCCGACCGCAGTGCCGCCTCGATCACCGCGGCCTTCCAGCCGCTCTCGGAGCCGAGCACGCCCGAACGACTGTCGTCGAGGTCCTCGATGGCCTTGATCGCCGCCCCGAGCACCTCACGCGAGTCGTCCTTGAGCTGGGCGCGCGCGTCCTCGGCGATCTCCAAGGCGTCGTCGGCGGTGTAGAACGGCGCCACCAGCGCGCTCGCCTCGGACAGCAGCGCCATCCTGGTCTGGATCAGCTCGGTGACCTTCTCCAGTCGGGCGAGCTCGCCCAGGCTCGGGTTGCCCGACAGGACGCCGTCACGCTCGAGGTAGGGCAGCAGCCGGGAGGCGAGCTGACCGGTTCCCAGCTCGCGGATGTAGACACCGTTGAGCCACTCGAGCTTCTTGAGGTCGAAGATCGGCCCGACCGGGTTGACCTTGCCCCAGTCGAAGTCGGCGCTGAACTCCTCGAACGTGAAGACTTCCACGTCACTGCCGTCCGCGCCGATGGCGGGTGGATAGGCAAGCAGCGCAAGGAAGTTCACCAGAGCCTCAGGCAGGTAGCCCTGCTCCTTGAACCAGGTCAGCCTGGCGGCCGGGTTCTTGCGCTTGGAGATCTTGGACTTGTCCGTGTTGCGCAGCAGCGGCATGTGGGCGAACGCCGGCGGCTCCAGCCCCAGCCACTGGTAGAGCAGGATGTGCTTGGGAGTGCTCGAGATCCACTCCTCGCCGCGCACGACGTGGGTGATCCCCATCTCGTGGTCGTCCACCACGACGGCAAGGTGGTAGGTCGGGAACCCGTCTGCCTTGAGGATGACCTGGTCGTCCGGGCGGGGCGCCGAGACGCGGCCGCGGATGAGGTCGTCGAACTGCAGCGGGGCGTCCTCGGGGATGAGCATGCGGACGACGGGGGTCTGCGAGAAACCAGGCAGTTCGGCGCGCTCTTCCCGGGTCTTGCCGACGCACAGCCGGTCGTAGCCGGTCGGCTGCTTGAGCTTCTGCTGCATCTCGCGCATCTGCGTCAGTCGCTCGGTCGAGCACCAGCAGTGATAGGCCTTGCCCTCCTCCAGCAGTCGCTCGACGTAGGGACGGTAGGTGTCCAGCCGCTCGCTCTGGCGGTACGGCGCAAACGGCCCACCCACGTCCGGGCCCTCATCCCATCGCAGCCCGAGCCAGTGCAGCGTGTCGAAGACCTGCTGCTCGCTGTCGGCCTGGAACCGGGCCCGGTCGGTGTCCTCGATGCGCAGCACGAACGAGCCGCCCTGCTGGCGCGCGAAGGCGAGGTTGAACAGCGACATGTAGGCCGTGCCGACGTGCGGGTCGCCCGTGGGTGACGGCGCGACGCGGAGGCGGGGTGCGGTGGAGGGCTTCTCAGTCATGGTGCCCCGATTCTAGGGACCACCCACGGACTGGACGTATGCCGCGTGGCCAGCTGCGCGGCATACCTCGCTTCAGGGCCTGCGCGATCGGGCTGAAGTGGTCCTGAAGCGGGTCTTGGGACGGTTCCCCTGTCAGCAAGAACCACCCGGACCGACTCCCTGAGGAGGAGAGAACGATGACCACCACGACCAGCACCCGCACCCCCCAGCCCACCACGACCAGCACCCGCACCCCCCAGCCCACCCCGACCCCGACATCCAGCCACCGGACCCCGCGTCGACTGCGTCGACGCCTCGCCGCCCTCGTCCTCGTCCTCGCAGGCGTCGTCGGACTCGGCACGGTCACCGCGACCTCCGCCTCGGCCGCGACGCCGAGCATCACGCTCGCGGCGACCTGCAACTACCGCACGATCTCCGCCGAGGCCCCCGACCTGCACTGGTGGGGACCCGGCTGGGCGGTCTCCTACCGGTTCAAGGTCTTCGAGTACAACACCTCCGGCTGGGTGCTGCGGACCGTCTACCCCTCCGCTGGCTACCTCTCCACCCGCAGCGGTCTGGGCATGGGAAACGACGTCTTCACCTTCGCGGCCCGCTCCGGCTACGCCTACAACGTCAGCATCGAGATGTACTGGTACTACAACGGCGTGTACCAGGGCTACCAGTACCAGTCCGAGATCCACTCGACCGCCGGGGTCTGGGTCTCCACCTCCCCCACCTGGTGCCGCGTGCAATAGCTCGCCACCACCGAAGCGCCGACAGGCCCCCGCCTGTCGGCCCTTCTGCGTTGTTTGGTGGTGTCTGGGCACCGGGGCTGGTGCCTACCATGAGGCCCTCCGGCGCGGGCCGGGTGGCTGAGCAGCCGGAGGGTCGGTGGAGATCAAGCTCCTGGGCAGCATGCGGGTCCTCGCAGAGGACGGATCCCCCATCGACTGCGGAGGCCCCAAGCAGCGGGCGGTTCTGGCCCAGCTGGCCCTCGAGCCGAACCACACCGTTTCCGTGGACCGCCTGGCGGAGGGCGTGTGGGGGGAGCACGTACCGGAGCACCACCGCCAGAACCTCCAGGTCTACGTCTCGACCCTTCGAAAGGCCCTCGAGCCACAGCGACCAGCCGGGTCGCCGAGCCGCCTGGTCGGCCATGGCGAAGGGTACGAGCTGAGCGCGGCCCCCGACGAGGTCGACGTCTCGCGCTTCCGGGACCTGCTCGCGACCGGCGGCGACGCCCTCGCCGCCGGTCGTCCGAAGGCTGCGGCGGAGCTCGTCTCCCGGGCCCTGCAGGAGTGGCGAGGGGACCCCTTGGCAGACCTCGTGGCGATGCCGTTCGCCGCCGACTGGCTCGAACCCCTCCACCGGGAGCGGCTGCTCGGCCGCGAGCTTCTCGCCGAGGCCCAGGTGGCCCTGGCCCAGCACCAGGCGGCGCTTCCCGACCTCGAGGAACTGACCGAGCAGCACCCCGACCACGAACACCTCTGGGAGCTGCTGGTGACCGCGCTCGCGCGCGCAGGCCGTCAGGCCGACGCCCTCGACGCCTTGCGACGCGCCAGGCATCACCTGGCTCGCGAGCTGGGACTGGACCCCGGCCCAGCCCTGGCATCGCTGGCGGATCGCGTGCTGCACCAGAACCCGGCGCTGCTGGGCACCCGACCTCCCGTGATCCGGGTGGAGCCGGTTCCCGTGCCCCTCGCACCCTCGATCGGGAGGGACGAAGTCATCGCACGCACCGCGGACGCCCTGCGCTCCCGCCGTCTCGTGGTGCTGACCGGGCCGGGCGGGGTCGGCAAGACCCGCACGGCCCAGGAGGCCCTCGCCCTCCGGGACCCGGGACCCGTGACGTGGGTGTCATTCGCCAACGAACCCGTGGACGCATCAGTGGTCGACACGGTCTCACGCACACTGGGCGTCGCCCCTGCTGACCTCGGCGACGTGCTCGACGACGAGCCGATGCTGCTGGCCCTCGACAACCTCGAGCACCTTGCCGACGCGCCGGGCGAGATCCGCGAGCTGCTGGAGCGTCATGGCTCCACGAGCGTGCTGGCGACGTCGCGGGGGCCGTTGGGCATCCCGGGCGAGCACGTCGTCACGGTCCCTTTCCTCGATCCCGGGACCACGGCGCGGCAGCTGTTCGTGGAACGCGCAGGGGCGGTCGTCGCGGGGTACACGGGTGCTTCGGACGGCGAGGCGGTGGTGCAGCTCTGCGAGCGTCTCGACGGACTGCCCCTCGCGATCGAGCTGGCTGCGGCACGAGTCGCGACGCTCCCCCCGCAGGAGCTCCTTGCCCGCCTACCCCTGGTCGAAGAGGTCGGCGTGACCGAGCCCGGCAGCCGCCAGTCCTCCCTCACAGCCCTCGTGCGTTGGAGCCTCGACCTGCTACGTCCCGACGAGCGGGCGGCCCTCGCGGCTCTCGCCGTCCTGGACGGCTCCCCCGACCGCCTCACCGCGTCCGCCGCCGTGGCAGCCGTGGCAGCCGCTCCCTCGGGATCGCCGCACGAGGATGCGCTCCTCGCCATCGAGGCGCTGGTCCGGCACGCCTTGGTGCAGCCCATCGAATCCCCTTCCGGCCGCCGTTTCGGACTTCTGCACACGGTGCGGGCGGTGTGCTTGGCCGATGGAGGGGCCGCCGCACCGGGAGCAGGCGATCCGGACCGCGCGAAGGGTGTCGACGGCGAACGAGCTCGCCAGCACGCTGTCCTGCTGGCGGTGGCCAACCAGTGGCTCGAGGAGGCTGGTCGGGTGGACTTCGAGGAGCTCGTTCCCGAAGAGTTCCTGGCTGCGACCAATGATGACCTGCCCATCCTCCGGCAGGTGGTCGCAGAGCTGGTTGCCACCGCACGACCGGACCGCGCGACCGCCCTCTTGGGGAGCCGACGTCGGGCACTTGCACTCCTGGGACGCCAGGACGTCCTGCTCGACCTCATGAGGACAGTCCTCGCGTCGCGGCACCGAGGACCGTGGCTGCCGAGGGCGCGGGTCGTCGCGGGGAGCGCGTCCTATGTCGTCGAGGGGCCCGAGCTCGCGACCCCGTTGCTCGCGGCCGTCGACCAGCTCGAGCCCTCGGACACGGTGCACCGGGTCCTGGCGCACTGCTTCCGTGCGGTGATCGCCGCGGAGCTCGACGACCATGAGGCTGCGCGAGCCGAGAGTGACCTGGCGATCGCGGTGGCCACGGCCGCGGACCACCGTGGGATGCGACATCGCGCGCACAGTGCCGCAGCCTGGGCGGCCACCCAGCGCCACGACGCAGCCGAGGTCGTGCGCCACGGCCAGATCGGGCTCGAGCTCGCCCTTGACGACACCGAGGCGATCTCGGCCCTCGTGGACCTGGCGCGGGGCCACCTCATGGCGGACGCACCGGCCCTCGCCATCTCCATCGCCCAGGACGCCGTGCGGCGCAGCCGTCGCATGAGCACCGGTTACGCCCTGACCAACGCACTCCAGATCCTCGGCTTCGCCCTGGTGTGCGACGGCCAGTCCGAGAGCGGCCGTGGCGTCCTCGCCGAGTCCATCCGACACTATGACCCGAGCGACCTCGGCTGGCAGCTGGAGACGATTGCTGCGATGGCCATCGCGACGCTGGCGGAGGGCCCGGACGCCGAAGCGGAAGCGCTGCTCCACGACGTCTCGCGGGCGGCGGCGAGGGCGGGGTTGGGCGAGTCCGCAGTCCCGGTGGAGCTGCAGGACCTGGCCGCCCGGCTGTCCGTCGGCCCGGTCGGGCCCGTGGGCGGACCGGCCCCGTCCATCGCAGAGCTGAGGGACCGCGCCCTCGACGACTCACCGTCCGGCGCCCCGGTGGGCGCCGCCTCGGACCGCTGACCGCACACGCGAGGTATGCCGCGTGGCAGGCCCCGCGGCATACCTCGTCTCAGCGGCGCACGAAGGTGTTGCTGAGCGTGCCGATGCCCTCGATCTCGACCTCCACCCGCTGACCTGCCTCCACGAGGCCGACACCGGCGGGCGTGCCGGTCAGGATGACGTCTCCGGGCAGGAGCGTGAAAGCCGAGCTGACGTACGAGACGAGGGTCTCGACGTCGAAGACCATGTCCGCCGTGGTGCCGTCCTGGCGGGTCTGGCCGTCGAGACGGGTCTGGATCCGCAGGTCGCTGACGTCGAGCTCGGTGCTGATCCACGGACCGAGCGGCGTGGACGTGTCGAAACCCTTGGCGCGGGCCCACTGCCCGTCGCCACGCTGCCAGTCGCGGGCGGTGACGTCGTTGGCGCAGGTGTAGCCGTAGACGACCTCCTTCACGCGCTCCCGTGGCACGTCCTTGGCGATCCGGCCGATGACGACTGCGAGCTCGCCCTCGTAGGAGATCTCCTCCGCCCCAGCGGGCATCACGATCGGGTCGCCAGGGCCGACGACGGCGGTGTTGGGAACGAGAAACATCATGGGCTGGGCCGGCGGCTCGCCGCCCATCTCCTTGGCGTGGTCGGCGTAGTTGCGACCGATGCCGATCACCTTGCTGCGCGGGATGACGGGCGCGAGCAGCCTTGCGTCGGCCAGCGCAACCTGCTCGCCCGTGAGCACCAGGGGCTGGTAGAGCGGGTCGCCCTGGACCTGGGCGATGAACTCGCGACCCGGCTCCCCCTCGACGATGCCGTAGGCCGGGTCCTCACCTGTCGTGTATCTCGCGATGCGCACCCGACGAGCCTATCGGGGCGACGTGGTCGTCCCGGGCGCGGGAGAGGTCGGGGAGGTGCGGCTCAGCGCCGCGAGAACTCGCGACGGTAGCGCTGGGGGGAGGTGCCTACGACGGTCTGGAAGTGGGTGCGCAGCAACGCTGCCGACCCGAACCCGCTGTGCGACGCCACCGACTCCACGGGGAGGTCGGTCGACTCGAGCAGCTCGCGAGCGCGCAGCACTCGTTGCTGGACGAGCCACTTGTGCGGCGTCGTGCCGGTCTCGGCGACGAAGCGGCGGGCGAAGGTGCGCTCGGACATCATCGCGAGGCGAGCGAGGTCCGGGACCGTGTGGGGGGCATCGAGGTTATCGGTGATGTGGTTGAGCACCGGCTGCATGCTCTCGCAGTCGGTCTCGGGCAGGGGCGCCTCGACGTACTGGCGCTGGCCGCCGTCGCGCTGCGGAGGGACGACCATGCGGCGGGCGATGCGGGTGGCCACCGTCGACCCCAGCTCGCGACGGACGAGGTGGAGCACGGCGTCGATGCCTGCGGCAGTCCCGGCCCCGGTGACGATCTGGCCGTGGTCGAGGTAGAGCACGTCCATGGAGACCGTGGTCTTGGGGAACCGACGGGCGAACGACTCGGCGTAGCGCCAGTGCGTCACCGCGGTCAGTCCGTCGAGCAGCCCGGTCTCGCCGAGGATGAACGACCCCGTGCAAATCGACAGGATGGTGGCGCCGCGGGCGTGCGCGCCGCGGATCACGTCGAGCAGCTCCTCCGGATATGTGTCGCGGACCCCGCCTGCAGGCATCACCACGAGGTCGGCATCCAGGGCGTCCTGCCACTGGTGCGTCGGCGTCAGCGCGCCACCGCTCGTCGTGGGGACAGCTACGCCGGCGGTCTCGCCACACATCATGAAGGTGAACGGCGGCACTCCGTCGTCGGTGCGGTCGAGCCCGAAGACCTCGCACGCGATGGCGGTCTCGAACATCGCGACGGGGTCGGTGATGAGCGCTGCAATGGTGGACAGGGCCATGGGCGACAGTATGGCAGAAAAACTGCCCTCAGCGACAGTTCTGCCACTCGTGTCTGGAATCGGTTGAGCGCATGATTTCAGTCATGACCATCATCCTGCTCCTGGCATTCGTCACTGCGCTGGTCTTCGCCGTCGAGCGACACCACCGCCGCACCTGGTCGCTCCCGCACGCACCGCACGGATCCGACTCAACCATCGCCTTCACCGACCTCGACCACGACTGGGACCGCGTCCTGCACGACGCCGAGGCGCGTTCCTGACGCGCAGGCCACTCGCCCCGCACCTTCGGGCGAGTGGCCGAAAGTTCGGGGCTGGCAGCGCGATCAACGCCGACTTTCGGGCGAGTGGCCGAAAGTTCGGAAGCGTATGCCGCGCGGCTAGCCTTGGTGACCATGGTCGCCAAGGTGCTCGAGCCGTCGGTGTGGCTGGCGCTCGAGGCCCAGCACGCCGACCGCGTCGACGCGGCCACCTCGGGTCATCGAGAGCGTCGCCAGAGCGGCGTCGCCCACCCGGTCGAGGACTTCCTCTTCACGTACTACCCGTTCAAGCCGTCGCAGCTGCGTCGCTGGCACCCCGGACCCGGCGTGGTCCTCGAGGGCGCCGCGCACCTGGACCGCGGCGCGTGGCGGTTCTACCGCGAGGTGGACGGTGGCACCCAGCTGGACGCCGCGGCATACCTCGAAGCGCGCGGCGCCACGGTCGAGTTCGTGCGGCGGCTCGTGACGGCGACGCACGCGCGGCCGGCGCAGCTCGGGTGCTTCGGCCTGCACGAGTGGGCGATGGTCTACCGGCAGCCCGCCGAGGAGGTCCGCCACGCAGCCTGGCCACTACGGCTCGGCCCGAGGGGCACCGACGAGGTCGTCGACGGCCTGCAGATCAAGTGCACCCACTACGACGCGTTTCGCTTCTACACTCCCGCGGCCCGGTCGCTGAACCTCCTCCAGCCGACCAGGGAGGACCAGGTGGCGCTCGAACAGCCGGGGTGCCTGCACGCCGGTATGGACCTCTACAAGTGGTGCATGAAGCTGTCGCCCGCCATCCCGAGCTCGCTGGTGATGGACTGCTTCGACCTCGCCCGTGAGATCCGCGAGCTCGACATGCGCGCCTCGCCCTACGACCTGAGCGCCCTCGGCTACGTCCCGGTCGCCATCGAGACACCGCAAGGCCGAGCGGAGTATGCCGCCGCCCAGCGCGACTTCGCCACGCGCGGCCAGGGCCTGCGGGAGCGACTCCTGCAGGCCCTGGACGCGATCAGTGGGGACTACTCGGCCGCCGTGCTCGAGTCGGCTGAGGCGCCGGCGTCGGTCGGCGTGTCGACCGGGGTGACGTCGACGCTGCCCGTCTCGTCCTCCGCGAGGATGCGGTAGAGCGAGCGGCGAGCATCGGCGAGCACCTGCTGTGCGGCGTCGAGCTGGGCCGGCTGGCCCGCGACGACGACTTGTTCGACGGCGACCACCAGCTGGCCGATCTCACGGCGCATCTCGCGGAACCCGCGACGGGGAGTGGTCGCGTCGACAAACGCCTGCGCGAGCTCGTCGCCGTGGCCTTCCGCGTAGGCGCGGCCGTCGTCGGTCAGTGCGAAGACCTTGCGACGCGGATCGTCGTCGGACTCGTCGGGGGCGATCAGGCCCTCCTCGTCGAGCACGCGCAGGGCCGGGTAGACCGACCCGGGACCCGGCTGCCACGAGCCGTCCGAGCGCTCGGCGATGGCGGTGATGATGCCGTAGCCGTTCATCGGCTCCTCCGCGAGGAGGGCGAGGATCGCGCGTCGGACGTCACCGCGACGGCCGCGACGTGGTCCGCGACCCCCGCCGCGAGGGCCGCGGCCCTCGCCACTGAGCCCCCWGCCGGAACCGGCACCCGGGCCGAAACCGGCACCCGGGCCGAAGCCCGCGCCGGGTCCGAAGCCGGCGAACTCGCCGCGGCCACGGCGGGGTCCCCCGTGGTGGCCGTGACCGGGGTGACCGGACTCGCCGGAGCTGCTCCCTCGACGGGGGTGGGACATCTGGATGTTCAGGTTCATGCGATTCATGGGTTCTCTCCTACGAATGGGGGGGCGGGGGCCGTCGCTCTGGTGGACGGCTCTCTCTCGCACAATCGACAGTCTGTCGTCGATATATCGAATGATGCACTCGTCGATATATCGATGTCAAGTCCCCCTCTCGACCTCCACCCTCGACCTCCACCTCTCCGGCCCGGCTCCGGGCCACGGACCGGACCCGTGCGCGCGCTCCTGCGGCGGCCCGTAGGCTGACCTACCGTGTCGAAAGTTCTGACGTCCCTGCCTGTTGGTGAGCGTGTCGGGATCGCCTTCTCGGGTGGTCTGGACACCTCTGTCGCCGTTGCCTGGATGCGGGAGAAGGGGGCGATCCCCTGCACCTACACCGCGAACCTGGGCCAGTACGACGAGCCCGAGATCGACACGGTCCCCGACCGCGCCGGGCAGTACGGCGCCGACCTGGCGCGCCTGGTCGACTGCCGGCCCGCGCTCGTGGAGGAGGGACTGTCCGCCATCGCGTGTGGTGCGTTCCACATCCGCAGCGGCGGCAAGACCTACTTCAACACCACCCCCCTGGGCCGGGTCGTCACCGGGACGCTGCTGGTGCGTGCCATGAAGGACGACGGTGTCGACATCTGGGGCGACGGCTCCACCTTCAAGGGCAACGACATCGAGCGGTTCTACCGCTACGGCCTGCTCGCCAACCCGGCCCTGCGCATCTACAAGCCGTGGCTCGACGCCGACTTCGTGAGCGAGCTCGGCGGCCGCAAGGAGATGTCGGAGTGGCTGCAGGCCCGTGACCTCCCCTACCGCTCGAGCACCGAGAAGGCCTACTCCACCGACGCCAACATCTGGGGCGCCACCCACGAGGCCAAGACCCTCGAGTTCCTCAACGAGAGCATGGAGATCGTCGAGCCGATCATGGGCGTCGCGTTCTGGGACGAGTCAGTGGCAATCGCCACCGAGGACGTCACCGTGCGGTTCGAGCAGGGGCGCCCGGTGGCCATCAACGGCCAGACCTTCCCGGACGCGGTGTCCCTCGTCGACGAGGCCAACAAGGTCGGCGGACGCCACGGGCTCGGGATGTCCGACCAGATCGAGAACCGCATCATCGAGGCCAAGAGCCGCGGCATCTACGAGGCCCCCGGCCTGGCCCTGCTGTGGATCACCTACGAGCGACTGCTCAACGCGATCCACAACGAGGACACCATCGCCAACTACCACGCCGAGGGCCGTCGCCTCGGTCGGCTGCTCTACGAAGGCCGCTGGCTCGACCCGCAGTCACTCATGCTGCGCGAGTCGCTCCAGCGCTGGGTCGCCTCGGTCGTCACCGGAGAGGTCACCGTCCGGCTGCGCCGGGGCGACGACTACTCGATCGTCAACACGACCGGTCCCGCCTTCAGCTACCACCCGGAGAAGCTCTCGATGGAGCGCACCGAGGGAGCGGCCTTCGGCCCCGTCGACCGCATCGGCCAGCTGACGATGCGCAACCTCGACATCGCCGACTCCCGGGCCAAGCTCGAGCTGTATGCCGCGCAGGGCCAGCTCGTCGCCCGTCACCAGGACCTCGTGGGCGATCTCGAGCCCGGTGGTGCCAAGGCCATCTCGTCGAATCCCCATGCAGCACAGGCCGACTCCGACGACGACGCACTCGACCGCGCGGCCATCGAGTTCGGCACCGACTGACCACCACAGACACCCCGGCGGTCGGGTGGGCTATCTGACGGGGACGCCCGCCCGCACGAGTCCGTAGGTGACACCGTCCACGAGTGCCTGCCAGGACGCCTCGATGATGTTGCCCGCGACGCCGATGGTCTCCCACGACGTCGAGCCGTCGGACGTCTCGATGAGCACCCGGGTCACCGCGTCGGTGCCGTGGGCCGCGTCGAGGATGCGCACCCGGTAGTCGATCAGCTCGAGCTTGTCGAGCTCGGGGTAGGCCGGGGCCAGTGCTCGGCGCAGCGCGTGGTCGAGAGCGTTCACGGGACCGTTCCCCTCGCCGGTCGCCACGACCCGCTCGCCGCCCGCGACGAGCTTGACCGTTGCTTCGGACAGGGCGGTCTCGCCGCCGCCACGGGCATCGGTGATGACGCGCCAGGACTCGACCTCGAAGAAGTCGTAGCTCGCGTCCTCGACCTCCCGGCGCAACAGCAGCTCGAAGGACGCGTCGGCCGCGTCGAAGGTGTAGCCGCGCAGCTCGAGGTCCTTCACCTTGGCCAGCACCCGGGTGAGCAGGTCCTTGTCGTCGGAGAGGTCGTAACCCAGCTCGCGGCCCTTGAGCTCGATGCTCGCGCGACCAGCCATGTCCGACACCAGCATCCGCATGTCGTTGCCCACGTGCTGCGGGTCCGTGTGCTGGTAGAGGTCGGGGTCGATCTTGATGGCGCTGGCGTGCAGCCCGGCCTTGTGTGCAAAGGCACTGGCACCGACGTAGGGCTGACGCGAGTAGGGCGGCACGTTGGTGATCTCGGAGATCGCGTGGGCGATGCGCGTCGCCTCGCGGAGCCGTCCGCTGTCGAGCATCGGCAGGCCTCGCTTGATCTGCAGGTTGCTGACCACCGTGAGGAGGTCGGCGTTGCCGGTGCGCTCGCCGTAGCCGTTGATGGTCCCCTGCACGTGGGTCGCCCCCGCGTCGACCGCCGCCATCGAGTTGGCCACCGCACAACCGGTGTCGTTGTGGCAGTGGATGCCCACCCGGGCAGCGGTGGTGCTGACGACGTCGGCCACCACGTCGGCGACCTGGTTCGGCAGCATGCCGCCGTTGGTGTCGCAGAGCGCGACGACCTCGGCGCCGGACTCCATGGCGGCACGGATGACCTCCAGCGCATAGGCCCGGTCGGCGGCATACCCGTCGAAGAAGTGCTCGGCGTCGAGGAAGACGCGACGCCCCTCGCCGTGGAGGAAGGAGACGGTGTCGCGCACCATGGCGAGGTTCTCCTCGAGGGTGGTCCGCAGGGCCGACTCCACGTGGCGCACATGGGATTTCGCCACGAGGGTGACGACGGGGGCACCGGAGTCGACGAGGGCACGGACCAGCGGGTCGTCGGCCGCGTTGCCGCCGACCCGCCTGGTCGCGCCGAAGGCCGCGAGGGTCGCGTTGCGCAGCGTCAGCTCGGTCCTGGCGCGCGCGAAGAACTCGGTGTCCTTCGGGTTGGCGCCCGGCCAGCCACCCTCGATGAAGCCGACGCCGAGCTCGTCGAGGTGCAGGGCAATGGCCAGCTTGTCCGACACGGAGAGGTTGAGCCCCTCCTGCTGCGCACCATCGCGCAGGGTGGTGTCGTAGACGTGCAGGTCGCTCATCGCGGTGTCCTCATCGGTTCGGTCTCGCCTCGGTGGTACAGCAGTTCCTGGTGGTCATTCTCCCCGGCATCGCGCCCGCTGCCGGGCGGGGATGGTGCTGGCAGCGGCTGACAGACAGTGCCTGACAAACGAAAAGACCCCCCGGGTGTGGGAGGTCTGCGCGACGAGGGAGTTCTCGTCGCGCTAGTCGATAATCACCATGGTGGTGGCCATGTGCCAGGACGTCACGGTGCAAGAGTGACAGGGCGGTCCGCCTGTTGGCATCCCCCGTCCAGATGATGGTCAGCTCGTCGACGAGATGTGCCGCGCGGCCGCGTCCACCAGCGCGGCGAACAACCGCGGGTCGTCGCCTTCCTCCGGATGCCACTGGACAGCCAGCCGGAACCCGGCCGCCGGGTCCTCCATCGCCTCCAGCGTGCCGTCTTCCGCCCAGGCGGCGGCGACGAACCCGGGATGGGTCAGCACCGACTGGTGGTGGTAGCTCGGCACGACCGTGGAGTCGCCCAGCAGCGAGTTCACCCGCGTCCCGGCCACGGTGGTCACCGCGTGGGCACCGTAGGCCCCCACGTGGGGCGAGTGGTCCTGGTGGCCCACCCGGTCCGGCACGTGCTGCTCCAGGTCGCCTCCGGCGGCCACGGCCATGACCTGCATACCCCGGCAGATCCCGAGGAGTGGCACTCCCTCCTCGGCGGCGGCCGCTGCCAGGGCCAGCTCCATGGCGTCCCGGTCCTCCCGGGGCTCCTGGGCCGCTGGGTGGCGCTCGCGGGCATATCGCGAGGGATCGACGTCGGCCCCCCCTGCGATGACGAGGCCGTCGAGTCGCGAGAGGATCTCCGCGGCAAGGCCAGGGTCGCCGTCCGCCCGCGGCGGGATGATCACGACGACCCCGCCGGCCTGCTCGAGCTTGCGGATGTAGGAGTACGGAACGGTGGCGCTGGGAACGTCCCGCCAGACAGTACGGGACACCGGCTCGACGTAGCAGGTCAGCCCGATCACGGGGCGGCTCACGGGGCGGCGGCTCACGGGGTCCTCATCGGGTGCTCACAGGGGCGCTCGTTCTCACAGCGGGGTGACGTACGCGCCGCTGATCCCGCCGTCGACGAGGAACTGCGAGGCCGTGATGAAGCTGGACTCGTCACTGGCGAGGAAGAGGACCGCGTTGGCGATCTCCACCGGCTCGGCGAACCGGCCGACCGGGATGTGCACCATCCGCCTGGCCGCCCGCTCGGGGTCCTTGGCGAACAGCTCCTGCAGCAGTGGCGTGTTGACCGGCCCGGGGCAGAGGGCGTTGACCCGCACCCCCTCGCGGGCGAACTGCACGCCCAGCTCACGCGACATCGACAGCACGCCGCCCTTGCTGGCCGTGTAGGAGATCTGGCTCGTGGCGGCACCCATCACCGCGACGAAGGACGCGGTGTTGATGATCGAACCCCGTCCCTGTTCCAGCATGTAGGGCAGGGCAGCCTTGCAGCACAGGTAGACGCTGGTGAGGTTGACCTCCTGCACCCGGCGCCACGCGTCGAGCCCGGTGGTGAGGATCGAGTCGTCGTCGGGAGGCGAGATCCCGGCGTTGTTGAACGCGACGTCGACGCTGCCGAACTTCTCCTTGGCCGTGCGGAACAGCGCCTCGACCTCCTCGGGGTCGGTCACGTCGCAGTGGACGTAGGCACCCCCCAGCTCCGCGGCGATCGACTCCCCCGCGGCGTCGTCGAGGTCGCCGATCACGACCGTGGCGCCCTCCTCGGCAAACCGTCGCACCGTCGCGAGCCCGATGCCGCTGCACCCGCCCGTGACGACGGCCACCCTGCCCTGGAGCCTGCCTGCCATGAAGTGTCCTCTCAGCTGTCAGTGGAGATGAAGACGTTCTTGACCTCGCTGAACGAGTCGAGGGCGTCCGGTCCGAGCTCCCGGCCGAGGCCGGACTGCTTGAAGCCCCCGAAGGGGGTGGAGTACCGCACGCTGCTGTGCGAGTTGACCGACAGGTTGCCGGCCTCGACCCCGCGCGCCACCCGCAGCGCCCGACCCACGTCGCGCGTCCAGATCGAGCCGGACAGCCCGTATGCCGTGTCGTTCGCCTTCGCGACCGCGTCGGCCTCGTCGTCGAACGGCATCACGGCGACCACCGGCCCGAAGACCTCTTCCTGCCAGACGCGGTCGGTCGTGGCTCGGGGCAGAACGACCGTTGGCGGGTACCAGTAGCCGGCGCCTTCGGGCGCCCCACCCCGGAAGGCAACCTCGACCGGCTCGGGCGACTCCTCGACATACGACCGGACGGTCTCGCGCTGACCCGCGCTGATGAGCGGACCCATCTCGGTGCCCTCGTCGCCTGGTGCGGCGACCACGACCCCGGCCACGGCCGGCTCGAACAGCTCCATGAACCTGTCGAACACGCTGCGCTGCACCAGGATCCGGCTCCGTGCGCAGCAGTCCTGGCCGGCGTTGTCGAAGACGCCATACGGGGCCGTGGCTGCAGCCTTCTCGAGGTCGCTGTCGGCGAAGACGATGTTGGCGCTCTTGCCACCGAGCTCCAGGGTGATCCGCTTGACCCGGTCGGCCGCGCCACGCATGATCCGCTGCCCCACGGCGGTCGATCCCGTGAAGCAGATCTTGCGCACCGCGGGGTGCGTGACGAACCGCTCGCCCACGACCGACCCCTTGCCCGCGACCACCGTGAACACGCCCTCGGGCAGTCCAGCCTCGAGGGCCAGCTCACCGAGTCGCAGAGCCGTCAGCGGGGTGAGCTCAGCAGGCTTGAGCACCACCGTGTTCCCTGCTGCCAACGCCGGGGCGAATCCCCACCCGGCGATGGGCATCGGGAAGTTCCACGGCACGATGATCCCGACCGTCCCCAAGGGTTCCTTGAAGGTCACGTCGATTCCGCCCGCGACGGGGATCTGCCTGCCGAAGTGGCGTTCGGGTGCGGCGGAGTAGTACGTCAGGACGTCGCGGACGTTGCCTGCCTCCCAGCGCGCGTTGCCGATGGTGTGGCCGGCGTTGGCCACCTCCAGCCGGGCCAGCTCCTCGAGGTGGTCGTCCACGACCTCCGCGAACCTGCGCAGCAGCCGGCCCCGGTCGGCTGGAGCCAGGGCGCGCCAGGCGGGGCCGGCAGCCTCTGCTGCGGCGATCGCCGCGTCGGCGTCCTCGACCGAGGCCAGGCTGACCTCCGTCACCACCGCCTCTGTTGCGGGGTTGAGAACCTCGTGGATCGTCGCGCTCACAGCCGCTCGAACCCCCGGACCCGCTCCCAGTCGGTGACCGCCGCGTTGAATGCGGTGAGCTCGATCTTGGCGGCGTGGGCATAGTGCTCGACCACGTCGTCCCCCAGCGCGGCTCGGGCGACGGGCGAGGCGACGAACAGCTCACGCGCCTCGCTGAGCAGCGAGGGCACGCGCTCCTTGTCGGAGGCATAGGCGTTGCCGCCGAACGCCGGCTCGAGCGGGAGCTCCTCGCGTATGCCGTGCAGCCCGGCGGCGAGCATGCCCGCCACCGCGAGGTAGGGGTTCACGTCGCCCCCGGGGACCCGGTTCTCGACGCGGAGCCCGGCACCGTGCCCGACGACCCGCAGCGCGCAGGTCCGGTTGTCCGTGCCCCAGGCGATGGCCGTGGGCGCAAAGGAACCGGGCTGGAACCGCTTGTAGGAGTTGATGTTCGGTGCGTAGAGAAGGGTGAAGTCCCGCATGGTGGCCTGGATGCCTGCGACGAAGTGCTCGAAGACGAGTGAGCGTCCACCCTCGCGGTCCTCGTCGGCGAAGACCGTTTCCCCACCGAGCCCTCGCAGTGACAGGTGGATGTGGCAGGAGTTGCCCTCGCGCTCGTCGAACTTGGCCATGAAGGTCAGCGACTGCCCGTGCTTGGCGGCGAGCTCCTTGGCAGCCGTCTTGTAGACGACGTGGTTGTCGCAGGTCCGCAGCACCTCGTCGTAGAGGAAGGCGATCTCGTGCTGTCCTGGGTTGCACTCGCCCTTCGCGCTCTCCACGGTCACGCCCGCGGCATACATCTCGTTGCGGATCTCGCGCAGCAGCGGCTCGACCTTGGTGCCGCCGAGGATCGAGTAGTCCACGTTGTAGCGGTTGGCGCCGGTCATGCCCTGGTAGCGCCGGTCCCAGCCCTGCTCGAAGCTCTCCTCGAACACGATGAACTCGAGCTCGGTGCCGGTGAGGGCCACGAAGCCGAGCTCGGCGGCCGCGTCGACCTGGGCCTTGAGGACCGACCGTGGTGACGGGCGCACCGGCCCGCTGCCGTCGAGCCAGGACAGGTCGCACTGGACGGTGGCCGAGTAGGGCTGACCTGGCGTGCGCCGCAGGGTCGACAGGTCGAGGTCGAACATCATGTCGCCGTAACCGCGTTCCCAGGAGCTGATCGCGTAGCCGTCGACGGTGTTCATGTCGACGTCCACGGCGAGCAGGTAGTTGCACCCCTCGGTGCCGTGCCCGAGGACCGAGTCGAGGAAGAACTGGCTGTGGATCCGCTTGCCCTGCAGCCGTCCTTGCATGTCCGTGAAGGCCACGATGATCGTGTCGATGGTGCCCGCGGCGATGTCCGCCTTGAGCTCGTCGACGGTGAGCTGGGGTGGTGTGGTCATGGCGTCTCCCTGTCCTGCCTCAGCCCAGCAACCCGCGCAGCAGGGCTGCCGTGGCGTCACAGTGCTCTTCCATGGTGGCCCGGGCAGTGTCGGCGTCCCCGCCGAGGACTGCCGCGACGATGGCCTCGTGCTGGTCGTTGGAGTGGGCGATGTTGAGGGGCAGCACCGGGATCGCGGTCAGCAGCTCGTGCAGCGCGGACTGGGCGCGGGTGACGGCCTCGATGAGCATCGGCGAACCGGAGAGGGTCGCGATGGCCAGGTGGAAGCGGCTGTCGGCCAGCCGGTGGGCGGCGTTGTCCGGAGCCTCGCGCGCCGCTTTGGCGCTCTCGATCAACCAGGCCCGCTGGTCGGCGGCCAGCGCCTTGGTGGCCGCCAGGGCGGCAGCGCCCGGCTCGACCACCCGCCGGAAGTCGATCGCGTCGGCCAGCGCCGCCCCCGTGCGGACCGGCGTTGCGCCGGTCCCCGGCTCCAGTCCGGCGTAGGTGATGACAGTGCCACCACCGCGGCCGCGCCGCGTCGTGACGAGCCCGGACTCGCGCAGCGCCGCGATCGCCTCGCGAAGCGTGTTGCGGCTGACGCCGAGGCGCTCGGCGAGCTCGCGTTCGGGAGGGAGCTGGTCGCCGTCGGTGAAGACCCCCAGCCGGATGGCTGTCGCGAGCTGCTCGACGGTCGACTCGAACGCGTTGCCCGATGCAGGCCGCAGCACGACGTGCGGCAGGGACGTCTGCGGGGCGGGACTCACGTTCAGATCCAATACCCCCCACCGGGTCGCGTCAATGGTCTGCGAAAGAACCATTTCGTCACGTCGCCGTCTCGCGCGCGAGCCTCAGCCCGTCGGGGTCGAACGGCGGACGCAGGCCCACCGCCACGGCGTAGCGCTTCCCCGCGAGGTCGATCTCGTAGCTGCCGCTGCGCAGCCAGTCAGCGGTGGCGCTGCCCGTGGCCCGGTCGCCCACAAGGGCCAGTCCGACCCCGCTCCCCAGGCTGGCGCCCCAGGCGGCGCTGGTGACCTGGCCGACCGGTTCGCCGTCGCGCAGCACGAGCTCGCCACCCCATGGGTAGGCGGCGGGGTCGTCGACCACGAACGAGACGATCCGCCGGGCCGGAGGCACCAGCCGCGACTGCTCGACGGCCGCTCGCCCCAGAAAGTCGATGTCGGTCCGGAGCTTGCACGCGAAGGTGAGACCGGCGACGACCGGCCCGGTCTCCGTCGTCAGCTCGCGGCCAAAGGCGCGATAGCCCTTCTCCAGGCGCATCGACTCGATCGTGGAGTAGCCGGCCGGCACGACACCCAGGTCGCTGCCCGCGTCGAACAGGTCCTCGTAGACGCCGGCGGCGAGATCCGTGGGGACGTACAGCTCCCAGCCCAACTCACCGACATACGTGATGCGAGTCGCCCGCACCGTCGCCTGCCCGACCCTGACCTCCCTGCTGGTCGCAAAGGGGAACGACGCGTCGTCGAACGCATCGGGCGACAACCGTTGCAGCAGCTCACGGGACCGTGGTCCCATGACGCCGAGCACGGCATACGCACTCGTGAGGTCGACGACGTGCGCCGACGCGTCGGGCGGGAAGTGACGGCGCATCCAGTCGATGTCTCGGACCGTCGTCGCGGCGCTGCTCACCACGAAGAACTCGTCGGCGGCAGTCCTCGTGACCGTCACGTCGGACTCGTAGGTGCCACGCGAGTTGAGCATCCCCGTGTAGACCGAGCGACCAACGGGCACACCCACGTCGGCGGTGCAGACCCACTGGAGGGCGCGCTCGGCGCCCTCCCCGACCACGAGGTACTTCGAGAAGGAGGTCTGGTCGAAGACAGCTACCGCCTCCCGCGTCGCCAGCTGCTCGGCGACCGACCAGTCGACCCACGTGGGACGTTCCCAGGAGTAGTCGATGACAGGCGGGAGACCATGGGGCGCAAAGACATTCGGCCGCTCCCAGTTGTTCCGACTCCCCAGGCAGGCACCCTGGGCGACGACCAGGTCATGGACGGGTGAACGGCGCAGCGGTCGCCCTGTCTCGAGCTCACGGTTGGGCCACGGCACTGCATAGTGGAGCCCCAACACCTCGCCCACGCGGCGGCGCAGCCAGTCGTTGTTGCCCGCCAACGGGGAGAACCTGCGGATGTCGGCGCTGATCAGGTCGGTGGTCGGCTCGCCTTCGACGATCCACTCCGCGAGCGCCCGACCGGCTCCGCCCGCCGACGCGATCCCCACTGAGTTGAAGCCCGCCGCGACGAAGAAGCCGGCCAGCTCGGGCGCCTCGCCGATGATGAACTGGTTGTCGGGGGTGAAGCTCTCCGGCCCGTTGTAGAACTTGCGGATCCCCGTTTCCGCGAGCACAGGCAGCCGGTGGACGGCGCTGTCCATGAGGACCTCGAAGTGCTCCCAGTCCTCGTCCAACAGGGAGAACTCGAACGGGTAAGGGATCTGGTCCGGGGGGACCCACGGCTTGGCCACCGGCTCGAACCCGCCCACGAGGAGACCCCCGACCTCCTCCTTGACGTAGGTGTAGCCGTCCGGGTCGCGCAGGATCGGCAGGTCACGGTGCACCCCCTCGATCTGCTCGGTCACGACGTAGAAGTGCTCGGCGGAGTGCAGCGGCACGGTGACCCCGACCAGCTCCCCCACGGCCTTGGCCCACTGGCCGGCACAGTTGACGACGACCTCCGCCTCGACGTCTCCCTCGTCGGTCCGCAAGCCCGTGGCCCGGCCGCCCTTCGTCAGCACGTCCGTGACGCGCACCCGTTCAGCGATGTGCACCCCACGCATCCGCGCGCCCTTCGCCAGGGCCTGGGTGAGGTCCGTCGGGTCCGCTCTCCCGTCACCCGGGAGCCAGATCGCACCGACCAGGTCCTCGGCGCGCATGAGTGGGTAGCGCTCGTGCGCCTGCCCCGCGGTGAGCAGCTCACAGTCCAGGTCGTATGCCGCGGCGCTGGCAGCCGTGCGCCGCAGCGCCACCATGCGCTCCTCGGTGCGGGCCACGGTGAGCCCGCCGCAGACGCGGTATCCCGTGCCGAGACCCGTCTCCGCCTCGAGGCGCGAGTACAGGTCCGTCGAGTACTGCACGAGTCGCGTGCTCGCCTCAGTGGCCCGCAGCTGGCCGACCAGCCCCGCAGCGTGCCACGTCGTGCCGCACGAGAGCGAACCCTGTTCGAGGAGCAGCACATCGGTCCAGCCGAGATGGGCCAGGTGGTAGGCGACACTGCACCCGATCACGCCGCCACCGATGATGACGACCCGGGCCCGCTCCGGCAGCTGCTCGTTCACGCCGGGTCGCCCGTCACGTCGCCGGACACCGCAGTGGTGGCCGCATCGATGAGCTCGTCAAGCCGCGCGCTCGTGAAGAGCGCCGCCGCGAGGTCGTGGCGCTCGAGGGCGAAGTCCCAGAAGTCGTGTTCCACGTCGGACACGCCGTGCTGGATCGCTCCCCAGAGGGTCCACGCGTAGCGGCCGGCGAGGCCCCACAGCTCCGCTCGTGCCAACAGCCGCTCGTCCACCGACCCGTAGTAGGAGTCGACCAGCTCCACGAGGTGCTCATGGTCGAGCTGCGACTCGTTGACCAGGTTTCCCAGCTCGAACGACGCCTCGTTGGTGCCGGAGTACTCGTAGTCGACGATGCGGATGCTGCCGCCGTCGTCCAGGAAGTTGGCCGCCAGCAGGTCGTTGTGGCACGGCACCCGGGGTTCGGGGAACCGGCGCAGCGCGGCCTCGACCCGCGCAGCCACGTCGCGCAGCTCGACATACCCGTCGGGGACGCGCAGCCCTCGCTGGGTGACGATGCCCCAGTAGCGACGCTGGATGTCGAAGATGTCGAAGTCGGAGGCGAAGGGGGGCCCGGCGTGGAGCAGGCGGAGCGCAGCGGCGATCCGCCGCAGGTTGGACGCGACGTCGCTCGCGGCATACGTCCGCCCCGGGAGGAAGCCGACGACGAGCACCCCCTGTCCCGGGAGGTAGTCGACGACGGGAGCGCCGACTCCGGCCAGCGCCGCGGCACGGCTGTTGAGCCACTCGTGTTCGCGGTTGACGGCCAGCAGGTCCGTCGTGGGCGGCGAGATCCGGACGACGACGTCCTGCGTCGCCGTCCGGACCCGGTAGTTGTGGTTGGTCAGCCCACCGGCCAGCTCACTCACCTCCCGATCGCCCGCAAGGGCAGGGAGCTGGGCGAGCGCCTGGTCGAGGGTGACCCCGTGGCTCACTCGCCGAAGGCCTCGACGACCGCCTGGTCGATGGTGTGCTTCGGGCCCTTGAACCACTTGCGGGCCGAGACCTGCCACCACACGGCGAGCACGATCAGCGACCCGATCGTCAGGATCGGTGCGTAGTTGACGAACTTCCAGTCGAAGTCGTCCGTGAACGGCACCCCGGCGGGGACGAACGGCATGATGAAGTACACCGAGATGATCGCGATCTCGATGACCGCGATGAGGTTCATCCACTTGTACTTCGCACCGTTGTTCCAGCTGCCTGGCTGGAAGGAGTCACCCATCCGCCACCTCAGCCAGATGGGGATGAGGAACGCGAGGTAGAGGCCGATCACCGCCACCGAGACGACGGCGTAGAAGGCCACCGGCACGATGAGGGGCTTGTCGGCAGTGCCGATGTTGACCTCCTTGAGAGCCGGCAGGGTGATCAGCGCGGCCACCACGGCAACCAGCATGACCGCGTTGGCCGGGACCTTGTTGGCAGAGAGCGAGGACCACAGCCGCGAGCCCGGGATCGCACCGTCGCGGCTGAACGCGAACGTCATGCGCGAGGCACTGGTCATGCAGGACGTCGTGCAGAAGAACTGGCCGATCGCGGAGATGAGCAGGATCGCGGTGGCCCACTTGGAGCTCATCGCGTTCGTGAAGATGTAGGCCACGCCCCCGCCGCCGACGCCGGCGTTGTCCGGCGCACCGTCCTTGTCGGGCACGGCGAACAGGAAGCACAGCAACAGGATCCAGCCACCGATGGCCGAGTAGAAGATGGACTGCCAGATCCCCTTGGCGGCTGCCTGTGAGGCGGCAGAGGTCTCCTCCGAGAGGTGGGCCGAGGCGTCGAACCCGGTGATCGTGTACTGCGTGAGCAGCAGCCCGAAGGGCACCACGAGGAACCAGTACTTCACCGAGCTGTTCGAGCCTCCGCTGTAGCCCGAGTTGTTGAACCGCTCGGTGAAGACGTAGGAGAAGCTCTGGTGGTGGTCAGGCACGAGGATGAGGATCAGGATGACGATTGCCGCACCGACGACGTGCCACCAGACCGAGACGTTGTTCATCAGTGCCATCAGGTGGCCGCTGAAGATGTTGAGCACGGAGGCGAGCACCAGGACGATGAGGAAGGTCCAGAACACCCTCGTCAACGAGTAGCTGCCGGCGTAGCTCTCGGAGAACGTGCTGAGGGTCAGGTCGATGAAGGTCGCACACCCGTAGGCCACCGAGGCCGTGACGGCCACGAGACCGATCAGGTTGAGCCAGCCCGTGAAGAAGCCGGCCCGCGCGCCGCCCATCTTGCTGGCCCACCAGTAGATGCCGCCGGAGGTCGGGTAGGCCGACACGAGCTCGGACATGGTGAAACCGATGATGAGGATGAACAGCGACACGATGGGCCAGCCCCACGAGATCGCAATCGGGCCACCGTTGTTGAAGCCCTGGCCGAACGTCGTGAAGCAGCCCGCGAGGATCGAGATGATGGAGAACGAGATCGCAAAGTTGGAGAAGCCCGACCACGACCGGTTGAGCTCCTGCTTGTAGCCGAGTTCCGCCAACCGGCGTTCGTCGTCCGAGAGTTTGCTGACGCTGGCCATACGGGCTCCTAGTCTTCGGTGCGAAGTGGAGCCGATATTTCACCCACGAGACTCACCCTGTCAATGGTCCAATCACAAACCATTGACTAGTCACCCGACGGGTCAGACGAGGCGCGTCAACCAGCCGTGGGTGTCCTCGGTGCGGCCGTACTGGATGTCGAGGAGCCGCTCACGGATCGTGCGGGTCACCTCGCCGTAGTCGACGCCGCCCCGGTGGTCGCAGGAGCCGCCTGCCCAGCGCAGCTCGCCCACAGGCGTGATGACGGCCGCGGTGCCGCAGGCGAAGATCTCGACGATCTCCCCGCTGGCCGCTCCGTCCTTCCACTCCTGGATCGGGATGCGTCGCTCCTCGGGCTCCAGCCCCATCTCCTTGGCGAGCGCGAGCACGGAGGAACGCGTGACACCCTCGAGGATCGAGCCGGTGAGCTCTGGCGTGATGAGCTTGTTGTCCTTGGTCACGAAGAACAGGTTCATGCCGCCGAGCTCCTCGACGAAGGTGTGCGTCGACGCATCGAGGAACACCGCCTGGTCGCAACCGTTCTCGATTCCTTCGAGCTGGCCCGCGAGGCTCGAGGCGTAGTTGCCGCCACACTTCGCCGCGCCGGTGCCGCCCTCGCCGGCGCGCGCGTAGTCGGTCGAGAGCCACAGGGTGACCGGCTTGATGCCGCCGCTGAAGTAGGCGCCGGCCGGGGAGGCGATGACCGAGTAGGTCACCTCGGTCGCGGGTCGCACCCCGAGGAAGGCCTCCGAGGCGTACATGAAGGGCCGCAGGTAGAGGCTCGACTCACCACTGGTACCGGAGGGCACCCAGGCCTGGTCGACCTCGACCAGTGCCCGCAGCGAGGCGAGGAAGTCCTCCTCGGGCAGCTCGGGCAGCGTCATCCGACGGGCACTGCGCCGCATCCGCTGGGCGTTCGCCTCCGGGCGGAAGGTCCAGATCGACCCGTCCGCGTGCCGGTAGGCCTTCATGCCCTCGAAGATCTCCTGGGCATAGTGCAGCACCGCCGCCGACGGCATCAGGGTGATGGGTCCGTAGGCCGTGACCTTGCCCTCGCTCCACCCCTCGCCCTTGCGCCACACGGCGGTGACCATGTGGTCGGTGAACGTGGTGCCGAACCCCGGGTTGGCCAGTACTGCCTCGCGCTCCGCGTCCGGCCGCGGGTCGGTGCGACGCGTGACCTCGAAGGTCAGCGGGGCGGTGGTCTGGCTCATGAAGTCCTCCTGGGTGTCGCCCCCGTCAGGGCGGGGCTGCTCCTGCCGAGATTACCTGTCCGGCACACCACCCGGGCAGGAGACGTCGGATGCAGCCGGTGACCTACAGGAGGGACGCGATGGCGTCGCCGACCTGGGTCGTGCTGCGAACGGCGCTCCCCCGCGTCGCGAGGTCGGCGGCGACCGCGCGTTCGACCCTGGCGGCTTCGTCGGTGCGCCCCAGGTGCTCGAGCAGCATGCCGACGGACAGGATGGTGGCGGTCGGGTCGGCCTTGCCCTGACCTGCGATGTCGGGTGCGGACCCGTGGACGGGCTCGAACATGCTCGGTGCCGTGCGGTCGGGGTTGATGTTGGCGCTGGCGGCGAGGCCGATCCCGCCGACGATGGCGGCCGCGATGTCGGTGATGATGTCGCCGAACAGGTTGTCGGTGACGATCACGTCGAACCGACCGGGGTCGGTGGCCAGGAAGATCGTGGCCGCGTCGACGTGCTGGTAGGCCGTCGTGACCTCGGGGAACTCGGCGCCCACCTCGTCGACGGTGCGCCGCCACAGGTGACCGGCGTGGGTCAGCACGTTGTGCTTGTGCACGAGCGTGAGGTGCCTGCGGGGGCGGGCCTGCGCGCGGGCGAACGCGTCGCGGACGACCCGCTCGACGCCGAATCGGGTGTTGACGCTGACCTCGGTCGCGATCTCGTGCGGGGTGCCCGCGCGCAACGAACCACCGTTGCCCACGTAGGGGCCCTCGGTGCCCTCACGGACCACCACGAAGTCGATGCCGCCGGGCGCCACGCGTTCCACGGCCAGCGGGCTCAGGACGCCGGGGTAGAGCCTGGCGGGACGAAGGTTGACGTACTGCTCGAGGGCGAAGCGCAGCGGCAGGAGCACACCGCGCTCGAGCACGCCGCTGGGGACGGTCGGGTCGCCGATCGCCCCGAGGAGGATCGCGTCGTGGCCGCGGAGCTCCTCGAGCACCGAGTCGGGCAGGGTCTCGCCCGTGGCGTGCCACCGACGGGCGCCCAGGTCGTACTCGGTGGTGTGGAACTTGGCCCCCGTGCCGGCAGTGACCGTTTCGAGGGCCTTGATGCCCTCCGCCACGACCTCCGGACCGATCCCGTCGCCGCCGATGACGGCGAGGTTGACGGTGTCGTTGCCAGTGCTGTCGGGAGCCATGTCTCCAGCCTAAAGACGGTCTTGCGATCTGATACTGGTGTCTCACCTGACGAACGGCCCCGGGCGGGTGCCCGAAGCCGTTCGTCGTCGCACCCAGATGGTGCGGTGGATCATGCCTGCGACGTCAGTCGTCGGAGTGACCCTGCTCGCGCAGGTCCATCGACTCTTGCAGTGCCTGACGTGCCTTCTCGGCCTCTTCGCTCATGTCACTCATTCCTTTGCGGATGCCCCTGTGTCCCAACAGGGTTCGGGTTTGTCTGGGTTCTCGGTGTCTCGCTGGGCGCTCTCCGGTTAACGGGGCGCCACTGTCAGCCACGCACGCGGGATCTCCGCGGCGAGTGGGCTGACTACCGGAACTCGCCGCGGCGGATAAGAATTACGACCTGCCGCGTCATGTCTTCGAGGTTACGTGGACGTCCAACTAAACGACACCCGTTTCCCACGCAGTGAGACACGTCTGGACGTGAGCGCCGCCACAGTGCTTCCCCTCAACCTCTGACGCCCTGCCGCGTCGCGGACCATGCCAGTGCCTAGGGTGACGAGGTGCTGCCCGACGACTACTCCCTGCGCCCACTCTCGCTCGACGACTCCGCCGCCCTCGCGGCCGCCTACACCCGCAACCGCGAACATCTTCGACCGGCGCCGGTCAGGCCGGACGCGTTCTTCACCGAGGAGGGCCAGCGCGAGGCCATCCGCGACCGACTGCGCCAGGTCGAGCTCGGCCTGTTCGACGCCTGGCTGTTGTGGCACGGTGACGAGGTCGTCGGGACAGCGACCCTCCAGAACATCGTGAGGGGGGCCATGTACGGGGCGGACGTGGGGTACTGGATCGACCACGCCCACCTGCGCCGGGGCCTTGCCGTGGCCGCGCTCGAGTTCCTGATCCGGCGAGCACGGGACCTGGACCTGCACCGACTCGGGGCAGGCACGAACGTCTCGAACCTCGTCTCCCAGCGAGTGCTGCGTCGGTGTGGTTTCGAGGAGTGCGGCCGGATCCCGGCCTTCCTGTACCTCGACGGAGAGTGGCGCGACAACATCATGTTCAACCTGGTGCTCCACGACGACCCACCGCCGGTCTGAGCCTGCACACCGACCATGCCCAGACACAGGTATGCCGGCTGGTCCCCACAGCGGGGACCAGCCGGCATACCTGGTGGTTGTCCTTTCGCGCCGTGCGGCGCGGACGGTTCAGCTCAGGTCGACGACACTCACGTCGGCACCGACCTCGCTGGCGATCGCGGCGAGGACGTCAGCGGGGATGCTGCTGTCGACGGTGAGCGCAACCAGGGCCTGGCCACCCTTCTCGTTGCGGGCCACCTGCATCCCGGCGATGTTGACGTCGGCGTCGCCCAGCAGCCGGCCGACGGTGCCGATGACGCCGGGACGGTCGACGTAGGTGAAGAAGGCGAGGTGCTCGGTGAGCGGCACCTCGATGTCGAAGCCGTTGACGCCCACGATCTTCTCGATCAGGCGCGGGCCGGTGAGCGTGCCGGCGACGCTGATCGTCGCACCGTCCGCCAGGGTCCCTCGCAGGATCGTGACGTTGCGGAAGTCCTGCATCGTCGGGTCCGTGAGCAGGCGCACCTCGCACCCACGCTGCTCGGCGAGCAGGGGCGCGTTGACATAGGTCACCGGGTCCTCGGTCACGTCGGTGAACAGGCCCTTGAGCGCGGCCAGCTTCCAGATCGACACGTCGTGCTGGGTGATCTCCCCCTGGACGTCGACGTCCAGCTGCACCGGCACCGAGCCAGCGAGCGAGGTGAAGATGCGCCCGAGCTTCTCGACGAGGGCGATGCCGGGCCGCACCTCCTCGGGCACCACACCACCGGACACGTTGACCGCGTCGGGGACGAGGTCGCCGCCGAGAGCGAGCCGCACGGACTTCGCGACGGAGACGCCTGCCTTCTCCTGGGCCTCGTCGGTCGAGGCGCCGAGGTGCGGCGTGACGACCACGGACTCGTGCTCGAACAGCGGGCTCTGGGTCGTGGGCTCGGTGGCGAAGACGTCGATGCCCGCCCCGGCCACCCGGCCCTCGCGGAGCGCCTCGGCCAGGGCCTCCTCGTCGACGATGCCCCCGCGGGCTGCGTTGATGATGCGCACGGTGGGCTTGACCTTCGTCAGGGCCTCCTTGCCGATCAGGCCCACGGTTTCCGCGTTCTTGGGCAGGTGCACGGTGATGAAGTCGCTCTGCTCGAGCAGCTCGTCGAGGGTGACCAGCTGGGCGCCGAGCTGACCGGCGCGCTGGGCCGAGACGTAGGGGTCGTAGGCCAGGATCTCCATGCCGAAGCCCTTGAGACGCTCGGCGACGAGCTGGCCGATACGACCGAACCCGACGACGCCGACCTTCTTGTCGAGCAGCTCGACGCCGCCGTACTTGCTGCGCTTCCAGGCGCCCTCCTTGAGGGCCTGGTTGGCGGGGGCGATGTTGCGGGCCGTGGACAGCAGCAGACCGACCGCGAGCTCAGCCGCTGACGTGATGTTGGAGGTCGGGGCGTTGACGACCATGACACCGGCCTGGGTGGCGGCCGGCACGTCGACGTTGTCGAGGCCGACGCCCGCTCGCGCGATCACCTTGAGGTTCTTGGCGGCGGCGATGGCCTCGGCGTCCATCTTCGTGGCGGAACGGATGAGGACCGCGTCGACGTCGGCGAGAGCCGGGAGGAGGGCCTCGCGGGAGGCGCCGTCGACGTGGCGCACCTCGAAGTCGGGCCCTAGGGCGTCGAGGGTGGCGGGCGAGAGTTCCTCGGCGATCAGCACGATCGGCTTGCTCACGTGTCAGTCCTTTGGTGGGTCAGTGGTCGGCCACTGATGGGTCACTGATGGGGGGTCCGGCACCGCGCTGTGCCCGCGGTCAGCATACGACCGCGCTCAGCATGTGGATGCCCCGGCTCGACATGTGACACGCGGATCACCGGCACCCGCTTGGTGTGCAAGGTTTGTCCACCGTTGGGGACAACCTGGGGACAACAGTGCCGGTCGACCCCGCGAACGGGGCCGGCCGGCATGCCTGGTGGGGACCGTCAGCGGGCGCGCTGTCAGCGGGCCGCGGAGCCCTCGACGTAGTCGGAGTCCGTCTCCTTGATCCAGCTCATCAGCTTGCGGAGCTCCTTGCCGGTGCCCTCGATCGGGTGCTGGGCACCCTTCTCACGCAGGGCCTTGAACTCCGGGCCGCCCGCGTCCTGGTCGTCGATGAACCGCTTGGCGAAGGCGCCGTTCTTGATGTCGGCGAGCACCGCCTGCATGTTCTCCTTGACGCGGGGGTCGATGACCCGGGGACCGGAGACGTAGTCGCCGTACTCGGCCGTGTCGGACACCGACCAGCGCTGCTTGGCGATGCCGCCCTCGACCATGAGGTCGACGATCAGCTTGAGCTCGTGCAGGCACTCGAAGTAGGCCACCTCGGGCTGGTAGCCGGCTTCAACAAGCGTCTCGAAGCCGTACTGCACGAGCTGGGATGCACCCCCGCAGAGGACGGCCTGCTCACCGAACAGGTCGGTCTCGCACTCCTCGGTGAAGGTGGTCTTGATGCCGCCGGCACGCAGTCCGCCGATGGCCTTGGCATAGGACTGGGCCAGCGCCCAGGCGTCGCCGGACGCGTCCTGCTCGACGGCCAGCAGCACGGGGACGCCGCGGCCGTCGACGTACTCACGGCGCACCAGGTGACCGGGACCCTTGGGGGCCACCATGATCACGTCGGAGCCTGCCTCGGGCTTGATGTAGTCGAACCGGATGTTGAAGCCGTGCCCGAAGAGCAGGCCGGCACCGTCCTTGAGGTTGGGCGCGATGTCGTTGGCATAGACGGTGCGCTGCACCTGGTCGGGCGTGAGGATGACGACGAGGTCGGCCTCCTTCACGGCATCCGCCACGGATCGCACGGTGAGCCCCTCGGCCTCGGCCTTGGCGCGGCTCTTGCTGCCCTCGGCGAGGCCGACGCGCACGTCGACCCCGGAGTCGCGAAGGTTGAGCGCGTGGGCGTGGCCCTGGCTGCCGTAGCCGATGACGGCCACCTTCTTGCCCTGGATCACGCTCAGGTCAGCGTCGTCGTCGTAGAACATCTCGGCCACGGTGGCCACTCCTTAGTGTTGTCTGGCTTGCTTCGGGTGATCAGTGAAATCTGTTGGACTGCAAAGACATTCAGGTATGCAGCGTGGCTTCGAACCGTCTGCGCTGCTCCCCTGCGCTAGGCCGTCCGCAGCGCCCGGTCGGTGATCGACCGCGTACCACGTCCGATCGCGACCATGCCGGACTGGACGAGCTCCTTGACGCCGAACGGCTCGATGACCTCGAGGAAGGCGGCGAGCTTGTCGCGGTTGCCGGTGACCTCGATGGTCAGGGTGTCGCTGGCGACATCGACCACTTTGGCACGGAACAGCTGAACCGTCTCGAGCACGTGGCTGCGGCTGTGCACGTCGGTGCGGACCTTGACCAGCAGGATCTCGCGCTGGACCGAGGCGGTGGGCTCGAGCTCGACGACCTTGAGGACCTCGATGAGCTTGTTGAGCTGCTTGGTGACCTGCTCCAGCGGCAGGGCGTCGACGTCGACGACCACCGTCATCCGCGAGATCTCCGGGTGCTCGGTGGGGCCCACGGCGAGCGAGTCGATGTTGAAGCCGCGCCGCGAGAAGAGCGCTGCGATCCTGGCCAGGACGCCGGGCTTGTTCTCGACGAGGACCGACAGGGTGTGCTTGCTCATCGCCATCTACCGTCCGTCCTTGTCTGCGTCCTCGGGCTGCTCGGTGGCCTCGTCCTCTTCACGGTCCCACTGCGGCGCGGTGTCCTTCGCGACCTGGATGGCGTCGTTGCTGACCCCGGCCGGGACCATCGGCCAGACCATCGCGTCGCGGTGGACGACGAAGTCGATGATGACCGGGACGTCGTTGACCTCCATGGCCTTCTTGATGGTCGCATCCACGTCTTCCGCACGCTCGCACCGGAGTCCGACGCAGCCGTAGGCGTCAGCCAGCTTGACGAAGTCGGGGATGCGGCGGCCGACCGAGGTGTGCAGGTCAGTGTTGGAGTAGCGCTTGTCGTAGAACAGGGACTGCCACTGGCGGACCATGCCCAGGCTGCTGTTGTTGATGATCGCGACCTTGATCGGGATGTTGTTGATGACGCAGGTCGCCAGCTCCTGGTTGGTCATCTGGAAGCACCCGTCCCCGTCGATGGCCCACACCACACGGTCCGGCTGGGCGACCTTCGCACCCATGGCGGCCGGCACGGCATACCCCATCGTCCCGAGGCCCCCGGAGTTGAGCCAGGCGTTCGGGCGTTCGTACTGGACGAACTGGGCCGCCCACATCTGGTGCTGGCCGACGCCGGCGACGTAGATCGACTCGGGTCCGCTGAGGGCGCCGATGCGCTCGATGACGTACTGCGGCGGCACGCCCTCCTCGCCCTCGGGCGAGGTGTAGCCGAGCGGGAAGGTGGACTTCCAGCCGGCCGTCTGCTCGCGCCAGGCGTCGTAGTCGCCGACCGTCCCGGCTTCGTGGTCGGCAGCCACCGCCTTGACCAGCTCACTGATGACCTCGAGCACGTCGCCGACGATCGGGACGTCGGCGTTGCGGTTCTTGGAGATCTCGGCGGGGTCGATGTCGGCGTGGATGACCTTGGCCTCTGGTGCGAACGTCGACAGCTGGCCGGTCACCCGGTCGTCGAAGCGCGCACCGAGGGTGATCAGCAGGTCGGACTTCTGGAGGGCCGTGACCGCGGCGACCGAGCCGTGCATGCCCGGCATGCCGAGGTGGAGCGGATGGCTGTCGGGGACGGCGCCCCGCGCCATCAGGGTGGTCACGACGGGGATCTGGGTCAGCTCGACGAACTCGCGCAGGGCGTCGGAGGCATTGCCGCGGATCACGCCGCCACCGACGTAGAACACGGGCCGCTTGGCCTGGGCGATGAGTCGAGCGGCCTCGCGGATCTGCTTGTTGTGCGGCCGGGCGACGGGCCGGTAGCCGGGCAGGTCGTACTTGGGCGGCCACGCGAAGGTGGTCTTCGCCTGGAGCGCATCCTTCGAGATGTCGACGAGGACGGGGCCGGGCCGGCCCGTGGAGGCGATGTGGAACGCCTCAGCGATGACACGAGGGATCTGCGAGGCGTCGGTGACCAGGTAGTTGTGCTTGGTGATCGGCATCGTGATGCCACGGATGTCGGCCTCCTGGAAGGCATCCGTGCCGATGGCGGCGGAGGCGACCTGGCCGGTGATGGCCACGATCGGCACCGAGTCCATGTAGGCGTCGGCGATGGCGGTCACGAGGTTGGTGGCACCCGGACCGGACGTCGCCATGCAGACCCCGACCTTGCCGGTCGCGCTGGCGTATCCCTCCGCCGCGTGGCCGGCGCCCTGCTCGTGGCGGACCAGGATGTGGCGGACCTTGACCGAGTCGAGCAGCGGGTCGTAGGCCGGCAGGATCGCCCCGCCGGGAATGCCGAAGACCGTGTCGACCTCCATGGCCTCGAGGGAGAGCACGAGGCTCTGGGCGCCGGTCACCTGGGCGGGAACCTTCGCCCTCGCCTGCTCGGCCAGCCTGGAGGGGCTGGGCGGGCTGGGCGCGCTGGCTGGACTCGGGGCCGGACTCGGGGCCGGTTTCGTGTCGCTCACGTCTCTACCGCTTTCGGTTCTCGCTGGTGCTGGACCACGCTGATCTGCTCACGCTGTGCCTGCTCACGCTGTGCCTGCTCACAAAAAAGCCCTCCAGTCCTCGGGTGAGGACGACGGAGGGCAGCGCGCTGGCTCAAGGAGCCTGCGCGCTAATGAAGTACGAGAATTCGTGCCACACGAGAACTCTCCCGCGCGGCCCGAAGGGTGTCAACGTGCGAGACAACGGGTCCCACGATCCGGACCTGTCGTCTCAGTCACAGACCCTCAGCCGCAGACGGCCCCGCCGCTGGCACTGCCGACGAGCTTGCGGTACTTGGCCAGGACGCCGCGGGGGTACTTGGACTCCGGCGGCACGAAGCCCTCTGCGCGACGAGCCAGCTCTGCCTCGTCGACGTGGACGTCGAGCACGCCGTTCGCCACGTCGAGCGTGATGCGGTCACCGTCCCGGACGAACGCGATGGGTCCGCCGTCGACCGCCTCCGGCGCCACGTGTCCCACGCACAGACCGGTGGTACCGCCGGAGAAGCGGCCGTCGGTCAGGAGCAGCACGTCCTTGCCCAGCCCGGCACCCTTGATGGCACCGGTCACGGCCAGCATCTCGCGCATCCCCGGGCCGCCCTTGGGTCCTTCGTAACGGATGACGACGACGTCGCCCGCCTGGAGGGATCCCTGCGCGACGGCGTCCATCGCAGCGCGTTCGCCGTCGAACACCCTGGCGGTGCCCTCGAAGACGTCGGAGTCGAAGCCGGCCGACTTGACCACAGCGCCCTCGGGGGCCAGCGAGCCCTTGAGGATCGTGATCCCACCGGTCTTGTGGATCGGCTCCTTCATCGCCCGGACGACCTTGCCGTCGACGTCGGGCGGGGCGATGTGGGCGAGGTTCTCGGCCATCGTCTTGCCGGTGACGGTCAGGCAGTCGCCGTGCAGGAGCCCCGCGTCGAGCAGCGCGCGCATCACGACCGGCACTCCCCCGACCCGGTCGATGTCGGTCATGACGTACTGGCCAAACGGCTTGACGTCGGCCAGGTGCGGCACCCGGGCCCCGATGCGCGAGAAGTCGTCAAGAGTCAGGTCGACCTCGGCCTCGTTGGCGATCGCGAGCAGGTGCAGCACGGCGTTGGTCGAGCCACCGAAGGCCATCACGACGGCGATGGCGTTCTCGAACGCCTCCTTGGTCATGATGTCGCGTGCCGTGATGCCCCGCCGCAGAAGACCGACGACAGCCTCACCCGACTTGCGGGCGAACCCGTCGCGGCGGCGGTCGGTGGCGGGCGGCGCCGCCGACCCGGGCAGGGACATCCCGATGGCCTCGGCGACCGAAGCCATCGTGTTCGCGGTGTACATGCCGCCGCAGGCACCTTCGCCCGGACAGATCGCGCGCTCGATCGCGTCGACGTCGGCCCGCGACATCAGCCCCGCGGCGCACGCCCCGACGGCCTCGAAGGCGTCGATGATCGTCACCGTCTTCTCGGAGCCGTCCGAGAGCTTGGCGATCCCCGGGAGGATCGACCCGGCATACAGGAAGACGCTGGCCAGGTCGAGGCGCGCCGCGGCCATGAGCATTCCCGGCAGCGACTTGTCGCAGCCGGCGAGCAGGACCGAGCCGTCGAGCCGCTCCGCGTTCATGACGGTCTCGACGGAGTCGGCGATGATCTCGCGGCTCACCAGCGAGAAGTGCATGCCCTCGTGGCCCATCGAGATGCCGTCACTGACCGAGATGGTGCCGAACTCGAGGGGGTAACCACCGGCCGCGTGCACGCCGTCCTTGACGGCCTTGGCGAGCCGGTCGAGGGACAGGTTGCAGGGCGTGATCTCGTTCCACGAGCTGGCCACGCCGATCTGCGGCTTGACCCAGTCGTCGTCACCCATGCCCACCGCGCGCAGCATGCCGCGCGCGGCGGTCTTCTCGATGCCGTCGGTCACGTCACGGCTGCGCGGCTTGATGTCGACGCCGTTGGTGGCTGCCCCCGTGGCGGGTTCGGTGGTCGTCATGGGCCGAGTCTAGAACTCGGGTCCACAGGGTGGGACGCCGGTCTCACAAGC
This sequence comes from Pedococcus sp. P2_F6, assembly GCF_056403675.1. Classification (NCBI taxonomy): domain Bacteria; kingdom Bacillati; phylum Actinomycetota; class Actinomycetes; order Micrococcales; family Intrasporangiaceae; genus Pedococcus; species Pedococcus sp. P2_F6. The sequence continues at coordinate 264,337 of NZ_JBFUEZ010000005.1, forward strand.
CGAAAACCGCCGGGTATGCCGTGCGGTTCCCAGCGCCGCCAGCCCTGCGGACACCAGCGGGGCCACCTGCGCGGTCAGCCGCGAGAGACGTGGCAGCGCTCAAGCGCGGCCGTTCCGAAGTCGAGCCCGGACCAGGGCCCGGCATAGCGCAGGACGGCGAGCGACGACGTCGGGAACCCGGCGGCCAGGCACTCGTGCGCCGCCGACGAGCCGTCGCCCTCGGACAGCCCGCTGGCGAGGGCTGCCATCGTGGGGTTGTGCCCAACCACCATCACGACCTGCGCCTCCCCCGCCGATTCCCGAACCGTCTGGAGCACGGTCTGCGCGCCGCCGGAGTAGATGCCGTCGGCGTACTCGATGGTCTCGCCGCAGGCTCCTCCCTCGACCGCCGCGGCCCACGTCTGTCGGGTGCGCATCGCCGTCGAGCACAGCACCAGCTCGGGACCGAGCTCATGCTCGTGCATCCAGACGCCGGCCGCCCGGGCATCGCGCCTGCCCCGGCCGGTGAGCGCGCGCTCGTGGTCCGGCTTGCCGATGACCTGCTCAGCCTTGGCGTGGCGGAAGAGGATGAGCACCTTGTCATCACTGGCGAGGGTCATACCCCGAGCATGGACCCGTTGGACCTCAACAACCAGTCTTGACAGCAGCGCTCAGGGCGCGGCGACTGCCGCCCCGGATCAGCCGCCACGGCTGAGCGAGCCAGCCACCTCGGCCGCTACCCTTCGTCCCACCACGACGAGGTGGACCCGAGGCAGTGAACCCGCGGCCGCGGCATACCTCTCCGCCCAGTGAGGAACGACCGATGGAGCAGCCGCCCGCCCTGATCGACGTCAGGGCGACCGCACCGACCGACCGGCCCTGGCTCGACGAGGCGATCCGCCGGATCCAGTCCGACGCCAACCGCAGCGCCGACACCCACCTCGTGCACGTGCCGCTCCCGGGGCTGCCCGACGTCGACCTCTACCTCAAGGACGAGTCGACGCACCCCACCGGCAGCCTCAAGCACCGCCTCGCGAGGTCCCTGTTCCTCTACGCCCTGTGCAACGGTGAGCTGCACGACGGGACCACGGTCATCGAGGCGTCGAGCGGTTCCACGGCGGTGAGCGAGGCGTACTTCGCCCGGATGCTCGGCCTGCCCTTCATCGCCGTCATGGTGCGGACGACCAGCCCGGAGAAGATCGCCCTCATCGAGCGCGAGGGCGGCCGGTGCCACTTCGTGGACGACGCTGGCGAGGTCTACGAGGTCGCGCGACAGCTCGCGGAGGAGCGTGACGGCCACTACCTCGACCAGTTCACCTATGCCGAGCGCGCGACCGACTGGCGCGGCAACAACAACATCGCGGAGTCGATCTTCGAGCAGATGGGTCGCGAGCGGCACCCGGTCCCCCACTGGGTCGTCGTGGGCGCGGGCACCGGCGGCACCAGCGCGACCATCGGGCGGTACGTCCGCTATCGGGGCCTGGCCAGCCAGGTGTGTGTCGTCGACCCCGAGCACTCGGCCTTCCTCCCGGCGTTCTGCGGCGACGACGCCGGCGTCACGGCAGCATGCGGGTCGCGCATCGAGGGCATCGGCCGGCCGCGGGTCGAGCCGAGCTTCGTCCCGAGCGTCGTGGACCGGATGATGCTGGTGCCCGACGCCGCCTCCGTCGCGGCGATGCGTTTCCTTACCGAACGCACGGGGCTGCGCGGCGGCGCATCGACCGGCACCAACCTGTTCGGCGCGTTGCGCCTCGCGTGCGAGATGGCCGAGCGGGGCGAAGGCGGGAGCATCGTCTCGCTGCTCTGCGACGGCTCGGAGAGGTATGCCGGCACCTATCGCAACGACGCCTGGCTCGCCGAGCGAGGGTGGGACCTCGAACCCCACCTCGCCGTGCTGCGAGCGGCGTGGGACGAAGGGGCCTGGACCGCCTGAGGTCCACGACTTGTTGCCGCGCGCTCGTCACCGGGAGCCGAAATCGGCGGTTGGTGACGACGAGGTGGCAACAAGTGGGGGCGATCAGCCGCCGGACACGGCGTTGATGACGTGGACCGTCGAGTTCGGGGTGACCGCGGTCTGCACCCCGTCGGCACGCTTGGCGTCCTCACCGTCCACGAAGATGTTGACGTGTCGGCGGATCTCGCCGCGCTCGTCCCGCACGCGCGACGCCAGGATCGGCCACGGCTCGAACGCCCGGTCGAGCACATCGGCGAGCGAGGCCTGGGCGCCCAGCTCGACGGGCAGCTCGGCCGCACCGTCGGCCAGCTCGCGCAACAGGCCCGGGAGCACCACGCGAGCGGTCATGGAAGCGTGACCGCCCGCACGCAGAGCACGTCCGGCAGCTGTTCGACGACGCGCGTGAACGAGTCGCCGCCGTCGACCGACGCGTAGACCTCGCCGTTGCGCGTGCCGAGGTACAGGCCCGGTTCCTCGGGGTGGTCGTCCAGGCCTGCGGCATCACGCAGCACGTTCGTGTAGCACGGGGAGGGCAGTCCGTCGTGCTGGGTGCGCCAGGTCGCCCCGGCGTCGTCGGTGCGCTGGACCTGGAGCTCGGCTCCCGGTGGGATGCGCTCACCGTCGGAGGCGATCGGCACCAGCCACATGGTGTCCCCGCGACGGGGATGCGCCAGGGCGGTCATGCCGAAGTTCGTCGGCAGCCCCGCCTCGATCGACGTCCAGGTGACCCCGTCGTCGTCCGAACGGTAGACGCCCCTGTGGTTCTGGGCGTAGAGCCGGGTCGGGGTGCCGCTGTCGCGCACCACCTTGTGGACGCATTGCCCGAACTCGGGCCACTCGTCGTGCGGCTGGAAGTAGGCGTGGATGCCAGTGTTGCCGGGGTTCCACGACGCCCCGCCGTCACGGGTGTTGTAGACGCCACCGGTGCTCATCGCGACGAGCATGCTGTCGGCGTCGACCGGGCTCGGCAGGACGGTGTGGATGGCTCCGCCACCGAAGCCCTCGCCCCACTCGGGGCGGTGGGGGTGTTCCCACAGCCCCCGGTTGAGCTCGAACGTCTCTCCCCGGTCTGCGCTGCGCCACAGCCCCTGGGGTTCGGTGCCGGCCCAGACCACGGACGAGTCGTGCGGGTCGGCCACCAGCTGCCACGTGGCCTTGAGCGCGGTGTCGGTGTCCTCCGGGAAGCGGATCGACCCGTCGGGGTGCTCGACCCAGCTGGCCCCGAGGTCGTCGGAGTGCTGCAACGACGGACCCCAGTGCGACGAGCGGAACCCCACGAGCAGCCTGGTGGGGTCGGTGCGGGTGTCCAACAGCAGCGACAGCACCTCGCTCATCAGGAAGTGCGGACCCTCGACCCGCCATGACTGCCGGTCCTCACTGCGAGCCAGCCACAAGCCCTTGCGTGTGCCTATTCCGACGACGGTCTCACCCATGTTTCCCATACTGGCACTCCTCTGGCCGTCCGACACGTGTTGTCGATATCGACCCGGAAGCACCGCAGAACTCATCGGAGCGCAGGCCGGAATCCTCCGTGCCAGCGCGAGTGGTCAGACCAGGTTGCGCAACGGTCTCCCGGCGGCATACGCCCCCAGCTGCTCCTGCAGCAGGCGCGCGGCGCGTGGCATGAACGCGGTCGAGGCCCCGCCGACGTGCGGAGTGATCATCACTCCCGGCGTGGTCCACAAGGGGTGGTCGGGGGGCAGCGGCTCGGGGTCGGTGACGTCCAGGGCAGCCCGGATCCGGCCGGCCGCCGCGTGCCGCACCAGCGCGTCGGTGTCGACGACACCGCCCCGCGCGACGTTGACGACCAGGGCACCGTCGGGCATGGCAGCCAGGAAGTCGTCGTCGACCAGGCCCGCTGTGTGCGCGCTCAACGGCACGATCACGATGACGACGTCATGCAGCGGCAGCAGGTCCGGCAGCTCGTCGACCCCGTGGACGGACCGCACGAGCTCGTCGCCCGCCCGCGCACGGCTCGCCACCGCGGTCACCTGGACCTCGAACGGCGTGAGCCGGGCAGCGATCGCCCGCCCGATGGCGCCGTAGCCCAGCACCAGCACCCGTTTGTCGGCCAGGGCGTGGTGGAACGTCGAGGGCAGCCAGGTGCGTTCCCGTTGGGCCGCAAAGAAGTCCGGGAAGTCGCGCAGGCTCGCCAGCGTGAGCGCCACCGCCAGCTCTGCCGTCGAGGCGTCGTGGACCCCGGTGGCGTTCGCGAGCCTCACTCCGTCGGGCAGCACGGCCTGCACGTCGTCGTAACCGGCCGTCAGGAGCTGCACGAGCTCGAGGTTGGGCACGTGCGAGAGGGCGCCCAGCCGACCACCGGCCCCGATGTACGGCGGCACGACGACCCTGATCTCCTCGGCCCGGTCCGGAGCGCCGTCGAGCTCCCACACGGCGAGCTCGACCCCCGTGATCGGTCCCACCACGTTCACCCATTCCTGCCCCGGCAGGGTCACCAGCGTCATGTCTCCCACGCTAGCCCCGAGACCCCACGCGGTGGCGGCACGTCCGCCCGGGGGCGAGTACCCGCCGCTGTCAGGTGGAACGCGCCCCCGTCACGCACAATGGGGTATGCCGCGTGCACCGCTTCGTCGCCGGCGCACCTCCGCAGGGGCGGCTGCCACCACCGGGGTGGCTGCCGTGCTGCTGGTCTGCGGGTGCTCGGGCACAGACGGGTCGGGCGACGGGACGACCGTCTCCGCGCCCGTGCTGACCTCCTCGACCACGGCCACCTCGACGCCGACCGGCTCGACCACGAGTGGCGCCACGACGACCCCGACAACGACCCCAACCAGGGCGATCCCCGCGACCTCCACCCTCGCGACCAACCTCGACGTCCCGTGGGCCATCGCGTTCCTCCCGGACGGCTCCGCCCTGGTCACGCTGCGCGACAAGGCGCAGCTGCTGCACCTCCGCAGCGGCCGCGCGCCGACGGTGCTCGGCGAGATCCCGGGTGTGCGACCCGATGGCGAGGGCGGGCTGCTGGGCGTGGCGGTGTCACCACGGTTTGCCAGCGACAAGAGCATCTTCGTCTACTTCACCGCCGCGGACGACAACCGGGTCGTCCGGCTGACCTTCAGCGGCGGGAAGGCGACGAAGCCGACCGTGGTGCTGCGCGGCATACCCAAGGCAGGCAACCACAACGGCGGGCGACTTGCCTTCGGCCCGGACGGCTACCTCTACGTCACCACGGGCGACGCCGGCCACTCCGAGCGTTCCCAGGACGAGCGCGCCCTCGGCGGGAAGATCCTGCGCATCACGACCGACGGCAGACCCGCGCCGGGCAACCCGTTCGGCAACTCCCCCGTCTGGACGTACGGGCACCGCAACGTGCAAGGCATCGCCTGGGCCCCCGACGGACGGATGTTCGCGAGCGAGTTCGGACAGAACACCTGGGACGAGCTCAACCTGATCGTGCCGGGTCGCAACTACGGCTGGCCGGTCGTCGAGGGACGGGCGGGTCGCTCGAAGTTCACGGACCCCCTCGCCCAGTGGGCGACCTCCGACGCGTCTCCGAGTGGGATCGCCGTGGCGAACGGCGCGGTCTGGATGGCAGCCCTGCGGGGTCAGTCACTGTGGCGAGTTCCGTTGACTGCCAATGGCATCGGCACCCCCAAGCGACTGCTTCACGGCCGCTACGGCAGGCTCCGTGACGCAGTGGCGGGTCCGGACGGACGGCTGTGGGTGCTGACCAGCAACACCTTCCGCGGCAGCCCGCGGGCCGGCGACGACAAGCTGGTCGCGCTCAACCTGGCAACCCTCTAGCGCCCGCGCATACCTCACCCCGTCTTTGGAAGTGGGACGTCCGGATATCCGGAAGTCCCCCTTCCAACAGGGGCGACGAACTCAGGTGAGCTTGGCCAGGATCAGCTCGCGGGCCTTGCCTGCGTCGGCCTGGCCCCGCATCTCCTTCATCACCTGACCGATGAGGGCACCGGCGGCCTGGACCTTGCCGTCGCGCACCTTCTGGGCCACGTCGGCGTTGGCCTCGATGACCTTGTCGACAGCCGCCTCGAGGGCGTCGTCGTCCTGCACCAGCTCGAGCCCTCTGGCGTCGGCGACCTCGGTGGGCGTGCCCTCACCGTCGATGACGCCGTCGAGGACCTGGCGGGCCATCGAGTCGTTGAGGCGGCCCCCACGGACCAGACCGTCGAGCTCGGCGATGTGGGCAGGCGTGACGCCGAAGTCCTCCACGGAGGTGCCGTCGACGTTGGCGCGACGGGCCAGCTCACCGGTCCACCACTTGCGTGCGCCGGCCGGGGTCGCGCCCGCAGCCACCGTCTCCTCGATCAGCGCGACCGCCCCGGCGTTCATGACGTCACGCATCTCGAGGTCGCTGTAGCCCCACTCGGCCTGGAGCCGCTTGCGGCGAAGGCCAGGGGCCTCGGGCAGGGTGCCGCGGAGCTCCTCCACCGTCTCGCGCGTCGGTGCGACGGGCACGAGGTCAGGCTCCGGGAAGTACCGGTAGTCCTCAGCGTCGGACTTCTCGCGGCCACTCGTCGTGACCCCGGTGTCCTCGTGCCAGTGTCGTGTCTCCTGGATGATCTTGTCGCCCTTGTCGAGGATCGCCGCGTGCCTGGTGATCTCGTACCGCACCGCGCGCTCGACGCTGCGCAGGGAGTTGACGTTCTTGGTCTCGGTGCGGGTGCCGAGCGGCACGTCGTCCTGGCTCTGGTCCCCGGTGGCCTTGGGGCGCAACGAGACGTTGGCGTCACAGCGCAGCGACCCCTGCTCCATCTTGACGTCGGAGACCCCCAGGGCGCGCAGCAGCTCGCGCAGCGCACCGACGTACGCCTTGGCCACCTCGGGCGCCCTCTCACCGGCACCGGTCAGCGGCTTGGTGACGATCTCGATGAGGGGTATGCCGGCCCGGTTGTAGTCGACCAGCGAGTGGTCTGCGCCGTGGATGCGTCCCGTGGCGCCACCGATGTGCAGCGACTTCCCGGTGTCCTCCTCCATGTGCGCGCGCTCGATCGCGACGCGGTAGACCGTGCCGTCGGACAGCTCGACGTCGAGGTGGCCCTCGAAGGCGATCGGCTCGTCGTACTGGCTGGTCTGGAAGTTCTTCGGCATGTCCGGGTAGAAGTAGTTCTTCCGGGCGAACCGGCACCACTGCGCGATCTCGCAGTTGAGCGCGAGGCCGATCCGGATGGCCGACTCCACCGCCTTCTCGTTGACGACGGGCAGCGCACCCGGCAGCCCCAGGCAGACCGGGCAGACCTGGGTGTTGGGTTCGGCGCCGAACTCGGTGGCACACCCACAGAACATCTTGGTCGCGGTGTTGAGCTCGACGTGCACCTCGAGACCCATCACGGGGTCGTAGCGCTCGAGCGCCTCGTCGTAGTCGACGATCTCCTCGGCGGTGGCCGTAGCGGTGTTCATCGTGGTCACGCTCCCTTCGCGGTCAGCTGGGGGGCCTTGGCCAGCAGTGAGCCGCCCCACCTGTCGACGAGCATCTTCTCGAGGGCCGCGCCCACGTTGTAGAGCCGCTCGTCCTTCGTTGCCGGCGCCAGGATCTGGATGCCGGTGGGCAGGCCGTCCTCGTCGGCCAGGCCGCTCGGCAGTGACATCCCGGGCACCCCGGCGAGGTTGGCGGGGATGGTGGCGACGTCCTGGAGGTACATCGACATCGGGTCGTCGAGCTTGTCGCCCAGCTTGAACGCGGTGGTGGGTGCCGTCGGGCTGACCAGCACGTCGACCTGACCGAAGGCGGCCTCGAAGTCGTTCGCGATCAGCCGGCGGACCTTCTGGGCCTGGCCGTAGTAGGCGTCGTAGTAACCGCTCGAGAGCGCGTACGTGCCGAGGATGATGCGGCGCTTGACCTCGTCGCCGAAGCCGGCGTCACGGGTGGCCGCCATGACCTGCTCGGCGCTGGGGTCGTCGAGGCCCTCGGGCAGCACCCGCAGGCCGTACCGCATCGCGTCGAACTTGGCCAGGTTGGAGGACGCCTCACTGGGCAGGATCAGGTAGTAGGCAGCGAGCGCGTAGTCGAAGCTCGGGCACGACACCTCGACGACCTCGGCACCGGCCTCCTGGAGCAGGGCGACGGACTCGTCGAAGCGGGCGCGCACGCCAGCCTGGTAGCCCTCGCCACCGAGCTCCTTGATCACCCCGACCCTGAGCCCCCTGACGTCCGCGCGGCGTGCGGCCTCGACGACCGAGGGCACCGGGGCGTTGATCGAGGTGGAGTCCATCGGGTCGTACCCGCCGATGACCGAGTGCAGCAGCGCAGCGTCGAGGACGGTGCGCGTGCACGGGCCCGCCTGGTCGAGGCTGGAGGCGAGCGCCACGAGGCCGTAGCGGGACACCCCGCCGTAGGTCGGCTTGACCCCGACGGTGCCCGTGACCGAGGCCGGCTGGCGGATCGAGCCACCGGTGTCCGTGCCGATCGCCAACGGCGCCTCGTATGCCGCGACGACGGCTGAGGAGCCACCTCCCGACCCGCCGGGGATGCGGGTGAGGTCCCACGGGTTGTGGGTCGGGCCGTAGGCGGAGTGCTCGGTGGACGAGCCCATCGCGAACTCGTCCATGTTGGTCTTGCCGAGGATCGGCATGCCGACCGACTTGAGCCGGGCCACGACGGTGGCGTCATAGGGCGGGATCCACCCCTCGAGGATCCTGGACCCGCAGGTCGTCGGCAGTCCCTGGGTCACCATCACGTCCTTGACGGCGATCGGCACGCCGGCGAGGACGTGGAGCTCCTCCCCCGATGCGCGCCGCTCGTCCACGGTACGGGCCGCCGCGAGGGCACCCTCGCCGTCCACGTGGAGGTAGGCGTGCACGTCGGCGTCGACGGCCGCGATGCGGTCGAGGTGGGCCTGCACTACCTCGACGGAGCTGAGCTCGCGGGAGCTCAGCGCATGCGCGAGCTCGGCGGCGCTGGAACGGGTGATGTCGGAGTTCACGGGTGGTGGTCCTCGGTCTGTCGCTGGTGGGACGCGGACATGGGGTCGGCGGCGTGGGCCGCAGTGGGCCGCAGTGGGCGCGGCGGGGCTCGGTCTGGCGTGGCCCGTCAGTCCTCGTCGAGGATGCGCGGCACCGAGAAGCGCTGCAGCTCCTGCTCCGGCGCCCCGGACAGGGCCGCCTGCGCCCCGAGCGACGGACGGACCTCGTCCGGGCGGGTGACGTTGGTGAGCGGCAGCGGGTGGGACATCGGCTCGATGTCGTCCGCGGCGACTTCCTGCACCTTGGCGACGGACTCGAGGATGACGCCGAGCTCTCCGACCATCCGGTCGAGCTCGGCATCGGACAGGTCGATGCGGGCGAGGCCGGCGAGGTGCGCGACGTCGTCCCGGGACAGTGCGGACATGGTCGCCAGTCTAGGGGCGCGGTCTGGAGCGTGACGCATCGCTCATGTCGCGGCATACCCGGCTCGGCCTAGGCTGGCGACCATGACTGAACTGCCCACCGAGCTCTTCACCGCGATCGACCACGTGGGGGTCGCGGTGCGCGACCTCGACGAGGCGATCACCTTCTACCGCGACACCTACGGGATGACGCTGGCGCACCAGGAGGTCAACGAGGAGCAGGGCGTCCGCGAGGCGATGATGGCGGTCGGCGGCAGCGGGTCGCACATCCAGCTGCTGGCGCCCCTGTCACCGGAGTCGACGATCGCGAAGTTCCTCGACCGCTCCGGGCCGGGCGTCCAGCAGGTCGCCTACCGCGTGGAGGACGTCGAGGCGGTCAGCCAGGTGCTGCGCGACCGCGGTCTGCGGCTGCTCTACGACGAGCCGCGGCGCGGCACGTCCAACTCGAGGGTGAACTTCATCCACCCCAAGGACGCTGGCGGCATCCTGGTCGAGCTCGTCCAGCCTGCCCACGAGACCCACTGACGGCTGGCGTGAGGTAGGTCACCGCGTGACCGGAGTCTCACCAGCATCCCGATTGCCTTACTCCGCAGTAGTTTCGCCTGCAGCCGTGCCGACGACGCCGAGGAGACAGACCCATGCAGGAAATCCGCGACGCCATCCTCTCCGGGGACCGCACCCGGGAGACGTATGCCGGGTTGGCCATTCCCGAGACCTACCGCGCCGTGACGGTGCACAAGGACGAGGTGGGCATCTTCGAGGGCCTGGCCACCAAGGAGAAGGATCCGCGCAAGTCGCTGCACCTCGACGACGTCCCGGTGCCCGAGCTCGCGCCCGGTGAGGCGCTCGTCGCCGTCATGGCCAGCGCCATCAACTACAACACCGTGTGGACCTCCATCTTCGAGCCGGTGTCGACCTTCGGGTTCCTCGAGCGCTACGGCCGCACCTCCGAGTTCGCCAAGCGGCACGACCTGCCCTACCACGTGGTCGGCTCCGACCTCGCCGGCGTCGTCCTGCGGACCGGGCCCGGAGTCACCAAGTGGACGCCGGGTCAGGAGGTTGTCGCGCACTGCCTGTCGGTCGAGCTCGAGGATGCCGAGGGCCACAACGACACCATGCTCGACCCGCAGCAGCGGATCTGGGGCTTCGAGACCAACTTCGGTGGCCTCGCCGAGCTCGCCATCGTCAAGTCCAACCAGCTGATGCCCAAGCCGGCCCACCTGACGTGGGAGGAGGCGGCCTCTCCCGGCCTGGTGAACTCCACGGCATACCGCCAGCTGATCTCCAAGAACGGCGCCGCCATGAAGCTCGGCGACCGAGTCCTGATCTGGGGCGCCTCAGGTGGTCTGGGGTCCTACGCCACCCAGATGGCGCTGTCCGGTGGCGCCACCCCGATCTGCGTCGTCTCCTCGCCGGAGAAGGCCCAGATCTGCCGCGACATGGGCGCCGAGCTGATCATCGACCGCAGCGCCGAGGGCTACAAGTTCTGGAACGACGACAACACCGCGCAGGACCCGCGTGAGTGGCAGCGGCTCGGCAAGAAGATCCGTGAGCTCACTGGCGGTCACGACGTGGACATCGTCTTCGAGCACCCCGGGCGCGAGACCTTCGGGGCCAGCGTCTACGTCGCGCGCAAGGGCGGCACCATCGTCACCTGTGCCTCGACGTCGGGCTACATGCACGAGTACGACAACCGCTACCTGTGGATGAACCTCAAGCGGATCATCTCGAGCCACTTCGCCAACTACCGCGAGGCGTGGGAGGCCAACGAGCTCATCAACCGTGGCCTCATCCACCCCACCCTCTCCAAGACCTACACCATGGACGAGGTCGGGCAGGCTGCGCTCGACGTGCACCGGAACGCCCACCAGGGCAAGGTCGGCGTGCTCACCCTCTCCCCCGAGGCTGGGCTCGGCGTGACGGACGCCGAGAAGCGGGCCGCCCTGCTCCCGCAGATCGACCGGTTCCGCAACACCTGACCTGCGGCGATGCCCGAGCGTCCTACTGCCGTGCCATAGGCTCGGACCCATGTCAGCCCTGGACAGGTGGCGTGAGTTCCGCCGCGCTCAGCGCGCCGCCCTGCTCGCCAGCAACCATCCGCACCAGGTCGCGGAGTCCGAGACGACCTTCTCGCCGACCGGCTTGCTCGCGGACATCCTGCCCGCTCGCCGGTCGGGCGACGACGGGGAGGCCGGAGCGGGCGACGACGGGGAGGCCGGAGCGGGCGCGGACGGACGCCCTGACCGGGGCCGCGACCAAGGACTCGCCGACGGGAGAGACAACCGCATCGACGAGGGCGACGACGCCGACGAGGGCGGCGACCAGGAGCGTGGGCGTGGCCAGCAGCAGGGGCGGGGCCGCCGCTACGGACAGGCCGGGAGACCGCTCAACCGGCAGTCACCGTTCTACATGGGCTTCGTCGGGGGCATCGGCGTGCTCACCGCGCTGCTGCTGTGGCAGACCATGGGTCGGCTCACCACGGTCCTCACGCTCGTCGTCATCGCCTTCTTCCTCGCCCTCACGCTGAACCCGCTCGTCGAGTTCCTCACCAGCCACGGCATGCGCCGCGGCGGAGCCGTGGCGGTGGTCTTCGCCGGCGTCGTGGCCGTCTTCACCCTGCTCGGACTCGTGGTCGTCCCACCAGTCATCACCCAGGGCAGCGACCTCGCGCAGAAGGCGCCCGACTACCTCGACCAGATCCTGCGCAGCAACTTCGTCAAGGACCTCGACCGGCACTACGACGTCGTCGACAAGATCCAGGCCGAGTTCAACAAGCGGATCACCGACGGCAACTTCATCAGCCAGGTCTTCGGCGGCGTGCTCGGCGTCGGGGCCGCCGTCATCGGCGGCATCTTCCAGACCTTCACCGTGCTCGTCCTGACGCTCTTCCTCCTCGCGTCCTTCCCGCGGGTCAAGCAGGGGGCCTATGCGATCGTCCCGGCCTCGCGTCGTCCCCGGGTCATCTCGCTGTCAGAGGAGATCATGCGCAGGACGGGCTCCTACGCTGCGGGCCAGGTCGCCGTCGCGACCATCAATGCCATCTGCTCGTGGATCATGATGTTGATCGTCGGCATCCCGTATGCCGCGGTGCTGGCGGTGGCGGTCGGCTTCCTCGGGCTCATCCCGATGGTCGGTGCCACGATCGGGGCCTCGGTCGTCTGCCTGGTCGCGGTGTTCGACGAACCCAAGAAGGCCGTGATCGCGATCATCTACTACGTGGTCTACCAGCAGGTCGAGAACTACGTCGTCGCGCCCCGGATCATGCAGCGCACCGTGTCGGTTCCGGGCGCCGTCACCGTGGTGGCAGCCCTCGCCGGCGGCACGCTCCTGGGTGTCCTCGGTGCGTTGCTCGCGATCCCGGTGGCAGCCGGCCTGCTGCTGCTCTACGAAGAGGTCCTGCTGCCGCGGCAGCGCCGTCACTGATCTCGCTGGCCAGCGTGCTGGTGCGGCCATCCGCGCCACCAGCGCCACGGATCGACCTGGAACCGCGCCTGTCACGTTCATCCGTGCCACTGACGCCCCAGATCGACGGCCGAGGACGCCGGGGTCTGGGGTGGGTCAGCGGGTGGCGCCGCGGGTGTGCCGGCGGTCGCGCGCCTCCCAGCAGGGCGTGTGCCAGTGCCGACGGTCGTCCAGGCCACCCATCCCCTCGGCGGGCCACGCCACCACGTGCGGCGTGCCCATCGGGATGTTCTGCTGGCAGCCCGGACACAGGTAGGCGCGGCTCGCAGCACTGCCGGTGACGCGGCGAACGAACCACTCGCCCCCGGCATACCCCTCCCGACGTGCGGTCCCCCCGACCGCGCGGTCGAGGTTCAGCGGGGCGTCGTCACGGCGACGCCGGTTGGCTCGGGGCATGGATCCGATTCTCGCAGAACCGCACCAGCGCCTTCGCCGCGGCGACGGCGACGGCGGCGCTCAGGCGTAGGTGCGGAAGCCGCGCCCGGTCTTGCGACCGAGGTAGCCGGCCGTGACCATGTGCTCGAGCAGCGGGGCCGGCGCGAAACCGGGCTCGCGGAACTCGAGGTAGAGCTCGCGCTGGATCGCCAGTGACACGTCGTTGCCGACGACGTCGAGCAGCTCGAACGGCCCCATGGGCAGCCCGCAGCCGGTCTTCATCGCGGTGTCGATGTCGTCGGCCGTGGCGTAGTTGGCGTTGAGCATCTTGACGGCGTCGTTGAGGTAGGGGAACAGCAGGGCGTTGACGATGAACCCCGAGCGGTCGCCACACGTGACGGCGTGCTTGCCGACCTTGGCGCAGACGTCCTGGACGGTCGCCACGACGTCCGGCGCGGTCGAGACCGTGTGGACGACCTCGACGAGCTTCATGATCTGGGCAGGGTTGAAGAAGTGCATCCCGATGACGTCCTGCGGGCGCGAGGTGGCGGCCGCGCAGTCGACGACGGGCAGCGACGACGTCGTGGTGGCCAGGATCGCGCCCGGCTTGCAGATCTCGTCGAGGTTCTCGAAGAGAGCCTTCTTCACCGCCAGGTCCTCGACGACGGCCTCGACCACGAGGTCGGCGGTGGCCAGGTCGTCCAGGGACGTGGTACCGGTCAGGTGGCCCAGGGCCGCGGCGCGGTCCTCCTCGCTGAGCTTGCCGCGCTGGACGGCCTTCTCGAGCGACTTGGTGATGGCCGCTGTCACCGCGTCGACCTTGGGCTGGCTGCGGGTGACGTAGACGACGTCGTAGCCGGCCTTGGCGAAGACCTCGATGATGCCGGTCGCCATGGTTCCCGAACCCACGACGCCGACGGTGCGCACCTCGCGCAGGGTGGCCCCGGACTCGCCGGCCGACGCCGGGGTGAGCCCGTCGTCGACGACCTGGCTGCTGCCGGGCTCGGCGTAGGTGTAGAACCCACGGCCGCTCTTGCGACCCTTGAGTCCGGCGCTGACCATCTGCTTGATGACCGGGCTCGGGGCATGCAGGCGGTCGCGGCCCTGCTTGTACATCGTGTCGAGGATCTCGTAGGCGGTGTCGAGTCCGATCAGGTCCATCAGCGCCAGCGGACCCATCGGGTAGCCGCAGCCCAGCTTCATCGCCGCGTCGATGTCCTCGCGGCTGGCATAGCGCGACTCGAACATCGAGACGGCGTGGTTGAGGTAGCCGAACAGCAGGGCGTTGGCGATGAAGCCCGCCTTGTCCCCCACGATGACCGGCTGCTTCCCGAGCCGGATCGCGAGCGCCTTGACGTCCTCGAACGCCTCGTCCTCGGTGACGACGGTGCGGATCACCTCGACGAACTGCAGGACGGGGGCGGGGTTGAAGAAGTGCATGCCGACGACCCGCTTGGGGTTGCCGGTCGCCACCGCGATCTCGGTGACCGACAGCGACGACGTGTTGGTCGCGAGGACGGCATCGGGGCCGACGATCGCGTCGAGCTTGCCGAAGAGCTCCTTCTTGAGCTCCAGGTGCTCCGGCACCGCCTCGACCACGAGCTGGCAGTCGGCGAGCTCGTCGAGGCTCGACGTGAAGTGCACTCGCGCGTGCAGCGCCGCCTGGTCCTCCTCGCTCAGCTTGCCGCGGCTGACTGCCCGGCCCGTGGAGTGCTCGAGCACTCCGCGGCCCTTCTCGACCGCCGCCTGGTCGACCTCGACTGCCACGACGTCGATGCCGTTGCGGGCGAACACCTCGACGATGCCCGCACCCATGGTGCCGAGACCGATTACTCCGACCTTGCTGAACTCACGAGCCATGCCGCGAGTCTGGCAGAGCAGGTATGCCGCGTGGACCCCCGGGCAGCGTGACGGTCACCACCCTGCCTGCTCGGTCACCAGGCCTCACCAGTCGTGACCGGCCCCGATCAGTGCGGACTCCATGTGGAAGCGCTGCTCGCGGGACAGCCCGCGGATCGCGGTCGGCACCGGGATGTCCACCGCCTTGCAGTAGTCACGCAACGCGTGGTCGTAGGCCAGTCGCGCCGACATCAGCCGCTCGGCCTTGCGGGGCTGGTCCCCCTCCTCGACCCGGCGGATGTGCGCGGCGAGACGGCTGAGCTCCAGGGCCAGCAGGACGGGCGGGATGGGTTCCACCGCTGGGCGCCGCGAGGCGCGCCACGACTGCGCCCTGGTGACGGTGGGCTCGAGCAGCCTGGGTGGCTGGCCCGTGGTGAGCCAGCGCACCCCACTCACGAGGGTGCCCATCACGAGGGCGAGACCGGCAACGTTGCCCAGGACGGACGGCATACCACTCACCTCTTGCCCATGAGTGTGCGCTCAGCACCCCGGCACGCGCAACGGTCCGCGGGCCGTAGAGTGACCCCTCGTGCGGTTGGTCATTGCGAAGTGCTCGGTGGACTACGACGGACGTCTCTCGGCCCACCTCCCCCTGGCGACGAGGCTCCTGCTCGTCAAGGCGGACGGTTCCGTGCTCGTCCACAGCGACGGCGGCTCCTACAAGCCGTTGAACTGGATGTCGCCCCCGTGCGCGATGGCCGAGGTCGAGCCCGAGACCCACGAGGCCGCCGACGGGGTCACCGCCGTGTGGCAGGTGCAGCACGCGAAGTCGGAGGACCGGCTACGGGTGCTCATCCACGAGGTGCTCCACGACTCCGCGCACGACCTGGGCGTCGACCCGGGGCTGATCAAGGACGGCGTCGAGGCTCACCTCCAGAAGCTGCTGGCCGAGCACATCCACACCCTGGGCGAGGGCTTCAGCCTCGTGCGACGTGAGTACATGACGGCCATCGGCCCGGTCGACATCCTCTGCAAGGACGCCACGGGCGGCTCGGTCGCCGTCGAGATCAAGCGCCGGGGCGACATCGACGGTGTCGAGCAGCTGACCCGCTACCTCGAGCTGATGAACCGCGACCCGCACCTCTCCCCCGTGACGGGCGTCTTCGCCGCCCAGGAGATCAAGCCCCAGGCGCGCACCCTGGCCACGGACCGTGGCATCCGCTGCGTCACGCTCGACTACGACGCCCTCAAGGGCATCGACAACAGCGAGCACCGCCTGTTCTAGCCGGGGACGCAGCGGCACGACCGACTGGACGAGCTAGACGACGGCGCGGTCGGTCGATCCCGGCCAGCTGAGCACCTCGAAGCCGTCCCCGTCCACCGACACCTCGGCCACGCCGCAGTTGGGGAGGTACTTGGCGGCGGCGAGGTCGTCGCGGACGTTCCCGGAGATCCGCGGCAGGACGAACGACATGACGCCGCCGTGCGAGAAGACCAGCACGGTCTCACCCCTGAACTGGTCGGCGATCCCCTGCAGCGCCTCGCGATACCGGGCCACGACCTCCTCCCCCGTCTCCCCGCCGGGGATGCACCGTCGCAGGTCGCCGTGCAGCCAGGACTTGAAGACCGAGGCGAGCTCCGGGTCGTCGTGCGGCCGACCGGCCAGGGCCCCGACGGAGAACTCCTCCAGCCCGGGGACGGCCCGCGGCTCGACCCCGAGGGTCCGCGCGGCGATCGCGCCCGACTCGATGGCCCGGGCGAAGGTGCTCGTGTAGACCCGGGCGATCCTGCGGGCGGCCACCGCGGCGGCCAGGGACTCGGTCTGCTTGACCCCCTTCGGCGACAGCCAGCCACCCTCGTCGGACAGCACCGACGGGTGGCCGTACTCGGCGTCGCCGTGGCGCGCGATGAGCAGGGTCGCGGCGCAGTGCAGGTCGCTCATGGCTTCGAGGGTAGAACCCGCAGCGGCTCCCGAGTGACCGTGCGACCGTGCGACCGAGCGACCGAGCACCGAGCGACCGAGCGACCGAGCGACCGAGCGACCGAGCGATGGTGGGTATGCCGCCTGGCGCGGGTGTGAGGGGTGCGGTTCAGACGATCTCGACCGTGACGCCGGCCGCCCGGAACTCGGCCAGCGCGGCAGCCGGTGCAGTGGCGTCGGTCACGAGCACCTGGATCCGCTCCGAGGAGCAGATCCGGGCAAAGGCGCGTCGACCCACCTTGTCCCCAGTGCTCACGACCACCACGCGGTCGGCGCGCTGGACCATGAGCGAGTTGATCCCGGCCTCGCCCTCGTGCTCGCACGTCGCGCCCCCGACGGCGGACACGCCGTCGACGCCCAGGACCACGGTGTCCAGCCACAGCTCGCTGAGCACCATCGAGGCCAGCGGGCCCGAGAGCTCGTAGGACTCGGGCCGCGCCACCCCACCGAGCGAGACGCAGCGGATGAACGGCCGCAGCACCATCTCGGTCGCG
Organism: Pedococcus sp. P2_F6; assembly: GCF_056403675.1. NCBI lineage: Bacteria > Bacillati > Actinomycetota > Actinomycetes > Micrococcales > Intrasporangiaceae > Pedococcus > Pedococcus sp. P2_F6. Next base: position 281,728 of record NZ_JBFUEZ010000005.1, read on the forward strand.
ATGTTGAGGGCGTTGGTCACGACCGTGATCGAGGGACGCCGGGACGACGCCGCGAGGTCGGCCCTCGCCGCGAGCTTGCGCGCGGTGGCGCTGGTCGTCGTGCCGCCGTTGAAGCCCACGACGGAACCCTCCGGAATGAGGTCGGCGGCGCAGGCGGCGATCCGCTCCTTGGCCGAGTCGCCGCCCCCCTGCTTGTAGCGCACGGGCAGGTCGTAGGCCACCGCGCTGGCCACCACGCCGCCGTGGGTGCGGGTCACGAGCTGCTGGGCCGCGAGGTCCCCGAAGTCGCGACGCACGGTGGCCTCGGAGACGCCCAGCGACTCCACCACCTGGGCGACGCTGAGCCGCCCGTGCTCGGCGAGCAGGCCGAGCAACGCACTCCAGCGCGCGCCGCGGTCCATGCTGCGCCCGTCCGGCTCGCTCACTTGACCGCTCCGGAGGTGAGGCCGCCCACGAGGTGCTTCTCGATGAGGGCGAAGAGGATCACGACAGGGACGATCGCGATGATCGAGGCCCCGAACAGCTGGTCCCAGTTCTGCTCGTAGCCCGTGACGTAGGAGTTGATCCCGACGGTGAGCGGCTTCTTGGCGTCGTCGAGCATCAGGGTCAGCGCCACGACGTACTCGTTCCACGCTGCGATGAAGGTGAAGATCGTGGCCGTCACCAGACCGGGGAGCGTGAGCGGAAGCATGACCCGCCACAGGGTGCCGAGCCTCCCGCAGCCGTCGAGCTCCGACGCCTCTTCGAGCTCGCGCGGGATCGAGGCGAAGAAGCCGTGCAGGATCCAGATCGCGAAGGCCAGGTTGAACGCCGCGTTCGTGAGGATGAGGGCGAGGTAGGTGTTGACCAGGTTGACCGTGAAGAACTCGCGGTAGATGCCCACCACCAGGGAGGTCGGCGAGAACATCTGGGTGACCAGGACCAGGAACAGGAAGGCCATCCGCCCACGGAACTTGAAGCGTGCGGTGAAGTAGGCCGCTGGGATGGCGACCACGACGACGATCGCCGTGGAGGCGACGGCCACGATCACCGACGTCCGGAGCCAGTGGAGGAAGCGCTCGTCGCCGAGGACCTCGGAGAACGTCGTCCACTTCCACACCTCTGGCAGGACCGAGGGCGGTGTCCGCACCACGTCGCTGCTCGGACGGAACGCGTCGAGCAGCATGACGAGGTAGGGCCAGACGAAGGCGAACGCGACGCCGAGGCCGATGAGGGGCATCGCCCACGGGCGGATGCCGCGCCAGCCGCTCGGACGGGCGGGCTCGGGTGCCGCGCTGCGCGGCATACCCCTGGTCGTGGTCGTGGCGGTCACGACTCCTCCTCGCGCCAGCGGGAGACCCGCAGGTAGACAAGCACCGCCACGAGGATGAGGCAGACGTTGAACAGGCCGGCCGCAGCCGACTGCCCCACGTCCTTCTCCGCGCTCTTGAAGGCGAGCTTGTACATGAACGTGATCGTCGTGTCGTGGCTGAAGCCCGGGTTGGACTCGTTGAGCGTGTAGATGATCGGGAAGCTGTTGAAGACGTAGATCATGTTGAGCACCGTGGCCACGAGGATCGCCGGCCGCAGCAGGGGCAGGGTGATCAGTCGCCAGATCTTCCACGGCGACGCCCCGTCGATCCGGGCCGCCTCGTAGACGTCGGTCGGGATCGCGTTGAGGCCGGCAACGAAGACGTACGCGGTGAACGGGATCGACACGAAGACGCCGACAGCCACCATCGAGGACATGATCAGGCGGTCGCTCCCGAGGAAGTCGATCGGGGTGTCGACGATGTGCAGGTCGAGCAGCACGGCGTTGATGGTGCCGTAGTAGTAGCTGTAGATCAGGGTGAACAGCCGCGCGGTGATGACCAGCGACGCCGCCCACGGCACGATCACGGCCCATCGGACCAGCCGGCGACCCCAGAAGTCCTTGGTCAGGAACTGGGCCAGACCCAGGCTGATCAGGATGGTCAGCACCACGACGGCCACGACCCAGACGAGGGTGTTGGTCAGGACCGTGCCGAGGCTCTCGTTGGCCAGGACGTTGCGGTAGTTGTCCAGCCCGGCGTCACCCTTGCGCAGCCCGGTGATCGAGTACCGCGAGAGCGAAGCCCGCACGAGCTCCACCGCGGGCCAGACGACCACCCCGAAGATCAGGGCGAGCGCCGGGCCGAGCCACAGCAGCGCGGTCCAGCCGGAGACTCGTCCGCCGCGACCGTGCCGTGCGGACCGGACTCCCCGACGACGGCTCGGCGGCGAGGGCGGGGCGGATGGTGCGGGTGCGGCCGGTTGCCCGACCACACCCGCTCCAGCACCGATGGGCTGGGTCACGCTCAGCCGCCGGCTTCGGCGGACTGCTGGAGCTTGTCCAGGACCGCCTTCGGGTCGCCGGTGACAGCCGTTCCGAGGTTCTGCTGCACCGCGAGCTTGACCTTGTCCCACGTGGGGTCGTCGGTCGGCGTGAGGTGGGCGTTCGGCAGGGTCTCGAGGTAGGTCTTCAGCGCGGCGTCGGAGGAGAACTCCTGGATGCCGGACTTGGTGACCGGCAGGAAGCCCTCTGCCTTGATGAAGGTGTTGACCTGGTCCTTCTGGTAGTAGAGGTCGTAGAACGCCTTGACCGCGTCCTGGTTCCCCTTCTTCTTGAAGGCCATGAGGTAGTCGGTGACGCCGAACGTCTGCGGCGTCCCACCGTCAGCCTTGGTCGGCATCGGCGCCACGGCGTAGTCGACCTTCTTGTCCTTGTCGAGCGTCCCGGCCAGCGGGGAGAAGCCGACGACCATGCCGACCTTGCCGGACGCGAACAGGTCGAAGGCGTCCTGCCGGTTGGACTTGCCGGGGTTGTTCTGGGTCAGCTTCTTGGTGGCCAGGCTCTTGAGGAAGGTCAGCGTCTCGACGTTCTCGGGGCTGTTGATGGCCCACTTGCCGTCCTTCTTCCAGTCACCGCCGTTGTTGAACAGCCAGATCGAGAACTCACCCTGGGCCTCCTCCGGGCCGAGTGGCAGGCCGTAGCCGATGGTGCCCTTGCCGAGGTCCTTGATCTTCTGGGCGTCCGCCTCGAACTCGGCCCAGGTCTTGGGCGGCGCGGCGATGCCGGCCTCCTTGAAGAGGGTCTTGTTGTAGAACATCGCCCGGGCCGAGCTGAGGTCGGGCATGCCGTACATCTTGCCGTTGTAGGTGCCCGACTTCACGAACGCGTCGAGCAGGTCGGACTTCACCGAGTCGGACAGCACCTCGTCGGAGCTGTACAGCAGGTCGTCCTTGGCGTAGCTCGCGTAGGCGTTGAGGTTGAGGATGTCCGGCGGGTTGTTGTTCTGGACCATCGTCGAGCTCTGCTGGTCGATGTCGTCCCAGCTGACGATCTGCACCTCGAGGGTGTTGCCCGTCTTGGCCTTGTACGCCGTGGCGAACTGGTCCCAGAAGGCCTTGGTGTGGTCCTTGGAGTACTCGGCTGCGACGAGCTTGATCGTCGTCCCCTTCTTCGATCCTCCTCCGCCGTCGGTGGAACCGGCTCCCGTCCCGCCTCCGCAGGCCGCGAGGCCGAGTGCCACGACCGCGGTCCCCGCGATCAGACCTGCAACCGGCAGGTGTCGTCTGGTGCTCACGTCATACCTCACATCTCTCGTGGACGATCAGGCGCCGTTGCCTGACCGGTTTCGCCCCTGATCTCTCAACATTGATCGTTTCGTAGCGGTTAACGCGCGCTTCGCTCAGGATCAGCGAGGCTCGACAACACACTGGCCCCACACCGTTGCCCAGTCAAGCCTCCTGGCGGAGGAATTTGAAAGCAATCTCAGGCGTCAATCCAAACAAACCGGGGTAAATGGGTCATCCTCTTGACTGATCGAATCTGATGGAAGACCATCTAGTTCGGTCTTATCCACTCACTGAAGGAGTTCCGCGTCGTGTCCACCACGCATCTGGCCGCCGAGATCGCCACCCAGCCCGCCGACTGGCGAGCCGTCCTGAGCCGGGTGCCCGAGGCCCGCGCGGCCCTCCCCTCCGACGGCGCCCGCGTCGCCGTCACCGGGTGCGGGACGTCCTTCTACATGGCCCAGGCGTATGCCGCCCTGCGCGAGTCGGCGGGCCTCGGCCACACCGACGCCCATGCGGCCAGCGAGTTCCCGCTCGAGCGCACCTACGACCACGTCGTGGCCATCTCCAGGTCGGGCACGACGACCGAGGTGGTGGAGCTCCTCGAGGCGCTGAACGCCCGCGGACAGGTCACCACCGCCATCGTCGCGACCGAGGGAACCCCGATCCCCTCCCTGAGCACCCACCAGCTGATGCTGCCGGAGGTCGACGAGCGGTCGGTCGTCCAGACCCGCTTCGCCACCACGACCCTCGCGCTGCTGCGAGCCGCGCTGGGCGAGGACCTCACGGGTGCCATCGCCGACGCCGAGGACGTCCTCGCGCAGGACGCGGACACCGCGTTCGCAGGCCTGCGTGACGTCGAGCAGATCACCTTCGTGGGACGCGGCTGGACCAACGGGCTCGCCCAGGAGGCAGCCCTGAAGCTGCGCGAGTCGGCGCAGTTCTGGACCGAGGCCTACCCCGCCATGGAGTACCGCCACGGCCCCATCAGCATCGCGAACGCGGGACGGGCGACGTGGGCCTTCGGAGAGGTCCCCGAGGGGCTGCCGGAGGACGTCCGCGCCACCGGTGCCCACTTCGAGCACCGGGACATCGACCCCTTGGCCGACCTCGTGCGCCTGCACCGACTCTGCGTCGCCAAGGCGGAGCAGGCCGGCGTGGACCCGGATCGACCCCGGCACCTGTCACGGTCCATCATCCTCACGTGACCCCTGCGACCCCGAGCGCCCACCGCATCCTGCTCACCGGCACCGTCGTCCTGCCGGACCGCGTCGTGGCCGACGGCGCCGTCGCCGTCACGGACACCGTCGTCTCGTATGCCGGTGAGCGCAGCTCCCTGCCTCCCGACTGGGTGGGCGTCGCCTCGCCGCAGGGCTGGCGCGCGGGACTGACCCTGCTGCCGGGTCTGGTCGACATCCACTGCCATGGTGGGAACGGTGGCGAGTTCGGGCCGGATGTCGAGAGCGGGCGCAGGGCCGCCACGCACCACCACGACCACGGTTCGACCACGGTCATCGGGTCACTCGTGTCGGCTCCGGCACGGACCTTGCTCGACGGGGCGCACGCCCTGGGCGAGCTGGTGCGCGGTGGCGAGCTGGCCGGCATACACCTCGAAGGGCCGTTCCTGTCCACGGTCCGGTGCGGCGCCCAGAACCCTGCCGCCCTCATCGACGCCGACGTCGCCCTGGTCGAAGCCCTGGCCGAGGCGGGCGGGGAGGGTTCGTTCGCCCACATGACGTGGGCGCCCGAGCGCGCCGGGGGCGACGCCGTGCCCACGGCACTCGCTCGCGTCGGCGCTCTGGGTTCTTTGGGGCACACCGACGCCGACTACAGCCTCGCCTCGCGCGCTCTGGAATCCGTTGCGGCACAACGCGCCCGGGGTGGGCTGCCGCTCGTGACCCACCTCTTCAACGGCATGCCACCGCTCCTGTCACGGGCACCGGGACCGGTCGCCGCGTCGATCGCCGCAGCCGCGCGGGGCGAGGCGGTGCTCGAGCTGATCGCCGACGGCGTCCACCTCGACGGTGGCACGGTGCGGATGGTGTTCGACGCCGTGGGAGCCGACCACATCGCCCTGGTCAGCGACGCGATGGCTGCCAGCGGCCTCCCTGACGGCGCCTACTCGCTGGGCGGCCTCGACGTCACGGTCCGCGATCGGGCCGCCCGCCTGACCGACAGCGGGAGCCTCGCCGGCGGGGTGAGCACCCTCGTGGACCAGGTGCGCTGGCTGGTCGACGGGCTGGGCGTCCCGTTGGCCGATGCGGTGAAGGCGGCCTCGGCGACCCCGGCGCGGGCGCTGGCGCTGCCAGAGGTCGGGTCGCTGTCGGCAGGATCCGCAGCCGACCTCGTCGTCGTTGACGAGGACCTGTCGGTGCAGCGGGTGCTGCGACGCGGCACCTGGCTCTGACCCACGCCTTTCCACTTCTGGCCGAGACGGCTCTGGGCCCCCGCCGAGAGGCAGGGGCCCAGAGCTCAGCCTTGCTGAGTTGCTGTCAGCGAACGACCACCGAGACCGCCGCCGAGGCCGAGGGGTTGTAGACCCCTGACCCGTTGTAGGTCGCCGTCAGCTTGTGCGTGCCGCGCGCCAGGACCGGCGCCCGGTAGACGGCCTTGCCCTTGGTCACCACGACCTTGGCCAGCACCTTCGAGCCGTCCCGGAACGTCACCGTTCCGGTGGCAGCCGACGGGCTGACCGTGGCGGTCAGGGTCGGGCGGTAGCCCTTGAAGAAGTCGCGGTCGTTGGCACTGAGCGAGGTCTTGCTCACCAGCCCCTTGACCGTGACCTTGACGACGGCGGAGGTGCTGGCGTTCGTGATCGCATCTCCGTTGTAGGTGGCCGTCATCGAGTGCGTCCCACGGGTCTGGCCCGAAGCGGTCCACATCGCCTTGCCACCGCTGACCGCCACCGTCTTGACGACCTTGCCGCCGTCCTTGAAGGACACCGTCCCGGTCGCGGTGGACGGCGTGACCGAGGCCGTGAAGACCGGCTTGCCGCCGTAGGTGTACGACGTCGAGCTCGAGGTGAGCCTGGTCGACGACGCAGCCTTCACCGCGACGACCTGTGCCCTCGCACCATCGGTGTTGAGGTGGTGGATGAGCAGCAGACCCTGCGGCTTGTCCGAGGCGTACGACGCGTCGTCGCGACGGACGTTCAGCACGGCGCCCGGGGCGTCGGTGCTGAGCATCGTGCCGTAGTCGTCGCTGTAGGCCGCCAGCGCGGGCGAGGCCACGCTGAGGGTCATCGGAGCAGCCTGGGAACCAACCGCGTCGACCTGACCGGCCTCGGCGGTGTAGGACTCGACCCAGTACTTGATCTTGGGCGTTGCACCCGCGACCAGACCTGCCTCGCTCAGCGCACCCACGGAGACCGGAAGGGCCAGTGAGTCGCTGTTGAAGAGGTTGGTGTCGAAGGAACCGTCGACGTTGTTGACGGACTCCGGGCCGTAGTTTTCGGACGAGTCGAAGATCGAGTGGAACCGGTTCGGCCCCGTGCGAAGGTCGACGACGTCCACGACGAAGTAGTCGTAGTCGTCCGTGGTGGACACCCTGGTGTTGTAGGCAACGGCCTCCGGGCCCGGGGTCGACGGGTTGGTGTCGAGGTACACGTCGAACTCGGTGTACGAGGCCGGCGTGCGCCAGGGACCGTAGCTGCTGACCCCGAAGCTGAGCTTCGAGCCGCCGATGTCGGCGGGGGCGTACAAGAAGGCGTCCGAACCCGTACCGACGTAGCGCAGGTCGGCCGAGCGGTCGTCGGCGAAGGCGATGCAGTCGACGACCAGGGCCGAGGAGCAGCTCGGGATCTTCGGGCTGCTGGCCTGCAGCTGGAAGGTGGACACGGTCGACTCGTAGCCGGTCGTGCCAACGCCCTGGGAGACACCCAGGCCGCCGAGGGCCAGCGTGCCGTTCTTGACCGCACCCGCGCCCGTGACCGTGCTCTTGGCCGCGGCCGCCATGGCCGAGGCCGGGCGGGGAGCGGACCACACCGGCACGCGAAGGGCCGAGCCCGGCGTGAGACCGGCAGGCGTCAGCACCATGCGGCCACTGGCGTCAGCGCGGTAGCTGCGGTCGATGCCGTAGGTCAGCGGGTCCTTTGCCGTCGTGGGGTCCTGGACCGCCGTGAGCGCCGAGCGCGTGATGGTGGCCGTGACCGTGACGTCAGCCGAACCGCCGGCCGGGAGGCTGACCTGGCTGGGGCTGAAGGAGTACGTCACACCCGGGGACGGGTGCGCCGCCTGGTAGCCGATCGTGTACGACGCCGACCCGGTGGGGCGCTTGTTGACGACGTGCACGGTCTTGGTCAGGGTCGTGGTGGCCGCAGTCACTGCAACCGGCCCGAAGGAGACGCTGACGGCACCGGGGGTGTCCTTGACGTAGGCCAGGGTCGTGGTGTCGACGGCGTCGTCGGCCTTGACGCGACCGGAACCGACACGCTCAGGTCCGTAGACCGCACCCGTGTGGTTCGGGCCGACGAAGACGTCCTGGGTCGCCGTGTTCATGATGGCGGCCTTGACCTCCTCGGAGGTCCACGTGGAGTGGGCGCCACGCACCAGCGCGGCTTCGCCGGCCACGTGCGGAGAAGCCATGGAGGTGCCGCTCTCGGCGATCCCCTCGTTGCCCGTGCCGACGGCGACGGAGAACGTGGTCACACCGGGGGCTGCGACGTCGGGCTTGACGTTGCCGGCGATGCCGACACCCCGCGAGGAGAAGCCCGCGACCTGGTCGACGGCGCCCGGGCTGACGATGGTCACGCTGTTGCGCAGCGCGTTGGTCATCGTCACCTTGACCGGGGTTCCCCCGTCGAGCTGTCCCTTGATCGCGACGGTCGCCTGGTTGACGGTGAGCATCGCCGGGATGTCCACGTCACCGGTCACGCCGGCAGAGAACGCATTCACGTCGCTGCCGAAGATGACCCCGGCTGCGCCGGCCGCCTTGGCCTGACCCGAACGACCGACCGAGCCACAGCGACGGCCCGTGCCGTCGAACCACTTGGTCATGACGATCTTGCCCACGACCTTGGCCGCATCCGCGGTGGAGAAGGCCGAGCAGCCATCCGTGTTGTTCGTGGCCGAGGCCGTCTGGCTCCAGTCGCCGAGGGTGACGACGTCGGTGTTCGTCAGGCCGGGCTTGGTCGCCCAGTCGTAGGCCACCGACTTCAGGGCGCCGAACACGTTGTCCTGGGTGCCGTCGACGGTGTCGGCCGGCTCGATGCCGCTGGGGCTCTCGACCTTGAGGCCATCGACGACCGAGTCGCGGTCGTCGGACGCGGCGACGGCGAGCACGCGCGTGGCGTTGCCCGGCGAGCCGCCCACCTCGTAGACGTCGCCGCTGTTGCCGATCGAGGCGACGACGACGGTGCCGAGGGCGGCGAGGTTGTTGGACGCGACTGCGTCCGGGTCGTCCGGGGAGCCGTAGCTGGAACCCAGCGACATGTTGACGACGTCGAGGCGGTCGGACAGGTCACCGTCGCCATTGGGGTCGGCCGCCCAGTCGAGGGCCTGGCCCACGACGCTGGTGTCGCCCTCGCAGCCGAACACCTTGAGTGCGTAGAGCGACGCACCGGGTGCGACGCCGGGACCGATGGCCAGGGACGCGGGGTCGATGTCGGTGGCGTAGCCACCGGTGTAGGTCGCCCCCGCCTTCGTCACGCCGAGACCGGCCGCCGTGCCGCTGACGTGGGAGCCGTGGCCCTCGCAGTCCAGCGGGTTGGGGTCGGGCACCGGAACGGCAACGCCGTCACCGGGGTTGTAGGCGTCACCCGCGAAGTCGTAGCCGCCGACCACCTTGGCGGTGGGCGTGAAGGTGTTCGAGGCCTTGGCGGTGGCGTATGCCGCGCCGGTGCCAGGTCCGCCGAAGTCCGCGTGCGTGTAGTCGATGCCGGTGTCGATGACGCCGACTCGGACGCCTTCACCGGTCTCGCTGCGTCCCTTCCAGACCTCCGGGGCTCCGATGAGCGGCACCGACGAGGAGTTGGACGGGGACTTGGGCGTGATGCGGTGGACCGCCTTCACGCCGGGGATGGCGGCGAGTGCCTTCAGCTTGCTCGCATCGGTGCGCACGGCGATACCGGAGTACAGGGCGTGCGCGCGGTAGAGGGTGCGCGCCTTGGTCTGCGACTCCCCGAAGCGGGCCTCGACCGACGCCTGGGCGCGCTTGATCGTGGCCGTCTGGGTGCGCGCAGCGAGCCGGGCTGCCGAGCCACCCCGCGACCGAGCCTGGCCGTAGGCAGCCGACGCGGGTGCCGGGTCGAGCTCGATCATGACGTCGACCGGGCCCTTGGCACCCACGAGGCTGCGGTCGAGCTTCTCCGCCTGTGACCGCTGGGTGCCCAACCCGAAGGAGCCCGCACCGGTGAGTCCTGCGGGAACCTTGTGGGCGGTCCCGCGGTGCTTGACCGGGCTGGGCTGGGTGCTCGCCATGGCCGGCGCAGCGCTGAGGGCTGCCGCAGCCACTATCGACAGGGCACTGACGCCGACGACAGCTGTGTAGCCGCGGCGCCTTCCCTGAGATTCCATCGACACGTGGTCTCCTTCTGCGCGCGGCCACGACCATTCGCCCCGGGGATCGCCCGTCACGTGTGAAGGACACGCGCCCCCACTGGTTCACCACGCCGTCGCTGAAATTAGGCCATTGCGGCGCGAGCCGGACGCGAATCGCCACAACGCGCACAAAACTTTTTGCGTGTCGGTCCCTCAGCCGGTCGCGGCGGCCGTCTCCAGCCCGCGTGCGGACCTGATGATCGTCACGAACTGGCCCATGATGTCGTTGAGTCCGAAGTCCTTCGGAGTGAAGACCGCGGCCACGCCGAGGGCGCGCAACGCGCGGGCGTCGGTGTCGGGGATGATCCCTCCGACGATCACGGGCACGTCGCCGGCACCTGCCGCTCGCAGGCCGGCGAGGATCTCGGGCACCAGCTCCATGTGCGAGCCCGACAGGATCGAGATCCCGACCAGGTGCACGTCCTCGGCGACCGCGGCTGCGACGATCTGCTCCGGCGTCAGCCGGATCCCCTGGTAGACGACCTCGAAACCGGCATCGCGCGCCCTGACGGCGACCTGTTCGGCGCCATTGCTGTGACCGTCGAGCCCCGGCTTCGCGACGAGGACACGCAGCTTCTCCCCCAGCTCCTCACCGGTTCGGCTGACCTCCTCCCGAACCGCCTTCAGCTCGTCACTGCCGCCGCTGGAGACACCGACCGAACCCGAGACCCCCGTCGGGGCGCGGAACTCGCCGAACTCCTCTCGCAGCGCCTGGGCCCACTCACCGGTGGTCACCCCGGCACGCGCGGCCTCGAGCGACGCCGGCATGAGGTTCGCTCCACTGCGGGCGTCGGCGCCGAGGGCAGCGAGGGCCGCGGCCGCGCGCTCCCGGCCACGCGGCTCGGCGTCACGCCGTTCGCGCCACTCCCGGACAGCCGCTGCCGCCTTGGCCTCCACGTCATGGTCGACGGTCTGGATGGCCGCGTCTAGGTCCGCCGTGAGCGGGTTGGGCTCGGTGGTCTGGAACCGGTTCACGCCCACGACCACGTCCTCGCCGGCCTCGATGCGCTGACGACGCAGCGAGTGCGAGGCCACGAGGGCCGACTTCATGTAACCGCTCTCGACGGCCGGGACAGCCCCGCCCAGCTCCTCCACCCGGGCGATCTCGGCCTTGGCGCCGGCGACGAGCTCGGCCACCTTGCCCTCCACGACGAGGGACCCGGTGAACAGGTCGTCGTACTCGAGCAGGTCGGACTCGAAGGCCAGCACCTGCTGCATCCGCAGCGACCACTGCTGGTCCCACGGTCGCGGCAGGCCCAGCGCCTCGTTCCAGGCCGGGAGCTGCACCGCCCGGGCGCGGGCGTCCTTCGACAGCGTGACGGCGAGCATCTCCAACACGATCCGCTGCACGTTGTTCTCGGGCTGGGCCTCGGTCAGGCCGAGGGAGTTGACCTGGACGCCGTAGCGGAAACGGCGTTGCTTGGCGTCCGTGACGCCGTAGCGCTCGCGGGTCAGCTCGTCCCACAGCTCGACGAAGGCCCGCATCTTGCACATCTCCTCGACGAACCGCACGCCGGCGTTGACGAAGAAGGAGATCCGGGCGACGACCTCGCCGAACCGCTCCGGCGGCACCTGGCCGGAGTCGCGCACCGCGTCGAGCACGGCGATGGCGGTGCACATCGAGTACGCGATCTCCTGTACCGGAGTCGCGCCCGCCTCCTGGAGGTGGTAGCTGCAGATGTTGGTCGGGTTCCACTTGGGGATGTCGGAGACGGTGTAGGCGACCATGTCGGTGATCAGGCGCAGCGAGGGGCCCGGCGCGAAGACGTAGGTCCCGCGGGACAGGTACTCCTTGATGATGTCGTTCTGCGTCGTGCCGGCGAGGGCGCGGACGGCCGCAAGCGGGTCGGCGCCGGTCGCCTCGGCCTGCTCCTCCGCCACGACCTGGTACATCGCGAGCAGCCACATCGCCGTGGCGTTGATCGTCATGGACGTGTTCATCTGGTCCAGGGGGATCTGGTCGAACAGCGCGCGCATGTCACCGATGTGCGAGATCGGGACACCCACCTTGCCGACCTCGCCGCGCGCCAGAGGGTGGTCAGGGTCGTAACCGGTCTGGGTCGGCAGGTCGAAGGCGACCGACAGGCCGGTCTGGCCCTTGGCGAGGTTGCGACGGTAGAGCTCGTTGCTGGCAGCGGCACTCGAGTGGCCGGCATACGTGCGCATCACCCAGGGGCGGTCACGCTCCGGACGGGACGGTGCTGACGCATCGGTCACGGACGCCGGGCTGACGGGCGACGCTGAGGGGGAGGTCGGGACGTCACTGTGCTCAGCCATAGGGCCGAAGGTACCGGCGGCGGTGTGCGCCGAGGGAGCCGTTCAGGCGGTGACGGCCACCACAGTGGCGGCGGGGACGGCCTCGCGGAGCACCAGCGCACGGTCCAGGCGTGATGCACGCAACAGCCGACCGGTGCGCTCCGTCATGTCGACGACGGCCAGCCGGCGACCCGCACGGCGGGCTCGGTTGTAGGCCTCGACGAGGACTCCCAGCCCGGTGGCGTCGCCGATCTCGGCGCCCGCGAGCCTCATGTGGACGTCCCCGCAACCCGTGTCGATGATCTCGTGCAGGAGTAGTCGTACGTCGGGGACGGAGTGCACGTCGATCCGGCCGATGATCGCGACCTCCTGGCCGGTGTGCATGGCACGAACCTGGACCGGAAGAGCCCCGGTAGCGCTGATCGACATGCGAACCCCCTTGTCCGTGAACATTCACCCACAAGGACGCCTGGTTGGGGGGCTTCGGTTGCCGCGACCCAGATCAAGATCTGGTAAAGGTGCTGAGACGGCTCAGACGAAGGGGTCGTCATCCGGCTCACGCGTGACGTCCGCCCCCAGCCCCTGCATGCTCTCGGCGAACCCGGCATAGCCGCGGTCGATGTGCTGGGCACCGCTCACCGTCGTGATCCCGTCGGCCACGAGCCCCGCGATCACCAGGGCCGCCCCCGCCCTGATGTCACTGGCCTCGACCGGCGCTCCCGACAGCGTCTCCACACCGTGGACCATCACGTGGTGGCCGTCGATGCGGGTCTCGGCACCGAGCCGGTTGAGCTCCTGGACGGTGCGGAACCGAGCCTCGAAGAGGTTCTCGGTGATCATCGCCGACCCCTCGGCCACCGCGTTGCACGCCAGGGCGAACGGCTGGAGGTCGGTGGGAAAGCCGGGATAGGGCAGCGTGGCCACGTCGAAGGCCTGCGGTCGACGGCCTCCGGAGTCCACCCGGAACCCACGGTCCGTCGTCGTCACGGTGGCGCCGCTCGCCCTGACCAGCTCCAGGGCACTGAGGAGGTGCTCCGGCCGGGCTCCCACCACCTCGACGTCGCCGCGCGTGGCGGCCGCCGCGAACGCCCACGTGCCTGCCGCGATCCGGTCGGGGACGACGGCGTGCTCGGTGGGTCGCAGCGACCGGACGCCCTCGATGTCGATCACCGACGAGCCGGCCCCGCTGATCCGGGCGCCCATCGCGATGAGCATCTCCGCGATGTCGACGATCTCGGGCTCGCGGGCGGCGTTCTCCAGGCGGGTCGTCCCCCGCGCCAGGACCGCGGCGGTCAGGACGTTCTCGGTGGCGCCGAYGCTCGGGAAGTCGAGGCGGATCTCGGCCCCGTCGAGCCCCCCGGGCGCCTCCGCGACGAGGAAGCCGTGGGTGACGTGGACCCTGGCGCCCAACGCCTCGAGTCCTGCGGCGTGCAGGTCCAGGCCACGCGACCCGATGGCGTCACCACCGGGGATCGCGACGTCGGCCGCACCGGTGCGCGCGACCAGCGGGCCCAGCACGGCGGTCGAGGCTCGCAGGGCGCGGACCAGGTCGTAGTCGGCGCGGTGCCCGATCTGGTCCGGCACCTCGATCTCCACGACACCGGCGACGGCGTCGTAGTCGACGGTGCAGCCGAGTCGGCGCAGGAGCTCGGCCATGATCGTCACGTCGAGGATGGCCGGGACGTTGGTCAGCCGGGTGCGACCCACCGCGAGCAGCGCTGCCGCCATGAGCTTGAGGGCGCTGTTCTTGGCGCCCCAGACGGCCACCTCGCCGCGCAGCCTGGTGCCGCCGACGACCCGGAAACGTTCTGCCACCCGCCCACCCTATGCGAGTGCACAGGCACGGGTATGCCGGGTGGTGACGTCCTCGACGCCGCCGTCTGAGAGGCTGCAGCCATGGTCAACCTCACGCGCATCTACACCCGCACGGGCGACGACGGCCAGACCCACCTCGGTGACATGAGCAGGACGAGCAAGACCGACGTGCGGCTGCTCGCGTACGCCGACGTCAACGAGGCCAACGCCGCCATCGGGGTCGCCCTGGCGGCAGGCGAGCTGCCCGACGACATCAGAGCCACCCTGCTGCGGGTCCAGAACGACCTGTTCGACGTCGGCGCCGACCTGTGCACGCCGCTCCAGGAGACGTATGAGTACCCACCGTTGCGCGTCGAGGCCGCCTGGATCGACGAGCTCGAAACCGACTGCGACCACTACCTCGAACGGGTGGAGAAGCTCCGCTCGTTCATCCTGCCCGGCGGCACCGTGGGATCGGCCCACCTGCACGTCGCCACCACGGTGGTCCGCCGCGCGGAGCGGCAGGCCTGGGCAGCCATCGCGGCCTACGGCGACCAGCCCGGCTCTGGAACCAAGGGCGAGGGTGGCGTGAACGTCCTGACCGCGAAGTACCTCAACCGGCTGTCCGACCTGCTGTTCGTGCTCGCCCGCGTCGCCAACCTCCCCATCGGGGGTGACGTCCTCTGGCAGCCCGGCGGCGGCCGTGCCGAGGGTCCTGGCAAACGGAAGGCCTAGCGCGCACCGACCGCGCCGGCCCGCTGGCGACCAGAGCGCCTGCCCTCAGGCGACGTTGACGTTGAAGCCGGGAGGCGAGCTCTCCAGCCAGCTGCGCATGGCCGTGTAGGCAGAAGGCGCCAGGGCGAGGGAGAAGGTGTCGGTGCCGTAGTGGCAGTCCACGGTCACGGCCTCGGGGAGCCCGGCGATCGTGGTCTCCGGTAGCGTTGGTGGCCCGAGCTCGAGACGGGTCCGGTCCCACGTCCTGGCCGACCGCGGCGACGGGCCGATCAGGGTGTACCACTCGAGGCTGGAGCCCGAGAACCGCAGCAGCCCCAGGCGGTACTGAGACCGACCGTGGGGCTGGAGCGCGCAGAGCATGAGCGGCGCACCGGAGGCGAGCAGCCGGCGCCGCACGAAGATGTACGTGAGCGCGAGGACCGCAAGCAGGATGAGCGCGCCGGCGACGATCTCCGCGGAGATGACGGGCGACATGCTCTCTCCTTCCGAGTGTCCCGGCTGAGTGTCCCGGCGGCTAGGCCTTGAAGGCCGAGGCGTCGACGGCCTCGGCGATGATGATCACCTTGTCGCGGTCGACGGACAGGAACCCGCCGTCGATGGTGGCGGACTGCGAACCCTCGCCGGACTTGATCCGGACCTCACCCTCGACCAGGACGCCGAGCAGCGGGGTGTGGCCGGGCAGGATGCCCAGCTCGCCGTCGACCGTGCGGGCCACGACCATGTCGGCGTCGCCTTCCCAGACCTTGCGGTCCGCTGCGACGAGTTCAACCTGCAGGGTGCTCACGGTGTCCTCCGGTGGTACGGCACGAGTGGTGCGTGTGAAGTCTATCGGCCCGCGGTGGGTGCCCCGCCGACCAGTGGTATGCCGTGGGGCCGACCCAGTGCGGCCGGCCCCAGTGGCATTCCAGTTACGTCTCGTTGTCCTCAGGGACGGCGTCCGCCGACCTAGAGGCTGTTCTCGATCTCGGCGGCCTGGCGCTCGACGTCGTCGAGGCCACCACACATGAAGAACGCCTGCTCCGGCACGTGGTCGTACTCGCCGTCGGCGATCTTGGTGAACGCCTCGATCGTGTCGGCCAGCGGCACGGTCGAACCCTCGATGCCGGTGAACTGCTTGGCGACGTAGGTGTTCTGACCGAGGAAGCGCTGGATGCGACGGGCGCGGTTGACGAGGATCTTGTCCTCTTCGGAGAGCTCGTCGATCCCGAGGATCGCGATGATGTCCTGGAGCTCCTTGTTGCGCTGCAGGATCTGCTTGACCCGCACCGCGGTGGAGTAGTGGTCCTCCGCGATGTAGCGGCGGTCGAGGATCCGCGAGGTGGAGCTGAGCGGGTCCACGGCCGGGTAGATGCCGAGCGAGGCGATCTCGCGGGACAGCTCGGTCGTCGCGTCGAGGTGGGCGAAGGTCGTCGCCGGGGCCGGGTCGGTGTAGTCGTCGGCCGGCACGTAGATCGCCTGCATCGAGGTGATCGAGTGACCACGCGTCGAGGTGATCCGCTCCTGGAGCGTGCCCATCTCGTCGGCCAGGGTCGGCTGGTAGCCCACGGCGGACGGCATCCGGCCGAGGAGGGTGGAGACCTCGGAACCGGCCTGGGTGAAGCGGAAGATGTTGTCGATGAAGAGCAGCACGTCCTGGTTCTGCACGTCGCGGAAGTACTCCGCCATCGTCAGCGCGGAGAGCGCGACACGAAGGCGGGTGCCCGGCGGCTCGTCCATCTGGCCGAAGACGAGGGCGGTCTGGCCGAGGACGCCGGCCTCCTCCATCTCGACCATGAGGTCGTTGCCCTCACGGGTGCGCTCGCCGACACCGGCGAACACCGACACACCACCGTGGTCGCGGGCGACACGGGCGATCATCTCCTGGATGAGCACCGTCTTGCCCACGCCGGCGCCGCCGAACAGGCCGATCTTGCCACCCTGCACGTAGGGGGTCAGCAGGTCGATGATCTTGATGCCGGTCTCGAACATCTCGGTCTTGGACTCGAGCTGGTCGAAGGCAGGGGCCTTGCGGTGGATGCCCCAGCGCTCCTTGACCTCGAAGGTCTCACCCTCGGCGAGGTTCATGACGTCACCGGTCGTGTTGAAGACCTTGCCGAGCGTCGCGTCGCCCACGGGGACCGTGATGGGGCCGCCGGTGTCCTGCACCTGCGTGCCGCGGACGAGGCCGTCGGTCGGCTGGAGCGAGATGGCGCGGACCATGTTGTCGCCGATGTGCTGGGCGACCTCGAGGTTGAGGTTGTTCTTCTCACCCGAGAGCTCGACCGTGGTGGTCAGCAGGTTGTACTGCTCGGGCATCGCGTCGGCGGGGAACTCGACGTCGACGACCGGGCCGATGATGCGGGAGATGCGGCCGATGCCACCGGGGGTGGCGGCCTTGGTCTCTTCAGTGACAGTGGCAGTCATTGGTTTCTCTCTACCTTCTCAACTGGCGTCGGCGAGGGCGTCGGAGCCGCCCACGATCTCGCTGATCTCTTGGGTGATCTCGGCCTGGCGAGCCTGGTTGGCCAGCCGGGTGTACTTCTTGATGAGCTCTTCGGCGTTGTCCGTGGCCGACTTCATGGCCCGCTGGCGCGAGGCCAGCTCGGACGCGGCAGCCTGCAGGAGGCAGTTGTAGATGCGCGCACCCACGTACTTGGGCAGCAGCGCGTCCAACACCTGCTCGGCACTCGGCTCGAACTCGTAGAGGGGCAGGACGTCGTCCTCGGCGGGGGCCTCTTCACCCTCGACCACCTCGAGCGGCAGCATGCGGATGACGTCGGGCTCCTGCGTCACCATGTTGACGAAGCGCGTGAAGACGATGTGGACCTCGTCCACCCCGCCCTCGGCGAAGTCCTGGTTGAACGCGGCGACGAGCGCGTCGCCGATCTCCCGCGCCACCTCGAAGGTCGGCTGGTCGGTGAACCCGGTCCACTCGTCCGCGAACTCACGCTTGCGGAACTTGTAGAACCCCACCGCCTTGCGGCCGACGAGGTAGGGGACGACCTCCTTGCCGGCGCCCCGCAGGTCGCCGATCAGGCGCTCGCTCTCCTTGAGCACCGAGGAGCTGTAGGCGCCGGCCAGACCGCGGTCGGACGTCACCACGAGGACCGCCGCACGGCGGACGTCCTCGTGCTCGGTGGTCAGCGGGTGGTCGACGTTGGAGAAGGTCGCGACGGCCGAGACCGCTCGGGTCAGGGCGCGCGCATAGGGCGAGGACTCCCGCACCCGCTGCTGCGCCTTCACCACGCGGGAGGCTGCGATCAGCTCCATGGCGCGCGTTATCTTCTTGGTCGCCTGGACGGACCGGATGCGCTGGCGGTAGACCCGCATCTGCGCTCCCATATGTTGCCGCCTCTCTCAGTTTCGTGTCGTCGTGTGCTGCACGTCTTGGTCCTGCACTGTCGGGTATGCCGCGTGGGCGGCACGGTCGCTGCGGTGCCGGGTGCGCACGAGGTGCGCACCCGGCATACCGGTCAGCGCTTCTGCTTGACGATCTT
The DNA here is from genome assembly GCF_056403675.1 of Pedococcus sp. P2_F6. Taxonomy (NCBI): domain Bacteria; kingdom Bacillati; phylum Actinomycetota; class Actinomycetes; order Micrococcales; family Intrasporangiaceae; genus Pedococcus; species Pedococcus sp. P2_F6. Next base: position 300,098 of record NZ_JBFUEZ010000005.1, read on the forward strand.
CTCCTGCTCGACGTCGTGCTCGAGCGCACCCGGGTCGGCCTCGTGGCCCACGGGGGTGTTCTCGGCGCCGGACGCCTGGAACTGCTCCTTGAACTTGGTCACGGCCTCTTCGAGTCCGGCGCGGGTCTCGTCCTCGAACTTCTTGGACTCGCGGATCGCACTCAGCAGACCGGACTTCTCGCGGCGCAGGTAGTCCAGGAACTCGCTCTCGAAGCGGGACACGTCCTCGACGGCGACGGAGTCGATCTGACCCGCGGTGCCGGCCCAGATCGACACGACCTGCTCCTCGACCGGGAACGGCGCGGCCTGGCGCTGCTTGAGGAGCTCGACGAGGCGGGCACCCTTCGCGAGCTGGGCGCGGGAGGCCGGGTCGAGGTCCGAGGCGAACATCGCGAAGGCCTCCATCGCGCGGAACTGCGCGAGGTCGAGCTTCAGACGACCGGAGACGTCCTTCATGGCCTTGATCTGCGCGGCGCCACCGACTCGGGAGACGGAGACACCCACGTCGATCGCGGGACGCACGTTGGCGTTGAACAGGTCGGCCTGGAGGTAGATCTGGCCGTCGGTGATGGAGATGACGTTGGTCGGGATGTACGCCGAGACGTCGCCGGCCTTGGTCTCGATGATCGGCAGACCGGTCATCGAGCCCGCGCCCAGGTCGTCGGAGAGCTTGGCGCAACGCTCGAGCAGGCGGGAGTGCAGGTAGAACACGTCACCGGGGTAGGCCTCGCGGCCCGGCGGGCGGCGTAGCAGCAGCGACACGGCGCGGTAGGCCTCGGCCTGCTTGGACAGGTCGTCGAACACGATGAGGACGTGCTTGCCCTGGTACATCCAGTGCTGGCCGATGGCCGAACCGGTGTAGGGCGCGAGGTACTTGAAGCCCGCCGAGTCGGACGCGGGGGCCGCGACGATCGTGGTGTACTCCAGCGCGCCGGCCTCCTCCAGGGTGCCGCGGACGGCAGCGATGGTGGAGCCCTTCTGGCCCATGGCGACGTAGATGCAGCGGACCTGCTGCTCCGGGTCGCCGGAGTCCCAGTTCTGCTTCTGGTTGATGATCGTGTCGACCGCGACCGTGGTCTTGCCGGTCTGGCGGTCACCGATGATGAGCTGGCGCTGCCCGCGACCGATGGGGGTCATGGCGTCGACGGCCTTGAGGCCGGTCTGCAGCGGCTGGTGCACCGACTTGCGCTGGACCACCGTGGGCGCCTGGAGCTCGAGGGCGCGACGCTCGGTCGTCTCGATCGCGCCGAGGCCGTCGATCGGCTGGCCGAGGGGGTTGACCACGCGACCGAGGAACGCGTCGCCGACCGGGACCGACAGGACCTCTCCGGTGCGCTTGACCTCCTGGCCCTCCTCGATCTTGGAGAAGTCACCGAGGATGACCACACCGATCTCGTGGACGTCGAGGTTGAGCGCGAGGCCCAGCGTGCCGTCCTCGAACTCGAGCAGCTCGTTGGTCATGCACGACGGCAGGCCCTCGACGTGCGCGATGCCGTCACCGGCGTCGCTGACCCGGCCGACCTCTTCGCGCGAGGCCGTCCCGGGCTCGTAGGACTGAACGAAGTTGTCCAGCGCGTCCCGGATCTCCTCCGGACGGATCGAAAGCTCCGTCATGTGATCTCTTCTCCTCGATTGCTGGCCCGGTGGGTCGGGCCAAAGTCTGTGGTGTGGTCCAGCTTCTTCAGTTGTGGTGCGGTATGCCACGTTCTTGGTGTCGTGGCGCTGGGGCGGTGGGTCAGCCGGCGATGTGCCGGCGGGCCTCGTCCAGGCGCCGCAGCACGGTGCCGTCGACGACCTCGTCACCGACCTGGACCCGGATGCCGCCGAGGACCTGCTCCTCGATGACGACCTGGAGCAGGACCGGCTTGCCGTAGATGCTCTGCAACGCCGCCGACAACCGCTCGCGCTGCTGCTCGGTGAGGTCGGTCGCCGCCGTCACGACCGCGGTGATCTGCTCACGACGCCTGGCCGCGAGACCGAGGTAGTGCTCGAGCGTGCGGTCCAGCTTGCGACCACGCGGATGCAGCACGGCCTGGCGAGCCAGGTGCACCGTCTCCTCGCTGGCCTTGCCGTCGAGCAGCTGGCTCACCACGCCGGCCTTGGCGTCGACGTCGCCCTGGCGGTTGGTGAGGCGGTCGCGGAGCTCGGGGCTGCCCGCCACGATGCGCTCGAAGCGGAACAGCTCGTCCTCGACCCGGTCGATCCGGCCGGCCTTCTCGGCGCCCGCGAGGATCGCCGTGACGGCAAGCTCCTCGAGGGTGTCGGACAGGTCACGCTCGGTGGACCAGCGCTGCCCGACGAGGTTCTTGACCACGACGATCGCCTCGGCCGAGACCTTGCCTTCGAGCAGGCGCTCGGCCAGGGTCTGCTTCTCGACGCCCTCGCGGGACGGGTCGGCGAGGGCGCGGCGCAGGGTGGCCGACCCGTCGATGACACCGACGACTGCGAGCAGCTCGTCACCGAGCGCGCGAGGGTCTGCCCCACCGGCGAGCGCGGCGTCGAGCGCCTTGCTCCCGGCGATGGCGGCCGCACGCGACGATCCACGCATCAGGCGTCCTCCCCGACCTTCTCGGGCTGGATCTCCCCGGCCTCGAGCTCGGCCAGGAACCGGTCGACGATGCCCTTCTGGCGGGTCTCCTCGTGCAGCGACTCACCCACGATGCGGCTGGCCAGGTCGGTCGACAGGCGACCCACCTCGGCACGCAGCGAGACGACCGCCTGCTGGCGCTCGGCCTCGATCTGCTTGTGGGCCGCCTCGGTGATGCGCGCCGCCTCGGTCTGCGCGTGACCGCGCATCTCGACGACGATGGCCGCACCCTGCTCGCGAGCCTCCTCGCGGATCCGCGCAGCCTCGGCACGAGCCTCGGTCAGCTGGGCCTGGTACTGCTCCAGTGCCGCCTGGGCCTGCTGCTGGGCCTCCTCGGCCTGCTGCATCCCGCCCTCGATCGCGGCGGTGCGCTCGGCGTACGCCTTCTCGAGGTTGGGCACGACCTTGGTGGCCACGACCCAGTACAGGATCGCGAAGGCGATGACGCCGAAGATCAGCTCACCCCAGAGGGGCAGGATCGGCAGGCGTTCGCCGGTCTTGTCCTCGGCGGCGGCCGCGACAACCACCTGCGTGATGCCGGTGAAGTGCTGCACGGGTTCTCCTAGTGCTGTGGTGCCAGGGGGCGTTGGGCTGGGTGGTTCGGCTTACTTGAAGACGAACGCGAGAACCAGACCGAAGATGGCCAGCGCCTCCGCGAGGGCGAAGCCGAGGATGGCGATGCCCTGGAGGACGCCGCGCGCCTCGGGCTGGCGGGCGACACCGTTGATGTAGGCGGCGAAGATCAAGCCGATGCCCACACCGGGGCCGATCGCAGACAGGCCGTAGCCGAGGATGGCGATGTTGCCAGTCATGTCAGAGGTCCTCTTTCGGTTATCAGATCCGTCGGCACCTCGCCGAGCGGGAGTTCGTGTGGCGTATTCAGTTGTGGGTCTGGCGGTCCTGCACCGAGCCTCGAGGCCCGGACGATCTCAGTGCTCGTCGGCGAGCGAGCCGGCGATGTAGGTGGCTGCGAGCAGCGTGAAGATGTAGGCCTGCAGGAACTCGATCAGTCCCTCGAAGGCGGTCAGCACGAAGGCCATGCCGAAGGAGCCGACGCCCGCGACCTTGAGCCCGAGCCCGCCGTGGATCAGCATGTACTCGCCGCCGGTGATGAACAGCAGCAGGAGCATGTGGCCGGCGAACATGTTGCCGAACAGTCGCAGCGCGAGCGTCAGCGGGCGGGTCACGAAGTAGGTCAGCAGCTCGAGCGGGATGATCAGCACGTAGATGCCCTTGGGCAGCCCCGGCGGGATCATGTGCTTGACGTGTCCCCACGCGCCGTTCTTCTTGATGCCGACAGCGTGGTAGATCACGAAGACCAGCAGGGTCAGCGCGATCGGGAAGCCGATGCGGCTCATCGTGGGGTACTGGATCGGCGGGATGATGCCGAAGAGGTTGTTGACCAGGATCAGCATGAACATGCTGAACAGCAACGGGACGAACTTGAGGAAGTCGTGGCTGCCGATGATGTCGCGGGCCACGCCGTTGCGCACGAAGTTGTAGGCGTTCTCGGTGACCCACTGGCCCTTGCCCGGAACGACCGCTGCACGCTTGGTCGTCGCCACGAGGAACCACGCGATCAAGCCCACGGAGATGGCCAGGACCACCATCGGGCGGGTGATCGCGAAGTCGCCGTGCCCGATCAGGGGCTGGTAGAACTCGGCCGGCGTCGGGGCGTGGAAGCCCTCGCCCTCACCGCCCTCGGCAGCCAGGCTGATGGTGCCCAGCACGTTCAGACTCACAGGTTCTCCTTGAGCTTTGCGTTCGAAACAGTCCACGGGCCAACGAAGGCAGCGTTCTCGCGCCCGGGCCCGGCATACACAGGGGGGAGCTGACCTGCGGAAGTCATTGCGTACCGTACCGGAACCACACGAGGTACAGCGACAGGGCCATCCCACCCACGATCCCCACGGCAACCAGCCACGTCGTGCCCAGCCAGCGGTCCAGTCCCCACCCTGCCGCGCCGAACATCGCCGGCCCGGTGATGAGGTAGGACACGACGTTCCACATCCGTGCTTCGTCGAGCCGCTGATGACCCGAGTCTGCCTGCTGCAGCGGCGTCTGCCGGGACTCCGGCGACGGCTGCGAGGAGGGTGTGGTCACGGTGAGCTCCCATGGTCATGTGGCCGAGCCCCCATCCTGCCCGGTTTCCTGCGGTGCGTCGAAAGCAAGCCTGCGGGAACGGACGAAGGCGATCACCTGGAACACCTGCCACACCAGCGCGACGGCGAGGACGGCGACACCGAAGGCGGTGCCGTCCAGCCAGGACGCGTCCTGCAGCGCGATGATGACGAGCAGCAGGAAGATCATCTGGCCCATGAAGACGGCCAGGGCGCTGGCGAGGAAGCGCAGGGGGTCTGACGCCCCACCCAGGCGGCGCATGACCAGCAGGCCGAGGGCGAAGAAGACCATGGCGATCGCGAAGCCGAGGGCAGCGCCCAGGGCCGCCTTGCCACCGCCCACGACCGCCGCCACGACGACGGCAACTGGTCCGACGGCCAACGTCGGCAGGAAGGCCCCACGCAGCATTACCGCGAACGGGTCGCGGTCGGTCTGCGGAGCTTCGCTCATCGATCTGGCCTGCCTGATTCGTCGGGGCTGCGGTGCCTGGCGAACGGGGTGGTCTGCACCCTCCTTGGGGTGCTTGTGAAAGGTATCACAAGCGTTTGGACCCCGCTACCGGGGGTCCGTGCCCGGATGCCGCCGCGCGTCACGTGGCACGGATCTCCTTGGCTGTGACGGGATTCCGGGCACCGATAGCCTGCCGACATGTCAGCCACTCCCCCGACCGGTGACGCCCTCCCGGGCCGGTTCGTCCGCCTCGACGTGATGGCGCCCGGCGACGCGGAAGGCCTGCACGCGGTCTACACCGACCCGGCCGTCTACGACCAGGGCTTCATCATGCGACCGCCCCCGGCCGACCTCGCCGCCACCCGCGCGGACACCGCCGGGAACATCGCGGCACGCGCTGCCGGCCGCACGGCATACACGGTCCGGCTCACAGGCGAGGGTGGGCTCGGCGAGGCCGGCACGATCGTGGGCACCTCCTCGCTCGGCGACGTCGACCTCGCCAACGAGCGGGTGCACCTCGGCTGGACGATGTACGCGTCCCGGTGGTGGGGCACCCAGGTCAACCCCGAGTGCAAGCTGCTGCTGCTGGGACACTCGTTCGACTGCGGGTTCGGTCGGGTCAAGATCCAGACCGACGCGGTCAACCTGCGCTCGCAGGCGGCCATCGCCAAGCTCGGCGCCACCCGTGAGGGCATCCTGCGACGGCACACCAAGCGCGCTGACGGCAGCTTCCGCGACACGGTGGTCTTCAGCGTGCTGGCGCAGGAGTGGCCGTCCGTGCGGGCCGGCCTCGAACGACGACTGGGTATGCCGGGCGGCTAGCTAGCCGGCGGCGTCAGTCAGCTTCGGGCGGTGTCCCGGGACGGACCAGCGGGGCAGCCAGATGGTCAGCACCCCGGTGACGACGACGGCGGCCAGCACTCCCCCGCCGGCGACCCTGGCGTCGTCGATGAAGATGAAGCTCACCGACCCGAGCGCGGCGACCGCGGCCCACAGCCACAGGAGGAACACCGCGCGGCGGTGACCGTGACCGAGCTGGAGCATGCGATGGTGCAGGTGCTGCTTGTCCGGGTGCCACGGTCGCTCGCCGCGCCGGGTCCGGCGGACCACGGCCAGCAGGATGTCGACCAGGGGCAGCAGGATGATCGCCGCGGGGACCACCAGCGGCAACAGGGTCGCCGCGACAGGGTTCGTGCTCACCTGCGCGGGCGTGACGTTTCCGGTGGTGGAGATCGTCGCGGCGGCGAGCAGCAGCCCGAGCAGCAGGGCGCCCGAGTCGCCCATGAAGAGCCGGGCCGGGTGGTAGTTGTGGGGGAGGAACCCGACGCAGCAGCCGATCAGCGCCGCCGAGATGAGGGTCGCCGACGAGAAGACGTTGGGCGGGTCGTAGCTGCGCGAGATGCCGTAGCTGTAGATGAAGAACGCCGCACCCGCGATCACGACGACGCCGGCGGCCAGCCCGTCGAGCCCGTCGATGAAGTTGACCGCGTTCGTGAACAGCACGACGGCAAAGACCGTCAGCCCCACCATGATCGGCTGCGGGAGCACGGTCACGCCGCCGATCGGCAGCTGGTAGAGCAGCACCCCGCTGAAGGCCATGATCCCCGCGGCGATCATCTGGCCGCCCATCTTGGTCAACCAGTCCATCTCACGGATGTCGTCGATCGCGCCGATCACGCAGACTATGCCGGCGCCCACGAGCACCCCCCGGAGCTCTGGCCCCAGCCGGAAGACCTGGCCGAGGAACGGCAGGTGGCTCGCCGCGACCATCGAGGCGGCGAACCCCAGGTAGATCGCCACTCCCCCGAGCCGCGGGATCGGGGTCGAGTGGACATCCCGGTCACGCACCGGCGTGAAGGCGCCCGTCCGCACCGCGACAGCGCGCATCAGCGGCGTCGCGGCATACGTGATCACCGCGGCGACCATCAGGACGAGGAGGTACTCGCGCACCTAGGCGTGTCTCCCAGAGCTCGGGTGGGTCGGGACTCAGCCTCGAGGGTAGGCCGGGAACCTGGTGACGAGGTCCGTGACACTGGCGCGGACCTCCTTGGAGACGGCGTGGTCGGGGTCGGCGTCACCCTCCGTGACGGCCTTGGCGATCAGCTCGGCGATCTCGCGCATCTCGTCGGTGCCCATGCCCTGGGTGGTCACGCACGGCGTGCCGACGCGGATGCCGCTGGCGATGTTGGGCTTCTGCGGGTCGAACGGGATGGCGTTCTTGTTGAGGACGATGCCCGCGGCGTCGGCCCGCGCCTCGGCGTCGGCGCCGGTGACGCCCACACCCTGGAGGTCGTGCAGGCTCAGGTGGGTGTCCGTGCCGCCGGTCGTCGGACGGATCCCCCGCTCACCCAGCGAGGTCGCGAGGACAGAGGCGTTCTCGATGACCTGCTTGGCGTAGGCCTGGTACTCAGGAGTCGCGCACTCCTTGAAGTTGACCGCCTTGGCCGCGATCGTGTGCATCTGGGGGCCGCCCTGCATCATCGGGAAGACGGCCTTGTCGAGCTTGGCCGCGTGCTCCTCCTTGCAGACGAGAGCGCCCGAGCGTGGTCCGCGCAGCACCTTGTGGGTCGTGAAGCTGACGACGTCGGCGTAGGGCACGGGGCTGGGGATCGCCTTGCCTGCGACGAGGCCGATGAAGTGGGCGGCGTCGACCCAGAAGATCGCGCCGATCTCGTCGGCCAGCTTGCGGAAGAACTCGAAGTCGATGAGCCGTGGGATCGCCGACCCGCCGGCGAGGATGACCTTGGGTCGGTGCTCCTTGGCGAGGCGCTCGACCTCGGCGTAGTCGATGTTCTCGGTCTGCTTGTCGACGCCGTAGTGCACGGCATTGAACCACTTGCCGGAGAAGGACACCTTGGTGCCGTGCGTGAGGTGGCCGCCCATCGGCAGGGCCATCGCGAGGATGGTGTCGCCGGGTTGCATGAACGCGCCGTAGACCGCCTGGTTGGCGCTGGCGCCGGAGTGCGCCTGGACGTTGGCGTGGTCGGCGTCGAACAGGGCCTTGCACCGCTCGATCGCGAGGATCTCGGCCTTGTCGACCTCGGAGCAGCCGCCGTAGTAGCGGCGACCCGGGTAGCCCTCGGCGTACTTGTTGGACAGCGTGGAGCCCAGTGCCGTGAGCACCCGGGGGCTCGACATGTTCTCCGACGCGATCAGCTGGAGACCTCCGCGGATGCGGTCGAGCTCGGAAACGAGCACCCCCGCGATCTCGGGATCGAACGACTCGAGGGCACCGAAGTCGGAACCGTAGAAGGTGTCAGCGCTCATGGGTGTCTCCTGGCAGGGGGCTGTCGACGGTGGGATCCGCAGGCAACTCTATTGCCTCGTCGTGTGCGTCCTCGGGGGTGCCCGACGCGTCGTCCTCCGAGGCGTCCTCGGTCTCGAGCACGGCCCTGATCTGCTCGACAGTGATGGCTCCCGCCCTGAGCAGGACGAACTCCTCGCCGGTGCAGTCCAGGATCGTCGACACCTCGGTGCTCGTGGTCGGCCCGCCGTCGAGGTAGACGGTCACGGCCGCACCGAGCTGGGAGGCCGCCGCCGTGACGGTCGTGGCCGCCGGCTGGCCGGTGAGGTTGGCGCTCGTCACCGCCATCGGCCCCACCTCGCTCAGCACTGCGAGCGCGATGTCGTCCTGGGGCATCCGCAGCGCGACGGTGCCGTTGGTCTCGCCCAGGTCCCACATCAGCGAGGACTGGGCCTTGAAGACCAGGGTGAGTGGCCCTGGCCAGAACTCGCGGATCAGGTCGCGCGCCCAGGCCGGCACGTCGGTCGCCAGCCCGTCGACGGTGCGCACGCTGGGCACCAGCACCGGCGGAGGCATCTCGCGACCGCGTCCCTTCGCAGCTAGCAGGGACGCCACCGCCTCGGCCGAGAACGCGTCGGCACCGACGCCGTAGACCGTGTCGGTGGGCAGGACGACGATCTCCCCGGCGCGGACCGCCTCGACCGCCTTGGCGACGCCCTCGACACGGCCTTCTTCGGTGCTGCAGTCATAGACCGGACTCATGCTCGCCAGCCTAGGACCCGTCGCAGGTCAGTACGTCAGGTGGCCGAGGGCAGGGCCCCACGAGCGGCGGCACCATGTCGGGATGAGCAACACCACCTTGCCCCCCACGACGCCCCCGCCGACGACTCCGACCACCGACGAGCTCGCCGAACGGATCTTCGGGGCCCTGCTCGGCACCGCCGACATCATGTCCATCTACCTCGGCGACCGGCTCGGCTGGTACCGCACCCTCGCTGCTGACGGACCGGCCACGGCACCGGACCTCGCCGAACGCACCGGCACCCACCCACGGTACGCGCGCGAGTGGCTGGAGCAGCAGGCCGTGACGGGCCTGCTGGCCCTCGACCGCCCCGACGACGACCCTGACTCCCGCGTCTACTCGATCCCGGCGGCCGCCCAGGAGGTGCTGACGGACGAGAGCAGCCTGAGCTACCTGGCTCCCGTGGCGCGCATGTTCGCGGCCGTGGGTCCGCAGCTCGGCGGGTTGCTCGACGCCTACCGTCACGGCGGTGGGGTGAGCTGGGACCAGCTCGGGACCGATGCCCGTGAGTCCCAGGCCGATGCCAACCGGCCGTGGTACGAGCTGCGGCTCGCTGACGCCCTGGCCGCGGTCCCGTCCGTGCACGATCCCCTGTCGGCTCCCGGGGCAACGATCGCCGATGTCGGCTGCGGGGCCGGCTGGTCCAGCATCGCGCTGGCCAAGGCCTATCCCGGCGCCACGGTCCACGGGTACGACATCGACGCCCCTTCGGTGGCGATGGCCACCGCCAACGCCGCGGAGCAGGGCGTGGCCGACCGGGTCACGTTCACGGCCGGTGACGCCGCAGGTATGCCGGTGGGGCAGTTCACCGCGGCGTTCGCCTTCGAGTGCGTCCACGACATGCCCCGCCCGGTGGAGGTGCTGGCCGCCGCGCGGGCCTCGCTCGCGCCGAACGGCTTCATGGTGGTGATGGACGAGGCAGTCGCCGAGGAGTTCGCGCCGGACGGCGACGAGCTCGAGCGCGTCATGTACGGCTACAGCCTGCTGATCTGCCTGCCCGACGGCATGTCCGGCCACGACAGCGTCGGCACGGGCACGGTGATGCGTCCCTCGACCCTTCGTCGCTATGCCGAGCAGGCCGGCTTCAGCTCCCTCGAGGTGCTGCCGATCGAGGACTTCGGGTTCTGGCGGTTCTACCTGTTGCGCTGACGGCCGTCGGGTCGGACGGGGCTGTCGTTGCGACCCGGGCCGCGGCGCCGGGGTCAGGCCCGGATGGCGGTGGTGGCTCGCGGACGACCGGTCAGGTCGTCGTGGTCGGCCACCTCGGTCCACTCGCCGGTCCGGCGCAGGGCACCCGGCAGCGTGACTCCCTGGCTGTCGGCGTGCTCGATGACCAGCAACCCACCGTGGCGCAGCAGCACAGCCGCGCGCGCCGCCACAGCCAGGGGGATGGCAAGACCGTCCTCGCTGCCGCCATAGAGCGCGAGCTCGGGATCGTGGTCGCGGACCTCGGGATCGAGCGGCACCATGCCGAGCGGGATGTAGGCCGGGTTCGACACGACCACGTCGACCGTCCCCTCCAGCTCGGGGAGGGCCTCGGTGGCGTCGCCCTGACGCAGGTCGACCGCGAGGCCGGAGTCGGCGACGTTGCGCTCGGCCCAGGCGTGCGCCTCGCGACCCAGCTCCACGGCATACACGGTCGCGGCCGGCACCTCGTCGGCGACCGCGAGCGCGATCGCGCCCGAACCGGTGCACAGGTCCACCACCAGCGGCGCCTCCAGTGCGAGTGCGGCGTCGATGGCCAGCCCGGCGACGAACTCGGTCTCGGGCCGCGGCACGAAGACGCCGGGCCCCACGCTGAGCTCGAGCCGGCGGAACCCCGCCCGCCCGGTCAGGTGTTGCAACGGGATCCGTGCACCACGTTCCGCGACCAGACCTGCGTAGCGATCGAGGAAACCGGGATCGGCCTCGTCGAGCATCACCATGCGACGCCTGACCTCCGCGACATCGCTGCCGAGGGCGAACGCGGCCAGGGCGACGGCGTCCGCCTCGGGCGAGGGCACACCCTCCTCGGCGAGCTCAGCCGTGGCCCGCACGACCTCCGATCGCAAGGTCGTCACTGACCGGCGCCCTCGGCGACGGCCGCCATCTGCGCGGCCTCGTCGGCGTCGACGGCGGACTGGACCACTGCCTCGAGGTCGCCGTCGAGCACGGCGTCGAGGTTGTAGGACTTGAAGCCCGTGCGGTGGTCGGACAGCCGGTTCTCGGGGAAGTTGTAGGTGCGGATCCGCTCCGAGCGGTCGACCGTGCGGATCTGGCTCCGTCGGGCCGCACTCGCCTCGGCGTCGGCGGCCTCCTTGGCGACAGCGTGGAGCCGAGCGCGCAGCACCCGCATCGCCGACTCCTTGTTCTGGAGCTGGCTCTTCTCGTTCTGGCAGGACACCACCACCCCCGTCGGCAGGTGGGTGATCCGCACAGCCGAGTCGGTTGTGTTGACCGACTGGCCGCCGGGCCCGGACGAGCGGTAGACGTCGATCTTGAGGTCGTTGGCGTCGATGGTGACCTCGACCTCCTCCGCCTCGGGCATGACCAGGACCCCGGCCGCGGACGTGTGGATCCGGCCCTGGCTCTCCGTGACGGGCACCCGCTGCACGCGGTGCACGCCGCCCTCGTACTTCAGCCTCGCCCAGGGGCCCTCCCCCAGCGCCGGCGTGCCCTTGGCCTTCACCGCCACCTGCACGTCCTTGTAGCCGCCCAGGTCGGACTCGGTCGCGTCGATGACCTCGGTCTTCCACCCGCGCCGCTCAGCGAACCGCAGGTACATCCGCAACAGGTCGCCGGCGAACAGGGCCGACTCCTCGCCACCCTCACCGGCCTTCACCTCGAGGATCACGTCGCGGTCGTCGTCGGGGTCGCGCGGGATGAGCAGCCTGCGGAGGGTGTCCTCGGTCTGGGTGAGACGTGCCTCGAGCCCGGGCACCTCGGCGGCGAAACCCTCGTCCTCCTTGGCGAGCTCGCGCGCAGCCGCCAAGTCGTCGGTCGCAGCATGCCACGCGTGGTATGCCGCGACGGTCGGCGCCAGCGCGGCATACCTCTTGTTCAGCTTGCGGACCAGGTTCTGGTCGCCGAAGACCTCGGGATCCGCCAGCTGCTTCTCGAGGTCGGCATGCTCCTGGACGAGCGCTGCAGCGGACTCCAACATGAGGGCTCCTGAGGTCGTGCGGGTGGTGGTGCCGGGTGGTGGTGCGCGGACGGCGACGTGGCAGGGACGGCGAGGCGGGGAAAGCAATGCGCCGGCCCTGACCCCAGAGGTCAGGACCGGCGCATCGGGAAAGCTACTTGCTCTCGGCAGCAGCCTTCTTGCCGTAGCGGGCCTCGAACCGGGCCACGCGGCCACCGGTGTCGAGGATCTTCTGCTTGCCGGTGTAGAACGGGTGGCACTGCGAGCACACCTCGGCGCGGATCTGGCCGGAGGTCGCGGTGCTGCGAGTGGTGAACGTGGACCCACAGGTACAGGTGACCGTGGTCTCGACGTACTCGGGGTGGATGTCCTTCTGCAAAACGTGCTCCTTGAGTCATGTGGCCGGGTCGGCTGGGCGGGTTGCCCTGGACGTGTCCATGCCGTGAACCGGTCAGCAGTCAAGTGTGCCAGAGAGCGGCGCACATCTCCTAAACGGTGGACAGGGTGCCGACATTCCCCGTCGGCAGGGCCACCCGGATGACGGTGCCCTCGCCCTCGACCGAGTCGATGGACAGCTCGCCACCGTGGCCCTCGACGATGGCCCGCACGATTGCCAGCCCCAGACCCGTGCCGGGGATCGCGGCGGCTGTGGCGTTCGAGGCGCGGAAGAAGCGGCCGAACAGCTGCGGCAGGTCCCCCTCGGGGATGCCGATGCCGGTGTCGGCCACCGTGACGACGACGCGACCGTTGGCTTCCGCTGCGCCGATGGTTGCCTGCCCGCCGGACCTGGTGAACTTGACCGCGTTCGACCCGAGGTTGATGAGGCTGCGCTCCAGCTGACCCCGGTCGACCCGGATCAGGAGCTGGGGGTCGATGGGTTCGACGACCAGCGTGACGCCGGCCGCGTCGGCCACGGGGCGCAGCATGTCGGCGACGTCCGCCACCAGCTCGTCCACGGCGACTTCCTCGACCGAGGACTGCAACCCGGTGGCCTCGATCTTGTTGAGCACGAGGAGGTCCTCGATGAGGCCGCGCAACCTGCTGGCGTTGCGTCCGATGATGTCGAGGGCACCACGTTGTGCCGTGGAGAGGTCGCCGAAGTCACCGTCCTCGAGGAGCTCGAGGTAGCCGTTGATGGAGGTCAGCGGCGTCCGCAGCTCGTGGGACACGGTGGCCATGAAGTCGGTCTTCTGCCGGTCGAGTGCGGTGAGCTGGTCGACCTGCGCCTCGCGCATCTCGCGCAGCCGAAGGTCGACGATGGACTGGGCGACGTAGCCCGCACACTGCTGGACTGCCTGGATCTCGTAGCGGCGCCAGCGCCTCGGGGTGTCGACCGTCATCAGGGACAACACGCCCAGGCCCTGCTCGCCGATGCCCACGGGCACCATGAGGAGCGACTTGGCGCCGGTGGCGCGGTAGAACCGCCCGGCGCGGTCCTGTGTCTGGACCTCTGCGTGGAGGAAGTCCGAGAGGACGAACACGGTGGCTTCGCGGCGCAGCTCGTCCCCGACTTCCTTGACCTCGCCGGCGAGGGATGGTGGCAGCGCCCCGAGGTCGGGCAGGTCGTCACGGTGCCACTGGGTCCGCTGGTCGATCACCCCCGACTCGTCGTGGGTGTAGAGCATGATCCGGTCGACGGACAGGCCCTGCCCGAGCATCGCGCAGACGGTGTGCAGGGCGGAGTCGATGTCCGGCGCCCCGTGCACCACCCGGGCGACGTCGAGCACCAGCTGGTGGGCGAGCAGGACGACCGACTGCTGCTCCTGGAGCACCTGGTTGGAGCGGGTCAGTCCGTTGAAGTCGGCAGCCAGTCCGCGAACTTCCGCGGCGCCGGTTTCGACGTCGGCCAGGGCGTCGCGGTCACCGTCACGCTGGCGCTCGACGACCGATCGCAACCGCTCCAGCGGGCCGCTGACCGATCGCTCCAGCAGCCGCCACCCACCGAGCACGATGGCCATGGCCAGCACCATGGTGCCGGCCGCGATCGCCACGATCCTCTGGACCGAGTCCCGCGCGCCCTCCCGAGCCGCGTCCCGCTCGAGTCGGATTTCCTCGTGCAGACCCCGGTTGCTGGCGCGGAACTGCCGGAACCGGTCGATCGCGTCGGCCTCGAGGACGCTGCGCGCCGACGGGGTGCCCTGCGCGCCGACCTCGGCTGCCCGCGCCGCCTTGAACCACGCGTCGACGGCAGCGCGCTGAGTGCCCAGCAACGCGGCATACGTCGAGCGGGTCTCGGCGCGGATCGTCGGGGACCTCAGGGCGCGCTCGATGGTGGCGAGGTCCGCGGAGACCGGCTCGCGCTTGAGGTCGTAGCGCGTCAGCGGGGCGGAGCCGCCGATCAGCTGGCTCCACCCGGCGTTGGCCTCGGTCATCTCGATGAGGACGGCGTTGTTGGCGTCGAAGGCGGGGCCGTAGGACAGCGTCAGCGCCTGGACGTCGCGACTCTGGCTGGTGATGTTCGAGAGCGACGCGATCGCGACGATGGGGAACAACAGGACCAGCGAGAGCCCGAGGACCCTGAGCTGTCGGGAGACCGAACGGCTGCCGAGCTTGGTCACTCGCCCGCCTCGCCGAAGCCGGTGCGGGTCATCACACCCCACACCTGCTTCTTGCGCCGCAAGCTCGCCCACCAGCCCTCGAGGCGCCACCACACGGTGAGCTGGCGGTAGCCGACGTTCTCCAGCACCGACGCGACCAGGGTGAGCCCGAGGTCGCGCCACCGTTCGTGACGGTGGAACGACCACTCCTCGGCGGCCATGGCCGACAGCGTCACGAGGACCGCGAGACCGTAGGCCAGCGCGAGGAACAGCAGCGCGTAGGGGATGTTGACCACGCCGAGGACCAGCGCGAGCGGCACGATGATGATGCCAAAGAACTCCAGCAGCGGGGCGAAGAGCTCGAAGACCCAGTAGTAGGGCAACGCGATCAGGCCGACCTTGCCGTAGCGGGGCCGCAGCAGCATGCCGCGGTAGGCCCACAGGGTCTCCCACAGCCCGCGGTGCCAGCGTCGCCGTTGGTTGCGCAGCACCGAGAAGGTCGAGGGGACCTCGGTCCACAGGACCGGCTCCGGGACGAACCCGACGCGGTAGTCGCGTTTCTCGTCGTGCAGCTTGCGGTGGATGCGCAGGACCAGCTCGAAGTCCTCACCGATGCTGTCGGGGTCGAGCCCACCGACCTCGACGACGACGTCGCGGCGGAACAGGCCGAACGCCCCGCTGATCAGGATGAGGGCCCCGAAACGCGACCACCCGGTCCGGCCGAGCAGGAACGCGCGGAGGTACTCGACCACCTGGATGCGGGCCAGCCACGGCTTCGGCATCTGGACCTTGACGATGCGCCCGGAGACGACCCGACTGCCGTTGACGGGCCGGATGGCACCCCCGGCCGCCACCATGCGGATCGGGTCGTCGGCGAATGGCTGCGTCACCCGGAGCAGGGCGTCGGGCTCGAGGATGGAGTCGGCGTCGATCATGGCGACGAGTGGTTCGGTGGCCGCGTTGAGGGCCACGTTGATCGCCTCGGACCGGCCGGAGTTCTCCTTGCGCACCACGAGCAGCCGGGTCCGACCGTCACGGGGCACGTGCACGTCGATGATCCGCGCCCGGATCGGGACGTCCTGCGGGATCTCGCGCGGGATGGGGACCAGGTCGAAGGCCGCGCGCAGTCGCTCGAAGGTCGCGTCGGAGCTGCCGTCGTCGACGACGACCACCTCGTGCCGGGGATAGCGCAGTGAGAGCAGCGCCTGCACCGAGGTCACGATGCCCATCTCCTCGTTGTGGGCCGGCACGAGGAGTGAGACCCCCGGGGTCAGCGCACCACCGAAGGTCTCGACCACGGCCTCGCGACGGCGGTGCTGGGCCCGGAAGTCGATGCTGGCCAGGACGATCAGCAGGAGGTAGGAGAGGTTGATGACCGCGAAGTAGACAAGGATCGGCACCGAGCTGAAGTCCATCACCCAGACCACCGCGGCCCGGAGGCCGTCGACGGAGCCCTCCCAGCTCACGCCGCGCTCCCCTTCAGGCGGGCCAGGGCCAGTGCCGTCTCGACAGACGCGTTGGTCGGCGCCGACTCGAGCACGGCACGCCCGGCCGGGCCCAGGGCAAGGAGCGAGGTGGCCGCCATCTCGGCCAACCGCGGATCCGGGTCGCCCAGCAGCTCGCCCAGACCGTCGACGGCAGAGGGTTCGCCGAGCTCACCCAAGGCCGCGGCGCAAGCCCGACGCAGTGATCGTGGCCGGTCCGCTGCGGTCTGGCGCAGGAGCCCCGCCACGTCCTCGGCCCGGCCCATCCGTCCGAGGGCGACCGCCGCCGCCTCACGCACGGTGTGGTCGTCGTCGCTCGCCAGGGCGACGCGCAGCGCGTCCAGGGACCGCGAGAAGCTGCCCTCCCCGCTGAGGTATGCCGCGACCGTGCGAGTGGTCGGGCTGCTCGCCGACAGGGCGTTCACCAGCGATCCGGAGATGCCGACCCCCATTCCTTCGAGGGCGTCAGCAGCGGGCCCGGCCGGGACCACGCGCTCGGCCCCGACGGCCACGAGCAGGGCGGCCGACGCCGTCGGCTCGCCGAGCCGGCCCAGGGCCCTGGTCGCGGCGACGCGGACCTCTGGCGCGGGGTCGCCGAGCGCCTGGACGAGCAGCGGCAGCGCCGTGCCCACATGGCACAGGCCGAGGATGTGCGCCGCCCGTGCCCGACGCAGGGTGCTGCGGTCGCGCAGGTCGTGGGGTGCGCGGTCCACGGCGCCATGGACGAGGAGCACCGACGCCAGCTCCTCTGCCGGGACCCCGCGCACCTTGCCCAGGAGCTCGAGGACGACGTCATCCACTGCCTCGCGGGCGGGACCGTCCACCTCCATGAGGGCGTCACGATGGCTCCCGTCATCGTCCTCACCGGAGGCGACAGCGAGCAGGTGCGCACGATGGGGTGCGACGAGCTCAGCGGTGCGTCGCTCGCGGACGGTGCGCGACACCTTGGTGAGCACGATGAGCAGCACCAGGGCAAGACAGGCCAGCAGGACCAGAGCTGAGGAGGCCCACAGCAGGTCGTGCCGGGTCACCGGACGCGCGCCAGGATCCCGTTGACCCGGTGCAACAGCTCTCGTGGACTGAATGGCTTGATGACGTAGTCGTCGGCGCCGACGGCGAAGCCGGTGTCGACGTCGCTGTCTCGCGACTTCGCGCTGAGCAACAGGACCGGGACGGTGGCGGCACCGCTGTCCCGGATCTTGCGCAGGACGTCGATGCCCGAGAGGCCGGGCATCATCACGTCGAGGATGACGAGCGCCGGCGCCTCGGCCTGGAACGCCTCCCAGGCGCTCAGTCCGTCGGGAACAGCCTGCACGGCATAACCGGCTTGGGTGAGTTTGAACTCGACGAGATCGCGAATATCCGGGTCGTCGTCAGCGACGAGCACTCGGATTGCCTCTGCCGCGGTCACTGCCATTCCCTTCGGTCGTCGTGCAGTTGGTGGTGCGCGTACCCATGCTAGGCCGTGAGACACGCAACTGGGGTCCGACACCACCTGGTGGCGGACCCCAGCCCGTTGTCGTGCCGTTTGTCGTGCCGGCTGTCGTGCCGGTTGTCAGGCCGGCTGTCGTGCCGACAAGTCCGGTCGGAGTCAGTCCTTGTCGCCGTCATCCAGGCGGATGGACGAGTTCTGCTGGACCTGGATGAGGAACTCCATGTTGCTCTTGGTCTTCTTGAGCCGGTCGATCAGGAGCTCGATCCCCTGCTGCTGGTCGAGCGCGGCCAAGACCCTCCGGAGCTTCCACATGATCTTGAGCTCGTCGCCCGACAGGAGGATCTCCTCCTTGCGGGTGCCTGAGTTGTTGATGTCGACCGCAGGGAAGATCCTGCGGTTGGCCAGACCACGGTCGAGCTTGAGCTCCATGTTCCCGGTGCCCTTGAACTCCTCGAAGATGACCTCGTCCATGCGGGACCCGGTCTCGACGAGGGCGGTCGCGAGGATCGTCAGCGAACCGCCGTTCTCGATGTTGCGCGCGGCCCCGAAGAACTTCTTCGGCGGGTAGAGCGCCGCGGAGTCGACACCACCGGACAGGATGCGCCCGCTAGCCGGGGCGGAGAGGTTGTAGGCGCGACCCAGCTTGGTGATCGAGTCGAGCAGCACGACCACGTCGTGGCCCATCTCGACGAGACGCTTGGCCCGCTCGATCGCGAGCTCGGCGACCGTCGTGTGGTCCTCGGCGGGTCGGTCGAAGGTCGAGGAGATGACCTCACCCTTGACCGCGCGCTGCATGTCGGTGACTTCCTCGGGACGCTCGTCCACGAGCACGACCATCAGGTGGCACTCGGGGTTGTTCGTCGTGATGGCGTTCGCGATGGCCTGCATGACCATCGTCTTGCCGGCCTTGGCCGGGGCGACGATGAGGCCGCGCTGGCCCTTGCCGATCGGCGCGACGAGGTCGATCACGCGGGTGGTGAGGATGCCCGGCTCGGTCTCGAGGCGCAGGCGCTGCTGGGGGTACAGCGGCGTGAGCTTGCCGAACTCGACCCGCTTGCGGGCATCGTCGGGGGTCATCCCGTTGACGGTGTCGAGGCGCACCAGCGCGTTGAACTTCTGCCGCTGGTTCTGCTGGGAGTCCTCGCGCTGGGCCTTCACGGCACCGGTGACCGCGTCACCCTTGCGCATGCCGTTCTTCTTGACCATGCCGAGCGGGACGTAGACGTCGCCGGGGCCCGGCAGGTAGCCGGAGGTGCGGACGAAGGCGTAGTTGTCGAGCACGTCGAGGATGCCCGCGACGGGCACGAGGACGTCGTCCTCCTCGACCATCGGCTCGTTCTCGTAGTCGCTGCCGTAGTCGCCGCGCTGCCCGCGCTTGTCACGGTTGCGGTTCCGGTTGCGGTTGCGGCGACGTCCGCCGCGGCCGTCGCCGTCGTCGTCGTAGCCCTGCTGGTCCTGCTGGCCCTGCTGACCCTGCTGACCCTGGTTGCGCTGGCCGCCCTGCTGGCCCTGACCGGCCGCCCCGCCCTGTTGGCGGCCACCCCGGTCGTCGCGGTCGTCGCGGTTGTCCCGGTTGTCCCGGTCGCCCTGGAAACGGTCGTCGCGGTTCTGTCGGTCGGCCTGCTGACGCTCGCGTCGGTCACCCTGGAAACGGTCGTCGCGGTTGTCGCGGGCCTGTGCTGCGTCCCGGTTCTGGTCCCGGTTCTGGTCCCGGTCCTGGTCGCGGTTCTGGTCACGGTTCTGGTCGCGGCCCACCTGGTCGCGGTCCGGTCCACGGTCCTGCTGGTCGCGGTCCGGTCCACGGTCCTGCTGGTCGCCGTCGCGCGCGCCTTCGCGGTTCTGGCGCTGAGCCTGCAGGCGCGCTGCCCGGTCGGCCCGGTTGCGGTTCGGGCGCTCGCCCTGTGGGCGCTCGTCCCGGTCGCCCTGCTCGCCCTGCTCGGCGCGGTCGCCCTGCTCGGCACGGTCGGCGCGGTCGCCCTGCTCGGCACGGTCGGCGCGGTCGGCGCGGTCGCCGCGCTCGGCACGGTCGCCGCGCGCGGTGCGGGACTGCGGGCCCGACTCCTGCCCTGACTGCTGCTCACTGCCGGCCTGCTGGTCGGTGGCGGGCGCCTCGGCCCGGGCCGGACGCTCCTGCTGCGGGGCGGTCCGGCGTGCCGGCGCTCCTGCTCCGGACTGGCGGTCCTTGATGGCGGTGACGAGGTCACCCTTGCGCATCTTGGCGGTGCCGGTGATGCCCATGCTGGCGGCCAGGCCCTGGAGCTCGGCAACCTTCATGGTGCTCAGTGCGCCGGAGCGGCGCGGCTTCTCGTCCTGCGAACCCGCAGAGTCGAGAGTGGTGGTGTCTGTCACGAAGGATCCTTCCCCCTCGTTCGCGGTCCGGTGTTCAGATCCCGGACCGGTGCTTGGGTCAGAAGTGCTGACCGATGGAGCCACATGCAGCACAGGGAGGCGTGGCAGCACGAAGGCCGCCGACATGTGGTGGGTGCAGTTCGCTGCTGGATGCGCAAGAGGAGGCATCGGCTGCGAGTGCGCACCCAATGTAACACCGTTGGCGCTTGCGTCAGTCCCGACTGCCCAGAATGTCCCCTCCGTGTCGCAGGCGCCTGACCTGCGCACCTGTCTCCGGGATGCCCGGGTCGAGGACCTGCCACGAGTCGCCAGCCTCCCCGGCGATGGCGGACACCCGGTCGTCGGTGGTGAGGACGAGCACCGAGGGTCCGGCCCCCGAGATCACGGCTGCGTGGCCGCGGTCGCGCAGCTCGTCGACGACGGCCATGGACGCCGGGAAGGAGTCCCTGCGCGCCTCCTGGTGCAGCCACTCCCGGGTCGCCGCCAGCAGGTATGCCGGCTGGCTGGTCAACGCCTGGACGAGCAGGGCCGCGCGGGCCGAGTTCAGGGCGGCGTCACCGTGCCGGATGTGGGTCGGCAGGACCGACCGTGCCTTCGCGGTGGACAGCTGGGCCGCGGGGACGAGCACCAGCGCACGCACGTCGCGATGGGGCTGGAGGCGAAGGGTCTGGGTGCCGCCCTCGGGCGAGTCGGCCCAGGACAGCGTGAGACCTCCGTACACCGACGCCGACGAGTTGTCCGGATGCCCTTCGAGGCGGGCCGCGAGGTCGTTGGTGAAGGTGAGGTCGGGCGGATCGGTGACCCCGCGGCATACGTCGTGAAGTGCTTGTGCCGCAACGATTCCGGTCACGATCGCCGTGGCGGAGGACCCCAGTCCGCGCCCGTGCGGCACCTCGTTGCGGCACTGCAGGTGCAGTCCGGCGGCAGGCTGGGTGCCGAGCTCCTCCCACGCCCGCAGCATGGCGCAGACGACCAGGTGGCTGGCATCGCGGGGGACCTCGTCGGCGCCCTCGCCCTCGACGTCGACCCGCACGCCTGGCTCGTCGGTCACGGTCGCGACGCAGGTGTCCCAGAGTCCGAGGGCCAGCCCGACCGAGTCGAAGCCCGGCCCCAGGTTCGCGCTGCTGGCCGGCACCCGCACCTGCACGGAGCTGCCGGCGAGGAGCTCGCCCATCAGTCCTGCAGCCCCAGGGCCTGCGCGGCCGTGAAGGCGTCCACCGGCACCCGCGTCGGGGTGACGTCGGAGCCGTCGGCGTTCCTGAGCGCCCACTGCGGGTCCTTCAACCCGTGCCCGGTGACCGTGCAGACGATGGTGGCACCGGCGGGGACGTGTCCGGCCTCGGCAGCCTGCAGGAGGCCGGCGACCGACGCCGCCGAGCCGGGCTCGACGAAGATGCCCTCGCGCGCCGAGAGGATCCGGTGCGCGCTGAGGATCTGCTCGTCGGTGACGGACTCGATGCGGCCGCCGGACTCGTCGCGGGCGGCCTCGGCCTGCTTCCACGACGCGGGGTTGCCGATGCGGATCGCCGTGGCGATCGTGTCGGGGTCGTCGACGGGATGTCCCAGGACGATGGGTGCGGCGCCGGCCGCCTGGAAGCCCCACATCTGCGGGAGCCTCGTCGCCGGGCCGGGCTGCTCGCTGCCGCGGTGGTACTCGCGGTAGCCCTTCCAGTAGGCGGTGATGTTGCCCGCGTTGCCCACCGGGAGGCAGTGGATGTCGGGGGCGTCGCCGAGCGCGTCAACGACCTCGAAGGAGGCGGTCTTCTGGCCCTCGATCCGCGCGGGGTTGACCGAGTTGACCAGCTCGACGGGATAGGACTCGGCCAGCTTGCGAGCCAGCGTGAGGCAGTCGTCGAAGTTGCCGTCCACCTGGAGCAGGGTCGCGCCGTGCGCGATCGCCTGGCTGAGCTTGCCCATGGCGATCTTGCCGTCGGGGACGAGCACCGCGCAGGCCATGCCCGCCTTGGTGGCATAGGCCGCCGCGCTGGCGCTGGTGTTGCCGGTCGACGCGCAGATCACGGCCTTGGCGCCGTGCTTTGCGGCCAGCGAGATCGCCGCCGTCATCCCCCGGTCCTTGAAGGACCCCGTCGGGTTCAGTCCCTCGTACTTCACGAAGACCTGTGCCCCGGTGAGCTCGGACAGGTGCTCCGCGGGGATCAGCGGCGTGCCGCCCTCCTGGAGCGTCACCACAGGTGCGCCCTGGAGCATCGGCAACCGATCGGCATACTCGCGGATCACCCCGCGCCACAGCCCGGCCATCACTCCCCCTCGACCCGCATGACCGACACGACCTCGCGGACGGTGTCGAGCCCGGCGAGGGCCTCGACGGTCGCCGCGAGGGCGGCGTCTGGGGCGATGTGCGTCACGACGATGAGGTTGGCGCGGGTCTCGGCGGCGTCGCCGTCGGGGCTGTCCGGGTCGGCGGCGATGAGGTGCTGGCGGACCGTCTCGATCGACACGCCGTGCTCGGCGAACGCCGTCGCGACCTGGGCGAGGACGCCCGGGCGGTCTGCCACGTCGAGGCTGATGTGGTACCTCGTGAGGGCCTGACCCATGTCGAGCACGGGCAGGTCGGCATAGGCCGACTCGCCGGGGCCACGACCGCCGCCGACGCGGTGCCGGGCCACGGCCACCACGTCACCGAGCACGGCGCTGGCGGTGGGGTCACCTCCGGCACCCTTGCCGTAGAACATCAGCTGGCCGGCCGCATCGGCCTCCACGAAGACCGCGTTGAAGGCATCGCGCACACCGCCGAGGGGGTGCGACCGAGGGATCATGGCCGGGTGGACCCGGACGCTGACGCCGGGCGCGAGCCTGCCGTCGGCGCCGACGACCTCGGTGCGCTCGCAGATCGCGAGAAGCTTGACGACACAGTCCATCTCGCGTGCGGCCTGGATGTCCGCAGCGGACACCTCGGTGATCCCCTCGCGGTAGACCTGGTCGCTGGAGACGCGCGTGTGGAAGGCGAGCGAGGCGAGGATGGCGGCCTTGGCGGCGGCGTCGAAGCCCTCGACGTCGGCTGTCGGGTCGGCCTCGGCATAGCCGAGCGCCTGCGCCTGCTCGACGGCCTCGGCAAACCCCATGCCCGTTGAGTCCATCTTGTCGAGGACGTAGTTGGTGGTGCCGTTGACGATGCCGAGCACCTTGCGCACGTCGTCGCCGGCGAGCGACTCGCGGATCGGCCGCAGGATCGGGATGGCCCCGGCGACCGCGGCCTCGTAGTAGAGGTCGACGCCGTGCTCTGCCGCGGCGGCGTACAGGGCGGGACCCGCCTCGGCCAGCAGCGCCTTGTTGGCGGACACCACGGAGGCGCCGTTCTTCATGGCCAGCTCGATGAGGGTCCTGGCCGGCTCGATGCCCCCGATCACCTCGATGACGATGTCGGCGGAGGTGATGATCGACTCGGCGTCGGTCGTGAAGAGGGCGGGATCGACGGGCAGGTCGGAGCGGTCCTTGCCGGCCCGGCGCACCGCGATGCCGATCAGCTCGAGGGGCCGACCCACACGGGCCGCGAGGTCGTCGGAGTGCTGCGTGAGCATCCGGGCCACGGACGAGCCGACGACACCGCACCCGAGCAGTGCCACCCTCAGCGGCCGCTCGGCCGTTGCCTGCTCGCTCTCACTCACGCTGACTTCCCTCACTGCGTGCTCCTCGCGCCCTGGTGGGCCTGCTGCTGGATCCAGGCCATCGTGCCCGGATCCCGGCCATCGTGCCGGTGTCCACGGTGTGGACGCTCATTGTTCCGTCATCCGGACGAACTGTCGCTGCCGCGTCCATCCGCGCCAATCCTTCGTCAGCCAACGTCCAGCGCCAGCAGATCCTCCACGGTCTCGCGGCGGACGAGGACCCGGGCCCGACCGTCGCGGACGGCGACCACCGGGGGTCGCGGGGTGTGGTTGTACTGGCTGGCCATGGAGCGGCAGTAGGCGCCCGTGCCGGGGACGGCGATCAGGTCGCCCGCGGTGATGTCGTCAGGCAGGTACTCGTCCATGACGACGATGTCGCCGCTCTCGCAGTGCTTGCCGACCACGCGGGCAAGCCGTGGCGCGGCGTCCGAGCGGCGGCTGGCCAGCGTGCAGGAGTAGTCGGCGTCATAGAGGGCGGTCCGGATGTTGTCGCTCATCCCGCCGTCGACCGAGACGTACGTGCGGGCCATCCCCCCGCCGAGATCGACGTCCTTGACCGTGCCGACCTCGTAGAGCGTGAAGGTGCTCGGGCCCACGATGGCGCGTCCCGGTTCGATCGAGATCCTCGGCGTGGGGGTGTCAGGACTCCCGTCGCCGACCGCCTTGAGCTCGCGCCGGACGAGGTCGGCCATCTGTTCACCCAGCTCGCGGGGTGACAGCGGGGTGTGTTCGGTGGTGTACGCGATCCCGTAGCCGCCACCGAGGTCCAGCTCGGGCAGGTGGAGGCCGTGCTCTCTCGCTACCTCGGCATGCAACCCGATCAGGCGCCGGGCCGAGACCTCGAAGCCTGCGGTGTCGAAGATCTGGCTGCCGATGTGGGAATGCAGTCCCAGGAGCTCGAGCCGGTCGCCGTGCGCGAGGATGCGGCTGACCGCCTCGGCAGCCTTGCCCCCCGCCAGGGAGAAGCCGAACTTCTGGTCCTCGTGGGCGGTGGCGATGAACTCGTGGGTGTGCGCCTCGACCCCGACCGTGACGCGCACCATGACGGGGGCCCGGACGCCGAGCTCGCCGGCGACGTCGGCGACGCGGTCGATCTCCTCGAACGAGTCGACGACGATCCGTCCCACGCCGTAGTCCAGTGCTTGGCGGATCTCGGCCACCGACTTGTTGTTGCCGTGCAACCCGATCCGCTCCGCAGGGAAGCCCGCCCGCTGCGCCACCGCCAGCTCACCACCCGAGCAGACGTCGAGGCACAGGCCCTCGTCGGCCACCCACCGTGCCACCTCGGTACACAGGAACGCCTTGCCGGCATAGAACACGTCGACCCCGCCGAGCTCCGCGAACGGCTCGGCGAACTCGTCGCGGAAGGCCCGCGCCCGGGCGCGGAAGTCCTCCTCGTCGACGACGTATGCCGCGGTGCCGAACTCGCGCGCGATACTCACCACGTCGAGCCCACCGACGGTCAGCCGGCCCTGCGCATCACGACCGATCGTCTGTGGCCAGAGCTGCGGCAGCAGCTCCATGACGTCGGTGGGCCACGGCAGCCAGTGCGGCGGTCCGCCGTATCCCTCGGCGTGGAGGGCTCCAGCCTCGTGAGCGCGCATGGGCTACATCCTGTCGGGTGCGGAGACCCCCAGGAGGTCCAGTCCGTTGGCCAAGACCTGGCGGGTGGCGTCGTTGAGCCACAGCCGGGTGCGGTGGACGTCGGTGAGCTCCTCGTCGGCGGTCATCGGCCGCACGCGGCACGTGTCGTACCACTTGTGGAAGTGCCCCGCGAGGTCCTCGAGGTAGCGGGCGACCCGGTGCGGCTCACGCAGGTGGGCTGCGTGGGCCACGACCCGCGGGAAGTCGCCGAGGATCGCCAGCAGCGACGCCTCGGTCGGGTCGGTCAGCAGGGACGGGTCGAACCCGTCCTGCCGCAGCACCCCGTCCTCGTTGGCGAGCCGCGCCACGTTGGAGGTCCTGGCGTGGGCGTACTGCACGTAGAACACGGGGTTGTCGTTGGTCTGCTTGCGCAGCTCCTCCCCCTCGAGCGACAGCGGGCTGTCGGCGGGGTAGCGGGCGAGGGAGTAGCGGATCGAGTCGGTCCCGATCCAGTTGATCAGGTCGCGCAGCTCGATGATGTTGCCGGCCCGCTTGGACAGCTTGGCGCCGCCAAGGTTGACCAGCTGGCCGATCTGGACCTCGATGTTGTGCTCTTTGTCGTCGCCCGCGCAGGCCGCGATCGCCTTGAGCCGATTGATGTAGCCGTGGTGGTCGGCGCCCAGCAGGTAGATCTTCTCGTCGAAGCCGCGGTCCTTCTTGCTCAGGTAGTAGGCGGCATCCGCGGCGAAGTACGTGGGCTCCCCGTTGGCGCGCACGAGCACGCGGTCCTTGTCGTCGCCGAAGTCCGTGGTGCGCAGCCAGATGGCACCGTCCTTGTCGAAGACGTGCCCTTGTTCGCGCAGGCGATCCACGGCCCGCTCCACCGCACCCGAAGCGTGCAGCTCGGCCTCGGAGAACCACACGTCGAACGTGACGCCGAAGTCGGTGAGGGTGTCCTGGATGTCCTTGAGCTGGGCCCGGTAGGCCACGGCCCGGGTCACGGCCAACGCCTCGTCCTCGGGCAGCTCGAGCAGGTCCGGCTGGGCTGCGAGCACCTGCGCCGCGAGGTCGTCGACATAGGCGCCGGGATAACCACCCTCAGGGGTCGGCTCCCCCTTGGCCCGCGCCAGCACCGACCCGGCGAACTTGTCCATCTGCGCCCCGGCGTCGTTGATGTAGTACTCGGCCTTGACGTCGGCCCCGGAGGCCAGCAGCAGCCGGTGCATCGAGTCACCGAGGGCGGCCCAGCGGGTGTGACCGAGGTGCAGCGGCCCCGTGGGGTTCGCCGAGATGTACTCGAGGTTGATGACGTGGCCCGCCTCGGAGTCGTTGCGGCCGTAGGCCTGACCGGCCTCGACGATGGACCGGGCGAGCTCGCCGGCCGATGACGCGTCGAGCGTGATGTTGAGGAAACCGGGGCCGGCGATGTCGACGGCCTTCACGCCGGCCACCTGGCCGAGGCGCTCGGCGAGCGGGGTGGCCACGTCTCGCGGCGGCATACCCGCGCCCTTGGCGAGCTGGAGCGCGATGTTGGTGGACCAGTCCCCGTGGTCGCGGTTGCGGGGTCGCTCCACGCGAACCTCCGCCGGCACGTCCACGCGGAGGTCGCCGGCGGCGACGGCTTCGACCAGGGCGGCGCGGATGGCTGCGGAGAGCTCTTCGGGAGTCACCCGCGCAAGTCTAGGGCGCGGGCTGGTGTGCCCTGCCCTCGGCCATGAAGCCGCCGACGAGCTTCATGAGGTAGTCCGGGTCGAACGGTTTGGACACGAACGCGTCGAGCCCCGACCCCTCGGCCTGCACCCGGTCGTGCTGCTGGACGGAAGCCGTCACCATGATGACCGGGACGTTGGCCAGGCGGGGGTCCGCGCGGATCTGGGAGATCGCCCACCAGCCGTCGCGAGGACTCATCTGGGCATCGAGGGTGATGACTCCGGGTACGTCCGTGCGCGCGCGCAGCTCGTCCACCAGCTGCGCACCGTCAGCCGCCTCGCGGACGTCGTAGCCCTCGAGCTCGAGGTTGACCCGTATGAGGCGCCTGATCTGCTCTGTGTCGTCGCAGACGTACACCAGTCCCCCTGGTTCCATGGGGCCCACCCTAGGCTGCTAACCTCGGCTCGCGCCTCCCTCGCGGGGCGCACGTGTCCGCCCCCGTAGCTCAGGGGATAGAGCACCGCCCTCCGGAGGCGGTGGCGCAGGTTCGAATCCTGCCGGGGGCACACAGGTCGAGAGGCCCGGAACGAATGTCCAGCCCATCGCTGGACGTCAGTTCCGGGCCTCTCGTCATGGGCCCGCGCGTCAGACCAGGTGTGCCGCGAGCCTGGCCAGCAGCCCGGCCCGTCTCGCTGCGTTGTAGTAGTCACGCTTGGTCATCTCCACGTACTTCCAGCCGTCGTCCTCGAGCAGCAGCCGTCGCGAGATGTCGTCATCTCCACGGCGGAACGACTCGAAGTGGTCGCTGCCCTGGTACTCGGCCAGGACGCGCCGCTCACGCCAGACGAAATCGGCCCGGCACAGAAAGCCACCACCGGGGTGGGTGATCACGGCGTTGAGCTCCGGCTCCGGCAGGCCGGCCCGATGGAAGACCAGTCGACAACGGGACTCCATGGGTGAGTCAGAGCCGACCCGGACCAGTCCGAGGGCTGCCCTGAGCGCGACGGCGCCCCTCGGCCGTACCCGCCGCAGGAGCGCATCGCGCAGCGGCGTCACGTCTGCGAGCCGCCGCGCCACGGCGTCGCCAACCACCACCAGGTCATCCAGCTCGAGGGTCTCGCCCACGTCGCACCACGTGTCCTCGAGCGAGGTGAGGAGCAGGCCGTGGTTCCTGGTGGTCGCCCGGGACTCCAATCCGCGCCTTCCGACGCAGCCGCGCCGGCGGACCCGCGCCACCGAGGTCGCCCGCATGGCGTCGATCGGACCGTCCTCCAGCTCACGCGGCAGAGGGAGCCCCCACAACCGGGCAGCCGTGAGGTGGGAGAAGGCAACATCGGAGGGGAGCGCGACTCGGGTCGCGACGACCCGGTCCCGGAAGGTCTCGGGCGTCGCCAGGGAGCGGACTCCGTGCGTGGGTCGACTCAGGTCCGGCCCTCCGAGGCGACTCGCCCCGAGGCCCGCCGCCCTGGCCTGGGCCACCGTGAAGGCTCCACCCCGCAGGGCCACGGGGATGGGGATGCGCGGCATGCGTTCAGGGTGCGGTATGCCGCGTGCCTTCGTGCCTCGTCATCCACAGATACCTCGCGAGAGGCCACAAATCGACGGCCGACCGGCTCAGGAGAGTGAGTTCCTGACCACTCGACCGGGCAGGTGGAGGTCAGCGCTGGGAGGCGTCGGTGACCTCGCCGACCAGCTCCTCGATGACGTCCTCGAGGAAGACCACACCGATGTCACGGCCCTCGGGGTCGACCACCCGCGCGAGGTGCGCGCCGGTGCGCTGCATCGTGCGGAGCACCTCCTCGACCTCGTCGGCGGCCTGCACCGTCGCGAGCTTGCGGACCCGCTTCACCGGGACGGCGATGTCGCGTTCGGTGTCGTCGGCGTAGAGCACGTCCTTGAGGTGGAGGTAGCCGGTGAGCTCTCCGGCCCGGTTCAGCAGGGGGTAGCGCGAGAAGCCCCGCTTGGCGACGAGTCGCTCGACGTCGTCAGGGGTTGCCGTCAACGGCAGCGTCACCAGGTCCTCCAGCGCCACGGCGACGTCCACCGCGTCCTTGTCGCTGAACTCCAGGGCAGCGCCGACCAGGCCGTGCTGGCCCTCCTCGATCAGCCCCTCGTGCCTGCTCTCGGCCAGGATGTGCTCGACCTCCTCGACCGTGAACGCCGACGTGATCTCGTCCTTGGGCTCAACGCCGAACAGTCGCACCAGCGACTTCGCGATGGCCTCCATGACCCAGATGATCGGACGCAGCGCCTTGGTGACGAACAGCAGGACGGGCACGAGGATCAGTGCCGAGCGCTCGGGTCCGGCCAGCGCGAGGTTCTTGGGGATCATCTCGCCGACCACGACGTGCAGGTAGACGACGACCAGCAGGGCCAGGGCGAGGGCCACGCCGTCGGTGACCCCGTCGGGCAGGGACAGGTGGTGGACGACGGGTTCGAGGGCATGGTGGAGGGCAGACTCGGAGATGGCGCCCAGGAGCACCGAGCACACCGTGATGCCGAGCTGGGCACAGGCCAGGAGCGATCCCATCTGCTCGAGGGCGTCGAGGCAGACCTGGGCCCGGCGCGACCCCGAGGCGGCGAGGGGTTCGAGGGTGGAGCGTCGAGCCGACATCGCGGCGAACTCCGCACCCACGAAGAAGGCGTTCAGCAGGAGCAGCAGGATGGTGACCCAGACGGCGCCGGTGCTCACGACTCCACCTGGCTGTCGCCGACCGGACGTGCTTCGCCGCGAGAGCCAGCGTCGGCACTGCCCTCGACCTCGCCGTCGGCACCACCCTCGGTGGTCGCCAGCGGGACGAACCGCAGCCGGTCGGCCCGCATGCCGTCCATGGCGAGGACCGTGATCTCCCAGCCGGGGATCCGCACGGTGTCACCGACCACGGGGATCCGGCCGAGCTCGGCCATGACGAAGCCACCGGTCGTCTCATAGGCAGGTCCGTCCGGGACCACCGCTCCCAGGCGTTCGCGCACCTCGTCTGGTCGCCACAGCCCGGGCACCGTCCACGACCCGTCGGTGAACTCGCGGCCGGTCGTGCGGAAGACGTCGTGCTCGTCGGACACCTCGCCGACGATCTCCTCGACGACGTCCTCCAACGTGACGATGCCGGCCGTCCCGCCGTACTCGTCGACGACGATGGCCAGCTGGAGTCCGTGCTCGCGCAGCATCAGCAGCAGCGGGTCGAGCCGGATCGTCTCCGGCACGAGCAGCGGCGGCACCATCAGCGCCGACACGGGCACGTCGTCACGCCGTTCGTGCGGCACGGCGATGGCGCGCTTGACGTGCACGACGCCGTCGATGTCGTCCCAGTCCTCGCCGGTGACGGGGAAACGCGAGTGGCCCGTGCGCCGGGCCAGCCGCACCACGTCCTCGGCGGTGGCGGTGCGCTCGATCGACGAGGCCCTGGCCCTCGGGCTCATCACGTCGGCGGCGGTCTGCTCACCGAAGTCCAGCGACTTGGTGACCAGCCGCGCGGTGCCCGGGTCGAGCGTCCCCGCCTGGGCGGAGCGTCGCACCAGCGACGCGAGCTCCTGTGGTGTGCGGGCACCGGACAGCTCCTCGCGAGGTGTGATGCCCAGCGCGCGCAGGAACAGGTTGGCCGAGCCGTTGAGCACGAAGATCAGGGGGCGGGCCACCAGCGCGAACCCCCGCACCGGCATCGCCACGATCTTGGCCGTGGCCAGTGGCGCGGAGATGCCGA
Organism: Pedococcus sp. P2_F6; assembly: GCF_056403675.1. Taxonomy (NCBI): domain Bacteria; kingdom Bacillati; phylum Actinomycetota; class Actinomycetes; order Micrococcales; family Intrasporangiaceae; genus Pedococcus; species Pedococcus sp. P2_F6. The sequence goes on from NZ_JBFUEZ010000005.1 coordinate 330,789, forward strand.
GGAACTGCGGGAGGAGCTCACCGAACACCATCGAGAACAGCGTCGCGATCAGCAGCGCCAGTCCGGCGGCCACCGAGTCGAGCGTCGAACCGCTCAGCCCCAACGCTTTCAGCGGCGTCTCGAGCAGCGCACCGAGCGAGGGTGTCGCGAGGAACCCGAGGACCAGCGTGGTCAGCGTGATGCCGACCTGGGCCGCTGAGAGCTGGGTCGAGAGCCGTCGCAGCGACCCGAGGACCACCTCGGCTCGCGCGTCCCCCGCGTCCACCGCCTTCTGCACCGTCGGCCGGTCGAGGGCGACCAGGGAGAACTCCGTGGCCACGAAGATGGCTGTGCCGATCGTCAAACCCACGCCGGTCAGGACCAGCAACCATTCGGTCATAGTGCGGACATCCTAAGGTCCGGGCCGCGTCCCAGCCGACTCGCCGGCGACGGCGGGGTATGCCGCGGGGCCGGCCCCGCGGCATACCTCACGCGGGGGCGCGGGGCCCGGCAACGCGTCGACCCGACAACCCGGTTGACCCTCCCCCCACGTCAGTTGGCAGGATGAGCGCATGCCACTCAACCCGGGGGAACGATGACCACGACCACAGCGAGCAGGCCTAGCGACGGCACCCGCATCGAGGTGCGCGACCTGACCAAGCGGTTCGGCACCTTCACCGCCGTCGACAACCTGTCCTTCAGCGTCGAGCCCGGCCGGATCACCGGCTTCCTCGGGCCCAACGGCGCGGGCAAGACCACCACGCTGCGCATGCTGCTCGGCCTCGTGAAGCCGTCGAGCGGCGCGGCGACGATCGGCGGCCTCGCCTACCACGACATCACCCAGCCGATGGCGGTCGTCGGCTCGGCGCTGGAGGCCACCAACTTCCACCCGGGCCGCACCGGACGCGACCACCTGCGGGTGCTGGCTGACACCGCCGGGGTGGGGGCCCAGAGGGTCGACGAGATGCTCGAGCTCGTCGGCATCCCGGCAGCGGCGCGGAAGCGCGCCGGCGGCTACTCCATGGGCATGCGCCAGCGGCTCGGCCTCGCGGCCGCGATGCTCGGCGACCCCCAGGTGCTGATCCTCGACGAACCCGCCAACGGCCTCGACCCCGAGGGCATCCGCTGGCTGCGCGGGTTCCTGCGCCACCTGTCCGCCCAGGGCAAGACGGTGCTCATCTCCAGCCACATGCTGCAGGAGGTCGAGCAGACGGTCGACGACGTGGTCATCATCAACAACGGCAAGCTGGTCAAGCAGGGCGCGATGGCGGACCTGCACGGCGAGGCCCACGCGATCGTGCGCACCACCGACCTCGACGCGCTCGCGGGAGCCCTGCGCGTCGCCGACGTGACCAGCGAGGTCAAGGACGGCGCCCTGCTCGCCGAGACCCACGACCTGCGCCTCATCGGCGACGTGGCGCTGCGAGCCGGGCTCCCCGTCTACGAGCTCCGCCAGGCCACGACCGACCTCGAGGCGCTGTTCTTCGAGCTGACCGAAGGCACCAACCGCAACCTCGGCGACGGCGCGTCGATCGGACAGGGCGCCGCGACCGAGCGAGATGCCATCACCGGAGAGGAAGGGGCGAACGGATGACCGCCGCGATCCGCGCAGAGTTCCGCAAGTTCTTCACGACCCGGATGTGGTGGGGCCTGGCCATCGCCATGTTCCTCGCCGGAGCCGGCCTCGCCGTGCTGTTCGGATTCCTGTTCACCCAGGCTCCCGACCCCAGCGTCCCGGCCGGTCAGGGCCCGCCCACGGGCACGCCCGAGCAGATCGCCAACAGCGTCTACACCAGCGGCCTGAGCATCGGCTACCTGCTCACCCTGACGATCGGCGTCCTCCAGATCGGCAGCGAGTACCGCCACAAGACCATCACCAGCACGTTCCTGGGCACGCCCAAGCGGGCCAGGGTGATGGGCGCCAAGGTCATCGCGCTGCTCGGCATCGGCGCCATCTACGGCCTCATCTCGTTGGCCGGGTCGATCATCGCCGGCGCCATCGTGCTCAATGCCCGGGGATTCGCGCCGTTCCCGACCGGTGGGGTCTTCCGGACGCTGGCCCTGAGCCTGCTGGTCCTCGGGCTGTGGGCGCTGATCGGACTCGGGGCGGGAATCCTCATCCCCAACCAGGTCGCCGCCCTGCTGATCTCGATCGGTGTCGCGTGGATCGTCGAGCCGCTGGCCGGCTTCGGGCTCAGCTTCTGGGACTGGGGTCGCGACCACATCGTCCAGTACCTGCCGTCCGCAGCCACGCAGGCCATGGTCAACGGCGTGACCCAGGGTGGGGAGAACGCCGTGAAGCCGCTCGCGTGGTGGGCCGGTGCCCTCGTGCTGGCCGCCTACGCCGCGGTGCTGGCCGGGTTCGGCTCCTGGCGCACGGTGCGCAGCGACATCAGCTAGACCACGCAGGTATGCCGCGGGGCCGGTTCCCACCACGGGAGCCGGCCCCGCGGCATACCCGCCGCTGGTCGACGGGCGGTCGTTCGGGCGCGTGGTGACGAGCCCATCGGAAAGTCTTGCCCGCCTCCGCACGGCACGGCGGGCGGGGCTAGGCTGGGAACACCCATTGCCCGTCATTGTCGACGCTACGAAAGAGGCGTATCCGCCGTGCCCGACCAGTCCCCGACCAACGACCCCATGTCGGCCTTCGGGCCGAACGAGTGGCTCGTGGACGAGCTGTATGAGCAGTACAAGAACGACAAGAACTCCGTCGACAAGGTGTGGTGGTCCCTGTTCGAGGACTACCAGCCCGGTGCGGGCTACCAGCCGGGCGACGACACCGCGAACGGATCCGGGCCCAACGGGTCCCCGGCGTCGGCTCCGGCAGCTCCCGCCGCCCAGGCGCCCACCGCGCCCGCCGCGCCCGCTGCCCAGGCT
>NZ_JBFUEZ010000006.1:0-147474 GCF_056403675.1 Pedococcus sp. P2_F6
TGTGACCGTTGGCCATGAGCATTGGAACCGGGCCGCGACCTCGCTGATCGGGACGTGGCGGTCGACCACCAACTTGGCGACCTTGAGCCGGACACGAGGGGTCAGGGCAGCGTTAGCGTGGGACACGAGGGCCTCCTGTTTTGTGAGCGGATACCTAGGCAGTTCCACTCCACCGCGGGAGGCCCTCCCCGCGCCACTGATCAGATCAGCGGATCACACCCACTCAACCAACGTCTCGGGTCAGTACAGCTAGCAAAGGTTGCTCGCAGGGCAGGGCGAGGGGTGCGTCAGGAGGCGAAGGTGATGGTGACGGTGCTGGCCTTGCCGCCGGCCTTGGCGTCGTGCCACTCCCAGCCGGAGGAGTCGCGCGTCCGCGTCCACTCCCGCGACCCGACGCGCACGGACGTGGCGCCGTGCAGCGAGGCCGTCGCCACGGCATACGCCCCGGCACTCCAGGCGGCGCGCTCGGAGCCGGCTGTCACGGTGAGGGTCCGGCCGCTGACGGCGGAGGTCACGCCGAGCTCGGTCTTGAGGGCCGCCTTGAGGGCTGCCGGGTCGCCGGTGGTCGCGTCGTTGAGCCGGCAGCCGAGGCCTTCGGGGGAGTGGCCGCTCAGCGTGGAGGCGAGCAGCCGCCCCTCCTGCTCGTGGTCGGCATAGGCCTCGGGGTAGGCGCTCTTCTGCACCTTCTGCGCGATCTCGGTGATCCGCATGCCCTCGTAGCCGTCGATCTTCACGAGCGCGTCGTAGAACTTGTTGGTCGCGTAGACGGGGTCGAGGATCTGGTCGACGGTGCCCCAGCCCTGGCTCGGCCGCTGCTGGAACAGCCCCACGGAGTCGCGGTCGCCGTACTTGAGGTTGCGCAGCTTGGACTCCTGGATCGCTGTCGCGATCGCGATCGTGGCGGCTCTCGCGGGGAGGCCGCGCTTCTCCGCGACCGCCTCGATCGTGGCTGCGTATGCCGTCTGGCTGGGGTCGAAGTCGACGCTCGTCCCCGAGGCGGTCGCCTGGCAGCGGGGCCCACCGAAGTTGCTGATCACACCCCGAGCGCCGACGATGCCGGCCCCGACGACTCCGCCCGCCAGGACCAGCACGACCAGTCGGGTGGCGAGCCGGCGCTTGCGCGACGGTGGCCGCTGCTCCGAGAGCACGACCCCGCCGCGCCTAGTCGTTGGCATGCAGGGCCGAGTTCAGGACGATGCCGTGACCGTCGCGGGCACGGGCCTCGACGGTGCCGGTCACGGAGTTGCGGATGAACAGCAGGTTGGACTGGCCCGACAGCTCCCGGGCCTTGACCACCCGGCCGTCGGTCAACGTCACCTTGGTGCCGGCGGTGAGGTAGAGACCGGCCTCGATGACGCAGTCGTCGCCGAGGGCGATGCCCAGGCCCGACTCGGCGCCGAGCAGGCAGCGCTCGCCGATGCTGACCCGCTCGGTGCCGCCGCCGGACAGGGTGCCCATCGTGGAGGCGCCACCGCCGATGTCGGAGCCGTCGCCGACGACGACGCCCTGGCTGATCCGACCCTCGACCATGGAGTGGCCGAGCGTGCCGGCGTTGAAGTTGACGAAGCCCTCGTGCATGACGGTCGTGCCCGATGCGAGGTGCGCGCCGAGGCGTACGCGGTCGGCGTCCCCGATCCGGACTCCGGCGGGCACGACGTAGTCGGTCATCCGCGGGAACTTGTCGACGCCCAGCACCTGCACCGGACCACGGGCGCGCAGGCCCGCACGAGTCAGCTCGAAACCGTCCACCGAGCACGGTCCCTGGGTCGTCCAGACGACGTTGACCAGGACGCCGAACAAGCCGTCGAGGTTGATCGTGTTGGGCTGCACCAGGGTGTGGGAGAGCAGGTGCAGGCGCAGGTATGCGTCGGCCGGGTCGGCCGGGGCGGCGTCGAGGTCGATCTCGGTCGCGACGACCTCGCGGCGAACGTGCCGCACGTCGTCCTTGCCGACCAGTGCCTCGAGCTCGGCCGGGGCGTGGCTCCCGGCGGGTCGGGCACCGAGGGTGGGCTGCGGGTACCACGCGTCGAGGACCGCACCGTCGTCGTGGATTGTCGCCAGGCCGAAACCCCATGCGGTGCGTTCGCTGCTCATGGGACCAGCCTACGAGACGGGGTGGTGTCGCCCAGACCCATGGGTCTTCGGAAGATGCGCCGTGCCAGGGACCTGGCGGATCTTCCGAAGAAGTGGCGGTGGATAGGGTTCTGGCATGGCGAACTCACCTGTCGACACCATCGCACTCGACCTGTCGGCGGACATCGTCACCCTCACGGCGGCACTGTGTGACATCGAGTCGGTCTCGCGGGACGAGGCCGCGATCTGCGATGCGATCGAGGCGGCCCTCGCCCCGCTGGCCCACCTCACGGTGACCCGGATCGGGAACACCTTGGTGGCCCGGACCGACCTCGGTCGCGACGAGCGGGTCGTCCTCGCCGGCCACATCGACACGGTGCCGTTGACCCAGGACCCCGCCAACCTGCCGACCCACCGGCAGGGTGACGACCTCTGGGGCCGCGGCACCGTCGACATGAAGGGTGGGGTCGCCGTCCAGCTCAAGGCGGCCCTCGTGGCCGAGCCGAGCCGCGACCTGACGTTCGTGTTCTACGAGGGCGAGGAGATCGACAGCGAGTTCAACGGCTTGCTCCACATCGACAGGCAGCGTCCGGACCTCATCGCGGACGCCGACTTCGCGGTGCTCCTCGAGCCGACCGGCTCGATCGTCGAGGGCGGGTGCAAGGGAACGCTGCGCGCAGAGGTCGTCACCAAGGGCATCGCCGCCCACTCCGCCCGACCCTGGAACGGCCACAACGCCATCCACGACGCGGGCGAGGTCCTGACCCGCCTCGCGACCTACCAGCCCGAGACCGTGGTGGTCGACGGCCTGGAGTACCGCGAAGCCATGAACGCCGTGGGCATCACGGGTGGCATCGCCGGCAACGTCATCCCCGACCGGTGCGTCGTCACGGTCAACTACCGCTACGCCCCCGACAAGTCGCCCGAGGACGCGCTCGCCGTCGTGCACCAGCTGTTCAGCGGCTACGTCGTCGAGGTGAAGGACAACGCCCCCGGCGCCCGGCCCGGCCTGCACCTGCCGGCGGCCAAGGCGTTCGTCGAGGCCCTGGGTGTCGACGTCGTGGCCAAGCAGGGCTGGACCGATGTCGCGCGGTTCTCCGCCATGGGTGTGCCGGCAGTGAACTTCGGCCCGGGCGACCCGAACCTGGCCCACCACGATGAGGAGCGCTGCCCCGTCAGCCAGCTCGAGTCCGCGGAGGCCGCCCTGCTGCGCTGGCTCGCGTGAGCGCCTGAGGCGCGGCCGCGAGGCGGCCCCGGCCGCGAGGCGCGCCGCAGACCCGCGCGGTCATCCCTCCAGCGACTCCCCGAAGCCCAGCGGCGCCCGGGTGACGAGGTAGGTCGCCCAGTTCATCTTGAGCACGGTGCCATCGGAGGCGCGGGTGACCCGCAGCTGTTCGCCGCGCTCGCGACCCGACACGGTGCGGAAGGTGCTCTCGTCGAGCCGCTCGAAGACCGATGGCGCGCGGTCGGCCGGAGCCGAGTCGGCGCGTGCCTCGAGCCGCCCTTCGCGCACCGAGAAGGTGTACCCCGAACCCTCTGAGAACCACCGGCCCAGCAGGGGTGCGAGGTCTTCCGGGACGGACGTGCCCGCATGCCAGGGCTCCTCCTCCGCAGGGTCGTTCTCGAGGACGTGGTCGCCCAGGCCGATCGCGAAGGCCGCCGGGTCGGGCGACGAGGAGCTGTTCATCAGGACGATGCCTCCGGTGCCGCTCTCGCGGTGGGTGAAGACGCCGGACACCTGACCCGGCATCCCGCCCGTGTGCCCGACCCAGGTGCGTCGGGTGGTCGAGCGCATCAGGAAGAAGCCCAGGCCCATCGCGCCACCCCACCCCTCGGGGTCGACGAGCAGCTGCGGCTGGCACATCTCCTCGAGCGTGTCGGGGGACAGGATGGCCGCATCCGGGGCGGCCACGAAGCCGGACCACCGGGCGAGGTCGGTGACCGTGCTGGCCAGTGCCCCGCACGGCCCCATCGCCCGAAGGTCGAGCACCGGCTCCACCCGAGGCACGTCGTGGAACGGCTGCACGTGGTAGCCCGTCGCCCGTGGCCCGCCGTCGAAGCCGACGCTCGTGCGGGTCATCTCCAGCGGCTCGAGGATGCGGGCGCGCAGTGACTCCTCCCACGAGCGGCCCTCGAGGTGCTCCACGAGCTGGCCCAGCACGGCATACACGATGTTGGAGTAGTGCCAGTGGTCGTGGGGCCGGCCGACGCGCTCGATCGCGTTGAAGTCGCTCATCAGCGTGGCGGCGTCGGGCTGCTCCAAGGTCTCCCAGATGTCACCGAGCGGCTCGCGCGCCAGACCGGTCGCATGGGAGAGGGCTTGTCGCACCGTGGCCCGCTGCGTCACGCCGGGCAGGTGCTGGTCGAGGGTGTCGTCGAGGTCGAGGCGCCCCTCGTCGCGCAGGGCCATCACCAGGACAGCGGTGAAGCTCTTGGTGTTCGAGGCGATCAGGAACTGGTCGTCGGGGCCGGGGACGCGCGGCGAGGCGACGTCGACGGTGCCGATGCCGTCGGTCCAGACCGGCTCCCCGCGACGGACCACGGCGGCGGCTAGGCCCGGCACGCGACCTGTCCGCTGGCGGTCCAGCGCCAGGTTTCGCAGCTGGCGACGGGTGGCGTCCTGCACAGTGGTGTCCACCCGTCGACCCTAGCGAGGGTCCGGTCGCCGCTCGCCGACCAGCCGTCCTCGCGTAGGTTGGCCCCCGTGAGCGAGCAGCCCGACGAGCAGACGCCCGACGACCAGACGCCTGACGACCAGACGCCCGACGACCTGACGCAGACCGCAGGCGCCACCGAGCGCGACCACGAGTACCCCGGGTTCGACTACCACACGGGCCCGGTCACGTTGCGGGGTTCGCGCGTCCCGGCGTCGACCACCGACCAGCGCCTGCTCGACAGCGGTGGGTCGAGTGAGTGGGTCCACACGGACCCGTGGCGGGTGATGAGGATCCAGAGTGAGTTCGTCGAGGGCTTCGGCGCCCTCGCGGAGCTCGGCCCCGCCGTGAGCGTCTTCGGGTCGGCCCGCACCAAGCCCGGCACCCCCTTCTACGAGATGGGCGCCCACGTGGGTCGTCGCCTCGTCGAGGAGGGGTATGCCGTGATCACCGGCGGTGGCCCCGGCGCCATGGAGGCGGCCAACAAGGGTGCCCGCGACGCCGGCGGTGCCTCGGTGGGCCTGGGCATCGAGCTGCCGTTCGAGCAGGGTCTCAACGAGTACGTCAACCTCGGTGTGAACTTCCGGTACTTCTTCGCCCGCAAGACGATGTTCGTCAAGTACGCGCAGGGGTTCATCGTGCTGCCGGGTGGGTTCGGGACGCTGGACGAGCTGTTCGAGGCAGTCACCCTGGTCCAGACCCAGAAGGTCACGTCGTTCCCGATCGTGCTGATGGGCACCGAGTACTGGGGTGGCCTGTTCGACTGGCTGCGCAGCACCGTCCTGGACGCCGGCACAGTGAGTGCCAAGGACGTCGACCTGCTGCACCTGACCGACGACGTGGACGAAGCCGTCCGCCTCGTCACGGAGGCGGAGGAGCCGGTCGCGCCCAAGCGCCCGGAGTAGCCCTCCACCTCCACGAGTCCCACGGCCCGGCCCGGCCCGACCCGCGCTGGGAGGGAGGCGGTCGTGGACGGAGGGTGGACGGGACGGTTGCCGCCGCCGATGATGGAGGCGTGACCATCTCGCCGCTGCCGCGACATGGCGACGTCATCGTCGGTCGAGACGTCGCCGGGCGCACCCTGCGCATCTCAGGTCACCCCGAGTCCGGCCGCGTGGTGCTGTCGATCTGGCAGGACACGGTGTGTCGCGCCACGCTCCGACTGACGCCCGAAGACGTCCCGCAGTTCGTCGAGATGCTCACGCGCACGGCGATCGCGCGGTCCGACGGAGCCCCCGACGAGGTCCGTGACCTCAGCACGGCGGGCTGACTAGGTCGTCGTCAGGAGTTCGTGCGACGATCGCCCCGTGATCTGGGTCTTCTTCATCGCCGTCGGCGTGCTGGTCATCGGCGCGTTCGCCGCTCTCGTCCTGGGACGGGTGGGCTACGACCCCCTGGCCGAGGCGACGACGACCCAGGCGGATCCGATCCTCTCCGAGGAGTTCGGCTCCGGAGAGATCTCGGCTGTTCGTTTCGACACTGCGCTGCGCGGCTATCGCATGGACCAGGTGGACGCCGTGCTCGACCGGCTGCAGACCAGGATCGCGGAGCTCGAGGCCGGCAGCGATCCCCGCCGCTGACCCATGGCCGACCTCCACCTCACCCGGCACTGTGCCGCGCCGCCCACCACGGTGTGGGACGTCCTGAGCGACTTCGCGGCATACGGGGACTGGATGCCGCTCACCCGCATGCGGGTGGACGCGGGCGGTCCGCGGCCGGGCTGGGGTTTCGCGGGGTTCAGCGGGATCGGCAGAGTCGGGTTCTCGGACTCGATGCTGGTGACCGTGTGGGAGCCTCCGGACGCCGGGGGAGTCGGCCGCTTCCGGGTCGTCAAGACGGGATGGTTGCTGGGCGGCTGGGCCGAGATCTGCGTTGAACCGGCGGGCGAGGGCACCCGTCTGGACTGGCGTGAGGACGTCGTCGTGCGGCCGCTGCCGTTCAAGCGCGTCTTCACGCCCCTGTTGCGCAGGGCCAGCGACTGGCTCTACGGGCGGGCCGTGGACGCCATGGTCGCGCGGGCCGAAGAGCGTCATCGGTGAGCGGTCTGGTCGTGGGCGAGGACGGACTGGCCCGGTGTGCGTGGGCCGGCTCGACGCCCGACTACCTCGCCTACCACGACACCGAGTGGGGAGTGCCGGTCCACGGGGAGCAGGCGCTCTACGAACGGCTCACCCTGGAGGCCTTCCAGTCCGGGCTCGCCTGGATCACCATCCTGCGCAAGCGCGAGGGGTTCCGGTCGGCCTTCGCCGGCTTCGACCCCGAGGTCGTGGCGGCTTTCGGCGAGGACGACCGCGCCCGCCTGATGGCCGATGCGGGAATCGTCCGCAACCGCCTGAAGGTCAACGCCGCCATCCACAACGCCGGCGCGGTGCTGGCCCTGCGCGACCTCGGCGGGCTGGATCAGCTCATCTGGTCGCACGCCCCGGCCCACCACACCCCGCCGGCCACCACCGAGCAGCTGCGGGCCACCTCGCCCGAGTCGGTGGCCCTCGCCAAGGCGTTGAAGAAGGCCGGGTTCGTCTTCGTCGGCCCCACCACGATGTATGCCGCGATGCAGGCCTGTGGGCTGGTGGACGACCACCTCGTCGGCTGCCACCGGGCGGGCGGACACCAGTGATGCGCACCCTCACGGCGAGGGTGGTGCTGACCTACCTGGCGCTGCGTGCCGTCTCGGCCGTGCTGCTCGTGCTCGCGAGCCACGACCAGGTCGTCATGCCGGACTGGACCGGCCCGACCGTCGAACCCATGGACATGACGGTGCTGTGGGACGGCAGCTGGTACCGCTACATCGCCGAGCACGGCTATCCGCACGTGCTGCCCGTCGACGCGTCGACCGGCCGCGTCACCCAGAACGCCTGGGGCTTCTTCCCCTTGTTCCCCCTGCTGTCCCGGTTGCTCATGTCCGCCACCGGGCTCGGTTTCCCTGTCGTGGCGTCGTCCCTGTCCCTCGTGTGCGGTCTGGGCGCGGCCGTCATCATGGCCCGGCTCCTCGCCGAGCGGGTCGGCGACCGGGTGGCGCTCGCGACGGTCGTCGTCTGGGGTGCCCTCCCGGCGGCGGTCGCCCTGCAGCTCGCCTACACGGAGTCCCTCGCGATGGTCCTCCTGTGCGCCCTGTTGTGGGCGTTGATGCGGCGGAACTGGCTCGCCGTGGGAACCCTTGCACTGCTGTTCGGCGTGACCAGACCGATTGCCGTGCCCGTGGCCGTCGTGGTCGCGGCGATGCTCTGGCTGCGGTGGCGCGGTCGGGCCGCCGACCCGATCGACCGCGCCGAGTACGCCGCGGGAACCTTCGCGCTGGTCGCCTCCGGCGTCGGCGCCGTGGCCTGGCCCCTCATCGCGTGGCGGGTCACGGGGTCGCGCAGCGCGTACACCGACACGATGGCCGCCTGGCGGGCCGGGGGGGAGATCGCGCCGCTCAAGCCCTGGCTGGGCATGTCGCAGTGGGTGTTTCGCGACTTCGACGGCGGCGCTGTCTACGGACCGGTCGCCCTCGCGGCGCTCGCCACCACCATCGTCGTGCTCACCTGCGGTCCCTGGGCGACCCGGCTGGGCCCGGAGCTGCGCGCCTGGTCGCTGGCCTACCCGGCATACCTCGCCGTCGTGCTCGACCCCTTCACGAGCATCTTCCGCTACGTCCTTCCCCTCTTCCCGCTCGCGGCGGTGATCCTCGGTGGGGGCTGGGTGGAGCGCTCGGCGAGGTGGTTGTGGACTCGAACCGCCGTCCTCGTCGCGCTCGGCATCGTCGGGCAGGCCCTGTGGATCTGGAAGCTGCTCGTGTTCGTGCCGCCCTCGGACTACCCGCCGTGACCGTGACCGGCCTGCGGGCCGTCGTGACGTCTCAGGGCCGCAGCGCAGTGGGGCGGTGGGCGCTGCGCCGTCCAGTGGTTTTCCTGCTGCTCGTGTATGCCGTGACGAGGGCGCTCGCGTTCCTCGCCATGTGGGTGGCGGCGACGTGGTTCCAGACGCCGGCGGGGGTCGGTCACCTCGACCCGACCGTGGGCGACATCCTCGGCGGCTGGGACAGCATCTGGTACCGGCGCGTCGCCACGCAGGGCTACCCGGTCCCGTTGCCTGCGGACCCTGACAGCGGGCTGCTCACCTACAGCGCCTGGGCGTTCTACCCCGCCTTCCCCATGATGGTGCGTGGACTGATGGCCATCGGCCTGCCGTTCGAGGTGGCGGGTGTCGGACTCAACCTCGTGCTCGGTGCGGGGTGCACCCTGTTGGTGTGGCGGTGCTTCAACTACGCCATGCACGCGTCCCCGCAGCCGGCTCGCGAACGACTCGCGCTGGTCACCGGCGTCCTGTGGTGCCTCTATCCCGCGACCGGCATCCTCGTGATGCCCTACACCGAGGCGCTGGCGGGTGTGCTGATCGCCGGGTCGCTCCTGCTGCTCATGCAACGTCGCTACGCCTGGGTGGCGGTGCTGACGCTCGCACTCGGGTTCACCCGCGCCGCGGCTCCCGCGATCGCGTGTGCTGCGATCGCCCACCTGGTGCTGCGGTGGCGTGAGGACAGGGTGGCCGGAGTGGTGCCACTACGGGGCCACCGCATCTCGGCGGTCCTGATGCTGGTGGCGACCGGCATCTCCTCCCTCGCCTGGCCGGTCGTCGTGGGCTTCATCAGCGGGCTGCCGATGGCGTTCTTCGACGTGCAGGCGGCCTGGGGGCAAAAGCCCGAGTCCGGTCCCTTCGTGCTGTGGCTCTCCTGGGCGTGGGAGGGACACGGGATCGTCGGCGTGACGATCCTGGTCTCCCTCGTGGCGACCTACATCGCCCTCATCGTGGGTCGGCACGGTCGCTGGCTGGCGGTCGAGCTGCGGGTGTGGGCGCTGGCCTACCCGCTCTACCTGCTCGCCGTGGTGAGACCGATCACGAGCATGTGGCGCTTCCTGCTGCTGGACTTCCCGATCGCCGCGGTGGTCGCCTCAGTGGCGATGCGCACGTCGACCGGCGCCAAGATCGTGACGCACTGGCGCCGCCGGGTGGGCGTCGTCGGCGTGGTCCTGCTCGTCGGGCTCTTCTGGTTCACCTGCACGCTGCTGACCTACACGCCCTGGGCGTCCACCCCACCCTGACCCGAGCAACCTTTGCTAGCAAAGGTTGCTCGCTGAGGGACAGGTTGCAACGTGTCCGTCAGCGAGGAACCTGTGCTCGGTCGGGCGAATGCTCACTCGCCGATGAAGACCGGCTTCTCCTTGGCGAGGAACGCCGCGACCGCAGCGCGGTGGTCCGCGGTCCCGCCGGTGAGCGTCATGTACTCGCCCTCCTGGGCGAGGGACTCGGTGAGTCCGTGCCCTGCGCTGAACGCGACGGCCCGCCGGATGGACCCGTAGGCCAGGGTCGGTCCGGCGGCCAGGGTTGTCGCCAGCTCGCGCACCGTCGCCTCGAGCTCCTCGGCCGTGACGACCCTGGTGACCAGGCCCAGGGCCAGGCACTCGTCGGCCGGCACGGTGCGGGGCAGCAAGAGGAGCTCCTTGGCCTTGGCCGGACCCACGATCCGCTGAAGCGTCCAGGAGGTTCCCGAGTCGCAGGACAGTGCGATGCCGGCGAAGGCGAGGTTGAAGCCGGCGGTGTCCACGAGCACCCTGAAGTCCGCTGCGAGCGCGAACCCGGCACCTGCTCCGGCGGCCACCCCGTTGACCGCCGCGATGACCGGCTTGTCCATGGTGGCGAGGAGCTCGACGATGGGGTTGTAGTGCTTGGCGACGGTGTCCCACAGCGCCGGGTCGTCGCGCTGCAGGAAGGTGACGTGCTCGCGCAGGTCCTGCCCCACACAGAACGCGCGACCGCTGCCGGTCAGCACCACGCACCGCACCGTCGGGTCCTGCGCGACGTCGGTCAGCGCTGTGACGAGCGCTTCCTTGGTGGCGATGTCGAGCGAGTTCATCGCCTCGGGGCGGTTGAGCCGTACCGTGGCCACCGCGCCTTCCCTCTCGACGACGACGGGGGACTGCTGCGGGACAGTCGGGTCGGCGGCGTTGTCGCTGGTGGCGGGCGTGGTGCCCACGGTGTCGGAGGTGTCGGTCATGGGCGCCATCCTGCCGGACCGTCGTCCGACCCGGATTTCGCCTGTGAGCGGGTTCACGGGATAATGGAGCAAATCTGGCGCGCGCGGGGATGATCACAAGCACTGGCGTGGATCCGCGTGGCCAGCAGCAGACCACGCCAAACGGAAGGGACACTCATGGCGGCAATGAAGCCGAGGACCGGCGACGGCCCGCTCGAGGTGACCAAGGAAGGTCGGGGCATCGTGCTGCGCATGCCGCTCGAGGGTGGCGGCCGGCTCGTCGTCGAGATGACCCCCGACGAGGTTCGCGCGCTCGGCGACGCGATCACCAACTGCGAGGGCCTCAAGTAGCCTTCACCGCACGTTTCGAGGACCCCCGTCGGCAGTGTCCGACGGGGGTCCTCGCGAGTCCAGGGGTATGCCGCGGCCGAACCACAGGTGGGTAGGGTCGGGTCCGTGCGTGCACCCGAACTGCTCGATCCCGCTTCGAGCGCCTGGACCATCTCTGCCGAGCCCCTCACCGACGTCCTCGCGGACCTCGACGCCAGCGACCTGCTGCTGGCGCTCCCGGTTCCCAGGGGTGGTCTGCCGCCGACGGGCGCCGGCGCGGCAGCCCTGGCGTTGGTCGGCCTCGACGCCGCCGACGTCGTGGCAGCCCACGAACCCAAGGAGGGTGCCGGCTCGGTGACACGGATCCCCCTGGTCCCGGGGGAGCGACCGGCCCGGACCGTGCTCCTGGTGGGAGTCGCTGACGCGAGCCCGTCCGACCTGCGGACGGCCGGTGCCGCCCTGGGGCGGGCTGCCAAGGGGCACGCCTCGCTCGTGACCACTCTCGGCAGCGGCGCCGCCCGAGGCGCGCAGTCGGCCTTGGCCGAGGGACTCGCGCTCGGTGGCTACTCCAGCCCGCGATGGGTGGGCGACGACGCCGAGCCGGCGACCGGTCCGGCGGGGGAGATCGCGCTGGTCGGCTCCTATGACGAGCCCTCGGTCCGGCACTCGGTCGTGCGCGCCCGAGCCACGATGCTGGCTCGGAACCTGGCGGTGGTTCCGTCCAACATCAAGAACCCCGCCTGGCTCGCCGCCCAGGCGAGGACCATCGCAGGTCGCGCCGGGCTAGACGTGATCGTGTGGTCCGAGAGGGAGCTGCGCGCCGAGGGGTTCGGCGGTCTCCTGGCCGTCGGCGCCGCCTCCGCGTCGCCTCCCCGACTGGTCCAGCTCGACTACGCACCGCAGGGCGCGACGGCCAGGACGCCGCGAGTCGTCCTGGTGGGCAAGGGAATCACCTTCGACACCGGTGGGCTCGACATCAAGCCTGCCGAGGGCATGCTCGCCATGAAGACGGACATGAGTGGTGCGGCGGTCGTCCTCGCCGTGCTCGCGGCCTGTCGCGAGCTGGCCGTACCGGTGAAGGTGACCGGCCTGCTGGCGCTCGCCGAGAACGGCGTCGGCGGCGCGGCATACCGTCCCTCGGACGTCGTCACGCAGTACGGCGGACGTACGGTCGAGATCGGGAACACCGACGCCGAGGGGCGGATCGTGATGGCCGACGCGCTGGCCTATGCCGACCTGCGCCTCGACCCCACGGTGCTCCTCGACATCGCGACCCTGACGGGCGCTGCCCGCGTGGCGCTGGGTCGGTCGATGGCTCCGGTCTATGCGACCGAGGATTCCCTCACCCGCGCCCTCGTCGGGGCCGGCGAGGCGACCGGGGAGCTGCTCTGGCCCATGCCACTCGTCGAGGACTACCGGCCGAGCCTGGACAGCGACGTGGCCGACATCAACCACATCGCGGGCATCGGAGGCGGCGGCGGCTCGATCTCGGCAGCATTGTTCCTGCGCGAGTTCGTGGGTGCGCGACGCTGGGCACATCTCGACATCGCCGGGGTGGGTCGTTCCGACGTCGACCGCGGACTCCTCACCAAGGGCGGGACGGGCTTCGGTGCCCGCCTGCTGCTCACCTGGCTGGAGGAGATGTCATGAACGCGGGATACGGCCTGAGCGTGCGATGGTCCCTGGAGACCGCACCGGACGGCGTCGCCCAGGAGCTGCGTGACTACGTCGTGGGCACGTCGATGGCGAGGTTCATGTTCCTCGACGGGCTCGCCTTCAAGACCTGGCGGATGGTCGAGGGCAAGTGGTTCGAGGGCACCTACGTCTTCGACGAGAAGGTCTACCGCGACGACTTCCAGCGTGAGTTCACCGCGACCGCGGCCGAGTCCGCGGGCAGCGGGATCATCGGGTCCGCCCCGACCCTCATCGAGCCGTTCGAGGTCGTGGCGATCGTCGAGGGCCCAGGTCGGTTTCGTCGCGGCCCTGGTCCGGGCACCGCCTGACCGTCAGCGCTTGACGGCCGCCAGGACGCCGTCACCGACCGGCAGCAGGGCGGGGATCAACCGGTCGTCGTCGCGCAGGGCCTTGCCCAGGTCGCGCAGCACCGACGTCTGCTGGTCGCGTGCAGCCGGGTCGGCCACCTTGTCGTGCCACAGCATGTTGTCGAGCACGAGCACGCCGCCGGAGCGCAGGAGACGAATCCCGTGGCTGACGTACTCCGGGTACTCCACCTTGTCGCCGTCGATCACGACCATGTCGTAGGCGCCGTCGGTCATCCGGGGCAGCACGTCGAGCGCCCGGCCGGTGATGACGCGGGTGCGCTGGTGGGCGATGCCCGCCTCGGCGTAGGCCTTCTTGGCCACGCCCTGGTGCTCGGCCTCCACGTCGATCGTCGTGAGGATGCCGTCTTCGGGCATGCCCTGGAGCAGCCACAGTCCCGAGGTGCCGGCACCGGTGCCCACCTCGACGACCGACTTCGCCTTCACCGCGGCCGCCAGCAGTCGCAGCAGCACCCCCGCACCGTTGCCGACCGGCACGGCACCCAGCTCCTCGCCGCGGCGCCGCGCAGACTCGATCACCTCGTTCTCGGTGACGAACTCCTCGGCGTAGGCCCAGCTGGCCGGCTTCTGTGCGCTCATGCGGCAAACCCTACTGCCGCAAGCACGACGAACCGGGCACGCGGCATACAGGAAACGCTCAGGTTGTTGGGGAACGATGCAAGCCGTTCGGTCGTCTGGACCGAATGCAGGGTGTGCGCGCCGCCAGGCGCCCGACGGAGGTGAGGGACGTGACCGCGACCGACACGATCGGTTCGGCCCGACAGGATGCCCAGGGGGACGTCCCGGGCACCCAGGAGGCGACCGCGTGGGTGCCCCCGACGTGGGAGGAGATCGTCGAGCAGCACTCCGCGCGCGTCTACCGGCTGGCCTACCGCCTCACCGGCAACCCGCACGACGCCGAAGACCTGACCCACGACGTGTTCATCCGCGTCTTCCGGTCGCTGCACAGCTACCAGCCCGGCACGTTCGAGGGCTGGCTGCACCGCATCACGACCAACGTCTTCCTGGACAAGATGCGCCGCAAGCAGCGGATCCGCTTCGACGCCCTCTCCGACGAGTCCGCCGCGCGCCTGCCCACCCGTGAGGCGGGGCCCGAGGCGACGTTCGAGGCGACCCACTTCGACGACGACGTGCAGCGAGCGCTCGACGCCCTGTCGCCGGACTTCCGGGCCGCTGTCGTGCTGTGTGACATCGAGGGACTGTCCTACGAGGAGATCGCCGCCACGCTCGGCGTCAAGCTCGGCACCGTGCGCTCGCGCATCCACCGCGGCCGGGCCCAGCTCCGGGAAGCCCTCGCCCACCGCGACCCCACCCTCGCCCGCCCCGCAGTGGACGCCGACCGCGCGCCCGTCGCCAAGCGCCGCCTGCCGGTGCTCGGCCGGGCGGTGCACGGATCGCGATGAACCGCCCGCTGTGGGCAGGTATGCCGGGTGCGGCCCTCGCGGGGGGACGCGGCCGGTGTCTCGGCGACCAGCTGACGGCCTACGCCGACCGCGCCATGGACGAGGCGACCCTGCTGCGGTGGGACCGTCACGTGGTCGCGTGCCAGTGCTGCCGCGGAGCTGTCGACGAGGAGCGGCGCGTGCTGATGGCCCTGCGGTCCTCGCTCGGTGCCGCCGTGCCCGGAGACCTGCGCGGCATGTTGCTCGCCCTGGGCACCCAGACCCCGGGTCGCGCCCCTGACGGTTCGCCTGTCACGCCTGGCCCGTTGCTCCCGCCCATCCCGGCCGCGCCCGTGCGGGTCGTCGACCGTGGGGCCCCGGCGCAGCACCGCTCGGCCGGCCGGGCGACCGTCTACGCCGGACTGGCGGCCGGAGCCACGGCCGCGGCGGCCCTGAGCCTCGTGGTGACCGGTGGCCTGGCCCCGACCACGCAGCCGGTCTCTCCGGCGGTGCAGCGCGCCAGGCCGGCGACCCCGGGTTTCGCCACTGCCTCGTTCACCGTTCCCGGGCTCGGCGGCACCCCGTCTGCGACGTCCGTGGCACCCGCCGTGGGCACCGGTCGCGGTCGTTCGGCACAATCGTCTCCATGAGTGACGAGCGAGACCCGGCGGGCGCCGACCAGCCAGTCTCGGCCGACCCCGGCCAGTCCGCTCCCGACCCCCTGGCCGATTCCGCCTGGGACCCCTGGGCGCCCCCGGGGCGAACCGCTGCTGACAGCACCCAGCCGGTCGACCTGTCGCACACCCAGGAGCTCCACGGGGCCACCGGGCTGCCCGCGTCGGGCAGTGCACCGTCCGAGCCGCCACCCGTCGACGCGGTCTGGGCCGCTGAACCGACCGGCTGGCCGAGCGAGGCCTCCGCACACCAGGCACCCGCCGGACCCCCGGCACACCCCTCGAGCGATCCGGTCACGCAGGCCCCGACGGGCGCGGGCTGGGACCCCATCACCGCCCCCACGGCCGATGCGGGGTATGCCGGCCAGCCGGCACCGTGGGTCGGCCACCACCTCCCGGAGGCCACGGCCCCCCAGCAGAAGGGCCCCGGGTGGGGCGCCCTGGTCGCGGTGGCTGCGGTGGCGGCGCTGGTCGCGGCGGGGCTCGGTGGCCTGTTCGGCGGCTGGCTCGGGGCGACAGGACGGGTCGACTTCGGTTCGCTCGACCGCACACCCTCGTCCATCCCACGCGCCGGCGCCGGTGCCACGTCACGCCCCGAAGGCTCCATCGCCAACATCGCGGCCAAGGCACTGCCCAGTGTCGTGACCATCAAGGTCGACGGCGCCGACGGCGGCGGCACCGGCTCGGGGTTCGTGCTCGACCGGGACGGCCACATCATCACCAACAACCACGTCGTCGCCAGCGCGGCCGGCGGGGGCACGATCAAGGTCGAGCTGTCCAACGGCACCGAGATCGCTGCCACGATCGCCGGCCGGGACGCGTCCTACGACCTGGCGGTGCTCAAGACCAACCGCACCGACCTCGTTCCGCTGGTCATCGGCTCGTCGAAGGACGTCGTCGTGGGGGACCAGGTCATCGCCGTGGGTGCGCCGCTCGGTCTCGAGTCCAGCGTCACCAGCGGCATCGTCAGCGCCCTCAACCGCCCGGTGAGCCCCGGCGGTGACGGCAACCAGCAGTCGTACATCAACGCCATCCAGACCGACGCGGCGATCAACCCCGGCAACAGCGGTGGGCCGCTCCTCAACATGGCCGGTCAGGTGATCGGCGTGAACTCGGCCATCGCGCGGATCCCCGGAACCACCGACACCCAGTCGGGCAACATCGGTGTCGGCTTCTCGATCCCGAGCGACCAGGTCCTCAAGACGGCCGAACAGCTCATCAAGACCGGCTCGGCCCAGCACCCGGTGATCGGGGTCGTGCTCGACCGCGAGTTCACCGGTGACGGCGTGCGCATCCTGGCCAAGCCGAGCACCAGCAGCGGCCCGCCGGTCGACCCCAACGGCCCGGCAGGCAAGGCGGGGATCAAGGCAGGGGACGTCATCATCGAGTTCGACGGTCGGCGGGTGACCGACCCCGACGACCTCGTCGTGGCGATCCGCGCCAAGAGCGTCGGCGACGCGGTCTCGATGAAGGTCCGCCGCGGGAGTGAGACGATCAGCGTCACACTCACGTTGTCCGGCTCGGGCAAGTAGCGGCAGGGGCTGGCATGGCGGGCGTCAACGGCTGGGAGTTCATCGCGCTGATCGTGCTGGCCGTGGTGATCCTCGGACCCGAGCGACTGCCTGAGTACGCGTCGAAGCTGGCGCAGCTCGTCCGTCAGGCCCGCGCCCTGGCCGAGGGCGCCAAGGGCCAGCTGCGCGAGCAGATGGGACCGGAGTTCGACGACATCGACTGGCGGCAGTACGACCCGAGGCAGTACGACCCACGCCGGATCGTCCGCGAGGCCCTGCTCGACCCGACGCCGGTCCAGCCCGACGGGGACGGTCCGACCTACTCGACGAGCACGGGCGGCCACGACGCTGCCAGGCCGACGCCGTTCGACGACGACGCCACCTAGACCGGCGAGGCCAGACCCGGGTAGGGGTCAGGAGCGGGAGCTAGCGACCGACGGGGGACAGGCCGAGGGATCGACCGGCGAGTCCGCGCGACCGGGTGCCCAGACCCCGGGCGATGGCCCGCAGCGAGACGGCGGCCGGCGACTCGGGGTCGCGGAGCACGACCGGGGTGCCCTGGTCGGAGCATTCACGCAGGTTGGTGTCGAGGGGGATCTGACCCAGCAACGGCACCTCGGCGCCGACGGCCCGGGTGAGCGACTCGGCGACGACTTTGCCGCCACCGGACCCGAAGATCTCCTGGCGCGAACCGTCGGGCAGCTCGAGCCACGACATGTTCTCGATCACGCCGACAATGCGCTGATGTGTCTGCAACGCAATGGATCCCGCACGTTCGGCGACCTCTGCGGCGGCCTGCTGCGGGGTGGTCACGACGAGGATCTCGGCGTTGGGGATCAGCTGGGCGACGGAGATCGCGATGTCGCCCGTGCCCGGAGGCAGGTCGAGCAGCAGCACGTCGAGGTCGCCCCAGAAGACGTCGCCCAGGAACTGCTGGAGCGCGCGGTGCAGCATCGGTCCGCGCCAGACGACCGGCTGGTTCCCCGGCACGAACATGCCGATCGAGATGACCTTCACCTCGTGGGCGATGGGCGGCAGGATCATGTCGTCGACCTGGGTCGGCCGGTGCTCGACCCCGAGCATGCGCGGCACCGAGAAGCCGTAGACGTCGGCATCGACGACACCGACCCGCAGCCCGCTCTGCGCGAGGGACGCGGCGAGGTTCACGGTGATCGAGGACTTGCCGACGCCGCCCTTGCCGGACGCCACGGCATACACGCGGGTCAGCGAACCGGGCTTGGCGAAGGGGATCTCGCGCTCGGCGTTGCCGCCACGCAGCTGGGTGCGCAGGGCAACGCGCTGCTCGTCGCTCATCACCCCGAGGGTGACGTCGACGGCGGTCACGCCGGGCACCTTGGCCAGGGCGGCGGTGGTGTCCTTGGTGAGGGTGTCCTTCATGGGGCAGCCCGAGACGGTGAGCAGGATGGTCACGGCCACGCGGCCGGTCTCGTCGACCGTCACGCTCTCGACCATGCCGAGCTCGGTGACCGGCTTGCGGATCTCCGGGTCGATGACGGTCGTGAGCGCCTGGTGCAGGGCGTCGTCGGTCACCGTGGCGGGAGCGTCGGTCGGGCTGGGGGACATGCCCCCATGCTAGGTCGCGCCCTGGTCCTTCGAAGAACCGGTGGGTCCGCTCACGCTGTCATCTGGCTCACGTCGCCGGACCTCCAGCCCACGGTCCTCGAGCTCCTCGAGCAGGCCCCGCAGCTCGGACCGGAGGAAGTCGCGGGTGGCGGCGTCGCCCATGGCGTGCCGCAGCGACGCCACCTCGCGGGTGAGGTACTCGGTGTCGGCGAGGTTGCGCTCGTCGCGGGCACGGTCCTGCTCCAGGGCGACGCGGTCGCGGTCGGCCTGACGGTTCTGCGCGAGCAGGATCAGCGGCGCGGCATACGAGGCCTGGAGGCTGAGCATCAGCGTGAGGAAGATGAACGGGTAGTTGTCGAAGCGCCAGTCCTTGGGCGAGACGAGGTTCCAGGTCAGCCAGAAGGCGACGAAGACCGTCATCGCGAGCAGGAACTGGGCGGTGCCCATGAATCGAGCGAACTGCTCGCTCCACCGCCCGAACGTCTCCTGGTTCATGGCGGGTCGCGGCAGCAGCGCCCGGCGGGTCTCGCGGGGCTGGTCCAGCCGGCTGGAGGCCATCCTCCGGTCGCGCTCAGCCATGGGTCACCTCGTGGCGTTCCTCGCGCCAGTCGTCGGGAAGGATGTGGTCGAGCACGTCGTCGACCGTGACGGCGCCGATGAGCCGGCCGTCGCTGTCGACCACCGGGACGCCGACCAGGTTGTAGGTCGCCAGCATGCGGGTGACCTTGCCGAGCGGAGCATCGGCCCGCAGCGGTTCGATCTCCTTGTCGAGGATGCTGCCCACCGCGCCGTGCGGCGGTTCGCGCAGCAGCCGCTGGATGTGCACCATGCCGAGGTACTTGCCGGTGGGTGTCTCGTGCGGCGTCCGGCAGACGTAGACGGTCGAGGCCAGCGCGGGAGACAGCTCGACGCGACGCACGACGGCCAGGGCCTCGGCGATCGAGGCCTCTGGGCCGAGGATGACCGGCTCGGTCGTCATCATGCCGCCCGCGGACTCCTCGTCGTAGGTCAGCAGCCGGCGCAGGTCGGCGGCCTCGTCGGGCTCCATGAGCTGGAGCAGCTCCTCCTGCTTCTCCGCCGTGAGGTTGTGGAGCAGGTCGGTGGCGTCGTCGGGCTCCATCGCCTCGAGGACGTCGGCGGCGCGTCCCACGGGCAGCGTCTCGAGGATCTCGACCTGGTCGTCCTCGGGCAGCTCCTCGAGGACGTCCGCGAGCTTGTCGTCGGCCATCGCCTCGGCCACCTCCGCGCGACGCTTGGGCGACAGGTCGTGGATGACGTCGGCGAGGTCGGCGGACTTCAGGTCGTCATAGGTCTCGAGCAGCATCGCCGCCGACTGTCCGGCCGTGGACTGGTGTATGCCGGTGACGTCCTCGACGGGGACGAGCACCGTGGCGCCGCGGCGACGCCGGAACGCGCCGAGCGAGCCGCGGGCGGCACCTTGGCGCACGTAGACCTTGGACATGGCCCAGTCGCGGCTTCGCTCCTGTTCGATCGCGACGTCCTCGACGGTGGCCTCATAGGCACCCTCGGGGTCGTTGACCGTGACCGGCCGCTCGAGGATCTCGGCCATCACGAGCACCTCGTTGGTGCGCTGCTCGAAGCGACGCATGTTGACCAGACCGGTGGTGATGACCTGGCCACCGTCGACCGAGGTGACCCGGGTCATCGGCACGAAGACGCGACGCCTGCCCGGCACCTCGACCACCAGACCGATGATGCGGGGGCGGCGACGGGAGGCCCCGAACGTCACGACGACGTCGCGAACGCGCCCGACCTGGTCACCGAGCGGGTCGAACACGCTCAGGCTGGTCAGGCGGCCGACGAAGACGCGCGACGGAGTGCTCACGCGGCCAAGGTTATCCGTCCGATCAGCCGTCGTCGGGGAGGCGGTTGCCGCGCCGTCGGCGCGGTCGTCCGCGCCAGTGCCAAGGACGCCAGGTCGCCGTCGTCGCCTCGCTCGGCGGCACCGGCGCCGCACCCGAGGTCGTGGGGTACGAACCGGGTGCCTCGAGGGGGGCGCCGAACGGCTGCAGGGCACGCACGGTGCACTCGCGGGCCCACCGGTCGACGACGTCGTCGGTCGGACCGTCGTTGCGGGTGTTGAGGCGTCCTGCCTTGAGGGCCTCGGTGGCCGAGGCCCAGCGCTCGTCGGCGGGCCCGATCTCGTGGACCGTCGCCTGCACGGTCAGCAACCGACCGCCGGTGTCCTTGCTGCGCAGGATCAGCCGGACCTGCTCGGGCAGCCAGGGCAGGGTCTGCTCGCCCGGGCCCGACACGGCATACACGGTCTCGTCCGCCCAGGCGTGCCAGAACGGCCACGCGCGGTCGTCCGGTGGCTGAACCCACATCAGCCCGGACTTGGTGGCGGCTTCGGCGAACAGCGCCGTGACGTTCAGCGGCGCCGGGGCTGCGGGAGCGTCGGCAGCGGGCTCTCGCGCGGGCTCGGTCACACGTGAACTGTGTCATAACCGCCACGTGACTGTCGCTGCTAGCGTCGCCGCGTGCGCAGCCCCAAGGACTTCTTCGCCCCTCTCGCGGTGGGTGCTCCGGCGCCCCTCACCCAGGTGCCCTCCCGCCCCTCACGAGTGATCCACTTCTTCGACCCGAGCAACGACAAGATGGCCGCCAAGGTCCCGGCGATGGTCGGCACGGTCGACGTGCTGCTGGGCAACCTCGAGGACGCCGTCAAGGCGGACAAGAAGGAGGCGGCCCGCGCCGGTCTGGTGGCCATCGCCAAGGCCACCGACTTCGGCGACGCGACCCAGCTGTGGACCCGGGTCAACTCCCTCGACAGCCCGTGGGTGCTCGACGACCTCACCACGCTCGTCACCGAGATCGGCGACAAGCTCGACGTCATCATGGTCCCCAAGGTGCAGGGGCCGGAGGACATCCACTACGTCGACCGGCTGCTCGCCCAGCTCGAGGCGCGCGCTGGACTGCAGCGGCCGATCCTCGTGCACGCCATCCTCGAGACGGCGCGCGGCGTGGCCAACGTCGAGGCCATCGCCGGCGCGAGTCCTCGCATGCAGGGGCTGTCGCTCGGTCCGGCCGACCTCGCCGCGGACCGCCGCATGAAGACCACCCGGGTCGGTGGGGGCCACCCCGGGTACCTCGTTCGCCAGGACCCCCCGGCGGGTGTCGACGACGCGGTCAACGCGCCCCGCGCCACCTACCAGCAGGACCTGTGGCACTACACGATCGCGCGGATGGTCGACGCCTGCGCGATGCACGGGATCTTCCCGTACTACGGCCCGTTCGGTGACATCCAGGACGTCGTCGCCTGCGAGGACCAGTTCCGCAACGCGTTCCTCCTCGGCTGCGTGGGCACGTGGTCGCTGCACCCGGTGCAGATCGAGATCGCCAAGCGGGTCTTCAGCCCCTCGGCCGAGGACGTCGCGCACGCGCGCCGGGTCGTCGAGGCGATGGGCGACGGCACGGGCGCCGTGATGCTCGACGGCAAGATGGAGGACGACGCGTCGCTCAAGCAGTGCCAGGTGATGCTCGAGCTCGCCGAGCGCCTCGCGGCCACCGACCCGCAGCTCGCCGCCCTGTATGCCGCTGAGCCGGCTCCCGGCGAAGGTGCCGGTGCCTGACGTGGCGACGACACGCGAAGCCGGCGCCCCGGCATACCGGCCGCGTCGTTCGGTCCTCTACATGCCCTCGTCCAACGAGCGGGCCCTGGAGAAGGCGAAGACCCTCCCGGTCGATGCCCTGATCCTCGACCTCGAGGATGCGGTGGCGCCGGACGCCAAGGAGCAGGCGCGCGAGAACGCCTGCGCCGCGGTGCGGTCGGGCGAGTACGGCCGCCGAGAGCTGACGATCCGCGTCAACGGCCTCGGCACGCGGTGGCACGACGCCGACCTGGGCGCCGCGTGTGCGGCGGGTCCGGACGGGATCGTCGTCCCCAAGGTCGGCTCGGCCGACGAGGTGCGCGCCCTGGTGGCGGCCATGGAAGCGGCTGGGGCTCCCGAGCGCACCCGCTTGTGGGCGATGGTCGAGACGCCCGCGGCTGTGCTGCACGCGGAGGAGATCGCCCGGGCGTCAGACCGCCTCGCCTGCCTGGTCCTCGGCACCAACGACCTCTACAAGGAGCTGGGGGCCTCGTTCGCCCCGGGGCGCGCGGCCATCTCGGTCAGCCTGCAGCTGGTCCTGCTCGCCGCGCGGGCTGCCGGTGTCGCCGTGCTCGACGGGGTCTACAACGACGTCAAGGACGCCGACGGCTTCCTCGCGGAGGCAGGGCAGGGACGTGAGATGGGGTTCGACGGCAAGACCCTCATCCACCCCGGCCAGGTCGACCCGTGCAACGCGGCGTTCGCGCCGAGCCCCGCAGCCGTGGAGGACGCGCGCGCGGTGATCGCGGCGTTCGAGTCGGCGCAGGCGGAGGGACGTGGGGTCGCGACACTCGGCGGCCGGCTGATCGAGAGCCTGCACGTCGAGACGGCCCAGCGGGTGCTGGCCATCGACAAGGCCATCGCGGCGCTGGCCGACCAGACCTGAGCCGCTCGACCGGCGGGACAAAAGGTGGGCGGGCCGAGGCAACCTTTGCGCTCTCGGCGGCGTCTAGGTGAGTGCGGTCGTCCTCGGGGGAGGGCGACCGCGCCATGTGCCGCCCACGGTTTCGACGGTCACGATTCGGCGCGGGGGACAACCGGATCGCCCTCGCGTGCGTCACCATGACTGACAAGGCGTTGCCAGCGGACAGCGGTCTGCCGGCCAGGGAAGGGGAGTCGATGGATCGCAAGGACGTGGGAGCCCGCACCGCTCTGGCAGCATCCGTGCTGGCCGGGGTGCTCGCGTTGAGCGCCTGTGGCGGGATCACGTTCGGGCAGAACACCTCGGCGACGCCGTCGGCTGCGCAGGGCACGACCCCCGTGCCGGACCCCTCGTCCCCTGTCGTGGACCCAGCGCCCAGCGACACGGTCACGTCCACGAGCCCGGCGCCGTCGACCACCACACCCGCGCCCAAGCCGACCCCCAAGCCCTCGCCCAAGCCGACCCCCAAGCCCTCGCCCAAGCCGACCCCGAGGCCGATCCCCACGGCGGGTGACACCCTCCACGCGGGCGACTCGGGTCCGTACGTCAAGCAGGTCCAGCAGCAGCTGTCGGCCCTCGGCTACTGGAACGGCTCGGCCGACGGGTCCTACGGCGGCCTCACCTCCCAGGCCGTGATGGCCCTGCAGAAGGCGGCCGGCCTCGGCCGCGACGGAGTCTTCGGTCCCTCGACGCGGCGCGCCCTCCAGAACGGCGTCCGCCCGCAGTCCCGCACCGGTGGCACCGGCATCGAGATCGACAAGGCCCGCCAGCTGCTGCTCGTCGTGCGGGGCGGCAGGGTCACCCTGATCCTCAACACCAGCACCGGCAGCGGTCAGCCGTACACCAGCCAGGGCACGACCCGGGTCGCCACCACGCCGGCCGGCAGCTACAGCACGTACCGGGCGGTCAACCACCTCGACAAGGGTCCGCTCGGTGACCTGTGGCGTCCGCGGTACTTCAACGGCGGTATGGCCGTCCACGGGGCGGGCAACGTGCCCGGCTACCCGGCCTCGCACGGGTGCGCGCGGGTGAGCAACCCCGCGATGGACATGATCTGGGCCACCAACCTGATGCCGCTCGGCAGCTCCGTCACCGTCTACTGACGGTCGAACTGGTCGCGGACCCAGCGCAGCTGGGCACCGCCATGGCTCTTCCAGTAGTCAGCCGTGTGTCCGCCCTCGTCGAGGGTCAGCTTTGCCGAGGGGAGTGCCGTCGCGAACTCCTTGTTGCCCGGCACGAACGGGTCTGAGCGGCCGCAGTCGAGCCGCACCGGGATCTGGCGCAGGACCTGGGTGCGGCTGGGGTCGAAGACGTCGTGGGCCTCGAAGTCCTCCGCGTCGTCGAAGGCGCCCGCGGCACTGAGCCCCGGGGCGGTCCACAGCGCGGCGCTCTCCGCGACGACGGCGGCGACCCGCTTCGGGCCCAGCTGGCTGGCAAGCAGCAGCGACCCGTAGCCACCCATCGACCAGCCGAGGAAGGCGACCTTCCCGGCATACCCCGTCTCGCGCTGGACGAGAGGCAGGAAGTCCTCGACCACCATGGCCCCGGTGTCGACGCCCGCGCGGCGCGCGTGCCAGTAGTAGTCGCCGCCGTCGACGGAGGCGAGCGTCAGGCGCGTGGAGATCACGTGGTCCTGGAGGTTCATGATCCGGAACGCGTGGCTCGCGTCGCCGCCCTTGCCGTGCAGCACGACCACGACCGGCCTCTGGTCGGCGGCACCCTCGGTCTGCTGGGCGATCCGCCACGTGATGTCGCGGCCGGGCCAGTGTTTGCTCGTCAGCGACCCGGAGCGGACCTCGACCGCGGACGGGCCACACCCCGCGACACCCAGGGCAGCCGCACCGGCCACCCCGCCGAGGAGGGTGCGGCGGGTGATCGTGGCCATGACTTCACCCTAGGGGCGAGAACGGCCAGACCTCGGTATGCCGCGTTGCCGGCTACCAGCGCGACGTCGCCTCCGCGACGAGGTCGCCGAGCAGCTCGCCCTCGTCGACCTCGAGACCCTTGGCGACGAACCACCGGCACATGTTCGCGACGTCACGCTCGAGGAACTCGAATCCGCGCGGGTTGCCGATGATGTCGACGATCTGCGGCCAGTCGATGATGACGAGGCGCTCGCCGTGGAGCAGGACGTTGTAGGGCGACAGGTCACCGTGGGTCCATCCGCGCCGCGCCAGGACGACCATCGAGGTCCGAAGCTGCTCGAACAGGTCGGCGAGCAGCCCCGGCTCGGGCCGGGTCTGGGAGAGCCGGGGGGCGGCCTCGCCGTCGCTGCCGATGAACTCCATGAGCATCTCGCGGTCGCTCAGCTGGACGGGGTAGGGCACGGGTAGCCCCATGCCCCACAGCGTGCCCAGGGCCTCGAACTCCGCGACCGCCCACTGCCCTGACAGCAGCTCCTTGCCGAACTCCGTGCGACGAGCCATCGCTCGCATCTCGCGGCTGCGACGGACCCTGCGGCCCTCGTGGTAGCCGGCGTCCCGGTGGAACATCCGGTGCTCACCGGTGCGGTAGCGCTTGGCGGCGAGGAACGAGTCGACGGCAGGCGTGGTGGTGCCGTCCGGCATCCAGCGCCGGACGATGTGGACGTCGGCCTCCTTGCCCGTCTTGAGGACGCCGAGGTCGGACTCGACGGCGCCGAGTGCGGTGATGACCCAGTCGGGCCGGGGTTGCGGACCGTGCGTGGCACCGTCCCAGCTCGACCAGCGATCACCCTCGGGGGGTGCGTCGGGAAGGCTGTCAAACGAAAAGGAGATGTGCTCCTGGAACTGCATGGGTGGACTCCAGACAAAGAAGGGAAAGGGCACGGGATGCGCCCAGGACCGTCGTGGACATCTCGTGCCTCCAATCCCCGCTGAGGGAGTCGTGCGCGCGGCTCCGTGCCGCGCGGCATACCCGGAGAGCGTGACAGACGCGGCGCCCCTCCCGCCACCGAATTAACCGCGCCCCACCTTTATCGGGTCTAGGGACAAAGGGATGCTTCACCCCGGAACCGTTCCAGGGTGAAGCCGACACAAGTCCCTAAACCCGATAAAGGTGGGGTCTGGGTGGGGAGGCTCACATGGCGGGAACCTGTGCTGGGACTGGGGCACTCGGCATACTCGCGGGAGGTCCAATTCCCGCTGACCGCGACGACCCGGTCACGAAATCGCAAGGTGGCGAACCACATGTCCCGACTCCAGCAGACCGATGGCCTGACCGAGGAGCAGACCGAGCTCGTGAAGCTCGTGCGCGAGTTCGTCAACGAGCAGATCATCCCCGTGGCGCAGGAGCTCGAGCACAAGGACGAGTACCCCACCGAGATCGTGGAGGGCATGAAGGAGATGGGGATCTTCGGGTTGATGATCCCCGAGGAGTACGGCGGCCTGGGGGAGTCGCTGCTGACTTATGCGCTGGTGGTCGAGGAGATCGCCCGCGGCTGGATGTCGGTGAGCGGCATCGTCAACACCCACTTCATCGTCGCCTACATGCTGCTGCAGCACGGCACCGACGAGCAGAAGCAGCGCTACCTGCCGAAGATGGCGACCGGCGAGATCCGCGGCGCGTTCTCGATGAGCGAGCCTGGCCTGGGGTCCGACGTGTCCGCGATCAAGACCAAGGCCGTGCGTGACGGCGACACCGACAACTGGCAGATCACCGGCCAGAAGATGTGGCTCACCAACGGCGGCAGCGCGAATCTCGTTGCGGTGCTGGTGAAGACGGACCTTGGCGCCGACTCGGTCTACAAGAACATGACGACCTTCCTGATCGACAAGACCGCCGGGTTCGGCGAGACGGCGCAGGGCGTCACCATCCCGGGCAAGATCGACAAGATGGGTTACAAGGGCGTCGACACGACCGAGATGGTCCTCGACGGCCACCGGACCACCAGCGCCCAGATCCTCGGTGGTGAGCCGGGCAAGGGCTTCTACCAGATGATGGACGGCGTCGAGGTGGGTCGCGTGAACGTCGCAGCCCGCGCCTGTGGTGTTTCGATGCGGGCTTTCGAGCTCGGCATCTCCTACGCCCAGCAGCGCGAGACGTTCGGCAAGAAGATCGCCGAACACCAGGGGATCCTGTTCCGCCTCGCCGACATGGCCACCAAGGTCGAGGCCAGTCACCAGATGATGGTCAAGGCGGCCCGGCTCAAGGACGCCGGCGCGCGCAACGACCTCGAGGCCGGCATGGCCAAGTACCTCGCCGCCGAGAACTGCGCCGACGTGGTCGAGCAGTCCTTCCGCATCCACGGCGGCTACGGCTACTCCAAGGAGTACGAGATCGAGCGCCTCTACCGCGAGGCCCCCATGCTGCTGATCGGCGAGGGCACCGCCGAGATCCAGAAGATGATCATCGGCCGACGCCTGCTCGAGGACTTTGCATTGAAGAAGTGATGGCGAGGGTATGCCGCGGGGCCGGCCCCGCGGCATACCCACGTCGCGATCGGGTGCCGATCAGCGCACTCCCAGCCGGCTTTGACACACTGGTGCCATGAGCACGCAGCCGAATGCCATGGCGAGGTCCCGCGCGGTCCTGGCGCTGGAGTACCCGATGTCCCTGGGCCGCTACGACACCTACGCCAAGGCGCAGAAGGCCGTGGACTACCTGTCGGACCACGAGTTCCCGGTGCAGAACGTCCTCATCGTCGGCACCGACCTCAAGCAGCTCGAGCGGGTGACCGGCCGGCTGACCCGGCAGCGGGTCGCCATCGGCGGCCTGGTCTCCGGCGCGTGGCTGGGTCTGTTCGTCGGGCTGATCTTCTCGCTGCTCGACACCAGCGGCGGCGCGGGTCTGGTGGGCGTGCTGCTGACGGTGGCCTTCGGTGCGGTGTTCGGGCTCGTGTGGGCCCTGATCGGCTACGCCCTGACCGGCGGCAACCGCGACTTCACCTCTGTCATGCAGGTCGTCGCGACGCAGTACGAGGTGCTGGTGGAGCACAAGTTCGCCGCCCAGGCGCGTGAGCTGCTGACGACGATGGACCCGATGGCCGCGGCACAGGCCCAGGTGGACGCGGCGCGCGAGGCCGAGCGTCAGCGGGCTGCGGGCCAGCAACCGCCGCCGCCCTCCGCCTGACCCGCGGCTCGGCCGGCATACGTCATCGGGGCGCACGGCATACGCAATCAACCGTAGGCAAGTCCGCGCTGCGGGGAGCACACTGCTAGAGGCATCCGCACCGCTGTCTCGCAGCCCGGCTCTCGACGGGAGACCTCCATGGCCCGGTCAGCCGACGTCCCCGTCGACCCCGTGCAGTCGGTCGACGCGGCCACGCTGGCGGACCGGCTGCGCGAGACGCACGAGCGGCTCGCGGCGGTCAACGAGGTGCTCTCGGCGGTCGGACGATCCGCGGGGGACCCGGAGACGGTGCTCGCCACGATCGTCGACAGCGCCCGCCGCCTGTGCCGCTCCGACGCCGCGCAGCTCTGCCTCCTCGACGACGACCGCATCTTCCAGCTGATCAAGGCGGTGGGCATCAGCGACGAGGCCATCGCCTACATCGCCGAGCACCCGCTGCCGCTGGACCGGGCCACGCTGATGGGTCGGGTTGCGCTGGACCGCAGGGCCCAGCAGATCGAGGACGTCGTGGCGGACCCCGAGTACGGGCGCCTCGACCTGCAGCGGGTCGCGGGGTTCCGGACGACCATGGGCGCCCCCCTGATCGTGGACGACGAGGTCGTCGGGGCGATGGTGCTGTGGCGCAACGAGGTCAGCCCGTTCGCCGAGCGGGAGCTGTCCATCGTCACGGCGTTCGCCGGTCAGGCGGCGCTGGCCATCAACGGGGTCCGCCTGGTGCAGGAGCTCCAGGCCGGGCGGGCCGAGCTCGCGCGCAAGGTGGACCAGCTCGAGGCGCTCGCGGAGATCGGCCAGGCGATCAGCTCGACCCTGGACCCGGACGAGGTGCTCGGCACCATCGTGCTCCACGCCGTCGAGCTCTCCGAGGCCGACGGCGGCTCCCTCATGGAGTTCGACGAGGACTCGGGCTTGTTCCGCGTCCGGACTGCCTACGGGACCGGCCCGGAGGTGATCCAGGCACTGAAGGAGACCCGGATCCACGTCGAAGAGACGCTCGTCGGCCGAGCGGCCCTGTCCGGCAACCCGATCCAGGTCCCCGACCTGGGTGATGTCGAGCTGGATGCGCACCTCAAGGTCCTCCACGACAACGGGTGGCGCTCGCTCGTGGCCATCCCCATGGCGCGGCCCGACCGGATCGTCGGTGTGCTGGTCGTGCGCCGCAAGACCACCGGTGCCTTCACGGACGAGACGTGCGACATGCTGGCGGCCTTCGCGAGCCAGTCTGCGGTGGCCCTGATCAACGCCCGGCTCTACCGCGAGCTGGAGCGCCAGCGGGCCGAGCTGGCGGTCACGAGCGAGCACAAGTCCGAGTTCCTGGCGAGCATGTCGCACGAGCTCCGGACGCCGCTCAACGCCGTCATCGGGTTCTCGGAGGTCCTGCTCGAGCGGATGTTCGGGGACCTCAACGAGCGGCAGGAGGACTATCTGCAGGACATCCTCGGCGCTGGCCGCCACCTGCTCGACCTGCTCAACGACGTCCTCGACCTGTCCAAGGTCGAGTCCGGCCACATGGAGCTGGAGCTCACCACCTTCCCGATCGCCGACGCGGTCAACCAGGTCCTGTCGCTGCTGCGCGAACGCGCCGGACGGGGCGGCATCGACCTGCGCCCTGACATCGCTGCGGGCCTGTCCCAGGTCACCGCCGACCAGCTGCGGTTCAAGCAGGTGCTGCTCAACCTTGTTGGCAACGGCGTGAAGTTCACGCCCGAGGGTGGCACCGTGACCGTGTCGGCGTCGCGCGAGGGGGACGAGCTGACCGTGACCGTGACGGACACCGGCATCGGGATCGCGGAGGGCGACCGGGAGCGGATCTTCGACTCGTTCCAGCAGGGTCCCCGCACCCCCTCGGTGACCGAAGGCACCGGCCTCGGCCTCACCCTCACGCGTCGCATCGTCGAGCTGCACGGCGGCCGGGTCTGGCTCACCAGCGAGGTGGGGGTCGGCAGCACCTTCGGCTTCGCCCTGCCGCAGCCGGCGGCCGCGCCGCACGAGGCGCAGCAGGCTTGGACCCTGCCAGCCGTGGACGACACCCGGCCGACGGTCGTGGTGATCGAGGACGACCCGAGCTCGTCCGAGCTGGTCGGCGTCCATCTCACCGCGGCGGGCCTGCGGCCGGTGCCGGTGCGAAGCGGCGAGGAAGGTCTCGAGGCGATCCGCGCGCTGCGGCCGACAGCAGTGGTCCTCGACATCCGGCTGCCCGGCATGGACGGCTGGGACGTCCTGGGCCAGATCAAGGCCGACCCGGAGCTCGCGGGCACTCCGGTGGTCGTCGTCTCCGTCCTGCCGGACCGCGGTCGCGGCTTCGCCCTCGGCGCGTCCGACTACCTCCTGAAGCCGGTCGCCCGCGAGGTGCTTTTGGGAGCGGTATGGCGCGCGGTCGCCGACCACGCGGACCATGCGGGTGCGGGTGCGGGCGCCGGGAGGGAGGAGCGCACGCTGGTCGTCATCGACGACGACCCGCGGGCACTGGAGATCGTGCGCGCGACGCTCGAGCCCCAGGGCTGGCGGGTCGCGACGTTCACCCGCGGGGCCGAGGCGCTGAGGTCCATTGCGGCCCTCGCGCCGAGCGTGGTCCTGGTCGACCTGCTCATGCCCGACACCGACGGGTTCGCCGTCATCGACGCGCTGCGTGCCGACCCCACGACCGCCGCAGTGCCGGTGGTGGTCCTGACGGCCAAGTCGCTCACGCAGGATGACCGGGCCCGGTTGCAGGGGCGGATCGAGTTCGTGGCCTCCAAGAGCCAGCTCGACCTCGGGGTGCTGGCCCGACGGCTGGCCCAGGTCGCCACCTCGCGCGGCCGCACGGCGGCCGTGACGGAAGCGGCGGGCGTGACGGAAGCGGCGAGCGCGACGGAGGCGGCGGGATGAGCGAGGGAACCGTGCTGCTCGTCGAGGACAACCCGCGCAACCTGAAGCTGGCGCGCGACGTCCTGGAGTACGCCGGGTTCACCGTGACCGTCGCCACGACCGGGGAGGAGGCGGTCATCGAAGCGACCCGGACCCTGCCGGACCTCATCCTGATGGACCTCCAGCTGCCGGGGATCAGTGGTCACGCGGCACTGGTCCGGCTGCGGGACGACCCCCGCACTGCGGCCATTCCCGTCGTGGCGCTCACTGCCTTCGCAATGCGGGCTGATCGCGAGCACGCCCTGTCGACGGGCTTCGACGGCTACCTCGAGAAGCCGATCAACGTCCGCGAGTTCCCCGACCAGGTGCGCAGCCACCTGCGCGCCGGTCGGTCGGGGGGTCTTCGTGACTGACGTGGCCGGCACGGTCCTGGTCGTCGACGACCTTCCGCAGAACCTGCGCCTCATGGACGCGGTGCTCTCGCCCCGTGGGTACACCGTGGTGGGTGCCAGCTCCGGCGAGGAGGCGTTGGAGCTGATCGCCGCCCACCTGCCGGACGTGATCCTCCTCGACGTGATGATGCCGGGCATCGACGGCTACGAGACGTGTCGGCGCATCCGCTCGGACCCGGCCACGTCCTTCCTCCCCGTCGTGATGGTCACGGCCAGTGGCGACGCGGAGCGGTTGCGTGCACTCGAGGCGGGTGCCGACGACTTCATCACCAAACCCCTGGACCAGCCCGAGCTGCTGGCGCGGGTGCGCTCCCTGGTCCGGGTCAAGCGCTACCACGACACCGTGACCGCCCAGGCGGAGGCGCTCGCGTCCTGGAACCGCGAGCTGGAGGCCCGCGTGAGCGCCCAGGTCGAGACCTTGGAACGGTTCGGACGACTGCGCCGGTTCCTGTCGCCACAGATCGCAGGGCTGGTCGTCGACAGCGGCGACGAGTCGTTCCTCCAGAGCCACCGATGTGAGATCACGGCGGTGTTCACGGACCTGCGCGGCTTCACACCGTTCGCGGAGACGGCCGAACCGGAGGAGACGATGGCCGTCCTGAGGGAGTACCACCTGGCCCTGGGGGAGCTCGTCTTCGCGTACGAAGGGACGCTCGAGCACTTCGCCGGTGACGGGTTGCTGGTCTTCTTCAACGATCCCGTTCCCTGCCCGGATGCCCCGGAGCGTGCCGTGCGGATGGCCGTTGCCATGCGGGAGCGGGTGACCGAGCTGGCACAGGCCTGGCGAAGCCGCGGTCACGACCTCGGCTTCGGGGTGGGAATCGCGCAGGGGTACGCGACCCTCGGCCGCGTGGGCTTCCCCGGGCGGTACGACTACGCAGCCATCGGGACGGTGACCAACCTTGCCGCACGGTTGTGCTCGGAAGCGGCCGCCGGCCAGATCCTGGTGACCCAGCGGGTGCTGACCGGCGCCGGGGCCACGGCGACGAGCCGGAGTGTGGGACCACTGGCGCTGCGGGGCTTCAGCCGCCCCGTGGACGCCCACGAGATCCTCGGACTGACGAATGCGGAGGTAGTGCAATGACGACCACAGCGGAGAGCACGATGTCCGGTCGCACCCTCGACGACCTCGACGACGCGGCCCGGAACGCCGCCTTCGACGCCCTCCAGGCCCGGATGCCCGAGGTCTGGCGGGCGATCGGGACCAACGCGGCGGACGAGTCCGTGGTGGTCATCCCCTCGATGACGGTGGACCGGGTCGTCGCGAGCTCGGGCGGCATGAACCAGGCCCTGGAGGAGCGCTTCCTGTTCCTCCTCCTGCTGCTGCGCCAGCCGCGACTGCGCATGGTCTATGTCACCTCGATGCCGATCAACCCGATGGTCGTGGAGTACTACCTGTCGCTGCTGCCGGGCGTGATCCCGAGCCACGCCAGGGCGCGGCTGTCCCTCGTCTCCATCGGCGACACCGGCCCTGAGCCGCTGACCGAAAAGCTCCTGACCCGGCCGCGGGTGCTTGCCCAGATCAGGGCGCTCGTCCCGAACCGGTTGCGCTCGCACCTCATCCCCTACAACACGACCGAGCTCGAACGTGACCTGGCGCTCGTCCTGGGGATCCCCATGTATGGCGCGGATCCTCGGCTCTTCCCCCTCGGAACCAAGACGGGGTGTCGCCGCCTCTTCGGCGAGGCCGGTGTGTCCTATCCCGCGGGGTACGAGGACCTGCACTCACGGGCGGACCTGGAGGCGGCCCTGCAGTCCCTGCGCCACGACCGACCGAACGCGAGCGGTGCGATGGTGAAGCTCAACGAGGGTGTCTCCGGGGCGGGCAACGCCCTCGTGAGACTCGACGGGCTCCCCCCAGTGGGTGCCGCGGACGAGGCCGCGGAGCTGGCTCGTCGCATCGACGAGATGGAGCTGGAGGACACGCGGATCTCGGTGGACACCTACCTCGCCAAGCTCCTCGAGCGCGGCGGGATCGTCGAGGAACGCATCGCCGGCGACGAGATCCGCAGCCCGAGCGTCCAGCTCAGGGTCACCCCTCTCGGTGAGGTCGAGCTGCTGTCCACCCACGACCAGATCCTCGGTGGCCCGAGCGGGCAGTCCTACCTCGGCTGTCGCTTCCCTGCAGACCCGGAGTACGCCGGGCTCATCACCCGCGACGCCCAGCGGGTCGGGGACCTGTTGGCCGAGAAGGGCGTGCTGGGACGGTTCGCCCTCGACTTCGTGACGGTGCGCGAGGGCGACTCGTGGACGGCGCACGCCATCGAGGTGAACCTGCGCAAGGGCGGGACGACCCACCCCTTCCTGACCCTCCAGTTCCTCACCGACGGCCGGTACGACGCCGAGGAGGGGCGGTTCGTCACGCCCAACGGCGAGGAGCGACACCTCGTGGCCACGGACCACCTGCAGGACCCGAGCCTGCGCGGGCTGCGGGTCGAGGACCTGTTCGACCTCGTCGCCCGGGCCGGCCTGCACTTCGACCAGGCCCGGCAGACCGGCGTCGTCTTCCACATGATGAGTGCCCTGACGGCCTACGGACGGGTGGGGATGACGGCGATCGGGGAGTCGCCCGCGGCGGCGGACCAGCTCTACGCCGCCGCCGAGGGCGCCCTGCTCGAGGAGGCCCGCGCCGCCCTGCGGGCCGACCCCGTCCCCTCCTGACCCCCGTCCCCTCCTGACCCCCGTCCCCTCCTGACCCCGTCCCTCGGGGCACTGTGCCCTCCTGACCGCCCCGGCATTTCCCCTGGGGGCGGTCAGGGGGCGCTCATGGGGTCACGGCGCGATGGCCGTGGCGTGCAGCAGTGCCTCGATGACGACCTGGCGCCAGCTGGTCCGTTCGGTCGCGGTGCGACAGGAGGCGCCACCGCAGCGGCACTCCCACACCCACTTGGCGCCGACCTGCCGCACGGTGGGGTGGTGGTGGGCGATGTCGGGACGGTGGCGGGCGATGGTGCTCATGGGGTGCTCCCTCGTGTCGTGGCCGGTGGGCCGGCCGCCCCCTGCGGGACACCTCAACCTTCCCGTCGGCGAGCCGGACGGTCTGTGGGCGCCGACACGCCCGCTGTGTGCCGCCGGTGACACAGAGCCGCCGTGACACGGTGCCGGCGGTGACACGGCGGGCCGACCCGTGCTGCACTGAACGCATGGAGTGGCGACTGCTGGGGGGTCTGTCGGAGCAGGAGCGCCGGCTCGTCATCGCGGGCACCCAGCGGCACCGCTACCGCTCGGGTGAGGTCGTCTTCCACGAGGGCGACCTCGCGGAGTCCCTCCACTTCGTCGCGGAGGGTCGCCTCGTCGCGCGGCGCACCACGGCAGCCGGTGACAACGCGACCTTCGCCGTGATGGGGCCGGGAGAGGCGTTCGGCGAGATGGCGATGCTCTCGCCACAGGCGCGGCGCACGTCCACCGTCGCGGCCCTGGAGCCGGCGGTGACCCTCACCCTCCGGTATGCCGAGTTCGAGCGGCTGCGTGCAGCGCACCCGGGCGTCGAGAGACTTCTCGTCGACGTGCTGGCAGAGCGGGTCCTGCGGTTGTCCGACCACCTCGTCGAGGCGTTGTACCTGCCCGCCGAGCAGCGCGTGCTGCGTCGCCTCGACGGCCTCTGCGCTCAGTACGGCTCGCTCGGGAACGGACAACCGGTCCGGATTCCCTTGACCCAGACCGAGATCGGTGAGCTCTGCGGTGCCTCGCGGGCGACGACCAACAGGGTGCTCCAGGCGTTGGTGGCCGACGGGCTCGTCACGCTGCGCCGCGGGGGCGTCTACGTGCAGGACCGCCACGGGCTGCACCGCCGCGCGACCGCCGGGAGCTGACCCGCCGGTGAGGGAGGCGCGAACTCGGCCCGGCGGCATACCCTCTGTCCATGACTGAGCCTGCTGGGGACAAGCCCGCTCTCGCCGAGTTCGGCGACGACTTCTCGTCGGTGCTGTGCGTCGTCGCGCACCCCGACGACATCGAGTACGGCACCGCCGCCGCCGTGGCGAAGTGGACCGCGGTGGGCAAGACGGTGACGTACTTCCTGCTGACCCGCGGCGAGGCGGGGATCGACACGATGCACCCCGACGAGGCGGCCGGCGTGCGCGAACAGGAGGAGCGCGACGGCGCCGCCATCGTCGGCGTGACCGAGGTCGACTTCGGCACCCACCGGGATGGCAACGTCGAGTACGGCCTGGCCCTGCGGCGGGACATCTCCCGCGAGATCCGTCGTCGCAAGCCGGACGTCGTCATCACCGGGCACTACGGCGACCGGTTCGTCCAGGGCATGCTCAACCAGGCCGACCACCGGGCCGTCGGGCTGGCGACGGTCGATGCGGTCGCCGACGCGGGCAACCGGTGGATCTTCCCCGAGCTGGTCGACGAGGGCTTCGAGCCGTGGAATGCCAAGCGGCTCTGCTTCGCCGGCTCACCGACGGCCACGCACTACGTCGACGTGGGCGACCACTTCGACCAGGCGGTGGCCTCGCTCGAGGCGCACCAGGCCTACAACTCGGCTCTGCCTGAGGCCTTCCCCAAGCCGGCCGAGCTGATCGGCATGATCCTGGGCTGGGGTGGTCAGGCCGCAGGCGTCGACAGGGCCCTCACGCTGGACGTCGTCGAGCGCCGCTGAGTCCTTGGCGCTTGCAGCTCAGCGGGACTGGACCTCGCGGATCCACGTCTCCACGTCGGTCGACGTGCGTGGCATGGCGGCCGAGAGGTTCTCGCAGCCGTCGGCAGTGACGAGCACGTCGTCCTCGATCCGCACGCCGATGCCGCGGAACCGCTCCGGCACCTTGAGGTCGTCGGCCTTGAAGTAGAGGCCGGGCTCGACCGTCAGGACCATGCCGGGCTCCAGGTCGGCGTCCATGTACTCCTCGCGGGTGGCCAGCGCGCAGTCGTGGACGTCGAGGCCCAGGTGGTGGCTGGTGCCGTGCACCATCCAGCGCCGGTGGTACTGGCCGTGGTCCTTGTCGAGCGTGTCCTCGACCGAGACACCGTCGGGCAGCAGGCCCCAGGCGTGCAGGTGCTCGGCGATGACCCGGATCGCGGCGGCGTGGACGTCCGAGAACTTGTTCCCCGGCTTCACCGCCGCGAGCCCGGCCTCCTGCGCGGCATACACCGCGTCGTAGACCTCGCGCTGCGCGTCCGAGAAGGTGCCGCTGGCGGGGAGCGTGCGGGTGATGTCGGCGGTGAAGAGGGACTCCACCTCGACGCCGGCGTCGAGCAGGATGAGGTCGCCCTCGTGCAGCTCGCCGGTGTTCTTGATCCAGTGCAGCGTGGTGGCGTGGTCGCCGGCAGCGCAGATCGAGTCGTAGCCGACACCGTTGCCCTCGTGCCGTGCGGTGAGGCCGAAGACGCCTTCGACCCAGCGCTCGCCGCGGCCCTTCGCCAGGGCTTCGGGCAGATCGGCGATGACGGCCTCGAACCCGTGGTGGGTCGCCTCGACCGCCTTGCGCATCTCCTCGACCTCCCACTCGTCCTTGGTGAGGCGCAGGTGGGAGAGGAAGTGGGCGAGCTCGTTGTCGGCCTCGGTGAGGTCGTCCTGCTCGGTCGCCTCGGCGGTGCGGGCCGCGTCGAGCTCACGGGTCAGGTCACGGTCGGCGTCGCGCACCATGCGCACCGTCACCTCGCCCGAGTCCTTGACGACCGCGTCGGCGAGCTCGTCGATGTGGCGTCCGGTCAGCCCCAGCTCGACCTCGATGTCCTCGATGGTCGGTCGCGCGCCGACCCAGAACTCGCCGTAGCGGGTGTCGGCGAAGAACTCGTCGGTGTCGCGGCCGGCGAGCGGGCGGAAGTACAGGATCGCCTCGTGGGTGCCGTCGTCGCGGGGCTCCAGGACGAGCACGGCGTCGGGTTCCCGGTCGCCGCCGAGCCCGGTGAGGTGGGCGAACGCGGTGTGCGGCCGGAACACGTAGTCGGTGTCGTTGCTGCGCACCTTGAGGCCACCGGCGGGGATGACCAGCCGGTCGCCGGCGAACGCCGCGCTGACGGCGTCACGCCGCGCCGCGGCATACCTCGCGGCCTCGCTCAGGGCGCTGGGGCCGGGGCGACGTGGCGCCCAGTCCTCGGCGACGAACGCACGGAACTCGTCGGTGGTGGGGCGGGCGCGGTTCTCGGCGTTCTTCTGCTCTTCGCTCACCCCGCCATCGTGCCACGCGCGTATGCCGCGTCGCAGCCTGCCCGGTCGCGGCACCTCGGGCGGCGCTTCGAAGCGCCTCGGCGAGCGTCGGCGCTCGCCGCTCAGGCGTCGGAGAGGAGGGTGAGCACGGCCTTCTCGATCGCTGCCTGGCGGCGCTCGGGGGTGCGGTAGCGGGAGGGGTCGACGTCGACGGTGGAGCCCGACTCGTAGCGGTCGAGCACGCGCGGGTCGATGTAGGAGTTCTTCGCAATGGTCGGGGTGTTGCCGAGGTAGCCCGCGACCTCGTCGACGGCGGCCTTGATGGCCCGCTTGCGCGAAGCCTTGGTGTCACCCGGCTCGTCGCTGGCGCCGAGGGCGAGGGCGGCGAGGACGGTGGCGTGCCACGTGCGGAAGTCCTTGGCCGTCAGCTCACCACCGAGCAGGTCGGCAAGGTAGGCGTTGACCACGGTCGAGTCGAGGTCGGCCCAGCGCCGGGCGTCCTGGTAGGCCAGCAGCCGCTTGCTCGCCGACTTGCGGCGGCGCATCCGGTCGAGTGCGGCGATGGCGGCGGCGTCGTCGATCTCGATGGTGTGCTCGATCCCCGACTTGCCGACGAAGGTGAAGACGATGACCTCACCCCGGCGGCGGACGTGCTGGCGCTCGAGCGTGGTGAGGCCGAACGAGCCGTTGTCCTGGGTGTAGGCGTCGTTGCCGATGCGGAAGTAGCCGAGGTCGAGCAGTCGGACGGCGGTGGCGGCTGC
Source organism: Pedococcus sp. P2_F6 (assembly GCF_056403675.1). NCBI lineage: Bacteria > Bacillati > Actinomycetota > Actinomycetes > Micrococcales > Intrasporangiaceae > Pedococcus > Pedococcus sp. P2_F6. Next base: position 38,012 of record NZ_JBFUEZ010000006.1, read on the forward strand.
CCTGGGGCGGGGCATGCCCTCGAGCGCGAGGTCGTTGAGGATCCGGCGTCGGGCCGCGGGCAGCTTGGCCGCCGCGGCCAGCACCCGGTCGAACTTGGTCTGGTCCTGCTTGAGCCGCCACACGGGGTGGTAGAGGTACTGCCGCCGTCCCGCGACGTCGGTGCCCACTGCCTGGATGTGTCCTTGGGGCAGCGGGCAGATCCAGACGTTCTCCCACGCCGGCGGGATGGCCAAGGAGCGGATCCGCTCCACGTCGGCGCCACCCAGCCGTTCGCCGTTCTCGTCCAGGTAGACGAACCCCTTGCCGGCACGTCGCCGCGTCCACCCCCTCGACTGGGGGGACACCTTCCGGAGCCTGGGCATCGCGGCCTACAGCCTGTCCAGGGCCGACTTCAGGGTGCCGGCGGTGTCGTTGCCGAGCTTGGTGAGGAGCGGCATGGCCACCGGCCAGAGCCACCGGCCCAGCCCGGTGAAGGAGAACTCGGCCTGGTAGTCCACCGACGACCCGGAGCCGTCAGGAGCCACCGTGATGGTGTCTCGGCTGGTCGTGGTCTCGTTGCGCCCCACGATGACGAACCCGTGGTCGGAGACGCTCTCAAGGGTGTAGTCGAGGTCGACGGTCCGGCCGGCGAACCTCGACACGTTGTGCCAGACGGTGCCCGGTGACCCGTCACCGGAGAGCAGCTCGCACCTGACCGTGCCGGCGTCCCACTCGACGGCGTTCTCGAAGTCGAGCAGGTAGGGCAGGACCTGTGCGGGGGTGGCGGACGTGGCGACGGTGCGCTGGACGGTGGGCATCAGGAGCTCCTGTGGTTGCGACGGGCACGGCGGGTGGTGAGGGCGGTCGTGCCCAGGACGAGTGCTGCGGCGCCGACCGAGGCTGCCGTGCGCCGGACTGTGTGCCGCCAGCGCAGGGGGTCCACCGAGCGCAGGGCCGCGCGGACGGCCGCGTCGTAGCCGGTCTGTCCGCCGGGCGGAGGGCCGATGGCCGACTGCACGTCGTCCTCGTGGCAGACCGCGTCGTGGACCAGGCTGCCCACCAGGGGGCGTGCGATGCCGGCCGAGATCGGCGTGACCAGGCCGACCCACAGCCCGGCCAGCCGAGGAGTGAGGACCGGGACCGAGACGATGAGCCGGCGCCCGATGCCCGCGACCAGGGCATAGCGCTGCATCATCTCGGCGTAGGTCAGGACGTCCGGGCCGCCGATGTCGAACGTCCGGTTGGTCTCGGACGGCAGGTCGGCTGCTCCCACGAGGTAGTGGACGACGTCGTCGACGGCGATCGGCTGGATGTTGTTGTCGACCCACCGGGGGGCCACCATCGCCGGCAGCCGTTCCGTGAGGTGACGCAGCATGTCGAAGGACGCGGAGCCGTCGCCGAGCACGACCCCGGCCTGCAGCACCGCCGCCGGCACGGGTGCGTCGAGGAAGATCTCGCCGACCTCGACGCGCGAGGCCAGGTGCTCGGACAGGTCGCCCTGGGGGTGCAGCCCGCTGAGGTAGACGATCCGGCCCGTGCCGGCGTCGGCCGCCGCCGCCGCGAATCCCTGGGCCATGGTGCGGTCGCGTTGGACGAAGCTGCCTTGGCCGTCCATCGAGTGCAGCAGGTAGTAGGCCACCTCGGCTCCGTCGAGCGCCCGCGCCAGGTCGTCGGGTGAGGTCGCGTCGCCTTCGACCACGTCCACGTCGTCGCGCCACCCATGGCGCTCGAGGCCCGCCCTGCTGCGGGTCAGGACCCGCACCGACCAGCCGGCGTCGAGCAGGGCAGGGACGAGCACCCCGCCGATGTAGCCGGTGGCGCCGGTGACGAGGGCGGTGCGGGGTGCGGGGGAGGTCATGGCATCAGCTTCCGGTGGACAGGACGACGGGTAGGAGGAAGAGCATCCCCAGCGACCACGTCAGGTGCGTGATCATCGGTCCGAGGATGCCGCCGGTCACCCGCCGCTGGAGTGCGGTGACGAGGCCGAGGAGGGCGGCCGCGAGGACGAGCAGCGGTATGCCGGCCCCGGCCGTGGTCAGCGCGTAGACGACCGTGGTGATCGCCACCGCGTGGCGCCGTCCGACGGCGGAGTAGAGCGCGCCGCGGAAGTAGAGCTCCTCGGCGACGCCGTTGACCGCGGTGAGCAGGGTGACGAGGGCCAGGGACCCCAGGCGTGCATGGTCGAGCAGGTGCTCCACCGGGTTGCGCAGGACCGGGACGTGGGCGACGACCGCGGCACCGGCCAGGAACAGGACGAGCAGCAGCGCCCCGAGGGCGAGGGACTGGACGATGGGCCGGGCGTCCTCCCCTCCGGCACGGGTGTGCGCTCGCCCCAGGTGGAGGGGCCCGGACACGAGCGCACCAGCGGTCCAGACGCCAGCAAGGCCGAGCGTCGCGACGTAGAACAGCGGGTCGCCGGGCCGGATCCGCAACGCGAAACCGAGGACGACGGTGCCGACCACGAGCGTGACCAACGCGACCAAACGACGGCGACGGAAGGCCTGGTCGCTCTCGGTGTGGTCACGGGCAACCGGCTGCACCAGCGCGGCCCGGATGAAGTCACGCACCTCCCGGACGGGGTTGAGTCCCTGAGCCGGGTGTGGGGTCGCGGGGCCGGTCATGCGCGTGCCGCGTCGTAGCGTCGCAGTGCCTCGCGGCGTTCCTCGGCATGGTCGACGATGCGCTCGGGATAACCGCGGGCGAAGCCGTCGGCGCTCTTCCAGGGCTCGTGGGCGGCCTTGCCCGAGAGGTGCGCGAGCTCGGGCACGTAGCGCCGGACGTAGTCACCGTGGGGGTCGAAGCGCAGACCCTGCGTCACCGGGTTGAAGACTCGGAAATATGGGGAGGCGTCGGTGCCGGTGCCGGCGACCCACTGCCAGCCGTGGTTGTTCGACGCGATGTCGCCGTCGATGAGGTGGTCCAGGAAGTGCCTCGCCCCGATCGGCCACCAGACGTGGAGGTCCTTGGTGAGGAAGCTGGCGGTGACCATCCGCATCCGGTTGTGCATCCAGCCCTCCTGGAGCAGCTGGCGCATGGCTGCGTCCACGACGGGGTATCCGGTGCGTCCCTGGCGCCACGCGTCGACCGCGTCACCTGCCTCGTCGTAGTCCATCCCCGACAGGGGTGTGCGCAGGTCGTGCCACGTCGAGGTCGGGTGGTGCCACAGCACGTCCGCGTAGAACTCGCGCCACGCCAGCTCGGTCGCGAACCGCTCGGCTCCGTCGCCGAGGTGACGGCGCCCGTCTGCCAGGTCCGCCAGCAACGTGCGGGGGTGGACCGCCCCGATCTTGAGGTAGGGCGACAGCCTCGAGACCCCGTCGAGGTCCGCGCGGTCACGGTCGGTGGCGTAGTCGGCGAGGGCGCCGTCGCGGAAGTCCGCCCACCGTCGCAGCGCGGCGCCCTCGCCCGCCTCGGGCAGGCTCGGGAGGTCCGCGGCCGCCCGCGCCTTCTGCAGGGTGCTCAGCGCTGACTGGTCGGAGCGCACCCGCGCCAACCGCAGCCCCTTCGGCTCGATCGCCGGCGCGGGCCACCCGTGGTCGCGCCACGCGCGCGAGAACGGCGTGAAGACCTTGTAGGGCGTCCCCTCGGCGTTGACCACCGAACCCGGCCCCACGGCATACGGGGAACCGGTCTCGACCCAGTCGACGCCCGTCTCGGCGAGGGCGGCAGCGACCTTGCGGTCACGGCGCTGACCCGCGGGCGTGGTCTCGCGGGAGACGTGCACGGAACCGGCGCCGACCTCCTGCGCCAGCTGCGGGAGCACCGTCGCGGGATTGCCCTCCCGCACACAGAGCCGCCCCTCGTATGCCGCGTCGGCCGCCTTGAGGCTCTCGGCCAGCCACGCGCGGCGCGCGTTTCCTGCGCCTCGCCACAGGGCAGGGTCGAGGACGAACACGACAGCCACCTCGCCCTGTCCGCCACCCGCCGCGGCCCGGGCGGCGTCCTGGGCGGCCTCGTGGGCTGCGCCGAGTGCCGGGAGATCGCCCCTACGCAGGTCCCGGCGCAACCACAGGATGCTCGAGGGGGACACGCGGACGCTCCTTCACTGGGGCTGGAAAGGCTCAGGGAGACCCGGGACGGCTCACGGTAACCCGCTGACCTGCGATGTTCAATGTGTGTTGAAGGTCAGAGGGTGCCGTCGGGGCCGCTGCGACGCGCCTCGTCGGCCGAGGCGTCGTCGGGCATCGTCTGGCTGACTCGCTCGGCCTCGACCCGGCCGAGGTAGATGTCGACCTCCTCCTTCGTGCGCGCCTCGTCCCAGCCGAGGACGGGAGCGACGAGAGCCGCGGCGGCCGGCGCGGCGGAGACGCCCCGGTCCCAGGCCTCGATCGAGATGCGCGTGCGCCGGGTCAGGATGTCGGTGAGGTGCAGGGCGCCCTCGTGCGAGGCCGCGTAGACGACCTCGGCCTTGAGGTGGTCCTCGGCACCGTCCAGTGGCTCCTTGAGCTCGGGTCGCTCGGCGAGGAGGTCGAGGATCTCCTGGGTGAGCGAGCCGTAGCGACGCAGCAGGTGCTCGACCCGCGCGACGTGCAGCCCCGAGGCGCGGGCCAGCGACTGGCGCTGGTTCCACGCGGCCTGGTAGCCGACGCCGCCGAGCAAGGGGATGGTGTCGGTCGTGGAGTCGGCGATCCGGCCGGCGATGGCCTGGGCCGCCTCGTCGACGGCGTCCTTGGCCATGACGCGGTAGGTCGTGTACTTGCCGCCGGCGACGACGACCAAGCCCGGGGCGCTGTGGGTGACGACGTGCTCGCGCGAGAGCTTGCTCGTCGACTCGGACTCGCCGGCGAGGAGTGGTCGCAGGCCCGCGTAGACGCCCTCGACGTCCTCGTGGGTCAGTGGCGTCGCGAGCACGCGGTTCACGTGGTCGAGGATGTAGTCGATGTCAGCGCGCGTGGCCGCGGGGTGGGCCTTGTCCAGGGCCCAGTCGGTGTCGGTGGTGCCCAGGATCCAGTGGCGGCCCCAGGGGATGACGAACAGCACCGACTTCTCGGTGCGCAGGATCAGGCCGGTGGAGGAGTGGATGCGGTCGCGGGGCACCACGAGGTGGATGCCCTTGGAGGCCCGGACGTGGAACTGTCCCCGCTCACCGACCATCGCCTGGGTGTCGTCGGTCCAGACCCCCGTCGCGTTGACGATCTGCTTGGCGTTGATCTCGAACTCGCGATCGGTCAGCTTGTCGATGGCGCGCACGCCGGTGACGCGCTCACCCTGACGCAGGAAACCAATGGCAGCAACGCGGTTCGCGACGTGGGCCCCATAGCTGGCGGCGGTACGTGCGAGCTCCATCGTGTGGCGGGCGTCGTCGACCTGCGCGTCGTAGTACTGGACCGCACCCGTGAGGGCGCTGCTCTTGAGGCTGGGCATCAGTCGCAGCGCCTGGCGCCGCGTGAGGTGCCGGTGGTGGGGGAGGGCCGAGCCACCGCCGGAGCTCATCGACATGGCGTCGTAGAGCGCGATCCCGGATCCGACGTAGGCGCGCTCCCACACGTGGTGCGTCAGCGGGTAGAGGAACGGGACGGGACGGACGAGGTGGGGCGCGAGGCGGGTGAGCAGGAGGCCGCGCTCGTGCAGGGCCTCCCTGACGAGGGCGAAGTCGAGCATCTCGAGGTAGCGCAGACCGCCGTGGATCAGCTTGCTGGACCGAGAGGAGGTGCCGCTGGCGAAGTCGCGCTGCTCGATCAGACCGGTCGACAGCCCCCGAGTCACGGCATCGAGGGCCGTGCCGCTCCCGACCACGCCGCCGCCGATGACGAGCAGGTCGAGCTCCTCGCCACTGCCGAGCACGTCGATGGCGTGCTCGCGCCCCTGCGGTGAGAGCGCGGTGTTCGTGCCTGCCAGTCCCATCGTGCTACCCCTCGTCGACATCCACCCAGTCCAGGGTGCGTTCCACGGCTTTGCGCCATCCGGCATACCCGTCGGCGCGCTGCTGGTCCGACCAGGTCGGTGACCACCGCTGGGACTCCTGCCAGTTGGCGCGGAGCTCGTCGGTGCCTGACCAGAAGCCAGTGGCCAGACCTGCAGCGTAGGCCGCACCGAGCGCGGTCGTCTCCGCGACCACGGGCCGGGACACGGGGACGCCGAGGATGTCGGACTGCAGCTGCATGCAGAGGTTGTTGGCCGTGACCCCGCCGTCGACCTTGAGCACCTCGAGCTCGACGCCGGAGTCCTTGGTCATCGCGTCCGAGACGTCGCGGGTCTGGTAGCAGATGGCTTCGAGGGTGGCCCGCGCCAGGTGGGCGTTGGTGTTGAACCGACTCATCCCGACGATGGCGCCGCGGGCGTCGGGACGCCAGTAGGGCGCGAACAGGCCGGAGAACGCGGGAACGAAGTAGAGGCCGCCGGTGTCCTTGACCTGGTTGGCGAGCCGCTCGATGTCGGCCGCTCCGGAGATGATGCCGAGCTGGTCGCGCAGCCACTGGACGGCCGACCCGGTGACGGCGATGGAACCCTCGAGCGCGTAGACGGGCTTGGCGTCCCCGAGCTGGTAACAGAGGGTGGTCAGCAGCCCCGACTCGCTGCGCACGATCTCCTCGCCGGTGTTGAGGATCATGAAGTTGCCCGTGCCGTAGGTGTTCTTGCCCTCGCCGGGCGCGAAGCAGACCTGGCCCACGGTCGCGGCCTGCTGGTCTCCGAGGTCGCCGGCGAGCGGGACCTCGCCGCCGAGCGGGCCGTTCGCGAGGGTGTGGCCGTAGAAATCGGGGTCGGAGCTGGGCCGGATCGTCGGGAGCATCGTGCGCGGGATGCCGAAGAAGCCGAGCAGTTCGTCGTCCCAGTCGAGGGTCTTGAGGTCCATCAGCATGGTGCGGCTCGCGTTGGTCACATCGGTGACGTGCACGCCCCCGTCGGTTCCCCCCGTGAGGTTCCAGAGCAGCCAGGTGTCGATCGTGCCGAAGATCGCGTCGCCGCTCTCGGCGACCGCACGGGCACCGTCGACGTTGTCGAGGATCCACTGGACCTTGCCCGCCGAGAAGTAGGCAGCGGGAGGGATGCCGGCGCGTTCGCGAATCACGTCGCCCTGGCCGGACTGGTCGAGGGCCCGGGCGATCCGGTCGGTGCGCGTGTCCTGCCAGACGATCGCGTTGTGCAGGGGCCGTCCCGTGCGGCGGTTCCACACGACGGTGGTTTCGCGCTGGTTGGTGATGCCGAGCGCGGACAGGTCGCCGGCCTGGAGGTTGAGGTGCGACAGCGTCGAACCGATCACGGTCTGGGTGCGCTCCCAGATCTCGAGCGGGTTGTGCTCGACCCAGCCCGCCCGCGGCATGACCTGCTCGTGCTCGAGCTGGTGCCGACCGACCTCGGCACCGTCATGGTCGAACACCATGAATCGCGTGCTCGTCGTCCCCTGGTCAACCGCGCCAACGAAATCGGCCATGCCGCGACCCTAGTGCGGCGCCCTGCCAGCCGCCCGGCATACCCGATCGTGGGTGTTCGGGATCACGCCGCTGGATCCGGTCCGGCACGCGCCTGGCGCCGGGAAACCGGCGGGCGCGGCAGTTGGCGATTCAGAACGCGAAACGAGCCTGTGGATATCTGAAGGCTCGTTTCACGTTCTGCAGAGAGACTGTCGCGGTGAGCGAGAACGAGGGCTTCTGGTCCGAGGTGGACGAGCGGGCTGAGCGCCGGGAGCTCGCGGCGGAAGAGCGGGCCGCGGTGCTGGCCAGGGAAGAAGCCGTCGTAGACCTGCCGTCCGTCCTCCGCCTGGCGTCGCGAGCGGTCGACGGGCTGGTGCGCAGCACGTTGAACGCCCAGGGCATGTCGCACGTGTCGCTGACCGGGCTCGACATCCTGGGCCTGGGAGGTCAGGGCCTGGTCGACAAGACCATCGGCCATCTCGATCAGCGGACGGTGACGGTGTCGACAACCGAGGAAGGTCGTCGGCTGCACGAGTGCGCACGGAGGGCGATCGACGACGCCCTCCACGTCGTGGCCGAGGACATCACCGACGGGAGGTTGGCCGACCTCACCGAAGACCTGGCCCGCGTCGCCGACGTCGACCGTGGCCGCCATCCGTGGAATCGGTGGTGAGCCGCGCCGCGCCGGGTCAGGTGGCGCGGGGTCAGGCCTTGGGCTCGGGCTCGGTGAGCGTCGGTCGACCGGGCTGTTCGCCGCCGCGCGCCTCCAGGTAGGAGTTCTTGGGCACCATCACCTTGCGGCGGAAGATGCACACGAGCGTGCCGTCCTGGTTGTAGCCCTTGGTCTCGACGTACACGACACCGCGGTCGTCCTTGGACGTGCTCTCCCACTTGTCGAGCACCTCGGTCTGGCCATAGATCGTGTCACCGTGGAACGTCGGCGCGACGTGGCGCAGCGACTCGACCTCGAGGTTGGCGATGGCCTTGCCGGAGACGTCGGGCACGGACATGCCGAGCAGCAACGAGTAGATGTAGTTGCCCACCACCACGTTGCGCTTGAACTGCGTGGTGTTCTCCGCATAGTTCGCGTCGAGGTGGAGGGGGTGGTGGTTCATGGTGAGCAGGCAGAACAGGTGGTCGTCGTACTCGGTCACCGTCTTGCCGGGCCAGTGCTTGTAGACCGCACCGACCTCGAACTCCTCGTAGCTGCGTCCGAATTGCATGGGCCCATCCTGCCGATGGCAGCCGGACAAGGACACCGGTATGCCGCGTGCGTTCCCTCACAGCCGGCGTGGTCGAGCCTGGGCGAAAGTTTTTCGTCGCAAAGATCGAGAGGACCAGCGCCCGCCCGTCAGGGTGGTGACAGGGCCGCACGGCCAACCCACGCCGACCAGGGAGCAGCAACCATGAAGTACGTCATCCTCATCCACTCCAACCCCCAGCCCTGGGGGCACCCGACCAGCGACTTCATCCCCGAGCACCAGGCGTTGTCGGCCGAGGAGCGCGCGGTCCTCCAGTCCGACTTCGAGGCGGTGCTGGAGGACCTGTCCGATCGCGGCGAGCTCGTGGGCGGCCAAGCCCTCGGCAGCCCCCACGACGCGAGGCTGTTCCGCTGGTCGGGCGGCCGCCGCAAGATCACGGACGGTCCCTACGCCGAGACCACCGAGCACTTCGCCGGCTTCTTCCTGATCGACGTCCCCACCCAGCAGCGGGCCGAGGAGGTCGCGCAGAAGTTCTCCGGTCCCGGCGAGACCGTCGAGCTCCGCCCCGTCGCGGAGTGACCGGGACGGCTGTCCCGAGGCATCCCTGCCGGGCCCTACCCTTGGGCACGTGCCGATCGACCTCCACACCCACTCCACCGCGAGCGATGGCACCGAACCCTCCGACGTGGTGGTGGCCCAGGCGGCGCGCGCCGGTCTCGAGGTGGTGGCCCTCACCGACCACGACACGTATGCCGGGTGGCCGGCTGCCGTGGCCGCCGCACACGAGGTGGGCGTGGACCTGGTGCGTGGCGTCGAGGTCTCGTGCTCACGCCGGGGCGTCAGCGTGCACCTTCTCGGCTACCTCGTGGACCCGCAGGCTCCTGGCCTGCTCCGCGAGCTGGAGCGGGCGCGGGAGTCGAGGGTGACCCGGATCGACCGGATGGTCGAGCTGATGGCCGCCGACGGCATACCGGTCACGATCGAGGAGGTGCGGGCGCAGGCGGGCGAGGGCACGACGATGGGGCGTCCACACATCGCCGACGCCCTGGTGGCCAGCGGCTACGTGCGCACCCGGGACGAGGCGTTCGCCGACGTCCTGCGCAACGGCAGCCGCTACTACGCCTCGCACTACGCACCCGACCCGGTGCTCGCGGTGCAGCTCGTCCGCGAGGCTGGCGGGGTGCCGGTGATGGCGCACCCGTTCGCCAACGGTCGCGGCTGGACCGTCGACGACGCGGTCATCGAGGAGATGAGCGCGGCCGGGCTCGCGGGGCTCGAGGCGTACCACCGCGACCACCGGCCGGGCGAGGTGCGCCACGCGGAGGAGCTCGCGGCGCGCCTGGGGCTCTTCGTCACCGGGTCGAGCGACTACCACGGCGTGGGCAAGGAGAACCGCCTCGGCGAGAACACGACGTCGGCCGACGTCCTCGCCCAGATCGAGCAGCAGGCAACCAGCAGCACCGACGTGGTCAGGGCAGGACGAACGTGAACGACATCATCAACCTCCAGACGTTCGGCTCGGTCTTCGTGACCCTGCTGGTCATCATGGATCCGCCCGGCGCGCTCCCGATCTTCCTGGCGCTCACGGGTTCGCTGACCCAGAAGCAGAAGGTCGCCGCCGCCCGCCGCGCCTCGCTCGTGGCGCTCGGCGTGATCGTCCTGTTCGCCGTGTTCGGCCAGCAGATCCTCACCTACCTCCACATCTCGCTGCCGGCCCTCCAGGGAGCCGGCGGGCTCCTCCTGCTGCTCGTGGCCCTGCAGCTGCTGACGGGGTCTGAGCAGGAGCAGCACGCCGACGCCGGGGTCAACGTCGCGCTCGTGCCGCTCGGCACCCCACTGCTGGCCGGTCCCGGTGCGATCGTCGCGACGATGCTCCAGGTCAAGCGGGCCGACGCGGTCAGCGACTACGTCGCCGTCGCAGCCGGACTGGTTGCCACGATGTTCGTCGTCTGGCTCTTCTTCCGCTTCGCCAGCCAGGTGCACCGGGTGCTCAAGGACAGCGGCACCGTGCTGGTGACCCGGATCGCCGGACTGCTCCTCTCGGCGATCGCCGTGCAGATGGTGGCCGACAGCATCCGAGCCTTTGTCAGCGGCACCCCCTAACGTGGGCGAGGTGAGCGTGGGGGAGTTCGTGCAGCAGGAGTTCGGGGGTATGCCGCGGCGCCTGTTCCGGGCGAGCCCCAGCAAGCTGCTGGCGTGGGTCGACTGCCCACGGCGCTACCGCATGCAGCACCTCGACCGTCCGGCGCCGGCCTCGCGTCCGCAGCGTGCGCACACCTCGTTCGGTGTGGCTGTGCACAACGCGCTCCGCGACTGGTGGGACCTGCCGGCCGGGCAGCGCACCCCGGCTGCCGGCGCCGAGCTCGTCCGGACGTCCTGGATCGACCTCGGTTTCCGCGATGCCGACCAGTCGCGCGAGTGGCGCGAGCGGGCCCAGCAACAGGTCGTCGACTACCTCGACGAGGTCGACCCTGCTCACCAGCCGCTCGGCATCGAGCGGACGGTCTCCCTCAAGACCGAGGTGTTCACCCTTCAGGGCCGCATCGACCGGCTCGACGACCGTGGCGGTGAGCTGGCGGTCGTCGACTACAAGACCAGTCGCTCGGAGCCGACCGACGACGACGCCCGCACGTCGTTGCCCATGGCGCTCTATGCCGCTGCCGCGTGGAAGATGTTCCGACGCAAGTGCGTCCGGGTCGAGCTGCACCACCTGCCGACCGGCGCCGTCGCCACCCACGAGCACACCGGTGAGTCGCTCAGGCGCAAGATCGCCGAGGCCGAGTCGATCGCGCAGGACGCGCGCAGGGCCGAGGAGGACTACGCCGAGTTCGGCGTCGACTCGGGCCGCTTCCCGGCCAACGTCGGTCCCCTGTGCCAGTGGTGCGACTTCCGCGCCCACTGCCCGGCGGGTCAGGCCTTCGGTCCGGAGAAGTCCGACTGGGCGGCCCTGGAGCAGCCCGCGGTCCGCACCTGACAGACTTGGGCCACCGGCACACGCAACTCTCGAGGCAATCACAGCAGAAGGGCAGCCACTGGTGGCCAGGACATCCGCGAAACCGGCCACCATCGTCTCGGTGGCCAACCAGAAGGGCGGCGTCGCGAAGACGACGTCCGTGGCCTCCCTCGGTGCTGCCTTCGCCGAGCAGGGCAAGCGGGTGCTGCTCGTCGACCTCGATGCCCAGGCCTGCCTGACGTTCAGCCTCGGTGTGGACCCGGACGAGGTCGAGAGCTCGATCAACGAGGTGCTGCTCGGGCGGGCCAGCATCGCCGACGTGCGCGTCACCTGTGATGACGGCGTCGACCTGGTGCCCAGCGTCATCGACCTCGCGGGCGCCGAGGCCCAGCTGCTGCCCCGCCCCGGCCGCGAGTACATCCTGCGGACGGTGCTGGAGGAGGTGCGCAGCGAGTACGACGTGATCATGCTCGACTGTTCGCCGAGCCTGGGCGTCCTGACCCTCAACGCCCTCACCGCCAGCCAGGGACTGATCATCCCGATGCCCTGCGAGATGCTCAGCCACCGCGGCGTCGGCCAGCTCCTCGACACGGTGACCGACGTGCAGAAGATCCTCAACAAGGACCTCGAGGTGTGGGGCATCCTGCCCACCCTGTTCGACGGTCGCAGCAACCACGCCCGCGAGGTGCTCGCCGACGTCGGTCAGCGCTACGACCTGCCGGTGCTGGACCCGCCGATCCCCAAGACGGTGCGCTTCGCGGAGGCGCCGGCCGTCGGGCGGTCGATCCTGGCCACCTCCCGCACCTCCAAGGGCGCCAAGGCCTACCGCGACGTCGCCGCAGCGCTCGCGAAGAAGCTCTGACCCGGCGCCCACTGGGCGATCCGGCCCGCGGCGGCGGAATAGCGATGCGCCGAGCCGACTTGTCACTGGACGGTGACTGAACCCGACCCCCGAGGAGCATCATGTCCCGCACGGCTGCACTGTCCACCGCCTCCGCAGGCGCCCCGCTGACGTCGACGACGATCGAGCGCCGCGAGCTGCGTGACGACGACATCACCATCGACATCGCCTTTGCCGGCATCTGCCACAGCGACATCCACCAGGTCCGCGAGGAGTGGGGGAGCGCCATCTTCCCCATGGTTCCCGGCCACGAGATCGCCGGGGTCGTCTCCGCCGTCGGTGACCGGGTGACCCGCCACAAGGTGGGTGACCGCGTCGGCGTCGGCTGCATGGTCGACTCCTGTGGCGAGTGCGAGTACTGCAAGGACGGCCAGGAGCAGTTCTGCGTCGCGGGTGCCGTCATGACCTACAACGGCAAGGGTTACGACGGCGAGGAGACGATGGGCGGCTACAGCCAGCAGGTCGTCGTCAGCGAGCGGTTCGCCGTCCGCATCCCCGACGCCCTCGAGCTCGACGTCGCCGCACCGCTGCTCTGTGCGGGCATCACGACCTACAACCCGCTGAAGCGCTGGGGGGCCGGCCCCGGCACCAAGGTCGCCGTCGTCGGCCTGGGCGGCCTGGGCCACCTCGGCGTGAAGTTCGCCGCCGCCCTCGGGGCCGAGGTCACCGTGCTCAGCCAGACGACCGCCAAGGAGGCTGACAGCAAGGCCTTCGGCGCCGTGGAGCACCGGGCCACCAAGGACGACGCGACCTTCGAGGACTTGCGCGGCCAGTTCGACCTGATTCTCAACACCGTCAGCGCCGACCTGCCGTTCGACCGGTACCTGTCCCTGCTGCGACCCAACGGTGCGATGGTCAACGTGGGGGCGCCGAGCGAGCCGAGCACGTTCCAGGCGTTCTCCCTCCTCGGCGGCAGCAAGGTCCTCGCCGGCTCCAACATCGGCGGCATCCCGCAGACCCAGGAGATGCTCGACTTCGCAGCCGAGCACGGCATCGCGGCCGAGATCGAGACGATCAGCGCCGACCAGGTCAACGAGGCCTACGACCGCGTCGTCGGCTCCGACGTGCGCTACCGCTTCGTCATCGACACCGCGACGATCGGCGCCTGAGGCCCTCGGCGCGGCCGAGCCACCGATGAGCGGGTATGCCGTGGAGTTCCGGCGCGTGACGCGCGCCGACTTCGCGCTGCTCTCCCGGTGGCTGGCCGCCCCGCCCGTGGCCCGGTGGTGGAACCACGAGTGGTCGCGGGGCGCGGGCGAGCGTGACTTCGGGCCCTCGGTCGACGGCACGGAACCGAACCAGGACTGGCTGGCCGTCGTGGACGGTCGACCGGTCGGGCTGGTGCAGCGTTCCCGGGTCAGTGACTACGCCGAGAACCTCGCGGACTTCTCCTCGCTCGTCGCGGTCCCCGAGGGCGCACTGACGATCGACTACCTGCTGGGTGACCCCGCGGCATACGGCAAGGGGCTTGGCACAGCGATGATCGCTGCGTTCGTCGCCCGGTCGTTCGACGAGTTCCCTGACGCACCAACGGTTCTCGTGTCGGTCGTGGCGGCCAACGTCGCCTCGTGGCGGGCTCTGGAGAAGGCAGGGTTCCGCCGGGTCGCCGAGGGTGACCTCGCGCCGGACAACCCCGTCGACGACCCGCTGCACTACATCCTGCGCCTCGACCGCCCGGCCTGACGCACAGCTATGCCGCGCGGCATACCTGGTCTGTCACGGGGTGGGGCGTCAGGCCTGGCTGGCCTCGCCCGCGCCGGCGCCACCACGAGTGCGGCGACGGTTGCGGTTGCGGCGCGGCTTGGCCGCGACATCGCCGCCCTCGGCCGGTGCGCTCTCGGCGCGACGTTCGCCACCACGACCGCCGCCATCACGGTTGCCGTCACGACCGCCACGGCCAGCGCCGTCGCGGCTGCCGCCGTCACGGCCACGGCCGCCACCGTCGCGGCTCGGGCCGGCACCGGGACGACGCCCACCGGACTTGCCCGTCTCGCCGAGGTCCTCGAGCACCTCGGCGCCCAGGCCGGCGAGCTTCTGCGCGGCCCTGGGCAGGCGGCCCTTGGCTGTGCGCGGGATGTCGAGCTGCTCGTAGAAGTGGTCGGAGGAGGAGTAGGTCTCCTCGGGCTCGGGGATGCCGAGGTCGAGGGTCTTGTTGATCATGCCCCAGCGCGGCAGGTCGTCCCAGTCGACGAAGGTCACCGCGATGCCGGTGTTGCCGGCGCGGGCGGTGCGACCGATGCGGTGCAGGTAGGTCTTCTCGTCCTCGGGGCACTGGTAGTTGATGACGTGGGTGACGTTGTCGACGTCGATGCCGCGGGCCGCGACGTCGGTGGCGACGAGGATGTCGACCTTGCCGTTGCGGAACGCGCGCAGGGCCTGCTCGCGCGCGCCCTGACCGAGGTCACCGTGGATGGCCGCGGCGGCGAACCCGCGCTCGGTGAGGTCGTCGGCGACCTTGGCGGCCGTGCGCTTGGTGCGGCTGAAGATGATGGTCAGGCCTCGGCCGTCGGCCTGGAGCATGCGGGCCAGCATCTCGACCTTGTCCATCGCGTGGGCGCGGTAGACGAACTGCTCGACGGCCTTGACCGTGTGGGCGTTCTCCTGGTCGTCACCCATCGCGCGGATGTGCGTCGGCTGACGCATGTAGCGACGGGCGAGGGCGACGACGGCGCCGGGCATGGTCGCCGAGAAGAGCATCGTCTGACGGGCCGGCGAGGTCATCGCGAGCAGCTTCTCCACGTCGGGGAGGAACCCGAGGTCGAGCATCTCGTCGGCCTCGTCGAGCACGACCGACTTGGTCTGCGAGAGGTCGAGGTGGCCCTGCTTGGCCAGGTCGATGAGGCGACCGGGCGTGCCGACCACGATCTCGACGCCGTTCTTCAGCGCCTCGATCTGGGGTTCGTAGGCGCGGCCGCCGTAGACGGTGAGCACGCGGATGCCGCGCCGCTTGCCGGCGCGCTCGAGGTCTGCGGCGACCTGGACGGCGAGCTCGCGCGTCGGGGCGACGGCGAGGGCCTGCGGCTTGCCGGCGTGCGGGAAGGTGTCCCAGGCCGCGTCGCCGCGAGCGACGGTGCGGTTGAGCATCGGGACGCCGAAGCCGAGGGTCTTGCCCGTGCCGGTCTTGGCCTGGCCGATGATGTCGTGCCCACTGAGCGCGACCGGGAGGGTCATCGCCTGGATGGGGAACGGCGTCACGATACCGGCGTCGCCCAGCGAGGCGACGATGTCGGGGTGGACGTCGAAGTCGGCGAACGTCGGGTCGGCCGGTGCGGCGACGGGAGCGTCGGCGGTGGTGTCCGGCGTGGTGGCATCGGACAGCTCGGCGTCGGGCGCGTGGGTGCCCGAGGTGGTCTCAGTCATGGAGTTCTCTCGATCGGGGGCGCCCCCACAGTCGGGGTGGCGCTCGCACAGCGGGCCGATCGGAGGTCTTCGTCATGGGTAGCGCGGACCGTGTCCGCGGCTGATTCGTGCCGACCGGGCACCTTTGACCACCTGAGTCTAGCGGGGCGGCCCCGACATCCCCGCATCGGCGAGGGTCACCGAGGGCCCCGACGTTAGGGTGACGGGCATGACCAAGGACGACTGGCTGGCCGATCCGCAGTACCGCGACGCAGTCGCCGACCTCCTCGGAGTGCTTGCGTACGGCGAGCTCACTGCGTTCACCCGACTTGCCGGGGACAGCGAGCTGTCGCCGACCCAGCCGCTCAAGGCTGCCGTGGCCGGGCTGGCGGTGGCCGAGTTCCGGCACTACGAGATCCTCGTCGCCCGACTGGACGAGATGGGGATCGACCCCGAGGTCGCGATGGCGCCGTTCATCGCCCCGATCGACGCGTTCCACGAGCGCACCAAGCCGAGTAGCTGGCACGAGGGCCTGGTCAAGGCCTATGTCGGCGACGGCATCGCCACCGACTTCTACCGCGAGATCGCCGCCTACGTCGACCCCTCGACGCAGGCGCTGGTGCACTCGGCCATGGAGGACGTGGGGCAGGCCGAGTTCGTCGTCAAGGTGGTGCGCGAGGCGATCAAGGCGGATCCCAAGATCGCCGGGCGCCTGGCGCTGTGGGGCCGCAGGCTCGTGGGTGAGGCGCTCTCCCAGGCCCAGCAGGTGGCCGTCGAGCGCGACGCCCTGGCCTCGCTCATGGTGGGTGGCATCGGCGGTCCAGATCGCCCGAGCGCCGACCTGGCCGAGCTGGGCCGCATGTTCGCCCGCCTCACTGACGAGCACACCCGCCGGATGGGTCGTCTCGGCCTCGCCGCCTGAGGGCGGGCATGCGAAAGGGCCCGGTCCTTTGCGGTCCGGGCCCTCTCGGGTGAGGCGGGTGGTCTCAGACCGTGGTGTTCCTTCGCCCGGTGACCGCACCGTAGATGGCGATGAGCACCACCGCGACGATGATGCTGATGATCCAGCGGAGCCAGTCGACGCCCTTGGTGGCCTCGACCCCCAGCGCCGCTGCGAGGTAGTAACCGATGATGACGCCGATGATGCCGAGGACGATCGTGACGATGATCCCGCCGGCCTGGCGACCCGGCATGACTAGCTTGGCGAGGGCGCCGATGATGGCACCCGCGATGATGACACCGATGATCTCCATGTGCTGCCTCACTTTCGTGTGAGCGAGCGGCTGACCGATCGCATTGCGTCATTACCCCACCATGGATCGCGCCAAACCGCACATACTCCAACGGCGTGTTGCGTCACGGTGCGGACACGATCTGCCCGGTATCGGTGCAGGTCAGGGCCGCGAGAGGGGCCTGCCAGGGGAGGGTCAGACGCCGAAGCCGACGCCGCGCTTGTCGGACTCACCGATCTGGACGTAGCCGAGGACCGCGGCCGGGACGAGGAGCTGGCGCCCCTTGTCGTCGACGAGCGTGAGGACGGTGCCCTTCTCGAGCGACTTGCTCACGGCGGCAGCGATGTCGGCTGCGTTCTCGGTCGACTCGAAGACGACCTCGCGCGAGACGTTCTGGACGCCGATGCGGACCTCCACGGTGGTTCCCTTCAGGGTTGGGTGGGCACGCGGCATACGAGCGCGTGCGGAACTCTCGACAAGGCTAACGAGCGGTGTGTCAGGAACCTTCCCCGCCCACCTTGGGGAACGACCCGAGGCCTCGCCAGGCGAGCGCACCCATGAGGAGGGCGGCCTCCTCCTTGGGGACGTCGGACCCCTGGGCGAGCCAGTGGCGGGCGCTGACCTGCGCGATCCCGGTGAGCGCCATACCCAGCAGCGAGGCGTCCTCGTCGGTCAGCCCGGTGTCCTCGGCGATGACCTCGGCCACGGCTTCGGCGCAGACCAGGCCGACGGCGTCGAGGCGGTTGCGGACCGCGGACTCGTTCGTGAGGTCGGACTCGAAGATCAGCCGGAAGGCCGCCCCGTCACGGGAGACGAAGTCGAAGTAGGCCGCGATGGTGGCGTAGACCCGTTCCCGGTTGTCCTGGGTGGACGCGAGGGCCTCGCGGACGAGTTGCTCGAGCGCCTCGCTGTGCTTGTCGAGCAGGGCGAGGTAGAGCTCGAGCTTGCCGGGGAAGTGCTGGTAGAGCACCGGCTTGGAGACGCCGGCGCGATCGGCGATGTCGTCCATCGCGGCCGCGTGGTAGCCGGACTCCACGAAGGCGGCCTGGGCCGCTTCGAGGAGCTGGGCGCGGCGGGCGGAGCGTGGGAGGCGTTGGCCCCGGGCGTTGTCGGTGCCTGGAACTGCTCGAAGGGACATGGGGACCTTCTGTTCGATGGTGCAGCGTTCGGCGGTGGTGCGGCCTGACTGCGGTGTCGTGAACATCGTACGGGTGGGTAACCTGCATCACATGGCCATCCCACCGCTGGTTGCGCCCGGACCAGAGCTGACGACCGAGCAGAAGGCCCGCTACGCCCGCCACATCCTGCTCCCCGAGGTCGGCCTGGAGGGTCAGCGAAGGCTGGCCAACGCCCGCGTACTGGTCGTCGGTGCAGGGGGGCTCGGCTCGCCCGCGCTGATGTACCTCGCGGCCGCTGGAGTGGGCACCATCGGGGTGGTCGACGACGACGTCGTGGACGCCTCCAACCTCCAGCGGCAGGTCGTGCACGGGGTCGCCGACGTCGGTCGTCCCAAGACCGAGTCCGCAGCCGAGACGGTGGCGGCCATCAACCCGCTCGTCACCGTCGTCCGCCACGACGTGCGGCTCACCTCCGAGAACGCGCTCGAGATCCTGGCCGACTACGACGTCGTCCTCGACGGGGCCGACAACTTCCCGACCCGCTACCTCGTCAACGACGCGTGCGTCTTGCTCGGTATGCCGCACGTGTGGGGTTCGATCTACCGCTTCGACGGCCAGGTGTCGGTCTGGTTCGCCGGCCGCGGCCCCTGCTACCGCTGCGTCTTCCCCGAACCCCCGCCGCCCGATGCCGTTCCCTCCTGCGCGACGGGCGGTGTGCTCGGCGTGCTGTGCGCGGCCATCGGGTCCGTCCAAGTGGCTGAGGCAGTGAAACTCATTGTGGGACAAGGTGATCCGCTCGTAGGACGCCTGCTCGTGCACGACGCCCTGCGCCAGACCTGGGACTCGCTCACCGTCCGCGCCGACCCCGACTGCCCCGTGTGCGGCGAGTCGCCGACCGTGACCTCGCTGGTGGACTACGAGCAGTTCTGCGGTATGCCGGGTGCTTCCGTGTCGGGGTCCGTCCAGGCTGAGGGCGAGGGCAGCCGCGCGCCGGCTGCCGCGTTCGCCGAGGTGTCGGCGACGGACCTGGCCGCCATGCTGGCGGAGCGGGACATCGGGGACCGGGAGTTCGAGCTGGTCGACGTCCGCGAACCGGGGGAGCGTGCGGTCGTGTCGATCCCCGGCGCCCGGGCCCTGCACCTCGACCGGTTCCGCGACGGGACGGCCGCCGACGAGCTGCCACCCGGCATACCGGTCGTGGTCATGTGCAAGTCCGGGGTGCGGTCAGCGGAGGCTGCCGGGCTGCTCGCCGCGAGGGGCCGTGCCGACGTCGCCAACCTGACCGGGGGCGTGCTGGCCTGGGTGAAGGACGTCGACCCGAGCCTGCCGGTCTACTGAAGGGGCTGGCATGGTCACGCAGCCAGGGCGGGTCGGTGGTGCCCCGAGCGACTTCGCCGACGACGTGCTCGAGGTGGTGGACACGATTCCCGAGGGCAAGGTGATGACGTACGGCGACATCGCCGAGCTGCTCGGGCGTGGCGGCCCCCGCGGTGTCGGAACCGTCATGGCGAGGTACGGCTCGGATGTGCCCTGGTGGCGGGTGATCCGGTCCGGCGGCTACTTTCCGCAAGGCCTCGAGGCCGAGGCGCTGGCGCACTACCGCGAGGAGGGCACCCCTCTCGTCCGCGGTCAGGTCGAGGGGCGACGGGTCGACCTGGCGCGCGCCCGGTGGCTGGAGGCGAAGGTCCCTGTCCCGCCGCCGGACTCCTGAGCTCCGCAGGGCGTGGCGGCCGGTCGACTGTCGGTCGCGGATGGTGGGATGAGCGGATGCTGACCTTGCGCCGCGCTCCGAGCGTGGTGGCCGAGGCGCCCCCGCTCGACGACGTCCAGCTGGCTGCCCTGGCTCACCGCCGTGGTGTGCTGCGCGTGCTCGGAGGTCCGGGCACGGGCAAGACGACCACGGCGATCGAGGCCGTCGTCGCCCGGGTCGAGTCGGGTGAGGCGACGCCCGACCAGTGCCTCATCCTCACGTCCTCGCGGGTCGCGGCCGGCAGCCTGCGCGAGCGGGTGACGGCCCGGCTCGGCGGCACGTCGACGGAGCCGCTCGCCAGGACGCACCAGGCCCTCGGTTTCGGCATCCTGCGCCAGGCGGCCGCCTTGCGAGGGGATCCCACGCCCCGGTTGCTGAGCGGACCCGAGCAGGACGTCATCCTGCGCGAGCTGCTGGCCGGCCACGTGGAGGAGGGCACCGGCCCGGCGTGGCCCGAGCGGGTCCACCTGGCGTTGGGCACCCGCGGCTTCAGGGGTGAGCTGCGCGACCTGCTGATGCGCGCGGTCGAGCACGACCTCGAGCCGGCCGACCTCGTCCGGCTGGGGCGCGAGCACGACCGGCCGGAGTGGGTCGCCGCGGCGGAGGTGCTGGCCGAGTACGACGAGGTCACCGCGCTGTCCGCACCGGGTGCCTACGACCCGGCGTGGATCCTCGGGGCCGCGGCTGACCTGCTCGAGGAGGACCCGGCGGCCCGCGCGCGGCTCGTCGACGGGCTGCGCCTGGTGGTGGTCGACGACGCCCAGGAGCTCACGTCGGCCGCAGCCCGCCTGCTGCGCACCATGGCGACCCCGGGCCTCGACCTGGTCCTGCTCGGCGACCCCGACGCTGCGGTGCAGACCTTCCGCGGGGCGGACCCGCGCCACCTCAGCGACGGCTGGACGCAACTGGTCGCGACAGCGGAGCACACGGTGGGTGCGACCGGCGTCGAAGCACGCTCCGGTGGGCCCCGCACGCTGGTGCTGCCCACGGCATACCGGCTCCCGCAGGCGGTCGTCGACGCGGCGGCCAGGGTTGCCCCCAAGATCGGCGCCCTCGGGGGTGGCCTCCAGCGCGGCGCCGCCGCGGGGCGTCCCGGTGGCCAGGTCGACGTGCGGTTGCTGCGCGCCGTGAGCCAGGAGGCCAGCCACGTCGCCGCCGAGCTGCGCGAGTCGCACCTGAGGTTCGGCATCCCGTGGTCGGAGATGGCCGTCATCGTCCGCGGCCAGGGGCGCACCGCGACCCTGCGCCGTGTGCTGATGGCGGCAGGGGTGCCCGTCGCCGGGACGGCCACCGACCTGCCCGTGCGCGACGAGGTGGCGGTCCGGCCGTTGCTGGCGCTGCTCGACGTGGTCCTCGACCTGGCCCGCGGTGCCACCGAGGCGCTCCACCCCGAGGTAGCCGTCGACACCCTCTTGTCCCCCATCGGTGGTGCCGACGCGGTCGGGCTGCGACGGCTCCGCCGGGCACTGCGCAGGTTCGAGCTCGAGAACGGCGGGGGGCGCACGAGTGACGAGCTGCTCGCCGAAGCCCTCGTCATGCCCGGTGCCCTGATCGAGCTCGGGCCCGAGGCCAACCCTGCTCGGCGGGTCGCCGCGACGATCGCCGCCGGGATCAAGGCGGCGCGGGGCGTCCTGGAGGGCGAGGGGGACGGCGCGGTCTGGCGCTGGGAGGGCGGCGTCAGCGCGGAGTCGGTGCTCTGGGCGATGTGGGCCGCGACCGGGCTCGGAGCCGAGTGGCAGGCGACCGCCCTCGGCGGTGGTGCGGGTGCAGCGCGGGCGGACCGTGACCTCGACGCCGTCGTGGGGCTGTTCGACGCGGCGGCGAAGTTCGTCGACCGGCTTCCGCAGGCCGGACCCGAGGAGTTCCTCACGCACATCGGCAGCCAGGACATCCCGGGCGACACCCTGGTCGCCCGGTCGCCGGTGGGAGAGTCCGTCACCGTCACGACACCCCAGGCGGCTGCCGGGCGTCAGTGGCACCTCGTGGTCGTGGCGGGGGTGCAGGAAGGCGTCTGGCCAGACCTGCGACTGCGAGGTTCGCTGCTGGGTTCGGAGCACCTGGTCGACGTGGTGGCGGGGCGGGCGACGACGTTCCGGGCGGCGCAGGCGGCCGTCCGCTACGACGAGACGAGGTCGTTCCTCGTCGCGCTCACCCGGGCGAGCGATCGCGTCATCGTGACCGCGGTGCGCTCCGACGACGAGCAGCCCTCGGTCTACCTCGACGTCGTCGACCCCGAAACCATTGCCATTCAAGGAGATCGACGGTTCGCCGAGGTCGCACGCACGATGACCTTGCCCACCCTCGTGGGTGAGCTGCGCCGCCAGCTCGTCTCGGAGGACCCTGCGGTGCGCGCCACTGCGGTGGCCGCGCTGTCCCGGCTCACCCGCGAGGGTGTGCCGGGGGCCGACCCCGGCCAGTGGTGGGCGCTGCGCGAGGTGTCCGACGACCGTCCACTGCGGTCCGACGACCAGGAGGTCAGGGTCTCGCCGAGCAAGGTCGAGTCGTTCGGCAACTGCGGGCTGCGCTGGCTGCTCGGCTCCGTCGGCGGGGACGGGCCGTCCGTCGGCGCCGCCGACATCGGCACGCTCGTCCACGACATCGCCGCCGAGCTGGGTGACGTCGATGCCGACACCCTGGTCGCCGAGGTGGATGCCCGCTGGGGCCGCCTCGGTATGCCGGCCGGCTGGGTCTCCGACCGCAAGCGCCTGGATGCGCACGGCATGGTCCGCAGGCTGGCGACCTACTTCGACGAGGCGCGAGCGGGCGGCTGGGTGCGGCTCGGTGCCGAGATCGACATGAAGGTCGTCCTCGGCAGGGCCGTCCTCAGCGGCAAGGTCGACCGCATCGAGAGGACGCCGGACGGCACGGCGCTGCGCGTCGTGGACTACAAGACGGGCAGCAGCAAGCCCCGCGCCGAGGAGCTCGCGCGTCACCCGCAGCTCGGTGCCTACCAGCTCGGCGTCGAGAGCGGCGCGTTCGGCGAGCTGGGCGACCGGTCTGCCGGCGCCGCCCTGCTCCAGGTCGGCAAGGCCGCGTTGGTCAAGACGACCCTGCAGACGCAGGGCCCGCTCCGCGACGACGCGGATCCGCAGTGGGCCGCCGACCTCGTGACGTCGACGGCCGAGGGGATGGCCGGCTCGACCTTCAAGGCGACGGTCGGGGACTGGTGCAAGCTGTGCCAGCTCAGGGCCTCCTGCCCGGCGCAGCCCGAGGGGCGGGTGCTCTGATGGCGCACAACCCGACGACGCAGGACCTGGCAGCGCTGGACCTGGCAACGCAGGTGCCGATGGCGCGAGATCTGTTGTCCGCCAAGGAGATTGCCCATGCTCTCGGCCAACCTGAGCCCACGGCTCAGCAGGTCGAGGTGATCGAGGCGCCGATGTCGCCGCTGCTCGTCGTGGCCGGGGCCGGGTCGGGCAAGACCGAGACGATGACCGGCCGCGTGGTGTGGCTGGTCGCCAACGGCTTCGTCGAGCCCGACCAGGTCCTCGGCCTCACCTTCACCCGCAAGGCCGCGACCGAGCTGTCCGAGCGCATCGGCGCCCGCCTGCGGCTGCTCCAGCAGCGCGACGTGTGGCACCCTCGCACCGACGACGCCGAGACGGGGGCCGAGGTCCTGGGCGGGACGCCGACCGTGTCGACCTACCACTCCTATGCAGGGCGGCTGGTGCGCGAGCACGCGCTGCGGCTGGGCTACGAGTCCGAGTCACGGTTGCTGTCCGAGGCCGCCGCGTGGCAGTACGCGTCCGAGGTGGTCGCCGCCTACGACGGGCCGATGGACGACGTGCAGTTCGCCGAGTCCACCGTGACGGCAGCCGTCGTCGACCTGGCCGGCGAGATGGCCGAGCACCTGGTCGGCGTCGGTGACGTCGCGGCATACCTCGACCGGGTCCTGGATGCACTGGCCGCGCTGCCCCCGCACGCCGGGGCACGTGGCAAGGACCTGCCCGGCGAGGTCAAGAAGATGCGCGAGCAGCTGCGGGCGCGGGCCGGCGTGCTGCCGATGGTCGAGCGCTACCTCGCGCTCAAGCGCACACGTGACGCGATGGACTTCGCCGACCAGATGGCGCTGGCCGCCCGACTGGCCATGACCTTCCCCGACATCGGCGCCATCGAGCGGCAGCGCTTCGGCGCTGTCCTGCTCGACGAGTTCCAGGACACCTCGGCCGCCCAGCTCGAGCTGCTGCGGTCGCTGTTCGTCGCGCCGGGGGAGCCGTCGCCGGTGACCGCCGTGGGCGACCCGCACCAGTCGATCTACGGCTGGCGAGGGGCCAGCGCGACCACCCTGAGCGAGTTCCGCAGCGCGTTCGGTACCGACGGCGGGCTGGCTCCCGTACTGCCCCTGGCGACCAGCTGGCGCAACGACGTGGGGGTGCTCCGGGTGGCCAACGCGGTGGCCGGTCCCCTGCGGGCGGGGTCCAAGGTCCCCGTCGACGAGCTCGTCTCGCGTGCGGGCGCAGGGCCCGGACGGGTGGTGGCTGCCCGTGTCGAGACGGCGGGCGACGAGGCTGCCCTGGTTGCCACGTGGCTGCAGGACCGTCGAGCGGCCGGGGCCACGTCGTGCGCGGTGTTGTGCCGCAAGCGGTCCCAGTTCGCTGCCCTGATCGACGCGCTCGACTCACGGGGGATCCCGCACGAGGTCGTCGGCCTCGGCGGGCTGCTGCTCACCCCCGAGGTCGAGGACATCACCGCCCTGCTGCACGTCGTCAACGACCCGAGTCGGGGGGACCAGCTCATGCGGCTGCTCACCGGCCCACTGAGTCGACTGGGGGCGGCTGACCTCGACGGACTGATGGCGTGGGCCCGCCACCAGCAGGACCTGAGGCTGGGCGTCGACGACCGCGACGCGCCACAGGACGACGACGACGCCGAAGGGGCGGTGGCAGGGCCAGCCGCTCGCACGACCCGTGACCAGGCGCCCGACAGCTCCGACCGGGTCAGCATCGTCGAGGCCGTCGACGACCCGCCTCGTCCCGGCTGGACCAGCTGGGACGGCAAGGGCGTCAGCGAGGTGGGGCTGGGTCGGCTGCGTGGCCTCCAGCAGGCGATCCGCCGGCTTCGGTCCCTGTCGGCGCTGCCGCTGGCCGATCTCGTGGGAGAGGCGGAACGCGCCCTGGGCCTCGACATCGAGGTGCTGGCTCGAGAGGGCTACACGCCGGCCGCCGCTCGCGCCCACCTCGACGCCTTCGCCGACGTCGCAGCGACCTTCACCGTCAGCGCTGACCGACCCAACCTCGGCGGGTTCCTCGCCTGGCTGGCCGCCGCCCTCAAGGAGGAGCGAGGGCTCGACAAGGGCTATATCGAGGCCTCCTCCGACGCGGTCCAGATCCTGACGGTGCACGCGGCAAAGGGCCTGGAGTGGGACGCAGTCGCCGTCCCCGGGCTCGTGGAGGGCTCGTTCCCGGCGCTGTCCTCGGCGGCCAGTCGCTCCGACGGCGAGCAGTGGCGGATGTCGCCGCCCAAGCAGCGCGGGTGGATCGGTGGGTTGTCCGACGGCGGCATCCCCTACGCCCTGCGTGGCGACCGTGACGGGCTCCCACTGCTCGACTGGCAGGCAGCGTCGGACTGGAAGGACATGGACACGCGGGTCGAGGACTTCCTGCGCGCCGGGGGAGACCACGGTGTCGACGAGGAACGTCGGCTGGCCTACGTCGCCTTCACCCGGGCCCGGTCCGACATGCTGCTGACGGCGCCGGTCTGGACCGACGGCAAGACGCCCAAGGTCACTTCGCGGTTCCTCACGGAGGTCGTGGAGGCCGAGCAGGCTCTGCCTGTCGAGCGCCTCGCGTGGGTCGACCTTCCTGACCCCGCGCTGCCCGACGAGGCGGTAAACCCGTCGGCGGCCGAGGCGGTGTCCGTCCAGTGGCCGGCCGACCCGCTCGCCCAGCGCCGTGCCGCCCTGGCGACCGGTGCGGCTGCCGTCCGGTCCGCCGTACAGGCGCACGCCGAGGGGTCGAGCCAGCCCGGTGAGGCCGCCGAGCAAGGGATCCTGCCGATGCCCGGCGCCGCGCTGCCGGTGCTCGAGGAGCTCGACCTCCTGCTCGAAGAACGCCGCCGGCTGGCCCACCGTGGCGACGTCACCGTCCTCATGCCGCGGCACCTCTCCGCGTCTGCCGTGGTGTCACTGGCCCAGGATCCTGCCCGCTTCGCGTCGGCCCTGCGGCGCCCCATGCCCGAACCCCCTGCGCTGGCCGCTCGCCGCGGGACGGCCTTCCACGCCTGGGTGGAGCAGCACTTCGCCCAAGCCGCGATGGTCGACATCCTCGACCTGCCCGGCAGCGCCGACGACGACCCCGGTGATGATGACGACCTTCCCCTGATGAAGGAGCGGTTCCTCGCGAGCGACTGGGCACACCGCACCCCGGCCGAGATCGAGATCGCGGTCGAGACGGTCATCGACGGGATTGCGGTCCGGGGCCGCATCGACGCGGTCTTCCCCCGGCCGGGCGGTGGCTTCACCATCGTCGACTGGAAGACCGGTGCCACGCCGCGGGGTGGTTCCGGGGCGGCACGTGCCCTGCAGGTCGCGGCCTACCGCGTCGCCTTTGCGCGCCTTCGCGGCCTCGAGCTGGACTCCGTCGATGCGGCGTTCTACTACGCCGCAACGGGCGAGACCGTCTGGCCGGACCTACCCGACGCCGACGCCCTGGCACAGCTGCTGGCAGGCGTGCCCGACTAGGAGTCGGCGTGCGCGGCTAGGAGTCGGCGTGCCCGACTGGGCCGCGCTGCGAGGACCGCGGGCTGTAGCCGGGCTCGAACTCCGGTCCGGGGTCCTCGCCCTCGATCGGCTCGGGAGCGCGCAGCTCGGACACGTCGATCTCCGCCGTGACGTCGTTCTCGGCCAGCCCGAGCTGGGGCGACCCGTCGTCCTCGAGATCGCTGTCCTCCTCGTCCGGCGCCGCCAGCGCTTCGTCGTCGCTGTCGCGGCTGTCCTCGCCGTCTCCAGGGCCCGGGTCAGGGTCAGCGTCAGCGTCAGCGGTCCGGCCGAACATCACCTCGACGTCGTCCTCTTCGTCGTCCTCGTCGTCGACGACCGTCGGCGGCACCAGCACCGGGCTCTTGGGCCGAGCAGGCGTCAGACCCGCGCGCCGGTAGTCGTTGGCTTCCTCTTCCTCGGCATGCACCCGCGCGTCCAGTCGGCGCAGCGCCGAGGCGTGGCGCTCGACCTCCAACCGGTCGCCTCCGGTCACGGCGGACATGAGCTGTGACAGGGTCCGCATCTGGGCGCACAGCCGGGCCCGGGTCAACAGGTGGACGTCAGGGCGTTCGGCGCGGGCGTGGGCATAGGCCTCCATCAACGTCTCCATGGCCCTCGGCGACGCCTGGGTGACCAGTGCGAAGAAGTCGTCCGCGGGATCCGCGACCTTGGCGTCCTCCCAGCCGGTGAGCGCCTTGACCCGGCCGGTCGAGGCGTCGTCCTCGTCGTCGAAGACCACCAGCACCTGGTCGCCGGTGAGGTCCCCGTGGGTCGGGGTCGGCGCGAACCGCCACAGGGTGACGTCCTCCAGCAGCTTCTCCCAGCGCGCCAGGAGCCCCGTCGGCACGTGTCCGGTGGCCGCCGCCCGGTCCAGCTCGCTGAGTCGCCGAGTGCGGTAGGTGTCGGCGTCGTAGGCCGGGAGCCCGGCTTCGTCGAACAGCCCGTGGTCAGCGTTGTGCAGGGCCGCGATGGCCCGCCCGAGCTCGGCGGCGAGCCCGGGACCGCCCGACAGCTGGGAGAAGTCGATGTTCTGCCCCGGCAGGTAGGGGTAGATCGCGGCCCGACCGCCCTCCTTCAGCGCGGCGAAACCCTTGGGCGTCGGCACGCTGAACGGCAGCCGTCGCGCCAGCAGGGCCAGCAGCCCGAAGGTCGACTCCATCTGGGCGGCGGCCGCCTGGCTGCGCGGCACGCGCACGACCCACCGTCGGTGCTGGGTGTCCTGCACGAACGCCACGTCGTAGCTGTTGGCGCGCTCGGGGTGCTCGTGCGCACCGGGGAGGGCCTCGACGCTCGCGGGGTCGAGGCCCGGCACGGCAGCACTCGCGAGAGCGGCGAGGAAGAGGGGGCTGCGGTCCACACCGTCACCGTATGCCGTGCGGGCGCGCCTAGGGTGGAGGCGTGGGCCTCCTGACCGAAACTCTCGCGAATGTCTCGCTCGCCCGTCCCGGCCTGGACCGTCACGCGGAGCGCCGGGCTGATCCGGACCTCGTTCCACGGCTGCTGGCCCAGCCCGCCACCCGGGTGCTCGTGGTCCGCGGTGACAAGGTCCCCGTGGTCACCTCCGTGGTCGGCTCGGGTGACGCGGCCTCGGACGATCCGGCACTGCTGCTGCGACCTCCCATGGCGTCAGACTCGGCCGCGCTGGTCCTCTACCTGGGGCAGGACGGTGACGGCACGGCATACCTCGCGGTGGCGGAGCCGGTCCCTGCGGAGGGAGAGGTGCCGGAGGGTGAGGGGCCGGAGGGTGAGGGCGACCACTGGCGCTCGCTGCGTCAGGTCGGCGCGGACCTGTCCGACCGCGACGCCACGATCTTCGCCACCGCGCTGGCGCTGGCGAACTGGCACGCCACCCACACCCACTGTCCGCGCTGCGGCGCCCCGACCGCGCCTGTCCAGGGAGGGTGGCTGCGCCGGTGCGAGCGGGACGGCAGCGAGCACTACCCGCGGACCGATGTCGCGGTCATCATGTCCGTCATCGACGACCGCGACCGGATCCTGCTGGCCCGGGGCGCGGGCTGGGGGACAGGGCGGTTCTCGGTGCTGGCGGGCTTCCTCGAGCCGGGCGAGAGCCTGGCCGCGGCGGTCGCGCGAGAGGTGTACGAGGAGGTCGGCCTGGTGGTCAGCGACGTCGAGTACCTGGGGGACCAGCCGTGGCCGTTCCCGAACTCGATCATGGTGGGGTTCACCGCGCGCGCGGCGTCCAGCGAGCTGCGGCTGCAGGAGTCCGAGATCGCCGAGGCCCGGTGGTTCACCCGGGACGAGTACCGCGAGATCCTGGCCGCGGGTCACGTCAGCGCGTCGACCCGGTTGTCGATCGCCCGCCGGATCATCGAGCGTTGGCTGGGCCACGACCTCGAGGACGTGACACCCGGCTGAGGGGTGTCCGGGGGGCTCAGCGCGTCAGGACGCGAGCTTCTTCTTGACCTCGTGGATCGAGGGGTTGGTTGCCGAGGAGCCGTCCGGGAAGAGCAGCGTGGGGACCGTCTGGTTGCCGTCGTTGGCGTCCATCACGAACTTCACGGCCTCCGGCACGTCCTCGATGTTCACCTCGGTGAAGGCAATGCCCTCGCGACCCATCTGGGCCTTGAGGCGGTTGCAGTACCCGCACCAGGACGTGCTGAACATCGTCACGGAGCCGGGGGCAGGGGACTTCAGGGCGGTGGCGCTCATGCGTCGCGTCGTCTCTTTCGAAGGTGGGGTCGCAGGTGGGGGCGGTCGTACGGACCGGGGGGTCTACGCGTTGGTCAACACCAACCGGGCCGCTGACCTTCCGTGCCGGAGTGTGATCTCTGTGACCATGATGTCCCATGCCGCAGACTTCCGCGCACGACCCCGCCCTGCTCGCCCTGGCTGCGGGGCGCAACCTGGGCACCCTCGCCGCCCTCAAGCGGGACGGCCGGCCCCAGCTCTCGATGGTCAACTTCGCCCTGGACCAGGCCCAGCGCAGTAGCCCCACCAGCCCTGCCGACCTCACCAGCCCCACCGGTCCCACCGTTCGGGTGTCCGTGGTCGACGGCCGGGCCAAGGTGGCGAACCTGCTGCGCGACCCGAGGGGTTCGCTCCTGGTCACCTCACCCGACGGCTGGTCGTATGCCGTGCTCGAGGGTGACGTCGAGTTCTCGCCCGTGGCGAGGGCGCGGGACGACGAGACCGTGGAGGAGCTGGTCGAGCTGTTCCGCACGATCCGGGGAGAGGAGCACTCGGACTGGGACGACTACCGGCGCGCGATGGTGCAGGACCACCGGCGGATCCTGCGGCTGCATGTGACCCGGGTCTACGGCCTGATCCAGTGACGACGGGCGTCGGTTGCCCATGACAGGATCGCGCCGATGCCTATCCAGCCCCGCGGCATACCCGTGCACGCCTCCGCAGACGACATCCTCGACGCCCTCGACCCCGAGCAGCGCGAGGTGGCCGCGCATCCCCTGGGGCCCATGGTGGTGCTGGCCGGTGCCGGCACGGGCAAGACGCGGGCGATCACCCACCGCATCGCCTACGGCGTGCACTCCGGCGCCTACCAGGGCCAGCGCGTGCTGGCGGTGACGTTCACCGCGCGCGCAGCCGGTGAGATGCGCACCCGCCTTCGCACGCTCGGCGTCGCCGGCGTGCAGGCACGTACCTTCCACGCGGCCGCCCTGCGGCAGCTGCACTACTTCTGGCCGCAGGCAATCGGCGGCGCAGCTCCCGAGGTGATGAGCCAGAAGGCCGCGGCAGTGGCCCAGGCCGCCGCGTCGCTGCGGCTCGACCTTGCCCGCGACCGCACCGCCATCCGCGACCTCGCCGCCGAGGTGGAGTGGGCCAAGGTCTCGATGCTCACCCCGGAGACGTATGCCGCGGGGGCGCGTGCCGCGCGCCGCGAGCCTCCCGGTCTGGATGCGACCGCGATGGCACGGGTGCTCGAGGCCTACGAGCAGGTGAAGACCCAGCGCGGCGTGATCGACTTCGAGGACGTGCTCCTGCTGACGGTCGGGATCCTCGCGGAGCGCGAGGACATCGCCCGAGCGGTGCGCTCGCAGTACCGCCACTTCGTGGTGGACGAGTACCAGGACGTCAACGCGCTGCAGCAACGGCTGCTCGACCTGTGGGTGGGACAGCGCGACGACCTGTGCGTCGTGGGCGACCCGGCACAGACGATCTACTCCTTCACCGGGGCGAGCCCGGCGCACCTGCTGGGCTTCCAGGCCCGGCACCCCAAGGCCCAGGTGGTCCGACTGGTCCGCAACTACCGGTCGACCCCCCAGATCGTGGGGCTGGCCAACCTCGTCGTGCGTGGGCCGTCGGGCTCGATGCGGAGCAACGCCGTGCAGCTGCAGGCCCAGGGCGCCGACGGCCCGACACCGGTGCTGAGCTCCCATCCGGACGACCCGGCCGAGGCGGCGGCGGTGGCCGGCGAGATCGCCAAGCGGGTGGCCGACGGAGTGTCCCCGGCCGAGATCGCCGTGCTCTTTCGCACCAATGGGCAGTCCGAGGCGTTCGAGTCAGCGCTGGCCGAGCAGGAGATCCCCTACCTCGTCCGGGGAGGGGAACGGTTCTTCTCGCGCAGGGAGGTCCGCGACGCGATCCTGCTGCTGCGCGGGGCGGCCCGCTCGGACGACGCGTCGAAGCCGCTGCCCGAGCTGGTCCGCGACGTGCTGCTCGGGGCTGGCTGGACCCGCGAGGCGCCGGCTTCGGGTGGCGCCGGCCGCGAGCGGTGGGAGTCGCTGAGTGCGCTCGCCGCCCTGTCCGACGACCTGGTGGTGGCGACGCCCGAAGCCCGCCTGCCCGACTTCGTGCGTGAGCTCGACGAGCGCGCCTCTGCCCAGCACGCACCGGCTGTCCAGGGCGTCACGCTGGCCTCCCTGCACGCGGCGAAGGGGCTGGAGTGGGACGTCGTCTTCCTCGCCGGAGTCTCGGACGGTTACCTGCCGATCATGATGGCCGAGACCCCTGAGGCGATCGAGGAGGAGCGGCGCCTCACCTACGTCGGGGTGACCCGTGCCCGGCGCGAGCTGCGGCTGTCCTGGTCGGGCGCGCGGACGCCGGGGGCCCGGGCAAGCCGCCGCCCGTCCCGGTTCCTCGACGGTGCGGCGAGCATCCTCGGCGACGGCGCCCGGTCGACCCCCAAGGGCTCCGGAAAGGTCGGCGCGTCCGGGTCGGGCGGGTCCGGCAGGGGAGGCCGGGGCAAGCAGCTCAAGGCCGCCCTCCCAGTGCACTGCCGCACGTGCGGCACCGAGCTGACGACGGCCGCACAGCGCAAGACCGGCCGGTGTGACACCTGCCCACCGACCTACTCCGAGGAGACGTTCGAGCGCCTGCGTGCCTGGCGACTGGCCGTCGCGCGCGAGACCAGCGTGCCGGCATACGTCGTCTTCACCGACGCCACGCTCACGGCGATCGCGGAGCGCGAACCCACCTCCGAGGGGGAACTGACCCAGATCTCGGGTGTCGGCGCCCGCAAGCTCGGACTCTACGGCGCGCAGGTGCTGGCCCTCATCGGTGGCGAGGACGTCGAATCTGTGCTCGAAAGTCGTTCTACCGCAACGGATTCCGACGACTAGGCGTTCGTTCACCAATTCTTTGCGGGAAATCTCGTTAAATGCGTTGCTGGCGCCGCAGCGCGTCCCCTACTCTGGATGAACACACCAGCCCAGGGGGTCGCGCGCGATGCGCCGGCGTCCACGAGCAGCCGAAGGAGGGAAGGTCCCAATGGAGAACATCACGATGACGATCGACGCGACTCACATGTCCCGCGTCCGTTCCGTGTGCCCCGAGGTCGGCCGTGTCCTCCTCGCAGGCAACCGTGGATGGGTCCAGGGGACCACTGTGCCCGCGCCCGTCGCCGCCCGTGTGATCACCGATGCCCCGGTTCCGACGTTCTACGTCGGCAGCTTCGGCGCCACCACCAAGGATCTCGAGTTCCGTCCCTTCGGAGAACCACCTGTCTAGGCCACCAGCCAGCAGGCCCTCTCCAAGGCCGCGGAACCCGATATCCGGGATCCGCGGCCTTTCTGTTTGTCCCGACGGCTGGTCGCCCAGCCGGTCAGGCAGCAGCACAGATTTCTTCCGCACCACCGCAAGCAGGAAGAAGCACCA
This sequence comes from Pedococcus sp. P2_F6, assembly GCF_056403675.1. NCBI lineage: Bacteria > Bacillati > Actinomycetota > Actinomycetes > Micrococcales > Intrasporangiaceae > Pedococcus > Pedococcus sp. P2_F6. The sequence goes on from NZ_JBFUEZ010000006.1 coordinate 70,608, forward strand.
CCAGATGAAGTTCGACACCGAAGAGAACGGGTCGGCCCCCCACCGGGGACCAGCCGGCCAGACGGAACCAGAACTCGCCACCACCGTGGCGGGACGACGAGAGGGAGGTGACACCCGATGCATCTGAGCGCACTCCACGACCTGAACGAGCAGGCCGCGAGCGTTGGCGCCGGCATCCCGTGTCGAGACAACGACGCCGAGATGTGGTTCGCCGAGAGCCCGGCCGACGTCGAGTTCGCCAAGGCGCTGTGCCACACGTGTCCGGCCCTGGCCGCCTGCCTTGCGGGTGCCCTCGAGCGGTCGGAGCCGTGGGGCGTGTGGGGCGGTGAGCTCTTCGTCCAGGGAGCTGTCGTCGCACGCAAGCGGCCGCGGGGCCGGCCGCGGAAGAACCCGGTCGCCGCCTGATGTCGTCCACGACGCACGGTGCCGACCACATCACCCATTTCCAGTTCTCACCCACCAGGAGCTTCACCATGTTCCAGGCCTTGTACGCCGACCTGGCGCGCGCTCATCGAAAGCGCCGTCAACGGGAGTACCAGCGCCGGCTCGAGGCGCAGGCGCAGCACGACATGCTGCTCGCCCTGCCTCGCATGCTGGCCCGGTGACCCCCGTGCCCGAACCCGCCGGGACCTTCCGCTCTGGAGGTCGTCCCGGCGGGTTCTTCATGTCCGGGGGCCGTCGAGAGTGCACGACACGCTGACGGCCGACCCGCGTCGTCAGCGTGTCGTGCACTCTCGACTCGTTATCGTCCGGGCATGTCCCGCGAAGCCGTCGTCACGGCGCTGACCGCCCCCGAACTGTCCGCCGTGGTCGACCTCGTTCTCTGGGTGGACGAGGGGGTCGCCCACGCCGCCAACCACCTGGGAGTGGTGCGGTTGCACGAGGACGGCAGCCACGAGGTGCTGGCGGGCCTCGATCCCGTGGCGAGCGAGGACCCGATGGCGTTCCTGCCCTACGACGCGGAGATCGCGGCCGCCGGTCCGCGGGTGTCCACCGACAACGCCTACCCGTATGCCGCGCAACGGATCCTGTCGTTGTTCGGCGACGCTGACCGCAGTCCCGACGTCGCGATCGTGCACTCACCGAGGCACTACTTCCCCGACGAGGGCGGCCACCTCGGCGAGCACGGTTCGCTCGACGTGATCCAGTCACGAGCGCCGTTGGTCATGTCCGGACCAGGCGTCGCACGACTCGGTCTCGTCGACGACCACGCCCGGCTGGTCGACGTGGCCCCGACCCTGGCCGTGATGTCCGGGGTGCCGGAGGCGGACCTGCGCGACGGCCGAGGTGAGGCACTGGACGGTCGGCCGCTCACGGCATACCTCGAACCACTGCCCGCAGGGCAGCGGCGCAGGGTCGTGGGGATCCTGTGGGACGGTGCGCACTGCGGCGACCTGCTGCAGCTCGCCCAGGCCGGCGACTTGCCCGGGGTGGCCAGACTTGTGTCTCGCGGACTGGCACTGCGGGGCGGTGCGGTGGCGGAGTTCCCCAGCGTGACCCTCACCAACCACACGTCGATCCTGACCGGAGTCGGACCGGGGCGGCACGGCGTGCTGGGGAACGTCTACTACGACCGAGCGTTGGACGAGCAGGTCGTGCCGAACAATGCCGAGACCTGGCACCGCAGTGCAGAGTGGCTGCGCCCGGGTGTGCGCACGGTGTTCGAGATGGTGAACGACCATGTGCAGCAAGGGGACTCGCCGCGAACGGCGAGTGTGGACGAGGCGATCGACCGGGGAGCCGACTACGGCACGATGGCGTTGTTGCGGGCGGCGGGCGGGTTCGAGGCGGCGACGAACGGCATGGGCGACCTCCTTCCGGACCCGGATGCTTCGCCGTTCGTGCAGCGCGCCGAGGACCTCGAGGACGCCTACTTCCGCTGGGGGGTGCAGGTCGACGACATGGGGCTGCAACAGATGCTCCAGCTCTGGGAGGACGCCGAAGGGGCGCCGACCCTGACCTGGTGGGCGCACGTCGTGACCGACGCAGGGCACCACGCGGGCGGCCCGCGCTCGCAGATGGCGCGCGACTCGTTGCGGCAGAGCGATGCCCGGCTGGTGGCGTTCCTCGACCACCTGGAGTCCTTGGGGGTGCTCGACGAGGTGACCTTCCTGTTGACTGCCGACCACGGGTTCGAGGGGGCTGACCAGAGCGTCACCGGTTCGTGGAAACCCGCGCTGGACGCGCTCGGCATCCCCTATCGGGACGAGGGCCCCGGCTTCGTCTACCTCCTCTGAGCATCGCCCAGTTAGGCTGGCGCGCATGGCTACGCAGATCCGGATCGCCCAGGACGAGGCCGCTGACGAGGTCCTCAGCAACGACCCCTTCGCCCTGCTGGTCGGCATGCTGCTCGACCAGCAGTACCCGATGGAGCACGCGTTCCGGGGGCCGTGGAAGATCCTCGACCGGTTCGGCACGCTGGCGCCCGATGCGATCGCAGCGGCCGAGGCCGAGGCCTTCGCCGACCTGTGCGCGACGCCGCCTGCCATCCACCGCTACGGCCGGTCGATGGCGGGGCGCGTCCAGCAGCTGGCGACCGTCGTGCGCGACCAGTACGACGGCCGCGCCGAGACGATCTGGACCGACGCCAAGGATGCCCGCGACCTGCTGGACCGGCTCAAGGCGCTGCCCGGTTTCGGCGACCAGAAGGCCCGCATCTTTGCGGCACTGGTGGCCAAGCAGCTCGACGTGCGACCGGCGGGCTGGCAGGAGGCGATCGGCCCGTACGCCGAGGACGGCTCCTACCGGTCGGTGGCCGACGTCGTCGACGCGTCGTCCCTGGCCAAGGTGCGCGAGTTCAAGCAGGCCGCCAAGGCATCGGCCAAGGCCAAAGCCGCCACCGTCACGAAGAAGTAGTAGCCGTGGCCGAGTCCGCGGGACCGACCCTGCAGCCACCGGTCTGCGCGACCTGCGGCACGGTGGCGCCCGACGCGTCGCTCGCCGCGATCACCTGGACCCGCGGCGTCGAGAACGGCAGGGACACCTGGACCTGCGACCGTTGCAGTCGCGAGCACCTGCGCAGCATCGAGGGCAAGCTCGACTCCGCCTGGTGGTGAACCGCGTTGCCCTCAGAGCCGAGCGGCGCGCGACGTGTCGCCTTCTGGTGGTCACGGAGCCCCCCAAACAGGCGGTCCGTGACGATCTGCCGGCAACAAGTCGCAGAGGGGTCGCAGGGTCAGGAGACGGGCGGGGGGAGGTGACGCAGCTGCATACCGGGCATGTGGTCGACCACGATCTGGCGGGCCGGCACGGTCCCCCCGAGCTGGCACAGCACACCGATCCCGCCCAGCCAGACCCGGTGGATCAGCAGGTAGGACGGCGGCAGGTTGAGCTTCATCCCGACGAGGAACTCGGGCCGCCGGATGTCGTTGACGTGCGCCGCGACCCCTCGCAGCCAGGGCCGGCTGAAGGTGAACTCCGCGTGCGTCAGGGGCTCGATGAACGGCTGGAGGTACTCGAGCAGGGCCTCGGCGTCCAGCGACATCGACGGCTTGATGAACCCCTCGGACCGCAGGCCCTTCTCCAGCTCCGCTGCCTCCGACCGCAGGGCCGCGCCCACGAGCGAACCCATCGCCGGGGGCAGGCCTGCGGGCAGCCGGTTGACCGCGCCGTAGTCGATGACGCCGAGCCGCCCGTCGTCCAGCAACCGGAAGTTGCCCGGGTGCGGGTCGGCGTGCAGCAGCCCCGCGCGCGCCGGTCCCACCAGGAGGAACGCCATGTAGCGCGCGGAGGCTGCATTGCGCTCCTCCGGGGTGCCTGACGCCACGATCCGGGACAAGGGTGTCCCATCCATCCACTCCGAGACGATGACGTGCTCGCTGTTGACCAGGACGTCTGGCACCGCGAAGTGGGGGTCGCCGCGGAACGCCTTGGCGAAGGTGCGCTGGTTGGCCGCCTCGAGGTTGTAGTCGAGCTCCTCGCTCATCCGCGACTTGAGCTCGTCGGTGATGGGTTTGATGTCCATGCCGGGGATCCAGCCCCCGGCGAGGCGAGCCACGCGGGCGAGCTGGTTGAGGTCGGACAGCAGAGCCTTGCCGGCCCCGGGGTACTGGATCTTGACGGCGACCTCGCGGCCGTCCCGCCAGACCGCCTTGTGCACCTGACCGATCGAGGCGGCAGCTGAGGGCGTGTCCTCGAAGGACTGGAACTTCGCCGTCCGCCAGCGCGGCCCCAGCTCCTCGGCGAGCACCTTGTGGACGGTGGCTGCGGGCAGCGGGGGTGCCGCCTCCTGCAGCTTGGTCAGGGTCGCGCGGTAGGGCCCGGCCATCTCCTCGGGCAGCGCCGCCTCCATGACCGACATCGCCTGCCCGAACTTCATCGCCCCGCCCTTGAGCTCGCCGAGCACCTTGAACAGCTGCTCGGCCGTGCGCGCCTGGAGCTCGGCGGCGACGGCCTCGGCGGGCTTGCCCCCGACCCGCTTGCCGAACCCCATGGCGGTGCGCCCGGCGAACCCGAGGGGCAGGCTTGCCAGGCGGGCCGTGCGGGTGACGGCGCGGCGGGGGAGTTCGTTCACCCGGCCATTCTCGCCTGTACGCGGGTGTCGACGTGGGCGGGTCGCCCAGACGCGTCGGATCCGGCCCCGCAGCCGCACCGCGGGTGCACCTCCCACTGCCGCTGTCGCACGCGTGGCCACGGCAGCGAGACCTCCAGGGAGCGCCCCAGCGGGAGCACCTGTCCGTCGAGCACCGCGAGGGCCACCATCGCGGTCATCGACGTGGCCAGCCCCACGAGGGTGGTCTCGCCGCTGACCTCGGCGCCGGCGCCGACCCGGGCAGGAAGGAGCTGGCCGAGCAGGGCCGGCCACCCGGGGTCGCGGTCCGCGCGCGCGAGGTCCAGGCACCGCAGGCAGGGACCGTGCGGCACGACGACCGGCCCCACCACGGCCTCCAGGCCATGCAGCACCACGGGCACGACGGGTATGCCGCGGGCTCGCCACGGTCCCGCGGCCGCCGGGTCGAGGGCGCAGCTGCCGACGAGGACGACGAGCGCGGGCCCCGCCAGGCCGTTCCGCTCGGCGAGCGACTGCTCCCAGTCGTCGGCCACCTCGAAACCTTGTCGCACGGTCCCCACTCCGGCGTGGCGCAGCTCGGCAGCGACCGCTGCCGGGAGCTCTCCGCGACCCACGACGAACAGGTGGGCGGCGCGGCGCCTGGCCAGCGCGGCATACCCCTGCAGTGGTGGCGTGGCCGTGCGCAGCAGCGCCTGGGCGTCGTGGGCGAGCAAGGCACGGACCGGTGGCGGCAACGAGATCGGGTCACCGGCCTCGACGACCAGCCCGTGCCCGAGGAGCAGGTCGAGCAGGTCCTGCCCTGCCGGCGAGCGCAGCGCGGCAGGCACCTCGCGAGTCCCGTCGAGTGACTCGAGGGCGGACACCTCGTCCTCGCGCAGCCCGTCGAGGACGACCGCGTGGTCCGGGTCCGTGCCGAACTGCACGCATCCGCCGCCCCGCCGCAAGACAGGCCACAGGGTCTTGAGGAGGGGTCGTCCGGTCACGCGGCCCAATCTCGCACAGCCGCCGGGGCCGTCTGCCGGTCATCCACAGGGCTGCCCGACGTGCGGAGCAGGGCTGGACGTCTCAGCCGGGCACGCCGCGAGGGGCGGACCCGACCGAAGTCGGGCCCGCCCCTCGCGATGGAAAGCCTGGGTGGTGCTGGTGTCAGGCCTTGCCGAGAATGCGGTTCAGGTTGGTGCCGCACACGGGGCAGACGCCCTTGGCCATGCGACGGCCGTTCGTCTCCACGACACGGCCCTCGGCCTCGCGCTTCTCCTTGCACTTCACGCAGTAGAACTCGCCCTTGTAGGTCTCTTCAGCCATCGCCATGTCTCCTCTTGTTCACGGCACACGGTGCGCCGTCGGACTTCGGCCAACTTAGACCATGCTGAGCACAAAATGGCGCAAGGGGGGCCTGTGCGTCGTGCTCAGGGCCCACCCCTAGTCTTCGCCCCATGAGCGCACAGCCGTGGTGGGAGACCGAGCTCGAGGACCTGCGGGCCGAGCTGCGAGAGGCCTCGGGCCGTCGGATCGCGGTGGTGACGTTGAACCTGCCGGAACGTCGGAACTCGATGAGCACCGCCATGACGGCGTCATGGGTGAGGCTGATGGGGCTGCTGCGCACTGATGAGGCGCTCGCGGCGGTGGTGGTGACCGGCGCGGCCCCGGCCTTCAGCGGCGGTGGTGACCTGTCGTGGATCGTCAAGGACCCTGACGCGTCGGTGAGCGAGCTTCGCGACCGGATGCTCACCTTCTACCGCTCGTGGCTCTCGATCCGCGACCTTGAGGTGCCCACGATCGCGGCCGTGAACGGCGCCGCGATCGGTGCGGGTTGCGCCGTCGCGCTCGCCTGCGACATCCGGTATGCCGCCGCGGACGCCAGCCTGGGCGTGCCGTTCACCTCCCTGGGGCTGCACCCGGGCATGGCGACGACGTGGTCGCTGCCCAACATCGCCGGGCATGCGGTGGCCCGCGACCTGCTGCTCACCGGTCGCCTGGTCAAGGGCACCGAAGCCGTCGGGCTGGGCCTGGTGTCGCAGGCACTGCCGACCGACGAGGTGCTGCCGGCAGCGATCGCGGCAGCCGAGCGGGTCGCCGGCGCTGCACCGGTTGCCACGCGGCTGACGTTGCAGGCCCTGCGCGACGGCGGGCACGCGAGCTTCGACGACGCGCTCCAGTGGGAAGCGCTGGCCCAGGCGGTCACGCTCGCCACCGAGGACCTGCACGAGGGGATCGCAGCGGCTGCGGCCAAGCGGCGACCGACCTTCCACGGTCGCTGAGCACCCGAGGCTAGGGTCGAGCGCATGGACTTCTCCCTGTCACCGCGTGCCACCGACCTGCGCGACCGCGTCCGGGCGTTCGTCGACACGGAGGTCGAGCCCGTCGAGGCCGACGTGCACGCCGAGATCCAGCGCCGCCGTGAGAGCGGCGGCGACCCGTGGACGCCCCTGCCAGTGGTCAAGGAGCTCCAGGCCAAGGCACGGGCCCAGGGACTGTGGAACCTGTTCCTGCCCAAGGAGCATGCGGGACGGTATGCCGCCGACTTCGGCACCGACGGCGGCGAAGGACTGTCCAACGTCGACTACGCCCCCGTGGCCGAGGTGATGGGCCGCTCGGCCCTGGCGCCACTCGTCTTCAACAGCAACGCCCCCGACACCGGCAACATGGAGGTGCTGCTGCGGTACGGCTCGCCCGACCAGCAGCGCGAATGGCTGGAGCCGTTGCTCGACGCGCGGATCCGCAGCGCGTTCTGCATGACCGAGCCGGATGTCGCCTCCTCCGACGCGACCAACATGGCCGCCACCGCGGTGATCGACGGTGATGAGGTCGTCGTCAACGGGCGCAAGTGGTTCTCCACGGGGGTGGGCAACCCCGAGTGCAAGATCCTCGTCTTCATGGGGCTGTCCGACCCGGACGCCGACCGCCACTCGCGCCACACCATGGTCCTCGTGCCGCGCGACGCCCCCGGCGTCAGGGTCGAGCGGATGCTCTCGACGATGGGCTACTACGACGAGCCGCTGGGTCACGGCGAGGTGTCCTTCACCGACGTCCGCGTCCCGGCGGGCAACATCCTGCTCGGGCCTGGCCGTGCCTACGAGATCGCCCAGGGACGCCTCGGACCGGGCCGCGTTCACCACTGCATGCGGACCATCGGCCTGGCAGAGCGATCCCTCGAGCTGGCCTGTCAGCGAGCCCTGTCGCGCACCGCGTTCGGCAAGCCGATCGCCAGGCTCGGCGGCAACCTCGAACGCATCGCGGACGCCCGCATCGCCATCAACCGCTCGCGGCTGCTGGTCATGCACGCCGCCTGGCTGCTCGACCAGGGCCTGTCGACCGAGGCGTTGTCGGCCGTCAGCGAGATCAAGGTCGAGGTGCCCGCCATGGCGCTCGACGTGATCGACCTCGCCGTCCAGCTGCACGGCGGCGGGGGCATGACCACGGACTTCCCGCTGGCCGCGGCCTGGGTGGGGGCGCGCTCGCTGCGCCTCGCCGACGGCCCCGACGAGGTGCACCGCAGCGTCGTCGGTCGGATCGAGCTGGGCAAGCACCGGTGAGTGCCGTGGCCGGCGCAAGGCCGGTGCGCTCCGAGGACGCCTTCGACGTCGACGCGGCGGCCGCGTGGCTGCGCACCCACACAGACCCCCGGTATGCCGCGGGGCTGGCCGGCCGGCCGGAGGTTCTCCAGTTCTCCGGGGGTGCGTCCAACCTGACGTACCTGCTGCGGTTCGCCGACCTCGACCTCGTGCTCCGTCGAGGCCCGAGCGGCACCAAGGCCAGGGGCGCCCACGACATGGGTCGCGAGCACCACATCCAGTCGGCGCTCCGTCCCGTATTTCCTTATGTGGCAACGATGGTCGCGTTCTGTGACTCGCCCGAGGTCATGGGGGCCGACTTCTACGTGATGGAGCGACTCGTCGGCACGGTGCCGCGACGCGAGATGCCGGTGGAGCTGTCGCCCGACCAGGCCGGTCGGCTGTGCGAGTCCATGCTCGACGTCCTCGTGGAGCTGCACTCCGTCGATGCCGCGGCGTGCGGACTGGACACCCTCGGCAAGGGCGAGGGCTACGTCCGTCGCCAGGTCGAGGGCTGGTCGGCCCGCTACCGCAGGGCGCGCACCACCGGTCAGCCCGACCTCGAGCACGCCATGGCCTGGCTCGACGAGCACCAGCCCGCAGACGTGCGCAGCGGCGTGATCCACAACGACTACAAGCTCGACAACCTCGTGCTCGCCCCCGACGACCCGACCCGGATCGTGGGCATCTTCGACTGGGAGATGGCCACGGTCGGCGATCCCCTCATGGACCTCGGCGCGGCCCTTGCGTACTGGGTGCAGGCCGACGACGACGAGGACCACCAGGCCTTCCGTCGGGTGCCGACCCACCTGCCCGGCATGCTGACGCGCGAGCAGATGATCGCCGGCTACTGCGAGCGGATCGGGGTCGAGGTCAGCGCGCGGCAGGCACTGTTCTACCAGGCCTACGGCGTCTTCCGCCTCGCCGTCATCGCCCAGCAGATCTACTACCGCTACGCGAACGGCCAGACCACCAACGAGGCCTACGCCGTGTTCGGTCCGGCCGTCCAGATCCTCGATCGACGGCTTCGCAAGCTCCTCGCCTGAGGGGCACCATCCGGAGGGCGCGATCAGATCCCACGGAGGTGTTGCGTCCTGGTGGTCACCGGGCGCCTAGAACGCCTGTCGGTGACGATCTGCGGGCAACAAGTCGGGTGCCCGCCGAAGACCGCGGCGCACCGTGCGACGTTGCAGATCACGGGTGTTGTCGGCGGGCTCGCCTATCGTGGTGGGCATGGGGAGCACCGACATCGAGGTCCGTCGCAGCCGCAAGCGCCGTCGCACCGTGAGTGCCTACCGCGAGGACGGGCGCACCATCGTGCTGATCCCCGCCCGGTTCACCAAGGCCGAAGAGCAGCAGTGGGTCGCCACCATGCTCGACAAGCTGGCCAAAGGCGACAAGCGCCGACGCCCGAGTGACGCCCAGCTGCGCACCCGCTCGGTCGAGCTCTCCCAGCGCTATCTGGGCGGCCAGGCGCGACCGAGCAGCATCCGCTGGGTCACCAACCAGAACTCCCGCTGGGGTTCCTGCACCCCGTCCGACGGCACCATCCGGATCTCCACCCGCGTCAAGGGCATGCCGGGCTTCGTCCTCGACTACGTGATCCTCCACGAGCTGGCCCACCTGCTCTCACCCGGCCACGGCCCGGACTTCTGGGCGCTGCTCGAGGGCTACCCGCGGCTGGAGCGCGCGCGGGGCTACCTCGAGGGCGTGGCGGCGACAGCCGGGCTCGACCTGTCCGACGGCGAGACCGACAGCGACGAGCTGGGCCAGGCCGCCCTGGACTTCGGTCCCAGCGACTGACCCCACGACCCCACAGGGACTGATCCCACAGCGACTGACCCGACCGCGACTGACCCACCGGCTCAGCCCAGGAGCACCGCCTAGGCGTCCAGCACCCGTCTGGCTGCCTCGACCAGCGGCCTGATCTCTCCAGCGCTGGCTGCAGGGAGCCCGTCCACCGGCCACCAGGCCACGTCGAGGGATTCCTCGCTCACGGCATACGCGTCCTCGTCGCGGGCGACGCCGGCGTACCTCAGGTCGAGGTGCTCGCTGCACCGCCCGAAACCCGTGGCCAGCAGCGCGTGACGGTCGAGGTGGACCAGCTGCGGATGCAGCGCGAGGTCGGCGATGCCCGACTCCTCCTGCGCCTCCCGGGTCGCGGCGGCGAGCATGGTGGTGTCGCCGGGCTCGAAGTGACCACCGAACTGCAGCCAGAGACCGGCCTTGGCGTGCAGGGTGAGCAGCACCTTGTCGAGAGAAGCGTTGAGCACCAGCGCACTCGCGGTGAGGTGCGCCGGCGGTCCCTGCTTCCACAAGGCGTCCGGGTGCGCCTCGCAGTGGCCCAGCAGCTCCACCCGCAGCCGCTCCTGCTGGGCGTCCGGCGCCTTCCACTCCTCCAGCACGCTCTGGGCGTCAGCCCGGAGCGCGAGGTATGCCGTGGGCACGTCCGTCGGCGGCGCCGTCACCGTCCGTCCTCGTCGGGGGAGTCCGGACCAGCGTGGGAGTCCGGACCAGCGTGGGAGTCCGGACCAGCGTGGGGTTCGTCGTTCGTCGGCGCGCCGTCGGTCGGCTGCGAGACGCCGCTGGCCCCACCCTCGCTGAGGAGCTCGTCGAGGGCTGCGTCGAGGTCGGCGCTGTCGGACGTGCCGTAGCGCTCGACGTAGCCGAGGGGGTCGTCGAGGTCGGCGCCGGTGGGTGCGACATCGGGGTGTCCCCAGGCTCCGTCACGACCGGCGGCCCCGTGCCTGGCCTCGAGGGCGGCCCACAGGTTGGCGGCGTCGCGCAGCCGCCGTGGTCGCAGCTCCAGTCCGACCAGGCCCGCGAAGGCCTTCTCCGCCGGACCCCCGGTGGCCCGTCGGCGTCGCACGGCTTCGCCCAGGGCGGCCGCCTGCGGCAGGTGATCGCGGGTCGTGCGGTCGGCGACGACGTCGACCCAGCCCTCGACGAGCGCGAGGTAGGTCTCGAGCCGGGCCAGCGCCGCGCGTTGCGCGGGACTGGGGTCCGGGCGGAAGAGCTGGTCCTGCAGCGCCGCCTGCAGCGCGTTCGCGTCGCTGGCGTCGACCGACTCCAACGCCGTCTCGATCCGGTCGGTGTCGATGCTGATGTCGCGGGCGTAGTCGCGCACCGCCGCCACCAGCTGTGGCCCGATCCACGGCACCTCGGAGAACAACCGGACCCGCGCTGCCTCACGGACGGCGAGGTAGATGCGGACCTGGTCGAGGTCCACGCCGAGTCCGTCGGCGAAGGCCTCGACGTTGACGGGGAGCAGGGCCACAGACCGGTCCGGCACGAGCGGCAGACCGACTTCGGTGCCGCTGACGGTCTCGGTCGCGAGGGTGCCGACGGCCTGGCCGACCTGCAGCCCGAACATCGCCCCGCTCATCTTGGCCAGCATCGGCTCCATCTGGCCGAGCATCGCGGCGGGGTCGATCCCTGCGGGCAGGATCCCCTCGGGCAGGCCGCCCTCACCGAGCTGCTGGAGCTGGGTGCGCATGGCGTCCCCGACGGCTCGTCCCACGCCTTCGGCGACCGGCTCGACCAGCGTGCGCCAGGTCGGCATGGTCGCCTCGACCCATTCGGCGCGGCTCCACGCGTGGGTCGTGATGCCGGGTGCCTCGAAGGCGGTCACCTCGTCGAGCCAGAGCTCGGCGACCTGGACCGCCTGGTCGAGCTGGCGACGGGCGGCGTCGCCGACCACCGCGTCGCCCGCCTCTGACACCGTCTTGCGGGCCGTGTCGGTCGCGAGGGTGAGGTTGAAGGCGTCGGTGTCGGTGCTCGCGAACATGGACTGCATCTGGCCGACCATCATCTGGAGCATGGCGGGGTCGACCTGGTCGATGCCCATGTCCTTGAGGGCCTTGGCCATGTCAGGGTCGACCTCACCGCCGGTGAGCCGGGCGAGGACCGCCTCGATCTCCGGCGAGAGCCCGGAACCCCCGGAGGAGTCGTCGGAGGAGTCGTCGAGGGACTCGCCCGGGTCGTCGCGAGGGTCGTAGGGGTCACTCGGGTCACTGGGGTCACGCGGGTCGTGGGGGTCACGGGGTAGGTCGGGCACAACTGCTCCTCAGCGGTCCTGAGAGGATGGACTCTCACTAGACAACCACGCGGAGGCCACAGTGAGTTCCCCCGGGCGGGCTGGACGGGACGCCGTTCGCTCGCGGCGTAGCGTCATCGACGTCGCGGTGATCGGCACGGCCGGTCCCGCCGGTCGAGCGTTGTTGCGCGCGCTGGTCTCGGCCGCTGCCCGAGGGTCCACCACGGCACGACCCGGCGGTGCCGTCGACGAGGCGCGCATCGGTGCCGTCGTGGCGATCGACACCGAGCCGACTCCGGTGGGTGGGGTGCAGTTCCGCTACGCCGACCCCGGTGACCCGAGCCTGGTGAAGGCGCTCGCGGGGGTCCACGCCGCGGCATACGTGGCGGCGAGCACCAACCTCGCTCGGGACCTGGCGATGGGCACGCGGGCGCGTCGCGAACGCAGCCTCCGCATCGCCCAGACCGTCATCACCGCCGCGGCGGCTGCGGGCGTCCGCCACCTGGTGGTCGTGACGTCGGCGCAGACCTTCGGGGCGCTCGCCGACAACCCCGTGCCCCTCGAGGACGACGCACCCCTGCGCGCGCCCGCGGACGGCGGGCACGTCGGTGACCTGATGGACGTCGAGCAGCTCATTCGGGTGGCCCGCGACGTGCACCCGGGACTGGTCATCACGGCGGTGCGGCCCGCGGCCCTCGTGGGAGAGGGCGTGGACACCGTCGTCACCCGCCACTTCGAGGCGCCCCGGCTGCTCATGCTGCGAGGCGCCGAACCCGCGTGGCAGTTCTGCCACGTCGACGACCTGGGCTCGGCCGTCGCCCTGGTGATGGCGCAGGGAGTCGCCGGAGAGGTCTCGGTCGGCGCGCCCGGCCACCTCACCCAGTCCGACCTCGAACGGCTCACCGGCATGCGCAGGGTCGAGCTCGGCATGGTGGCGGCGATGGGAACTGCGGACCGCCTCCACCGCGTTGGGGTGTTGCCGGCACCCGCCAGCGACCTGGCCTTCGTGGCCTTTCCCTGGGCAGTCTCTGCTCGCACACTGCTGGGTCGCGGCTGGGTGCCGGTCCACGACAACGAGACCTGCCTCGGCGTGCTGCTGGACACGATCCGGGGTTCACACGCGGTGGCGGCCCGCAGGGTGGACCGCAAGGATGCGGCTCTGGGGGCGGCCAGCGCCGCGGTGGCCCTGGTGGGCACGGCAGCAATCATGCGGCGACGCCGCAGGAAAGGTTCGACGGCATGAGCGATCCGGTCACCGAGCTCGACAGCGAGCCCACCGTGGTGCTCTGCGACGTCCGCGACGAACCACTGAGCGTCGACGAGGTGCTCGCCCTGGTGCAGCACCCCCGGTGTGGGGGCATCGCCCTGTTCGTGGGCGTCGTGCGCGACCACGACCACGGAGCGCCGGTGTCGGCGCTCGACTACTCCGCCCACCCCAGCGTGGTCGAGACCCTGGAGCGGGTATGCCGCGAGGTCGCCGCGCGCCACCACGTCGCCCGCCTCGCAGCGGTGCACCGCGTGGGTCACCTCGAGATCGGTGACCGCGCGGTGGTGGCGGCAGTCTCGGCTCCGCACCGTGGCGAGGCGTTCGAGGCCTGCCGTGACCTCATCGACACGCTGAAGGGGACGGTGCCGATCTGGAAGCACCAGCTGTTCACCGACGGCAGCGATGAGTGGGTGGGGCTGCCGTGAGCGGGCCGTTCCAGAAGCACGCCTCGGACCAGCACCTCACGGATGACACCGGCCGGGCCCCGCACACGCCGGACCAGGGTGCGCTCGCGGAGGACCCCTACCGGCTCAGCCGGCGGTCCACCGTGGCCCTGGTCGGCTTCTTCCTGCTGATCGCCCTCGGGGCCCTGTCGACCATGGTCGGACTGCCGTATGTCGTGATGAAGCCCGGACCGATCACCAACACCCTGGGCACCCTCGACGGCAAGCAGCTGATCACCGTCTCGGGCGCCCAGACCTTCCCGACCGAGGGAGCGCTCGACTTCACCACCGTCCGCATCGCCGGTGGCCCCGGCTACCGCGTGACCATGTGGAGCCTGCTCGCGGCCGCGATCGACCCCAGCGAGGACGTCGTCGACGAGGAGCTGTACTTCCCCAAGGGCGTGACGGACAAGCAGGTCGAGGAGGAGAGCACCGCCGAGATGATCGACTCCCAGCAGGAGGCCGTGGCTGTGGCGTTGAAGGCCCTCGGCAAGAAGGTCGTCGAGCACGTCGTCATCGGACAGGTCGCCAAGGACGCACCGTCGGCGGCGCTGCTGAAGGCGGGCGACGAGATCGTCACCATCGACGGCAAGCCGGTGGCCGACTCCAACGCGGTGCGTGCCGGCGTCGGCGCCCACAAGCCGGGGGAGCGGGTGGCCCTCGGGCTGGTCCGGGGCGGCAAGCCACTCACGGTCACGGCCCAGACACGCGAGGCCGATGGTCGCGCCACGGTGGGCGTCTTCCTCGGCATCCGGTTCGAGTTCCCGATCGACGTCAAGATCAACGCCGGCAACGTCGGAGGCCCGTCGGCCGGGACGATGTTCTCCCTGGCCGTCTACGACACGCTCACACCCGGCCCGCTCACCGGTGGGCAGAAGATCGCCGGCACCGGCACGATCAACGCGGCCGGCCGGGTGGGACCGATCGGCGGCATCCAGCAGAAGCTGGTCGGCGCCCACGACGGCGGTGCCACGTGGTTCCTCGCTCCCGCGGACAACTGCGACGAGGTCGTGGGCCACGTCCCCGACGGACTGCGCGTGGTCAGGATCGCGACCTTCGACGAGGCCAGGAAGGCCGTCGAGGCGATCGCCGACAAGCGCGCCGGCTCGTTGCCCACCTGCACGAAGTAGCCCCTGAACGCGGCACCACCGTGCACGGAGGCGACACCGAGGAGTGGTTCAGCCCTGCAGGGTCGCCTTCAGCGCGTGGACGAGGCCCGGTGCGATCTCGTCCCCGAGGGCGACCTTGTCGTCGCGGTCGTTGGCGCGCTGGCGAAGCAGGCAGCGGCTCTGGCCGTCACGGGTGACGGCCACGAGCAGCCGGACGTCCTGGCGGTCCGGGTGGGACGCCAGCGCGTCGACGGCCGACTCGGTGTGCGCGGGCAGGTCGCGCTCGGCCTCCGGCGGGACGACGATGCGCTCGACGGCCAGGGCGGCGCCCACGACGCTGTCCGGCCACGCGATCCCCCCGAGCAGGCTCTCGAGGTTGGAGGTCGGCGGCAGGTCCTCCTGCTCGATCGCGCTCAGGGCGCCCTCGGCCAGGTCGGAGCCCCGCATCTGGGCGCGCAGGTGCGGCTCGCGCTCGAGGAGCTCAGCCGTGGGGACGAGCGCGAACAGCCGCGGGTTCTGGTCCCACCCGGAGGCTGCGACGTGGCGTTCGGTGTCCAGTGCGGCGATGGACAACGGGTCGGCGACGGGTTGGGAGTTCTGGGTCACGCGCCCATGGTGCCCCATGGCGAGTGGTCGCCGGCCACGCGGCATACCCAGGGCTTGCACAGCTGGTGCCGACACGTGTCCGACGTGCGCGTGGGAACCACCTGGGCGGTCGGTAAGTTGGACCACTACAGCAGGCGGCCTCGCTGGGCGGTCGCACGGCAGATCGGGCGTGGCGTGAGTTCATCTGAGTGGTTCGGCCAGGGCGATTCGGGCGCCGAGGGCGCCCGTCCCGAGGGCACTCCGCGCGGGTCAGGGTCGGGAGCAGGTGGCCGCCGTCCTCCGTCGCTGTCCTTCAACCGGCGCCGTGGGCCGTTGGTCCCGACGGTCGTGATCCTCGTCGTCCTCGGCTTCCTGGTGTCGATCATGGCGTCCGTGTGGACCGAGGTCCTGTGGTTCCACTCGGTGGGCTACGAGGGTGTCTTCGTCACGCAGCTCACGACCAAGATCCTGCTGTTCGTCGTGGGGTTCGTGCTCACGGCGGGAGTGGTGGCGTCGAGCCTGCTCGTCGGCTACCGCACCCGACCGATCTATGCGCCGGTGACGCCGCAGCAGCAGAGCCTCGACCAGTACCGCGAGGCCATCGAGCCGTTGCGGCGAATCGCCATGTTCGCCATTCCCGGCATCCTGGGCCTGCTGGCGGGGACCGGTGCGGCGGGGCAGTGGAAGACGTTCCTGTTGTGGCGCAACGGCGTCTCGTTCGGCAGCAGCGACGCACAGTTCCACCTCGACCTGTCGTTCTTCGTCTTCACCCTGCCGTGGGTGCAGTTCCTGCTCGGTTTCCTCACGATGGTGCTGGTGATGGCCACCCTCGCCGCGGCCTTCACGCACTACGTCTACGGCGGGCTCCAGATCCAGGCCCGAGCGGAGCGCACGTCGCGGGCTGCCAGGACCCATCTCGCAATCCTCGTCGCGGCCCTGGTCCTGGTCCGGGCGGCGACCTACTGGTTCGACCGCTATGCGCTCGCGACCAAGGACTCACCCCTGCTGACGGGCATCCGCTACACCGATGCCCACGCGGTGTTGCCGACCAAGGCGATCCTCGCGGTGGCCGCGCTGATGACCGTCGGTCTGTTCATCGCCTCCATCTGGACCCGCTCCTGGCGGCTCCCCGTGGTCGGCGTCGCCCTGCTGCTGATCACCTCGATCGTCGTCGGCAGCATCTACCCGGCGCTCTACCAGCGGTTCAAGGTCCGCCCGTCGGAGAAATCCCTCGAACAGGTCTACATCGACCGCAACATCAAGGCGACGCGTGCTGCCTACGGCATCGCGAACGTCGACACCAAGGGCTACACCGCGACGACCGAGGCGAGCCCGGGTCAGCTGCGTGACGACGCGGAGACGATCCCGGGCATCCGTCTGGTCGACCCCATCGTGGTCTCCCCGACGTTCAAGCAGCTCCAGTCGGTCAAGTCCTACTACGCCTTCCCCGACGCCCTCGACGTCGACCGCTACAACATCAACGGCAAGATCAACGACACCGTCGTGGCGGTCCGTGAGCTGGACCTCGACGGCCTGCCGCAGAACCAGCGCAACTGGCTCAACGACCACACGGTCTACACGCACGGGTTCGGTGTGGTCGCGGCCTACGGCAACCAGCGTGGCGCCGACGGTCAGCCGGTCTTCTACGAGCAGAACATCCCCCAGATGGGTCCGCTGGGACAGTTCGAACCCCGGGTCTACTTCGGCGAGCAGTCGCCCACGTACTCCATCGTCGGAGGTGCGACGGGATCGCGGGCGCGTGAGTTCGACTACCCCGACGGCAGTGCAGCCGGACAGAAGAACAACACCTACACCGGCAAGGGCGGGGTGCCCCTCACGTCCTTCCTGCGCAAGGCCGCCTATGCGCTGAAGTACCGCGAGCTCAACTTCATGCTCTCCGACGCCGTCAACGACAGGAGCCGGCTGCTCGACCACCGCGAGCCGATCGAGCGCGTCCAGCGGGTCGCCCCCTGGCTGACCCTCGACGGCAACCCCTATCCCGCCGTGGTCGACGGGCGCGTCCAGTGGATCGTCGACGGCTACACCACCACGGCCGACTACCCCTACTCACGGCTCACCGAGATCGACAGCGCGACGTCGGACTCGACCACCGCGAACTCGCAGTCGGTGCGCCCCATCGGCACCGGTCAGGTCAACTACATCCGCAACTCGGTGAAGGCCACCGTGGACGCGTACGACGGCTCGGTGAAGCTGTACTCGTGGGACGACAAGGACCCGCTGCTCAAGGCGTGGTCCAACGCGTTCAAGAACACCGTGCTGCCGATGAGCGAGATCAGCGGCGACCTGATGTCGCACCTGCGCTACCCCGAGGACCTCTTCAAGGTGCAGCGCACGATGCTCAACCGCTACCACGTGACCGATGCCGACTCGTTCTACGGCGCCGGTGACTTCTGGGAGGTGCCGGAGGACCCCGCCCAGGAGGGCAACGTCGACCAGCCGCCCTACTACCTCACGCTCAAGATGCCCGACCAGACCGGCGCACGCTTCTCCCTGACGACGACCTTCAAGCCCATCGGCGACCGGCAGGTGCTGTCCGGCTTCCTGGCGGTCGACGCGGATGCCGGGTCCACCGACGGCAAGCGCAGCGACGACTACGGCACGCTGCGACTGCTCACGCTGCCCAAGGACAGCCAGGTGCGAGGGCCGGGCCAGGTGCAGAACGACATCAACTCGTCGAACGTCACCTCGCCCGACTCGACCCTCAACCTCAGCCAGTTCCTCAACAACGCGCGGCAGACCGGGTCCCAGGTCACCCTGGGCAACCTGCTCACCCTCCCTGTCGGCGGTGGGCTGTTGTACGTGCAGCCGATCTACGTGCGGGCCCAGGGCACGTCGGCGTTCCCACTCCAACGGGCCACGGTCGCGGCCTTCGGCGACAAGCTCGCCTGGGCCTACACCCTGGACGGCGCGCTGGACGGCCTGTTCGGCGGCAACTCTGGCGCCAGCGCCGGCGACTCCGGCTCCACGCCGACCACGCCCCCCACCACAGGAGGCGGCACGCCGACGACACCGACCACGCCCCCGCCGGCCGACGCAGCCGCGCTGGCCAAGGCGCTGGCCGACATCCAGGCGGCCTACGACGCGGGTCAGAAGGCGCTCAAGGCAGGTGACTTCGCGGCATACGGAACGGCCCAGAAGCAGCTCGCCGACGCCATCGGGCGCGCTGTGGCCGCCGCCCCGAAGGGCGGGTCGGTGACGGTCACGCCCACACCGTCATCGAGCACCACCACCCCGGCGCCCACCGCGACCTCGACTCCCTAGGGGCCTTGTCCGGACCCTGCGCCGCCCGATTTGGTTCCGGCGCAGGAGCTCCCGTAAGGTGGTGTCTACCGACGCGGGGTGGAGCAGCTCGGTAGCTCGCCGGGCTCATAACCCGGAGGTCGCAGGTTCAAATCCTGCCCCCGCTACTCAAGAAGTAGCAGGTCAGAGGCCCCTTCCAATCAGGAAGGGGCCTCTTGCTGTCGTCGTTTACCCCCGCCTGTAGCCAAAAGTGTAGCCAGCGGCAACAGGCGGCCCATGTGTCTCACTGCGTCTCACCGTGCCCAAAGCAGCTCGACGGCGAGGGTGACCGATGACCACAGTGGGTCCGAGGCCGTCCCAGCCGTCCGAGCGGCCGCGGCCGTAGGCGTGTGCGATGGAGTGGCCCCGCGCCCGCCGCGGTCCGGGACTTGGCGCGATGAGATGGGAGCGCGGCCGTGCCTTTGCGGCGGTAGGACGCAGGTCCGATCCGCCCTCAATGCGGCAAAGAGTGCTACCAAGCAGGCAGCATGGCCGTGGGTGTCTGGATTACAGACAAAACGAACGGAGAACTCCATGTCGCCAAGCGCGCCCGGGAACCATGGAGAAAACTGCGACGAAACCATTGCCCGGTTCATCGTCGAGAAGACCCTCGGCGTACGCGTCTGCTCCTACGACGACCGACGTGGCAAGAGCCTCCCCGACGCCATCATTCACCGAGCTGGCGGTGTGCCGCTCGAGATCGTGTCCGATCCGAACAAGGCAGACAATCAACTCGCCAATGCGCTAGAGAAGTTCGGCCGGCGCAAGCAGTACGCCGGGCTCCAGCACGGCTATTGGGTCTCGCTGACGTCCAAGGCCAGAGTCAAGGACCTGACATGGCTCGAGAACACGTTGCGTGATTTTGGGGACCCCGCCAAGCGCGACGAGGTGCCGAGGAGGACTGAGCAGTACGAGTTCATCGCGCCGTTCGACAAGTTCGCACCCGGTGAGGTCCGGTTCACGATCGGTTCCGGTGGAGGGCGACCCATCGCGGACGGCCCCAGCGTCGTAGCCGCAGCCTGCGCAGTCCTTGCCCGCCCCGGGTACGCGGACGTGCCAAAGAAGCTTGAGGAGTTCGGTGGCCCTGAGCGGCACGCCGTACTGACAGTCGACAGCGAGAACGACCCCGTCTTCGAGTGGCTTCGGGACGCAACGCCCGACGACGTTGCCCGACTGCCGCCGCCGCAGCTGGACCTCAAGATAACGCACCTATGGATAACGCCACGGTGGCTACCCGCGCTCACCCTCCATTGGGACCCGGCAACCGCGTGGCGAGGAACCGAGTGGGAGTGGGGCCACGTCTCCGAAGTACTCGACACATGGGACGACCCCTGGTGTGCCGAGGTCCACGCACCGCAGTGACTCAACGTCGGATCCCGTATGCCCCTCTACCCAAATCCGTTGCTCGGTGATCGACTCATGTCTGGACTGGGGTCGGGACCGAACTTCGCCCCGATCCATCGAGGGTCCATCGGTGGATCGGGGTTTAGAGATCGTGTTTGCATGGCCGCAGAGCATCTCGATGTGCCAGATGTAGGTGTTCGATCTGTCGCCCTTGCACAGGACTGTGAAGAACGGTTCTTTCCGCTTGTCGCTCAACCTGTCGGTCGCGTCGGGGAGACTGTAGTCGTGACGACCTGTTCCCAGTCGAAATCGACGAGGTGCGCAGATGCACGACGTAGGGGGAGTTGTATGGGTGAGCGCGATTCAGGTGCGAGCGCAGAGATGATGCGCGCATGACGGGCAAGAAGAGCACTGCGAAGCTCCATCACTATGTGCCGCAGGGGTATCTTCGGGGATTCGCGACGAGCCAAGAGCGCATCAGGGTCATGCCCCTTGACTGCTCCCGGGCGCCATACACGCCGAGCGTGAAAAACGTGGCTGCGCAGAACCACTTCCACACGGTCGGCGAGTTCGAAGAGCCAGATGCGTTCGAGAAGGTGCTTAGCGAAGTCGAGGCTCAGGCCCTCGGTATCATCAGGGGCTTTGCCAACGGCGAGTTTCCTCCTTCCGAGGAGAACAGGTGGGCCTTTGCCCACTACGTGGCCTTGCAAAGCGTGCGCGGGCCAGATACCCGGAGGACAACCGAGCACGTCCGCGCGACCATGGTTCGGCTGGAGGTAGGCGTCGGTGGTCGCAAGAACGTTGGTACTTGGATCCGTAAGAACCTTGGGTTCGATCCGTCGCAGGAGCAAGAGGATCGAATCTGGGACGAGGCCACCCAGCCCGGTGGACCGCCGATCGGATTCTCCAACCTGGCTCACATCCAGAACACAGTCGAGACCGCAGTCGAGCTGACGCCCTACCTTGCGATCCGTCCCTGGACACTCGTTCGCTTCGACCGACGCTCCCTCATAACATCGGATGCTCCAGTCAGCCTGGTGCGCCGACCGGATGACGAGCCATGGGAAGGAGTCGGCTTCGGGACGGCATGGGGCGTCACCTTCCCGCTCACTCGCAAGCTGGGGCTACTCATGAGTGATCCCATGGCGATGTTGGAGGGTGCCGGAGCGGAAGATCCGCGTGTCCAGCAGCTACGCGAGATGGTGCTTGCCGGACGGATCGACCGAATCCAGTCCGGGACCACAGCAATGGAGAAACTGTTCAACCTGCACACCGCGGAATCGGCTAGGGAGTATGTCTTTCACCACCCCGAGGACGAGCGGTACGTGCCTGTCAATCTGCCCGAGCCGGACCTGGTCAACATCAAGCCGATGGGTGGTCTCGTTGATATGGATTTTGACGGTGAGCCGCTGTTCGCATCCGATTGACGTGAGATCAATCTGACGGAAGTTGGCGTGCGGAGCACCGGGTTGGCCTCGCCCTTCACCCAGACCGACCTCCGACACGACCACTACACCCTCATATGTGATGAGCCCAATTATCGGCGGATCGAACCCGCGTCGATCTGGGCGCCAAGCAGCAGCATCGGGGCACGCCCGCGATGTGCGGAGAGACGCTCATCCGTCCTGATCGGCGCTTCGGGTCCTTGGGGAGCCATTCTGATGGCACTGGCGTGACCCCTTCGGAGTGGTCCACCCGTTGTGAGAGTCCAAGAGCCCACACTGTGGGCGAGGAGGACGATCACGATGAAGCGACACCGGCACACCCCCGAGCAGGTGGTCCGCAAGCTGCGTGAGGGCGAGCGGATTCTCAACGACGGCAAGGACTTGACCGAGGTGCTGCGCACCCTGGAGATCTCCGAGGCGACCTGGAACAGGTGGCGGTCCCAGTACGGAGGGATGAAGGCGTCCGAGGCGAAACGCCTGAAGGAGCTTGAGTCCGAGAACGCCCGGCTCAAGAAGCTGGTGGCCAACCAGGCCCTGGACATCGACATGCTCAAGGAGCTGGCCGAGGGAAACTTCTGACCCCGGACCGTCGCCGCCGTGCCGTGGGGCATGTGCGGAATCGGTTCGGGGTTTCCGAGCGTCGGGCCTGCCGGGTCGTCGGCGCGCACCGGTCCACCCACCGGCTGCCCCGGCGAGCCCGGCCCGATGAGGAATCTCGGCTGCGGGCCGAGCTGCGCCGGATCGCCCRGGCGCACCCGCGGTGGGGGTGGCGGATGGCGTACCGGCTGCTGCGCCGCGACGTCACCAAGGCGTGGACGTCGGTGAACCACAAGCGAATCCAACGACTGTGGCGGCAGGAGGGCCTGCGCCGCCCGGTCCGCACGAGGAAACGCCGCCGCGTCAGCCCCGACAACGGTGAGCGGCTGCGCGCCGAGCGTCCGAACCAGGTCTGGGCGCTGGACTTCCAGTTCGACGAGACCACCGACCGGCGCCGCCTGAAGTCGCTGCACGTCGTCGACGAACACACCCGCGAAGCGCTGGCGATGCGAGTCGGGCGCACCGGCACCTCCGACGAGGTCGTCGAGGTGCTCATCGACCTCGTCGCGGTCCGCGGCGCACCCGAGCACCTGCGGATGGACAACGGCCCGGAGATGATCGCCTGGGCCCTGCGCGACTACTGCCGCCTGGCCGGCACCAGAACCGCCTTCATCGAGCCCGGCTCACCGTGGGAGAACCCGTTCGTCGAGTCCTTCAACAGCCGGGCCCGCGACGAACTGTTCAACATCGAGGAGTTCGCCACGCTGCTCGAGGCCCAGGTCGTTGTCGAAGCCTGGCGGATCGAGTACAACACCTACAGGCCGCACTCCTCCCTCGGGGACCTGACCCCGGCGGAGTACGCGGCCAGCTGGACCAGCACCACCCAACCAGCACTCTCATAGCGGTTGGACCACATCACGGGGTCCCGTCAGCACATTGACGCCCACGCTAGGACTCGAGAGCCCGTTCGATCAGCTCGGAAACAGATCGTGCTAGCTCGCGGTCCTTGCCAACCGACCGGTGGGTGTAGATCTGGAGGGTGATCGAGGTGTTGGCGTGGCCCATCCGATCGCTGAGCATCTTGGGATCGACGCCGGCGTCCATGGCAAGGGTCGCGTAGGTATGGCGGACGTCGTGCAGCCTGATCCGAGGAACGCCGGCGCGGTCCACTAGTCGGTTGAAGCGACGCGTCAGCGTGTCTGGATGGAGACGTACGCCGTCCGGCCGCACGGTGATGAAGTCATGGTCTGGGTAGCTGGCCCCGAAGGCCTCGCGTTCGGTGTCGATCAGCTCCAAGTGGCCGAGTAGGTGCTTCATGGTGAAGTCGTCAAGCGACAGCGTGCGCCTCGCCGCTGCCGTCTTGCCGTCTGAGTCGGCGGCTCGTCCATCCACCACGACGCGGGTGTCGGCCACCACGAGGGTCTCCTCCTCGAGGTCTAGCCAACGTCGACGGATCCCGGCCAGCTCGGAACGACGCATTCCGGTGGTGGCGGCTAGAACCCACAGCCCGGCATACCGGTCCTGGAGCGCGACGCGGAGCCAAGCGGCGAGTTCATCGGTGGTCCAGGGCGCGGCTGTGCGCTCGATCTGAGGGGTCGGCCGGGGAAGCACAGCGTGATGCGTCGGGTTCGCTGTCAGGTAGCCCCATGCCACCGCATCGTTGAAGGCTCGGTGAAGCATCCTGTGAATGTTGCGGACGGTCTTCGGTGCCAGGCCGCTGCCTCGGCCCTTGGGGACCCTGCCGCGACGGAACCGCATGAGCGCGGACCGCGCGGCGTCTCGGGAGACGCCACATCGGTCGGCGATTTCGGTCGGACGAGGACCAAGGCCGCCCCGTTCGTCCATGTGGGCCGACCAGTACTCGTAGACCCGAAGACTCGTGTCCTTGCGCTTGCGACCGCTCTCACTCAGGTGCCGATAGAACGCGTTGAGGACCTGAACCGTGACATCGCCCAACCACCGCTGGCCGATGGTGGGAGCCACGTAGTCCTCGACCATGTCTCGGTAGCTGGCGAACGTCGATGGCTTCAGTGATGGTCGCACTGAGTCAAGCCACTCCTGAAGGAACACCTCGGCTCTCACTCGCTTGGCATGGGGAGCACGGCCGACGTCAAGTTGCTTCTTGGCCTCCACGGCCGCAGTCCAGGCTTCCTGCTCGGTCGGGAAGCCACCCTTGTATGACCGCTTCCGGCTCCCGTCGAGCGTCGCCCGATCCCGCTCCACCTGGTAGGCCCAGGCCTTGCCGCGCTTGTACACGGCGACGCCGGGAAGGGTGCGACGGCTCATGCAGCCTCCCCGCCGTCGAGGAACGCCTTGAGCTTGTGGGTTACCACGAATACGCGACCGCCTAGATGACGCGTCGGCAACTCGCCAGCAGCGGCGAAGCGGTAGGCGCTGGCTCTGCTCAGCCCTAGGATCTTTGCAGCCTTGGGTACCGAGATCAGTGCTGGTAGTTGCTCCAAGTCCATCATGGTGTTCTCCATGTGAGTGTTCCGCGGGTTGACCTTGCAGCCGCCTTGTCGGGGCTCGCTCTCCCCCCGTGTACCGGGGAGTGGATACACCATCTGAATGGAATGGGCACGACCGTCGACGCCCGCGACTTACAGCTCAGGGGCAAGACCGAGGGAGGTCGTCACCGCGGGAGCCCTCGTCCAGCGGGGGAGCCTCTGCAACTCGGGAGGGACCGTGCTGACCACGGTGGCAGCCGCGTTCGCGGCGTCGTGAGCGACCGACCTCAGATCCTGGATCTCCTTTGGTAGCACGGGAACGAACCGGCCCAACTGTCTTGCCTGGAGACGTTCAGCGGCACTGGGCAGGATCCTGGCGGGGGCGTAGAGAAGCTCCGATCTCGTGAGCGAATAAGGGAGGTGTCGCGCTTCGTGTGTGATGTCGGCGATCTCGCCCAATGCATTGGCCAGCTCGTTGCAGGCGGCAATCCGCTCACCGGCTGTGAGGTCGCACTCGGACCCTCCGTCGACCAACCTCTGGTCGAGCACCTCCAAGACGCCGTGGACATTCCGGGTGGCTGAAGCGAACTCCCGTCCGGGCTTCACGGCTGTTGTCACGTTGCCCCATTTCTCTTGGAGCCGACGCTGGCTCACGGCAGCCTCGCGAAGGCAGTCCTGGGCCTCGTGGTGCTCGACCGTCCCCGCCTGAATGGAGCCGAGCATCCTCGCGGACACGGCGTAGATGTGCAGGCTCTGATTGGCGATGGCTCGAAGCGAGTCTGCGCTGGGGATACCGCGCCGGACCTCGGCGCGCGCGCAATCAGCCCACGAGCGAAGGGCAGACTGCAGCTCGTCGTTGAGGCCGGGACTCGTCGGCCCAGCGATGAAACTCGCGACGCGGCTGAGGCTGTCGCTCTCCACTCGCTGGCTTAGCTGGTCTAGGGAGCGCTCGGCGTACTTGGCCAGCTCGAGGGCCTGGTCAGCGGTCGCAGTCGGAAGGCGCGACACAGAGTCACGAGCTGCCATCACCGTGACGGTCAGGAGCCTGGCCATGACAGGGCTGAGCTGCGCGTCGGTGCCCAGAGGATCGTCCTGGACGCCGAAACTCTGGCGTCGCCGGTGCAGTGTGATCAGGTCCGCGGTTGTTCCCAACATGGTGCTCAGGCGATCCAGCGGGTGGGTGCTTGTCGCATTGGCGGGCACGACTTCCGCCGCGTCGAAGAGGTCCGCGGCCCCGATCACGTAGGCGCCGGTGTCGAGGACCCCAGGGAGCTGTGATCGGTGCAGACGCCCTAGCACGGTGTCAACGCCGACTCCGAGCTGTGTGGCCGCCTCCCTCACCGTGTACCTGGTCTCGGGCGCGGCGAACTGTGGCGCCCTCGGGAGGTTGCGCGCTATCTCGCGTGGGCGCGAGGCGATTGTGTTGCTGACTCGACGGCCAACCAGTAAGGGATTGGCCAATTCGCGCATCAGCCGATGAGTGGTGGCCTCGAATGTGGTCCATTGCTCGGTGGTCGTGGGTTGGTCGGAGAAACGCAGGCCCCGGGCCAGGGACTCGGCCCGGGCGATGAGATCAGGGAGCGTCGTGACGGTCATCGCGCCGCGTCCTTCGATGCGATCCCCGCGCGAAGGGCTTGCAGGTCGCCGATCCACTCAAGGACATCGGGAAGCTGAGCCCCGTTGACCGTCTCGAGGAGGGCGAGGGCGGCGTCGAGGTGCTTAGTCACGTCCAGGTCGTCTGGTTCCGCGGCGGCGCGAATCGAAGGGTCGAGACCTCCCCTGATGAGGTGCAGCTGGCCAGCCAACGGGAGCCAGGGCGAGAACACGTCGTCTCCGGCCCGCCGTTCCAACTCGCAGGCCGCTAGGTCGATGTGGACACAGGCCCGCGCGATGACAACCGATGCGGGCTGCGCGTCAACGTGGTCTGATTCGATGCGACTGGGCATGCGAACTCCTTCTTGGTCAGGTGTGCCGAGAATGTGACTGGGACTTCGACCATCGACCCACGAGGTCTCCGTCGCGCCGTCAGCTCAGAGATCTGGGGACAACTGCGGCGGCCTCATGTCCGGGACGGCCGTGAGCCGCGTCGTTGGGCCGCGCAGACGAGCGCTACTGATGAAGCCCTCGAGGACCGGTCCAAACGTGGCTTCGTGATTCCAACCCCGGACGGTCATCTCATGCGATGCCTGACTCACGAAGTCATGCAAGTCGTGACCAGTGAGGTCCTTGCCGATCGCAGCAAGGATCTTGATCGCTTCCCTAGGGGCACGCGGGTCGCCTTCGAGGAACAGCCTCACCAGGTCTCGAGCGGGGACCCGCGGACACACCTCAGCAGGATCGCTGCGGCGGTCGGTTCGTGGATCGAATGCGGCGAGCCCGGCGGTGCCGTGTTCTGAAAGCCAGTCCGCAGGGTCGATCCCCTCGGGCAGTTTCACCGTCAGCGCAGGTTTCCCAGCGTCGAGGCACAAGGCCTTGAGCCAGCGATCCGTTCCCTCGCGCCCTGCACGGTCCCCGTCAAGGGCGATGACAGGGGGAGAAGGGTGCAGCGCGATCACGGACTCTGCTTGCGACGCGGACACGGTCACCCCGCTGGTCGTGAAGGGAGCAAACAAGTGGGTATGCCGGGCGGCCGCCGCCGCGGCGACCGCCAGCGCATCCAGCGGTCCCTCCACGATGACGACCGTCGCGTCAGCGGACAGGGGGCCGCTCCACGGCGCGTAAAGCGCCGCACCCTTGTCAAAGATCGGCGTGCGGCGAAGGTTGAGGTACTTGGGAATCTCGGCTCGGCCGGTCGTGTCGCGCCCGATAAACCCATCGATGCGCGTCCCCTGCGACCGCACCGGAACAACCAGTCGGTCGCGGTAGGTGTCGATGTGGCCGCCGGATCTGGTGGGGCGGGCGAGGTCGAGTTCCTCGAGCTCGGCGATCGAGACTCCCCGGGCGATGAGGTACGTCGTGAGTCCCGTCCAGCGGTTCCCCGTATGGCCGACAACTGGCTCGCCAGCTCGACGGGCAAGCGCGCGTACCTCGATGCCGCGCGTGCCCAGGTAATGCGTGGCTCGGGCCTCGCGGGCAGGAGCGGTGAAGTATTCCCACGCCATCCGATTCACTGCGTGAGCTCGGGCCGTCCCCGTTACGAAGGCAGGTCGCGTTGATCCGGACGCTGCCCGGTGAGCAGTCGCCGCGGTCGGCGGTGCCGTCGGCTGTCCTTCTAGACGTTCGACCGCCTGCACGAAGGAGATGCCGTGCAACTGTTGGACGAAGTCGATTACGTCGCCATGGGCTCCGCAGCCGAAGCAGTGGAATCGGTCGGCGACCCCGCCGACGGAGAGGGATGGCCGGCTGTCCTCGTGGAAGGGACAACATCCGATGAAGCCGCTTCCTTGTCGACGGAGTTCAACTCCGCTGGCCGCAACGACCTGTTCGATCGGGTGGGAGCGACGCATCGCGTCGAGGTCCCACCTGGCCGTGGTGCTCACAGCTCCGGGCCAGCGCTGGGGGCGTCCGCCGACGGACCAATCTGCAGGGTGACCAGCCGGGCGAACTCGGCGGCGGACATGTGGATGTCCGAGTCCAGGGCCCGACGGAAGGCAGCCTCGACAGCGGCCGTGGGGACGTCGAGCCCGATGAGCGCGTACTCGTCCCAGGTTGCGTCGTAGGCGTAGAGGGCGCCAGCTGGCGCCTCCTCGATCCTGCGGTGCGAGATGCGCTGGTCGCTTCGTGGCCCCCACCGCATGCCGTAGTCGTGATCGGTCCCCGGGGTCGCGGCATACCGAGCCTTGAAGGCGTGTGCGCCGAGCCAGTCGAGCTCAGGAGCCTTCTGGTCCAGGCTGCGGGGCGCGTCCGTCGATGCCAGCCGAGCTAGTGCCGGGACCTCGACGCGGCCTTCCTCGAGGGCCCGCCCGAGGCGATCGGCCACCTCCAAGACCGGAGTGCCGTGGTTCAGGCAGGTCAGTTGAGCAGCGGACTGAAGGTAGGCGTTTCTCTGGCCGAGGCGATACCAGTAGTCGACGTCGTCGGCGCGATCGACGTTCTGGTGGGCGCGAACGGCGAGGTGAAGCAGGATCTCTACGGCGTCACGAGCGTTGTACGTCGCGGGCGCCCCCGAAGGCTGAACTCTGTTGGGGTGGCTGGGATGCAGACTCATCACCGATCTGCCTTTCGCAGCCGCGCGGGCCGATCCCGCGCTGTGATCCGGCTACGGGCCTACCGGTACAGAGTCAGCGCCGTCACCCGTCGCCGTGCTCCAGTTCGCCGGTCAGAGTCGTCCAACGCCTTCCGGTGTCAGCGTCGACGAACGCCGACCAGGCTTGGTCATCGACGACCAACGCCTGTGTGGGCGGCGTCCGGTGTTCGTGGACCGAGCACTGTGTCTTGGCGTTCAACTCGACGAGTCGGTGCTCGGTCTCTCTCAGGGCACGTGCAAAGTCCAGCGATCCGCTTGGTGACGCGCTGGGGTCAAAGGAGATCCGCTCGAAGTCGTGCAGTGCGGACAGGGTTTCGACAATCGAGTTGTGGTGGTACCAGCACGGCGGGATCGTCCTCGTGTCGAAGTCATAGCGGCCCGCCAATGCCTCAACCCACCCACGAAGGTCCGCCCAAGCGGATGGCGCGACATCGGGGAGCAGTGACGGCCAATGAACTGGGCCAGGGCCCTGCTCAGTCGGATCTGCTGGCACCCTGGATCACCGTCTCGAGTCGCCGGCGTGCGGCCTGAAGGTCCGTGGCGTCGTCTCGCTGGTGCCAGGGGCGCATCCTCAACACGATCGGTCGGGCTGACCGGTAGATGAGGACGGCCGTGCCGAATGGAAGCATCCTGAGTTGAGAGGAGTCGAGGATTGGCACCTGTCGTGTCGATGAGCTCCGTGACCTGCGCCCATCTGTTCCGGTGGACTCGCTGTACTGCCGTTCGTCCCGTTGGCCGATCAGACGGGAGAGGTCATCCAGGTCTCGCGCGTTGGAGCCTCCACCGAGGATGACCTTCAGAATGGCGGCGTCCCAGATCGCCGATGCCTCGTGCTCTCCCCAGACCGCGCGGGCCTGGGCGAGGGACTGCAGGACGACGGTGGTGGAGATGCCGGTACCGCCGCCTTCGGACATCAGCGAGGTCAGCGACGGCAAGGGATAGTTCGCCGCCTCGTCGAGGATCATGGACAGAGGTGGGTCGATCCGCGCTCCGGAGGACCGTGCTGCCATTCGTCTTGCGACCTCAGCCACATCCTCGACGAAGGCGCCGACGATCCCAGCCGTCGCGGACGCACCCGTCGATGTGCCGACCAGGAACACGGTGCCACGCCTGCGCAGGAAGACTTCCGGGTCGAACTGCTCGCCCGGGCCTGGGGTGAGCGCATTGAGCACCCGAGGGTCCGCAAGTGACGAGAACGCGATCGAGACCATGGCCCAGACGGAATCTCTCTGTCGTTGGTCCGCGGTCACGATCGACTCCAGTGCCTGGTGCCAAGAGGTGGCGGCACGGGGATCCGACGCCAGGATCATGACCGCCTCGTGGGCCTGAAGGGCAGACAGGGACCAGCGGTAGAGGTCTGCCGCCCCCAACCGAGCCAATGCCGCCGCATGCAGGAGGCATCGCACGGCCTGCTCAGCAGAGGCCTGCCAGAAGTTGGCGTCGGTAGTGCCAGAAGCCGCACCGGATGTCAGCGCCTTCGCTCTCACCATGGCCACGTGCGGGTCCTCACAGCCACGGACCGGGGACCACCGGGTCGCCGAGTCGATGCCGGGCGCGAGCCCCTGCGGGTCGAAAACGGCAACGGGTCCCACCATTGCCCTGGCCTCGAGGCAGGCTGTGAGGTTGTCTGGGCGGGTCGAGGTGGTGATGACCCCTCCGGGCGCATCGAGGATTGCGTTGATGACCAGGTGTAGCCCCTTTCCCGACCGCGGAGGGCCGAGGACCACGATCGAATCCTCAACAGTGGCAAAGCACGTCACTCCACGCGCTTCACCCAGGGCATGCCCCAGGTCCTCGATGCGGGGCGTACTCAGGCCGGGCCGCAGCTGCCCCGCGCGGGTCTTGAGAGCGCGACGCCCCGCCACCTTGTCGCACTCAGCTCGAGACGCCAGGCCCTCGGCGTGCCTCGGGTCCTGTTTGCCGTCGGCGTTGGTGCGCATGAGCCGCCAAGCCGCTGTGAGCACGGCGGCAACGACGACGAGGACCAGCCCCACGCAAGTCCAATAGAGCCCGGGGGGCCCGACGCCGTCACCCCAGGCGGCTGACGGATGGGCAGCCGCTGGGCCGAGCACCTGAATGGCCGCCTGCAGACTGAGCGAGGGTGGCTGACGGCGCCGGATGAGGGCGCTCAGGGCAGCGCCAAGCCACAGGACCACGACAAGCGCGCCCACGGTTAGGGTCGCCATGGCGACGAGCCTGTCGGAGCTTCCCAAGTTTGCACGACGTGAAGAGGTGGTGAACATGGGTGGTCACCGACGTCCCGGTTCAGGCATGGGTTGGCCCATTCGAGAATTTGTGTCGAAGAGCTCCAGCTCGCCGTCCGTGACGAGGTGGCGAATAACAAAAGCCCTTTGGCCCACTCGCCAAAGTGCTTCTCCCCGTTGCAGTTCCGGCAGTTCGTTGCGCTCTGTTGCCGATAGGCCGAGGACCGATGCCGTCCGCGGCGCCTCCGAGGTCTCCTGCTGGTAGATGATCTTCGTTGAGCAGTCGGCAAGCAGGCCTCGGGCCAGCGCACGCGACTCGGAGTCCTCACTGCCGACGGCTTCGAGGTCGGAGAGTCGGTGGATGATCATGAGGTTGGCGATGCCAAGGCCGCGCGACAGCTTCCACTGCGACTGCATCCGGCTCAGCAGCGCGGGCTGCCTGATGAGTCGCCAGGCTTCGTCGTAGATGACCCAGCGCTGGCCACCGAGAGGGTCGGACAGCGCGGCCTCCATCCATGCGGACGCGCAGGCCATCACCATGGCGATGAGCTGGTCGGAACCGGAGATCCGCGAGAGGTCGAGAGTCACCATCGGAAGACTCGGGTCGAAACGGACGGTCGACTCACCGTCGAACAGCCCAGCCAGGTCGCCGGAGACCAG
Organism: Pedococcus sp. P2_F6; assembly: GCF_056403675.1. Taxonomy (NCBI): domain Bacteria; kingdom Bacillati; phylum Actinomycetota; class Actinomycetes; order Micrococcales; family Intrasporangiaceae; genus Pedococcus; species Pedococcus sp. P2_F6. The sequence continues at coordinate 102,235 of NZ_JBFUEZ010000006.1, forward strand.
CCGACGCAGCGCATGCCCGATGTCGCGACCGTCTGTGAGGAGCTGCTCAACCGTCGCGCCAGCCTCTCCCCGCGTTGGGTTAAAGAGCGCCTCCACCACCGCGGGAAGGGTGGGCGCGTTCGCGCCATCGACGACCGTTCGGAGTGCATGGTCCAGCGCGGTGTGCTCGACGGCCCCCATTGGCCTGTTGAGAGCGGACTCGACAAGCGCGCCGAGAAGTGCCCGACGACGAGTCGCCACGAGAGCGCGCCATCCCGCGTCCTGGATGTCTAACGGGCGAGGCCCTTCGTCCAAGGGGTTGAGGCGGTTGCCGGTGCCGTTGCCGAGTTCGATGGCGACGCCGCCCACGGCCTTCGCGACTACTGTCCATTCGCCCTTGGGGTCGCCCGGCACGTAGACCTTGCGACCGGTGGCGATCGAACGTGTTGCCAAGGACTTGGCCAGCATGGACTTGCCACGACCTACGACACCGGCCAGGAGGCAGTTGGGATTGGTGAGCGTCCCGTCCTGGTAGAGCACCCAAGGGTCGAAGCAGAAGCCACCGCCCGACCAGGCGTCCTGTCCCACGAAAGTGCCCTGACTGCCAAGGCCGCCTTCGGCGAGGAAGGGATAGGCGCCGGCGAGGACCTCCGATGTCGCCCGGTGCGCGGGCAGCCTCAGGTGCTTGTGGGATCGCAATGACTCAGCGAAGGGCTCACCCTTCCGGCCAAGGGTCTCGGGGCCCGTCCCGTCCTTTCCGCTTCGCGACCTTTGGGAACGTCGACGAGCGCGCCGCCTTGCCTGCTTCTCCATCTCGCGTGCTCTGCGAGACTGCATGCGCCTCTCGCGTCGCGGATGGCGGGGCGGGGTGAAGAACGTCGCCGCGTGGACGCGGTGCCGGCTGGACATTTCAGTGCACCTTTCGTGCGAGGGGCAGGGCGGCCGTTGCGAACGCTCGAGCCTGTTGGCCAACGAGGAGTCGGGTCTCGCAGAGGGCCTGGGTTGCGGCCCGCTGCATCTGGCTGACGGCGGCATCGAGTTCGTCCTTGGTGGGTGCGGTGACTGCGATCAGGCCGGTGAATTTCATGTCGGCATGGCCGCTGATCAGGGCCCTCTCGCGCTCGTTCACGTCGGCGAGCTCTTGGACATCGGCAAGGTCCTCGATGAAGCCGACGCGCGCCTTCTGGGCCGAGTCGGTGGCGTACTCGACCTTTGCCTTGCGGATGTCGCGCATGGCTGCGGCTGTCGAGAGAGGGGTCGCCGTGAGCGAGATGGTCTTGCGAATCCCAGGAGCGAAGACAAGTGCGTGCAGGAATTGCGGTGGCACGTCGGTCCGCGGCCACTCGCTGATCCAGAGGACGGCCGAGAATCCGGTGTCGTGGCGGAGGTGGTCCCAGTGCTCTTCGACCGCGATCGGCCCGGCCGTCGAGGGATTCCTTCCGAGGTCTGTGCCCGCAATGGCGTCCCAGCCTGTCGGGTCGTACGCGCTGCGGAGCACGCCGGCCAGCTCCGACGGCCCGAGCCAGCCCGCCAGCCGCAGCTCCGCTGCTCGGAGGCTCGAGTCGAATGCGCTCATGTCCTGCGCAAGGACGGCAGCAGCCCCGCGCACGCCGCGGCCGGCATCCTTCACGGCCTTGCCGGCTCGCTTCATGTCCAACGAGACTGCGACGAGAGTGCGGTGGGTCGACGCCGCTGGTGCTTTGGTCTTCATCAGTTCGTCGTACTGAGCGACGGCCCACTCGGACCGGCCATCGCTTCGGTGGCCTTCCCACCAGTCGCACATGCCCTTGCCGCTGTCCGGCCGAGTGGTCTCGAGAATCTGGATGCGTGCGCATGATCCCGAGGACGCCAACCCCCCAAGGGCCCGGCCCCAGCCGTGGACCCGATGAGCTTGCTCGTCCGGGGAGAGGAGGACGTATGCCGGGTGGGTCACCTGGGCGACCGCCGTCAGGGTGCGCTCGTGCGGGTCGTGCACCATCACCGCCCCGGTGCCCGGGTCCTCCAACCAGCGCAGGGCGGCTGCGTCGCCTGGGAGGGCAAGCGTTCCGGCCGGGCGTGGCGCTCCCGGTCGCGCGGCATACGTCGTCTGACGCTCGAGGCGACGGGCCAGGAAGTGCGCAGCAGTGGGAGCCGTCTCGGCCGCAGGCCGCCCGGCCCACGGAACGAAGGCCGCCCCGAGCAAGGTCGCCCAAACGGTGGCGGTCGATAAAACTCCGAGGAACCCGCCGATCAACAGGGAGGGCACGAACACCAACGCACTGCCGGCGATGCAGGTGACTCGGATGCCTGAGAAGCCGAGGAAGAGCCCTCGGGATGGGAGGCGTCCAAAGCGCACGGATCTTGTTGGTGAGGAAGCGATGTCAGTCACGGTTTCTCCTGAGCTCGGCGGTCACTGAGGCTTGGGCCGGTCCGGCCATTGGGTTGGGTCGTTCGGGGTGGCCTTCTGCACGCTGTTGATTGCCTTGTTCGTTGTGCCCTTGGCGCCCATCGCGGCACCGGTCGCGACCGCAGCGGTCAAGACCACGGGGTTCGCTGCCCCGGTCGCTGCCGTCCCCTTGACGAGCTGGGAGCCCTGATTGCCGCTGCCGCCGACGGCCTCTGGAGGCCGCCCCTTCTCAGTCAGGGCGCCAGCACCCTGGGATCCATTGGAGGCGGCGGGAGCCCTCTGGAACTTGCCGGCTGTGTGGTGCGCCTGGGTGTGCAGGTTGTTGACCTTTTGGGGCGCGGCAAGGGCCACGCGTGCGCCGCTGGGCGCCTGTGCGGCGACCGCGTGAGCGGAGTGGAGGCTGTCCCCGGCGAAGTGGAACATCTTGATCGCCACCCACGGAGCGAAGCCACCCATGAGCAGGATCAGCGCACCCGTCGCTACCTGGGTCAGTTCCTGCCCCGCGCCGGAGTGCGAGGCAAGGCCCGCTCCCTCTGTGACGGATACGCCGATCATCAGGATGACGACGAGCAGGAGTTTCGAGGCAATCATGGCCGACATGAACTCGACCCATTTGCGCACCCAGCCGCGAGTGATGTCGGCTGTCGCCCCGGAGAAGGCCAAGGGTGTGAGCACGGCCGCGATGATGATCATCATCTTTCGGACCATCATCGCGCCCCAGACAACCACGACGGCCGCGAGCACGACGAGTGAGAACAGGAGGACCAGCGCTGGGTTGCTGATGCTGGAAAGGTTGGCAATCGCGAGCCGGGCCCCGAGACCAGAAGCGTTGGTATCCATGGCGTAGCGGACAACGCCGTCGCTCAAGGAATCGACGGCGGCCAGGAGAACGCGGGTCGCTGTGAGTGCGAAGGCTGAGGCCACTAGTGAGATGAAGAGGCCATGCAGCGCGCGCCCCAGCCCGCCGGGCTCTCGGCGGAGAACTGACTTGATGATCTGGATGAGGAAGAGTCCGAGGCTGAGGACAACGGCTATGGCCGAGGTGGCCATCAGGTCCGTCCGAAGATGAGCGGAGTCGAGGTTGACCGTGGTCGCGGCGTCGATCTCCGTCCAGAGCCAGTTCGTCGCCTCGTTCGCCGCCTTGCTGAACCAGGCGGCAATGTTGGCGAAGGCGTCGTTGCTCGCCTGCTCGGCGAGGTCCCTGACGCGACAGGCGGGGTTGAGGGCGTTGGGGCCGGTGCAGCTCACGGTCAGCTCACCCGAGTGGACGTGTAGTTGACCAACGTGACGAAGCCGTACCCGGCGCGGGTGGGGGGACCCTCGAGATTGAGCAGGACGCTCACGCTGTACGTCGAGGTCTCGTCGGCTCCGTGGATCACGGTGACTTCCGCATCGACCTGACGGGCCGTGATGCCGGGATCGGTGATCTCGCCATTGGCCACCGCCATGCTCCACTCGTAGGGCTCTGACACCTTGACGATCGAGGCGGTTGAACTCGCGCCTCGCTTCGCCAGTGACTTCCAGCTGTCAGCGGAGGGAACAGGTGCCCGGCCGTTCACGCCGTCCTGGACTGATGCCACCGCGAGCCGCGACCGGAGAGTCGGAGGCAGCAGCCCGACGACAAGGGGCTCACTCGTGGTGGCTGCCTCGGACTGGATCCAGCGAAGACACTCGTCGCGAGGCCGTCGGTAGTCCTGGGTCAATAGCCGCTGCACGAATGCAGCGGCGTAGAGGTCCGGCTGCAGCTTCGCCGTGTCGGAGACAGGCGGATAGGCGGACGATGTCGCGGCGGGGGGCGGGACTACCGAGGCAATACGCGCCAGCGCGATGTCCAGGTCGGACTCCGCACGGGACGCAGCCGAGAGAGTTGCACGGTCCTGCATAGCGGTGCGCGGCGCTGGCTGAACCCCCACGTCCGACGGTGGCCGTGGCGTCGAGCCGTCCGCAATGAATAGACCCGCGCACGCAAGCAGGGTTGCGGTGGCGAACAGTCCAACTATCGCGACGAAGCGGTAGCGATGGATCGGGAGCCGAGGAGTCATGACAGGTGGCTGCCCTGTGCGTTGAAGAAGTTCACGAGGAAGGTGGCACCGCCGACGAGGAAGGAAGCGGCGAGCGCGACGAGAACGCCTGACTTGCCCTTGCCTGCGACGTGGGGGTTGCCCGAGTGGGCTCCGATGGCCCAGGCGATCGCGGAGATCGCGATCCCTGCGACGGAAGCCACGAGCCCGAAGGTCAGGAGCGCGCCCACGATGTTCTCGAGGGCGGCAATGCCCGGCAGCCCTGAGCGGTTCGGCTTGATGTCGATGTAAGGGAACATGTTGTCCTTCGCTGTCGTGACCGAAGTGGTAGTTCTCTGCCGAAGTGGTAACCGCTGGGCGGGTACACCATGAGTTGCGGGGAGACGGCTCGTCCCGATCAGGCAATGTGCCGCAGCGCGGAGACGCCGCCACGCGTCAGGGACGCGTACGTCACGACCTTCACGACATCGCCGGTCTTCGGCGCCTGAACCACCAATCCGTGGCCGATGTACATACCCACGTGGCCCGGCGCGCTGATGGTTCCGTCGGAGCCGGGGATGAGGACAAGGTCCCCAGGGGCGAGCCGGCCCTCTGTGACCGGGGTGCCCTCGTGCATCTGCGTGTATGTCGTGCGCGTCAGGCGTCGACCACCGGAAGCCCACGCGGCGACCATGAGACTTGAGCAGTCGTATGCCGCAGGCCCGTTCGCGCCGTACACGTACGGCTTCCCAACCTCCGTGAGGGCGAAGGCGACAGCCGCAGCGGCAGCGGCCGATGTCTCAGCGGGAATCGCGTAGTCCTTCGGGAGGCCATGTCGTCCGAGGCTGCCCGCGGCGGGGGTGCCAGTAACGGAGCCGCCACAGTTCTCGCGCCGCGCGTCGATCTCGACCTGGTCGGCTATGCGCCGTGCGAGGGGGAGCTGAGAGCGATAGTTCGAGCCGTCGGCGAAGGCTGACACCTGGACCGCCTGCGCGACCTCCCACGGGAGGCGGCGCTCCCAATTGCGCTGTGCGAGGAGACGATCGAGGAAGAGGTTGGTTGACGCGATCGGGTCCATCCGCTGGCTCGCCCGACCCCATGATCGACGTTGCTGGAAGATCCCGAGGGAGTCATGGTCTGATCCCACTCCGTCATGTGCGTATGCCGCACCCTCCGGATCGTGGGGGTTGGCCAGTACCCGCAGTCCCGACTCCGCGAGCCCCGACATGACGGCTATGACGGCGGCGTCATGACCGCCTCGGGCAGAGGCTGTTGCGGCCACCACTCGCGCGTTGGCTGCGGATGCGGCTGAGAGTCCCGTGATGGTCCCTGTGGTTGAGCAGAGTGACCCGGCCAGGGTGCCGCGCTGAGGCGGGATCTCGCTGCTGACGCTGACGAGGGCGATGCCGCCGGTGGCGCCCATCAGTGACGTGACGGTTGCAACGGCCACCAAGACTGGGGAGAAGTTCATGGTCGGACTAGCCGAGATCGGATACACGATCGGCCGGTGGTCGCCTGCCGCCGTCCCTCATTCACCAGCCGCCACGGTCTGACGCAGCGCGGCCAACTGCCGTGCCTGCCGCAACACGTAGCGCCGTTCCCCTGAAGTCAAGGCAGAGTCCGTCGCGAATAGCAGGAGAAGGCCCCGCCACCCCGACGTCGATCCGGCCATGAGCCTGTGCATGATCCGCCGCTGGGCGGGGGAGTAGCCCAGCGCCTCGAGCATCGCGTGGGTCACGGCCCGCGAGTTGGGGCCGGCCTTGCTCGTCGAAACCGTCAACATGGGATCCGCAGCTCCGGCGGCCTTGGCCGCGTCGATGCGTGACACGAGCACTTCAAACGCGGCCTGAATATGGCTCGGGTCCAAGGGATCCCAGATGACCTGGTTCCGGCACCAGGCTTCGAAAGTCATCATCACGCGACCTCGCTATCAACGAAGTTCACGGGCTCGCCGGCGACGACGCCTGTCATCCCGTGCAGGGCATCCTCTTGCGCCCTTCTTGCTGACCCGTGCTTGCCGCGAACAGCGACACCGCGAAGCATGCGGAAGAGCTCGACCTTGTCCAACTCGCGTGCTTCGCGTTCGTGCTCACCGAGCCAGGACATGGCAGCCAGGAGTTCGTCCTGACGGGCGTCCTCGCCCCCAACCTCCTGCGGGGTCAGTGATCCCATGGGGCAGGCGACTGCACGACCGCGTGTGCAGATTGAATCCTGGACGACCAGCCAGAGGCTGTCGCGTTCGGAGCTGGGCCACCGCAATGGTGGTGTGGCCTCGAGAGCTCGCTGGAGAGCTGTGGCGGCGTTGTCGGTTGCATTCGTGGATCTCATGACCCCTCCATCTAGAGACTGGAACACTGAGATAGTGAGTGAAACTATGACGCAAGGCTAGAGTTTGGATATGACACTGTGGATAACTGAGGCGAAGCGCTGGGCTCTGGGATAGAGCCTCTGTCTGCCCTTGACCCCCTATCCTTGGCGGGTGGCCAGAGATGAGGTCGAGGAGCTGACACTGCTGGTGTCCCGAGAGGTCCGGGCTTGGATGGCCCGTCGAGACGTCAAGCAGGAAGCGTTGGCGAAGGCTCTTGGGATCACGCAGCCCTCCCTCTCAATGCGGCTTCGGGGGCGGACCCGATGGACGGTCCAGGACTTGGCGACCGTCTCCCGAGTCCTCGACGTTCCGGTGTCCGAGCTTCTGTCCACGCTGGATCGCTGACTCTGCCTGCCGGACAACGCGCTCGACGGGGCGTCCCCGTCGGCGGTGGCAAAGCGCGTCGAGGTCCTGAAGGCTCATCGCGCTCAGTCTGTTGGCGTCCGTCTCAAGGATTTCGGCCAAGGTCGCAATGAATTGCCTGGGATCCTTCGGCATCGCTCCTCCTCCCTGCTGGCTGTTTGGACAGCCTGCGGCGGGGGAGACGCCTTGCTACGCAATGGAGTACTACCCGCACAAAAGTGCGGGTGGCTTCCTGGCGGCGACTTGGCCCAAGCGGGCCGCGGGATCGGCTCGCCCAGGGGGATGGGGGCGCAGAGGCCGGACCTGCGCATGAGTGAGCGCGTCCCTTGGCCCACCTTTGGCGCGTCCCCGAGCTGCTGCCTACCGCCCACAATGGGCGTAACTCGCTCTGACAGGGGCGGTGTTCTGCCATCGTCTCCTCCACCGCTGGCGATAGCCTGCCATCCGGACCGGCGCCTCGGCGCGATGATCACCACGCAGGGGCATTGATCAGTGGACTACAACCTCACCAACCTTGGAAGCCTCGACTTCGAGAACATGGTCGCTGCCCTGTTCGAGAAGCAGCTCGGAGTCCGAGTGGGCCAATTCGGGATAGGTCCCGACGCCGGACGCGAGGCTACATTCACGGGGCGGATCACCGACTTGGCCGGCGATTCGTTGGACTGGGATGGCTTTGTGGTCCTGCAGGCCAAGTATCGCGCGCGACCGCTAGGCACGTCCGACGACCAGGACTGGTTGATCAAGCAGGTAGAAAGCGAGTTGCGAGAGTGGGCGAGCACTACATCGGCTAGGCGTGAGGTAGGCGAGATTCCTGACTACCTAGTGATCGCGAGCAATGTGGTACTGACTCCCGCAGCACACGGTGGAGTGAATCGCCTAACTGCAATCCTCAATGCGTTGACCCCCAAGCTCGGAATCAAGGGTTGGCTCGTGTGGCATCACGACAAAATCTGCCGGATGCTGGACAACGCGTCGGACATCCGGCGAGCGTACGCGTCGCTACTAACGAGTGGCGATGTCCTGTCGCAGCTTCAGAACTACCTCGAAGGCGATGCGGCGCTGCTTGGGGACACTGTGCGGACGTTCACGGCCCAGACATTGATCCACCAACGGCACGTTCGCCTGACAGAGTCTGGTGGTTCAGGGAATCTCACGCTCGAGCAGGTGGCGGTGGACCTCCCCTGCGAGCAGGGCACGGGCATGGCCGTGGAGACCTTGCTACAAATCGGGGAGATGGATCTCCGAGCAGGCGCTCATGGAGGCAACACCAACCCAACGCTTCTATTGATGGGTGGGCCCGGACAGGGAAAGTCCACACTGTCCAATCTCTTGGCGCAGGTCTACAGAGTCGCGATGCTGAGGGACGAGCCCGGCCGAAATGGTGCTCAAGCCGCTGAGATCCTCGAGGAAACCCTCAAATGGGCCGGGGCAGCGGGCGTACCCCTTCCCCGGAAACGTCGTTGGCCGATTCGGATCGATCTTGCACAGGAGGAAATTGACGGGTCACTTTTCAAGAACATCACCGCCACGGTTCGACGCCGAACTGGCGTGAAGGTCACGGCGCCCCAACTCCAATCGTGGTTCAAACAGTGGCCGTGGGTGCTTGTTCTGGATGGATTCGACGAGGTTGCCTCAGCCGAGGCGCGGCGGCGGGTGTATGAGAGCGTCACCGACTTCTTGGCGCAGGCCGCTTCAAACGGGTGTGACCTGTTGACGGTCATCACGACTCGGCCGCAGGGTTACGACAACGAGTTCGAAATCCCAGGTGTCTCCCAGATAGTTCTGAAGCCTCTCAACACAGAACAGGCGCTGGGGTACGCACGGAAGTTCGCCAGGCATCACTTCGGCGATGCCGATGAAGATCGGGAATTGGTCCTGCGGCGCCTGAGCTCAACGAGCCGAGATCCGAACGTATCGCGGCTCTTGCAGTCGCCACTCCAAGTCACGATCATGACTCTCCTTCTGGAGGATCATGGGCACGCACCCCGTGATCGCTTCCTTCTCTTCGACGCGTATTACCAGACGATCTACAAGCGGGAGGCAGCTAAGCCGGGCGAGCTCGCAAGAATCCTGAGTGAGCACCGCTCGGACATCGCCAACTTGCATGAACAGAGTGGTCTCGAACTACAGCGGCTAAGCGAAGCCACGGGCAGTTTCGATGCTGCCCTTCCGTCAAAGGAACTACAGGCCCTAGCCAAACGAAGGCTTGTTGAGGCAGGACACGAAGACCAGGAAGCCGAAGGGCTGGCCGCCAAACTTTGGGACGCCGCGAGCAATCGACTAGTCCTTCTCGTCCCCCAGGGCGATGGCGTGGGCTTTGAGGTTCGTAGCCTCCAGGAGTACATGGCGGCACGTGCTCTCACCGGTGGCGCCGAGAGTGACGTTGCCCGTCGGCTACATGCGGTGGCCCGCTCGGCGCATTGGCGAAACACGTGGCTGTTTGCTCTGGCGCGCGTCCTCCAAGAGCGCGAACACATGCTCCCCCAAGTAGTCGCCGTCATCCGAGAACCTGGCGATGATCCGCTGGCGCGCCAGCTCGGGATCGGCGTCGAGCTTGCAGCGGCTCTAGCGCTGGAGGGTACCGGCGCCCACCTCCCGCGGTTTCGCCGCGAATTGCTCGAGACCCTCCTCGAGGCTTTCGAGCTGCCGCCTCTGCCGTTTCCAGTCTCTGTTGCCCTCAGTCAGCTAGCTGGCGAAAGTGCCGTGTACAAGACGAAAATCTTCAACGTCTTGGCCCGGGCAGAGGCTGGCCTGCCGGCGGACAAGGCAGCCGCACTGCAACACGTGCTTGGGCCTCTCACCGTAGGCAACGGCCCTCTCGCAGTTTCCGCGAGACACACTCTCTCCCGGCTCACGCTCGACTCTGCCCAGAAGGAGGCGATCGCGCAGCTAAGAGTGCGATACGACAAGCAACTTAGTGCCTGCGCCTTAGAGGAGCTCGCTGCGTTCCTCCGCATCAAGCCGGAGGACCTCGTCGATTCGAGCGAAAGCCGCCGCGTAGAGGCCTGGATGCGCCAACTAAGGCGACACCGCGTTCAGGTCCTAAAGGCAGCTCCCGCAGTAGTCATCGGCACGTGGACTGGAGGGGAGAATCGTCGAGAACTGCCGTATCCGGAGGGATCGGAATCACGGCTGGCTATCCAGACTTCCCTCGAGAGCATCTCGCCTGAAGGTTGGGGCGCTGCAATACAGATCACGGATTCCCTTTGGCGCGCGCTGCGTCGAGCACCGGTGGGTGGCTTGGTGTAGACCCGCGCGTCTCGATTGCGTGGTTGGGCCGCACGCCGCACGCTAGGTGCCATCTGTACTGCCAGCGATCCGGTCGTACCAGTGCGCGCACGCCGGACGTTGCATCACCACGGGACGACACGCCCACCAGCGGAACAACATGTCGCTGGGCGCGTCATGATGGCACCATGCTGCTCTCGTGGGGACGACGATCCATCGAGCTCCGGCCAGTGGGGTATCAGTTCCCTGACCCTCCAGGGGATGGGGGCGAGTGGAACTGGGATGCCAACTGGCTCCTGATCCGCGGCGAGGTACATGACGGAGACGTCGCGTGGCATTTCGTGGACCCCTGCCTAACTACGCGAGATGCTCGTGAAGTGCTCGACTGGCTGCTGGCGATCGCCGACGGCCGACCCGCCAGCCAGCATCTCGCCTTCCTCGAGCCGAACGTTCATTTCGAGGTGTTGTCTTCGACCGAACGGGAAGTCGCCTTGGCGGTGTACTTTGCCCAGGAGTCCTCGCCTCCTGGCTCCGTCGGAGAGAGCCGGCTCGGCGAGGGTCACCGGGTACCAATTTGGCTCGATCCGAATGCGCTGCACCGCGCCGCTGATCAGTGGCGAGATGAGATCGCCGCCTACCCCGAGAGGTGACGTAGCCCGCATGCATGTCCTCGATGGGGCCACACGCAAGACTTTGTGGGAGTATCACCTCCCGTGAGGCCGGCTGCTCAGAGCTGGCGGCTATCGATCAAGCGGGAAAGCCGCCGCGAAGGCGTCCTGCGCCGCAGCCTCGGCCGCGTCAACGTTGATGGCGTAGTCACCGACTCGGACCGTGTACTCCGATCCTTTGCGGGAGAACCACGGGACGGGCCTCTCGCCAGCCGTGGCATGGTTCTTACCGAACCCCACCAGATACTCGTCGAGGTGCGCAACCACGTCGCGGGCATCCTGGGTGTCGCTCGCGGTGGCCGCCAGGTTCGCGATCGCCTCATCGAGTGGCTCAAGGTCCTCCGGCCTTGCGAGCTGTCTTGCCAAGCTGAGCAACTGCATCAGCCGTTGCAGGCCGAGGAGGAAGAAGATCCCATCCGACTGGTGCTCCGTGTGCACAACAGAATGGCTCTTGCGGAGCCGGTCGGCTTGTAAGGCCACACCCTCGACAGCCAGATACAGCTGCCCAATCACAGTCGAAAGAGCTTCGCGGCGCTCTACATCCGACAGTCCATCGAGGTGCTCCCGGAACTGCTCGCTGCGGCTCTTCTGGCTCATACGACCAGTCTCCACGAACCGAGCAGCCAGCCGGGCGCGTATCCGCCGACGGTCGACGAAGGCTTCGAATCGGCTGCCCGACAAGGCTTATCGGTCCACCGCATCAGACGCGACTCGGCTGAGCTGCCCGACTAGGTCCCGCCGATTTTGGTAGTGCCGACGGGCGAGTCATTTCGCCGCCAGTCGCCCCGCCCCGGATTCCCCGTTGTCAGGCGCGTGTTGTGCGGCGTCTACCAGACTTTCGGACGAGTTCGTCCAGCTAACGGGTGAATACAGGTCTCCCCTGCGTCCAGTGTGCGAGCGAGAGCTGCACTCTGGCTTTTCGTTGCTCCCCGTCGTTTGAAGGAACACCTATGAGCCGCACTTGGTCCACATCAATCCCAGCCTGGGTGCTGGTTGGCATGGTCTTGACTGGGTGCTCATCTGGGGAGCCGCAGACGGCAGGCAGTCGCGCGCCATCTGCCGACGCACGGGCGCTGGCGAGTGAGGGGTGTCGGACAGTCGACGGTTCTGCCCACGTGGAGCTCCAAGGAAACTTGGGGGCTCAATTTGATGCTCAAGCGGCTGACAGAGGCTCTGGATCGGAGAAACTCGCGAGGGCCGCCAAGCAGGACCCGAGGTACAACGAGGCGGCCACGAAGCTCAAGGCACTTGCCGAGCAGTCCGCACGGAACGCGGCGAACTACAAGTCGAATCCCGAGGCATTGGCGCAGGAAGCATTGCAAGGAGGCGTTGAAAACTCCCCAGTCGTGAGGTCGATCGTCGAGGCACGCTCGGCCTGCGCAACTCTGGGGCTGCCTACCAAGCCGTAGCGGCTGGCGCTCACGTGCGTCATACCGCCGCGAGATGACCACAGGCAGGAGCCGATCTATGAGCCGCCCGCGTGATTGGTCGAATGTGCCTCTCCTCTTGAGAGTTCGGCTCGCCACCAAGCGCCGCCCTCGATTCGCTCGACCCGGCGCAGGATGAGGTCGCCGTGGGCAAAGTCCTCCAGCTCTACACGGGACAGCGGCCACGGCGGTCCCTTCACCTCGGCCCCTTCGTCCCGGGTGGTCGCAAGGACCAGCAGCGTGCCTTCTGGTGCCACTAGCGAGCCGATCTTCTGCGCAGCTTCCGTGTGCTGCTCTGGCGGCATCGATTGCACGGTGAGACTTTCTACGACCAGGTCGAACCGACGCTGCCACTCACCAGGAAGGTCCAGGACATCGGCAACGAGGTACTTCACCTCGCTGGCGGGATACTTCCGCCGCGCTGCAGCGATCGCGGTCGGCGCGAAGTCGAACCCGGTGGTGCGATATCCCAGCGAGGCAAGGTACTCGCCGTCAGCTCCGTAGCCACACCCGACGACCAACGCCTCGCGGCCACCCCCGGCCAGGTTCTGCGCCTCAGCCCACGCCACGAGCTGTGGACGAGGGGCGCCGTAGTCCCAGGGCGGCTTGGCCCCACCCGCCTCCGCGCCGGCGTATATCCCCTCGAACATGCCGAATGGCTCGGTCGTCACCGCTCGAGACTACCGACCACGTTGTTTCAAGGCACCAGTACAGACCAGAGAGGAGGCATGAGGGACTGATCCACCAATCGGTGTCGACTCGTGCCTGTCCCATTCCGCCGCCAGCGAGGTACGTGCCTACTCGCGGATGCGGTACACCGGATTGCCGGTATTGATCTCAACCACGCGGTCGTCGCGGATCCGGTAAACCGGTGTTCCCGTATTGATCTCAACCACGCGGTCGTCGCGGATCCGGAACACCGGTGTCCCCGTGTTGATCTCAACCACGCGGTCGTCGCGGATCCGGAACACCGGTGTCCCCGTGTTGATCTCAACCCAACGCGTCATGCATCGATCATCGCTTCAATGGACCGGGAGGTCGAACCGGGCGCGTCACTTCGTCGCCTTTGCGTCTGATCGCCGCGAGTCGTGTGACCATGGGCGCTCAGCCGTGTTGGATCGCCTCTGTTTCGGGGATGCGAACCCGTACTTCGCCCTTCCTCCCGGAGATAGCTTCCTTAGTCCCGGACCCGACCGGGAACTCCGAAGCAAGTGCGGTAAGTCCCTCGGCGAGAATCACGGCTGGCTCGAGATACCCGCGCCAACTCACTGGCTCGAGAGCCAACCGTTCAGCAAACTCAGAAATCTCGGCTACCACCCAGTGGCTCGAAGCAAAAATGATCTCATCTCGTTCCGATAGCTTGCCCAATTCACCAGCAATCTGGGTTCGGCGGCTTTTCGGCACCTTTTGTGCGAGCCGCTCGTCGGAAATCGGAAGAGTGTTGAATCCCTTGACCAGGGCCAGTAGATGGGAGGCTGCACGCAACAACTCAGTGCGGGCATCGAGATCCGGCGGCTTGGAGAGATCGTCAGGAAAGTCCACATCCCCCCCAAGCCGGGCGCGCCCGATCGGTTCGAATCGTCCCACGATTCTGTTTGACAGGGAATGCTCCGCTCGAAGATTGGGGTCCCGGGCCTCAAGAAGGGCTTCGACGCCGGGCTACGGACGCAATCAGTCGATCCCTTGCGCATCGCGACGGCGTCCAGACGACGCCCTACTCTGGAGACATGCCGTCACAGTCCGAGAGCCAAGGTCACACCAGCTCCGTGACGGTCGCCTTCTCGGCTGCCTTCGCTGCCTACCTCCTGATTCACATCTGGGCGGCCGCCGGCCCGTCGCTGATTGTCTTTGCCTTGACGTTCATCGTGGTGCGGGGGATGGCCGCTCGGACCGTAGCGTCTCCGGGCCGAACCTCCCATGGGAGCGGCATCCGGCCGCCGGTTGATCTAGGCAAGCCGTCGGAGGATTTGGCGCCCCACAACGAAGTCAGCAGTAGGCGGCCGCGGCGACAGGCTGAGCCGTAGCATGCCTGGCTTTCTGGACAAGGCTCTCGAAGGGGTCAGCACCGCGCGAGACTTCTCTCTTGTGCTTCTCAGCGGCGGAGCCATGTTCTTGGGCGACGGCGCAACCGACCTGATTCCGCACGTTGAGCCCAGCGCTGCCGCCCTCGGTGCTGCTGCTGTGTCACTAGGTGTCGCAAAGGCGGTCGACGCGGTCCGGTACCGGTCCACCAAACAGGATCGTGAGGCGAACGCGAGTGCCGCCCGGGCGGAGGTGCTCCTTGCACGAGCCCGGCGACTCCTCGTCTTCTTCGAGGAAGAACAGGACTACGTCCCGACCCAGCAGTTGCGTAGGTCGATTGCCCTGTATGAAGTGGGTGCATGGACTGAGGCCCAATTGACGTCCACTGTGGAGATGTTGACTCTGGGCCTCGCCGAGGCTGAGGAGGGATTGGGCCCACTTGCATAGGCGGGGCCTCCGAAATCCGCCGCCCCGGGCGGATCTATCAAATGTCCCATGGCGCTCATGCCGATGGAACTTCCGCCAGCGCGCACTCGGCAGTGCTGTCGCACGCCGGCAGCACGCGCATTCTGACCTAGTGGAGACGCGTCATTCCGCCGCGTGCTGGGCACCGCTGACCTACTCGGTATTGGAGGCGACTTTCGGGCGCTCACGTCCGCTGCGGCAATAGTCCGGATTTCGCCACTAACCGCCGACCTCTCGGGCACCATGAGGTTGTGGGGATACTTGCGTATCGGGGCGCCGATGACTACGCGACCTTGCGCACAAGCACCGTAGAACGCGCTCTCGCTGAGCGGCCCTCGGGGTGGGCCCTAGGCGCATTGGCGCAGCGCTTGGGACCGCTATTCGACGTTGGCGACGTCCTGGTCGTTCTCCGCCGACGGCCGGACCTCTTTCTGAAGTGGGAGGGACGTTGGTTGAGCAGGGCCGCCTCTCTCGACCAGTCCCCGCGAACACTCCGATGGGACTTCGACAAGGGGCACGTGCCTGAAGAGTGGCATGTCTTCAGTAATCCCAGGGGCGCTGCAAAAGGATGGCGCGCTTGGTGCCAGGGCATTCAGGAGCTGGCATTCAACCCTCAGACATCACACCTCGCTCTAACTGTCGGCGAGGGCCGTCATCCCGAATTGCGACTTCACGTCGATCACACGGTGTTGTTGGGGCGGGCGGCGTGGGTGCTCTGGGCGGTCACAGATGACCGGGATGTAGCAGCAACCCTGAATGCTGAGGGCTTCTTCCTATGGCGCCAGTCAGACGTGGAGTCGATGGTTGATGTGACTCACCGGATCACACTGAGCACAGGGACACTCACAGGTCCGATGCTCGCAACGTGGACGCTGCACACGCCCCTCGACTTGGCTCAGAGCCTCACCCACGTTCTAGTCAGATGTCTTGGCATTCTGTCGCCGACTGCCGTCGACCAGCGTGTTGAGTCGGATCACCTCCCCACGAGTGACATGAGGGCGTTCGACGTAGCCCGACGATTATGGGCGCGGCGTCAGGCAGGCGAGACGATTGCACACTGCCTCAAGTGCGGCAACGCACTTTCCGATCCAAATTCGGCAGCCCTGGGCTACGGCCCAGAGTGTGCTGCTCGTCTTGGACTCGGAGTTGTCCGAGCACTAGCACGCGGGAAGGACGGGGTCCTCTTCATGGGGGCGAAACCTCTGGCGGTGGTACGTGACCGTATGCGAGCGGAGGTAGGAATCTAGCGGCTACGGCCTGAGTTGCCCCGACGGACCTGATCTCAGCACCTCGTGAGCTTGTGAGAGCGGGGCCGCGACCTGTGTTGACTGTGCGTCATTTCGCCGGCTGACGGCGTATGGCGACCTGTGGAGTCGTCCAGAGTTGGGCAACCGTCACGCAGTACCTCGGACGCAGCCTGGTGGCGTGGCGGGCGGCCGCTCGCTGCTGCCACGGCGGCCGCCCAAGGCCGACGACCTACAGATGCGGGAGAGGACACCGTCCCTGCGTGCCCCAGATCGGCCTGTCAGTCACGGTACGCCCGTTTCCAGCCGCGGAGAAGGATGAACTGGCGGTCGGATACGCGGGCGGGCGCGGCGCAACGCCGGCGGTACAGGGGGCTCGCCGGTTGCACTACACGCGCCCGCCCGCTGACCCTCGGAAGGGCTCTGCGAACGGTACTGCTGCAGCTGGGTGTTGCACAGGGACAGAACGGACGGCCGCTCCAACCCCCTGTTGGGGAGTGGCCGTCCTGGATCTGGACGTCGATCACTCAACAGACGGGGTCTGGGTCTGCGGGCCAACTATCGACCTGGCAAAAGACGGTACTCCCGAAGGGAGCCGCAGAATGGACGTTCCGGAGATCAGCCGCTGCTCGTTCGACAGCCCACCGCTGCCCGACTTCGGGCCGTGAGTCTTTCCGCCGCCTTGAGGACGGCTCTCGAGATGGCCGGCGACCGGCGGGCTAGGTCCCCGACTCGGGCAACGGTAGGAAGTGGAAACGCCGGGGCCGGTTTGTCCATCGACAGGCCCTCGGCTGGCGCGTAGCGTCGAAGAGGCCCCGCCGAGACTGTCCCGGGCCGCCCCTGTCTGGGCCGGGGCGGACCCGAGGAAGCGAGGGCAGCCGCATGAGTTATGGCGTCGTTCACCAGTTCAAGGGCGGCACGAAGGATCAGTACGAGGCATCGATCGCGGCGGTGCACCCGACCGACGGAAGCCTGCCGGCTGGGCAGGTGTACCACGCGGCCGGCCCGTCCGCAGACGGGTGGACCATCGTGGCCGTGCACGACACTAAGGAAAGCTGGGAGACCTTCCGCGACTCGACCCTGATGCCACGCATGCAGCAAGGAATCCCCGGTGGGTTCACCGAACCTCCGCAGGAGTCGGTGTTCGAAGTGGTCAACGAAGTCAGGGCACCTGCGCACGCCTGAACCGCACAGGACGCGATGACCGAACCCGAGCGAGTGCCAGAGTACGCACCGCCGTCCTGGGACCCGGACTGCCAGGCAGTCCGGGTCCGAGGCGTCCCCAGCTGGCCCGGCCAGGTCCGGCCCAAGAGGCGCGTCACGCCGCCGCCGATGGGTCGGTGAGTCAGTCCTCGAGTTTGGTGAGGACTCGCTGGACCGTGAGCCAGCTCCGTGTGGTGATGTCCTTGCTGTAGGTCTTTTCCAGCCACCTCATGAAGTCTGACCCTTCTCTGGGATTGCTGTTGTCGGTGACTGCTAGAAGGCTCGGGCTGCGGGGTCATATCTGGCGACGCTTGTGGGCCGATCTGGGTCCGAAGGCAGGACGTTGGGAAGGGCGGCAGCGGCTTTGAGAAACGTGGCCGTGAGGTAGGTGCGGCTTTCGTGGGTCAAGCCCGGGAAGGGGTCGCTCTGCACCAGTGAGCGCATCTCTGCGTGGGCGCGGATGATCGTGCAGCTCCTGACGCCGAGGAGGTCCCTGAGCGCATCCTCGACTCGTTGTTCGAGTGTCGGCACGTCCGTCGAGCCCGCGCGAAAAGTGATGTTGCCGCTTGCCAGGACCGACCGGACATCCTTCAACCCGAGCGCCAGGAAGGCCTCGCACAGCTTGTCGTTCGTCATGTTCTTGCCGCTGGGCGCAATACCCCGGAGGAACGCCACGTATCGCTGCATGACGCTGACCATACGGGCGACACGCGAGCGGCATTGACGCTCTGAGGTTGCTCTGGACAGTGCCAGAGGCAGCCGCATCCACCGCGAGCCCGATGGTCCTCGCTCCGCAAGCGGTCGAGAAATGACCGAGGCGGGCCGCCTACGGCTGGACGAGCAACGCTGCGACACCGTCAAGTACGACCTTGAGGCCGGCGTGGAACTCCTTGCCGTAGTCGTAGCCCGGCTTGAGGACGTGCTCGACGGTCAGCTCGAACAGGTACGGGAACTCGGAGGCAGGAAACGTCTCCATGATGGCTCCAGTCATGGCAGCCAGTTCCGACTCGTCCCGGAAGGGCAGGTTGACCTCTTGGAGCACGAAGCCGTGCACGTAGCTGTCGACCACCGAGATTGCGTGGGCCGCCTGGAGGACCGAAAAACCACCCTCGCGGAAGCACCGGATCCCCGTCTCCAGGAGCCCTAGAGTGGCTGGCCCTGGGCTGGTCCTTGACGCCATCAAGCTCACCGCCCAGGGGTGGCGGCGTAGGCCTGCTCGGGTGTGGTTGGCCCGCTCGCTGATCGCAGCCCGCCAGTCCGTGGACGGCATGGGGCGCTCGATCTCGGCGGCAACGAGCTCTACCAACCCGTCCAAGATCTGGTTCTTGCTCTTGACGTAGTGGTACAGAGAGGCCGCCTCGACGCCCAGCTCGCCGGCCAGCCGGCGCATCGTGACCGCTTCCAAGCCGTCGTCGTCGGCGACGGCCAGCGCGACCTGCAGCGCCCGTTCCAGGTTGAGCGGCGCCTTGGTGGCGACGTCGGTCGGCCTGCGTCCCACGGGTCCTGCCTCTCCTGGTGACCATTCCATGAACCTGCCGGCACCCGGCCCTCGACAATCTAACGCCGTTAGAGTAACGTCCCAACTCCAATCTAACACCGTTAGAAACGAGTTCTCGGACCCGCTCCTGACGCAATCGGAAGGTCACGCCGTGAGCACTACGAGAGCTCCGCTGTCCAGTACGACTGCTCCGCCGTCAAGGAGGGGAGTTGCGAGCGCGGTCGGGATCCTGTTCGTCGTTCAGATGGTCACCGCGATGTTCGGCACGACTTTGATCCAGGCGTTCGTCGACGGCGATCCCGATCGCGCGCCAATGACGGTCGGCGTCGCCCTGATGGGTGTTTCAGGCTTCGCCGTTGTCGGGATCGGCCTGCTGGTGTACCCAGTGCTGAAGCAGGTGAACCCAACCCTCGCCGTCTGGTACCCCATCCTCAGGGTTGTCGAGTGCCTCGTCTCAGCAGCCTGCGGCGTCTACCTTCTGGCTGCATCGCAGGTCGTCACGAACCACCTCCTGTGGGTCTACGTTCCGACCGGCATCGGCGGCATCGTCCTCTGCAACCTGCTCTTCGTCGGGCGGCTGGTCCCGCGACCCATCGCCCTGCTCGGTCTGGTGGGCTACGCCTCGCTGACGATCGGAGTCCCTCTCGACCTGTTCGGCGTCCTCGACATGGGCGCGGGAGTCGGAATGCTGCTTGTGGCCCCCGGCGGGCTGTTCGAGTTGGTGTTCCTTCCGATCTGGTTGATCGCCAAGGGGTTCAGGCAGCTGCCCTCCACCGCCGACCTCCGCTCCTCCACTCTGGTCACTGCCCACTGACCGTTCGCGGACACCAGCCGAACAGCTGGCCTGTCACGCATTGAGCAGCGAGGGACGATCTCGCCCGAACCGCAGGGCTCGGGCTCGACGTCCTTCTCCGCTGGAGAAGGTGCGTCACACCGCCGCCAGCGACGTGGTGTGAGCCCCCTGCGGGCCACGTCTTGGTCTCGCACTAGTGATACTGATCAATATGCCTCTTCGTCTGCACCACATCGTTGTCGACGCCCACGACCTACCCTCCCTCGCTCGGTTCTGGGCTGAGGCTCTCGGCTGGCGGGTCCTGTCCGTCCGCGAGCAAGAGGTGGTCGTTGGAGCGGCGCCTGATGCGCCCATCGGTTTGTGTTTCATGCCGGCCGGGTCGACTCGCAAGACCGTCAAGAACCGTGCGCACCTGGACTTGACGACGACAGCCGAGGATCGCGAAGCAGAGATCGCGAGATTGATCGCCCTCGGTGCCCGCCAGGTCGACATTGGCCAAACCGGTCGGGAGTCATGGGACGTGCTCGCCGACCCCGAAGGCAACGAGTTCTGCGTCGTGCGCCCGAGGATCTCGTTGGTGGGCTGACGGCCTCCGGAGCGCGGTTCAAGGCTGCGTCTTTTCGCCGCATGACGGCCAAGCTGGCGGATACATGGGCAGCACTCGTAGCGTGCACCCTTCACGTCATCGCCTTCGGGGCGCTCCACGCTCCCACCAATCGACCACCGGACGCTCAAGGATGATGTTCGCGGCCAGCTCGGGGTCACCAAGGTTGCAGAACTTCCATAGTTCCTTGGCCGCCCGTGAGTACTGGAACAGGACCTGATCAACGTCGAAGGCATCCAACTCGCGGCCGCGGAAGCGATCGATCGCGTCGCCCACGCGCTGTACCAGGAGAGCCAACTGGCTCTCGTGGTAACGCCCCACGGCCTCTCGAGCGGCTTGTCGGTCGGACTTGGTGGTCACTGATTGAGGCTAGTCCGAGACCTCGCAACCGCGCGACCTGCGGCAGATGCGGACGTGCTGCTTGTGGACTGCCCACCCTCGGGAACCGAGCCCAACGGTGGGATCGGATGCCCTATCGTTGGCCGGTGCCCAACCAACTCATGCCGTTCCTCGCGGTCATCTCGTTGCTCACGGTGACTCCCGGGCCAGACATGGCCTTGGTGCTTCGTAACGGGATTCGCGGAGGCGTCCGGACCGCTTGGTGGACGGGTCTTGGCTGCTGTGCGGGTATCGCGGTCTACGCGGCCGCTTCTGCGGTCGGGCTGGCGGCGGTGCTGGCCGCCTCCGCCGCCGCGTTCACGGTCATCAAGTTCGCTGGTGCGGCCTACCTCATCTATCTAGGGGTAACGGCGCTCGTGCACTCCCGAAAGGCGGCAGGCGCCGCCGGCCAAGTGGTGGCCCTAGGTGGCGTCCCCGAGGCGGTACTCGGACGCAAGCAGGCGTTCCGCCAGGGGCTCATGAGCAACCTCCTCAACCCAAAGATTGCGCTGATCTTCCTGACGCTCATTCCGCAGTTCATCTCGCGCGGAGAGGAGCCGTTCGCCACTACAGCAGTTCTCGCTGCGGCGTTCCTCGGCATGGGGATCGTGTGGTGGCGAATCTTCTCGCTTGCCGTCGGCGTTCTAGGGAGCATCATGGCGCGTGACAGAGTGCGCGTCGCTGTTGAGCGGGTCACGGGCCTCGTGCTCATCGCACTCGGTGTGAGGGTCGCCGTCGCCCATCACTGACGCGACCGCTCATCGGTGCGGGCTTAGGCGATCAACGCAACGCGCAGCCCTCGATCTTGGCGCCCGGCAGCATTTCCACGTAGACCAGTTGCACCCCGACCTCGGCGTACCGGGCGGGCAGATCGGCCGGTGAAGTCCTCCGGCACGTGGACAGCAGGCCCTGCCAAAAGGGGGGCGTTGGCAGGGCCGGCTGTTAGCGTTCGTCTCCTGGGTCCGAACCGACCCTGTGAGGGTGACGCAGGGTGAGCCTTGCTCAGTGTTCCGGGAGTGAAATTCGTATTCAGTTGTCCTTGCTGGGGGAGCTCAAACACTAAACAGGCCCTAGAGGCTCGACCATCGGCTGTTCGGGCGGACGGGTCTCCGTCGCCTGCTGTAGACGGCTTGCCGGGTCCTTTGGTACGCGCTGACCTGCTGACCATCCCTCCGGGTACGCGACCGCCTCACAGCGGGACCTTGCCGACCGACTGTGAGGCGATCACCCCTGCACCCCTGCGGTTCCCGCGCGCTCCCTTCAGGACAAGGTGAACAAGTGGCGGCGGTGCCGGCAAGGTGGCTGGATGTTGCCACGCTATGCGGGCGCTCGGCCGCTGAGACCCATCAAACCGCGTAGTCACACCTTCCTTGCGATCTCACCGATCTGCCCTGTGATTGCTGCCTGGATGCGGCGGTCAGGCAGCGCCGACGACATGATGAAGGTCGACGACTCCGGGTCCCACGGTGTGCTGCGTGGGGCGTACCACCCAAAGGGCGGCGTGGGTGTCCGCTCAGCGCAGTCCGGAACCCCTGGTGGTACTTCGCCGGATGAGCCGGCGGCATGTTATCGCCCGACCCGGAGGTTAGGTGAGCCTTCGGGAAAACTCTTGACACAATCCGCCGAAATCCTTAGCTATCCAGTCCACGAAACACCTGACCCTCGCACCGTAACGACACGTACTCACCCAGATTCGGCCAAATATGGCACGAAAACGACCTGGAGGGGGCGGGCGCGGATGACACCGGAGTCAGGGCGGCCGGACATGGCTGCTAGAACACAACTCGCCGCGATGACCGACTCAGAGCTCGTGTTCAGCCCGTCCGGCCTCCCGCTCAGGCAGACCCGCGGCAAACACCGACTCGACGAGTCCCATAGATCCGTCGTCGAAATCGTTCCCTCCGACCCCGACCCGCGCGCGACCCCATGGACGACGAACGTGTCGACCGTCGCCGCCACGTTGGCCGCGTTGAAGGAACTCTCGGTCACCCCTCCATCGCCGCATGCCGCGAAAAGTGGCGTGTTTCCGGTCGGGCGCACGCATGCAAACCCCGAAGCCGCGAAGCCGAGTACTCCGGCCCCGACCTCACCCGTGCGTAACTGGAGCAGCTCGACGGACACCGCGTCCGTAGAAGAGACGCCGCTGCCAACGCGACGTTCCCTACGCGAGGCCACGGAGCGAAGCCAGCCCACTGGAAGCCGCGCCAGCGCCGGTCTCTTCACCCGCATCCTGACCGTGCGCGCCTTCCGGGCCCACCAGAGCCAACTCAGGAGAACTAGCGCACCTGTCGCCGCCGTCGGCGAAGTCCTGCGCGCCGCAGCGGTTCACGGCGTCCTCACCCTCCACCACCGCCGGGTGCCGGGCCAACGTGGTCGGGTCGACTACCTGGCCGTCAGCGCATCGGGCGTGTACGTCATCGACGTCAAACACCACAAGAATGCCCCCATCGAGCTTCGCACTAAGGACCACAGAACCGACACCGGACCAGACCTCATCGTCAGCGGCCGGGTCATGACCACCGCAGCAATCGCAACTTCGAGACGGGTAAGTGCCGTCCGCACCGTCCTCAACAACGCTGGACTCGACAACGTGCCAGTGACAGGGGCCATCTGCTTCGTCGACGGACTTCTCCCGCTAGGGGTCGCAAACATCGAGGTGCGCGGAATCCACATCCTGCGTCAGAGCAGCCTCACCGCCTTCGTCTCCACAACAGGCTCCCTGGACCCGGAGCACCGCCGCACGATTCAGGAATACCTGGCAGAGCAGCTCCCCCGTGCGTCTTAGCAGACCAACTGAACCACCTGGGGGCGCCAAGCGGAGCCGGACGGCCCGCGTCCCCGCCGCGTGCGCGGACCTTTCCCAACTGGCTAGCTCAGGGCGAGCTCCGCGCGCACCCGACCCGCTCGGGCCGGACCCACAGCAAGAGCGCCCGAGACCCTTTCCTAGACGACGCCCTCAGCACCAAGCCGCCGACCTCCGCAACACGATCCGGCCTCCACGAGCACGCATCAAGCGGCAGCTCCACGTGCAACCGGGAGCATGTCCTCCCGGACAACCGGACCAAGACCAAGCGCGTCTAGATATACCGGGCCATGACGTTCGTTCCACCCCCTCGAGTGCGGTGCGTCTAACCGCCGCGAGTCGCGCGCGTGCGGCGATCCCGCGATGCGCGCCCCCTGCTTCCTTCGGTGCGCCCCTTCCACTCCACATCCCACCTCAAGCGGACGCAATGAGGTGAGGTTTTCTTAATCGTCCGCGTTGACTGGGCCGCTCGGACTGCGTGGCGTCAACTTGGCAGCGGCTAGCCCGAGCGCGTAAGCCGCCAGTGGAGGCAACAAGGTCCCGGGGCTGAGAGCGGTTTTGACCGGCTCGAACAACACGTTGAACATTGCCAACAGCACGTTGTCTTCGATCTCGACACAGTCCCGGCGAAAGACGGCGCAGTCGCGTTGTTTGGTTGCGAATTTATGCTGCGACACCGTACTGGCGAGGACGAAAGTAACCGCACCACTGGCAGTCTGAACGTGCCCAAGAAGCGTGTGCCCGGGATATGAATCGTGTTCAAGGAATGATCCGGCGAGCACGCATACCAAGCTGATCCACGCGAGCACGGTTGCAACCGATCCGAACATCGCGTACTCGTCCGCCGAGCGCAGCAGGGATGCCTCCACGAAAAGCACTGTCCTCGTCGCTGGTCGCATGCGTCAACGACCTCGCAGGTGTCCACGGACTGGAGTGGATGACGGGCGTACGCGGCGGTTGAGCACGTCAGCGTCCAACACCTGGCACGTGCGCACCCGTGAAAGGACGTGGTCAGTCGCGCTGAGGCAACCGTCGCCGGGTGACAGCGGCTTAGGCGGTCAGACTGCTCAACGTCGCAGACCGACCTGCGCGCGAGCGGAGTCGGAGTGCCCAAAGGTCGATGGCTAACAACCCATCTCGCCCGTCATCGAGGGTCGTTCGCCCTACTGTCATGGCCCCACGAGGCGAGGACCAGCACGACGTCGCCGGAGGTCGACGGCTGGTGTGGTGGCCTTCAGGCGCATCCAGGGCGGCTCGACGACCTGCTCCGCGAGCCCTTCACACTGTCCGCTTCAGTTCCGTATACGCACGTCAAGCGAACGGCCTGCCCGGCGTTGGCCACCTTGGCACACTCGAATGAGCGGGCGAATGGAGATGCGTCACTTCACCGCGTGTCGGACTCCGAGCGACTATTCGCTACGCCGAGGGCGGAGAGAGCAGCGTCGTGCCCACGGGGGTTTGGGTGCAGACAAGCGACACAAGGCGTGCCTGGTCGTAGGCTCCGGTGGTGGACAACCGCGACCCTTACTCTCCCGAGGAGAAGCGCTGGCGGCGACGCCAGACGGCCGCCACCATGAGCCGACTTGAGGAGCAGCAGGCGGAACTGACAGCGGCGGCAGGCCTCTACGCTCGCAAGGCCCGACTGTGGCGACGCTTCAATCTTGTCCTGGGTTTGCCCAGCGCCATCCTCGCTGCACTGGCGGGTGTGGCAGCGTTCTCAGATCTGTTCGGCTCAGTCGTGGTCGGCATTACTGCCCTTGTTTCGGCAGCGTTGACGGCGACCATTGCGTTCTTTCGACCTGAGGACAACCGCAGGGGCGGGGAGACCAAAGCCGCTGGCTACAGAACGCTGGCCAACGACGTTCGAGACTTCGTCCAGATCGAGTCCCTCAACCCCGAGGTGCTCGCAGACGCGCAATACTTTCTGCAGGATCTCGGTGATCGCCGCGCCGCGGTGGAGAAGGGGGATCTGGCTCCCGACCGATGGGTTCGCGGTAGGCCCATGGGACCGGGTGACATCGACTACAACTGGCTGCTCGATAAGAACAGCACCGAGTAGTGCGCACCCCAAGACGGCTGTGTGGCAGCCAGTCCTCACCTGACCGAGTCTCCCCTTAAGTGCAGACACGTGCCGGGATCAGGAAGTGCGTCACTCCGCCGCGATTGCCGACACCCGACTACCTCACCGCACTCGTCCCGCCAAATTCGCTGTGGCCCCTGCATCGGTTCGACGCCGGGGCGTGGGGGCAGGGCGCGCACACCGATGTCGTTTTGGAGGACTGCTTGCGCAGTGGTCCGCCAATGAGGGGCCGTCAGTCGTCGGACACCGCCGCAAGACCCAGCGCGGCGCTCGACCACCATGAGTATCAGGCGCCGCACGACCCTCGACGGAGCGATTGGCGGCTGGGACGATCTAGGGATGGCTGTCATCGGTTTGGAAGAGGGAGAGTCGTTCGGTCACCGGCACGATGAGGTCAGCTACACAATGCTGATCTCAGGGGCAGCGGACCTCGAAACGCCCTCGGGCGTCGTGAAACTCGTTGTCGGTGAACGTGTCCTGACCCCCGCGAATGAGCACCACTCTGTGGTTGCGCGCTCGACCGGAGTCGTCTTCGAGTGCTATCACAACCGGCCCAAACCGGGCGACCCTAATCCCTCGTGACATCCCTGTTTAGCGGCCGACGCGGCGCAATGCCTGACCGCCTCTCTGCGGGCGATTCCGACCCAACCGGCGGGCCTGTGCGGGTAGAACGTCACCGCGGACTCGATGTGTGGCCCGTGCGCCTTCTCGCCTTCCTGGTAGCGGTGCTCGTGTGGGCAATCCTGCGTGAGAACCTCCCACCATCTTGGGTCAGCCGTTGGCCGTGGAAGCTGACCCTGCTCGGCGCAGCCCCAGCAGCGGCATTAGTGGGGGGTCTCCTGGCCCTCATCGCAACCCGACGACAACTCACCTTGACCGTCGAACCACACTTGGGATGGGCGTCATCGCGTGACGCCAGCATCATCCTCGGCAAGGACACCGCATGGCGAGTGGTCGTCACCAACAGCGGTGGAGGACGAGCCATCGTCCAGCAGGTCCGCTACAGGGTGGCCAAGGTCGGGCAGGTAGTCGATGACCAGCCGTGGGTAACAGTGGACGCGGCGCGCGCAGAACTCGTGGCGCTCGGGCTAGTTGAAGATCAAGACTTCGCATTGCGCCGCATCGGCGCCGGCGCTGGCATGGGAGTCGGAAAGGACTACGGCGTCGAAGTGCTCGCGCTGAACGTCAAGGGGCTCGAGTGCGTCTGCGCGGTCGACGTGTGCGTTCGCTATCAGAGTGCCACCCGCGACACCTACGAAAGGGTTATGCCCCTGTTGCCCCGCGAGGGTGTGCCGGGGTCAATCGTGGCACGCACTGTCGGCGACGGCGCCGCCGAACTCCCCGGCTGAATCATCTTGCGTGTCGCCGCAGCCCGACGTCTTCACTAGCCGTGGCCCTTGCGGCCGACAAGCGGCCACCACTCAAGCCGCGTCATTCCGGCACCCCTCTGATGTCAAGGGGCGGGTTGGAGCGGCCTCGATAGGACTGTCTTCCGCGTCGGTGCGGGCGCGGGTAGCGTCGTGGTTGCGGGTCCGGGAAGTGGCTGATCCGAAGTGCCGGTGTGCGGGTGGAAGCCGGCCGCGCTGGATTTGTGTGTCGCCCCGCGGTGCCCTCCCGGGCCCGCGTCTACGCGTGTGGCGGCGTCGGCACGGAGCTGGCGGTACATCGCGTCGGAGATCCTTCTCTTGAGGCAGCGCATCGCTTCCCGGCGGGACTTGCCGGCGGCGATCTTGCGCCGGTAGTAGGCCCTCCCGTCGGTGTCGAGGCGGATCTGGGTGGCTGCGGCGATGTGGATCATGTGGTTCATCCGCCGATTCCCGGCGCGAGACAGGCGGTGCCTGACGACCTCGCCGCTGGAGGCTTCGAGGGGTGCGGTGCCGGTCCACGATGCGTACCGGTTGCGGTCGGCGAACCGGGCGACATCGCCGGTGTCGGCCAGCACCCGGGCGGCGACGACGGGGCCGACGCCGGGCAGCTCCATCAGCGCGGAGCCCGTGGCTAGGACCATCTCCTTGAGCTCTTTGGTGATGGTCTTAGCCTTCTTCTCAATCGCCACGAGCTCGGCTATCTGTTCGGCAGCCAGCCGTCGACGGGTCTTCCCGGCGACGTCGCGGGGCTTAACAGTGGCGAGAATTGTCTTGGCCTGGCCCGTGGTGATGTTCTTTTTCGACTGTCCCGGAACAAGTTCCGACAGCAGCCGGTGAACCCGGTTGACGCACTGGATCCGCGACCGGGTCAACTCCGCGCGCCGGTCGACCAGCAGTCGGAGCGCCTCGAGCTGCACGTCGTGCGCCAGTACCCGCAGGGCCGGTGTGCGGACCGCGACGACCGCCACTGCGTGGGCGTCGTGCGGGTCCGTCTTGCGGTTGTGCCCGGTATTCAACGCCCGAGCCCGAGCTGAGAGCTTCGCCGGCACATCGACGACGTGCTCGCCGTCGGCCAGGAGTCGCTGCGCCAGCGGCCGGCCGGCGCCGTTACTGCCCTCGACCGCCCACACCCGCTCCGGGAAGGGCGCCACGTGACGGCGCATCGCCGCGTACCCCGTTCTGTCGGTGGCGAACCGGCCCGTCGCGAGAACCCTTTCGCGGTCGTCGACAACCTCGATGGTCGCCGACAGCTTGTGGGGATCGACCCCGATGAACACCCTCGACATCACCTGCCCTACCTTCCGCCGTCGCTGTTTGGTTGACGCCGGGCGGGCATTGCTGCTGAGAGCGGGGCAGACCCCTCTGGAGCCACACACCGGCACGGTGCGCGGCGGGAACGCAAACCGAAAATGAGCCACACCCGCTACGAGGTGGGCAGCCGCAAGGAGAGCTTCCCGCCGAACACCTGGACCGAGTCTGGCCGGACATCGGACCTGCCGACAATCGTCAAGCAGCCGCGTGTCGGACGCAGCGGTCGTCCGCACATGCCGGCGGTCTCGGTGAGGCAACATCCAGCCGCTACTAGCCCATGACCAGGGCCGACTGATGACCGGTCGGCCAGGAGCTCGACCCGACGTTCAGCTGGGACTACCGCTTCGCGACGGTGAGAAGGGCAATCGGGTGCATGGAGTGCATGCGTGCGCATGTGTCACACCGGGGGCACAAGCCGAACGGCTGCATAGCAAGACACGGGCTGACGCGAGGAGTGGCAGCCCGGTGAACGGGCTTACTGACTCCAGATGCCGCCCAGCAGGAAGCCGAAAGCCAATAGAAGAACGAAGACGAGACCGGGCTACTCCCAGGACGGTCGGGACAACGGGCCAAGGCCCCCCTCAGGTGATCGCCTCACAGCCTCCACGCTACTCCCCGCCACAACAGCACCCCGCTCATATCTCGAGCTGAGGTGGTGATGTCCCGTAGTGAGCGGCCTCCAGCACAAGATAAAGCAAATGCGGTGGTACGAGCTGGGAGCTGAAGGCCCTGGCGCACATCTACTGCGACCGCCCTCGGGATGTGCCCCGGGGTGTCAGGTCTGGCCGGCGGGTGCGCGGGCTTGTGGTGTCATACCGTTCGCGCAGGGACAGATCGGACAATTGCGCGAGTCATCACCGGGCCTGCCCGGTGAAACTCAGAGCGTGGTGGGCAAGCACGAGAGTCCGCGGTCGCGCCGGGCGCACTGGGCGGCGTTCTGCGCGGTTGTCGCCATCGTGGTCGTGCTCCTGGCCTCTGGGGTTGCGTGGGCAGTCCTGAACGCCCAGTCGGGCACCGACGAGTCGACGGACTCGGGCAAGTCCACCGTATCGACGCGGACCACTTCGACCCGTTCCACGTCGTCAAGTCCCACCCACCCGGCGACGAAACCGCCGACCGCCCCATCCGACGCAGCGCTGACGAAGGCGCAGCGCGCACTGGTCACCTGCCGGGCCGACCTGGCGGCTCGCGAACGCTTGGCACAGGCGGCAGCGGCCTCCGCGCGCGACTGGGGAATGCACACCGGTGCCCAGATCAAGCTCGACAGCGGGGCGTGGACGCTTGCGCAGGCCAAGGCCGCCTGGGCCGCGTCGAAGGCACGTGGTGCCTCCGACATCCGGCAGTTCGCTGCGGCCATGACTGCTGTAACCAATGACTCCGGAGCGACGGGCTGCCGTTCGGTGATGGCAGACACCGCGCCGACGGAGTTGGCCGCACAGGGGAGATCGTGCGCCTCCAGGGACAGGGCGCTCTCTGCCGTGGCATCGACAGGGGGCGTAGTGCACTCGCAATGGGCCGCGCACCTCGCCATGATGGCCGACAAGACTCACACCGATGCGGGCGCGTACCACAACCGCTGGGTGACGATGGTGGCACAGGCCCAGACTCCGCTCCAGCGGTATGCCGCGGCGGCAACGGCCCTTTCGCGCGCCCCCCTCTGCTCGGCCTGAGCTGCAACATCCCAGCCGAGCCGGGCACGGGGTGAAGCAGGGCGTTCATGATTCCAGCCGTGGGGTCTGGACGCTCGGATCTGCGGCGATCCGCCCGCGCTGACTTGCGTCACAACGCCGCCAGGCGGGCGCGGACTGGCGCGGCTCTGGTTTGATGCACCTGTGCTTCTCGCATCTGCCGCGGTCAGAGCAGTCTGACTTCCGCCGCCCAGCCGGATTTGAGGATCGCTCGCGTGGTCGGGCCGGGGGAGAAAACTTGCTCCGCCTCGCGTGGAGACGAGTACCGTTTGCATTGTTGGGTCACGCCGCGCAGCGGAGTGTCCTCGCTGCCCAAGGGAGTCCACGATGCCAAAGGTGGAACTGGACGTCGAGACGAGTGCGTCGCCAGAGGCTGTGCGGGCGGCCCTGCTTGACTTCTCCCACCGCCGGCCGGAGATCTGGCCGGGGATCGACCCGGGCCAGTATGAGGTCTACGCGATGGGGGACACCTTCGCCGACGTGCGTGAGGGCAGCAAGTTGCCCGGAACGACCATCTGGGCAAAGGAGCACTACGACTGGTCGAGCAGTGACGTGGTCACCTGGACCGTCCAGGAGAGCAACTTCTGCGCCCCGGGGAGCTATGTCTCAGCCGCTCTGTCGCCCCGGGGGGACGGCGGTAGCCGGATCCACGTGATTTGGAACCGTACACCGACCTCGATGCTCGGGCGGTTGGCGACGGTGCTGATCCAGCTGACCGGCGGGAAACCTGTCGCCGCTTCCCTTCGCAAAGCACTGGGCAAACTCGAGCCGCCGTCAAGCCCTGAGGAGGAGTGATGGTCAAGTCTGCAGAAAGCGTCGTGGTGGAGCGCACACCAGAGGAGGTCTACGGGTACGTCGCGGATCTGCGCAACGAGCCGAACTGGCACGTCGATATCGCATCCGTGCCCGCCGAGACCGATCCGATTCCAGTGGTAGGCAAAACTTCTGCGGTTCAGTTCAAACCGTTCATGGGCAAGACCGAGGGCACCTTCACGGTCGTCGAGGCCGAGCCTGGAGCGCGCGTGGTATACCGCGCAGACTTCGCCGGGCTCCAACCTAGGATCACGTACACCGTTGAGCCCGTGGGTGACGGGACGCGGTTCACGCGCTCCGTCGAAATGCGGCCCACCGGACTGAGCGTGCTCATGGCTCCGCTCATGGCCCTCATGGTTCCGCGTCGGAACAAGGTGTTCGTGGAGAATCTCAAGCGAGCCCTCGAAACCTAAGTAGCGTTGCTCATCCGTCTGCGGGTGGATAGAGGGTCGCTCGGGCCGCGAAGGGTGCGGCATTCCGCCGCGAGGTGGGCTAGGACATCAGGGTCGGGTTGGCAGGCCTGCGGCATTCAGGTCGAGTCGAGCGTGTCATTAGTCTCAGGCGTCGCGAGCAGTTCGGGCTGCCCCGATGATGTCTGCCCGCGTTGCATCGTCAGCGAGGTCGAGATCCGAGAGGGCGTCGATTTCGAACCATTGGATCGCATCGTGTTCGTCCGGTGCCGCGTTGCGTGGTTCGCCGTCCCATGACTGGACCATGAAGGCATGAGTCTCCAGAAGGGGATCGCTGCAGGCCATCGGAACGGCGCGAAGGCCGCGAACTATCACTCCGATTTCCTCTAGGCACTCTCGTTTGGCGGCGTCCGCCGGAGCCTCCCCGCCCTCAACGTGTCCGCCCGGCAAGTCCCAGCAGTTGGGGTAGAACTGCCGCTCGGGATGCCGGTGAACCATGAGCACCTGGCCGTGCCGCACGAGCAGAGCCATCGCGATCCGTTGTAGGGCAGGGTCCATCACTGAAGACTAAAGGGCGCTTGCAGCAGAGCGCCCTACTCATGGCGCGATCAGCAGGTCCGCCGTCGTCAGTCGTGGCGAAGGTCGAGTTCTTGGCCCTTTCACCAGGACCCGACACAACTCAGCCCGGTAAGGGTGTTTGCCCTGGGTACCGGTTGGCGGCCGTCTTGCAGGTGAGCCACGACGCACGCTAGCGCCGCGACGCGCGATGTGCGTCTCTCCGCCGCCAATCGGCCCCGTGCGTTCGGTGTGGAGCGCGTCAAGCTGCGGTTTGCCGGCTTCTCCACCAGCGGACGGCCGATGCGCTGCCGATCATGGCGGGCCACAGCCACCAGCCGAACAGTGGAAGAAGGAAGGGGTCGAGCTGGATGGAGGGGATCATGAGGAGGACGGCCGTGACGGCGCCGACCGTTGCCATCGTGAAGCCGGCCCAGCAGATCCAGCGGGCAAGGAGGCGGCCCCTGATCGCCAGCCAGGAGTAGGTGGCGACTAGTGCCATGCAGGGGACCAGGACGGTGAGGGTATAGAGCCACTGCGCCACGGCCGTCAGCTCGTAGAGGGTGACGACTGCCTGGTCCGTGACAGCGGCGAGCTGGTTTGGCAGGGCGAAGATGGATGACGTTGCGGTGACGAACAGGCTTTGCATTGCGACGATGCCGACCAGGCAGACCATCACGGAGGGCCCGACTGACCATGGCCGCACCTGCCGCACGTGTTTGGCCAAGACAGCCACGAACGTGACCAGGAGCGGGATTGAAGCCAGGGCTGCCAGAGTGTTGACCTGGATTGTTCCGGCGTTGTCGATGGCGAAGCGTCGGATGTCCGCGGCCGACGCAGTACCGGGGTCGGGCGCCGATTCCGGTGCGAAGGTGCCGATGCTGACCAGGAACAGGGCCAGGCTCAGAAGGGCTGTGTGTCCGACTGCCCGGCGGTTGCGCGTGGCATCGTCCTGCACTGCGAGAACGGGTGGCGGGTTCGTGGTCATAGCCGTGTCCTCTCGTTGAGTCTTCAGCCCACGGTGCTCCCCGCCCGCACCGGGACGCGTCCACCAAGAGTCGCGACGCGGTCAGCCTGAGGTCGCGGTGACCGTCAGGTCTCTACACCCCGCAGTGGCGCGTGAGTACCGTCGTTGGGGTGAACGGTCTGGGCGATCTTCGTCCCACGCGCGGCGAGTCCGTGCTGGCGGTGGTGCTGCTCTGCGTGGCGCTGACAGAGGCGGTGTTCTCGGATGAGCAACCGGCTCCCACGCTCGTGCGCCTGCTCGCCGCGACGATGCCACCGATCGCTGTGGCGTTCAGCCGGACCCGGCCGGAGGCTGCCGCGGGCGCGGTGGTGGCCGTGTTCCTTCTTGGGTCTCTTGAACCGTCCCCATCTGGGACGCTGGGAGCCGGGCTGGCTTGGTTGGCCGTGGTGTTCGCCGTGGCGGCCTGGTCACGTCAGCGCTGGCCATGGCTGCTGACTCTGGTGCTTGCCGGCACGATGCGCGACCTTCGCACCACCGAGTTCGAGGCCTCGAACGTGCTGGTCGACTGGGTCTTCTTCGCCTTCGCAGCCGGTGTTGGCAACCTCGTGCGCCGCCGCACGACCAACGCGGAGATGCTGTCCGCTCAACTCGAGATCACCGCCGCCGAGCACGAGGCCCGGACCACGCAGGCCGTGACCCATGAGCGAGCCGCAATCGCCCGTGAGCTGCACGACGTCGTGGCACATGCCGTGAGCCTCATGGTCGTGCAAGCGGGCACAGCGCGGCCGATGGCGCAGCAGGTCAACCAAGAGCTCGCAGACGTCCTGGCAACCATCGAGACCACCGGACGTGGCGCACTCACCGAGCTACGCGGACTCCTGCACGTCATCCGAGCCACAGACGAGACAGATCTGGCGCCACCACCAGACCTGAACCGGCTTCACGAGCTCGTCGACGGCATCCGCCGTGCTGGCGTCGACGTGCGCAGCACCTTCGCCTTCCCCGCCGATGTACCCGCCGGAATCGGACTGTGCGCCTACCGGACGGTCCAGGAAGGACTGACCAACGCGATGCGCCATGCCGACGGGTCACCAGTCGACCTCGAAGTGACCAGTGACCGGTCGACTCTGAGAGTGCGAGTCCACACCAGCGGCGGCTCCGGTAGGAAAGCGGCGCCCGGCACAGGCACCGGTCTGATCGGACTACGCGAACGGGTGCTGCTGTCCGGTGGGCGCCTGACCGCCGGACCCGACGCCACCGGGTACCTGCTCGATGTCGCCCTACCACTGACTGTGGACCCAAACGCGACGGACGACCCGCAGAGTCCCCCCGAAGGTGCGCCTTCATGATTCGGGTACTGCTGGTCGACGACCAGCACTTGGTCCGAGAGGGCATCGCCCGGCTGCTGCGCGACGTCCCCGACATCGAGGTCGTCGGGCAAGCCGCGGACGGCACCTCGGCGGTGGAACTGTCCCGGCGCACCCTGCCGGACCTGGTCCTGATGGACGTGCGCATGCCTGGAATGGATGGAGTCGACGCCACCGCGCACATCGTCCGCGACCGGCCCCTTGCGCGAGTGCTCATCCTCACCACGTTCGACTTCGATGAGGCCGTGAACCGCGCCCTCCAAGCTGGAGCCAGCGGGTTCCTGCTCAAGGACACCCCCTATGACCAACTACTCCACGCCATCCGAGTCGTGGCCGCAGGCGACTCTGTTCTTGCCCCGTCCGTTACCCGTCGCCTGATCGAGCACTTCGCCCCCCACCCCACGCCTACGGCGGCGGACCTTGCACTCCTTGATCGGCTCACCGACCGCGAGGGTGAAGTCCTGGGCCTCATCGCGCAGGGGCTGTCGAACGCCGAGATCGGTCGAGCCATCTTCCTTAGCGAGGCCACGGTCAAGACCCACGTCGGGCGAGTCCTGACCAAACTTGGCTGCCGAGACCGAGTCCAAGCCGCCATCTTCGCCCTTCGCACCGGCTTCACGGCACGAACCTGAAACCGCCTGACGTCCCACCGCGGCTTGTGGCTGCTACTTCCACGCTCCGACCACTCACCGACCGCTCGCGGAACCGACCCCGGCCCAAGGAGAGCTTGAACGTGCGTCACTTCGCCGCCAATGCCCGCAGTGCAGTACTCCTCCAACGTCCACTCACAGCGCGGCGCACGCCTCGCGGCCGGGCCGCGCCTCTACGTGCCGCTCGTCAGGCTGAGAAGACGAGCCACGATCCAGGATGGATCAAAGCGCTCGACAACTTCGTCGCCCGTGCCAGAGCTGACGGCCCTTGGTTCAGGTCCGCCGGACTGGCAGTCCACCAAAGCGACGCCCGCCTCGCACAACCTGTCCAGATGCCCGGAGAGAGCTGGGTGGCCCCAGAGCTTGTTGTTGATCATGGGCACAAGCACCATCGGGATCCGCTGTCCGAGTGCCTCGCACAATCGGCTGTGCGCGTACGTATCAGCAATACCGGCCGCCAGTTTGGCCACCGTGTTGAACGTCGCCGGCGCGACGACGACCACGTCGGGCTCGGCCGAACTCGTCTCGCCATGACCAAGGGCCGAGTTGAGGTGCGAGACGGTCGCTTCGTCGACCCAAGCGCCGGCGGACGGGGTGGTGACCACCTCGATCTGCCAGCCGGCCTCGCTCAGGGCCTCGGCAATATCGGAGCAGCGGCTCGCCAGGGGGGCGCCGGTGACGACGAGCAGGCAGGTAGACACATCCCTAGTGGAGCAGACCGGCCCGCGTGGCGAGGTCAGTCAGCGATCGTGTCTGCGCCTTCTTTCCTCGCGCGAGCATCTCCCGGACCAGCTCCTGGGCGATGACGTTGTGCCGGATGACCTCTGGCGCCACCCGCTCGGCATCCAGCAGATGCAGGGTCGCTTCGGCATCGCGCTTGCGTTGAGCCTGTGCCCAAGCCAGGTCCAGCTGCACCTGGGCGCGCCGGCTCGCCAGGCCGGATGGAAGCCGCTCTGTGTCGACGGTTGCGGCTGCGCGCAGCGCCTCGCCTGGATCGCCCAACTCGGCCGCGACCGAAACCCGGTGAATCGCAACGTTGGTCGGGCCGAACGCTGTCCAGGCGTGATTGCCGTCTTCACCCAACATGTTGGCCATTCGCTGCGCGCGCTCGAGCCGTTCCCATGCGGTCCACTGTTCGGTCTGCCGCGCGGCGATGACCGCGGCGATCAGCCAAAGTGCGCCGCACAAGGAGACGATGACGGGGGAGTCGGATCGCGCTGTGCGTTCCAGCCGCTCAGCCATGCCGACGGCCAGGTGTTCGGCGTCCTGCGGCTGCTCCGCTCGCAGCACGGCGCACGCCACCTGGTAGGCCGCCATCCCCGATGCCACGTCGGACTCAGCGGTGTAAGCAGCAGTTGCGGCGCGGTCGGCGGCGAGGAGCGCGAGATCACCAGCTCCCAGCTTGGTGACCAACTTTGCCGCCGCCGCATACGCCGACACGTAGATCAGGTGGCCTTCGCGTTCCTCCGGAGTCTGCGCCAGTTCTAGGCGCAGCCGCTCGGCTTGCCCGAGCAGTGCGGGCAACTCACTGACCACCTGCTCGTAGTGCGCGGCCTGGTAGCTGCGATGGACCCCCACCACCTGAGCCTGCAGCTGAGCAAGAGTCAGGACCGCGGGCGTCGAGTCGCCGAGCATGTGGTCGTAGCGCGTCATGCAGGTGCGCAGTTCGGCCAGGCCGGCGCCGAAGGCCCCGCCGTTCGGCTGGACCTGCCACGGACGGCCCGAGAGCGACTCCATATCAACGTGCAGCACACGCGCCAGGTCCAGGAGAACCGACAAACGGTCGACCGAACGCACACCGCGTTCGACCTGCGACAGCCAGGACTCTGACCGCCCGACCAGGCCCGCCAACGCGGCCTGACTGAGGCCGCGACGACGCCGGTACGCCGCGATCCGTTCTCCCACCGCCCCGCTTGCCATGCTGCGACCCTTCGAAGTCTCTGAGGACACGCCCTTGAAATATAGCCAAAAGAGGACAAAGAACCACCGGAGTCCGCTTGGTTGTGGACAACTTCGCGCTAGGACGGCGATTCCGTATGCCGCGTGGCCGGCTCGGGCGCGCGTGTCACGTTGGTGGCGCGGGCAGCTGCCCGAAGCACGCTCACCGGCTGGTCCAGCAGGGTGGCGGCCCGTTCGATGCCTGATACGGACACCAGCTCCGCTCTGGCGAGGTTGAGCCGTTCCTCAGCTGTCTCGATTCGGGCCTGGTGCTGACGAACGAGCGCGTCCAGCTTCGCCTGTGCAGCCTCCTTGGCTGTGTCGGCGGCGTGGACCGCAGCAACTGCCTGGCTCTCCATCTGCTGCGCCTCACGAAGTCGGTGGCGAGCTCGTTCGTCCAAAGGCCTTCGGCTGGGACGGGACATGGCAGCGCTCCTGGGGTTTCGACTGGTCTCACCTGATGCGTCGTCTACCGCTCGACCGGTACAGCCCTGCCTCCCACCCCCGACCCGAACCTGCCCGGCTCCGTGTCACCGGTCCTCGGCCCGCCCTCGGCACACCGTCCGCCACGCGACCCGCCGCTTCCTCCCATCGGCACCACCGCCCTTTCCATCAGCACACCTCTGGCATCCGAGGCCTCTTCAATTCTCGTCGTGTATCGCGGCGGCGGTAGCCGGTGCGACAGAACACCCGCATACGGCGCCCACCGAGACGACGGAATGGACTGCTCACATGACGATGTCGATCCGCCGGATGACGCTCGGCAGTGGCTACAAGTACCTGATGAGTTCCGTCGCGCAGAGCGACGGGGCCTCGCAGCAGGCGTCCGCGTTGACTCGCTACTACGCGGAGTCGGGCACCCCACCGGGACGGTTCCTCGGCGAAGGTCTCGCGGGCCTCGATCGAGGGAACGGGGTTAGGCGAGGCAGCCGGGTGACCGAGGAGCACCTCTTCCGGATGCTCGGCATGCTGCAGGATCCCCTGACGGGTGAGCAACTTGGCCGGCCGCCGCGGCGACCCGCCGCCTCATTCAGCGATCGGGTGGCTAGCCGGATCGCTCGCGAGATTACGGGGCTCAGCGGCGAGACTCGCGAGGAGGCGGTCCTCAACATCAAGCGCGAGGAGCGGATCGCGGAGACCAGATTGGCCCGCGCTGTCGCGGGGTTCGACCTCACCTTCAGTGCGCCCAAGAGCGTGAGCGTCGCGTGGGCTCTCGCCGACGCAGGGACGCAGGGGGTTATCTACGACGCCCATCAGAGGGCGCTTGCCTACGTGGTGGCCTTTGCCGAGCGAAGCGTCTTCAGCTCCCGGTCAGGGAAGAACGGCGTCGTCCAGGAGGACATCCGCGGGATCGTCGGCGCGGCGTTCGACCACTGGGACTCACGGGCCGGCGACCCGCAGATGCACACTCACGTCGCCGTGATGAACCGTGTGCAGAGCCACGACGGCGTGTGGCGAACCCTGGACTCTCGCGCGCTGTTTCGCTCCGCGGTCGGGCTCTCCGAGATGTACAACGGCGTCCTCTCCGATCTGCTGACCGAGGCTCTGGGCTGGGGATGGGACCCCGCGCGCCGAGCCCATTCTGCGGTTCCTAAGTACGAGGTGGCTGGCGTTTCGGAAGCACTGCAACGGGAGTTCTCCAGGCGTTCGTCGGCCATCGAGACCGCCACCGAGAAGCTCGTCCCTGCCTTCGTGGAGGCCCACGGGCGCGGACCCAGCAGTCGGGAGATGCTGCGGCTCCGGCAACGCGCCACCTTGGAGACCCGTCCGGACAAGCACGTCAAACCCTTGGCCGACCTCGTCGAGGTATGGCGCACACGGGCCCAGAGCGTCCTACGGGACGAGCCCGTCGCGTGGGTCAAAGGCTTGGGGGAGAGGAACGACTTGCCACTCCTTCGCGCCGACGACCTCACCACCGAGATGCTCGCCGAGGTTGCCTCCATCGCCGTCGACACGGTCGCTACAAAGCGGGCGACCTTCTCCCTGGCCAACGTCTTCGCCGAGGTCCTGCGGCAGGTACACGGCGTGCGATTCGTCAGCGCCGACGACCGAATGGCCGTCGTCGAGCGCACCCTGGACCTCGCGTTGCAGGAGTCCCTGTCCCTCAGTGCCCCGGAGCTGGCGCACACGCCGAAGCCCTTCACACGGGCCGATGGGACTTCGCGATTCCGCGCTCGCGGGCACGAGGTCTACACGACGCAGGCGTTGCTAGAGGCGGAGGCGAGACTTCTGGAGGCGAGCCGGCGCACCGATGGACCACGCACCGGCATACAGGAAGTCGCCGATGTGGCTGAAGCCGAGCTGCCTGGTCGGGCGCACCAGCTTGCCGCCGATCAGGTCCGGGCGATCGAGCAGATCGCGACCTCTGGCCGCCCTCTCGACCTCCTCGTTGGACCTGCGGGCACCGGCAAGTCCACTAGCATGTCCGGACTGCGGACCGTGTGGGAGAAGGTATTCGGCGCTGGCTCCGTGATCGGCCTTGCCCCCTCCGCGGCGGCGGCGAAAGTCTTGGCGCACGAGTGTGGGATCCCCACGGAGAATACGAGCAAGTGGCTCACCGAGCATTCCCGTGAGCCCGAACGGCTTGCGGAGATCGACCGTCTCCGCGCCCAGATGCGCCGTCAGGGACCATCGATGCGCACCGCGCTCCTGCGCAGGCGCATCGAGGAGCTCACCGCTGAGGTCAACCAGTGGCGGCTGCATCCCGGCCAGCTCGTGATCGTGGACGAGGCGTCACTCGCGGGCACCTTCGGACTCGACGGTCTCACAGAGTCGGCGCAGAACGCCGGCGCGAAAGTCGTTCTGGTGGGCGATTGGGCCCAGCTCAGCCCCGTCGAGGCAGGCGGAGCATTCCACCTGCTCGCCCGCGACCGCGACGTGGTGCCCGAGCTCACCGACGTTCGCAGGTTCGTCAACCATTGGGAGAAGACGGCATCAGTGAACCTGAGGATCGGACGCGTGGAGGCCGTGGACGACTACCAATCGCAGGGCCGTGTCGAGGGCGGCGACCGCGAGTCGATGCTCGATCTGATGTATGCCGGGTGGCGCGAGGACGTCGAGGGTGGTCGCCGCTCGTTGATGATTGCATCCGACAAGGAGACCGTGGCAGCCCTAAACGAACGGGCACGAGCAGATCTCGTGGCGGCAGGTCGGGTCGCGCGAAGCGGCATACAGACGAGCAACAGCGAACACATCGCTGTTGGGGACCTCGTGGTCACTAGGGAGAACAACAGGCGCCTCTCCTGCGGCCGGGGGTGGGTCAAGAACGGCGACCAGTGGGTCGTGGTCGCCGTCGCCGCAGACGGAGCAGTGACCGTCTCGCGCACTACCGGGATGGGTATGCCGGGCGGCCGGCAGGTGGTCCTCCCCGCCAATTACGCGCGTGAGCACCTCGAGCTGGGCTACGCCACCACGGCTCACCGAGCGCAGGGCAGGACAGTCGACACCGCTCATGCGTTCGTATCGGTGACGACCCAGCGAGAGGTCCTCTACGTATCTGCCACACGGGGACGCGAGTCCAACAGGCTCTATGTCGACACGATGTACGACCCGGACATGGATACCCAGCACGGCATTCCGACGGAACGCGACGCCGGTGACGTGCTCCGAACGGTCCTCCAGACGCGCGGAGCCGACCTGTCGGCAACTGAGACCATGAGAGCCGAGTGGGCGGAGCAGGACTCCATAACTCGCTTGTGGGCGGAGTACGAGACGATTGCTGGTCTCGCGCAGCGCGAGCGGTACGACGCCCTGGTGCGCGGCTGCCTTGGCAACGGTGAGGACACCCTGGGTGTGACCGAGTCTGAGGCGTACGGCCCGCTGCTCGTCGCGCTGCGTGAGGCGGAGTCACTGGGACTAAACGTCGGGCATCACCTGCCGGCTCTGGTGGGGGGTCGGACACTGGCCTCCGCCGATGACCCGGCGGCCGTGCTCCATGGTCGAGTGGACCGCTGGATTCAGGGTGCTGATCGCACGCGCCAGGTGAATGTGGGGCGCATTGCTGGCCTCTTCATGAAGCAGGTCTTCGCGGCCCAGTCGGACCTGCAGGACGGTCTCGACGACCGCGCTCGCCTCATCGAGGAGCGAGCCCGAGCCGCTGCGGAGGCTGCTGTCAGGAACGGGCAGGCGTGGGCGGCGCAGCTGGGCCGGCGCCCCGCCGACCCACTGCGCGGCGAAGAGTGGATGCTGAGAGTGGCCACCGTGGCTGCCTATCGGGAGCGTTGGGGGATCACCGACCGCTCTGTCCTCGGAACCACCGAGCCACCATCCGTTGAGCAAGAGACGCAGAGGCGCCTGGCTCAAGCCGCCGTCGAAGCGGCGCTCGCAATCACACGCGCTGAACGGGCGAATGTCGGCACCCTGGGGCACTCTGTTGAGCAGGGCGTCACGAGGGAAGGTGTGCAGATGTGAGCCTACGGAGCGGAGCGGCTGCCCCAGCGCAGCTGGCGCACGAACGGAGCGCTGCCTACGACGACGCGCGATCCCTGGCTATCGAACTGGGCCGAGGCTCGCCTTCACGTGCCTTCGACGCCTTGAACGCCGGGATTGTCCTGGCACCCGATGAAACCGTCTATCGGTCAACCGAAGCATGGCTTCGGATGCAGAGCTCGGGGAGCTGGGGCGAAGCCCGCCCCGCCAACGTCCTGATCAGCGACCAGAGACTTCTCTGCAGACTGCTCGATGGAGGCTGGACCTCCCTTTGGTGGAACGGCGTTGTGGGGCTGCAGGTCGACATCGCCGCAGACCACGTCATTCTGGACTACGGAGACGGTGAGCCAGTAGCCCTCTCCGGCCTTCACGCGGCCGGTATTGGCGTCGCTGCCATCGCATCCGTGTACGGCGTCGAGGCGCTAATCGTCCACCCCTCGCTCGTGCCAATTCGAACTCAGCAGCCTGTCGATCGTTAGCCGCTCGGAGTCCCGGCCTCGTTTCGTCCGGCCGACCGGTTTACCCCGGGGTCGTTCGTGCCCGCGATTCAATCCCGCGTTAGAGCTCAGTTGAACTCTTCGTCCCGCGAAGGGCTGCCTGCGTCCTTTTCGAGGGCTGGCTGAGGATCGACATCGTCGTGCGACAACTTGTGCGACATCTCTTGGCCAAAGAGGGCGACCCACGGTCACTCGCGGTCGATGACCCCCGTGGGATGCAGCCTCGTTGAAACCACACAGCGACAGGTCAGTCAGTTTCTGACCTGCGGCTTTTTCTTGGGGGGCGGGGCGGGTCGAACCCCGACCTTCCGATTTTCAGACAGAGACGAACGCCCATGGCAGCAGCCACTTTTGGCTCGACGTGCGACATCTCGTGCAACATCTCAGCCGGCGCCCGGTCGGGACAATCCATCCTGTCACCTACCCGCTGGCAGACCACCAGTTGCTACGCATGCG
Source organism: Pedococcus sp. P2_F6 (assembly GCF_056403675.1). Lineage (NCBI taxonomy): Bacteria > Bacillati > Actinomycetota > Actinomycetes > Micrococcales > Intrasporangiaceae > Pedococcus > Pedococcus sp. P2_F6. The sequence goes on from NZ_JBFUEZ010000006.1 coordinate 144,191, forward strand.
CGGCAGCCCTCTGCAGTACTGCTGACGACCCAAAAGAGTGTTGTCTGACGAGTAGGTCACCGACCGTTACGCGCAGAGGCTGGGTTGCGTCGGCCAAGGGGTGCGAAGCGACGAGAGGCCGGCCAGTAGCCGGCGCAGTCTCAGAGATTTTGCGGCTGATCATGCCGACGGTGCAGTCGGACAAAATATACCGTTGCAACGGTGCTTCCTATACGCATGCGCGAACTTTTCATCCTGAGCAGCTGATCGTCTGGATCTGCCGTATATCTCTGGATCGACATTCCGCCATCGCTCTACGATCCTCCGCATGAGCAGATTGATAAGCGCAGCGCCCAGGGGGCGCGCAGAGGTCGGCCACACCCACGCGGACGTTTCTGGTGGTGCCCTTCGGGCGTCGGTTTTTGGCGCCATGGATGGACTGGTTACCAACATCGCCTTGGTTGCGGGTGTTGGTGGCGCCGGGGCCAATCCCCACTACATCGTCCTCACCGGTCTTGCCGGGCTGGTGGCTGGGGCGTTTTCGATGGCGATGGGCGAGTTCACGTCCGTGAAGACCCAGAACGAGCAGGTCGACCGCGAGTGGGCGAAGGAGCGTGCGGAGATCGCCGCGAACGGCCCGGCTGAGGAGCGAGAACTGGTTGAGATGTTCGCCGAGATGGGAATGTCCCATGCCACGGCGGAGGATGCTGCGCGTCAGGTCCATGCCGACCCAGAGCAGGCCGCGCTGCTTCACGTGACGCAGGAGCTGGGTCTTGACCCCCAGGACAAGCCCTCGCCGCAGGTGGCGGCGGTGTCGTCGTTCTTCACCTTCTCCGCCGGTGCGCTGGTTCCGCTGATCCCATTCCTGCTCGGCTTCACCTCACTCACCCTCGGCCTCGCTGTGGGTGGCGTGGGTCTGCTCGTCGCCGGTGGTGTCGCGGCGCTGGCCACGGGTGTCCCGTGGTGGCTGAGCGCTATCCGGCAGCTGGCGTTCGGTGCCATCGCTGCGGGCGCGACCTACCTGGTCGGTTGGGCGATGGGCGTCGGGGTCGTGGGGTAGGCGGTGGCGTCGTGGCGCTTCGCCTTCGTCGGGAGCCGGTGCCGTCAGGCATCGTGACTTGGAAACCCGATGTACGTCAGGGGTGTCCTCGTATGCCGTCGCACCGGTACGCAGCCCTTCAGGGTGGTCGGCCCGCGTCGGGTCTCTGACTTGGGGTCGTGGTGGTGTCAGCTTCATCGACCAGCGCTGGCTGGTCCAACCGAATCGAAAGAATGTCCGTAATGAAGGGAGCGCGAGATGTCATCTGACCGTTTGAAGTCATCACTGGTGGGGGAGACGAGTACTCCTCGGTGCGGGGGCGGGGTGATGAGGGCTCGGCTTCGTTGGGTGGTTGGTCCGGCGCTGGTCGCGGTGACCGCTGCCGGCTGCGGCATGGGCGGTGGGGATGGGCAGGCGAACGGTACCGGCGCTGGTGGTGGCCACCTGGTGTACGACGAGTTCTCTGCGCCGGTGGCGGCGTGGGCGCTGGAGAGCGACGATGCCCAGCTGCTCTCGCGGGCGGGGTGTTCGGAAACGCTGACCCGCAACGCGGCCGACGGGGCATTGAACCCGGCTTTGGCCGAGTCGTGGGCCCGGGTCAGCCCGACGGAGTGGAAGTTCACGCTGCGCAAGGGTGTGAAGTTCCAGGACGGCACGGCCATGGATGCCCAGGCGGTCGCGGGTGCGCTGAACCACCTGCTGCAGGCCAAGGTGCCGGCCCGGTCGTTCAACCCCAAGTCGGTGTCCGCGGTTCAGGCGGTGGATGCCGGGACGGTGCAGATCACGACCCCGGCGCCCGATGTGCTGCTGCCGTTGCGGACGGCCAGCCCCAACACGGCCATCCTGTCCCCGAAGGCCTACCAGGGTGCCCAGCTCAACATCCAGGGCACCTGCACGGGCCCGTTCAAGGTCGCCAAGGAAGTGGCCGGCCAGTCGCTGCAGGTGGTCCGCAACGACGGCTACTGGGGTGGCAAGCCCGGCTTGGCCAGCGTCGAGATCCGCTTCATCGGGTCCGGTCCGACCCGGGTGACGCAGGTGCGCACCGGTGAGGCGGACATCGCCGCGGTGGTCCCGGCGGTGTCGGTGCCGGAGCTGCAGGGCGACTCCACGGTCAAGGTGGAGAAGATCCAGTCACCGCGTACCGCGGTCATGTTGCTGAACAACTCCCGGCCGCCGTTCAACAACCCGGCGGTGCGCAAGGCGTTCCAGTCGGCGCTGGACACCAGCGCGATCGCCAAGAGCATCTATCACGATGTGGCGATCCCCGCCGTCGGCCCGTTCGCGCCGACGGACCCGTGGGCGCCGCAGGGTGCTCAGCCCATCACGGCGAGCCTGGACCAGGCCAAGAGCATGTTGGCGCAGGCCGGAGTCAAGCCCGGTTCGCTGACCGTCACCCTCGTCGCCTACACCGACCGGCCGGAGTTCGCGGACCTGGCAGCGGTGATTCAGGACCAGCTGGCCAAGCTCGGGGTCAAGGTCAAGATCAGGACGGGAACCAACGCTGCGGTGCAGCCGGACCTGCTGGCCGGCAACTTCGATGCGGCGCTGTTCTCCCGTGGCTACCTGATCGATGCCTTTGACCCGCTCAGCTACCTGCGTTCGGACTGGAGCTGCAAGGGCACCTTCAACATCGCCCACTACTGCGACCCGCAGACCGACGCCCTGATCGACAAGGCCGCCGGGACCGAGGATGCCAACGCCCGGCACCAGATCGAAGGCCAGATCGCGCAGAAGCTCCAGGCCGACGCAGGCGGGGTGTTCCTGGTGCACGAATCGCTGGTCACCGCGCTGCGCCCCCGCGTCCAGGGCTTCAAACCAGACCCGCGCAACCTCTATGTCCTCACCAAGGACCTCACCATCCGCTGACCAGCCGGGAACCATCAGCCCGGACCAGCCAGCGTTCGCTGACCCACCAGCCCGGACCCACCTGCCCGGACCCACCTGCCCGGACCCGCCAAGGTCCCGCAGGTAGGTGGACCACCAAGGACATCCGCCGCGCCCATGGAGCCCCCTTTCCCATGGGCGCGGCGGAGCCAGTGAGGACACCGCCGATGCCCGGTGACATGAGACGAATCATCATCGTCGGGGCCTCGCTGGCCGGGCACCAGATAGCCACCCGGTTGCGCGGTCTCGGGTACGACGGCGAGCTCACCGTGTTCGGCGCCGAGACCCACCGACCCTATGACCGCTACCCCCTGTCGAAGGGGTTCCTCTCCGGGGACGTCAACGAAGGGGGCCTCGCGATCGAGCCCGGCCAGCTCGACAT
>NZ_JBFUEZ010000007.1:0-132015 GCF_056403675.1 Pedococcus sp. P2_F6
TCCTGGCAACAGGTCTCCGTCGGACGCCACCGGGCCGGTGAACGCTGCGACGTCCACGTCGGCCCCGACACCCTCCAGTTCTGGATCGGCAACGAGCTGCTGCGCACCGTGCGACGCGACAGCACCGGCCCCGTCCGCAACAAACGACCCTTGGGAGGTGCACTGACCAAGACCCGCAGGACAAACTGACGTAAGGAGTGTCAAGGATCAACCGACGTAAAACCGTCAACCATCAGCCGAATGCCTACAAGGGCACCACGGCCTGAAGAATTGCTGTCTGGCGAGCACCTTCCTTACTGGCTAAAGGGCGGCCACGCCATACGGGGCCCCACGATCGGGCCCTCGCTCCGGGCGGCGCTTCGCGCACTGCGCGCACCCCACCGCACCCCTCGCACAACCACCGGACAGAAACGCGCTCGACGTCATAGCCTCACGACCATGACCGTCGAGCGCTGGGAACGCCGAGCCGAGGTTCCGCTACTCCTGCTCGCCCTCGCCTTCCTCGTGGCCTACGCCTGGCCGGTGCTGGATCCCAGGATCGACCCGACGCTCAACACATTTCTGGACTACATCAGCTGGACCGTGTGGGTGGCCTTTGCGATCGACTTCCTGGTCCGACTCGTGCTCGCCCGCGACCGTGCGCAATACGCCCTCCATCACTGGTACGACGTCGCTCTGATCGCCCTGCCGGTCTTGCGGCCACTGCGGCTGCTTCGCCTCTTGGCCTTCCTCCGCATCCTGAACAGGAGTGCAGCCGGCAACCTCGCCGGCCGGGTAACCACCTATGTCATCGGCTCTGCCGTAATGGCCATCGGCCTCGGGGCGGTGGCCGTGCTCGACGCCGAGCAAGACGCTTCCAAGGCCAACATCACCACCATCGGCGACGCCCTCTGGTGGGCCGCCACCACAGTGACCACCGTTGGGTACGGAGACCGCTACCCGGTGACCACCACGGGACGGGTCATCGCCGTGACGCTCATGGTCGTCGGAATCGCCCTCGTCGGAGCGATCACCGCCTCCATCGCCGCATGGTTCGTAACCAGTCTCGACCGGGAGCGGCGAACTAAGGCGAACGAGCCAGAACTCGTCACCGACGAACGTCTCTGACTCGCAACCCCACGACCCGCAAGGTCATGGCGCGCCCTGTCACCACCTGCCCTCCGACTCTGCGCTCCACCTTCGCCACCTCCAGGCCGCATGAAGGGCGCTACGCATAACTCCGTGATGGCCTCCGGCCACCCTTGACCCGACCACTCGGCAGGCTCTCCTACTCCGCTATCGGGACGGTGGCTCATCCCGCCGGACGACTTGGGGTCCGTGGTTCTTCCGGTACGTCCAAGCCATTCCGACCGCATTGACCACCGCGGCGAAGACGAAGATGCCGGTCCAGACCGGGACATCGTGGGCCCAATTGATCGCCGCACAGACGATGAGAACACGATGAGAACGGCGTTCGCCGCCAGCTGGGCCCTCTGCTGCATTCGTGCGTCCCAATCCACACGCACAGTGTCGCGCACTCCCCGATCGACGTGGCCGTGGGCGCGCCCTGCGCCACGCTTGGTAGTTGCCCGAGAGATGCCCATAGGGTCCGGAACAGCCAGACCCACCCGGCATACAGCAGAGCCCAACCCGTTGCAGCGCAATGGAATCCGCGACACCGCTCACCCTTGGGGCTCGCTCCTAAGACGGGTGTCGGCGGTGCGAATCAGCTCGAGGGCGCCCAACGCCTGCACAACGGCCTTTGGGAGGTGGGGGCCATTTCAGCCTTCCCCTCGCCGCTTCAGGTCCCTCATTCCTCACGCGGGATCAGGCCTCCGACTCTGCGTGTGGCGTCGGCCTCGGCCGATCGGAATCGGGCGTCCTCGATGCTTGCGGCGATGACGCGCATTTGCGCGGGGTCGGCGGTGAGGTCAATCCATGCTCGTGCGCGGCCGCGTTTGCTGCCTATCAGGTAGCCGATCCAGCCGCCAATGCCGTAGGCGAGGGCGATGATTGCCGCATAGACGAGAGTCTCGGTCACGGTGGCGAGTGTGCCAGGCGACGTGGAGACGAGTGGCTGGTTTGGCGCCCAGGATCGGCATGAACCCGGCCGGGCCCCTCGACATCGCCCGGTGTGCGACCCAACGAAACGACACGAAACGACACGCAGAGGCTCACTCCATCCTTCTTGGACCACGCCAGTCGTCCAGTCCTCATCAGCCACGCGGTCGGATTGGCCCCAGTGTGGAAGCCCGCTGAGCCCGCGCGGAAACCGCTGGACCTCTTTCGGGACAGCCAACGGGAGCGGGACAAGGTCACCTTTGCGCTACCGCCCCTGCGCGCCACCATGAAGCCATGGACGTGAAGCGCTTTACATGCCGTCTCGTTGGCCACCGATGGAATCATCACCGGTTGCCGGATCACACGGTCAAGTCGACGTGCCAGCGGTGCGGGCTGATCGAGTTCGGCGACGGCGAGCCCGATTCGAGGGCCCAGCACATCGTCGGAGGCGGAGGCCCGAGCGGCCCAGGTTGATGGGACAACCTCCCGGCGCTCCGCAGCCAAACTGCGGTGGTCCCTGGCCCCCGCTGCGATTACGCCAATTGGAGGAAGCCGAACGCGTCCGCGGGTAGGAGGGTGTTGATGTAGGCAACGCCCTCAAGCCCAAGCAAAGGCAGGTTAACCATGTCCCGCAAGACTTTCGCGCGTGCCACCTTCGCCGTCGTTTGCGCCGGAGCCGCGCTCTTGGCCGCACCCGCAGCCAGCTACGCCGACAGCTTCTCACTGCCCCAGGGAGAAGCCTGCGCAGACTTCCCCGTCACGTTCACCGTCTCTGGTGGCAATCAGAGCGTGCGACCCGCTAACGGCCAAGGCGGCAACCCGAGTCGCGTCATCGTCGCCGGGACGGGGAGCAACGTCACCGTCACCAACGACGACACACAGCAGGCGGTGTCGTTCCAGTCCAACGGAGCGGTGACTCGCACCACGACCCGCGCGGACGGAAGCCAGACTGTCAGCGCCACCGGGCACTACATCATCATCTTGTTCTCCACCGATGTCGGAGGGCCGTCCACCACGCTCTACACCGGACAGGTGACCTACACCGTCACTCCAGGCGGAGTCTGGGAGGTACTGAGCCACTCCGGATCGGCGCTCGACCTCTGTGCAGCGCTCAGCTGAGCCCGTTCTCGACGCCAACCGCGACGAAACTCAACCGACGAGGGAGGCGGAAGCACGCGGCATACCCAAGGTAGTTAGTCCGGCAGGGCGGCTGGGACACCGGCGAGGCCGGCCAGGCGGGTGGAGAGCTGGATCAGGTCAAGACGGCTCTTGGACGCCACGAACTCCACCCGGCCCTTGAGCCGGCGCCGATCGGCGGCCGTGAGCGTCTTGGCTGTGAGCACGACGATGGGGATGCCTTGCGTGTTCGGGTCGTGGTGGAGCGCGTCGATGACCGCGAAGCCGTCGGTGTCCGGCATGAGCAGGTCGACGAGGACCACGGCCGGCGACTCGCTGCGCACGACCGCATGGGCCTCGGCACCGTGGGCGCAGGTCCGCACGTCCCAGCCGAGTGGTTCGAGGGTGACCTGCACCAGCTCGAGCGCCGCCGGGTCGTCGTCGACCACCACGATCCGCCGGTGCGCCACCTGGTGGGGCGGGCCCACCCCCACCCGGCGCAGGGCGGCGAGGAGGTCGTCCCTGGCCACCGGCTTGACGAGATAGTCGGAGGCGCCGAGCGCGAAGCCACGGCCGCGTTCGGGGAGCACACTGACGACGACGACCGGCGTGTCGGCCGTCGAGGGCTCAGCCTTCAGCGCGCCCAGGACGTCCCAGCCGTCCATGCCGGGCAACCGGATGTCGAGGATGACGGCGGCCGGGTGCATCGAGCGCACCGCGTCCAGTCCCTCCTCGCCCGTCCCCACCGCCACCGGCCGAAGACCCGCCGCGCGGACGTGCACGGAGACCAGCTCCGCGGAGTTCTCGTCGTCCTCGATGATGAGGATCGTCGGCCGGGAGTCCTCCCCCTCACGACCCCAGTCCGCGCCAGCGTCGGCGAGAGCGCCGGCGTCGGCGTCGGCGTCGGGCACCAGGCGCGGCTGGGCGCTCAGGGGGATCCGGAAGCCGAACGTGCTGCCGACCCCGAGGGTGCTCTCGAGCCACAGCGTCCCGCCGTGCAGCTCAACGATCCGGCGGGTCAGCGTCAGACCCAGGCCCGTACCCTCGGCCGACGAGCTGGACCGACCGCCCTGCTGGAAGGAGTCGAAGATCCGGGCCTGGTCCTCCGGCGCGATGCCCACGCCCGTGTCGGTGACGCTCACCTCGAGATCCCCTTCGACCCGGTGCGCGACGACGCGCACCCGACCTCCGTCGGGCGTGAACTTCACGGCGTTGCTCAGCAGGTTGAGCATGATCTGCTTGAACCGCAGCTGGTCCGCCCAGATCGTCCCCAGCTCCTCCTTGGACGCGTCCACCGTGACCTTGATCCGGTGTTGAGAGGCCCGTTCGCGGACCAGCAGGTGCGCGTAGTCGAGGGCCTCGGCCACATCGAAGGAGGTCCGGTCGAGCTCCATGTGACCTGCCTCGACCTTCGACAGGTCGAGCACGTCGTTGATGAGCGCGAGCAAGTGGCGACCGGCGCTGTGGATGTCCTGGAGGTAGTCGGCCTGGCGCTCGTTGAGCTCACCGAACATCCGCTCCAGCAGCACCTCCGAGAAGCCGATCACCGCGTTGAGCGGCGTCCGGAGCTCGTGCGACATGCTCGCCAGGAACTCGGACTTGTGCCGGCTCGCATCGGCCAGCTCGGCGCTCTGCCGCTCGAGCTGCTGGTAGAGCCGGGCGTTCGTCAGCGCGATGGCCGACTGGCTGGCGAACGAGGACAGCAGCTCGCAGGTCTCATCGCTGAACACCCCGGGTTGCTTGCGCCGCACGACCAGCGCGCCGACGATCCGGTCGGCACGGGTGAGCGGGATCGCGACGAGGGAGCGCCAGCCGGCCTCGTGGAGCAGGGTCAGGTGCGGGTCGAGGTCCTGGCGCTCGGACAGGTCGGGGATCTGGGCCACTGTGCGCGAGGCGGCCGTCCGGCCGACGAAGGTCTCGTCGACGTGGATGCGGGACTGCCGGAGGCGCTCGACCACGTCGCGGCTGGTGCCGTAGGTCGTGCGCACCCCGAACAGCCGGGTCTCCTCGTCGTACTCCATCAGCGACCCGCCGTCGGTCTCCGAGAGCTGGACGGCGTGCTTGACGATGGTCGTCAGCACCTCGTCGGGGTCCAGGGACGAGCTGATCGCCTCACCGACCTCAGAGAGCGCCTCGAGCTGCTCGACCTTCCACGACAGCTCGTCCGACCGGCTCTCGAGCGCCCGGAAGAGGCCCACGTTCCGCAGGGCCAGGGCTCCCTGCGCGGCGAACGTGCTGAGCAGGCTCCGCACCCGGTCGTCGAACGGGTCGACGATGGTGCGCCACACCGACAGCACCCCGACCACCTCGTCCTCGACGATCATGGGAGCGCCCATGATCGTCCGGATGCCGCTCTTGCTCTGGAACTCGGGGCGGTCGTAGTCAGGGTCCGCGAGCACGTCGACGATCTGCTGGGTCCTGCCGTCCAGGCCGACCCGGCCGACCAGCGAGGTGCGGTCGCGCGGCACCGGTTTGCGAGTGGCCAGCTCCAGGTAGTCGGGCCGCAGGCCGACCGAGTGCACCATCGTGAAGTTGTGCTCGGTGGCGATGTGGATCGTGGCCGCATCGGCCCAGCACAATCGGCGAGCCCGCTCCACGATCGCGTCGAACACCTCGGCCTCACCCGACGCGGAGGTCCCGAGCACGGCCAGGATCTCGCTCGTCGCGGCCAGCTGCTCCTGCGTCTCGGCCAGCCTGGCCTGGAGGCGCGCCACGGCCGCGGCGCTCGCTGCAGACCTGTCCTCGGACTCGGTCACGTGCGCCTCCGATCGCGACATCACAGCTGGCGTGCGGTTCCAGCACCCTCAGTCGTCCGGTTCCAGCACCCTCAGCGCGCCCTCCGCCTCAGGTATGCCGTTCCAGCACCTTCAGCAGTCTGCCCCCAGATCAGGACCCATGCCTACCTCCAAAGGGTGAAACTGCCTGTGGCCGCGCAGGTTTGCGTGGGCCGACGTCGGTGCACCTGCCGACGACCTCGGCACCGTCCGGTAGGTCAGAGTGCCTGTTCCTCCGCCGTCGCGCGGCGCACGACGAGTCGGGTCCACGCCCCTACATAGACCCGGTCGCCCTCGGCGAGCTCGCGACGCTGGCCCGGCGTCACCGGCGTCTCGGGCAGCGGGCCGCTCGCGGAACCGACGTAGGTGCCGTTGGAGGACTGCAGGTCCTCGACCCACCACCGCGAACCGTCCGTGGTGAGCTGGGCCTGCCGGCGGCTCACGCCGGGGTCGGAGGCGAGGTCGATGTCGGGGTGGATCCCCCGACTGACCGACGGCCGGCCGATGAGCAGGCTCTGCCGCCGCAACGGCAAGGTCTCCGGAAGTCCGGGCGACGGACACGGGTCGTCACTCTCCTGAGACGCGTACCAGTCAGGGTCGACCCACACCTCGACCACCCAGCCGACGGAGACCTCGGGCGCAACGGGCGCCTGCGGGTCGGGTGCCTTCGCGTCAGGTGCCTGCGCGTCGGGTGCCTGCGCGTCGGGTGCCTGCGCGTCGGGCGGCGGGCCGGCGGACCCCACCCCGGCGCCCAGGTCGAGAGCCGACGTCGGCGCGACCTCCGCTGGCCGTGGCATCGTGCCGGTCGTGAAGTCGTAGCCGCACGCCTCGCAGAACAGCGCGGCCGAGTCGTTGTCGGTCCCGCAGTTGGGGCACTCCTGCGTCGGCGCCTGCCCGCTCGATGCCGCACCTTCAGGAGCGGCGTCAGGCGCCGCGCCTGGAGCCGCGCCAGGAGCCGCAGCCCCGCTGGCTCCCCCAGCCGCTGACGCGCCGGCCGACGCGCCGGCCGACGCGGCACCTTCCTGCGCGATCGGCGCTCCGCACAAGTCGCAGTAGTCCGTCGCGACGGACTCGTGCCCGTTCGGACACGTGACGGCGCTCATTTCCTCACCCGCGTCGTCTTGGTGGACGCAGTGTCGAGCGCCATCTCGTCGAGCTTGCTCACCGCTCGACGCAGCCGGACCGTGCCGGTGTCCGCGTCGTCGATCTCGACGATCTTGCGCAGGCGGCTGGTCGCCTCGTCGTTGCCGGTCTGCGCCGCGAGCTGGACCGCCCGTCCGAGCTTGGCGGTCGCCGTGGTCGTGTCGCCCGCTGCCTTCGCGGCGAGGCCGTCCTGGATGGCCTCCGCGAGCTCGGCCTGCCCGGTGTAGTGCGCGACAGCCGGGTCGATCCGCGCCGTCAGGGTGTCGTCGTTGGACCACAGCGCCTTGACCAGGCCCTGGGCCACCACGGTGTCACCCACGGCCAGCTGCACCCTCGAGGCGAGCTGTTCCTGTCCCACCGACTTCGCTGGCAGCCGCACCGCCACGTGGTAGTCACGCGCCTCGTCGCCCCAGGAGCCGGTGGGATAGCCCCGGGTCAGCGGGTTGACCTCCTGCCGACGTGGCGTGAGGTCCTCGACGGTCGGCGCGACCTGTCTGACGAACAGCACCTCGGCCCCCTGCGGCGCCCACACCCGCAGCGACGCCTCCGCGACCCCGCGGCCCATCGCCTGCCGCATGATCTGCTCGAAGTCCGCCGCCATGTCCTCGGGGCGGGCGATCAGGTCGACGCTGCCCAGCAGTGCCGTCGCGATGCGGCGGACCTCGGCCACCTGCCAGTCCTCGCCGACGCCGCGGCAGTCGCACTGGAACAGGCCCTTGGCCTGCTCGATGGCGGCGCTGAGCTCCTGCGGTGACTCGTGCTGGTTGATGCCGTCGGTCAGGAGGATCGCGTGCCTCTGCGCGAGCGTGGGCACCGACGCGAAGACCTTGGTCGCCAGCCTGAGCCAGGTGCCCATGGCGGTCCCGCCATCGGCGAAGAACGAGCCGACCGCTGCCTTGGCCTGGGCCCGGACCTGTGAGTCCATTCGCACCATGGCGGGCTCCGGGGTGACCGGGAACGCCAGGCGGGGCAGGTGGCTGCCCGCGATGACGGCGAACCAGACACCGTCGAGCACCTGGTCGAGCGCCGCGGCGGCGGCCTGCTGGGCGGCGACGATGTTCTCGCCCTTCATCGAGCCGGAGGTGTCGACGATGACGATCTCGCCGGCCTCGCCCGAGTCCGTCTGCCCCGCCTCGCCCGCGCCGGAACACGTCACCGTGACGATGGCGTGGACGTCCGTCCCGCCGTCGGGCAGGAACTCGTTCTGGAACACCTCAGCTGAGAACGTTGCCATCTGGCGTGCCTTCCTCTTGGTATGCCGCGGGCGCCGGCTCGGGGGTGGTTCCAGCTTCCGCCGTGCCCGGCACCGTCGGAGTCGGCGTCGTCAAAACCGGCGTCGGTGGACCGACCCGGGCGAGGGCCACCGTGATGTTGTCCTGGCCGCCCTGGGCATTCGCCCAGTCGACCAGTCCGTCGGCAAGGTCGAGCGGGGCGTAGCCGGTGGTCGAAGCAGTGTCGCGCAACAGGACTGACATCGCCTCCCCTTCGGAGCAGTAGTTCCAGAGGCCATCGGAGCACACCATCACCCACCCCGGCTCGGTCAGGTCGAGCGAAGCGGTCCGGGGGGTGTGGTCTGGTGCGTCGATGCCGAGCCACCGGGTGATGGCATGCGCCTGTGGCCCGTTCTCCGCATCCTTGCGCGCCACCCCGGCGGCGATCTGCTCCGCAGCGAACGAGTCGTCGATGCTGAGCAGCTGCCCGGCGCCCGCGTCGGGCAACCAGTAGGCCCGGCTGTCCCCGACCCAGCCCACGACGAGCTGGGACTCCTGGATGACCGCCGCGACGAACGTGCACGACGCCGGGTTCCCCGGGCCTGCGGTGGTGTTGCGGATGACCGCGTCGTTGGCGGCATCGACGGCGACCTCCATGGCCCTCGCCGTCGCGGTGCGCCGGGTCGCCGCGGTGCCGAGCGCCTGCGGCCGGGAGACCGTGAGCAGGTCGCGCGCCGCCCGCGCGGCGGCGAGGCTGGCCACGTCGGAGTCGGTGGAGGACGACACCCCGTCGCAGACGACGAGCACGGCGTGGCTGCCCGGCTCGGCCCCGGCGTGCAGCGCCATGGCGTCCTCGTTGCGGGAGTGGCGGATACCGCGGTCGCACACCGCGGCAACCCATGGGGCTGGTGTCTCGACGAAGTGGTCGCGCTCGCTGACGGCCTCGGCACCGCACTGGGTGCAGTAGCCGTCAGGGGCGACCACGCCGCCACATTCGTGGCACGCCCTGGCGACCGCCACGGGTGCCGCCTGGGGCGGTGGTGCCACCGCAGGAGTCAGCTCGGCGCCGCAGGCTTCGCAGAACCGGTCGCTCTCGCCGATCGGAGCCGAGCAGGCTGGACACGACAGCGCCACGTCCGCCAACGGCATACCGCCCTCTTCTCTGGTGGCCTCGGCGTCCACGCCACTCCCCGTCCCTGTCATCGCAGCGTCCACCGGCGCACCGAGTTGGCCTGGTCGACGAGACGGACGCGCTCCTGCTGGCTGGGAGCGTGCGTCGCGAGGTCGCGGTACGCGGACTCGAGCCCGTCGCGCAGCGCCGGCTCCGAGGCAGGGTGACCCGCGAGGGAGACCGTCGGGTCAGCGCCCTGCGTGGTCACCACCGACAGGGCCGCCTCGAGCACGTCGACGCGGAAGCGGGAGCGGTCGACCGGGTCGATCGTCAGGTTGTCGATGCTCTCGAGCGCCGCGGCGAGGGCCGGCAGCCCACCACCGGACTCGGCGAGGAGCCCAGCCCGTCGGCGCCGGGCCTGCGTGAAGGCACGGCTCGTCGCCGGCACGAGGTCGAGGGCACGGACCGCGCCGTCGACGTCACCACGGCCAGCGCGGATCCGGGCCAGGCCGAACGCCGCCGGCGCGATGTAGTTGGCGTCAGTCCGGACACACGTGACGTAGAGCGACTCGGCCACATCGGCCTCGCCGCCGGTCTCGCAGGCGAAAGCGAGGGCCAGCTTGGGGGCGAGCTCACCCGGCACCTGGCCGTAGACCGCGTTGAAGGCGCTCTGGGCATCTGCCGTCCTGCCGCGAGCGAGCGCGACGAGGCCGTCCATCCAGACCGCGCGCCACTCCCAGGGGTCGTCGGTCAGCAGGGCCTGCACGGCCTGGTCCACCCGGTCGTAGTCGCCCGCGTGCAGGGCTGCCTGCGCGGTGGCCAGCAGGACCTCGGGGCTCGTCGCCGGCGCACCCTCCAGGGCCACCAGCCGCTGGGCGGGATCGTCGATGCTCACCGTCCGCAGCCAGGACGCCTGGGGATCGCCCTCGTCCCGGCGCAAGGTGGGCAGGTGCTGCCAGGCCAGGGAGTCGTCCGAGACCGTGGGCACGTCGAAGAGCAGGGACGAGGTCGAGTGCTCCGCGGCTCCCTCCCGCTCGAGGGCGACGACCTCTCGCAGCACCCCGAGGAGCTGGACGCGCAGCTCGTCGGCGCTGACGAACCGGTCGGCAGGATCGGGTGCACAAGCCTTGAGCAGCAGCCGGTAGAGCGAGTCGTGCTTCTGGAACAGGGGTGTCTCGTCGATCGGCGGGAGCGAGGCGACGTAGGTGCTCTGGTAGCCGCGGAACTCGGTGGTGAGGACCATGAGCGCGCGGCCGATGGTGTAGATGTCCGAGGCCACCGAGGGCCCGACCTGTGGCACCTCCGGCGCCTGGTAGCCCGTCGTGCCGTAGATCGCCGAGTCGACGTCGTCGAGCCGCCGCACCCCACCGAGGTCGATGAGCTTGACGGCATCGCCGACCTGGATCACGTTGTCGGGCTTGAAGTCGCAGTAGACGAGGTTGAGGTCGTGGAGGTACTGGAAGGCCGGGAGCACCTCGATGACGAAGGCGATCGCCTGGTCCACCGGCAGGGGGCTGTAGGTGCCGCCCGCCTTCTTCATCCGGTCCTTGAGCAGCTGCTTGAGCGAGGTGCCGCCGACGTACTCCATGACGATGTAGCCCGCACCCTCGTGCGACACGAAGTTGTAGATCTCGACGATGAGCGGGTGCTCGACCTGGGCGAGGAACTGGCGTTCGGCGATGGCGGCGGCCAGCGCGTCGGGGTCGCCCGAGTTCAGCAGGCCCTTGAGCACGACCCAGCGGTCGGACACGTTGCGGTCGCGCGCGGCATAGATCCAGCCCAGCCCGCCGTGCGCGATCGCGCCGGCGACGACGTACTGCCCACCGACCACGTCGCCCTCGTGCAACTTGGGGGTGAAGGAGAACGGGTTGCGGCACGTGGGGCAGAACCCCTCGGTGCGGCCGGGGCGGCCGTCCCGTGACCGGCCGACGGGAGACCCGCACGACGGGCACGTCCGCCGCTCCTCCGGAACCATCGGGTCGGCCAGCACCGCCTTGGCCGCGTCGACCGTCGGCACGGGTGGGATCGAGGTCAGCCCGGCGCCGAGCCGGGCGCCCCGCAGTCGCTGTGAGGACGTGCCCAGACGGCGGGTGACCTTGCTACCACTGGCGTTTCGGGCCGACCCCAAGGCCGTGGAGGCGAGTCGGTTGGAGGCCCGCGACACCATGGACGGGGTCTGGTCGACGCCGGCCGGCGCCGTCGGCACCGACATGTCCGGAGACGCGGCAGCAGTGGCTGCCGGTGAGCCGCACACGTCGCAGTACCCGTCGAGGATCGTTCCGGTGCAGCCCGGCTGGGTGCACGCGACGGTCGTGGTCATGAGGCTGCTCCTGAACCGGGCCGGCCGGTCTGGCGTGGCGTGCTCTGGGCGCTGCCCAGCGCGGCCCCGAGATAGGCCTGGTATGCCGCGACGAGGCCTCGCGCGCGCGCCAGGTCGGCCGGGGTCTGGTCCAGCACCTCGAGGGCGCGGGTCTCGAGCTCCTCCAGGTCTCGCGCTCGCCCCGCGTCGACCCTTGCGTCCGACGGTGAGGCGGCGAGAGCTGCAGCCTTCGCGGCATACGCCCCGAGGCGCCCGCGCAGCTCGTCGCGCTCGGACAACGCCGCGGCATACGCGTCCTGCGCCACGGTCATGGCGCGACGGACTTTGTCCAGGCGCACCAGGTAGGCGTCGACGGCCGCGGGGTCGCTCGGAACGGGCCCCAGGGTGGACACGTCGGGCACGGCGAAGCGAGGGGGCGACACCACCTCGGCGACGCACCGGGCCGCGAGGTCACGCAGTGCGGCGCCCTGTGCCTCGAGCTCGGCACGCAGGGCGTGGGCGCGGGCCGAGTCACGGGAGTCGGCCGCGCGCCGGGAGGCCGCGACGATGAGGTCACGCTCGGCGCGAGCGGCGTCGTGCTCCAGGGGACCCAGGAGGCCCCCGACGTCCGCACCCCGCTGGAAGCGGGCGCCGAGGTCGTCGACGCGCGCCGAGAGCCGCGCCAGCGTCGACGCGGTGGATGACGTGGATGACGTGGACGAAGTGGACGACTCCGTTGCGTCGGTGGAGGAGGGCGCGCCGTCGACGAGGTCCCTGATGCGCTCGACCGCGGCGCGCAGCTCGCGGAGCCGGGTGGTGACGTCGGCCTGCGACGTGTCGAGGCCGAGCCGGGCCCGCAACGAGGTGGCCAGCGCGTCCGAGAGGCGGCACGCCTCGGGCAGGGAGACCGCGAGGGTGGCGTCGACCCTGCCCCAGACGAGAGTGGAGAGTCGCTCCAGCTCCGTCGGGCCCGCGCGCCCCGAGTCCCAGGTGGCCGTGAGCAGGTCGTAGCGGTCGGAGACCGACTTCCAGAGGGCCATCGAGAGCAGCAGGTCGCCGGTGAAGGCCGACTGGTCCGGAGCCTCGAGCGCAGCCTCGTCGAGCAGGTCGAGCTCGGCCTTGCGCTGGTCCCGCCAGGCGCCCAGCGCCTCGAGGTAGCGCAGGGCCTCCAGGGCAACCAGGGGCGTGCCGAGCCGTCCCGGTGCGACGGGAGCCGAGGCGCTGGCCATGGTGGCAGTCACCGGGTCCGTCCGTACACAGCGACCGGGATCGGCGCCGGGCCCAGCGCCGGGGCCAGCCAGGAGTTGTAGCTCTTGGTCCACCGGCCGTCCGCCCGCATCTGCGCCAGCACACCGTTGACGAACGCCACGAAGTCGACGTTCGCCGCGTTGAACCCGAGACCGTACGGCTCGGCGGTGAAGGTGGGGCCCTTGACGACGAGGGCGTAGGGGTCCTGGGCCACGAGACCCGCCAGCACCGTGGCGTCACCGATGATGGCGTCGACCTTGCCCTCCTGGAACAGCACCAGGCAGCCGGTGTGGGTGTCCGCGCCGACGGGCACGACGCCGGTGAAGGTCCGGAGCTTGTCCATGCTCGTGGTGGCGTTGGGTGCGCACACCTTCTTGCCGACGAGGTCGGCCATGCCGGTGATGGGGCCACCGTTCTTGGACGTGTCACCTCGGCGGACCAGCACGTTCTGTCCGGACCGGTAGTACTCGCTGGAGAACGCGATCGTCTTCCAGCGGACACAGGTGATGGTCATGTTGCGGGCCACGATGTCCACAGTGCCAGCCTCGAGCACCGGCAGACGCTGCCCCGAGGTGATGACACGGAACTCGATCTTGTCGGGGTTGCCGAAGATCGCCTGAGAGACCGCGTGCAGCATGTCGATGTCGAAGCCCACGATCTTGCCCGTGACGGGGTCACGCGAGCCGAGCAGCAGGGTGTCGGCCGAGACCCCGGCGATCAGGCGACCGCGAGCCTGGATCCGGGCCATCGTGCTGCCCGCGGGCATCTGTCCAGGGCTCGGAAGCGTCGCCGGCGGGGCGTAGGACGGCAGACAGTTGGCGGCCACGACGTCGGGGTTCGTCGGCGTCGGCGTCGTCGTGGTGGGGGGCGTTGTCGGAGTCGTGGTGGCGCTGACGTGGTTCTTCGGTATCGGCGTCTGCTCGTAGGCGCCCGCGTTGGAGCACGATGCCACCGCCAGGCACGCCACCACGGCCACGGTGGCCAGCGCCGCTGCGCGTACGCGGCTCATCGGTACTCCTCCAGCCGGTGCGAGAAGCCGCGCCAGGCCAGGGCGGCGGCCAGCAGGCCAGCCAGGACGCCCAGCGCGCCGCCGACGGGGAGCCACGTCCCGGCACCGTCAAGGCGCGAGGCGACCTTGGCGTTGAGACTGGACAGCTGCCGCGCCGACGCGGTGTCGAACGCGGCGAAGGAGCCGTTGCCTGCCTTGGCCCCGGTCCCGGTGGCCAGCTTCACGGCACCGTCCCAGTCCCCCTTGGCGTCGAGGGTGCGGATCTGCCGGTGCACGCCTACGTACCCGGGCCACGGCAGGGCGCCCGACCCGGCGTACGCAGGGTTGCCGGCGAGGTGTGAGAGCTCGGTCCGCACCGCGGCATCGGAGTCCTTCCAGGCCTTCTCGAAGGCATCGCCGGAACCACGGGCGATGAGCGTGAGGCTCTCGTTCGACTTGGCGTCGAAGGCGGCGATCCGGGCCTTCGCGGTCGAGAGCGTCGCGGCATAGACCCCGGTCCGCACCGTGTCGACGGAGCGCGCCACTGCCGTGAGTGCCACGACGCCGACCACGAGGGCGACCAGGACCACGACGGCGCCGGCCGCGAGCGGGACGTTGAGGTAGCGCCTGGTCCGGCGAGCCAGCCAGACCAGCTCGAGCGCCAGGACCACCAGGGCGAGCAGCCCGACGATGACCAGCCACAGGGCTGCCCGGCCCGCGTTGTCGAACTCGGCGTCGACCCGCTTGTCGTTGGCGTCGACGAGGTTCTTCAGGATGGGCCGCGCGTCGGCCCGCAGGTTGGCACTCGCGTCCCTGAGGTACTGCGCGCCCACCGGGAGCGCCTGGCGGTTGTTGGCCCGGGCGCGCTCGATCTGGCTGGCGTAGGCGACCAGCGACTGGTTGAGGGCACCCAGGGCGGGACCGTCGGCCGGCTGGTGCTGCGCCGCCTCGGCGATCAGCTCGGTGGCGGACCCGACGGCCCTGAGGTAGTCGGCCCGCTGGGCGGGCGGTTCCAGCCCTCCGACGAGGAAGGCGTTGGTGGCGTCGGCGTCGGCCTGGACGAGGTTGGTCTGGATGGCCTGGATCCGCACGAGCTGGTCGGTATTGGCTCCGGCCCTGTCGAGGGCGCCGCTGGCGGACCGGAAGGCCTGGCCGCCGGCGAGCCCGAAGGCGAGGGCGACCGCCACACCCACCGACGCCAGCCAACGCATCCGACCCGGGGTCTCCTGCAGGCTGGCGCGGAGCCGCACGAGCAGCACGGACGCCCGTCCGGCGAGCCCGGCCGGGGTGGCGGATCCGGGGTCGGAACCGGTGGCGGGACCCGGGGCGGAATCGGGTGCGGAACCGGGTGCGGGGCTCAGCGGGACACGGTCACCCGGCACCGGGGCTGTGCCCACGCGGGCAGCGGTCGCCGAGGTCGCGGTCGCGGGGGTCGTCACGGCATACCTCCAAGGGGGCGGTCACGGGGTCCCGGATCCGCAGGGGTCAGCACAGGCTCTGACGCCGATGGACCGCCAGCGGATCCGTCCTCGAGAGGCTCCTCGTCGAAGTCGCGCGCCACGAGCTGTCTGAGCTGGTCGAGGGACGGGGCGTCGACTTCGCGCAGCCTCCAGGCGTGCGCGCCGATGGCCGCCTCGAGGGCGTTGCGCGCGAACCTGCCGTTGCCGAAGCTGCTCCCGCGGGGAGTGCGGCCGAGCACCTCGCGGAACCGCTCGGTGGCCTCGGGCAGCAGCTCGTAATCGGCACCCCATGCGAGCTTCACGAGGATCTCCACCAGCTCGTCGTCGCTGTAGTCCTCGAACTCGATGGTCGTGCGGAACCGGCTGGCCAGCCCGGGGTTCGCGTCGATGAACGCCTCCATCGGCGCCGGGTAGCCGGCGACGATGACGACGAGGTCGTCGCGCCGGTCCTCCATCTCCTTGACGAGGGTGTCGACCGCCTCCTGGCCGTACTGGTCGCCGTGGGGCCCGGCACCGGTGAGGCTGTAGGCCTCGTCGATGAACAGCACCCCACCCGCCGCGGACTCGACGACCTCGGCGGTCTTGGTGGCGGTCTGGCCGAGGTAGCCGGCGACGAGCTCGGACCGGTCGACCTCGACGAGCTGGCCGCGGGACAGCAGGCCCAGCGCTTGGTAGATGCCGCCCACCAGGCGCGCCACCGTCGTCTTGCCGGTGCCGGGGTTGCCGGTGAACACCAGGTGCCTGGTGATGGAGGGACTCTTCAGGCCCGCGTCGGTGCGCAGGCGCTCGATGCGCAGCACGGCCACCTGACGGTGGACCTCGCGTTTGACGCGCTTCAGGCCCACGAGGGCGTCGAGCTCCGCCAGCAGCTCGTCGAGGCTCCGGGCCGCCGCGGGGGCGGGCGGTGCGGGCGTCGAGTCCGCGGCCGACGTCAACGATTCCGTATGCCGCGTGGCAGTCGTGGCGCCCGGGCTCGGGGCGGGTGGGCTCGGGGCGGGTGGGGCTGAGGGAGCGCCGGGCACCGCCGAGAGCTGGGCGGCGGCCGCGACGGAGGCGTTGCCGATGACGCGCATCGTCGGCTCGCCGAGCTGGCACGCCGCGGAGGCCACCTCGGCGAGGGCTTCGGCGTAGGCGCGGGCTGACGAAGACCCTTGTGCGACAAGGGCGCTCAGCGACGCAGTGGGGGACTCGCGCCAGCGACGGCCCCGGCTCGCCGCATCGAAGAAGTCCTGCGTGGTGGCGGCGCCGAGGGCCCGCGCCCAGTCCGAGGCCGCCCCCGGAGCCGACTCGGCCACCGCCGCCGCGAGGCTGAGCGCCTCGGACCGCGCGGAGTCCGGGTCCAACCCCGCGCTCGAGGCCAGCGCCGCCGCGACGTCGACGGCCTCGACCAGGCTGGCTGCACTCATGAGGCGTCCCGTCCGGCGGGCGGCTGGAGGCGTTCGAGGCTGCCGGTGTCCTCGTCCGGGGACTTGGCAGCGGGGAGGTCTGGCCGGTCCAGCGTGGCCGGCATGGCGGCTGTGGCGGCCGTGGCCGGCATGGGGGGCAGGGGGGTGGCGTCCACGTTGAGGGACCCACCCGACGAGGCGGTTCCGAACTTCTCGGCGAGGAACCGCCCGTGAGCCACGAGCGCGGCGGCGTCGTCGCGGCATACCGCGTCGTAGACCTTGTCCATCGTCGTGGCGAGCAGGTCGAGCTGGTCGATGAGCACCATGAGCGAGGACTTGCCGCGGTCGACGGGACGGCTGTCGGCGAACTGCCGCGGGAGGCGCAGGTAGCCACCGACCGCCTCGGGGAGGTAGTCGGTCGCCGTGGCCATCACGGAGTACGCCTGAGGACTCCCCGCGCCGAGGCTGGACAGCCGCGGAATGGTGTCACGCACGACCCGGTCGACCCGTCTGACCCGTGAGGCGACCGGCGCGGGCACGGCGCCGCCCGCCACCATCGCCTCGACGCGGTCGAGGGCGGCGAAGAGGTCGTCGCTGGTCGGCACCGCGGGTACGCGGAAGCCCACTTCGCCGACCGGCTGTTGCGGCCGGCGCAGGAGGCGATCCCAGAACCCACCCGACATGTGCTCACTATCCCCCACGCCACCCCTCAGCGTCCGGCAGCCACCGAATTGCCCAGGTCCAGCGATCCGTGAGCCACCTGTTGGTCCTGGCGCTCGACCCGGTCGAGGTAGGACCGCGACTTCCCGACCTCGGTCTCGAGCGTGCCGATGGTCGCGGCCATCGTGTCCAGGGCCTGCACCTTGAAGCTGTCGATGGCGTCCATGGTGGCGTAGATGTTCTGGAACGCCGCCTGGAGCTGGGGCAGTCCGATGGTGGCGGAGGCGGCCTGCTCCTGGATGCGCACTGAGTTGTCGCGCAGCATCTCGCTGGTGCGCTCGATCATGCCGGACGTCGTGGTGTTGAGGGCCGAGATCTGTTCGAGGACGAGCTTCTGGTTGCTGAGGGCCTGCGCCACGATGACGGCGGTCCGCAGCGCAGAGACGGTGGTCGTCGACGCCCGGTCGACCCCCTTGATCAGCTCGACGTTGTTCTTGATGACCACGTCGATGGCCAGGTAGTTCTGGATCGAGACGGCCAGCTGGGTGAGCAGGTCCTGGTGCTTCTGACGGACGTAGAAGAGGACGTCGTCGCGCAGGGCGGTGGCCTTGTCGGGGTCGGTCGCCTCGAGGTCGGCGATGCGGGCGGCGAGGTGGGCGTCGAGCCGTTCCGCGACGTAGACGTACTGGTTGAGCCGCGCCATGGAGTCCCACAGCAGCTGCTTCTCGAGGTTCAGGGCGGCGTTGTCCTTGCCCAGCTCGTCCTGGCCGTCGCGCAGGGCGTGGAGGATGCCGTCGAGGTGGCTCTGCGCCGACTGGTACTTGCGGAAGTAGTCCGCGACCTTGTCGCCGAAGGGGACCATG
Source organism: Pedococcus sp. P2_F6 (assembly GCF_056403675.1). Classification (NCBI taxonomy): domain Bacteria; kingdom Bacillati; phylum Actinomycetota; class Actinomycetes; order Micrococcales; family Intrasporangiaceae; genus Pedococcus; species Pedococcus sp. P2_F6. The sequence goes on from NZ_JBFUEZ010000007.1 coordinate 18,299, forward strand.
CCCAGAAGCTTGCGGGCCCCCGTCGCCTCCTTGGGGTCGAGGTCCTCGATCGTCCGGCGCAGCTCGAGCAGCGTCGCGCCGACCGTGGAGCCCTCCGCGAGCCCGCCCTCCTGGAGCGCCTTCACGGGGGCCTTGAGGAGGCGGTTCGAGGTCTCGGCGGCCTGGCGGATGTCGCCGTCGCCCATCGTGCGCACGTCCGCCGACTTGGCCGCGAACCCGGGCGACCTGGGAGCCTCGGACAGCAGCGCCTCGAGGTAGGCGTCGACCTTGGCGTCGAGGGCGGGCAGGGCTGCGGCGTCGATGGCCGGGGCCATCCTGGGGGCGGCCGTGGCCTGGACCGGCGCCGGCGCCGTGGGCGCGGTCAACGTCAGGGTGGCTGCCTGCGTGGCCGGGGGCTGGAGCGGTCCTGGCTGTGTGTCGGTCATGACGGTTCGTCTCCTCCGCAGTGCCGATGGGCCCGGCTCGCTGTCCTTGTTGACGAACGGCCAATGTACGCGGTTCCCAGGCCGCTGTTCGGGGATTACGCCGACCCATCCGTAAGGGCTGGGCGGGCACCACGCGCCCATGCTCTGTGGTGCTCATGGCTCCATGGTGCTCATGGGAATCCGCGACGTCTGTGCCGGACGTGACACAACGTCGCTGCCTTGCCGCGTGGGCTTCTACCCCCAACGCCCAGGGAGCTGCCCGCACCGTGACAAGGAGCCTTCACAGGAGAACACTCGTGGGGGTGAAGCTCGCGAAGGTGATCTGCAAGCTGACCAGACATCAGTGGGTGGGGAAGCACGGCAAGGAAGGTGAACACTTCCTGCAGTGTGAGCGCTGCGGTGCCATCCGCGACTCCGAGTCCCACATGTATGGCGGGTTCGGGGGCTAGTTCCCATGGCTCGACGGTGGCGCATCGCGGCGGGGACCATCGCGCTGCTCGCCGCGGTGGTGGCCTGCGCGGGCGATGCGACGACGCCATCAGCCGGCACCTCATCCACCAGCCAGTCACCCGGTTCAGCCGCGCCTCCTGCCACGGCCACGGGACGCCCCGACCACCCCATTGGTGTGATGGCGATCGGGCATTCCTGGATGACCGGCTTCCAGTCGGACCCGACCAGTCCCGCGACGGACAATGCTGCGAACTCCTGGGCCACGGGGTCCAACCCCGCCGTTCGCAGCATCTATCAGCGCCTGCTCGAAGCCAGACCCGAGACAAGCGGCAACGTGGTCAACTCAGCCCGAGATGCGGCCACCTCGGAGAGGCTCGTCGAGCAGGCGACTGCAGGCCTCTCGCGACTCCCCTATCCGGCGCTGGTGATCGTGCAGATCGTGGGTAATGACCTGCGCTGCGACGGAACTGATCCAGAGCACTACGCCGAATTTCGCGCGTCCGTGCGGCGGGCCGTACAGACGATCGTCAAGGCATCGCCCCAGACCAGCGTGCTGCTGATCGGCGACCCCGGCAGGCCAGCCGGCTACGCGGCAGCCATCATGGCCCTGCCAAGCACCCCCTCGGCCTTCATCGACACGAGGCCTTGCTATCTCTTCTCGGCAAACCGCACCGTCAACCAGGCAGAGGTCGCGCGCGTGACTGGCCTGCTCGCGGCATACGAGGCACAGCTGGCTCGTGCATGCCAGGGCATCAGCCAGTGCCACACCGACGGCGGCGCGGCGGCGCGGATGGCCATGCATCTCGAGGACTACGGTGCGGACCACCGTCATCCGTCGATCGCAGGCCACGCGAACATCGCAGCGGCCGAGTGGCCGGTGGTCGTCTCGGTCCTACGCCTGGGATAGTCCAGCCGAGGATGGTCGCCAGACCTTGGAAGTCGCAGGCCCGCCCTGCCAACGCCCAGAACACTGATCGCCTCAGGACGCAGTCTCAGCGGGCCGCATAGATGGCGTCACGGACCTCGAGTGGGAACTGTCCCCAGCAGCCCTCGAGGGCGGTGTTGGTGAACATCGCCGCGCTCACGCCGGCCTCCGGGTCGAGGAACCACTGGTGTCCCCAGGCGCCTCCCCAGTTGATCGTTCCGACTGCTTGAGGAGTCGCACCCGCGACTGGGTCGAAAAGGACGCCGGAGAGCAGTCCGAAACCCCAGCCCGGCTCCTCGTCGCGCAGCAGCCCGACGTGGTTGGCCAACGCGACCTCGACCGTCTCGGTGCTCAGGATCGGCGCTCCCCCGGTGCGGATGACCTCGAGGAACTTCATGAAGTCACCGACCGTCCCCACCATTCCCGCTCCCCCGGACTGGAACGACTCGTCGTCGAACGCTCGAGCCGGGGAGAACGTGAACCCCTGGATCGTCTGCGGATCGCGCATCCGTTCCGCACGAGGTGTCCCATCGGCATACGGCACGGCAAGGCGCTGCGGCTCTCTCACGTGGAACCCCGTGTCGACCATGCCCAGCGGGCCGGTGACGTACTCGGAGACGGCCTCGCCCAGGGAACCACCGTGGACGGTCGCGATGATCGCGCCGAGCACATCGGTGGCGACGCCGTAGCGCCAACCCGTGCCGGGCGGGAAGTAGAGCGGCACCGACGCGATGCGGTCAAGGTTCTCCTCGAGCGACAGCCCCGGCTGGTCCAGGCCGCTGGACACCCGGGCGGCCAGGTACCGGTCCACAGCCATCCCAGACTCCGCTGGTTCCTCGGACACCTCGTCCGCCGAAGCGCCATCGCTCTCCTGAGCCACCTCGGGGTACCCGAAGCCGGCCGTGTGGGTCAGGAGATGGCGCAGCGTGATGGCCGGCTCGTGTCCGTCGTCCAGCCGCGGCCGGAAGTCCGGCAGGTGGTCGGTGACCAGGTCATCGAGCCCGAGCCTGCCGCGCTCGACGAGCGCCAGGGCGGTGGCGGCGACGAGGGGCTTGGTCAGCGAAGCAATGCGGAAGACGGTGTCGATTGCGGTCGGCGTCCCGGCCTCCCGGTCGGCATGCCCCGCGGCCCGCGAATAGACCGGTATGCCGTTCTCCCGGACCAGGACGACCACTCCCACCACCTGGCCGGCGGCCAGCGCACGGTCGATGACTGCGTCGACCCGGTCCTCCAGTGACAGTTGTCCGGACACGGGACCTCCGTCGTCGAGTAGCGCCCCCGATCGTCCACCCCACGCGTGCCGACGGCAAGGCGAGCACTCGCCGATCCGGCGCTCCTATCCTGTGCGGCATGGAGATGGAGTTCAGCGGTGAGATCTGGTTCTGGAAGGGGCCGTCGCCGTTCCACTTCGTCACCGTGCCCGAGGACTTCTGCGATGCCCTTGATGCGACGGCCGGGCTGGTGAGCTACGGCTGGGGGATGATCCCGGTCCAGGTCCGGATCGGCGAGACCAACTGGAAGACCTCTCTCTGGCCGAAGGACGGCCGCTACATCGTGCCGCTGAAGGACGCCGTGCGCCGGGCCGAGGGACTCGAGCTCGGCACGACCACGACGGTCCGGCTCTTCGTCGACGCCTGACGGGCGCGGGCGCGGCCACGTCTGGCCACGCGGCCGGGCCACGCGGCCGGGCCACGCGGCCGGGCCACGCGGCATACGGGCACCTCCAACTCGGGTGAACGGGCAGAAACGCTGTGAATATCGGTCCAAAGTCCCCACTGGGCCGCGGGCGGGCGTACCTTCGCCCCATCCCCCGCAGTCACACCTGCCCCAACCGTCTCCACGGGGCAGCACTTTCACCTGAGGACCGGCATGACTTCACGCCCCCGCTCCGTGACCTTCCGTCGACTCACGATCGCCGCGCTGGCCAGCGCCCTCGGTGTCGCGCCCGTCCTGGCGACCACGGGCAGCGCGAACGCCGCCGTGGCGTCCGCCACGACCACGACCTACGTCAACACCGCGGCCGACACCCGGATCGCGACGAAGCTGCAGGGTCGGGTCACGACGACACGCTTCGGCACGTCGTTCACCGGGGCAGTCATCGACGCCGCGAGCGGCAAGGTCGTGTGGAGCAAGAACGGCAGCGCCGGCTACATGCCCGCCTCGACCGCGAAGTGGGTGACGGCCACCAACGCCCTCCGGGTCTTCGGGGCGTCCGCCCGGTTCACGACGAAGGTCAGGCGCGGCCCGCAGGCAGACCAGGTCATCCTCGTCGGCTCCGGCGACCCCTCCTTCTCATCGGCCCAGCTCACCGCCCTCGCCAAGACCACGGCTGCCGCCATGAAGGCGCGTGGCCAGCTCCGCGTCCGCCTGTATGCCGACGACACCCTCTTCGCCCCGCGCACCTTGGCGACGGGGTGGCGCTCGACGTACATCCCCGCCGACACCACGTGGCTGCGGGCCCTGGTCGTCGACGGGCGACAGGTCTCCGACACCAGCATCGACGCGGCCACCCTGTTCGCGGGCAAGCTCAAGACCTACGGCCTCACCGTGACCCGGATCGGGCGGGGCACCGCGAGCTCGACCAGCCCGGTGCTCGCCACCTCGGCGGGGCAGACCGTCAGCCAGATCGTGTCGCGGATGATGCTCGAGTCCGACAACGAGCACGCCGAGGCGCTGCACCGCCTGGTCGGCATCAAGCTGGGCTACGGCAAGACCTGGACCGCAGCGAGGTCCGCGCAGACCGCGCGGCTGCGCAGCGAGGGCCTGTCCGCCACCGTCCTGTATGACGGGTCCGGGCTCTCGCGCAGCGACCGCCTCACCGGACTGCAGCTCGCACGGCTCGTGACCAACGTCTTCGAACCCGCCAACGCGACCCCGTTCGCCCTCCTGCGCAGCAACGCCGGCCTGCCGATCTCGGGCCAGACGGGCACCCTGCGGGCGTCCTACAGCCGGTTCACCGCGTCGACCTCGAAGTGCGCCGTCGGCAAGGTCCACGCCAAGACCGGCACCCTCACCGACGCAGTGGCCCTGAGTGGCTGGACACTCGGCACGGACGGTCGGGTCAAGGCCTTTGCGTTCGTCATCAACGGAAAGCCCACGTCGATGACGGCGATGCGCCAGAACATCGACATGCTCGCGGCAACCGTCACCGGTTGCTACTGACCGAGCCGGCTGGACTCTCGCTGCTCGCGGGCCCGGCGGGCCGCGGCGACCTTGGCAGCGCGCTGGCGCTCGAGCCGGCGGTGCGGGTCCTCCACCTCGCCGAGCTGGGCCGGCCCGTACAGGTGCATGCCGATCACCTTGACGCGGTAGACGATCCGATAGCCCAACGACAGTCCCTCGCGGTCAGTCTTGCGACTCATTGCTTGCTCCACAGTTCCTTAGTACCCTAACTATCTGTGCACTAACGATAGCGCCCGATCCCCTAGACTCGAAATCGTGACCACCAGAGCCCCCGCGCCCACGACGCCGGTCGACCTGCTGAAGCTCGACCGGCAGGTCTGCTTCGCCCTGGCCGTCGCGTCACGCAACGTGATCGCGCTCTACCGGCCACTACTCGAGCCGATGGGCCTGACGCATCCTCAGTACCTCGTGATGCTGGCCCTCTGGGAGGACTCACCGCTGCGGGTCGGCGACCTCGCCCAGCGACTCAGCCTGGAGCCGGCGACGCTCTCCCCCCTGCTCAAGCGCCTCGAAGCCAGCGGCATGGTCAGCCGTGACCGCGACCCCCTCGACGACCGCGCCCTGGCGGTCTCCCTCACCAGGAAGGGCGCGGCCGCCCGCAAGCGTGCCGAGCGCATCCCACCCGCGATCATCGACCGCCTCGGGATGAGCATCAGCGAGCTCGAAGCCATGCGCGACAGCCTCACCCACCTGATCGCCGCGGCCGCGGAGCCGCCCCAGGGCACTCAGCAACCCTCAGGTTCCTAGCCATACCCTGGTTGACATTCGAACAGGTGTTCGAATAGAGTCAGGTATGGCCATCGCCCCCCTCCACCCGTCGCCGCCCTTGTCGGCGGCCGATGGAGTGCGTCAGCTCCACTCGGTGCTGGACCGGTGCGATGGTGTCGAAGAGCTGTCGGGGCAAGAGGCGTCGACCCTGATCGACGACCTCGAGCGGGCGGTGACCCGCCTCCAGGCCATGAAGCTGTCACTGGTGGCGGTCGTCGACAAAGCCGACGTGGCCGGGGACGCGGGGATGACGGGCACGGCTGCCTGGCTGGCGGCGCGTTCTCGACGCGACGGGGCGGCAGCAGCCAAGGACGTGCGGCTGGCCACCGCTCTCGACGAGGGGCTGCCCGCGACCAAGGCGGCGCTGAGCGAGGGTCAGTTGTCGACCGAGCATGCCCATGTCATTGCGCGCGCGACGGAGCAGCTGCCCTCGGGCCTCGACGAGACGGAGCGAGTCGCGATCGAGCAGTCGCTCGTCGCAGTGGCAAGACGAGTCGACCCGGTTGCGTTGCGCAAGAAGGCACGACGGGCCCTCGAGGCAGCCCAACGGCACCAGGCCGAGGTCGACGCCCACGAGGATTCGATCCTTCGCTCCGAGGAGGAGCGCGCCCTCGCGGCGACCAAGCTGACCATGCACGACAACCACGACGGCACCATGACGGGGCACTTCACCGTGCCCACCCTGGCCGGCCAGATCCTGAAGAAGGTCGTCCAGCAGCTCGCCTCGCCCCGCCGGTTCGCCCAGCGCGCGGCGCGGGACGCGAAGGCCCAGGCCCTCGAGGCCGGCGCTGACCTGACCGCCGCCGAGACCGCGGAGGCGACGTGGGACGCGTTCCGGGCCGAGGAGCTGGGCTGGTCGCAGAAGTACGGGCGGGCGTTCGTCGAGCTGCTGGAGCACCTGCCCACCGACCACCTGTCGGGCAAGGTCAACGCGACGATCCTGGTCACGCTGGACCACGACAAGCTCAAGGCCTCGGTCGGGGCGGCTCACCTCGACACCGGCCACGACGTCTCCGCCTCCGAGGCCCGCAGACTGGCCTGCGGCGCGGGGATCGTGCCAGCGGTCCTCGGCGGGGAGTCCCAACTCCTCGATCTCGGCCGGTCGCAACGATTCTTCACCGAGGCGCAACGGGTCGCGCTCGCCCTGACCTACGACTCCTGTGCCGCCGACGACTGCGATCGGCCCTACGCGTGGACCGAGCATCATCACGAGGATCCGTGGGCGACCGGCGGACGGACGGACCTCGACCTGGCCGTCCCTCTCTGCGGCTACCACCACAAGCGGATCCACGACCCCGGCTACCACCACCGCGTCCTGCGCGAGGGCACCGGTCGCAAACGAGTCACCTTCGTAAAACGGACATGAGCCTGGCGCGTCCGGATCACTGCTGCGCTTGCCGAGGGGGGTGCGGGTCGAAAGACTCACGCCATGACCGATGACCAGTGGTTCCGCGAAGCCGTCGTCTACCAGATCTATCCCCGCAGCTTCCAGGACTCCAACGGTGACGGCATCGGTGACGTCCCGGGCATCATCAACCGACTCGACTACCTCGAGCAGCTCGGTGTCGACGTCGTGTGGCTGTCCCCGATCTACACGAGCCCCCAGGACGACAACGGCTACGACATCGCCGACTACCAGGACATCGACCCGACGTTCGGCACCCTCGCTGACGTGGACTCGCTGATCGAGCAGGCGCACGCCCGCGGCATCCGGATCGTCATGGACCTCGTCGTGAACCACACGTCCGACGAGCACCCGTGGTTCGTGGAATCCCGTTCCAGCAAGGAGAACCCGAAGCGCGACTGGTACTGGTGGCGCACGGGCGATGGCGAAGCGCCGAACAACTGGGAGTCGTTCTTCAGCGGACCCGCCTGGGAGCTGGACGAGGCGACCGGCGAGTACTACCTGCACCTGTTCAGCCGCAAGCAGCCCGACCTCAACTGGGAGAACCCGGAGGTCCGCGAAGCGGTCTACGCGATGATGCGCTGGTGGCTCGATCGCGGCATCGACGGGTTCCGCATGGATGTCATCAACATGATCTCGAAGGTGACGTCGCTGCCCGATGGGGAGCCGCTGCCCGGCTACCCCGAGCTCGGCGACGGCACACCGCACTTCCTCAACGGGCCCCGGATCCACGAGTTCCTCCAGGAGATGCACAAGTCCGTCTTCGAGGGCCGGGCGGAGAAGCTGCTCACCGTCGGCGAGATGCCCGGGGTCACGGTCGAGGACGCGATCCTCTACACCGACCCCTCGCGTCACGAGGTGGACATGGTGTTCCAGTTCGAGCACGTGGGACTCGACATCGGTGCGCACAAGTGGGACCGCAGCCGGGTCGACCTGCGCGACCTCAAGACCTCCCTCGGTCGCTGGCAGGAGGGTCTCGCGGACGTCGGCTGGAACTCGCTCTACTGGAACAACCACGACCAGCCTCGGGCGGTGTCACGGTTTGGCTCCGACGCTCCAGAACACCGAGTCGCCTCCGCCAAGCTTCTCGGGACTGTGCTGCACCTGCACCGAGGCACGCCCTACGTCTACCAGGGCGAAGAGCTCGGCATGACCAACGTGCCGTTCGCGACGGCCGACGACTTCCTCGACATCGAGTCGGTCAACTACTTCCGGTTGGCGACCGGCGCTGGGGGTGACGTCGAGGAGATCCTCGTCAACCTGCGGCTCGGGAGCCGCGACAATGCCCGCTCCCCCATGCAGTGGGACGACAGCACCAACGCCGGCTTCACGACCGGAAAGCCTTGGGCCGCAACGAACCCCAACTACACGGAGATCAACGCGGCCGCCGCGGTGGCCGACGATGGCTCTGTGTTCCACCACTACCGACGCCTGATCGAGCTGCGCCACACCGAGCCGGCCATCGCCCACGGCGACTTCACGATGATCGCGCCGGACCACACGGCCCTCTACGCCTTCACCCGCTCCCACGCGGGCACCGACCTGCTGGTCCTCGCCAACTTCTCCGGGGACGACCTCGACCTGACCAGCGCGGTCACCGACCTCGACCGATGGTCCGGCGCGGCCCTGCTGCTCGGCAACCTGGGTGACCCCGCGTCGCCCACAGCCCCCCTCCGCCCCTGGGAAGCCCGCCTGCTCAAGCGCTGACGTCGGGCGGGAACGGGCGGGAGATTCTGGGTAATCAGCCCATCCGAATTGCTTCGTTGTGCCACGCTTCTTGGCGTGATTCGAGCAGAACTTGGATTGGGGATCCTCGGGACGGCGTTGTGGATGTATTGCCTCTTCGACGTGATCATGACCGATGAGTCGCGGATCCGGAACCTGCCGAAGGTGACCTGGATCTTCATCGTGCTGGTGACGTCGGTGGTCGGCGCCGTGGCCTGGCTCGTGGCCGGACGACCGCAGGGACCGGCGCGGAGCCTGCCCTACAAGGGCAACACCGGCGCGGCGTACCCGGAGTACGAGCGACCTGGCCGGTTCGTCGCGACCAACCCGGATGACGACGCTGCGTTCCTGCGGCAGGTGCGGGAGCGTGCGGAGGCGCAGCTGAAGGAAGCCAAGCGCCAACGGATGGAGCGCGAGCGGCTCGAGGCCGAGGAGCGCGAACGTCGCCGGCGGCAGGCCAATGGCGGCGGCACCGGGACCGCCGAACCCGACCAGGTGGACCCGGCCTAGCCCGAGTAGGACTAGCCGGTCGTGGATCCGGTGGCGTCGCGCAGGGCGGCCAGCACCTTGGAGTCGATCCCGTCGGGGCTGAGCCGCATCTCGTAGTTGGCCTCGCCGGCCCAGGCGGCCAGGGCCTGCGTCACCTCGCCGTGGTGGCCGAGCAGCGCCAGCCTCCGGCCTACCTCGTCAGCCACCGTGCTGGCCTCACCCGAGCCGGAGCCGCCGGACTCGTCGGACCTGTCGGACCCGTCGGACCCGTCGGACCAGCGCAGCACGAGCTCGGGGCCACCGAAGACGAGGTCGTTCAGTCGCAACAGCCGGGCCAGCTCCCGGGGAGCCTCCGGGTGGTCATCGACCCGGAGGTCGGCGAGGACCCCGCAGTGGTCGTACCCCGCGCCTGGCAGCACGGCATACAGGGCAGCGCCCTGGCGACCCCGTGAGTCGCCACCCGCGGCGTCGCCGGCCAACAGCGCCTCGACGAGGCGGTCGGTGAGGGAGGCGCCGGCGGATCCGAGCCACGCGGCTTCCATCGCCGCCACGACGTCGGGACCGGTGAGGATGTTGCCCTGGATGGCATAGCCGCCGCTGCTCTCGCGACCACTGACGCCGCCCGCCCAGTTCATGCACGAGTCACCCGTCCACGTCGCCTGCGTGTCGACACCCACGACCCCGAGCTGGCGGTGGGCGCGGTCCGCATCGGAGGAGGTGCATGCAACGACCGCCTCGTCGGCGGACGCCCCGTCGGCGAGGGCGTCCAACGCCACGGCCCGGTAACCCACCCTGGCCATCGCCTGCGTGGCCACGGCTCCGACGCCCAGGCGGGCCTGCGGGACGACTGCCCCGACGAAGGGGAACTTGCTCGCGACGGCCACGCCGAAGCCCTCACCCACCTGGCCGACGATCGAGAAGGTCATGGGTCGACCGTAGCGACAGCGACTCGGCGATCGGGAGTCGGCGATTGGGAGTCGGCGATTGGGAGTCGGCGCCGCTCACCTGTGAGAATGGGGCATGGCCGCGAAAACGACCAGGACCGAATCACTGAGCAGTTTTCTGACCTGGACCACCCTCGCGCCGCTGACAGCCATCCTCGCCCTCGTGCTCACGTGGGGCCGACACCTCGGCACACTGCCCGTGCTGGTCGTCGCAGTGGCCCTCGCCGCCGCCGTCCTGGCAGCGGTTCACCACGCAGAGGTGGTCGCCCACCGCGTCGGCGAACCGTTCGGCTCGCTCGTCCTGGCCGTGGCCGTCACGATCATCGAGGTGGCGCTGATCGTCACGCTGATGATCAGTGGCGGCAAGGACACCGAGTCACTCGCCCGCGACACCGTCTTCGCCGCGGTCATGATCACGTGCAACGGCATCGTCGGGCTGTCGCTGTTCCTCGGTGCGGTGAAGTACCGGCTCATCTCGTTCAACGCCGAGGGCACGGGGGCGGCCCTGGCCACCGTGACCACGCTGGCCGTGATGACGATGGTGGTGCCGACGTTCACGACGAGCGCGCCAGGTCCGGAGTTCTCCAGCTCTCAGCTCGCCTTCGCTGCGGTGATCTCGCTCGCGCTCTACGGGATGTTCGTGTCGACGCAGACGAGACGGCACCGCGACTTCTTCCTGCCGGTGGCCCACGACGGCAAGCCGCTCGAGGACGAGCACGCCGACCCGCCCAGCGACCGCGAGACCCTGCAGAGTCTCGGGCTGCTGCTGGTGTCGCTGGTCGCGGTCGTCGGTCTGGCCAAGGTCGAGTCCCCGGCCATCGAGTCGGCCGTGGCGGCGGCAGGCTTCCCGCAGTCGTTCGTCGGCGTCGTCATCGCACTGCTGGTGCTGCTGCCCGAAACCCTCGCCGCCGCCCGCGCCGCCCGCGGCAACCGCATCCAGACCAGCCTCAACCTCGCGCTCGGATCGGCCATGGCCAGCATCGGGCTGACCATCCCGGCCATCGCGATCGCCTCGATCTGGCTCGACGGTCCGCTGGTCCTGGGCCTCGGCCCGACCCAGATGGTGCTGCTGGCCCTGACCGTGGTCGTGAGTGTGCTCACCGTGGTCCCCGGTCGCGCGACGCGGCTGCAAGGTGGGGTCCACCTCGTGCTGCTCGCCGCGTTCGTCTTCCTCGCGGTCAACCCCTAGGCGCACTCTGCCGTCAGGCCGGCGGCGCGGCATACCGTGGGTGGGTGGTCACCATCGAAGCCGTCCTGGGCGACATCACGACCGAGCGGGTCGACGCCATCGTCAACGCCGCGAACTCGATGCTGCTCGGCGGGGGTGGGGTGGACGGCGCGATCCACGCGGCGGCGGGGCCACGACTGCTCGAAGCATGTCGGCGGGTGCGCAACACCACCCACCGGGGCGGGCTCGACGTGGGGGACGCCGTGGCGACGACCGCGGGCGACCTGCCCGCCCGATGGGTGATCCACACCGTCGGCCCGAACCGGCATCGCGGGCAGACCGACCCGGCGCTGCTGGCATCCTGCTTCAGCCGCAGCCTCGAGGTCGCCCGTGAGGTGGGTGCCCGCAGCATCGCGTTCCCGGCGGTCAGCGCGGGTGTCTACGGCTGGGACCCGGTGGAGGTGGCGCGGATCGCGGTCGACGTCGTGCGCGCGAGCCTCCAGGGCGAGCGGGACGAGCCACCGGAAGGTCACCAGCGCGGGGACGACCAGCCGATCGAGCTCGTGCGGTTCGTGCTGTTCAGCCGCGCGACGCTGGCCTCCTTCGAGGCAGCCCTCGCCGACTGAGCGGGACCGCCCGCCTCGTCAGGCCCCGGCGCTCATCGCCTCGTGGTCGCCGTTGAGAGCGGCTTCGATCAGCTGGCCGATGACTTCGGGCGAGTGGGCGCCGGAGAGGGCCACCCGCCGGTTGGCCATGAAGAACGGCACCCCGGAGACACCGATGTCGGTGGCAGCCTCTTCGTCGGCGCGCACGTGGTCGGCGAACTCGTCGCTGGCGAGCACCGCCGACACGCGGCGCCCGTCGAGCCCTGCCTCGGCGCCGAGGCGCTGCAGGGTCTCGATGTCGTCGATCAGCTTGCCCTCGGTGAAGTGGGCGCTGTAGAAGCGTTCGAGCACCGCAGCCTGCAGCGCCGGGCCACCCTGGGCCAGGCCGAGCGCGATCAGGCGGTGCGCGTCGAACGAGTTCGCTCGCAGCTGCTTGTCGACGACGATCTCCACCCCGTCGGGACGTCCCATCACGGCAGGTCGCTCGGCGATCTCACGAGCCCCTGCCAGGTCGGTGCCGTACCGCTGCGCCAACCACGCGAGGACCGTCTCCCCCTTGCCGTGCGCGACGTGGTGGTCGAGCTCGAAGGCGTGGTAGGTCACGGTGACCTCGGCCGGGTGCGCACTCTCGGCGATCGCCATCTCCAGCCGTCGCTTGCCGATGTAGCACCACGGGCAGACCACGTCCGCCCAGACATCGATCTCCACGGCGTGGGGGTGGAGGGCGTCAGTGGGGTGTGCGTCGTTCATCCGTCCATCCTCACACGACCGCGCAACCCGAGGTATGCCGCACGGACGGCCCCGTGCGGAGTGACCCCGCGGCATACCTCGAACTGGGCGGGACTGGGCGGGACGGGGCGGGACTGGGTGGGACGGGGTGGCGACTGGGGGGACTGGGTCGGGACGAAACGCCGCAGGCCCCCACCCGCCGAAGCGGGAGGGGGCCTGCGGACCGTGGCTTGGCGCTGTGGCCAACCTCAGGTCAGGGGCGACCGTAGGTGACGTTCGAGGACCAGATGGAACGCAGCGCGACGGCCTGGCCGCTGCGCGGGGAGTCCCACATCATGCCGTTCCCGGCGTAGATGCCCACGTGGTAGGCGGGGCTGCCGAAGAACACGAGGTCACCCGGCTGCGGGTTCGACACGCGGGTGGTGGCTGCGCGCTGGGCGTCGGCGGTGCGCGGCAGGCTGATGCCGACCTTGCCGAAGACGTACTGCGTGAAGCCGGAGCAGTCGAAGCCGGTCGACGGGCTGGTGCCGCCGTAGGAGTACATCAGGCCTTCGTACTGGGCCGCGATGCCGAGCACGCCACCGGCAGCCGGCTTCAGGCTGGTGAAGTCCTTGCGGGCCGTCGAGCGGCTCGCGGTGCGGTCGCTCGTGCGGGCCGCGACGGGCACGACGACGGGCTTTGGCTTGGGCTTGGCGGTCGCCTTGAAGCCGATGACACCGAAGGTGTTGGTCGCCGTCGGGGCTGCGGTCTCGGGCGCCTGCACCGCGACGGGCGCGCTGACAGTGGCGCTCTTGGCCACCGAGGAGGGGCTGGCCGAGGCGGCAGACGCGGGAAGGGCGAACGAGGCGACGAGACCACCGGAAGCGGCGATGACCGCAGAGGTCTTGACTGCGGGCTGCGCGGCGCTGGCCACGATGTCCGACAACTCGGAAACGGGATTGAAGCGACCCGGCGCGCGGTGGCGGCCAGAACTGTGTGAAGCCACGATGGATGAACCTCCGGCGCCTACGAGGTGAGCTGTCGGGTTCGGGTGGAGGTAGATCACCCGGCCTCCACGGTTGTCGCCCGACCTTGCGGGCGCGTGCGTGGAGACTTAACCCCAAGGACCATCTCGTGAAGAGAAGGCCCAAAGTTGGGTCCCCCGCTCCTGCCAAGCGGTTTGTACTGATGACTCGGGCGTGGTGACAGGACTAGGCGTTCCACATCGAGCCGGTCCACCCAGGGGGCGAGTGAACCGCAGCCACCGTACACAAGCCGCCTGGGAATGTCACATTGAGGTCACGGCAGCCCCAAGAAAGTCCAAGCCCACGTCTGGTCCGCCTGCGCCCTCGTGCTCAGGAAGCGCGGAACTGACCAAAGACCGGACCCGCCGAAGCGCTCAGATGAGCGCGCCTGTCGAACCTGCGCCCCGTCAGGCGCCTCGCAGGCCCCTTGGTCAGACCAAGGCGCCGAACACGTGCTGGGCCACCTCGTCGGGCAGCGAGACACCGGTGGACTCCGGCGCGCCCTCGCGGACCGCCACCACGCGGCCGTCGGCGCGGTGCACCCGCACGCGCTCGCCGGGCAGCAGGCGCGCGACGGTGAGCAGGCTCAGCGCCTCGTGGTCGACCTGGACCGGCTCGCCGATGCGGCGCACGAGCACCGTCTCGGGAGAGTCGCCGGCCAGCTCGGTCAGGGTGCGCAGCCCGAAGCGGAAGTCCTCGGTCGGCTCTTCCTCGCCCAGCTCGTCGAGGCCCGGGATGGGGTTGCCGTACGGCGAGTCGTGGTGGTCCTTGAGCATCGCGAGGATCTTGCGCTCGACCCGCTCGGACATCACGTGCTCCCAGCGGCAGGCCTCGTCGTGGACGTACTCCCACTCCAGGCCGATGACGTCGACCAGGAGGCGCTCGGCCAGCCGGTGCTTGCGCATGACCCGGGTGGCGAGCAACCGGCCGTGGTCGGACAGCTCGAGGTGGCGGTCGCCGGCGAGGCTGAGCAGGCCGTCGCGCTCCATCCGCGCGACGGTCTGGGAGACGGTCGGCCCGGAGTGCCCGAGACGCTCGGCGATGCGAGCGCGCAGGGGCGTGATGCCCTCTTCCTCGAGCTCGAAGATCGTCTTGAGGTACATCTCGGTGGTGTCGATCAGGTCGGTCACAGGCCTAAGCCTCTCACCTGCGGCCGTCAGCGGGATGCGCCGCCGCGCACCGGGTCGTAGCGGGGCACCCAGTAGCCCAGCCAGCCGGTCCCGACCAGCGCCAGCCCACCGAGGGTGACACAGGCCGCTGCCAGTCCTGCCTGTGCCGTGACGAGGCTGATCAGCGCCGGCGACCCGCTCATGCCCAGGACGGACACGAAGCGCCAGCCACCCAGGAACTGCGACCGCCCGACCTCCGGCGCGCTGTCGGCGCCGAGGGTCATCACGATGCCCGATCCCATGCCGTTGCCCACGGCGGCGACGAGGGCGACCGCCGTGACGGCGAGCGCGCTGTGCGTCAGGGGCAGGGCGATCATCCCGATCCCGAGCAGCACGACGCACGGTACGGCCACCCAGATCCGGCCGAACCGGTCCATCACCGACCCTGCCGGGTAGAACAGCAGCATCTCGACGCCGGCGACGATGCCGAAGATGACGGCCGTGGTGCTGGCGGACAGGCCGACGTGCGCAGCCCAGAGCGGGAGCAGGACGAGCCGGGCCGAGCGTGCGGCGCCGATGACCATGACTCCCAGGCCGATGGTCAGGTAGACCCTGCGGTGGCCCCAGAGCACCGCGGCGGTGCCGGTGGGGGTTCCGCCGGTGGGAGTTCCGTCTGCGGACGCTCGGTCGCGCAGCTCCCTGGCCTGCGCCTCGTGCGCCGCCGTGAGGTCCGGACCCAGCCACACCAGCGCCGCCGCGCCGAGGCCGGCCGCCACCGCGACCGCGAACCCGGCGCGCGGCCCCCACAGGTGGATGATCGGCGCCCCGATGAACGGCCCGATGAACATCCCGATCCGGTTCACCCCGCCGAGGGTCGACAGGGCTCGCGCGCGCATGGAGACCGGTACCGCGTCGATGAGGTAGGCCTGCCGTGCGACCAGGAACACGGACGACGTGAAGCCCATCGCGAACACCGTCACCATGAGCACGCCGAGCGACGGGGCGGTCAGTGCCACGAAGGCCGCGACCGCGTCCACCGCGCTCGCCCACAGCAGCGCCCGTCGCTCCCCGACCCGGTGGACCAGCGCTCCGGCTGGCACCGCGAAGAAGAGCTCGGCGACGAGGGCCAGCCCGGCCGTGAGGGCGGCGATCGCCGGGGTCGCCCCGAGGTCGAGAGCACTCAGCGTGACCACTGGCACGACCGCGCCGCTGCCGATCGCCACGATGATGGTGGGACCGTAGGCCGGCACCGCGATCGCGCGCAGGCTGAAGGGGGTCTCGGTGTCGAGCGCGGGTCGAGGCTTGGGTGGCTTGGGTGGCCTGGGTGGCTTGGGTGGCTTGGGTGCGGACATCCCGGCCATTCTGACGCGCTCCGGCGACGGACGCCCCTGACTTCTGACGCCCAGGGACCCCACGAGTAGGTTCGGGCCCATGAGCTTCGTCGTGCCCGCCCGCTTCTGCGGCCCACCCGAGTCGGGCAACGGAGGCTGGGTCAGCGGGCACGCGGCTGCCCTGCTCCAGCCCGGCCCCGACGAAGCCGTCACCGTGCGCCTGCGCACCCCTCCCCCGCTCGATCGGGAGCTGACGGTGCAGACGAGTTCAGCGCGGGGCCACCGCACCCTCGAGGTCCACGACGGCGAGCACCCCGTCGCGGAGGCGACGACGACCGCGAGACTGGACGCGGGCGGCATACCGGCTGCTGTGTCGTTCGCCGAGGCCACGACGGCGGGCGAGGGCTATGAAGGCCTGGCCGCCCACCCCTTCCCCACCTGCTTCTCGTGCGGCACTGGTCGCGCGGCCGGCGACGGCCTACGGCTCCAGCCCGGTCGGGTCGCGGGCGGCGACGGTGAGTATGCCGCCGCCTGGCGCCCCGGCGCGGACGTCGACCTCGAGACGGTGTGGGCGGCGCTGGACTGCCCCGGCGGCTGGGCCTCGGGGATCGCCGGCCGACCGATGGTGCTCGGCACGATGACCGCCCAGGTGTCGACCCTGCCGATCCCCGGCGACGAGTACGTGGTCATGGCGTGGCAGCGCGGCGGCGAGGGCCGCAAGTACCTGAGCGGGACTGCCCTGTATGCCGCGGACGGAAGCCTGCTCGCGCAGGCCGAGGCGACCTGGATCGCCGTCGACCCCACAGCAGTTCGACCCGCCGGAGGTGCGGCATGAGCAAGCTCGCAGTCGTGACCGGGGCCAGCAGCGGCATCGGTGAGGCGACCGCTCGGCAGCTGGCGGCGGACGGGTTCGAGGTGGTGTGCGCGGCCCGTCGTCGCGACCGGATCGAGGCGCTGGCGTCCGAGATCGGCGGCCGCGCGGTGGTCTGCGACGTGACGTCGGCCGACGACGTGGCGCGGCTGGCGGCGGAGGTCGGCGACCGCCTGGACGTGCTGGTCAACAACGCGGGTGGCGCGCTCGGGCTCGCCCCGGCCGCCGACACCGAGGTCGCCGACTGGCGCGGGATGTTCGAGTCCAACGTGATCGGCACCCTGCAGGTCACCCAGGCGCTGCTGCCGGCCCTGATCGCCTCGGGAGCCGGGACCATCGTCAACGTCGGGTCGATCGCCGGACACGTGGCGTACGAGGGCGGTTCGGGTTACGTGGCCGCCAAGCACGCGGTCGCGGCCCTGACCCAGACGCTGCGGCTCGAGCTGGTCGACCAGCCGGTCCGGGTCGAGGAGATCGCACCCGGGATGGTGCGCACGGAGGAGTTCGCCCTGACCCGGTTCGGCGGGGACCAGGCGCGGGCCGACGCGGTCTATGCGGGGGTGTCGGAGCCCCTGGTGGCCCAGGACATCGCCGAGGCGATCGGCTGGATGGTCGGGCGCCCGGCCCACGTGAACATCGACCTGCTCGTCATCAAGCCCCGCATCCAGGCCGCTCCGCACAAGGTGCACCGTGACGCCTGACCCGCGGGATGACGGGCGCCGAGCGGGCCGCTTCCTGCTGCCTGCTTACTGCTTTCCTGCTGCCTGACCTGCGCTTTCATGGTTGAGGAATGCAACCATGAAATTGAGTGTTCAACGACCATGACCCAGACCCATGACTCCCTGACCGAGCTCGAGGCCCAGTTCGTCGACCACCTCGAGCTCTCCCCCGAGGCTCAGGACCTGCTGTTCCGCGATGCCCGCACCGCCAACGCCTTCACCGACGAGCCCGTGACCGAGGACCAGGTGCGCGCCATCTACGACCTCGTGAAGTGGGCTCCCACCTCGATGAACAACCAGCCGCTGCGGATCGTCCTCGTGCGGACCCCCGAGGCGCGCGGCCGGCTGGTCGAGCTGATGGGCGGCAACAACAAGGCGAAGACGTCGACCGCTCCCCTGGTCGCCGTGCTGGCCGCCGACACCGACTTCCACGACGAGCTCGGCAAGGTCTTCCCCCACTTCGAGGGTGCTCGCGACCTGTTCGCGGGCAACGACGAGATGCGTGAGGGTTCGGCCACCCTCAACGCCACCCTGCAGGTCGCCTACTTCATCCTGGGCGTCCGTGCGGCCGGCCTGGCTGCCGGCCCGATGACCGGGTTCGATGCCGACGGCGTGGACCGCGAGTTCTTCCCCGACGGCGCCCACCGCACGATCGCCGTGGTCAACATCGGTCGCCCCGCCGAGGGCGCCTGGATG
This sequence comes from Pedococcus sp. P2_F6, assembly GCF_056403675.1. NCBI lineage: Bacteria > Bacillati > Actinomycetota > Actinomycetes > Micrococcales > Intrasporangiaceae > Pedococcus > Pedococcus sp. P2_F6. The sequence goes on from NZ_JBFUEZ010000007.1 coordinate 36,845, forward strand.
GACCGGCTGCCGCGCCTCGACTACGACGAGGTCGTGACCTCCGTCTGACCCGCGCGCATTTCCCTTCCTAAAAACCGTTGCACCAGCCGACCTTCCCGAATTAGCGTCGAGCTACACGGAAGGGAGGTGGTCCAAGAAGTGATTTCAATTTGGACGCGTGAGGTGACTGCGCGCTAGCGCACCTCGACTGCTCGAGGTCCGCCATCCGGCGCAATCCCCAGCAGTTCACCGCAGCCCGTGGGCCGTGCAGGTCGTCCCCTGCGCACGCCGAGCCGATCGTTGTCGGCACGGCAAGGCCCACGGGCTGTTCCATGCCCGGCCGCTGGCAACGAGTCGCCCCCTCCTGCGACTCGATGCCCGCGCCTCAGGGCTGGCGGAGAGCCGCGGCCTCGGCGGCGAGGGCCTCGATGCGGTCCCAGTCCCCTTGTGCCACAGCTTCCTTCGGCGTCAGCCAGGACCCGCCGACGCAGCCGACGTTCGGCAGCGCCAGCCACGCGGCCGCCGTCTCGGGCGTGATCCCACCCGTCGGGCAGAACCGCAGGTGCGGACACGGCCCGCTCATGGCAGACAGATAGGGGCGCCCGCCGCTCGCCTCGGCCGGGAAGAACTTCATCGCCTCGAGCCCGGCCTCGGCCAGGACGAGCATCTCCGTCAGGGTGCCGGCACCCGCCAGCAGCGGCAGGCCGCTGGCCAGCGCGGCGTCGAGCAGGCGCGGCGGCGATCCCGGGGTGACGAGGAACTGCGCCCCGGCGTCCTTGACCTGCTGCACCTGCTCGGGCGTGACCACCGTGCCCGCGCCGACGACCATGCCCTCGACCTGCGAGGCCACCGCCTCGATCGCGCCGAGGCCGGCTTCACTCCGCAGCGTGATCTCGATGACGGGTATGCCTCCGCGCACCAGCGCGCGCGCCAGCGGCACCGCCTGCTCGACGGAGTCCACGACGACCACCGGGATGACCGGGGAGAGGTCGAGGATGTCCGCCTCGCTGTTCAGCACCGGCGTGGTCGGGGTGGCCGGCGCGCGCGCCGCGTCCCTCGTGGTCGCGGCCGCCGGGCTCGCGCCGGTCAGGGTGTTGGCGGTGGTCATCGGTTCTCCTCGTGGCTGACGAACGGGGCATTGTCGCTTCGGTCCCAGACGTGCCCGAGGCTGCCGAACACGTGGGCTCCCTCGTCGGCGCGGCCGACGGCGGCCCGCATGGACGCGAACAGCTCGCGCCCGGTGCCGACCCCCTCCGCGCTGACCCGCGGGGACGGGACCCGGGCGGCGAACTCGTCCTCGTCGACGAGGACGTCCAACCGGCCGGTGAGCGAGTCGACCCTGATGACGTCGCCGTCCTGGATCTTCGAGATCGGCCCGGCGTGCACCGACTCGGGGGTCACGTGGATGGCCGCGGGAATCGCGCCCGACGCCCCGCTCATGCGGCCGTCGGTGACCAGGGCCACGGCATACCCACGCTTTTGGAGGACTCCGAGCGAAGGGGTCAGGGCGTGCAGCTCGGGCATGCCGTTGGCACTGGGGCCCTGCTCGCGGATCACGACGATGACGTCGCGGTCGAGCTCGCGCCGGGAGAAGGCCTGGAGGAAGCCGACCTGGTCGGTGAAGACGCGCGCCGGCGCCTCGATGACCCGGTGCTCCTCCGCCACGGCCGACACCTTGATGACCGCGTGGCCCAGGCTGCCTCCGAGGACACGGAGCCCGCCGTCGACCGTGAACGGGTCGTTGGCCGGGCGCAGTACGTCCCGGTCGCCGGATTCCGTTGCCGCGTCGACGAACCCGAGCTGACCACCGATCAACACCGGCCGCTGGGTGTAGCGCCGCAGCCCGGGCCCTGCCACGGTGAGCACGTCCTCGTGGAGCAGGCCGTGGTCGAGCAGGGTGCCCACGAGGAACGGCGTGCCGCCGGCTGCATGGAAGTGATTCACGTCGGCGGGCCCGTTGGGGTAGATCCGGGCGATGGACGGAACCGCAGCCGACAGGTCGTCGAAGTCCTCCCACGTCAGGTCGATCCCCGCAGCGGCTGCCATCGAGATGAGGTGCATGGTGTGGTTGGTCGAGCCGCCGGTCGCCAGGAGGGCGACGACCCCGTTGACGACCGTCTTCTCGTCCACGACCTGGCCGATGCCGTACGGCGCGTCGGAGGAGGCGATCTCGGCGACCCGGGCCGTCGTCGCCGCGGTGAGCGCCTCGCGCAACGGGTCGTCGGGGTGGACGAACGCCGCCCCGGGCAGGTGCAGGCCCATGACGTCCATGAGCATCTGGTTGGAGTTCGCGGTGCCGTAGAAGGTGCAGGTGCCCGGCGAGTGGTACGACGCCACCTCGCTCGCGAGCAGCTCGTCGCGGCCGACCTCGCCGGCGGCGAAGGCCTTGCGGGTCTCGGACTTGTCCGCGTTGGAGCGGCCCGACGCCATCGGTCCGGCCGGCACGAGGGCGGTCGGCAGGTGCCCGAACGACAGGGCGCCGGCCACGAGCCCGGGGACGATCTTGTCGCAGACGCCCAGCATGAGGACGCCGTCGAACACGTCGTGGCTGAGCGCGATGGCGGCCGACATCGCGATGACGTCGCGGCTGAAGAGGCTGAGCTCCATGCCCGCGCGGCCCTGGGTGATGCCGTCACACATCGCGGGCACCCCGCCGGCGACGCGGGCCACGGCCCCGACCTCGCGGGCGGTCTGCTTCATGGCGGCGGGGTAGTGCTCGAACGGCGCGTGCGCCGAGAGCATGTCGTTGTAGGACGTGATGATGCCGAGGCTGACGCCCGTGTCGGCAGCCATGGTGGTCCGGTCGCTGCCGCCGCACGCGGCGACCGCGTGGGCGAGGTTGGAGCAACCGAGGTCGGTGCGTGCCGGGCGCAGGCTCAGCTCGGACGCGGCCCGGGAGAGGCGTTGCAGGTATGCCGTGCGGCTGGCACGGCTGCGGTCGGTCACCCGGGCGGTGACGTCGGCGACGACGGGGTGGATCGCGGGGTGGCTGGCGGGCGCCATGAGGCTCCTGAGGGGATTCGGCGGTCGGGGATGGGACCGCGCGAACGGCATCTTTGGCGCGCGCGTGTGATTCAGTTCACAAGTGTGACGGCGACCCGGGATCCGGCAATGGCCATCCCGGCATACGGACCGGTAGCCCCGCGAGTGACGGACGAGTGACGGATCAGCGCAGGTCGGTCAGGATGTCGGTCATGACGGACTTGATCGAACGGACCATCGAGCGGGTCGAGAACGTCATCTACCTCGCCGTGGCTGTGGTCCTGTTCGCCATCGCCGCCGTCGTGATCGGCAAGACCGTGCTGACCTTCGGGGACCTCGGCAGCGGCGGGGTCGTGGAAGTGGCCGCCGACATCCTCGACCTGCTGCTCCTCGTCTTCATCGTCGTCGAGCTGCTCTTCGCCGTGCGAACCACGCTGTCCCGGCGCGAGCTCGTGGCCGAGCCCTTCCTCCTCGTGGGGATCATCGCCTCCATCAAGGAGATCGTGGTGCTGTCGGTCAAGGCGCCGGACCTGCTGGGCAAGCCCGAGTTCGCCGACACGCTGCGGCTCATGGGGCTGCTGACGGGCACGATCATCCTGCTGGCCCTGGCGTCGTTCCTGTTGCGGCGCAAGGAGCGAGAGCCCAGCGAGGGCGCCAACTCCGGCCACGGCGACACCGAGGTGCAGACCGAGGCCCACCCGACCTGACCGCCTCAACCCCCGGAGTTCGGCGGACGTCAGGGCTGGCGGCGGGACAGTGCCCACGCGGCGGCGTCGTCCAGCGAACCCTGCGCCACCCTGCTGAAGACGAGCCGGTCGTGCAGCCGGTTGCGCCGGCCACCCCAGAACTCGACCTCGTCGCAGAGCACGCGGTAGCCGCCCCAGAAGTCGGGCACGGGCACGTCGTCCGCGTTCCCTCGGTCGGGGAACTGCGCGGCATACCTGTCGTAGGCCTGCTCGAGGCCGGCGCGACCCTCGATCGGCTGGGACTGTCGCGAGGCCCACGCGGAGATGCGGGAGGCCCACGGCCGTGACCCGAAGTAGCCGGCAACCTCGTCGCGGGAGACCTGCTCGGCCACGCCTCGGAACCGGATCGCCCGGAACATCGCCGGCCAGGTCAGCGCCGCGGCGATCCCGCCGGTGGCGGCGATCTCGAGTCCCTTGGTGGACTCGGTGCCGGTGACGAACCCCGGGCCGCGCTCGTCGAAGAACCGCATCAACACGGTCCGCACGTTGGGGCGTCCCTCGGCGTCGACGGTGGCGACCGAGAGGGCGTACGGCTCGGGAACGTCGGCCTGGACCTGCGAGCGCGCCACCGCGTCGTCGACCCAGCGCGTGGCCTGCTGCCACGGCGTGGGCGCGATGTCGGCCTCGGAGATTCCGTCGCCGCTGTAGTCGGTGCGAGCAGTGTCCATGGGAACAGTGTCCACGCGCCGTACGTCTCCCATGACACGGGACCAGGGGCCCGAGATTAGGGTGAAGGCCGGACCAGACGTCAGGGAGGCAGCATGCCCAGCAAAGGCAAGGCCGTCGGCAACCTCGTGAAGTGGGGCGTGAAGTACGGCCCCCACGTGGTCGTGCTGGCCCAGCAGGCCAAGGAGCCGGCGATGAAAGCCGCTCAGACGGCACTGGACCGGCAACGGGCCAGGCGCCGGGCGATCGAGCACGCGACGACGGTGCGTGAGGGCACCGTGCTCAAGACGTTCGACCCGCGAGCGGACCACAGCGAACCGGTGTGGGTGGTCTTCTCGGCCGACGACCCCATCGCTGCCCACCCCACCTCCACCACCCCGCTGGCCGAGCTGATCGCCAACAGCGACCTGTCCAAGCGCGTCCGCCCGGCGGACCTCCCCACCCCGGCCGCACGCCTCAAGCAGCTCCCCCGCCGCCGGAACGGACGATCGCGATGACGCTGCTGGCGCCGATGGCCGACGGGGCTCGGCGCCAGCTCGCCCACGCGCTGCGCTCCAGGGTCGCCGGCAGTGACGCCCAGGCCAAGGCCGAGCGCATCTGGGGAGCCGAGGGACCGCGCTGGTTCACGCCGGAGGACCCGATCTGGCGGGTGCACGCCGACGCCGCGATGTTCCCCGGCGGCATCCGGGCGCTCCTGCTGCAGTCGCTGCACCCGCTCGCCATGGCGGGCGTCGCCGGGCACTCGGGCTACAAGGGCGACCCGTGGGGGCGGCTGCAGCGGACCAGCGAGTTCCTGGCCACGACGACCTTCGGCACCATCGACCACGCAGAGGAACAGATCGCCCGGGTCCGGTCGATCCACGACCGGGTGCGCGGCAAGGCGGCCGACGGTCGCCCCTACTCGGCCGGCGACCCGCACCTGCTGAAGTGGGTGCACGCGACCGAGGCCGACAGCTTCCTCACCGCCTACCAGCGCTACGCCGTGTCGCCGCTGAGCGCTGCCGAGGCCGACCTCTACGTGCAGCAGGGCGGCATCGTCGCCAGCGCGCTCGGGGTGGTCGACCCGCCGACGACCGTGGCTGGGCTGCGCGCGACCATCGAGGGCTACCGACCCGAGCTCGAGTCGACAGCCGCGGCTCGTGAGGCGGCGCGGTTCCTGCTCGTCCACCCACCGTTGCCCCTGGCCGCCAAGCCCGGGTATGCCGCGTTGGCAGCGGGCGCCGTGGCGATGCTCCCGCGGTGGGCCAGGCAGCCGCTGCGGCTGCCGTGGCTGCCTGTGACCGAGCGGCTGGTCGGGCGCCCCCTCGGTGGGGTGGCGACGTCGACGGTGCGCTGGGCGATGGCGGACGCGACCGACGAACGCCGCCGCGCCGCCTTGCGCCGGGGCAGCTCCGTCTGACGGACGGGTTCCGCCGGCTGGCGCTGGCCGGAACAAGCGGTGTGCCGCGCGGCTGAGCCAGCCACGCGGCATACCTGCTGTTGGTGCTCCGTTGGTCGGTTTGCTCTGGTTCAGGCGAGCCGGCTGCGCTGGAGCAGTCGCAGTCCCACGAGGGCGAACGGCGAGAACCCGACGAGCACACAGGCTGCGGCGACGAGCGGGCTCGTTGCGCCGAAGACCGTCAGCCCCGCGACACCGGTGACGATCAGCCCCAGGGTCCACCAGCCAAGGACCCCCGCACGGGCCAGGCCCGCCAGCAGGAGCAGCGGCCCGACCAGGCTGAGCGGCTCGGTGCCGTCCCAGAAGGGCAGCAGCGACCCGGTCTTGAAGCCGCGGAACACCTCGACAGCCTGCTCGGAGCTGAGGTGCGTGCCGGCGGAGGCGTTCCACCAGTCGCTGAGGACCATCCCCGATACGTTCGCGAACCCGATGGCGGTGGCGAGGGCTCCCGCGACAGCGAGGCGCAGGCCGCGGGCGCCGCGCACCAGGCTCGGTCCGGCGAGGATGCCGAGGGCGATCACGAGGTTGCCGTAGTGCAGGAACAGCGCCGAGATCTGCGTCATCGTCGTGTCCCGCGTCAGCGAGGAGATGTAGTCGGCGTCGGCCATGCTCTCCTGCGGCGGAGAGGTGAACATGCCACCCGCCCACAGCAGGGGGCCTGCGACGAGGGCGATCCCGGCGGCGACCGCCATCGCGCGACCGGGCGCCCGGCGCGGGTGGTCGGCGGTGGTCTCGTCGCGGGTGGTGCGGTCGCGGGTGGTGTGGTCGCGGGTGGTGAGCGAGGTCCGTGGGGTCGTGGTGGTCACGGTGTGTCCTTTTCGTGAGGTGGCCCGTGGGCCGTCGCCGTCTCTCGGCGCTGCACCAACGGTCCCGGCGGTCCCCCTCAGCGCAGATCCGTCGAGGGGGACCGTCTTCGCCTCCCCCTCGAGGCGGAGCTGGACACGCTGCCGCTCCTCCTCAAGTGGGATACGCGTGCTCGGCGGGCGCCCTACTGTTTTCGCCATGTCTCGAGCCGCCGCCCTCCGCGACCACCGCGTGGTGCCCGTCGTGGCCGCGGTCGCCCTGGGCCTGCTCGGTCTCGTGGAAGCGTGGTCCGATCCCCAGTTCCGGCCGCACTTCGGCGTCCTCGCCATCGCGTCAGGAGTCATCGCCGCCGGCTTCCTGGTGGCCGTCCGCTGGCCGGTTGCCGGTGCCGTCGTGGTCGCCTGCTTCTATCCCGTCGCCACCCTGCTCGGCGCCCCCGGCCCGGGTGGCGCCGGCCTCATCGCCTCGCTCGTGGCCATGGCGTACGCCGGCTTCGCGGCATCCCCGCGCACGTCCCGCATCGCCGCCGTCGCCTCTGTGGGGGTGTTCATCACCACCGAGGCCCTGCGCAACGGCCTGGGCTGGGACACGGTCTTCTTCCCCGTTGTGTTCGTGCCGGCCTGGTGGGTCGGCACCCTGGTGCGGCGGGAGCGCGAGCGCAGCCGCCAGGTCATCGCCCTCGCCACGGAGCTCGACGCGCAGCGCGAAGCCAGCGCTCGCGCAGCGGTGGTCGAGGAACGAGCCCGCATCGCGCGGGAGGTCCACGACTCGGTGGCGCACTCGGTCAGCGTCATGACGCTGCAGCTCGGCGGTCTGCGGCGCCAGCTCGACGCAGTGCTGGTCGACCACCCCGTGGAGCGCGACGTGATGCTGGGGCTCGAACGGCTCGGCCGTCAGTCGGTCGAGGAGCTCCGCGCCACCGTGGGCATCCTCCGCGAGCCGGGTGATACCGCCACCGGAGCCCCTCCCCCTGCGCTGGCCCGGCTCGAGGACCTGGTCGGCGACGTGCGCGCCACCGGCCTGGACGTGTCCCTCGAGGTGAGTGGCCCGCTGGACGGGCTGCCCAAGGCGCTCGACACCGCGGCATACCGGATCGTCCAGGAGGCGCTCAGCAACGTCCTGCGCCACGCACCGGGAGCTCAAACTGTCGTACGGGTCGTCAATGACGGCAACGTGGTTCGCCTCACCGTGACCGACGACGGGCGGGGCTCCGGTCGCTCCGGTGTCACCGACCGGGACACCCCCACCACCGCGGACGGGGCGTACGGCGGCCACGGCGGCCACGGCATCGTGGGCATGCGCGAGCGGGTGGACATGCTCGGCGGGAGCATCTCCGTCGGGCCGGTGCCCGGCGGAGGGTTCGAGGTCGACGTGCGGCTGCCGGTCTCGCGGGAGTGGCAGTGAGGGCGGGGTCGTGAGCATCCGGGTGCTGCTGGTGGACGACGAGGCGATGGTGCGTGTCGGGCTGCGCATGGTGCTGAGTGCCGAGCCCGACATCGAGGTCGTGGGAGAGATCGGGGACGGTGAGGCCGCCGAAGCCGCCGCGCTCGAGCTGGCTCCGGACGTCGTGCTGATGGACGTTCGCATGCCCAGGCTCGACGGGATCGAGGCGGCTCGCCGGGTGATGGCCGCCCGGCCGCAGACGCGCGTGGTGATCCTGACGACGTTCGGCGAGGACGAGTACGTCGAGGGGGCGCTGCGCTCCGGCGTCAGCGGGTTCCTCCTCAAGGTGTCGCCGCCGGAGCAGCTGGTGGCAGCGGTGCGGACGGTCGCCTCCGGGGGTGGTCTGCTGGACCCGTCGGTGACGTTGCGGGTCATCGAGCGGTTCGCCGGCGCTCCCACTCCGCGGACCGTCCGCTCCTCGGCGCTGGACGCGCTGACCGAGCGCGAGCGCGACGTGCTGACCCTGATCGCGAGGGGACTGTCGAACGCCGAGATTGCCGCAGATCTCTACCTCGGCGAGGCCACCGTCAAGACGCACGTGTCGAACGTGCTGATGAAGCTCAGGCTCCGCGACCGGGTGCAGGCCGTCGTGGCTGCCTACGAGCTGGGCCTGGTCGCGCCCGGGGGCCCGGGCTAGTCACCACTGGCGGTCGGCAGCGGAGTTTCGGGCGAGTGGCCGAAAGTTGTGCCCCACCGGGCGGCGCGGGCCGGGAGTTTCGGGCGAGTGGCCGAAAGTTGGGCCCCACCGGGCGACAGATGCTGCGGAAGGGTGACGGCTAGGCGCTAGGGCACGGGGTGGCGGGCGTCGTAGCGGACGAAGCCCGGCTGCAACCGGCCCAGCACGACGATGGCGAGCACACAGGCGAGGCCGCCGACGACCGCGGTCATCGCCTCGCCGATTCCGCTGGCGAGGAAGCCACCCGCCATCTCACCCAGCCTCGGCCCGCCCGCCACCACGACGATGAAGACGCCCTGCAGCCGCCCGCGCAGGTGGTCCGGTGTGGCGGCCTGCAGGATCGTCGTCCGGAACACGGCGCTCACCGAGTCCGAGGCGCCGGCCACCGCCATGGCCACCAGCCCGAGCCACAGCGCCGCCCCCTTGGACATCACCCCACCGGCCGCCAGCATGGCGGCCCCGAAGCCGGCGATGGCGAAGCCCCAGCCCACGATCGACACCAGGATCGCCAGGCCCTGACGACGCACGTGTCCGAGCCGGCCGGAGAAGAACATGGCGACGATCCCACCCACCGCCGCCGCCGCCGACAGCGCCCCCACCGTCTTGGCCCCGCCTCCGAAGATGATTGCGCCGGCAGCCGGGAACAGCACCCGAGGCTGGGCCAGCAGCATCGCGCAGATGTCGGCGACGAAGGTCATGCGCACATTGGGTCGCGTTGCCAGGAAAGCGAATCCGTCGAGAACCGACCGCAGTCCGGGCCGGCTCGGGGCTGCCCCCTCCTCAGGCTCAGGGGGCAGGGGCTGCAGCCGGGCCAGCCCCCAGAGCGCGGCTGTCGTGATGACCGCGTCGGTCGTGTAGGCCGCCTTGAAACCGCCCCAGTCGACGAGGAAGCCGGCCATGAGCGGTCCAACGGACATCGACGCGTTCATCGCGAACACGGACAAGGCGTTCGCCGCCGGCAGCAGGTCGCGCGGCAGGATCCGCGGGTAGATCGAGGTGCGGGCCGGTGACGAGACCGCGAACGCGCCGTTCCACAACGCCACCAACGCATAGAGCACCCACACGTGCGTGTTGCCGAGCCAGGCCTGAAGCGCGCACAGGATGCTCGAGACGAACGCCACCGCCTGGGCGATGAGGCCGACGGTGCGCCGGTCGAAGTGGTCGACGAGCGTGCCGCCATAGAGGCCCATGACCACCAGCGGCACCAGCGCGCAGAACCCCACGATCCCCACCGCCGCAGTCGATCTGGTGATCTCGTAGACCTGCAGACCGATGGCCACGACAGCCAGCTGCGAGCCCACGTTCGAGAGGGTGAACCCGACATACAGCCGCCGGTATGCCGCGTGGCTCCGTAGCGGGGTCAGGTCCAGGAGCAGCGGCACGAAGAGACTGTATGCCGCGTGGCCACGCTCGCGGCGCCGGGTGCCGTAGCGTCGGGCCCCATGGACCCCCGCGCCCGGATCGCCCTGCTCATCGACGCCGACAACTCCTCGGCGACGAAGATCGACCTGATCCTCAACGAGCTCAGCGCCTACGGCGAGACCAGCATCCGCCGCGCCTACGGCAACTGGACCAAGGCCGGGCTGCGACCCTGGGCCGACGTGCTGCATCCACGGGCAATCCGGCCGATGCAGCAGTACGACTACAGCCGCGGCAAAAACGCCAGCGACATGGCGATGGTCGTCGACGCGATGGCGCTGCTGTACAACGACCACCCCGAGGCGTTCGGGATCGTCTCGTCGGATGCCGACTTCACACCATTGGTCATGCACCTGCGCGAGAAGGGGGCGGCGGTCTACGGATTCGGCGAGCGCAAGACGCCTGAGCCGTTCCGCTCGGCGTGCACCAAGTTCCTCTTCCTCGACCAGCTCGCTGAGCCCGAGGAGGTGGGCGACGCGACCGCAATCACGGACGCTGCTCCCAACGGCACAGTCCTCCGCGAACCCGAGCCCGAACCCGGAGCCACAGGCCCCGCGAGCAAAGCGACGGCCACCAAGGCGACAACGAAGAAGGCAGCCGTGAAGAAGGCTGCGGCCCTGCGCAAGGGCGCTGCGGCGCCGGCACGCAAGACGACGACCGAGCTGCGCCAGGACGCGGGCCTGGTGCGGCTGCTGCGCAATGCCGTGTCCCGGGCCGCCGACGACGACGGCTGGGCCAGCGTGGCCGAAGTGGGCAACCGCATCTCGAACCAGTCGTCCTTCGACTCCCGCAACCACGGGTACGCCTCGTTGAGCAAGCTGATCAAGGCGACTGAGCTGTTCGAGGTCCGCACCAACGGCAACGCGATGTCCGTCCGCGACAAGCGGCTGGCCAGGAAGGCCTAGACAGAGCCCGCTCCACCGTCGAACCCGCCGCCTGCGCGGCGGTCAGCCGCCTGCGGACCGCGCAGCGAGGAACGCGCGGAGGCTCTCGAGCAGGATGCTGCGCGAGGGGCCGATCCACGCGAAGTGGCTGAAGGCTCCAGTCTCGACCAGCGTGCTGCCCGTGATGGTCGCCTCGAAGTCGAGAGCGTGCGTGAAGGCCGCTCCCCCGTCCGTTCGCGACGCGGTGACCAGCGTGGGCACGCTGACGGAGCGCTGGACCCGCTCACGCTCGGACGAGGACGACTCGCGACCCTGGGCGACGTCGAGGACGAAGCCCCTGCCCGAACCCATCGACAGCAGGGTCGCCCGCGCCTGCTCGCGCTGCTTGGGCGACCACTCGTCGAACCACTCACGGGCGGGCAGCGTGGACAGCTCGCCCATCATGAGTCGCAGTCCCCGGTCGGTCCGCACCATCGCCCTGGTCGCGGCCCACGTGGCCCGCTCGACCCGAGGGCCGAACACCACCGTGGCCATCGCCCGGTCCCGCTTCGTGTCGGGGAAGACGAGCCTCGACGGCGCGCAGCTGTGGAGGACGAGGCGGTCGGCGAGCTCGGTGGCGACAGCCGTGGCGAGCGCCTGCAGCCCGCCGAAGGAGACACCGACGACCGCGTCGAACCGACTGACCCCCAAGGCCGCCGCCACGTCGACGACGGCAGGGACGAACTGGGCGGCGGTCAGGTCGCCGACTCCGGTCGCGCCGTACCCGGGCCGGCTGACCGTCACGACCTGGAAGCCGAGCTCCTCGTAGACGTCCTGCCCGAGCGGAGTCCTCGCCGAGCAGTGGCCTCCCGGGAAGAGCAGGACGTGCCGTTCCGCACTCCCCCGTTCGGCACTCCCCCGGTCTGCGCTGCCCCACACGGCCACCTCGACCGGCCCGAGCCCGGTCCGGACCAGCGTGGCACCCGGGGCGGCCGTCCTGTTCACACGGCGAGTGTGGCCCGGCGGCTGAGCAGACGACTCCGTCATCGGGTTGAACTCCGCCGGCCGCGGGCAGACAGGCACTCCGCCCCGCTAGTCGGCGACCTTGATGCCCAGCTCGGCGGCGAGCGCGGGCCCGAGGTCGATCAGCTGCAGCGCCGAGACGGTCGCGCCCCGCAGTCCCGACACACCACGCGGGCCGGCCACCTCGGCCCCGGTCAGGTCGACGTCCTTGAAGGTTCCCTTGGTGAAGTCCGGCGACACCAGCCGCGACCCCTCGAACGTGACCGAGGTGAGCGTGGCGTCGGCGAAGTCGGCCTCCACGAGCTGGCAGTCGACGAAGGCGACGTCGCGAAGCCTGGCCCCACGCAGGTTGAGGAACTCGATCTTGCAGCCCTCGAACCGCACTCGGGACAGCTCCGCCCCGTACATCGCCACGGCACCGAGCCGGGCTCCCTGCACGAGGCAGTCGCTCCACGACGACTCGGCGAGGTCGACGCCCGCTCCGTGCACGGCATACAGGCTGGACTCGGAGAACCGCGAGCGTGGGGCGCGCAGCTCGCTGAGGTCGCACCGCTGGAAGGTGCACTCGAGGAATCGCGAGCCGCCCGCCGCGGACCCGGTCAGGTCCTCGGTGAACACCTCGCCGTCGTAGTCGGTGTCGGCTGTCAGCACTGCGCCATAGTGGCCCATCACCCCGACAGTGCAGAATGAACCAGCCAGTAGGTAACCGGGCGCCACACCAAGGTCGCCCCACCTTCCCCCCAAGGCCGAGAGGACACCGATGTCCGACAGCGACTTCAAGCCGGGCCTCGAGGGCGTCATCGCCTTCGAGTCAGAGATCGCCGAACCCGACAAGGAAGGCGGCTCGCTGCGCTACCGCGGCGTCGACCTCAAGGAACTCGTCGGCACGGTCAGCTTCGGGCAGGTGTGGGGTCTGCTGGTCGACAACGAGTTCGACCCGGGACTGCCGCCGGCCGAGCCGTTCCCGCTGCCTGTGCACTCCGGCGACATCCGGGTCGACGTGCAGTCCGCGCTGGCCCAGCTCGCCCCACTGTGGGGCTTCAAGCCGTTGCTCGACATCGACGCCGCGCAGGCCCGTGAGGACCTGGCCCGCGCCTCGGTGATGGCGCTGTCGTTCATCGCGCAGTCCGCCCACGGGCAGGGGTCACCCATGGTGCCGCAGCGTCGCGTCGACGAGGGGCGCACGATCGTCGACCGGTTCATGATCCGCTGGCGCGGCGAGCCCGACCCCAAGCACGTCGAGGCGATCGACGCCTACTTCATCTCCGCCGCCGAGCACGGCATGAACGCCTCGACGTTCACCGCGCGCGTCATCGCCTCGACCGGGGCCGACGTGGCCGCGTGCCTGTCCGGCGCGATCGGCGCCCTGTCGGGCCCCCTTCACGGTGGTGCCCCGTCGCGCGCACAGCACATGATCGAGGGCGTGGAGCGCAGCGGTGACGCCCGGGCCTACGTCAAGGGTGTGCTCGACCGCGGTGAGCGGCTGATGGGCTTCGGCCACCGCGTCTACCGCGCCTACGACCCGCGCGCGGCCGTGCTGCGCGACACCTGCGAGCGCCTCGGCGCGCCTCGCTTCACGGTGGCCCTCGAGCTCGAACAGGCTGCCCTGGCCGAGCTGCGCGAGCGCCAGCCCGACCGGGTGCTGGAGACCAACGTCGACTACTGGGCCGCGGTGCTGCTCGACTTCGCCGAGGTCCCCGGCGCGATGATGACCCCGCTGTTCGCCGCGGCGCGCACCGCCGGCTGGTCGGCGCACATCCTCGAGCAGAAGAAGACCGGTCGGCTGATCCGGCCCAGCTCGCGCTACATCGGCGACGCTCCCCGCGGCCTGGAAGCCGTCTCCGGCTACCGCGCCTGACGCGTCGTCCGGCGGCGCGCCGAGCCTGATACGTGTTTGCAGAAAACGAAATGGGCCTGCACGAATGCGCAGGCCCATTTCGCATTTCACGGCGGGGTATGCCGCGTTGCTAGGCCAGCGGGCGGCCTACCGTGCCTTGGTGGTAGTCCGGGTGGTGGACCTCACGTCCCACGCCTCGGGACGGGATGAGACACTGACGCCGTGACCGACACTGCCGCCACCGCGACGCCCACCATCCCCGCCGACCTGCTGCCCAAGGACGGCCGCTTCGGCTCCGGGCCGTCGAAGGTGCGCCCCGAGCAGGTCGAGTACCTCGCCGGACTGGGCACCACCCTGCTCGGCACCTCGCACCGCCAGGCTCCGGTGAAGAACCTCGTGGGCGCCGTCCGTGAGGGGCTGTCCGACCTGTTCAGCCTGCCCGAGGGCTACGAGATCATCCTCGGCAACGGTGGATCGACCGCGTTCTGGGACATCGCGGCCTTCGGCCTGGTCCGCGAGCGCGCGCAGCACCTGGCGTTCGGCGAGTTCTCCGCCAAGTTCGCCAGCGTGACCAACAACGCTCCCTTCCTCGGCGAGTCCACGATCATCAAGGCCGACCCGGGCAGCCTCGCCACGGCCCGCGCCGAAGCCGGCGTCGACGTCTACGCCTGGCCGCACAACGAGACCTCCACCGGGGTGATGGCTCCCGTCAAGCGCGTCGAGGGTGCCGACGAGGGCGCGCTCGTGCTCATCGACGCCACGTCCGGCGCCGGCGGGCTGCCCGTGGACGTGGCCGAGACCGACGTCTACTACTTCGGCCCGCAGAAGTGCTTCGCGGCGGACGGTGGCCTCTGGCTGGCCGCCTTCTCCCCCGCCGCGCTCGCCCGGGTGGACGAGATCGCCGCGTCCGGCCGCTGGGTGCCCGACTTCTTCAGCCTGCCGACCGCCGTGTCCAACAGCCGCCTCAACCAGACCTACAACACCCCCGCGCTGGGCACCCTGGCCCTGCTGCGCTCGCAGATCGACTGGATCAACGGTCAGGGCGGGCTCGAGTGGGCCGTCAAGCGCACCGCCGACTCGAGCGGACGCCTCTACGACTGGGCCGAGCGCACGGCATACACCTCGCCCTATGTCACCGACCCGGCCGCCCGCTCGCAGGTGGTGTCGACGATCGACTTCGCCGATGAGGTCGACGCGGCCGCCGTCGCCAAGACGCTGCGTGCCCACGGCGTGGTCGACGTGGAGCCCTACCGCAAGCTCGGTCGCAACCAGCTGCGTGTGGCGACGTTCCCCGCTGTGGACCCTGAGGACGTGTCGGCCCTTATTGCGTGCATTGAGCACATTGTGGGCTGATTTACTCCCCAGTAAGCCCTCTGCGAACGACGCTCGCGCGTAACCTCGGCTCCAGACCCTCGTTGAACCTCACATAACCCCTGGGGTGGGACACCGCAAGGTGGACAACGATGTCGAGGAGCCGAACGATGACACGCACGACGCGACTGCCGTGGCGCAAGATCGCAGGAGGTGTGCCCGCGCTCGCCCTGATCGGCGCCGGAGTGGCGCTGGCGGCCACCGGTGGTCAGCCCGCGACCGACATCGTTGCCGACAACACCCCCGTCGTCACCGTGCCCGGCGAACCGATCACCGGCCTCGACGCCCCGCGGCTCCCCGAGCTGCCGGCACCCCCGGAGGCCGAGCCCACCCCGTTCGCCCAGTCGGCCGGCCTGCCTGCCTCGATGAGCGCCAACGGCATCCCTGCCGCTGCCCTCGAGGCCTACCGTCGTGCCGCCACGATCGTCGACGCCGCCGACGCCGAGTGCCGCATCGACTGGGCCCTGATCGCCGCGATCGGGAAGGTCGAGTCCAACCACGGCCGCTACGGCGGCAACGGCATCGACCGCGACGGCACCGTGCGTCCCGGCATCTACGGCATACCCCTCAACGGCCAGAACAACACCGCCGCGATCAGCGACACCGACGGCGGCTCGTACGACCGTGACGTGACCTGGGACCGCGCGGTCGGCCCGATGCAGTTCATCCCCGGCACCTGGCGCGTCGTCGGCGTCGACGCCAACGGTGACGGTCGCAAGGACCCGCAGAACATGGCCGACGCCGCCACGGCGACCGCGGTCTACCTGTGCTCGGGTCCTGGCGACCTCAGCACCGACTCCGGTGCCCGCTCGGCCGTGCTGCGCTACAACCACAGCGACGCCTACGCCGACCAGGTGCTGGCGATCGCAGCCGGCTACCGCGGTGGCTACACCGTGCTCCCGGGCTCCGACCTGTCCGAGGCGCAACGCAGCGGCTCGCCCTACCTCCCGTCCGGTGAACCCCAGACGATGGCGAGCTACGACCCCGCCAAGGCGTCACAGCCCGCAGCCTCGACCGCACCCGGCAAGGGCGGCTCGGCGACAGCGGCGAAGCCCGGTTCGGGTGGTTCGGCTGGCTCGGGCGGCGGCTCTGCCTCGCCGGTTCCGCAGCCCTCGTCCGGCGCTGCCGGTGGCGTCGTGGGCGCCGCGACCGGTGCCGTCGGCGGAGTGGTGGGGGGCGTCACCGGAGGCACTCCCGCCCCGAGCCCGACGCCGTCCCCCAGCCCGAGCAGCTCGACGCCCGCGCCGCTGCCCCTGGAGGTGCTGCCCGTCAACGGCAAGTGCCCCACCGGCTACGACCCGGTGGTCAACCTCCTCGGCGTCACGGTCCTCTGCAAGCTGCACTGAGTCCTCCGCACGCTGCACTGACCGGACCGCTCAGCACGCCCGGGGACGTGTTGTCGCCTGGTGGTCACCCGACCCCCACTTCGCCCCTCCCGTGACGATCCGCGCGCAACAAGTCCCGGCCGTCCGGACTTGTTGCCGCCAAGTGGTCACCGGACCCCCATTTCGCCCCTCCCGTGACGATCCGCGCGCAACAAGTCCCGGCCGTCCGGACTTGTTGCCGCCTGGTGGTCACCGGACCCCCATTTCAGCCCTCCCGTGACGATCTGCGCGCAACACGTCGGGAGCTGGGCGCGTGGTCCCCACACGGCATACCCCCCCGATCGGGCGGTCAGCGGAAGGTGCCGGCGAGGCTGGCGACGACTGCCACGGTGACCACGATGACGAGGACGGCGATAGTCACGCGCCGACGGAAGAGCGGCGTCACCGGACGGCCTCGGGGACGGGTTCGGAGACCTCGGGCTGCGGGAGCGTGCGGATCCTGATCCGCGGGCGACGCTGGGACTCGTAGGTCACCTGGACATTCTCGCGCCTGGCGGTGCGGATGGACACCGCCACCAGCATGAGCCCGACCGCGATGGTGCCGATGCCGATCGTCCAGCGCGGGCCCGCGACGTCACCGATCCACCCGATGAGTGGTGCTCCGAGCGGCGTGCCCCCCATGAAGATGGCCATGTAGAGCGCCATCACCCGCCCGCGCATGGCGGGATCCACGCTGAGCTGGACCATCGCGTTCGCCGTCGTCAGGGCCGTCAGCGCCGTGAGTCCCACGGGGATCAGGGCGAGGGCGAACAACGGGTAGGTCGGAGCGCTCGCCGCCAGCCCGCTCGCGATCGTGAAGCCCACGAGCGCGACGAGCAGGATTCGCAGCCGCGGCCTGGCCCGACGGGCCGAGAGCAGCGCGGCCGTCAGGGAGCCGATCGCCATGATCGAGCCGAGCAGGCCGTACTCCTGCGGGCCCTTGCCGAACTCCTTGGTGGCCATCAGCGCCGTGGTGATCTGGAAGTTCATCCCGAAGGTGCCGAGCACGAAGACCAGCGCCATCACGAGCTGGAGGTCGGGTCGGCTGCGCACGTAGGCGAGCCCCTCACGGATGGCGCCGCTGCCTCGGGCGAGGGCGGGCGCAGGACGCAGCTCGCCGACGCGCATCGATGCCAGGGCGACCAGCACGGCCACGAAGGTCAGCGTGTTGAGCAGCAGCGTCCAGCCCGTGCCGAACGCCGCGATCGTCAGGCCCGCGACACCGGGACCGACCAGCCGCCCGGCATTGAACGAGGCACTGTTGAGGGAGACCGCGTTCGCCAGCCGGTCACGCGGCACCATCTCGGACACGAAGGTCTGGCGGGCCGGGTTGTCGACGGCGGTGGCAATCCCGGTGAACAGCGCGATGCCGTAGACCATCCAGAGCTGGGCGGTCCCGGTCACGACGAGCAGACCGAGGGCAAGGGACGACAGCGCGAGCGACGTCTGGGTGACAGCCAGGATCCGCCGCTTCGGATAGCGGTCCGCGATCATCCCGGCCCAGGGGGCGAGCAGCAGGAAGGGCAGGAACTGCAGCCCGGTGACGATGCCGAGCGCCGTCGACGAGTGGTTGGTCAGCTCGGTCAGGACCAGCCAGTCCTGGGCGACCCGGCCCATCCAGGTGCCGATGTTGGAGATGAACGCACCCGTGGCATAGATGCGGTAGTTGCGGACGCCCAGCGAGGAGAAGGTGGGGCTCACTCGTTGGCCACCCGGGTGAGGATGGCCGACGCCTGCCGCAGCACGTCCTGCTCGGCGGGGGTGAGGTGGCCGACGCGCACCGACATCCAGGCGTCGCGCTTGCGGCGGATGTCCTTCAGCAGCGTGGTCGCCTCGCTCGTGAGCGACAGGATCACCTGGCGTCGGTCGGCGGGGTCGTCGGTGCGCGCGACGAGCCCGCGCTCGACGAGGGCCGCGACGGTGCGGGTCATGCTGGGTCCGCTCACCTTCTCGATCTCTGCGAGCTCACTCGGTGTGCGCGGCGCCTCCTGCAGGCGGCAGAGCACCGAGAACTGGTGCGGTGCAACGACATCCGTGCTCTCGAACCGCACTCGGCGCGAGATGCGCATGCAGGCGAGTCGGAGCTCGCCGGCGAGGGCATAGATCGCAGAAGGCGAGAGCCCGGCATCGCCAGCGCGGCGTGAGCGTGCGGCGGGTGGGGTCATCTGTTCCTCCTCAGGTCGATACTTAGCATAACTCATTACCTGTGCTAAGTATTTCGATCACCCTTCCGGACAGCTCCCAAGGCCCAGACGCAGGTATGCCGCGTGGCCCCCTCACGGGGCCACGCGGCATACCTGCTGTGGTCGGGGAGGGGTCAGCCGACGCCGAGGACCTCCTTGATCGGGGTGATCGCGAAGTAGATGACGAACAGGGCGGACACGGTCCACAGCAGCGGGTGGATCACGCTCGCCCTGCCACGCACCACCTTGATGAGGGTGTAGACGACGAAGCCCGCGCCGATGCCGACGGTGATCGAGTAGGTGAACGGCATCAGGACGATGGTGAGGAAGGCCGGGATGGCGATGTCGAGGTCGTCCCAGTCGATGCCCTTGACCTGCTGCATCATCAGGAAGCCCACGACGACCAGGGCCGGGGTCGCCGCCTCGTAGGGCACGACCTTCACCAGGGGCGCCAGGAAGGTCGCGAGCAGGAACATCACCCCGGTGACGACCGAGGCCAGACCGGTCCGGGCGCCTTCGCCGACCCCTGCCGCCGACTCGATGTAGGACGTGTTGGACGAGACCGAGCCCGCGCCACCGGCGATCGCGGCGACGGAGTCGACGAGCAGGATCTTGTCGGAGTTCGGCGGGTTGCCGTCCTTGTCGAGCAGGCCACCCTCGGCACCGACGGCGACCATCGTGCCCATGGTGTCGAAGAAGTCGGCGAGCAGGAGCGTGAAGACGAGCAGCAGCGCCGCGACGAAGCCGAGCTTGTCGAACGAGCCGAGCAGGTTGAAGTTGCCGAGCAGCGAGAAGTCGGGGACGTCGACGATCTGGTCCGGCAGCGCGGGGACGTTCAGCCCCCAGCCGGCCGGGTTGACGAACTTGCCCGTGTTGTCGAACTGGCCGCCGATGTTGCCGATCGCCTCGACGATGATCGCCAGGACCGTGCCACCGAGGATGCCGTAGAGGATGGCAGCCTTCACCTTGCGGACCATCATCACGATGATCGCGAGCACGCCGATGACGAAGACCAGCAGCGGCCAGCCGTTGAGGTTTCCGGAGATGCCGAGCTCGACCGGGACGGGCCCGACGCCGGTGCGGCGGACGAACCCGGCGTCGACGAGACCGATGATCGTGATGAACAGGCCGATGCCGACCGAGATCGCGGTCTTGAGCTGGGCCGGGATCGCCCGGAACACAGCCTGGCGGAAGCCGGTCAGCACGAGCACCAGGATGATGACACCCTCCATGACGACCAGGCCCATCGCGTCGGCCCAGGTCATCTCGGGCAGCTTGGCGATGCCGAACGTCACGAACGCGTTGAGCCCGAGACCGGTGGCGAGGGCGAGCGGGTAGTTCGCGACGACACCCATGAGCAGGGTCATCACGCCGGCGCTGAGCGCGGTCCCGGCCGCGACCAGGGTCTGCGCCTTGACGATGTCACCGCCACCGAGGAACTGTCCCGAGCCATCCTGCTGGGTGCCGATGATCAGCGGGTTGAGGACAACGATGTACGCCATCGTGAAGAACGTGACGAGCCCACCGCGGACCTCGCGGCTGAGGGTGGAGCCACGCTCGGTGATCCGGAAGAAGCCGTCGAGCCCTCCGGACGACGGGGACTTCGGGGACGGGCGCTGCGGTGCCGCAGACTTCGTGGTGGGCTTGGCCATGGGCAGCAGAGTAGGGCCTGACTGTCACGTCGTCGTGAAAGATAGGCTGCCCGGCATGAGCGAGTCGCACCCCACCCCCGACGGTCCCGGTGAGGAGCTGCAGCCGCTGGCCGTCAGCACCGCCCGGATCGTCGTCTGGGCGCAGCTCGGCTGGGTCCTCGCACTGGCCGTCATCCTCGCCGTGCCGGCCCTGCACGAGGGCGAGCGCGACTGGTGGCCGTGGGTCCCGGTGGCCGGCATCGTGCTCGGGCTGATCGGCTTCTCGTACGTGCGCCGCGGTCGCGGCAACGCCGCCGGCGCCCAGTAGCCGGCCGGCGCCTCAGTCAGACGAGGTCGTAGGCGATCTCGTCGATGATGGGTTGGCCGACCGGCATGGGTTCGGCCGGCTCGGCGTCGACCTCGGAGTGGGCGCCGCAGCCGTGGTCAAGACTTACGACGCGACCGTCGGAAGGTGACCAGGCGTTGGCGCACACGCCGAAAAAAGACCGGAGTGCACCCGCCATCGGGAGGAAGTAGCCGCAGGTCGAGCACGGTGCGGGCGCCTTCTCCGCGACGTCGGCGTGAGGGCCGTTCTCGCCCTCGTACCACCGCTGCGCAGCGGCCTCGCGTCCCTCGGCGGACAGGACGCGCTTGCGGCCCAGACCCAGCTCGTAGGCCGCGAGCTCGTCGACCTCCTCGTCGCCGGTCGCCTCGAACCCGGGTTCGAGCAGGGGGTCGTCCTCCTTGTAGGGGAGCACGTCGCCGGCGCTGAGGTCCCCGGGAGCCAGGCGCTCGGCATACGGGAGCCACTCGGGCGACAGCAACGCGCCCTCGCCGGGCACGAGGTTCGTCTCGCACACGGTCGCGACCTTGCCGCGCGGCACGCGGGCGACGGTGATCGCCCAGCGCCAGCCCGGGTAGGCGCCTGCCTCACACGCGAAGAAGTGCGTGGCCAGCCGCTCGTCCTCCATCTGCATGCCGAGGTGCTCGCCGACCGTGCCCCGCTCCGCGATCGACTCGGCGGCCTCACGGGCGACGGCGACAGCCTCGGCGGCGGCCAGGACGGCGTCGTCCTTGGTGGCCATCAGGGCTCGATCTGGTCGGCGAGGAACCGCAGGACAGCGGCCAGCTTGGTGGCGTGGTCCTTCTCGGGCCGACGACCGCGGCGCAGCGCGTTCGACGAGTTGTCGAGCAGCTTGATGGCGTCCTCGACCAGCGGGGCGAGGTCCTCGGGGGACTTGCGCGACGCCTCGCGCTTGCCGGCGGTGACCGTCGGCGCGGCTTCGAGCAGCGTGACGGCGAGCGCCTGGGTGCCGCGCCGCCCCTCGGCGACGCTGAACTCCACCCGCGCGCCGCCCTTGAGCGTCGCGACGCCCTCGGGGAGGGCGTTCGCGTGCAGGAACACGTCGCTGCCGTCGTCGTCGGAGATGAAGCCGAAGCCCTTCTCCGCGTCGTACCACTTGACCTTGCCTGTAGGCACTTGTCTTCCTCTTGCCTCGAAAAGTTTTGGGGGTGCGCCAATGCGCACTTCAAAGGCTATCGGGTGGGTCCAAATCCTTTCTTCGGTATGCCGCGTGCTCACCGCGTGCTCGCCGGTGGCCGCCTGCCCGACGAGGCGCCGGACGACGGCCCGGATAACCGGTGTCGGGCTGTCGGTGGAGTGCGGGAGGATCGTCCGGTGAGTGAGTCGTCCACGTCGAGCCAGCCCGGGTTGCGCCAGTTCTGGGCGGAGCTGCCGGTCGAGGGCCGGTGGCTGCTCTCGACCGTGGCGGTGCAGACCCTCGGTCGCGGGCTGACGCTGCCGTTCACGGTGATCTACCTGCACGAGGTCCGAGGCATCTCGCTCGACCTGGCCGGCCTGCTGATGGCGTTCATCGCCCTGGTCGCACTCGTCGTCACGGGGCCGGGTGGCGCGTTGACCGACCGGCTCGGGGCGCGCCGGATGCTGCTGTGGGGCACCGGGGCCCAGATCGTCGGCTGCGTGATCCTCGCGTTCGCGACCACCCCGCTCGTGGTGGCGCTGGCCTTCGTCTTCCTCGGGTTCAACTTCGGGGTGTCCTGGCCTGCCTTCAACGCCCTCGTCGCGGCGATCACGACCGGGAGTGCGCGTCAGCAGTACTTCGGGATCAACTTCGCCCTGGTCAACCTCGGCATCGGACTGGGCGGGGTGATCGGCGGCCTCTACGCCGACGTGGCCAACCCGTCCACGTTCACCGTGATCTTCCTGGCCGACGCAGTGTCGATGCTGGTGCCGATCGGGCTGCTCCTCGGGCCCCTGCGCCACGTCCACGGTCGCGCCGAGAAGCCCGAGGGCGAGACGGCAGCGGCGGGCTCCTACCTCACGATCCTGCGCAACCCCGCGGTCGTGTGGGTCACGCTGCTGACCTTCCTCGGGGTGTTCATCGGTTACGGCCAGATGGAGGCCGGCTTCCCCGCGTTCGCCCGTCAGGTCAGCCAGGTGTCGACGAGCGTCATCGGGTTCGCCTTTGCCGTCAACACGGCCGTCATCGTCGGCCTGCAGTTCTACGTCCTCAAGCGCATCACCGGACGCAGGCGTACTCGGGTGCTGATCGGCATGTCTGCACTGTGGGCCCTGGCGTGGGTGGTCCTCGGGCTGACCGGGTTCGCTCCTGGGAGCGTCGCGGCTGCGGCCGGCGTCCTTGCCTTCCACGCGACCTTCGCCCTCGGCGAGACCCTGCTCCAGCCGACCATCCCGGCCATCACCAACGACATGGCTCCCGACCACCTCCGCGGCCGCTACAACGCCGTCAACGCGGGCGCCTTCCAGGCCGGCACGATCCTGGGCCCCGTGGTCGCCGGCTTCATGCTGAACCACCGCTGGTCGGCGGCCTTCATCGCCATGATCGTCGTGGGGTGCGCGCTCATGGTGGTGCTGGCCTTCGCGGTCGAACGCAGGATCACCCCGCTCGTCAACGGCCTCGAGGAAGATCCGGCGCCCACGGGTCCACACGGTCTCCAGGACGATCCTGCGCCCACGGGTCCAGCAGCGGGCGCAGGCGCCGTCAGCTGAGCACGGCTGGCTCGATGCCCCACTGGGCCGACCAGGACTGACCCGGCTCCAGGACGACCAGTCCCTCGCCGGAGTTGAAGGCGTTCGCGGGGCACGACATGGGTTCGACGGCGATGCCGCGGACCCCGTCGACCCCGGTGTCCCGGCCCTTGGCCGTGAACACCTGCACCCAGTTCAGCGACTCGTCGCCCCACACGGTCACCTCGCCGTTCTCGAGCCCGCCGACGACGACCTCCCAGGCTCCGGAGGTCGTGGACCGCGACAGGTCGGTGAACGCGGTGTCCAGCTCGGTCGCGCCCAGCTCGCGAGCAGTCCGGAAGTCCAGATCGGGACCCACGGGTGCGGTGCCGGTCGGGATCAGCCGGTCGTCGACCAGCACCTCGCGGGCTGCGGGAATGGCCAGCTCGACCTCGGCCAGCGGAGTGTCACCGAGGGCGATGTAGGGGTGCGCCCCGAAGCCGAACGGAGCCGCAGTCGCGCCGACGTTGGTGGCGTGGACGCTGACGGTCAAGCCCTCCTCGTCGAGGACGTAGTTGACGCTCAGGTCGAGGATGCCGTCCCAGCCGGGCTGGGGGTGCAGTCGGGTCCGCACGGTGAGCGCCGACCAGTCGTCGTTGTGCCAGTGCAGCTGCCAAACGGCCCACCGGACCAGCCCGTGGTTGGCGTTGCGCAGGACCGCCTCGGTCAGCCCGAGCTGGTGGTCTTCGCCGGCAAAGGAGTACAGCCCGTCGCGGATCCGGTTCGGCCACGGCATCAACACCTGACCGCGGCCGGCGCGGCATACCTCGTCGTCCGCGTAGCCGGCCACGATGTCGGTGCCGTCCACGCGGTAGGTGCGCAGGCCGCCACCCACCTCGACGACGGTCGCCTCCTGCCGTCCGCGCCGAAGGGTCCACTGCTCACCACTGGGAAATGTCACGTCGCCCACGCTAGCGGCGGCGTTACGCGCGGGCTCGTCCGAGGGACGCGGACGATCAGTTGCGGGTTCCGGTCACCAGGACCGCCTTGGCACCGGTCTTCTCGGCGACCACGAGGACCGAGTCGCCGACCTGGACGGTGGTGGCCCGGCCACGGGTGTCGGCGCCGACCGCATAGGTGGCGCTGAAGTTGTCGGCGCTCTTGACCGTGATCGAGGTGGAGCTGGCCTTGGTCACCTCACCGCGCTGGAGCGTCATGACGGTGGTCTTGCCGTTGTCCTCGAGGGTGAACTCGCCGTGCTGGACGTTGCCGAGCCCCATCGCCTCGCGCATGAGAGGACCCAGGCCGTTGCCCATGCCGTTGCCCATGCCGTTGCCACCCTGCCCGTTGCGCTGTCCGCGCGGGGCCTCGGGCGCCTTCGGGAGCCGGTCGAGCTTCTTCTGCTGCCCGGGCGGGAGCACGCGCCCGTCCCCGACTCGCTCCATCCGGTTCGCGTGGCCGTCGTGGCCGATGGCGCGCACGGCGACGAGTCCTGCCACGCCCACGAGGGCGAGCACCATCAGGGCGACGAGGCAGCCGGCCACGATCACGGCGATGGTCCCACCGGTCGTGGACGTCGCCTGACGCCACAGACCCGGTCGTCTCGGCGGTGGACCGCCGGGCGCGTAGCCACCCGGGGCTCCCGGACCGCCGTGCCCGGCCCCAGCGCCACCCGGAGCACCCGGTCCGGCAGCACCGGCTCCTTCTGCCGCGGAGACGGCGGGCAGTGGCTGGGTGGGCGCGGGAGGCACGCTCGCCGTCTCCGGTCCCGGACCCGGCGCGACAGGATCCCCGGGCTGCTTGGCTGCCCCCTTGGGCGTGCGGGGCTTGGTGGGTTCGGTGGGCTCAGACATGGTGCGTCCTCTCGTTGTCACAAGTGTGCAGGTCAAGCCTGTGCGTGGCATGGGAAACGGCTGAGAGTCCGGAGGACCTTCCTCGGACGACTACCGTGGTGCGGTGGCCGCCATCTCCTCGTCCCGTTCGACCGCACGGTCGATGGCCGACGACGTGCGGGAGCGGACCGACGACCAGCTCGCCACCCTTCTGCGACGTCGACAGGACCTGGCCCGGCCCGCGCCCGCCGACCTGTCGTCCCTCGCCGCCCGGGCCAGCACCCGCGCGAGTGTCCAGCGGGCCGTGGACTCGCTCGACCTGGCCCACCTCCAGGTGCTCGAAGCCGCCGTCGCCGCCACGTCGCCGCTCGACACCCGGGCAGTCGGTGCCCTGCTCGGCGTCACGACCGGGGAGATCGAGCCGGTCCTGGACGACCTCTGGACGCTCGCCCTGCTGTGGCGCAGCCCCGAGGGGTTGCGGGTGACCCGCACGGTCGGCGAGGTTCTCCCCCACCCGGCCGGGCTCGGTCCTCGAGCGGCCGACAGCTTCGTCGACGTCCCATCGCCGGCGCAGGTCCCGACCCTGCTCGCCGACGCCCCGCCGGCAGCCCGCGCCATCCTCGACCGGCTGACCTGGGGTCCCCCGCTGGCCGTCCTCCCCCCGGGCACGCCGGACCGGCTGGCCGAGGGCGCGCGGTGGCTGCTCGAACACCACTTGGTCTTCTCCCCGTCGGCCGACCAGCTGGTGTTGCCTCGCGAGGTGGCGTTGGCCCTGCGTGAAGGCCGCAGCCATGCCACCCCGGCGCTCCAGCCGCCTGCCCTCGAGGGTCAGCCCCGCGCGGGTGCCGAGGTCGACGCCGCGGCCGGCCAGCAGGTCACCGACCTGCTCGCCCTCGTCGACGAGCTCGCCGCAGAGTGGGGACTTCGCCCACCCAGGGTGCTTCGTTCCGGCGGCCTGGCGGTGCGAGACCTCAAGCGGCTCGCCTCCGTGCTCGACGTCGACGAGGGCCGTGCGGCCTTCGTCGCCGAGCTCACGTATGCCGCCGGCCTCCTCGCGGACGACGGCTCGCTCGACCCGTCCTGGGCCCCCACCCCCGCCTACGACGAGTGGCAGCAGCACCCGGGTGACCAGCGCTGGGCGGTGCTCGCCCGCGCCTGGCTGCTCACGACCCGCGCCCCGCACCTCGTGGGCACGACGCCCGCCGGCGCGTCCGGCACGGTCAACGCCCTCGGGCCCGATGCCCACTGGCCACCGGCCCGAGGCCTGCGCAAGGACGTCCTCGAGCAGCTCGCCGCCGCGCCGGCAGGGTTGGCCCCCGAGCGCGGCAGTGTGGGCACCGCCCTGAGCTGGCAGCGGCCGCGACGCGTGCCCGCCAGCCTCGACACGGTCGTCGCCGCGGTGCTCGGTGAGGCCGAGTGGCTGGGCGTCACCGGCCGCGGCGCCATCTCCACCGCGGGTCGGGCCCTGCTGGCCGGGCGAGCCGACACCGAGCTCGCCGCCGCGATGCAACCGCACCTGCCCGAGCCCATCGAGCACGTCCTCCTCCAGGCCGACCTGACCGCCATCGCGCCCGGCCCGCTGGCCGGGGGGCTGGCCACCTTCATGCGACTCGTAGCCGATGTCGAGTCACGCGGTGGTGCCACGGTGTACCGGTTCAACCAGGACTCGGTGCGCAGGTGCCTGGACGCCGGGTGGTCTGTCGACCAGGTGCTCGGAGCCCTGACCGACGCGAGCCACACCCCCGTCCCCCAGCCGTTGGACTACCTGATCCGTGATGTCGCCCGCAGGCACGGGCAGGCACGGGTCGGTGCGATGCGGGCCTACATCCGCTGCGACGACGAGGCCACCCTGGGCGCCATGATCGCCGACAGGGAGCTGTCACCGCTCCAGTTGCGGAGCATCGCCCCAACCATCCTCGTGTCGCCCGTGGCCGCCGAGACCGTGCTGGACTTCTTGCGCGACAACGGTTTCGCGCCTGCTGCCGAGACACCGGACGGCGGGATCATCGTGCCCACCACCGGGCAGCACCGCACGCCGCTGCAGCGGCGGCCCGCCCCCGTGACAGCGCAAGCCCTCGACGACGAGCTCGTGACCACCATGGTGGGTGCGCTGCGCGCCGGCGAGGAGGCCGCGGCATACCAGCGCGAGCAGGTGGCGAGCAGGCCCGGACCCAGCCTGCCGAGCACCGACCCGACCACGACCCTCGCGGTGCTGCGCGATGCGGCAGCCGACCGGCAGGCGGTCTGGCTGGGCTACTCCGACGCGGACGGGCGCACCCAGCGGATCCTCTTCTACCCCGACCGGGTCGAGGGTGGCCGGGTGCACGGCACCGCGGACGGAGCTGCCCGCACCCTGTCGATCCACCGCGTGACCGGGGCCGTGCAGGGCTGATGCGAGGCCGCCGTCAGCCGCCGGCGAGAGCCCTCACGACGCTGGACGGTGACGGTCGCCCGAGGTGGCCGGCCATCCAGACGCTCGTCTCGACGAGGGCCGCGAGGTCGACTCCGGTCTCGACACCCGCCCCGTCCAGGGCCCACACGAGATCCTCGGTGGCGAGGTTCCCGGTGGCGCTCTTGGCGTAGGGGCAGCCGCCGAGCCCACCAGTGGACGCATCGACCACGGTGACCCCGTGACGCAGCGCCCTCATCGTGTTGGCGAGCGCCTGGCCGTAGGTGTCGTGGAAGTGCACGCCGACCCGGTCGGCACCGATCCCCTTGGCGTCCAAGGCGTCGAGGAGGCGACTCACGTGCCCGGTCGTGCCCGTGCCGATGGTGTCCCCGAGGGAGAGCTGGTCGGCTCCAAGGTCCATCAGCCGCTGCGACACGTCGACCACCTGCTCGACGGGGACCGGTCCCTCCCAGGGATCGCCGAAGCACATCGAGACGTAGGCGCGCACCCACAGTCCTGCGTCCTTCGCCCGCGCCACGACGGGCGCGAACATCTCGACGGACTCGGCAACGGTGCGGTTGAGGTTCTTGCGGGCGAACGTCTCGGTGGCGCTCCCGAAGATCGCGACCGCCCCGACGCCCGCCTCGAGCGCGTTGTCGAGACCGCGCTCGTTGGGCACGAGCACCGGTCGGCGCGGGCCGCGGCCGAGGTCCCCGAGGTCGGCCAGCACCTCACGGGCATCGGCGAGCTGCGGCACCCACGTCGGCGGGACGAAGGACGTCGTCTCGATCGTCTCGAGCCCGGCGGCGGCCAGCCGGCGGATGAAGTCCGCCTTCACGGCAGCCGGGACGACGGCCTTCTCGTTCTGCAGACCGTCGCGCGGACCGACCTCGTAGATGGTGACCCGGCTCGGCAGCTCCGGGTCCGGTTCGCGCTGGGGCAGTCCGATGGTCACGGTCTGATCCTGCCATTCCCGGACTGGGGAACGGTCCCCCGCGGCAGGGGTTAGATTTGCACCCGAACGCAGGCGACGCCCGAAGGGACGCATGATGAGCGACACACCACGCAACGACGAGACCCCCGAGTTCCGCGACCCCACGGCGCCCAGCGACGACAGCACCCTCAGCGACGCGAGCACCTCCAGCCACGCGAGCACCTCCAGCGACGATGGCACGTCGGGCGGCACGACCGCCTCCGGCGACGCGACGACGTCCAGCGACTACACCGCGCCGATCGAGACCAACCAGACGCAGGAAGTCCCCCCGATCCCGCCGGCGCCGGCCACCTCGGCCAGCCCACCCGCGTCGCAGCCGGCACCGCCCGCGCCCCCCGCCGTCGCGCCGGGTGGCCAACCCACCTACGGTCCGCCGCCCGGCTCCGCTCCCCAGAACCCGTATGGCGTGCCCTCGGCGGGTGCCGGCGCGCCGTCCCCTCCGGTCAACCCCTACGCCAGCGCCCCCGGCGCGGGGCAGCCGCACCCCTACGCGGGTCAGCAGCTCCCCACCCAGGGTCAGCCGCAGGGCGGCTACGCCGGCGCCCCGCCCTATGGCGCCCCGGCCTACGGCGCCCCGGCGTACGGCACTCCCGGCTACGGCGCCCCCGGCTACGCCACGCCGCGGTCGCTCAGTGGCAACACCATCGCCCTCCTGGTCGTCTCGGGCCTGACGACGCTCGGCTGCGGCTTCGGCATCGTCGCGCTGGTCTTCGGCATCGTCGCCGCGACCAAGAAGGACGACCCGACCGCATCGGCCAAGTACACCAAGTGGGGCTGGGTCGCCTTCGGCGTAGGGCTTGCGCTGTCCGTGATCGCCATCGGCCTGGTCATCGCGTTCGCGGTGACGAGTGGCACCACGACCTACGACTCGTCGTACTAGGTCATGCCTGATGGCCCCCTGATCGTCCAGAGCGACAAGACGCTGCTCCTGGAGGTCGACCACCCCCGCGCCGAGGAGGCGCGGCGGGCGATCGCCCCGTTCGCCGAGCTCGAGCGCGCGCCCGAGCACATCCACACCTACCGGGTGACCCCGCTGGGCCTGTGGAACGCGCGCGCCGCGGGTCACGACGCCGAGCAGGTGGTCAACGCCCTCATCACCTTCAGCCGGTATGCCGTGCCGCATGCCCTCCTCGTCGACGTCGCCGACACGATGGACCGCTATGGCAGGCTGACGCTCGAGAAGGACCCCGAGCACGGCCTCGTGCTGCGCACCACTGACCGGCCGGTGCTCGAGGAAGTGTTGCGGCACAAGAAGATCAAGCCGCTGATCGGGGAGCGTCTCGACGCTGACCGCGTCATCGTGCACCCCTCGGAGCGCGGTCACCTCAAGCAGGAGCTGCTCAAGGTGGGCTGGCCGGCCGAGGACGAGGCGGGCTACGTCGACGGCGAGGCGCACGCCATCGACCTCGACAACCGGGACTGGTCGCTGCGGCCCTACCAGCAGCAGGCGGTCGACGGGTTCTGGCACGGCGGGTCAGGCGTTGTCGTCCTGCCGTGCGGGGCGGGTAAGACCCTCGTCGGCGCGGGCGCCATGGCGGTGGCCAAGGCGACCACCCTCATCCTCGTCACCAACACGGTCTCGGCGCGGCAGTGGCGTGACGAGCTGCTCAAGCGCACCAGTCTCACCGACGACGAGATCGGCGAGTACTCCGGTGCCCGCAAAGAGATCCGCCCGGTCACCATCGCGACCTACCAGGTGCTCACCACCCGCCGGAAGGGCGTCTACACCCACCTCGACCTGCTCGACGCCCGCGACTGGGGCCTGATCATCTACGACGAGGTGCACCTGCTCCCGGCCCCGATCTTCCGGATGACCGCGGACCTGCAGGCCCGTCGTCGACTCGGGCTCACGGCGACCCTCGTGCGCGAGGACGGCCGGGAGGCAGACGTGTTCTCCCTCATCGGCCCCAAGCGCTACGACGCGCCGTGGAAGGACATCGAGGCGCAGGGCTACATCGCCCCCGCCGACTGCGTCGAGGTGCGCGTCACGCTCCCAGACGCCGACCGCCTCGCGTATGCCGTGGCGGAGCCCGAGGACCGCTACCGGCTGTCCTCGTGCAGCCCGGTCAAGAACCCCGTCGTCGAGCGGATCGTCAACCAGCACCGAGGTGAACCCACGCTGGTCATCGGCCAGTACCTCGACCAGCTCGCGGAGCTGTCGGAGCGGCTCGACGCCGACGTCATCACCGGTGAGACACCGGTCGCGCAACGGCAGAAGCTCTTCCAGGCCTTCCGCGTCGGCGAGATCAACCTGCTCGTGGTGTCGAAGGTCGCCAACTTCTCGATCGACCTTCCCGAGGCGAGCGTCGCGATCCAGGTGTCCGGCACCTTCGGATCCCGCCAGGAGGAGGCCCAGCGCCTCGGCCGGGTGCTGCGCCCCAAGGGCGACGGCCGCACCGCCCACTTCTACACCGTCGTGTCGCGCGACACCGTCGACGCCGAGTTCGCCGCGCACCGCCAGCGCTTCCTCGCCGAGCAGGGCTACGCCTACCGGATCGTCGACGCCGACGACGTCGACGCCACCGCCTGACCTGAGGCACCACGCGATCGCCGAGCGGGTTGGTCGGCGACAGCAAGCACCACCGCCCCGCACTTGTTGCCGCGTCGTGGTCACGAACACCGAAATCCGCCCCATCATGACCACCCCAGAGCAACACGTCGCGGGCCTCCAGCACTTGTTGCCGCGTCGTGGTCACGAACACCGAAATCCGCCCCATCATGACCACCCCAGAGCAACACGTCGCGGCGGGAGGGGCGGCGCAGCACACCGCCTGACACCTGACTCGCCCAGACGGCATACAGGAAACTCCCAGACTCTGCACGGACACTGAGGCGTGACCACTGTGCAACCCGAGGCACGCCTCCTCGTCGTCGAGGACGAGCCCAACATCCGCGAGCTCCTCGCCACCTCCCTGCGCTTCGCAGGTTTCGAGGTGCACGTCGCTGCCGACGGCGCCACCGCCCTTCACCTCGCGACCGTCCACGAGCCCGACCTGGTCGTCCTCGACGTCATGCTCCCTGACATGGACGGCTTCACCGTAACCCGCAAGCTGCGCGACACCGGTCGCCAGCTGCCCATCGTGTTCGTCACCGCGCGCGACTCGGTCGACGACAAGATCAAGGGGCTCACGGTCGGCGGCGACGACTACGTCACCAAGCCCTTCAGCCTCGAGGAGGTCGTCGCCCGGATCCGCGCGGTGCTGCGGCGCACCCGCGGCGAGGTGGACGAGGGGGCCTCGATGCGCTTCGAGGACCTCGAGCTCGACGAGGACTCCCACGAGGTGAGCCGGGGCGGTCGCTCGATCGACGTCTCCCCCACCGAGTTCAAGCTGCTGCGCTACCTCATGCTCAACCCCAACCGGGTCCTGTCCAAGGCGCAGATCCTCGACCACGTCTGGGACTACGACTTCCGCGGCGAGAGCGGCATCGTCGAGTCCTACATCTCCTACCTGCGCCGCAAGATCGACCTCGACGGGGTGCCGCCGCTGATCCACACCAAGCGCGGCGTCGGCTACGTGCTGCGCAAGCCGCCGGAGGCGTAGATGACGGCTCCGACGAGCCCCGCGCCCACGGGCACGCCACCACCTCCCCCGCCGGCCCCGAGCCGCCCCGCGCAGCTGGCCGTGGAGCGGGCCAAGGGGCGCCTGGAGCTGCTCCCGCTGCGGGTGCGCCTGATCGCAGTGATGCTCGTCCTGCTGTTGCTGGCGCTCACCCTCACTGCCGCGGCCACTGCGGCCCTGATGCGCCGCGACCTGATGAGCCGCGTGGACGACGACCTCAAGCGCGCTTCGCCGACCGTTGCCCAGCAAGCGCTGAACACGCTGCGCGCCCCGACCCGCAACCGCCTTCCCAGCGGCTACGCGGTCGTCTTCTACCCCACGGATGGCACCCCTGCGGTCGAGATCGACCCCACCGGCGCCCTCACCCGCCCCGGTGTCCCGGACACGCTCGCCCTCGACGACCCGCGGGTCACGTCGCTGGAGGCCTTCACCATCGGCAGCCGCAACGGATCTGGGCAGTGGCGGGCCTATGCGGGCAACCTCAGGGACGACTCGGCGACCTTCATCGTGGCGGTGCCCCTGTCCAGCGTCAGCCACACCGTGCGTCGCCTCGTCCTCGTGGAACTGCTCATCGGCCTCGCCGTCCTCGTCGCCTGCGCCATCGGAGGGTGGTATGCCGTGCAGCGGGCCTTCCGTCCGCTGCGCCAGATCGAGGACACCGCCGCCGCCATCGCCGATGGGGACCTCGCCCGCCGCATCCCGATGCGCACCGCCAAGGACGAGGTCACCTCGCTGGCCCGGTCGCTCAACGTCATGCTCGCGCAGATCGAGCAGTCCTTCGCCGCCCGCGAGGCCTCCGAGGAGCGGATGCGACAGTTCGTCGCGGACGCCTCGCACGAGCTGCGCACCCCGCTCGCGGCGGTGCGGGGCTACGCCGAGCTCTACCGCCAGGGCGCGGTCAGCGACCCGGCGGACGTGGCCAGTGCGATGACGCGGATCGAGGGCGAGGCCACCCGGATGGGCGGCCTGGTGGAGGACCTGCTCGTGCTGGCTCGCCTGGACGACCAGCGACCGCTGCGTTTCGCGCCCGTCGACCTCACGGTGCTCGCGGCCGATGCCGCACAGGACGCCCGCGCCATCGACCCCACCCGCCAGATCGCCGTGTCCGGGCTGTCCGGGCCGCTGGGCCCGACCGTGGTGCCCGGCGACGACGCCAAGCTGCGCCAGCTCCTGGCCAACCTGGTCTCCAACGCCCTCAACCACACCCCGAGTGGCTCACCTCTCGAAATTGCTGTGGGCACAAGGGAGTCCGATCAGCACATCGTGATGGAAGTGCGCGACCACGGGCCGGGAGTCGATCCCGACAAGGCCCGCAAGGTGTTCGAGCGGTTCTACCGCGCCGACCCGTCCCGAGTTCGTGGGACTGGTGGGGGCAACGGCCTCGGGCTGGCCATCGCCGCGGCGATCGTCAACTCGCACCAGGGCCGGATCGGCGTCGCCCAGACCCCCGGCGGCGGCGCCACGTTCATCGTGGAGCTGCCCACAGCGAACTCTCAGGCAGCGCCCAGCACCCCTTGACGTTGGGCAGGTTGACTCAGGGTCACCAAGCCACACCAAGGAGCGCGATCGTCATGACCCAGATCCACCCGGACACCCGACCGGACACCACCGGTGACGGCGGGCAGCGTCCCCAGCAGCCGACGGCATCGCACGATGACCGGGTGTGGGCAGCTCCAACCCACGACGCTCCCGCCCAGGGCGAGCCGACGGCTCCGGTCTGGTTCGGTCAGACGCAGGGAATCACGACCCCGGAGGACCGCACCGAGGAGCTCCCGCGCGACCATGCGGCGCTCGGCCTTCCGCGCGTCGCAGGAAATCCCACACTTCCCGCGGCGGGTGCCCACCCGGCATACCCGCCGTTCTCACAGACTCCGGCTGGGCCGCCCCCATCCTTTCCCACTC
Organism: Pedococcus sp. P2_F6; assembly: GCF_056403675.1. Classification (NCBI taxonomy): domain Bacteria; kingdom Bacillati; phylum Actinomycetota; class Actinomycetes; order Micrococcales; family Intrasporangiaceae; genus Pedococcus; species Pedococcus sp. P2_F6. The sequence continues at coordinate 70,936 of NZ_JBFUEZ010000007.1, forward strand.
GGGACGGGGCAGAGCCTGCCCAGCCGGGCAAACGGCGTCGACTGACGGAACTCACCGCCGTCGCGGCGCTCGCCGCCCTCCTTGCGAGTGGCGGCACCTACGCCGCGGTCCAGCTGGGCGACGGTTCGCAGTCCTCCTCCACTGCGAACACGTCGACCCTGGGCCGCGGCGCGGACGCCGGTCCAGTCGTCCAGGCGGACGCCACCAACCCCAACTGGACGGCCACCGCGGCTGCCGTCGCCCCGAGCGTCGTCGCCATCACCGTGAAGTCCGGTCAGAGCGAAGGACAGGGGTCAGGCGTCGTGATCGACGCCAAGGGCCACATCCTCACCAACAACCACGTGGTGAGCGGCGCCGGTTCGAACGCGAGCATCACGGTGACCCTCAACGACGGGCGCACCTACAAGGCCACCATCGCGGGCACCGATCCCAGCACGGACCTCGCCGTCATCACCCTGAGCAGCGTCCCGAGCAACCTCAAGCCGATCGCGATCGGCAACTCCGACGACCTCAAGGTGGGCGACCCGGTCATGGCGATCGGCAACCCGCTCGGCCTCGCCGGGACCGTCACCACAGGGATCGTCAGCGCCCTGAACCGCCCGGTGACCACAGCAGCCGAGGACAACAGCCAGCAGCAGCAGCAGCAGGATCCCTTCGGCCAGAGCCTGCCCGGCCAGGACCAGCAGCCCCAGACCAGCAGCGACGGCGACTCCGTCGTGACCAACGCCATCCAGACATCCGCGGCGATCAACCCGGGCAACTCCGGTGGCGCCCTCGTCAACGCGTCCGGCCAGCTGATCGGCATCAACTCGGCCATCGCCAGCCTCGGCTCGTCGAGCAGCAGCCAGAGCGGAAGCATCGGCATCGGGTTCGCCATCCCGGCCAACGAGGCCAAGAGCATCGCGTCGCAGCTCATCTCCTCCGGCAAGGCCGAGCACGCCTTCCTCGGGGTCACCCCCGGGGACGGCACGGCCTCCGACGGCACCAGCCAGCGCGCCGGCGCCGAGATCACCGCGATCTCGGCCAACACCCCGGCCGCCGCCGCCGGCCTCCAGAAGGGCGACGTGGTCATCGCCGTCAACTCCGAGCGGGTCGACTCCGCCCTCTCGCTGGTGGCGAACATCCGCGAACGCGCCGTCGGCGACAAGGTCACCCTCACGGTGCTGCGCAACGGGAAGCAGCTGAACCTCACGGCCACCCTCGTGGCCAAGGCGGCAGCGACCAACTAGCCAAAATCGGTTCGACGCGGCGGGCGCGCGGTGGCAAGGTAGACCCTTGTGTCTGCACCCGCTCCCGCCGCCGAACTGACGCGCGAGCAGGACTACCTCGTCGCCGCGCGAGAGGCCCTCGCCCGGATGCGCGAGCAGACCCTGTCGCTCAAGATCCAGGCGCACGACCCCATCTCCGCCGAGCACCTCGCCCGCACCCTGCACCTGAGGGCCGCCTCGCTCCAGGACGACCCGTCGACCACGCTCTTCTTCGGCCGCATCGACACCGACACCGACGAGCGCTGGTACATCGGACGTCGCCACGTCGCCGACTCGGCCGGCGACCCGCTGGTCATCGACTGGCGAGCCGGGATGTCGACGGCGTTCTACCGCGCGTCACGGACCGAGCCGATGGGCGTGGTGCTCCGTCGCCGGTTCGGGCTGGACCACGGCGCCATCACGGCCTACGAGGACGAGCACCTCCAGGACCGGGCCGAGCACGATGTCCGCAGCCAGATCCTGGCCGAGGAGATCGAGCGACCCCGCGTCGGGCCGATGCGCGACATCGTCGCGACGATCCAGCCCGAGCAGGACGAGATCGTCCGCGCGGGCGCCGACCAGACGATCTGCGTCCAGGGGGCGCCGGGCACGGGCAAGACCGCGGTGGGCCTGCACCGAGCTGCCTGGCTGCTCTATGCCTTCCGTGACCGCCTCGCCCGGTCCGGGGTCCTGGTCATCGGCCCCAACCGCGCCTTCCTCGAGCACATCGGCGCCGTGCTGCCGGCCCTCGGAGAGGTGGCCGTCGGCCACACCACCATCGAGGAGCTCGTCGCGTCGGTGCCCGTGCGTGGCACCGACAGCACCGAAACGGCTGTGCTCAAAGGCGATGCCCGCCTCGCCGAGGTGCTCAGGTATGCCGTGTGGTCGGCGGTGCAGCGCGCGACCGAACCGCTCGTGGTGCCGCGCGGCGTGCGCAAGTGGCGCGTCCCGGCATACGAGGTCAACGAGATCCTGGACGAGCTGAAGGCGAGGGGCGTCCGCTATGACGCCGCACGACAGATGCTGCCCCAGCGACTCGCCCACGCGGTCCTCCTCCAGATGGAGGGCGCGGGCGACTCACCCGACGACCGCGTGCAGGACCAGGTCGCCCGCAGCGCGATCGTGAAGAAGTACGTCGCCTCCCTGTGGCCGGCGCTCGACGCCAAGGCCGTGCTGTACTCGCTGCTGTCCGACCCCGACGTCCTCGCGCGCCACTCGCAGGACCTCCTGACCGACGACGAGCGCCGGATCCTGCTGTGGGAGAACCCGGCTCGCTCCAAGGGGACCGTTCGCTGGTCGCGGCCCGACACCGTGCTGCTGGACGAGCTCGGTGACCACATCGCCCGCACGCCGTCGCTGGGGCACGTCGTCCTCGACGAGGCGCAGGACCTCTCCCCCATGCAGCTACGCGCCGTCGGACGTCGGTGCTCGACCGGTGCGGCGACGGTGCTGGGCGACATCGCCCAGGGGACGACGCCGTGGGCCACCGACTCGTGGGAAGCCTCGCTGCACCACCTCGGCAAGCCGGGCAGCCACGTCGAGGTCCTCGACCGGGGGTTCCGCGTGCCCGCAAGCGTCATCGAGTACGCCGCCCAGCTGCTCCCCCACATGGCGCCAGGTCTCGGCGCACCGGTGTCGGTCCGCGACAACCGGGGCCGGCTCGACCTCGTCGCCGTGACCTCGGGCGACCTGCTGGCCCACACCGCCAGCATCGTGGCCGGCGAGCTCGCCGAACCCGGCTCGATCGGTGTCATCGCGCCGGACGACCTGGTCGCGGAGGTGTCGAAAGCCCTGAGCCACCACGGGATCGAGCACGGCGTGCTCGGGCAGGACCACGGCGACATCGACCACCAGGTCGACGTCGTGCCGGCCACGGTCGCCAAGGGCCTCGAGTTCGACCGGGTCATCGTGGTCGAGCCGGCCGCCATCGCCGCTGCCGAGCCTGACCAGCGCACTGGACTGCGGCGGCTCTACGTCGTGCTGACCCGAGCGGTCTCGGCGCTCACGGTCGTGCACGCCCAACCGCTGCCGGCCGAGCTCGCCCAGCGGCCCTAGCCGGGGGTCTCGCGCGTCGTCCGACGACTCCCGCCCAGACGAGCTCGCGCTCTGTCAGACTCGGCCCGTGCCGGCACTCATCACGTGGTGGAAGCTCGACGTCGCCGACCTCGCTCCGCGCGCGCACTCTGACGCCGTCCTCGCGATCGGGGCCGACCTGGTGCGCAGGCTCGACGAGGAGCACCGCAGGTACCACACGACGCGACACCTCGTGGAGCTGTTCTGGGCGCTCGAGGACCTGGAGCGCGCCCACGTCGTCTCGGCTCGTGAGGCGGCACTGGGCCGGATGGCGGGCTGGTTCCACGACGCGATCTACGACCCCACCACGCCCCCCGGCGACAACGAGATCCGCAGCGCTGAGCTCGCCGTCCGGGACCTCAGCGCCCTCGGCTTCGCGCCGGACGACATCGAGACGCTCCGCGACCTCGTCCTCGCCACGCAGACCCACGAGCTGGCCCACGACGGCCTGCCCGCCGCCTTCCACGACGCAGACCTGTGGATCCTCAGCGCCCCGCACAGCCGCTACGACGAGTACACAACCCAGGTGCGCGAGGAGTATGCCGCCGTGCCCGACGAGGTGTTCGCCTCCGCGCGCGCGGCGATCCTGCGGCCCTTCATCGACCGCGAGTCGATCTACGCCACGGCCTTCGCCCGGGAGAACTGGGAGGACGCCGCCCGTCTCAACCTGGCGGCCGAGCTGGAGACCCTGACGGCGGCACGTCCTCGATGAGCGGCCACCAGAAGCGCCCGCCGGAGCGGTTCCGGAACTCCTCCACGCTGACCCACTGGGGGTCGACCGCGTCATCCTCCGTGGCGGTCAGCTCCGGTGCCACCGAGCGGATGCGGGCTCGGTAGAGCTGCATCGCACCACCGGCGACAGGCCATCGTCCGGGCGTCTGCGGCTCGAACCGCTCCTGCCCCCACGGCGTCAGGTCCTCGTCCGCCAGGATGAGACCGGTCTCCTCCCGGACCTCGCGCAGCACGCATTCGAGCACGGTCTCGCCCTGCTCGCGGGCACCACCGGGAGGCCCCCACTCGCCGCGGCGCGGACTGAACACCACGGCATACCGGTCCTCGGCATCCTGGAGCACGACCATGGCGGCGAACACCTGCGACTCCGGCGCGAGCTCGTCGGAGCGGACGAGCTCGACGTGGGCCACCGAACCATCGGCGAAGGGCACGTCCCGCAGCTGCGCCAGGACGGTCCGACTCATCGTCGGCGTTCCAGGTGCTCCAGGTACCCGATCAATGGCCACCAATGGCGTTGTGACAGTTCGGTTTTCGCGCGGTCGGGCGCCAGCCAGGTGCCGTGACTCGCCTCGTCCCCCAGGGCGAGACGGTCGCTGTACACGGCGAAGCAGGCCTTCGGGGCGGGCCACGGATAGTCCGTATCGGGTGACGGCACGGTGTTGCGGACGTAGCCCAGCAGCGTCGGCGAGACGGCAGAGGGCGAGCCCACCAGGTCGTCGACCAGCGCGGCAAGCGCCTCCACCGGCGACCCGTCGTCCACCGCGCAGGTCGGGAGGTCCCAGCCGCCGTCCGGGCGTTCGACCACCAGCAGGTCCGGCCCGCGCACCAGGGCCAGCCGCACCACGACCGTGTTGGCCGGCGGCTCGTCCTGACGGGACGCGATCACGTCGGCCCGTGAGCCAGGCGGCAGCCAGGACGCGCCGGGCACGGCCTCCACGACGCGTTCGTGCTTGCGCTTCTGGATCCGCAGACCGCTCCGCTGCAAGATCCGCACCACCTCCCTCCCGTCGACGGGAGCGGCGCCTGCGGCGACCAGCGCGGCATACCGCTCCTGCGGCACGTCGTAGTGGTCACCCTCGAAACCGCGGCGTGGAATCCCTTGTGCTGCAGCGAAATCGTGGAGCTCTTCATAGGAGGTGTCGCTGACGAGATGGGACCACAGGCGGCCGTGGGCCGGCCAGGCAGGCGGGTCGATCCAGATCGTCACCCGGCTGACGCTACCGCGCCGCGAAGAGCCCTGTGGATAACCCCGGGCCTACCGCGCACAGGTGCCTAGCCTCGGCACAGGCGGATGTCATGGGGGCACCGCACCGTCAGGAGGACAACCATGTCGGCACAGTTCACGGTGGACACCGAGCGCATCCACTCCGCATCGGGTGACATCGCCCGCATCTCCAGCGAGATCGACGGCCAGGTCACGGCGATGATGGCGCGGCTCAACGCGCTCCAGGGGGCGTGGACCGGCACCGCCTCCGCGCGGTTCCAGTCGCTGGTCGCCGAGTGGCAGGGCACCCAGAAGCAGGTGCGTGCCTCACTCGACTCGATCGGCGGCGTGCTGGCCGCCGCCGGGGTTCAGTATGCAGAGGCGGAGGCGCAGACCCTTCGGATGTTCAGCTGACGTCGCGACACCGTGAGCGCGTGGCACGGATCGTCATGCGTCCGGGCCACGGACCGCAGGTATGCCGCGTGGCCCGGACCGCGCTGGGTCCGGGCCACGCGTCGTGCCGGCCCCGCTACTCGGTGGTGATGGCCTTGAGAACGTCCAGCCGCGAGGCGCGGCGCCCGGGCCAGAGGGCAGCGAGGACACCCACCACGCCCGCCAGCGCGACGAAGATCGCCAGCTGCGGCACGGGGACCGCCAGCACGTCGATGCCGTCGTCGGCCAGGGAGCGCTGCAGACCCCAGCCGGCGCCGAGGCCCAGGACCACCCCGAGCACGGCTCCCAGCAGGGCGATCGCCACCGACTCCAGCCGCAGCATGGTCCGCAGCTGGCGGCGGCTGAGGCCGACGGCCCGGAGCAGTCCGATCTCGCGGGTCCGCTCGATCACCGACAGGGCCAAGGTGTTGACGATCCCCAGCACCGCGATGACGACGGCCAGGCCGAGCAGGGCGTAGATCATGTAGAGCAGCTGGTCGATCGGTTTGCGCTGCTCGGCGGCGAAGGCGTCCTGGTCCTTGAGGGTGACCGTGGGCAGGTCGGCGATGACCTTGTCGATGCCCGCCTCGATGGCCTTCTTGTCGGCCCCGGGCTGACGGACGACGAAGGTCAGGCTGTCCTGCTCCGGACGTCCGTTGGCCGTGGCGGTCGCGATCGAGGTCAGCACGGGGATGTCCATGGCCTCCATCGACCGGTAGATCGCGGCCACGGTGTAGGTGCCTTCCTTGCCGGCGGCGATCGAGGCCTTGACCGTGTCGCCGAGCCCGAGACCCAGCTCCTTGGCGGACTTGTCGGTGAGCATGACCGTGTTTCCGGTGAGGTTGGACAGCTTGCCCTGGAGGACCTCGATCGGCACTGCCCGGGCGAAGGTCGCCGGGTCGACCGCGGCGGCGAACTGGGTGTCGCCGCCCTTCTTGAACACCGTGTAGCGCACCGGGGTGGCCACCTCGACGCCCGGGACCTTGGCCACGTCGGCCGTGATCGTCGACGAGAACGGCTGACCGATGGCGTTGGACACGACGTAGTCGGCCACGAAGTTCTGCGCGATCGACTTGTCGACGCTGGCCTTGGCCGACGCCCCGAACACCGACATCATCGACACCAGGGTCAGGCCGATCATCAGGGCCGAGGCCGTGGCCGCCGTGCGGCGCGGGTTGCGGATCGCGTTCTGCTCGGCCATCACCCCGACGGTCCCGAACAGCCGCCGGTAGACGAAGCCGCAGGCCGCGATCACCGGGCGACCGATCACCGGGCTGGTCAGCGCCACCCCGAGCAGGAGCCCGAACACCCCACCACCGACGTACAACGCCGAGTGGTCGATGTCGGTGAAGGCACCGAGGTAGCCGGCCACGAGGCCGCCGACCATCAGGACGGTGCCCACCAGGAGGCGCCAGCGCAGCGCCGACTCGGGCAGCGCCACGTCATCGCGCATCGCGGCCACCGGCGGCATCTTGCCGGCGCGGCGAGCGGGCAGGTAGGCCGCGATCATGGTCACGAGCAGGCCCACGGCATACGACCACATGGCAGTCGTCCACTCGAAGACGAGGGGTGACCCGCTGAGGTCCAACCCGAACTGGGCGAACAGTGCCTTGATCCCCAGGGCGAGGACGAAGCCGAGACCCAGTCCGAGCGTCGCACCGACGAGGCCGACGACGAAGGCCTCGAAGAGCACCGACCGCGTCACCTGCTTGCGCCCCGCACCCAGGGCGCGGAACAGCGCGAGCTCGCGACTGCGCTGGGCGACCAGGATCGAGAACGTGTTGACGATGAGGAACGACCCGACGAACAGCGCGATCCCGGCGAAGACCAGCAGGAAGGTGTTGATGAACGACAGCGCCTGGTTGATCGAGTTCTGCGACTCCTTGGCGACGGCTGTTCCGGTGACGGCCTCGTAACCGGCGGGCAGCTTGGCCTGGACGGCCTTGGCAAGGTCCTCCTGGCTCACGCCGTCCTTGGCCGTGACCCAGGCGTCGGTGTACTCGTCGCGGCCCCCCAGGTAGAGCTCCTGGGCGGTCTTGGTGTCGAAGAAGGTGAGGGTGGCGCCCACGAGACCCGACTTGAACTCGGCGAGGCCGACGAGGGTGGCGCGGACGATCGGAGTCGGGCTGCTGGTGGCCAGCGTGACCTCGTCGCCGATCTTGTAGCCGGCTCGCTCAGCGGTGCCGGCGTCGAGGACGACCTCACCCTTCTGGTGGGGCGAGCGTCCCCGCTTGATGGATGCCGGGGGCTCACCCGCCGCGGTCGGTGCGTCGTTCCACGACAGACCCAGTCCCGGGGCGCCCTGCCCGCCGATGAGCTTGCCCTTGGTGGAGACGACGAACGTGGTGGGGTCGGTGACGTTGCCGTCGGCGCGGGCCACCCCGGGGACGGAGGCCAGGTCGCGGACCATGGCGCCCGGCAGGGTGGCCGACGAGGGGGCGCTGTCGAAGTCGCCGCTCACGCTGTCGGGACGCACGACGACGTCGCCGACCGTGTCGACGATCCCGCTGAAGGCCTTCCCGAGGGTGTCGGTGAAGATGAGCGACCCCGACACGAACGAGACGCCGAGGATGATCGCGAAGGCACTCATGAACAGCCGCAGCTTGCGGCCCATCAGGCTCTTCCAGCTGGCACGCAACATGTCAGGCGCCGGCCTGCGCGGAGAGGTGGGCCATCCGCTCGAGGATCTTCTCGGCGGTGGGCTCGCGCATCTCGGCGACGACCTTGCCGTCCGCGAGGAAGACCACGCGGTCGGTGTGGGCGGCGGCGTTGGCGTCGTGGGTGACCATGACGATGGTCTGGTCGAACTCGTCGACGCTGCGGCGAAGGAACCCGAGCACCTCGGCGCCGGAGGTCGAGTCGAGGTTGCCGGTCGGCTCGTCGGCGAAGACGATCTCGGGCTTGCTGACGAGCGCCCGGGCGCAGGCGACGCGCTGCTGCTGGCCACCGGAGAGCTCGCTCGGCCGGTGGCTGAGCCGGTCACGCAGGCCGACGGTGTCGATCACCGTGTCGAACCAGGCCGCGTCGGGCGTGCGCCCGGCGATGGCCAGGGGCAACAGGATGTTCTCCTCGGCGTTGAGCGTGGGGATGAGGTTGAAGGCCTGGAAGACGAACCCGATCCGGTCACGGCGCAGCAGGGTCAGCGCCTTGTCCTTGAGGCGGGTGATGTCGACGTCCCCGATGTAGACCTCACCGGAGGTCACCGCGTCGAGGCCGGCGGCGCAGTGCATCATGGTCGACTTGCCCGAGCCGGAGGGACCCATGATCGCGGTGAACTCACCGCGGGCGATGTCGATGCTGACGCCGTCGAGGGCGCGGACCTGCGCCTCTCCCTTGCCGTAGACCTTGTGCAGGTCCACGACCCTCGCGGCGACCACGCGGTCGGTCGGCGCCGAGGTGGCGTCAGTGGTCAAGGGTGTCGCAGTCATCTCAGGCTCCCGGCTCATGGTGGATTCCGTTCTCGTCAAACGTAGGGATGCATCCGCGCTGACGCATTCAGGTTCAACCCTGAACCCACCCTGAGTGAACCCTCAGTCGGCAGTTCCTGACGGTCAGTGCACGACAACCCGGGCAACTTGGCGCAGATCGGGCGCATCGAAGCGCTCGCCCCTGACCTCACCGGCCTCCCAGCGGATCACCAGTCCCCGCCCGCGCACCTCGAGCGTGGCGAGGTTGTTGTCGAACCAGGGACCATCGGTGACGTCCCACCGGTATGGGGCGTTGGGCACCTTGTCGGTGCGGTTCACCAGGAGGGCCAGGGGCCGGGCGAGGCCCTTGCCCAGGAGGGCCTGGGCGATGCGGACCTGGCGGGGCAGCGGGTTGCGGATCGGTGAGCAGACGGCCTGGAGGATCGTGCTGCTGCCGGCCGGGAGCTGGTCCGGGGAAATCCGGGTGACGTAGGAGTTGTGCACGTCACCGGACAGGAACGTGATCGTGCCGGGCCGCTGTCCGCGCTTGCCGGAGGCGACCTCCACCACCATGGCCAGCACGGCGGCGAAGCCGTCCTGGAACGCCGCCCAGTGCTCGAGGTCGACGGCGCGACGCATCTTCTCGCCCCACCGGGCGACGCGCGGTCCCCACGCCCCGGTGGCCATCGCCTCGTTGATCGCCTCGAGGTCGTGGATGCCCTGCGCGATGAAGAAGGGCAGCGACGTGCCGATGAAGAGGTGGTCGACGTCGCCGCGCAGCTGCCCGTCCAGCCACTCCAGCTCGTCGTCGTCGAGGATCGAGCGCCGCTCGGGCTCGAGGACGCGGGCCGCGCGGGAGTCCACGACCACGAGCCGGGACTCGCCGAGGTCCCGGGCGTAGCTCCAGCGGTAGGTCTCGGGCTGGCGGTCGACACGTTCCGCGAGGTCGTCCAGCACCCGGGTCAGGTCGAGCTCGTCGCTCGAACCGCCGTCAGCGTGGGCCACGATCTGCTGCCACACCTCGTCCTGTGCCAGCTCCTCGGGCGAAAGGTTGCCGACGTGCTGGTAGACCCAGTAGGAGGCGAGCCCACCGACGATCCGCTCGTGCCACCAGGAGGTCTGGTTGATCTCGCGCTTCCAGCTCTGGGAGGTGTTCCAGTCGTCGCGGATGTCGTGGTCGTCGAAGATCATCGCGCTCGGCAGCGTCGACAGCAGCCAGCGGTTGAGGGGATCGCTCCAGGCCAGGAAGTACAGGTGGGAGTACTCCTCGAAGTCCTTCAGCTCCTCACCGGGCGGCTCGTCGAGGCTGCGCCGCGAGGCGATGAACTCCTGCATCTCCTCGCTGGTCTCGTCGGCGTACACCTGGTCGCCGAGGAAGCAGACGAGGTGGGGCCATTCCTCCTCGTCCCGCTCGGGCCGGCTCAGGTGGTACGCGTAGGCGCGCAGGGCGTCCACGCCGTTGCTGGCATTGCCCTCGGCGTCGTGCGGGACCGTCGTGCGGCACGACCCGAAGGCCAGCCGGGTGGGCTCACTGTGCAGCAGGGTCCGGATCCGGCTCGCCGGGAGGTCGGGGTGGTCGGGTGCGGCCTGCGGCCAGACCTGCTCGCCGTCGATGTCGACGGCGTAGTCGCCGGCCGTGCCTGGCTCCAGTCCGTCGACGACCACGAGGGCATAGTGCCGTCCGTGCGCCCCGAAGGTGGGCGCCGACCACTCCCGGTCGAAGGCCCGCACGCGCACCACGGCGGAGTCGCGGGTCTGGACCCAGACCGTCGCCGACGTCTCGCCGACGTAGCGGAGCAGCGGCCCCAGGGTCAGGGGTGACGCGGGGAGGTGAGTCGGCACGAGGACCGTTCTACACGGCATACCCCCTGCGTGGGTAACGACCCTGGACGACGCACCCCTTCGGGGGATGGCGAAAGGGCGGCCCGCCTCTCGGTGGACCGCCCTCTCGGCGTTGCGGCGGGTGCCGGGTTGCGGGGTCCTAGAACCCCATGCCACCCATCTCGTCGCCACCGGGGGCCATCGCGGGAGCCTTCTCGGGCTTGTCGGCGATGACGGCCTCGGTGGTGAGGAACAGCGCGGCGATCGACGCGGCGTTCTGCAGCGCGGAACGCGTCACCTTCGCCGGGTCGATGATGCCCGCGGCGATCAGGTCGACGTACTCGCCGGTGGCGGCGTTGAGGCCCCACCCTGCATCGAGCGTGCTGACCTTCTCCGCCACGACGCCGCCCTCGAGGCCGGCGTTGATCGCGATCTGCTTGAGCGGAGCGGAGGCCGCGACGCGAACGATGTTCGCACCGGTGGCCTCGTCACCCTCGAGCTCGAGCTTCTCGAACGCGGCCTTGGTCGCCTGGAGCAGGGCCACGCCACCACCGGCGACGATCCCCTCCTCGATGGCAGCCTTGGCGTTGCGCACTGCATCCTCGATGCGGTGCTTGCGCTCCTTGAGCTCGACCTCGGTCGCGGCACCGGCCTTGATGACTGCGACGCCGCCGGCCAGCTTGGCCAGGCGCTCCTGCAGCTTCTCACGGTCGTAGTCGCTGTCGGACTTGTCGATCTCGGCGCGGATCTGGTTGACGCGACCCTGGATCTGGTCGGCCTCGCCGGCACCCTCGACGATGGTCGTCTCGTCCTTGGTGACGACGACCTTGCGAGCGCGGCCGAGCAGGTCGAGCTCCGCGGTGTCGAGCTTGAGGCCGACCTCCTCGGAGATGACCTGGCCACCGGTGAGGATGGCGATGTCGGCCAGCATGGCCTTGCGACGGTCCCCGAAGCCGGGAGCCTTGACGGCAACCGACTTGAAGGTGCCGCGGATCTTGTTGACCACCAGGGTCGACAGGGCCTCGCCGTCCACGTCCTCGGCGATGATGAGCAACGGCTTGCCGGACTGCATGACCTTCTCGAGGAGGGGCAGCAGGTCCTTGATGCCGGAGATCTTGGAGTTGACCACGAGGACGTAGGCGTCCTCGAGAACCGCCTCCATGCGCTCGGTGTCGGTGACGAAGTAGTGGCTGATGTAGCCCTTGTCGAAGCGCATGCCCTCGGTGAGCTCGAGCTCGAGGCCGAAGGTGTTGGACTCCTCGACGGTGATGACGCCTTCCTTGCCGACCTTGTCCATGGCCTCGGCGATCATCTCGCCGATCAGGGGGTCAGCAGCGGAGATCGAGGCCGTCGAAGCGATCTGCTCCTTGGTCTCGACGTCCTTGGCCATCTCGAGCAGCTGGGCGGAGACGGCCTCGACGGCCTTCTCGATGCCGCGCTTGAGGGCCATCGGGTTGGCGCCTGCGGCGACGTTGCGCAGACCCTCCTTGACGAGGGCCTGGGCGAGAACGGTGGCAGTGGTCGTGCCGTCGCCAGCGACGTCATCCGTCTTCTTGGCAACTTCCTTGACGAGCTCTGCGCCGATCTTCTCGTACGGGTCGTCGAGCTCGATCTCCTTGGCGATGGACACACCATCGTTGGTGATCGTGGGGGCTCCCCACTTCTTCTCGAGGACGACGTTGCGGCCCTTCGGACCGAGGGTGACGCGGACGGCGTCGGCGAGAATGTTCATTCCCCGCTCGAGACCGCGGCGAGCCTCTTCATCGAAAGCGATGATCTTGGCCATTCGGGTGGTTCCTCCCACGCGAAACGTAAACGATGGCCAGCGGGCGCCCGCGACGGACGGACCGGCTTGCGCGGCTCACGTCGCCGTGCTCCCCGGACCTCGCCCTGACTGGCCTGGATTGTCACTCTCATGGTGAGAGTGCTAACGCCATTATTGGCACTCTCAGGGGGAGAGTGCAAACGGGTCGGGCGTCCGGTGGGACAGGCGGTGGGGTTCCGCCGGAGGTCGGGGGGTGGGACGCTCGGCTCATGGCTGCGCACCCCGACCCGTTCGAGGCCTCGAACTTCCTCGTCGACTTCGCCGGCGCGGACGTCGCGTCCTTCTCCCACGTCGACCTCCCGGTGGCCCTCCTGGACGAGATCGCCTACCGCTCGGGCAACGACAAGGCCAACGAGCCGCGCAAGCAGCCCGGGTTGGCGAGCTACTCGCACCTCGTCCTGAGTCGGGGCCTGACCGCGAACCTCGACCTCTGGGACTGGTGGGAGGCAGCCCGCAACGGCGACCCCACCGTGGACCGCAACGTGGTCGTCAAGCTCCTTGACGGGACCGGTCAGCTCGTCCTGACGTGGAAGTTCCGCAACGCCTTTCCGGCCGTCTACCGGCTGAGCCCGCTGGATGCGGCCTCCAGCGACGTCGTCGTCGAGACGGTCGAGCTCGCCTTCGACTCCATGGACGTGGAGGTCTAGGAGGAGGTCTAGGGGAAGGCCGACGGGAAGGCAGCACGGTAGGAGCGGAGGTCGACCGTCCCGTTGACGACCGACTCGGCGGCCAGGACGGCATGTCCGACGGCGCGGGTCACGCACTCCCCGGCAGCCACCATCACCGCGTGCAGCTCAGGCAGCTCGGGCGCGGGCCGCTCACCGGTCGCGAGGGTGAACAGCGTGTCGCCGTCGAGCAACGTGTGCACCGGGTTGACCGCCCGGGCGAGCCCGTCGTGACCGAGCCCGCTCACCTTCTGGCACTGCGCCTTGGTGAGCGTGGCGTCGGTGGCGATGACGCCGATCACCGTCGCCATCCCCGGACGCAACGGCTCCCCTTCGTATGCCGCGGCCGCCCGTTCGCGCGCAGCCGCAATCTCGTGGGCGGCCGGGAGCGCGACGTCCGCGAACTCCTCACCGAGTCCGTGCCGCCTCGCGAGCAGCTCCCCGGTCAGCTCGTCATAGGGGGCGCCGAACGAGTTGGCGACGACCAGGGCCGCGACCGTGGTGCCGTCGTCGAGCACGGCGCTCGCCGAGCCCACAGCACCCTTGAGACCGCCGGCCCGGGCTCCCGTCCCAGCGCCCACACACCCCTGGAGCACCGCGTCGGCTGTTGCCACGGCGAACGCGTCGGCCCCGTCCGCGGCAGTCGGTGCGTTCGCGAACTCGCCGCCTCGTCCGAGGTCGAACAGGATGGCGGCCGGGACGATCGGGACCACCTCACCGGGTTCACCCATCGGCCAGCCCAGCCCCGCGGCATACAGGCCCTGGACCACCCCGTCGGCGGCCGCCAGGCCGAAAGCACTCCCGCCTGCCAGCACGATGGCGTTGACGCGGTCGACGAGGTTCCGCGGGTCGAGCAGGTCGGTCTCCCGCGTGCCCGGCGCACCACCTCGGACGTCGACACCGGCCACCGCTCCCGCATCGGGGGCGAGGACGACGGTGACGCCGGTGAGCCAGCCGGCCTCACGGCGCGTGGCGTGCCCGACGCGCACCCCGACGACGTCGGTGAGCGAGTTGGTCGGCCCGGGGACTGGGCTCACGCCGGGCCGTCCGGCCCGGTGACGTCGACGTGTCCGGGGGCGGCGTCGATGACGCAGAACCTGTTGCCGTCCGGGTCCTCGAGGACCACGAAGTCGTGCTCCTCCTCGGGATAGGGCCAGTCCTCGACGCGTCGCGCTCCGAGACCGACGAGCCGCTCCACCTCGCGGGCCTGGTCGCGGGCGTAGAGGTCGAGGTGGAGGTGGGGAAAGGCCTCAGGGGTGGACTCGCCGAGGTTGAGCGAGAGGTTGGGACCCACACCGTCCCTGGGCTGGAGGATGACCCAGTCCGGCTCGGGCTCGTAGCGCGGTTCGTAGTCGAGGACCGCGGCCCAGAAGGCCATCGCCCTGGGCACGTCGCTCACGTTGACGACGACCGACCCGATCCGCAGCGCGGCACCCATCACAGCTCCAGTCGGTGGGCCCGTGCGTCGGCCACGAACCCGACCCGCTCGATCATCGCCGTCGTGTGGACCCCGGCGGACATCAGTACCTGCCTGAATCCCGCGTCGCGCGCCCACTCCACGGCGGCTCGCAGGAGCACTTCCCCGGCACCGATCCCCCGGTGCTCCGGGCGCACGAAGAAGGTGTCGACCACCAGGTCGGCTCCCGCTCCGGACGGGCGGCCCGGCCACGGCAGCGGCTCCACGACGGCCGCCTGGAGGTATCCCGCGTGCTCGTCCCCTGCCTCGGCGATCCAGACCGGGTGGGCGTTGCCGGTCGCCAGCCAGGCCCGTGCGTAGCGGTCGAGGAAACCGGGCTCACCCTGCCCACCCCGGTGGCGGGCGCACTGCAGGGTGAGTGCCGCCACGACGAGCGCGTCGTCGGGTTCGGCCAGCCTGGTTCGCAGCTCACCCACGAGGGCAGTCAAGCACGACCCGGGACGCAACAACGCCCGTACAGTCGCTTCTGCACGGGCGTTGGTGAACCAGGGGGCTCGGTCAGAGCTGGATGCCCAACCGTCGGGCGCTGCGGGCCCGCTGGCGCGACGCGCGCAACCGGCGCAGTCGCTTGATGAGCATGGGGTCGGCCTCGAGGGCGGCCTGGGAGTCGATCAGGGCGTTCAGCACCTGGTAGTAGCGGGTCGCGCTCATGTCGAACAGCTCGCGGATCGCCTGCTCCTTGGCGCCCGCGTACTTCCACCACTGCCGTTCGAAGGCGATGATCTCGCGGTCGCGGTCAGTCAGCTCCGTGGGGGCGCTGACGTGATCCTGCTCGTGTGCGGCGTTCAACTCTCGACTCAGTCCTTCGTGGTTCGCAGACGTGCCCTGCCGTGTGTGCGTGCAGGGCAACTATACGGAGCGAATCACACGCTTGTCATTCCACTCGCGTAGTCCGATCGGGCGAGTTCTCTGGGTGTGGTCACATTCGTCCCACTCGCCTCACGAGGGCCTTGGCGCCTCAGCAGGCAGGCGCCTCAGGCCATGGTGTCGAGGATGGCCACGATGTCGTCCTCGGAGGTGCGCGGGTTGACGATCGCGAACCGGGTCAGCGTCTCGCCCGCGTGCGAGGTGGGCACCACGAAGGCGAACTGGTCGGCCAGCAGCCGGTCCGACCACTCCTGGTACTGCGCCGCGGACCAGCCGATCCGCCGGAACACCACGACCGAGAGGTCCGGCTCGCGCGCGACCTCGAGGTAGTCGCGCCGGCCGATCTCCTCGGCCGCGAACCGCGTGACCTCGAGCGTGCGCTCGACGGCCTCGCGGTAGGCGTCCGTGCCGTGGGTCGCCAGCGAGAACCAGAACGGGAGGCCCCGGGCCCGGCGGGTCAGCCCCACCGAGTAGTCGGTGGGGTTCCAGTCGGGCGCGTCGTTGAGGACGTCGAGGTAGGACGCGTGCTGGGTGTGTGCCGCGCGGGCCAGGGCGGGCTCGCGGTAGAGCAGGGCGCAGCAGTCGAACGGCGCGAACAGCCACTTGTGCGGGTCGACGATGAACGAGTCGCAGTGCTCGATGCCTGCATACCTGTGGCGCACCGACGGAGCGGCCAGCCCGGCGCCTCCGTAGGCGCCGTCGACGTGGAACCAGATGCCGAACTCGCGGCAGACCTCTGACACCGAGGCGAGGTCGTCGACGATGCCGAAGTTGGTCGTGCCACTCGTCGCGACCACCGCGAAGAACGTCTCGGGGCCGTGGGCGAGCAGGACCTCGCGCAGGGCCGGTCCGGTCAGCCGACCCATGTCGTCGACGTCGACCCCCACGAACTCGGCGTCCATGACGTCGCAGGCCGACTGGATCGAGGAGTGCGCACCGTGCGTCGCGGCGACACGGAACGGTCGCGCGCCGGCGCCGGTCCTGCCCTCCAGGGCGGCGCTGGTCCGAGCGGTATGCCGTGCCGCGACCAGCGCGGACAGGTTGCCGATCGTCCCACCCGGCACGAAGACACCACCGGCCTCCGGCGGCAGACCGGCCAGGTCGGCGATCCAGCGCAGCGCCTGGTTCTCGGCGTAGACCGCTCCGGCCCCTTCGAGCCAGGACCCGCCGTAGATCGACGAGGCCCCGACGACGAGGTCGAACATCGCGGCCGCCTCGGTGGGAGCGCACGGGATGAAGGAGAGGTACCGCGGATGGTCGGTGGAGATGCAGGCCGGAGCCAGGTCCTCCTCGAAGAGCTTGAGCGCCTCGATGCCGCCGATGCCCTCGGCGGTGATGGTGGCTCCGGCCAGGGCGTCGAGCTCCGCCAAGGTTCGTGGGCCGTCGAGAGGCACCGGGTCGAGCTTCAGACGGTCGGCGGAGTAGGCGAGGATCGCGTCGCCGAGGGCCTCGAGGTTCTGGTCGCTGTAGCCGTGCACGCGGCGAGTCTAGGCTGCGTCGCTCACGCGGGGGCAGGGGCGAAGAGGACCGCCCTCAGGCCGACCACATCCGCCACGATCGCGTCGGGTCGGCTCGCCGCGAGCGCGGGCTCCAGGCCCGCGCCCCAGGTGACCGCGACCGCCCCCATTCCCGCGGCTCGGGCGGCCTCGACGTCCACGGTCGCGTCGCCGACGTAGACGCAGTCGCGGGGGGCGGCACCGAGCTGCGCCGCGGCATACAAGAGGGGTGCTGGGTGGGGCTTGTGGAGGTCCGTTTCCTCTTGTCCTGCAAGGACATCGATCCGGCGGTCCAGGCCCACCGCCCGCAGGCCGAGGCGCACGGTGTCGCCCTTCTTGGAGGAGACGACGCCGGTGCGGGCACCGGCGTCGTGCAGGTCGTCGAGGAGCTCGATCACGCCGTCGACGGTGCGGATCAGCTCGTCGTGGTTGGCGAGGTTCCACTCGCGGTAGACGTCGGTGAGCTCGGCGCCACGACCCGGGTAGCGCTCCTCGAGCACTGGCTGGAGGGGGCGGCCGATCCAGGACCTCACCTCGTCCTCTGCGGCCTGCTCGCCGAGGACCGACCCCAGCGCGTGGTGGTAGGACGCGACGATCAGGGGGATGGTGTCGGCGAGGGTGCCGTCGAAGTCGAACAGGACCACGGGCCAGCGAGGAGTCACGGGCTCGAGGCTAACGAACAGCCTCGATGGGGCGCCGGGTGCGCCGGTCAGGCCCGCGGCTCGACGCCCAGCTCGCGGAGCAGCACCTCGACCCGTCCGCGGATCTCGTCGCGGATCGGGCGCACGGCGTCGACTCCCTGCCCTGCCGGGTCGTCGAGCACCCAGTCCTCGTAGCGCTTGCCGGGGAAGTAGGGGCAGGTGTCGCCACACCCCATGGTGACGACCACGTCGGAGTCCTGGACGGCTTCGGTGGTCAGGACCTTCGGGATCTGTGCGGCGATGTCGATGCCCTCCTCGGCCATGGCTGCGACCGCGGCGGGGTTCACCTGGTCGGCAGGCTGGCTCCCCGCCGAGCGCACCTCGACGGCCCCACCGCCGAGATGCGCGAGGTATGCCGCGGCCATCTGCGAGCGCCCGGCGTTGTGGACACACACGAACAGGACAGAGGGCTTGTCACTCATACGGATTCGCTTTCAGGGGTGGGGATCGGGACGGTGCGCGTCCGAACGGTGCGCAGCAGGGCGAGGCCGGCTCCGACGCCGACGAGCTGCGCTGCGACGAAGGCCGGAACGGAGGCGGGCGCGATGCCCGCGAAGGTGTCCGAGAGGGCACGCGCAACGGTGACGGCCGGGTTGGCGAACGACGTCGAGGAGGTCAGGAAGTAGGCGCCGAAGATCCACGCCGGGACCACGAGGGCGGCGCGACTCCCCTCGCGCACCAACCCGATGGCGAGGACCAGCCCTGCCGTGGCGACGACCTCGCCCAGCCACTGTCCGGCACCCCCTCGCTCGTGGCGGGACAGGTGCAGCGCGGGCAGCCCGAACATGAGGTTGGCCAGCGCCGTGCCCGCAACGCCACCCACGAGCTGGACGGCCACGTAGGGCGCCACGTCGCCCCACCCATGCTCCCCCCGGACGGCCTGCGCCAGCGTCACCGCGGGGTTGAAGTGGGCACCGCTGACCGGGCCGAACGTGCTGATGAGCACGCCGAGCACCGCCACCGTGGCAAGCGCGTTGACGAGGAGCTGGACAGCGCCGTCGTCGGTCAGGCGCTGGGCCATCACGCCCGACCCGACGACCGCGGCGAGCAGCCCTGCGGTCCCGACCAGCTCGGCGGCCAGTCGGGCGCGCACCGGGTGGTTCAGCAACACGCCTCCTGCAGCGCGGGGCCTGCGGCCGTCGTGCAGCACCCGCCGTCGTTTCCGCCCGCCACGATCGGAAGGCTCGCCGTGGCGGGACGTCCGTCGGCCGGGTTGTCGTCCTTCACGGTGTAGACCTCCCAGGGGGCGCCGGCCGGGTCGTGCACCCAGACCTTGTCCTGCAACGCATAGCAGCAGGTCGTGTCCCGCTCGTCGAACGCGGCCAGACCAGCCTCGCGCAACCGCGTCGCCCCCGCCTCGACGTCGGCGCTGCTGTCCACCTCGATGCCGAGGTGGTTGAGCGCCTGCGCGGTGCCCTCGCCGCGCTGGTCGGCCGGGACCTCGATCAGCACCAGCTTGAGCGGCGGCTCGACGATGGCGAAGTTGGCGTAGCCCGGACGGCGCTTGTGCGGCTGGGTGCCGAAAAGGGTCGAGTAGAACGCGACCGACTTCTCGAGGTCGGCGACGTTGAGCGCGAGCTGGACACGGGACACGAGCAGACTCCTTGGTTCATCGACTATTGTCTATGCAGGAAGTGAATCGACTGCATTGATGTTTGTCAATATCGATGCAGGTCTATTTCAAGGAGATCCCGTGCCCGGCCCCACGCTCGTCACCCTCGCCGCCCCCGGCGACGCCCTCGCCGCCACCACGACCGCCGGTGTCGCCTGCTGCGGCACACTCACCACGGACCAGGCGATGGGACGAGAGCAGGCCGAGGCCACGGCATCCCTGCTCAAGGCGGTGGCCGACCCGGTGCGGCTCCAGCTGCTGTCCCTCATCCGCTCGTCCCAGGGGCAGGAGGCCTGTGTCTGCGACCTCACGCCCGCCGTCGGACTCAGCCAGCCGACCGTGAGCCACCACCTCAAGGTGCTCACCGAAGCCGGCCTGGTGACCCGCGAGCGGCGGGGCACGTGGGCATGGTTCCGGCTGGTGCCGACGCGGTTGGACGACCTGGCCGCGATCTTCCGCTGACAGGGGTTTAGTTTCTGGGTATGCCGCCGGCTGCCCTCACCGAGCTCGTCCACCCCTCGTGGGCGGCCGCCCTGGAGCCCGTGGCCGGGGCCGTGGCCTCGCTGGGTGAGTTCCTGCGCGAGGAGGTCGCGGCCGGACGGGGCTACCTGCCGGCCGGCGTGCACGTGCTCCGTGCCTTCGAGCGGCCGCTGGACGACGTGCGGGTGCTCATCGTCGGACAGGACCCCTACCCGACTCCCGGGCACGCGGTGGGACTGTCGTTCTCGGTCGCGCCGGACGTGCAGCCGGTCCCCCGCAGCCTGGCCAACATCTTCCAGGAGCTGCAGACAGACCTCGGGCTCCCGCGACCGTCGACCGGCGACCTGTCGCCCTGGGCCGACCAGGGGGTCCTGCTCCTCAACAGGGTGCTGACCGTGCGACCCGGCAAACCCGCCAGCCACCGCGGCAAGGGCTGGGAAACCGTGACAGCACAAGCGATCTCGGCGCTGGTGAGCCGCGGTGGCCCGCTGGTCGCAATCCTGTGGGGCAGGGACGCGAGGAACCTCGTGCCGCACCTCGGCGGCATACCCGCCATCGAGAGCGCCCACCCCTCTCCCCTGTCGGCGCACTCCGGCTTCTTCGGGAGCAGGCCGTTCAGCCGGACCAACGAGCTCCTCGCCCACCAGGGCGCCGCACCCATCGACTGGAGGCTTCCGTGAGCGACGCGACCACTGACCCCACCCCCGCGCCCGACGCGATGGCGGACAACCTGACGCATCTCCCCGAGAGCGGCAAGGTCTGGCACCGCTACGTCGCGATCGGCGACTCGTTCACGGAGGGCATGTCCGACCCGGACCCCCAGCACGAGAACGCCTTCGTCGGCTGGGCCGACCGGCTGGCCCACCACCTCGCGGCCATCGCGCACGATGCGGGAGGCGACTTCGCCTACGCCAACCTTGCGGTGCGCGGGCGGCTGCTGGCCGACGTCATCGGACCGCAGCTCGACGCCGCGATCGCCCTGGGTCCCGACCTGGTCTCGATGGTCGGGGGCGGCAACGACATCCTGCGACCCAAGGCCGACCTCGACGCGATCGCCGCCCGGCTCGAGGCGGCGGTCGTGCGGTTGCGCGAGGCAGGGGCCGACGTGCTGCTGGCGACGCCCACCGACCCCGTGGGCGCGCCGGTGCTGCGCCACCTGAGGGGGCGCCACGCCATCCACTCGGCCAACCTGTTCAGCATCGCCCAGCAGCACGGCGCCTACGTCATCAACCAGTGGGGCATGAAGGCGCTGCAGGACTTCCGGCTGTGGTCCGAGGACCGGATCCACATGACGAGCGAGGGGCACCGGCGCGTGGCACTCAACGCCCTGTCGGCGCTCGGGCACGACACCGACCGCGCCGACTGGTCCACCCCGTTGCCCCCGGCGCCGCCCGTCGCCCGACGCCAGGCGGCCGCGGCCAACGCCGAGTGGGCCCGCACCCACCTCGCGCCCTGGGTGCAACGCCGGCTCAAGGGCGAGTCCAGCGGCGACGCCGTCCGGGCCAAGCGCCCTGACCTCACCCCACTGGACCGCGGGACCTCCTAGCCCGCGATCAGGCGAGCGCCACGAGCAGCTGGCGCGACACCAGACCCACCGTGCTCGCGAGCGAGTCGAGGTAGGTGCGGGTCAGGGTCGGGCTGGACTGCAGCTCCCAGAGCACCAGCGCCTGCTGCCAGGCCGCGTCACGGGCCCGGTTGACACTCCATGAGCCGACCAGGTTCAGGACCGGGGAGACCTCGTGGTCGAGGCGTCGCTGGGTCTCGTCGAGCAGGGACTGGCGCACCTCCTCATGGACCTCTGCCAGCACGGCATTGACGGTCAGGTAGTCACGCTGGACCCCGGGACTGGTCGGTGAGAGACCGAGCTGGCGGCAGGTGCGGACCGTGGCGATGGGCAGGTCGTGGTTGATGTGGGCGTTCATCCCCGCGACGGCGAACTGGACCGGCACCAGACCGGTGGCCGCACGGCTCTCGAAGAGCGGGGTCCACGCCTTGCTGCGACTCTCGTCAGACGCCTCGACTGCCTCGAGGTAGAGCCCCGCGAACACCACGTCGAGGCGCTCGAGGAAGGCCGGGTTCACGAACGCGTGGGCCGCCAGCCGATCACCGACCCGCTCGGTGACGAGGAGGTACAGCGCGTTGAAGCGGCCCACGCCGTCCGCGGGCCCGAGGGCGGCACCCAACCGGCGCAGCCGTTCGACCACCTCCGGGACGCTCGCGGCCTGGCCGGGCGGCACGACGACCGGACGGATCGGCGCGAGGACCATGCGCACTCGTCGGATGACAGAGCTCAACCACCCCACAACGACGACGGTAGGCGCAGAAGTCCACGGCGTCCACGGTTTCGCCGCAGGGTCGAGAGTGCGTGACACGCTGGCGCCCGCGCCGAACTTTCAGCGTGTCGTGCACTCTCGAACCCTGCTGACCTGCGCGATTCAAGTAGTAGGACGTCCTACTACTACCCTTGGTGCATGCCAGCGACCCGCCTCATGCCCTCCGAGGAGGGCTACGACCTCATCGACCTGACCCGCGAGATCTGCGACAAGGAGCTCCGTCCCCAGGTCGACGAGGCCGAGCGCGCCGCCGCGACGACGCCGGCCCTGCCCCGCGACGCCTTCCGCACCCTGGGCCGAGCCGGGCTGCTCTCGCTGCCCTACCCCGAGGAGTTCGGCGGCGGTGGCCAGCCTTACGAGGTCTACCTCCAGGTCGTCGAGGAGATCGCCTCCGCCTGGATGAGCGTCGCGGTCGGCGTCTCCGTCCACTCGCTCACCTGCTACCCCGTCGCCCAGTTCGGCACGCGGGCCCAGCAGGAGGCACTCCTTCCGGCGATGCTCTCGGGTGACCAGCTCGGCGCCTACTGCCTCTCCGAGCGCCACGCCGGTTCCGACGTCGCCTCGATGAGCGCCCGCGCGACCCCTGACGACGAAGCCGACCCCACGGCATACCAGCTCAAGGGCACCAAGGCCTGGATCTCGCACGCCGGGCACGCGGACTTCTACACGAGCTTCGTGCGCACCTCGGACGACGGCGCGCGCGGCCTGTCCTGCTTCGTCGTCCCGGGTGACGCCAAGGGCATCGCCTTCGGTGCGCCGGAGAAGAAGATGGGCCTGCACTGCGACACCGTGAGCGAGGTGCACTTCGAGGGGGTCGAGGTGTCCGCTGACCGTCTCGTGGGTGGCGTCGGCCAGGGCATGACCATCGCCCTGTCAGCCCTCGATTCGGGGCGCCTCGGAATCGCTGCGGCCGCAACGGGTTTGGCTCAGTCGGCACTCGACCAGGCTGTCGCCTACGCCAAGGAGCGCGAACAGTTCGGTCGACCGATCGGCGACAACCAGGGGCTCGCCTTCCTGCTCGCCGACATGGAGGCAGGCGTGACGTCGGCCCGCGCGGCCTATCTCCACGCCGCCCGGCTGCACGATGCCGGCCGGCCCTTCACCAAGGAGGCGGCAGTGGCCAAGCTGGTCTGCACCGACAACGCCATGCGCGTCACCACCGACGCGGTGCAGGTGCTCGGCGGCGCGGGCTACACCCAGGACTTCCCGCTGGAGCGCTACATGCGCGAGGCCAAGGTGACCCAGATCTTTGAGGGCACCAACCAGATCCAGCGGCTCGTCATCAGCCGCCAGCTCCTCAAGAGCCCGTCCAAGAGAGACTGACGCCATGCAGATCACCGATTCCACCGTCGCCGTCGTCACCGGCGGAGCCAGCGGCCTCGGCGGTGCCACCGTCCGCCGCCTGCACGCCGACGGTGCCGCCGTGGTCATCCTCGACCTGCCGTCCTCCCCGGGTGAGGCCTTGGCCGAGGAGCTCGGCGAGCGCGCACGCTTCGTGGCCACCGACGTCCGCGACGAGGCGCAGGTCCAGGCCGCGATCGACGTGGCGCGTGAGCTCGGGACGCTGCGGATCGTCGTCAACTGCGCGGGGGTCGGCACGCCCGGCCGGGTGGTCGGCAAGCGCGGTCCGCTGCCGCTCGAGCAGTTCGCCAACGTGATCAACATCAACCTGATCGGCACCTTCAACGTGCTGCGGCTCGCCGCCGCGGCGATGCTCGAGAACGAGCCCGTCGACGCCGACCGGGGCGTCATCATCATGACGGCGTCCATCGCCGCCTACGACGGACAGATCGGTCAGGCCGCGTATGCCGCGAGCAAGGGTGGCGTCGTCGGCCTCACCCTGAGTGCCGCTCGCGACCTGGCGGACAAGGGAATCCGCGTGATGACGGTCGCCCCGGGAACGTTCATGACTCCGATGCTCGCGGGTCTGCCGCCCGAAGCCACTGCCGTCCTCGAGGCCCAGGTGCCGCACCCCTCACGACTGGGCAACCCTGACGAGTACGCCAGCCTCGTCGCGCACATCGTCGACAACGGCATGCTCAACGGCGAGGTCATCCGCCTCGACGGCGCACTCCGCATGCCTCCTCGCTGACGACTCGCTGACGACTCGCGGGTCTTGGCCGGACCTCGGGCGGACGCGATCCGGAGTACGCGATCCGGAGTACGCGCTTCGACGTACTCGCCACCGCGAACGCGCGGTTCGTCGGTACGCGCTTCGCCCGAGGGCGAGGCGCATTTCGTCGTGCCACGATGGTGAACTGGGCCTGACTCTGATGGCGTCGGGCGTCCCGCTCGCGTCGGTCGTTGGGCCCCCGTCGAAGGGACCCGCCATGAGAGCACGCTCTCGGACCGTGGCAGGGACGGTCCACCAGACACCCCCACGCGGCCTCCGGCCGCTTCATCGTTGGCACCGCAGTTCTGGTCTCGCGCTCACCGCCGCCCTGGGCGCGGCGGTCGCGGCGACGGCCGGAGCGCCCGCCACTGCCGAACCCTCGGCCGCCGCACCCGGCCCGGGCGTACTGCTGCAGTGGAACATCACCGCCCAGGGCCTCACCACCCCACTGCGGCCCTCGGCCCACGGCCAGACGCGAGGCATCGCCATGGTCGCGGGGGCTGTCTACGACGCGGTGAACGCCATCGACCGCGGCCACCAGCCCTACCGACTCGACGTCGCGGCCCTGGACATCAAGCCGTGGGCGTCGACCGACGCGGCGATCGCGACCGCAGCCCACGACGTCCTGGTTGCCATCGTGCCGCAGGCTCAGTGGGCCGCGCTCGACACCGCCTTGACGACAAGCCTTGCGGCCGTGCCGGACGGAGCCGGTGAGGACGAGGGTGTTCGTGCCGGCAGGGCCGCGGCCGCGGCGATGGTCGACTCGCGAAGGGGGGACGGCTTCATGTCACCCTTCACGTTCAACCTCGGGACCGAGCCGGGCGACTGGCGACCCTCACCCGCGACCGCGCTCGACCCCGACCCCTGGGTGGGGCAGCTGCGACCGTTCCTGATGAGGAGCCCCGACCAGTTCCGTTCCTCCGGGCCGAACGCCCTGACCAGTGCCGAGTACGCGAAGGACTTCAACGAGGTCAAGGAGCTCGGCTCGCTCACCAGCACACGGCGTACCGCGGACCAGACGAAGGCGGCCATCTTCTGGCAAACCGCTCCCGCGCCCCTCTGGCACGGCATGGCACGAGACCTCATCA
This sequence comes from Pedococcus sp. P2_F6, assembly GCF_056403675.1. Lineage (NCBI taxonomy): Bacteria > Bacillati > Actinomycetota > Actinomycetes > Micrococcales > Intrasporangiaceae > Pedococcus > Pedococcus sp. P2_F6. The sequence continues at coordinate 96,509 of NZ_JBFUEZ010000007.1, forward strand.
CCCGCCACGGCCTCAGCGCCAGTGAGGGCGCTCGCCTGATAGCCAGCATGAGCCTGGCCGGGGCGGACGGCGCGATCGCCTGCTGGAACGACAAGTACTACTGGCAGTTCTGGCGGCCGAACGCGGCTATCCGTGAGGCGGACACCGACGACAACCCGGCCACCGTGGCCGATCCCAGTTGGCGACCTCTCTTCGACCCTGCGACGGCGACCACGCCTCCTTTGGTGAACCCGCCCTTCCCCGATCACCCCTCGGGCCACGGATGTGTCAGCGGTGCCACCCTCGACGCCGTCCGCACCTTCTTCGGGACCGACAAGGTGTCCGTCCGCATGGCGTCCAGCCGCTACCCGGGCGAGACGCGGGACTTCAGCCGGCTGTCGCTGGCCATGAAGGAGATCATCGACGCCCGCGTCTGGGGCGGGATCCACTTCCGCACCGCAGACGTGGTGGGAGCGAACACGGGTCGCAAGGTCGGCCACTGGATGGAGAAGCACTACTTCCAGCCAGTCGGCCAGGTGCCGGCCAGCCCGTAGGTCGCGGGACCCGGCGCAGAAAGGGGACTCATGCACCTCTTGCGCGAGGGACCGTGATGGGTCAAGATCATCGAACCTCCCTCGGGAGGCCAGTCCCCCTCGGGGGACACGAGACCCGGCCAACTCATACTTGGCCGGGTCTCACCTTTTCTAACAGCCGAAGGTGGTCCGACCGGTAACCGACACGCGTCAGCCAGGTAAACACTGCACGAGGGTTGGTGCCATGTCGTTGGCCCGGCGTCCCGATCTCGCGGGTCGCGCGTCCTTCCCTGTGAGAGGTGCAGCCGCCTTCTCCTGCAAGGGAGGGAATCATGCTCGCAGCCCTGGTTCGACGCCCGACCACGTTCGCCCAGGCGCTCGCGCTGGCGGCGTCCGAGGCCGTGCTCGTCGAGGTTCTCCTGGTCGTCGTGACCACGGTGTCCGGCACCCCGCACCCGCCTTGGACTGCATTGCTGCTCTACGGGCTCGGCTGGGTGTCGGTCTCCGCCCTGCGGTGGGTGCTGATCGACAGGCGCTTCGTCCAGGGCACCTAGCCAGACGCCAGGTGCGGGTCAGACGGACTGGGCGAACGCGTCCTCGAGGATGTCGAGCCCCTCGGCCAGCAGCTCGTCGCCCGCGGACAGCGGCGGCAGGAACCGGAACACGTTGCCGAACGTGCCGCAGGTCAGCGTCACCAGACCGGCCGCGTGACAGGCCTTGTTGATCCGGCCAGTGAGGTCCGCGTCAGGAGTCTTGTGCTCGAGGTCGCTGACCAGCTCGACGGCCAGCATCGCCCCACGGCCACGGATGTCGCCGATCACGCCGTACTTGTCAGCCAGCGCCTCCAGCCTCGGGCGGAACAGCGCCTCGACGGCCCGGGCGCGACCGCGCAGGTCGTCCGCCTTCATCGTCTCGATGGCCGCGAGGGCACTGGCACACGCGACGGGGTTGCCGCCGTAGGTGCCGCCCAGCCCACCGACGTGGATCGCGTCCATGACGTCGGCGCGACCCGTGAGGGCCGCGAGCGGCATACCTCCGGCGATCCCCTTGGCCGTGGTGATGAGGTCGGGGACGACGTCCTCGTGGTCGGAGGCGAACCAGTCGCCGGTGCGGCAGAACCCGGTCTGCACCTCGTCGGCGATGAACAGGATCCCCTGCTCGGTGCACCAGTCGGAGACCTTCTTCATGAAGCCCGGCGCCGGCACGATGAACCCGCCTTCGCCCTGGATCGGCTCGAGGATGACGGCGGCCGTGTTGTCCTCGCCGACCTGGGCGTGCACGAGGTCGACGAACTCCGCGAACGCCTCCTCCGCACAGGCCTCGGGACCCGTCGGCCAGCGGTAGGGGTAGGCCATCGGCACGCGGTAGATCTCGCTCGCGAACGGCCCGAACCGGTGCTTGTAGGGCATGTTCTTGGCGGTCAGCCCCATCGTGAGGTTGGTGCGCCCGTGGTAGGCGTGGTCGAACGCGACGACACCCTGCCGACCGGTGAAGTGGCGGGCTACCTTGACGGCGTTCTCGACGGCCTCGGACCCGGAGTTGAAGAGGGCGGAACGCTTCTCGTGGGTTCCGGGCGTGACCTCCGCGAGCACCTCCGCCACCTCGAGGTACTCCTCGTAGGGCGTGACCATGAAGCAGGTGTGGGTGAAGTCGTTGATCTGTGCGGTCACCGCGTCGATGATGCGCTGGTTGCCGTTGCCGACCGTCGTGACGGCGATGCCCGAACCGAAGTCGATGAGCTGGTTGCCGTCGACGTCGCGCAGGATCCCGCCCGCCGCCTGCTCGATGTAGACGGGGAGGCCGGTGCCCACACCGGCGGACACGGCGGCGAGCTTGCGCTGCTGGAGGGCCTGGCTCTTGGGGCCGGGGATGCTGGTGGCGAGGATGCGCTTCTGCTCGAGCATGCGCCGAGCATACGACCGCCCCCGCCCCATCGTTATCGGGTCTAGGGACTTGTGTCGGCTTCACCCTGGAACCGTTTCCGGGTGAAGCCACCCTTTGTCCCTAAACCCGATAAAGGTGAGGTATGCCGCGGGCGTGGCACCGCGGCATACCCACCCGTAGCGTGGGGGCATGGCAGCCAAGGCGTCGCCCGCGATCGTGCTCGAGGTCGGTGATCGCGACGTGCGGATCACGAACCCGGAGCGCGAGTACTTCCCGGCCCGCGGCGAGACCAAGCTCGACCTGGTCAAGTACTACCTGTCGGTGGGCGATGGGATCGTCAACGCGCTGAGGGAACGGCCGTGCATGATGCACCGGTTCCCCTCGGGGATCGCCGGGGAGAAGGTGCACCAGAAGCGGGTGCCGCACGGGGCGCCGCCGTGGCTGCAGACGGTGCGGGTGACCTTCCCGCGCTACACCCGCAAGGCCGACGAGCTGTGCGTCACCGAGCTGGCCCAGGTCATCTGGGCGGTGCAGATGTCGACGGTCGAGTTCCACCCCTGGAACAGCAGGCGCGCCGACGTGGAGAAGCCGGACGAGTGGCGGATCGACCTCGATCCCGGGCCCGACTGCCCCTGGGACCGGGTGCAGCGCGTGGCCCACGTGGCGCACGAGGTGCTCGACGAGCTGGGGGCGGTCGGCTGGCCCAAGACCAGCGGCGGGTCCGGGATGCACGTCTACGTGCGGATCGCGCCGGACTGGGGTTTCAAGGACGTGCGGCGCGGTGCGCTCGCGTTCGCGCGCGAGGTGGAGCGACGTATGCCGGACGACGTCACCACCACGTGGTGGCGCAAGGACCGCGACCCCGCGGACCTGTTCATCGACTACAACCAGAATGCGAGGGACCACACGATCGCCGCGGCCTACTCGGTGCGCGGCAACGCGATCGGGACCGTGTCGGCACCGATCCGGTGGGACGAGGTCGACGATGTGGTCCCCGACGACTTCACCATCGCGACGATGCCCGCCAGGTATGCCGAGCTGGGCGACCTGCACGCCGGAATCGACGACGCGGTGTTCGAGATCGACCAGCTGCTCGAGTGGGCGGAGCGCGACGAACGGGACGGCGCCGCCGAGCCGCCCGAGCCGGACGCGGCGGAGCCGGCCTAGCGAGACGGAGCCGACAGCGGGACGCCAGACCGCGCCGAGCAGGCCGAGCGGGTGGAATAGGCGGAGTAGGTGGAGTAGGCGGAAAACCGCAGACGCGGTTTGATTTGCTTGTATCGACCGCAGGCACGGAACTACAGTTGATCGCATGCCGCTGATGAGGATCAAGGACGCCGCGTCATTTCTCGGCGTCAGCGACGACACCGTGCGGCGCTGGGTGGACAGCGGCGCGCTCGAGGCACGCACCGACGAGGCGGGCCGCAAGGTCGTCGACGGCTACCAGGTCGCGCTGCTCGCCCGTGACCAGGCGCATGCCGTGGAGGATCCGTCCGGCGTGGGTCGCTCGGCCCGCAACCGCTTCGTCGGCCTCGTCACGGACATCAAGCGAGACACGGTGATGGCCCAGGTCGAAATGCAGTGCGGGTCGTTCCGCGTGGTGTCGCTGATGAGCTCCGAGGCCGTGGACGACCTCAGGCTCGAGCTGGGCTCCGTGGCCATCGCCGTGGTCAAGTCCACGACCGTCATCGTCGAAACACCCCAAGGAGCATCATGATCCGCCCCCTCGCCACCCTGGCCACCGTTGCCACAGCGGCGCTGGTCCTCGCGACGGCAGCGTGCGGGTCCGACGCCGGCGACACCACGAGCTCCAGCTCGTCCTCGTACTCGTCCTCGTCCTCGTCCCCGGCGCTGACCGGGCAGATCACGGTGTTCGCGGCGGCCTCGTTGAAGAAGACCTTCACGGCGATCGGAGCCGAGTTCGAGAAGGCGCACCCGGGCGCCAAGGTCGCCTTCAACTTCGCTGGCTCCTCCGACCTCGTCGCCCAGATCCAGCAGGGCGCACCCGCCGACGTCTTCGCCTCGGCCGACACCAAGAACATGGACAAGGCGACCGGCGCCTCGCTCACCGCGGACACCCCTGTGAACTTCGCGTCCAACACCCTCGAGATCGCCGTCCCGCCGGACAACCCGGCCAAGGTCACTGGCCTCGCCGATCTTGCCAAACCAAGCGTCAAGGTCGTCCTGTGCGCCCCGGCCGTTCCGTGTGGCTCCGCGGCGGCCAAGGTCGAGACGGCCGCGAAGATCGACATCAAGCCGGTCAGCGAGGAGCAGTCGGTCACCGACGTCCTCGGCAAGGTGACCTCGGGCGAGGCCGACGCCGGACTCGTCTACGTCACCGACGTCAAGGGCGCCGGCGACACAGTGAGGGGCATCGAGTTCGCCGAGTCCTCGGCCGCCGTCAACACCTACCCGATCGCGACCCTCAAGAGCAGCAAGAACGCCGCGCTGGCCGACGCCTTCCTCCAGGCCGTGACGGGTGAGCCGGGTCAGGGCATCCTCGCCGCCGCCGGGTTCGCCAAGCCGTAGCCTGCCTGTCGTGCCCCCGGTCCATCCCACGCCGCGACGACGACCGCAGCCGGGACGACCGCGGCTGGGGCTGCCGGCCTGGGTGTTCGTCCCCGCCGCGGTCGGCGCGCTGTTCGTCGTGCTCCCCCTCGTGGCGATGCTCACCCGGATCGAGTGGGGCAGCTTTGGCACCCTCATCACGTCGGACTCCTCCCGCGCCGCCCTGGCCCTGAGCCTGCGCACCTCGGTCGCCAGCACGGTGCTGTGCATCGCTTTCGGGGTGCCGATGGCGCTCGTCCTGGCCCGCACCGAGTTCCGCGGACAGTCGATCGCCCGGTCCCTCGTCCTGCTCCCCCTCGTGCTCCCGCCAGTCGTCGGCGGCATCGCGCTGCTCTACACGTTCGGTCGTCGTGGGCTGCTCGGCCACACCATCGAGGTCCTCGGACTCCAGATCGCGTTCTCCACCACCGCAGTCGTGATGGCACAGACGTTCGTCGCCCTGCCCTTCCTCGTGGTCAGCCTCGAGGGTGCGTTGCGCACCGGCGGACAACGGTTCGAGGAGGTGGCCGCGACCCTCGGGGCGCGCCCGACGACGGTGTTCCTGCGGGTGACCCTGCCCTTGGTCCTGCCCGGCCTCGCCTCCGGCGCGGTGCTCGCCTTCGCCCGGGCGCTGGGTGAGTTCGGAGCCACGATCACCTTTGCGGGCAGCCTCCAGGGCGTCACCCGCACCCTGCCGCTGGAGATCTACCTCCAGCGCGAGACCGAACCCCAAGCAGCCGTGGCCCTCTCGCTCGTGCTCGTCGTCGTCGCCACCGTCGTGATCGCCCTGACCCGACGGTCGAGGACCGCGCTGTGAAGCTCCACGCGCAGGTCCGACTCCCCCACCGCGGCGTCGACCTCACGCTCGCCGTCGAGGCCGGCCGCACGCTGGCGCTGCTCGGACCGAACGGTGCCGGCAAGTCCACAGCCCTCGCCACCATCGCCGGGCTCCTGCGCCCCACCTCGGGCCAGATCACCCTCGACGACCGGGTCCTCTTCTCCGGCAACGACTCTGCCAATGCTTCAGGCCACGGCGAGTGGGTGCCTCCGCACGCGCGAGGCGTGGCCCTGCTGGCCCAGGAGGCTCGACTGTTCCCGCACCTGTCGGTGCTGGACAACGTCGCCTTCGGCCCGCGCAGCGCCGGTATGCCGCGTGGCCGGGCCCGCGAACAGGCGCGGCAGTGGCTCGCCCGGGTCGACGCCGAAGACTTCGCCGACCGGCGTCCGGCGTCGCTCTCCGGGGGTCAGGCCCAGCGGGTGGCCATCGCCCGGGCGCTGGCCACCGAGCCGCACCTGCTTCTGCTCGACGAACCGCTGTCCGCCCTCGATGTCGAGTCCGCCCCCGCGATTCGCCAGCTGCTGCGCCGAGTCCTCAAGGACCGCACGACGATCCTGGTCACCCACGACATCCTCGACGCGGTCCTGCTGGCCGACGACGTCGCCGTCGTCGAGGACGGCCACGTCGTCGAGCAGGGGCCCACCTCCCGGGTGCTCACCCGGCCGACGAGCGGCTTCGCAGCCCGCATCGCGGGACTCAACCTGGTGCGCGGAACCGCCCACGGGGCAACGGTTTCGACTCCTGGGGGACTGCGCATCGAAGGGCTCACCGAGGACGTCCTGGGGGATGGTCAGGCCGCCGTCGCGGTGTTCAGCCCGAACGCCGTCGGCGTCTACCTACAGGCCCCTGCCGGTAGCCCCCGCAACGTCGTCCGCGGGACGGTGACCGACCTCGAACCGCACGGTCACCAGGTGCGCGTGCACACGGCATACCTCTCGGCGGACATCACGCCTGCGGCGCTGGCCGAGCTCGACCTGGCCCCCGGCTCCGACGTCGTGTTCACGATCAAGGCGAGCGAGGTCGCGGTCTACGCCGCGTGAGCGGCTCGCGTCCACCATGATCGTGTGATGATCCGGGAGACGAGGCGGCGCGGTGCCTGGTGGCTGCCCGCGTGCGTGCTGGTCCTGACGATCGGGCAACTGGCCGTGGGCACCTTCGCCGGCGGACTGCAGCAGTTCGAGGGCAAGGCGTTCGGGGCACGGCTCGTGGCCTACCCGGTGATGATGCTCATCGTTCCCGCCGCGTGGTGGCTGGTCCACCGGCGGCAGCGCGCCGAGGTGCCGTGGCTGGCGTTCGGCCTCGTGATGGCACCGTTCCTCATCGACGTCACCGGCAACACCCTCGACCTCTACGACTCGGTGACGTGGTGGGACGACGCCAACCACTTCGTCAACTGGGTGTTGCTGTGCGCCGGCCTGGGTCTGCTTCTGCTGCAAGGGATTCGTATGCCGTGGGCACGGGTCCTGCTCGTGACGGGACTCGGCGCGGTGCTGGCGATCGGGTGGGAGCTCGGCGAGTGGTACACGTTCATCCGCCACGGGACCGAGCTGGACACGGCCTACCAGGACACCCTCGGCGACGAGGCGCTCGGCACCCTCGGCGCCCTGGTGGCAGGGCTGCTGCTGCGCAGGCCACGACCCACCCGAGGTGCCTGACCGCCCCTAGCCGTCGCTGGCGTCGGTCGCTGCCGCGGCCTCGCGCGCAGCCAGGGCGGCCGCGTAGTCAGGCAGCTCCTGGAGCGCGAAGTGGTTGCCGTCAGGGTCCTCGAAGTGGGTGAACCGACCCCACGGGAGGTCCTCGACCTCGGTCACCTCGACGCCGCGGCCCTTGAGCTCGGCATAGGCCGCATCGGCGTCGGCGACCACGACCTGGAGGTACTGCTTCATCCCCTCGCCCAGCATCTGCATGCCCTTGACGAAGCAGAACGAGCAGGCCGACCCGGGAGGCGTGATCTGGACGAAGCGCAGGCCGGCCTCTTCCACGACCTGGTCCTGGTCCGCCGGCCACCCGACGACGTCCTCGTAGAACGCCTTGGTGCGGTCGATGTCCGTGACGGAGATGGGGATGAGCTCGATCTTGTAGTCCATGGCCGGTCCTCTCGTCGCAACCTCTCTCCCGGAGGTTCTACCACCAGCCTAGGAAGGCTTCCGGTCACCTTCTGTCCGGAATCAGGCTCGGTCCGGAATCACGACCTGTCCGCTTTGGACAGGGCTTCTCGCCACGAGGTCGGCCACGGCTGGGCCGAGTCCGCGCCCGTGGGGACGTGGACGGTGACGTACCGCCCGTGGGCCGCCCTCGTCCGGGGGCGACCCTCGAACGGCTCGCCCCACACCTCGTAGGCGAAGGTCATCGAGCTGGTGCCGATGCGTTCGACCGCCACGGTGGCCGTGACCTCCTGGCCGAACCAGAGCCGCGCCTCGTAGTCGACCTCGTGGCGCACCCGAGGGGCGACACCGAAGTAGCCGGCCACGGCGCGCTCGCGCATCAGCTCAGCCTCCGCCGACTCGACCCACCGGGTGATGGCCGTGTTGTGGTGGTGGCCGGCCGCGTCGGTGTCCATCCACTCGACCCTCGCGCGATGGATGCCGACCGGATCTTCGAGGGTCACCGAGCCACCGCGACCTGCGAGCCCACCGAGGCGGCCTCGGGCGTCCAGCGCAGGTGGGTCGGCAGCTCGTCGCTCTCGGTCTCCTTGATCAGCGAGAGCCGGGGCCGGACCGCATCGGTCCGAGCCGTCGGCGGCTTGCGGCGGCCCGCCGCGAAGGGCAACGGCCACTCGGCGGCCGGACCGCGGAACTCCTGCTCCGCCGCCGCGTGCAGCGTCCACTGCGGGTCGTAGAGGTGCGTCCGCCCCAGCGCACACAGGTCGGCCCGGCCGGCGAGGAGGATCGAGTTGACGTCATCGTGCGACGAGATGGCGCCCACGGCGATCACGGCCACGCCTGCTGCCGCGGCCACCTCGTGACGGATCCGGTCGGCGAAAGGAGTCTGGTACGACCGCCCGAACGCCGGCTTCTCTTCCTTGGCGATCTGCCCCGACGACACGTCGATGCCGTCGGCACCGTGGGCGATGAAGGCCCGGGCCATAGCGACCGCGTCGTGCTCGTCGTTGCCGTCCGGCATCCAGTCGGTCGCCGAGATGCGGACCGTCAGGGGCCGCTCAGCCGGCCACGCGGCCCGCACCGCGTCGAAGACCTCGAGCGGGAACCGCAGCCGGTTCTCGATCGAGCCGCCGTACTCGTCGGTGCGCTGGTTGGAGATCGGCGAGAGGAACGAGGACAACAGGTAGCCGTGGGCGCAGTGCAGCTCCAGCAGGTCGAAGCCCGCGTCCGCCCCACGCCGCGCGGCGGCCACGAACTCGTCGCGGATCGCATCCATGTCACTGCGGGTCACCTCGCGAGGCAGGTGGCACCCGTCGCCGTAGGCCAGGGCCGAGGGGCCGGTGACCTCCCAGTTGTCCGTGTCGAGCGGTTCGTCCATGCCCTCCCACATGAGCTTGGTCGACCCCTTGCGTCCGGAGTGGCCGAGCTGGAGGCCAATGGCAGCAGTGGAGTTCGCGTGGACGAAGTCGACGACCTTGACCCAGGAGTCGCGCTGCTCGTCGGTCCAGAGCCCGGTGCAGCCGGGGGTGATCCGACCCTCCGGCGAGACGCAGACCATCTCGGTCATCACGAGCCCCGCCCCACCGAGTGCTTTCGACCCCAGGTGGACGAGGTGGAAGTCGCCGGGCACACCGTCGACCGCGGAGTACATGTCCATCGGCGAGACGATGATGCGGTTCTTGAGCTGGAGGTTGCCGACGTGCATCGGCTGGAACATCGCCGGCACCACCTCGGCTGCGCCCTGGGCGGCGGCGAACGCCTCGTCCACCCGGGTCGCGAACTCCTCGTCGCGGGTGCGCAGTCCGTCGTAGGTGATGCGCCGCGAACGGGTCAGCAGGTTGAAGCAGAACTGGGTGGGGTCCTGGTCCTCGTACAGCCCGATGTTCTCGAACCACTCCAGCGAGGCCTGCGCCGCGCGCTGCGTCGACTCCACGACCGGTCGCCGTTCCGTCTCGTATGCCGTGAGCGCGGCATCGAGGGCATCGTGCTCGTGCAGGCAGGCGGCCAGGGCCAACGCATCCTCCATGGCCAGCTTGGTGCCGGAGCCGATGGAGAAGTGCGCGGTGTGCGCCGCGTCGCCGAGCAGGACGACGTTGTCGTCGTGCCAGTGCTCGTTGCGAACGGTCGTGAAGCTGAGCCACTTCGAGTTGTTGGACAGGACCTCGTGGCCGCCCAGCTCGTCGGCGAAGACCTCGGCCACCCGGGCGATCGACTCCTCGTCGGAGACCCCCGGAGGGAATTCGGTCCCCTCGCTGGCATCCAGACCGGCCGCCCGCCAGACGTCCTCGTGCATCTCGATGATGAACGTCGAACCCTTGTCGGAGTATGGGTACCCGTGGATCTGCATCGTCCCCCACTGCGTCTGCTTGACGTAGAACTGGAACGCCTCGAAGACCAGGTCGGTCCCCAGCCACATGAACTTGTTGTGCCGCCGGTCGAGGCTGGGACGGAACACGTCGGCATACCGCTGCCGCACCGCGGAGTTGACGCCGTCGGCCGCCAGGACCAGGTCGTGCGTGGCCCGGAGCTCCTCGACATCCGGCGCCACGGTCGAGAACCGCACGTCGACCCCTAGCTCGGCACACCGCTCCTGCAGCAGCGAGAGCAGCTCCTTGCGACTCATGGCCGCGAAGCCCTGGCCGCCGACGGTGTGCCGCTGGCCGCGGAAGTGGATGTCGATGTCGGTCCAGCGGGCGAAGCGGTCGGCCATCTGCTCGGCGATCCGCTCGTCGGCGTTCCCGATGCCACCGAGGGTCTCGTCGGAGAAGACCACTCCGAACCCGAACGTGTCGGAGGCGGCGTTGCGCTCCCACACGGTGACCTCGTGGGCGGGGTCGAGCTGCTTCATGAGGGCGGCGAAGTAGAGCCCGCCCGGCCCACCCCCGATGACGGCGATCTTCACGACTGCCCCTCCTGAGCGATCTGGTCCCTCAATCTGAAGTGCTGCAGCTTGCCGCTGGGGTTGCGCGGCAGGACGTCGACGAAGCGGACGTCGCGGGGGTACTTGTAGGGGGCGATGTGGGCCTTCACGAAGTCTTGGAGCTCGCGCGCCTTCGCCTCGTCGCCCACCACGCCGGCGCGCAGGACCACGAAGGCGCAGACGATCGACCCGCGCTCCGCGTCCGGCCTGCCGACGACAGCGCACTCGGCCACGTCGGGGTGCTGGTCGATCGCGGCCTCGACCTCCGGCCCGCCGATGTTGTAGCCGGACGACACGATCATGTTGTCGGAGCGTGCCTGGTAGTAGAAGTAGCCGTCGGCGTCGCGGACGAAGGTGTCGCCGGTGATGTTCCACCCGTTCAGCACGTAGGCGTGCTGGCGTTCGTCGTTGAGGTAGCGACACCCCGTGGGTCCGATGATCGCGAGCCGACCGGGCACGTCCGGACCGACCTCCTGACCATCGGCGTCGAGGATCGTCGCCCGGAACCCGGGCACCGCCTTGCCGGTCGCGCCGCGGCGGATGTCGTCCCCCCTCGCCGAGACGAAGACGTGCAGCAGCTCGGTCGACCCGATGCCGTCGATGATGCGCAGGCCGGTCTGGTCGAGGACGGCCTGCCAGGTCTCGGGGTTGAGGTGCTCGCCGGCCGACACCGCGGTGCGGACGCCCGCCAGCAGCCCGACGTGACCGTCGACGACGATCGCCCGGTATGCGGTTGGGGCGGTGAACAGCGTCGTCACCTCGTGGTCGTGGACCAGCTGGGCGAGCTCTGCGGGCGTTGCCTTCTCGGTGAGCAGGGAGCTCGCGCCGGACCGGATGGGGAAGACCACGAGTGCGCCGAGACCGAAGGTGAAGGCCAGCGGCGCCGTGCAGGCGACCACGTCGTCGGAGGTCAGCTGCACGAGGTGCTTGCCGAAGGTCTCGGCGATGGACGCGATGTCGCGGTGGAAGTGCATCGTCAGCTTGGGGACCCCGGTGGTGCCGGAGGTCGGACCCAGCAGGGCCACGTCGTCGGCAGCCGTTGGCACCGCTACGAATTCGCCGGACTTCGTGGCGCACCGAGCCACGAGGTCGTCCGACCCCGAGCCCCCGAACTCCACCACCGCGAGGTCGGGCGCGGCGCTGTCGCGCACGGCATACACGTCCTCCGCGAAGCGGTGGTCGACCAGGGCGATGGTCGGCTTGGAGGCGGCAACGATGGGGGTGATCTCGACTGCCCGCAGGGCAGCCATGGTGGTGACGACGACGGCACCCGCCTTGAGGGCACCGAACCAGCAGGCCACCACCCACGGCGTGTTCGGCGCGCGGAGCAGGACGCGGTTGCCGGGAACCAGGCCCAGGTCGTCGGTGAGCACCTGCGCGACCTGGTTGGCCCGCTGCTGGAGCTCGCCATAGGTCCACGTCGTCCCGCCGGGCGTGTGCAACGCCGGGCGGTCGGCACCGACCCGGTCGGCCGTGTCGTCGAGCAACCAGGTCGCGGCGTTGAGCCGGTCGGGGTACTGCAGCTCGGGAAGGGTGAACTCGATGGTCGGCCACAGCTCGCGCGGCGGCAACGAGTCGCGGGCGAAGGTGTCCTCATGGGCCGAGGGGCTGAGCTCCATCATCGTGCCTTTCCCAGTCGTGCGCTCCGACATCACTGACCTGCGCGGATCATGCCCTCTTGGGCGACGGTGGCGACGTGGTCGCCGGATCGGGTGTAGAACCGGCCCAGACCGAGGCCGCGGCCCCCGTGGGCACTGGCCGCCTCCTGGGCGTAGAGCAGCCAGTCGTCCATCGCGAACGGCCGGTGGAACCACATCGCATGGTCGAGGCTGGCGGTGACCAGACCCTTTTGCGCCCAAGGCATTCCGAGCACCCTCAGCACGGGCTCGAGGATCGTGTAGTCGCACGCATAGCCGAGCGCCGCCTGGGCCAGCTGGACGTCGTCGATGCCCTCGACCGGGCGCAGCGCGTCGAACGGCTTGACCCACACCGCCTGGTGCGGGGCCCGCTCCCCCTCGACCTGCACGTAGACCGGTCCGGGGACGTGGCGCATGTCGAACGAGCGCCCGCCCGACCAGTAGCCGCGCGAGTCCGCGGTCATCGTCCCGGCCGCCTCACTCCCCGGCTCGAACCCCTCGAGGTATGCCGCGGAGCTGGGCAGCGCCTCGGGCGCCGGGACCGCGGTCGGCGCCTCCGCGGCATACTCCCCGCCGTCCTCGGGCACGTGGAAGGAGGCCATGGCGACGTAGACGACCTTGCCCCCCTGGAAGGCGCGGACCTGGCGGGTGGAGTAGCCCCGGCCATCACGCAGCCGCTCGACCTCGTAACGCACCTGCGCGCCGATGTCGACGGGGCGCATGAAGTAGCTGTGCATCGAGTGCAGCCCGCGGTCGGTCTCGACCGACCGGATCGCGGCGACCGTCGCCTGGGCGACCATGTCGCCGCCGTACGCCTTCGGCCACGGGCAGTACTGCGTCGTGGCGGTGTAGGCCTCGTCGAAGACCTCGGCATCGACCTGGGTGAGGGCGAGCGCATCGGTCAGCACCCGCGAGGTGGGGGTCACGAGCTCACTCATGCGCGGCGGAAGCCCTCGAGGATGGAGTCGTCGACGTCGGCGAGGTTGACGACGATGTTGTCGGGAGTCCGGGTGGTCAGCCAGACCAGGTCGTGCCTGGTCGACATGTTGCACTCGACGTGGTGCATGAACGGCGGCACGAACACGAAGTCCCCCTCGGTCATGTCGACGTACTCGCGGAAGTCCTCGCCGTAGTAGATGCGGCCGTGTCCCTGCAGCACGTAGCCACCGGTCTCGGCCTCGCCGTGGTGGTGGTTCACGGAGCGGTAGCCGGGCTTGTTGAAGACCTTGCCGTACCAGAGTCGCTGCGCCGGTGTGTGCTGGATGCTGACACCGGACACGCGGTAGGCGCCGCCGGAGTCGGCAGTCGACGCGTCCTCGGAACCCGCCTTGGTGACGATGGGGATGACGCGACCATCGGGCTGGGCCCACGGCGACGGGTCTCCTTCGAGCACGTAGTCGTCAAAGTTCATCGGCGTCTCTCCTTGATCGGTGTCGGGTTAGTCGAATCGTGCTGTCCAGGAAGCCGATTCCCTCGATTTGCGTGCGCACGACGTCGCCGTCGGCGAGGAACCGTGGTGGCTTCATGCCCATGCCCACGCCTCCGGGCGTGCCCGTGAGCACGAGGTCACCGGGCCGCAGGAGCGTGAACTCGGAGATGTAGGCGAGGAGCGCCGCTGCACCGAACACCAGGGTCTTGGTGTTGCCGCGCTGGACGGTCTCGCCGTTGACCAGGCAGGTGACCTCGAGGCCGGCCTCGGGGTCGACCTCGTCCGGGGTCACCACGACGGGGCCGACCGGTGTCGTCGCGTCCCAGGCCTTGCCCTGGAACCACTGCAGCGTGCGTCGCTGCCAGTCACGGACCGAGATGTCGTTGGCCACGGTGTAACCGGCGATCGCTCCTCGGGCCTGATCCTCGGTGGCGTGGCGTAAGGGTTGGCCGACGACGACGGCGAGCTCGGCCTCCCAGTCGAGGTCCACCTCCGCAGGAGCGTGGATCACGTCGGTGGGACCGACCAGGGTGTCGGCGTACTTGGCGAACAGCGTCGGGAAGTCCGGCAGCTCGCGGCCCATCTCGGTGATGTGGTCGCCATAGTTGAGCCCGCAGCAGATGACCTTGGCGGGGCTGGGCAGCGGAGTGAGCAGCGGAGTGAGCAGCACGGCGTCAGGCCCACCGACGACCATGGCGGCCGGGCACGCGGCCACCTCGCGCCAGTCCGGTCGGGCCAGGAGCTCGGAGAGGTCGGCGGCAGGCATCGCGAGCCAGTCGCCGCACGAGGGCGACGTGTCGTGGGAAACGGCGGCACACGTCGCACCGTCCGGCGTCGCCACCGTGGCCAGTCGCATCCTCGCGCCCTTCCGTCCGCTGTATAGCGACAATTTCACGATCGTCACGTATAGTCAATAGTCGCAGGCGTCGAACTGCCCACGCCCAGGAACCACCCGAGGAGCGCCATGACCCCCGTCGCCATCAACCCGGCCGCGCTGCCCGCTCCGAGCGGCTACTCGCACGGCACGCTCAGCGGCAACACGCTGTACCTGGGCGGCCAGACGGCGCTCGACGCGGACATGCAGATCGTCGAGGGCGGCATCGTCGAGCAGTTCCGCCAGGCGTTCGGGAACGTGCTGACCACCCTCCGCGAGGCGGGCGGCCTCCCGGAGGACCTCGTCAGCCTGACGATCTACCTCACCGACATCCCCGACTACCAGGCGCACGGCCGCGAGATCGGCCGCGCCTGGCGCGAGCTGGCCGGCCTCGTCTACCCGGCGATGGCCGGCATCGGCTGCACCGCCCTGTGGCAGCCGGAGGCGCTCATCGAGATCCTCGGCGTCGCGGTCATCCCCGACGACCGGCTGCGCCGCCCTCAGGCCTAGCTGCCGATGACCGACTCTGCGTAGCGACGCGCTGGGCCGGCCAGCCGCTGGTGCAGGTCCGAGAAGAGCCGCTCCGCTGCGATCCCCTGCCAGTCCGGTGGCAGGAACTCCACCGGGAGGCCGGGGTCGAGGTAGGGCAGCCGGCGCCACGCGGTCAGCAGCAGCACGTCGTCGGCAAAGGCGCGCGCGTCGTCATCCGGCCCTGACCCGTGGGGACCCGACCCGTCCGCAGCGGTGCCCCACCGCTCGCGGACCGGTTCGAACTGGGCCCGGAACCCGGCATACAAGGCACCCAGCGCGTCGAGGTCCCACCACTCGGCGACGCGCCGCGCGACCTGGTCGTCGAGCAGGTCGGCCGCGAAGAACTCCACGAACTCCAGCAACCCCTCGCGCTCGAGCTCGCGGCGCAGGTGGGCGTGGACGAACTCGGGGGCGATCCACAGTCCAGCGGCCACCGTGCCGAACCCACGCCCCGCGAGCACCCGGCGCAGCTGGTGGCGCAGGTTCCGCTGCGACTCCGGCACCGAGAACGCGGCCAGCAGCCAGCGGTCGCCGGGCTGGGCGCGCCGCGGCGCGAAGATGCGTTCGTCACCCTCCTCGAAGACGTCCTCGAGCTGCGGATCCAGCCGGTATGCCGCGCTGCCAGCTTTGCGGGTCGGCAACAGGACGCCGCGCTTCTTCAAGCGGGACAACGCCGATCGCGTAGCGGCCTCGTCGACGTCGAGGGTGGCGAGGAGCTTGATGAGCTCGGCCACAGCCAGGGAGTCGTGCTCACCCCGGGCGTGGAGAGCGCAGATCGTGACGATCAGCTGCTGGAGCTGCCGACCGGTGCCGGCCTGGGGCTCACCCGCATGCGACGCACCCGTCGGGGCTTCGCCCTGGACTGCGGTGTCGGACGGACGAGGCACCCCGCCAGCCTAGTCAGCCCGGGCGGCGCGGCCTTGGACGTCGAGGTGACTCGTGGGGAGCTGGGTCTCGGGACACCGCGCGTGCAGCTCGTCGATGATCTCCTGCTCGCGAGCCAGGGCCGCGAGCAGGTCCGTGGGCTGCACCGTCCCGGCCGGACCCGCGAAGCCCCCGGGGCCGCGGGTGGCGTCCTCCAGCTCGGCGAGCTCGGTGAGGAGCTCACGCACGGACGCGGAATGGACGGGCGTCGTGGCCCGATCACCCACGCGGACGGACTCGATCGGCTCGCTCACCTGCAGCCTCCTGGGCGCTGACGACTGGTGCCCCGGCTGCTTGAAGCCTTGCGATCATCATCCGGTTTGTGGCGTTCTGTCAACGGTTGGCGCAACGGCTGGGCCTCCGGCGTCACATTCGGACCGTCCAGAATGTCTATCCCGTAGTCCTGTCGGCAGGGCGCGGCGACCATCACCCCTGCCGACAGGACCACGAGGGCCTGACCCGCGCGGGTTCAGCCCGGGCGGCGTCACGGTTCGACCGGGTATGCGTCGTATGGGTGGTGCGCTGTGCTGTCGGTGGGGCGGTCGGAGGGTGAAGGTGAGTTCGCGGCGATGACGGCGTTGAGGCCGGTGACGGTGGCCCAGCTGCGCGCGTCGATGGGCGTTCCCACCCTCGTCGCGGCATACCGACAACGCGTGCTGAACGTTGCCGCGCCGGGCGCGTGCCACCCGTGGACCGGTGCGGTCTCCGGACGTGGGCACGGACAGTTCTGGATCGCACACGACCGCATGGTGATCGCTCACCGCTTCGGTTTCGCCCTGGCATTCGGCGTGGATGCCCTCGTGGCGGCCCAGGTGCTGACGCACGCGTGCCGGAACCCTCTCTGTCAGAACATGGCCAACATCGGGCCGGCGCTGTCCCCGACACGGGGCCTGGATACCGACCAGATGGGCCTCGGACTCTCTGCGTAATCGTGGACCCCGCCAGGTGGTCTTAAGGGTGACGGTCCACCCACCCCCCCCAGGGGTGCTCCTGAGAAGCGAAACATCAACGAGCACAATGCTTTTCGAGAACCGTCGGCGGCGCCCTCAAACCCCTTCCGACGGGCCTGAGGAGGGTCGGCGGCTGCGGGACCGTCGTCTCGGAGCACCAGCCCCGAGGCCACTCTGTCATGGAGGTAGGCGCTCGCATGATCGCTACACACCTGTCCAGGAACTGTCGCATCCGGTCACCACGACGGACCCCGCGCGACCCGGCTGACCATCACCCTTCCACCGCATGCCGGACCGAGCGGCATCTGCGCGGATCCACTGAGCCGCCGGTCTCGTGCCGCCGGACCCACCACCGCAAGGCCCCCTGCCCCGCCGTCGCGCGGGTGCTCCCGGTGCCCGCTCGGACCCGGCGCATCATCGCGTCCGTCTCGTTGGTGGCCGGCCTGCTGGCGCCCGCGACCCCCGCCGCGGGCCAAGCCTCCGCTGGCACCACTTCCGCGACGAGTCGCACGTTCCCGGTCGGCACGAAGGTTGTCGACTACTGCGGCAACGGATCCGTGGCCGTGAGGAGCAAGGCGATCGCCAGGGTCGTCATCGTGGTCCACGGGACCTCCGGCAACTACTGCGACTACGCGCGCTACGCGATGGAGTCCGCCTCCGACGCCGGGGTTCTCGGTTCGACCCTCGTGGTTGCCCCTCACTTTCCGACCTACGCGGAGACGGACGACGAGAGTCGGCTGATCTGGGGGTCAGGATGGCGCGAGGGAAACACCAGCAACAACGAGGACGGCACCAGGGTCTCGAGCTTCGAGGCACTGGACCAGCTGACCGCCGCCGTCCGGAAGACCTTCGGGAGCAGCGTTCCCATCCGCATCATCGGGCATTCTGCCGGTGGCCAGTTCGTCCAGCGCTACGCCGAAGGCAGTGACGCGCCCATCGACCGGTTCGTCCCTGCGAACCCGTCGAGCTACGGGTACCTCACCGCCCAGAGGTGGGCTGGCGGGACCGTCCTCGCCCCGGCGGCCGGGTGTTCCGGCTACAACACCTGGAAGTACGGCCTGGACGGGCTGAACGGCTACATGCGGTCCGCCGGGGACGTGCGCGCGCGCTATGCCGGGCACCGCGTCGCCCTCCTCCTCGGCGGTGCGGACGTGTTGCGGGACTCGGAACTGGACGTCAGCTGCGAGGCGGACGCCCAGGGCAGGAACCGGCTGGAACGTGGTCAGGTGTTCTTCAACCACCTGCGCGACCAGCTCGGGCAGCTCCCCGCTGGTCACTCCCTCTCGGTCGTGCCCGGAGTGGGGCACGACGGACGATCGATGATCCGCTCCGCCCCGGCACGAGCCCTGCTCTTCCGCTGACGTGTCGCCGGGCCCGTGCCCCCAGTGGGGCACGGGTCCGGCGACACGTGTCCGGCGACACGACTTCCCTCGCGCGACGTCTCTGTAGGCGGACCGCTGTCACCCCGACCGAGTAGGGGCGGCCGGGGTGGCAGCCTCCTGACACACGCCTCCCGCTAGTGGCGGGCGTCACGTATCCGCCGCTGCCCGCTCGCGTCATCCTTTCGCCACACCCCGGTCCTTTCTGATGATGGCATCGCCCGGCCAGTCCAGGGGGGACGACGACGATGCCGCTCTAGGGGAGGCGTTCGCGCATGGTGGTAACAGGCACAAACCGGTGGCAGCGAGTGGTGGGGACAGTGGGAGCGTGTGTCCTGCTGGGGCTGACCGCCCTACTGATCATGGCTCCGCCGTCCCGGGCCGACGACATCCCGGGAGCGATCACCTCGATCTCGACCCGGGCCACCCACGTCGACGAGGGCGACGAAGTCACCTTCGCCTGCACGTGGGCGGTCCCTGACGGATCAGACCCGGGCGACACGTTCGACCTCACCCTGCCCGACCAGCTCAACTGGTTCGGGGCGAAGAGCTTCAACCTCTTCGCCCCGGACGGCTCGGTCGTCGCCACCGCGACCGTCGACGACGCCGACCACGTCGTCTTCACCCTGGCTGACTACGTCGCCTCGCATCCCACCGACATCCACGGGACCTGCACGTTCGTCACCCTCTACAGTGCTGCCGGCACTGGCGGGGAGGTGGATCTCGAGTTCCAGACGGGGTCCGACGTCGTCAGGGTTCCCGTCGGTACCGACCAGCCCTGCACCGCGAGCTGCGTGGGCTCTCGGGACGATGCCGGCAAGGACATGTGGTGGCTCGACTCCGGGCAGACGAAGACGCGATCAGTCGTCTGGACCCCGGCAACGACCGCTGACACCACCACCGTGACCATCACTGACACGCCCGGGCCGGGACTGAGCCTCGACTGCGCCTCCGTGACTGCCCACATCGGAGGACGACTCGGGTCCGAGGGCAGGCTGGCCGAGCCCTACGACGACGCCACCGTCCCGGCTGCGGTCTCCTGCGCCCCGGACCGCCTTGTCGTGACGTGGTCGGCTGTGCCCGCCGGCGAGTATGCAGAGGTGCGGGTCAACGCCACCGTCACCGATCCGGGACGGTCCGTGTACTCGAACGACGCAACGGTGAAGTTCGACGGCACGGTCCTGCCCGTCGAGTCAGTCGTGAAGCGCACGGACGCCTCGGGAACGGGCTCAGGCGGTACGCCATCCCCGACCACGACGACACCGCCGACGAGCACCACGTCCACCACGACCGCACCGCCGACGAGCACCACGTCCACCACGTCCACCACCAGCACGACGGCACCGCCGACGAGCTCGACCTCCAGCACCAGCACCACGACCACGCCGCCGGCCTCCACGCCCACCTCGACGGTCAGCACGGGAGGCACGGGAGGCGGAGGGGAGGAGAACGGGACGATCGGCGGAGGGCTTCCCTTTGTCGTCACCACCAGCGGGGCTCTCGAGGTGAGCGAAGGCGCCCTGGCGTTCACGGGGGTCAACGTCATGGCCGCGGTGGCTGGCGCGCTGGTCCTGCTCATCGCGGGGACGGGCCTGATGACGGCGGGCCGGCGCTCACGCTAGGAGTGAGACGACGTGAGCGGGGGGCGGATCGGGTCCTAGACCCGATCCGCGCCTGCCCTCGTTCAACTGATGGCAAGGCAGGGCGTCGGGGGGACCGCGTCCACGGAGCGACGCCCGTCGCAGGGATTTCTTTGGAGGGTGGGGGCATGTCTCGACAAGACGTGTGGGTCCGGCCGTTGGAAGGGGGGACCAACCAGCGAGCCAGGCAGAGCTTCGCAACGCGCCGGGTGCCGCGCTCGGCCATGAAGACCCTCGTCGGAGGCGCGATCCGTCCGCGGTCCGGTGATGTCGTGCTGGCTCACGTCGAGCGCCTGGGGCAGCACCGGCGGATCGAACAGCCCGATGGCCGGCGCAGCGCGCTGCACGTCGGGGACACGGTGGTCGTCGCCTACGCCGACCGCTACGCCACGGACCAGTTCGAGTCCCACGTACCGTCCTCCCTGGGCCGTGTCCAGCTGGTGGCCTCCGGGGGGATCGCGTCCCAATCGATTTCCCACAGCAGGGCCGTCCGGCGTGCCACGGACATCATTCCGCTGGGCCTGGTCGGCGACGAGTACGGCAGGCCGCTGAACGTCTGGGACTTCCGACTTCCCGACGTGGTTCCGCCCCCTGTGCGGCCGAGGACGGTTGCCGTTCTCGGGACGTCGATGAACGCCGGCAAGACCACGACCATGCACTACCTCCTTCACGGGCTGAGCAAGGTCGGCATGTTGCCCGGGTCGGTCAAGGTCACCGGCACCGGCTCGGGGAACGACTTCTGGGTGATGCTGGATGCAGGCGCTCACCGGATGTTCGACTTCACGGACGCGGGTCTGGCCTCGACCTTCCGGCAGCCGATCCCCGTCCTCGAATCGGCGATGACCCAGCTGGTGTCCCAGCTGTCCCTTGCCGGATGCGGCGTCAACTTCGTGGAGATCGCTGACGGGGTGTTCCAGCAGGAGAACAGGATGCTGCTGACCTCGCCGGTCGTCCACGAGCTGCTCGACGTCGTGGTCCTCGCGGCCTCCGACGCGATGGGCGCCGCGCACGGCGTCAGCCACCTGCGGGAGCGAGGCTTCGAGGTCGCTGCGGTGTCGGGCATGCTGACGCGCTCCCCGCTCGCGATCCGAGAGGCCCAGGAGGCGACCGGCCTTCCCGTGTGGGGGATCCCCGAGCTCCAGACTCCCGAGCTGGTCATCCCCGCGCTCGGCCTGGACCCACGTCTGGCTCGTGAACCGGACCCCACGCTGGATGCCGCCTGGCCCGTCGAGCTCGCCGGGCTCGACCTGACGATGCAGATGGACCCGTCCCCCGTCGAGTCGGCCACCTCACCGTCCTCCGTGGCCGGCTTCCAGTCGAGCGACGCCCTACGGGGAGAAGCGTTCGCCACCGGTCGCCTGATCCCGCAGGCGGGCTGACCTCGTGGATGGGCGACTTCCTCCGGGAGAGACCGGTCCCGGGCCTCGCCCGGGCGGCGACAGACGCACGTCCCCTGCCTCCTTTCGCGTGTCGCGCGCGGCCAGGGTCGTCGTTCTTGCGCTGGGCCTCGGGCAAGGCGCCTGCCTCCTGACCTTCATCCTGCTGCTGGCCCACGTCGTCGACGCTCTCGAGCCGACAGGCGTGGGATTCGCCGCTGAACGCCAGTATCGAGACTCCCTGCTGGGCTGCCTCGCCCTCGCCGCCCTCGGCGCGGCACTGGGGATCATGCGGGCGATCGAGTTCAGCGTGACCGAGAAGGCCGGCTACGAGGTCGTCCGTCGACTCCGCATGGACATGTACGGCCACCTGCAGCGGATGCTCCCCTCGCACCTCGTGCATCGGGCCCGTGGCGGGCTACTGCTCAGGCTCACCGGAGACCTCTCGATGCTGCGCATGTGGCTCAGCCGTGGCCAGCTTCAGGGCTCGTCGGCCGTCATCACGCTGATGGCAGGCCTGACGGGCGCGTTCGTCCTGGACCGTGCCATGGCGTCCGCCCTCGTGGCCGTCCTCTGCCTTGGTGCCGCGGTGTCGCTCTACAGCGGTCAGACGATGCGGTCCGCCACGCGCACGATGCGGCGGCGACGCTCGCTGGTCATCGGCAACATCGCGGAGCAGATCAATGCCCTCGCCGTGACGCAGGTGTCGGGCCGTGCGGGCGGTGAGTACGCCAGGCTCTCCCGCCAGAACGACTCGCTCAACCGAGCGCTGGGGCGGGTGGCCACCTTGCGGGGTCGGCTGCGCGGAATTGCCACCGGCACCAGCATGGTGGCGACCGCCGCCGTGGTGGCCACCGGTGTCGTCGAAGCCCGCAACGGCGCTGTTCTTCCTTCCACGGTCCTGCTCGAGGTGCTGATCGCACGCTTCCTCACGAGGTCGGTCAGGACCCTCGGACTGATGCACGACTACTGGCACCGGGGGCTGGTGTCGCGCCAGAAGATCGGGGACTTCCTCGCGAGCTCGAGCCGCGCCATCGAGGCTGAGCTCCTCGCGCCGCTGAAGGTGCGCCGAGGCCGCATCCGCTTCGACGGCGTCACGGTGGAGGGCACCCTCAAGGGCTTCTCCGCCGAAGCGGCACCCGGGACCGTGGTGGCCATCACTGGTGGGGCGGGTTCTGGTGCAAGCACGGTGCTCGACCTCATCGCCAGACTCGTGGACCCCGATGCCGGGACCGTCACGATCGACGACCAGGATCTCGTGGCCACCTACCCCGGCTCG
The DNA here is from genome assembly GCF_056403675.1 of Pedococcus sp. P2_F6. NCBI lineage: Bacteria > Bacillati > Actinomycetota > Actinomycetes > Micrococcales > Intrasporangiaceae > Pedococcus > Pedococcus sp. P2_F6. Next base: position 119,331 of record NZ_JBFUEZ010000007.1, read on the forward strand.
ATCGGTCGCGCCGTGGGCATGGTCAGTCCCGACCTGCCACTCATGCGCGGCACGGTCAGGCGCAACCTGACCTACGCTGCGGGGGCCGCCTCCGCGGCCGAGGTCCAGCGGATCGCCTTCGGGCTCGGACTCAACCAGGTCCTTCCGCGGATGGGGGGTTCGGGTGTGGCCGAGTGGCTCGTCGAGGGCGGACAGAACATTCCGTCCGCTGACCGACAGCTGATCGCCCTCGGCCGGGCGCTGATGGGAAACCCTCCGATCCTGCTGTTGAACCGGCCTTTCGAGGGCCTCGACCCGGCCAGTCGAACCCTGGCTCGTGCCATGGTCCTGCGTCATCGGGGAACCGTTCTCTGGTGCACCGACGAGCCGGACGACCTGGCCGAGGCCGATCTGATCTGGGTCGTGGACGGCGGGCAATGTGTCGAGGTGAAGGCCAGCAGCACCTACCGCGAAGAGCTGTGGACGAGCCGCACACCCCGGGGGAACCGATGGCCCGTCGTCAACACCTGAGGCGCGACCGTCGGCTGATGACCGGCTTCGGGGCCGCGACGACACTCTGCCTCGGGTCGGTCGGATGGCAGCTGACCGGCATGGCGGCACCCCCGCCCGACGTGGTCACCCGATCGGTCAGCGCCGGCACGGACGGCTCCATCGACCTCACGTTCGGGGGTGACACCATGCTGGGCGATGGCGCAGAACGCCTGATCGCCACCGCCGGCTTCGACGCACCGCTCGCAGGCGTGCGCGTGATGCTGATGTCCGGGGACGTCACGATCGTCAATGCCGAAGGCCCGATCACGACGGTGGCCGTGCCCGCCAATCCCGGCGCGAAGTACTCCTATGCGGTCGGCCTGCCCGGAGCGGCGGCCCTGGGCCGAGCGGGGGTGGACGTGCTCGGCCTCGGGAACAACCACGCCATGGATCGTGGCGCGGCGGGTCTGGCAGAGACCGAGCGGACGGCGGCGGCCTCTGGCCTCTCGACGTTCGGCGCCGGCGCCCGTCGAGCAGAGGCCATGCGGCCGCTCGTCCTCAGGTCAGGTCAGGAAACGGTTGCGGTGGTGGCGCTGGGCGAGAACTTCGGGCCGGCCCAGCGAAGCACGCCGACCACCCCGGGAATGGTTCCCTTCAGTCCCGACGTCATCGAGCGAGGGGTCATCACGGCGAAGCGCGCAGGAGCCTCGAAGGTGGTCGCCTTCGTCCACTGGGGCGACAACTACGCGGACATCAATGCGCAGCAACGGTACTGGGCCGGGCTGCTCGTCGACGCGGGGTACGACGCCGTGATCGGTACCGGTCCCCACGTGCTGCAGCCGATCGAGATCGTGCGAGGCATCCCGGTCGCCTACAGTCTCGGCAACCTCACCTTCGGCGCACCAGGCAGGTTTGCCAGCTACGGCAAGGTCGGGGTGGGCGCCGTCGCACATCTTCGTTGGGACGCGAACGGCCGCGGAACTCTGCTGCTGGACTGCGTGCAGACTGACAACCTCCTGAACGGGTACGTGACACGGGCCTGCCCTGCCGCACCCCTCGAGGCGGCCCACCGAATTCTCGGTCCGGCGGTGAGCTGGATTCAGAACCGGGCATCCCTCTCCTTCTGATGCGACGGCTACAGCTCACTGGGATGTTGCTGCTGATGACGGCGTTGGGCGCCACGGCCTGCAGCCAGGCCGTCGACCATGCGGCGGGCGTCCAGGGGGCCGGCCTCACGGGAACTGGCTCGTTCGAGTTCGCCCCCGCCGGTGCGGCACCGATCAGGGTCTTCTATGCAGTCGGCTCGGGTGACCTGGCGACCGGACGAGTGGTCGTCGTGATGCACGGAACGAACAGGAACGCGCGCGACTACCGCGACTCGTGGACGTCGCTGGTGAAGGACCGCCCATGGGTGGTGGTCGCGCCACAGTTCGACCAAGCGGCGTTTCCGGGGGCCGCGGGCTACAACCTTGGGGGCACGGTGGACGAGTCCGGAGACGCACGGCCCGCGCAGGACTGGTCCTTTGCCTACATCGAACCCCTGGTGGACCAGGTGCGAGCCCTGACCGGTGTGCGGGACCCCACCTTCGACCTGTTCGGCCATTCTGCAGGCGCTCAGTTCGTCCACCGGTACCTGGAGTTCGAACCGAAGGCCCGTGTCCGGCGGGCGGTCGCAGCGAACGCCGGCTGGTACACGGCTCCTGATCCCGACGTCGACTTCCCCTACGGCCTGGAGCACGCGCCGGCACCAGTGGACCTCGACGGCCTGTTCTCCCGTGACCTCACCGTGCTGCTGGGCAGCGAGGACGTCGAGGACGAGAACCTCCGACAGGACGCAGGAGCCTCTCGGCAGGGTCAGACGCGGATCGAGCGTGGCGAGGAGTTCTACCGGGTGGGGGGCGAACAGGCGCGCAGCCGTGGAACACCGTTTCGGTGGACGCTGCGCGTCGTCCCCGGGGTCGCGCACGACCACGCGCCAATGTCCGCGGAGGCCGCCGCCGTCTTCGCGCGCTAGCGCGTCGGCGCCCATGGTTCGGCTGGGCGATGCAACCACCCATGACGGGTTCCACGCTTCCCGCGTCACCAATTGACCTTTCAGACGTCACAGTCCTAGGAGGAGTCGTGTGCCCGGTAGGAAAGGTTCAGCGGTGAGCGAATCGGTATTTCGCCAGGGACCTGGAGACATGGAGCTCGTGGCTCGAATCATGTACTCCATGGAGGTCGCTGAGATCGACATGCCCCATGTCGTCATAGCGATGGTCCCGGGGTGTCCGCCGGCCAGCTACTCAGGCCCCTACCCCAGTGCCCTGGCTGCACTCACGGTGGCGGAGGCAGAGCATCGAGCCGACCTGGCAGCCGGGGGCACCGGGGAGGTCCGTTTTCGCGTCGCGGCACTGTACCCAGCCGAGCCCGAAGAGCTGCGAGAGCCAGCCGGAGCAGTCGCGGAGCCAGAATCAGGCACAGACCGTGGATGACGGCGACCCCGACGACCCCGTCGATGCGGCAGGCACCGTCGAGCCAGACGTGGACCTGGTCGAGCGCGCTCGCCAAGGCGATCAGGAAGCGGCCGTCCAGCTCTGGACCCGGCACTACCCCTCGGTGCTGCTGGCCGCACGACGGGTCACCCGGCAACCGCGGGACGCCGAGGAGATTGCCTCCGACGCGTTCGCGGGAATGCTGTCGGCCCTTGCCTCGGGCGCCGGGCCCACCACCTCCGTGCGCGCCTATCTCGTGACCTCTGTGCGCAACCTGGCCGCGAGCCGAGCTCGACGGCCGTCGTCGGGTGATGTCATCACCGACGATGTGGCCGTGTTCGACCGTGCCACCCCGGACACCACAGTCCACATGTCCGAGCTCGAGCTGGTGCGCCTCGCGTTCGCGGATCTGCCCAAGCGGTGGCAGATCGTGCTGTGGCGGACGGCTGTCGACAAGGACAGCAACATCGAGGTCGGCCGCGCCATGGAGCTCTCCCCCAACGGCGTGGCCGCCCTGGCCAAGCGAGCTCGGCGCGGGTTTCGACTGGCGTACCTTCGCGCGCACCTCTCGGACCGAGGGGTGGATGCCGGGTGCAAGCCCTTTGTCGACGGCCTCGCCGACCTGACGGTGTCCGAGGCCGGAGCACCGGACGCGCTGGTGAGCCACGTGGCCACCTGCCTCGGCTGTACGAGGCGCATGGAGGAGCTCAGAGCAGTCGACCGCAACCTGGCGGGCGTGCTCGGGCCCGCCATCCTGGGCCTGTTTCCCTCCTCGATGCTCGCCGGCGGCCTGGGTGCTGGCGCCGGGGCAACCGGGTGGCCCGCAACGGCCCTGTCCCCTTCCACCGCACGTCCCCGAGCCCGCTGGTTCATGGGCCCCGCCGCGGTTGGTGTGATCCTCGCGATCATCCTGGCCGTGCGGCCGGACGGACTGCCCACGCCACCGGCCTCAGCGGAGGTCCCCCGCGTAACCCAGCCGTCGGCGAGCAGCCCGACCAGCCCGAGCACCCAAGGCGCCCCGGCCCCTGCGCCGACCGTGACCCAGCGGCCAAGGCGACCAGCCACCCCGGTCACGACTCCACCCCGCACGAGCACGCCGCCACGACCCACCGTCCCCCGCCCCCGCCCCCGGCCCACATCCGTCGTGAACCCGACGAGCCCTGCCCCCACCACCCCTGCGGCCCGGACGAGTCCGATGGCCGTCGACCTGGCGATCGGGGGCGCCCGAACCGACACGGCCACCACCATCAGAGCCTCCGTCGAGGGCGTTGTCGGCCCGCCCACACTCGTCCTGGAGGTGCCCACGGGTGTCACCTTGACGCACGCCACGGGCGACTGGACCTCTTGCACCCAGAGCCAGACGAGCATCCGGTGCGCCGCCGCCAACGCCCAGGTCGTGACGTGGTCGGGCACCATCCACACGACCTGGACTGCGGCGGCACGCGGGCTGGTCCGCGCGACCGTTGAGGGGACCTATGGCAATGGTTCGCCCGCCCAGGGGTCGATCGAGGCCACATGGCCCCCGTAAAACCGCCGTCCGGCCCGTCCCTCGCGTCGTGGTCATCGCCCCAGACGTGAACCCGCGCGTCCCACGAAGGAGCTCGTCATGGATATTCCGGAACGGATCTCGGTGTCGTCGCTAGTGCTCGACGAGCTCGTGCAGGCCGTCGATCGGGTCAGCTTCCTCAACCACGAGTTCCATCGCTCCTACCTCCTGGATCCCTGCTGCCTGCTCGAGGCGCTGGTGGAGGTGTATGCCGCGTCGCTCCACCTCGTGCAGGAGAACGGCCAGTACGGCAACACGCTGGTTACTGGAGCCGGGTGAGAGGTCCCAGGGGGCAGGGGTCCCGGGGGGGAGAGGTCCCAGGGGGCAGGGGTCCCGGCGGGCAGAGGTCCTAGTGGGCAGCACGACGGCGGGCGGGTGTTTCTCCCGCCCGCCGTGCGCGCCTACTCGTCGCCGCGGGTGGTGACCGCGCCCAGGTCAGGCACTCTGCGACCCCCGTCGCCGACGCGCCACCATCACCAGCCCGAGTCCCGTCATCAGGAGCAGGACCCCAGCGGCCACCAGGGGGATGGCGTTCGAACCGGTGAACGCGAGCACCGGGGGGTCGGTGAACCCGAGGAACGGCGGCAGGTCATCCTCGGTCCACGTGAGAACGTCGACCGTCGATGGCGGGGACGTCACCGTGCCCGGCGTCTGGCTCCCAGGTGGTGGCGGGGTCTCCCCGTCGGCCGTCGCCACGTTGCGGACCCGCCCCGCGTCGACGTCGGCCTGGGTCACGACGTAAACGCTCGAGGTGCAGTCCATCGCTTCGCCCGGCGCCAGGGTCGTGGACGGGCACGTCACAGAGATGCCGAGGTCGGCGAGCCTGCGGTCGTCCACCTCAACGGCCTTCAGCGTGATGTTGCCGGTGTTGTCGACGTGGAAGGAGTACACGATCTCGTCACCGACAGCGGCCAGCCCGTCGTCGTTGGCGTCCTTGGTGATCTTCGCCGACTTGACCATCACCAGCCCGGGGGCCGCCTCGGGTGTCGGGGTGGCGGTCGCTGATGGGTCTGAGACCACAGGCGTCGTCGTCCGCGGAGGAGTGCCCGACGCCGTGGCGATGTTGGCCACCGAGCCCTTGTCCACGTCGGCCTGGGTCACGAGATACGCGCTGGAGGTGCACACCATCGTGGCGCCTGGAAGCAGGGCCGCCGACGGGCACGTCACCGATACCGCAGGAGCGGCTGGGGCAACGAGCTCGTCCTTGACGGAAACGTTCGTCAAGGTCACGTTCCCGGTGTTCCTGATCGTGAACCCGAAGGTGATCTCGTCGCCCACGCCGGCCAAGCGGTCGTCGTTCGCGTCCTTGGTGATCTCGGCGGACTTGACCAGCGACAACCCGGGCGTCCTCGGAGGCGTCGGAGTCGTGGTCTCCGACGGGTCCGTCACGACCGCGGTGGTGCCCCCGTGCGGCGTGCCCGAGGCCGTGGCCGAGTTGGCCACCGACCCCTTGTCCACGTCCGCCTGGGTCACGAGGTACGCGCTCGAGGTGCACACCATCGTCGCCCCCGGAGCCAACGGGCCCGACGGGCAGATCACGGCGACCTCCGGACCGGCGGGCGCGACCAGCTGGTCCTTGACAGCCACGGTGTCCATCGTCACGTTCCCGGTGTTCTTGATCGTGAACGAGAACGTGACCTCGTCACCGACACCGGCCAACGCGTCGGCGTCCGCATCCTTGGTGATCTTCGCCGACTTCACCAGCGTCAACCCGGGCGTGGCCGCGAGAGTGGGCTGGGTGGCCGTGTCCGTGGCGGTGACGTTGGGCCCGTCCGGCGGTGTGCCGGTGGCTGTGACGGTGTTGTCGACGTGGCCCGCCTTCGCGTCCTGGGCAGTGATCACGTAGTCAGCTGTGCAGACGATGGCGGCCGCCGGCGCCAGCGTCGCCGGGGTCACCGGGCTGCACACCAGGGTCAGGGCGGGCCCGGCGGGCGGCGCGAGCACGTCCGTGACCGTGACCCCCGTCAGGGTCGACTGACCGGTGTTGGTCGCCACGATCCGGTAGTGGATGACGTCGCCGGCGTCGGTCAGGCCGTCGTTGTTGGCATCGCTGACCGAGGTGATGGACTTGACGACCCCGATCGAGCTGCCCGGAGTCGCGACCGAGGCCGAGCAACCCACTCCTGGCGCGGGCGGGCAGTTGGCATCGACGGTGGGGACCGTCGTCGTCGAACCCGGGGTGTGGTCGGGACCCCCGCCGGGCATGAGGGGGATGGTCGTCTCCACCGCAGGCACGACGGTCGCCGTGTTGAGGATCTCGCCGGTGGTTCCGGCGGCGACGACGCCCGTGACGGTGTAGGTGATCGTGCCACCGACGTTGACGCGCACCGTGTCCGTGATGTCACCGGCGCCGCTGGCCCCACAGGCGGTCGGCCCCGACGGGGGCAACGTCGCTGTTCCCGCCGCGGTCACGGCGCACGTCCAGGTGGGGCTGGTGACCGCAGCAGGGATGGGATCGCTGAACGTCGCGTCGACCGCGTCGCTCGGGCCGTCGTTGTGGACCGTCACGGTGTAGGTGATCGGTTGGCCCGGTGTGTAGGAGTCCAGATTCGCGCTCTTCGTGATCGAGAGGTCGACCTCCGGGAGAACGGTCAGCGGTGTCGAACCCGGCGGGTAGAGCCCGACGATGGTCGAGATGTTGTTGGTGCAGTTCGGGATCGGGGCCCCGGTCGGGTCCGTGCACCCCGAGTTGCTGTAGACACCGGGGGTGTTGCTCGTGACCTGCACGGTGATGGTGCACGAGACCTCACCCTGCGCGAGGTCCCCCGTGGCGCTGATGGTGCCGCTGGTCACGCTGCTGGACGTCAGGTCGCACGTGCCTCCAACCGGCCCGGAGGCCACGAGCCCGGCGGGCAGGTCGTCGGTGAACGACCACCCGTTCTTGGCCATCAGGTCGGTGGTGTTCGTGACCGTGAAAGTCAACGTCGAGGTGCCACCTTGGGCAATCGTCGTGGGCGAGAAGGCCTTGTCGAGCTGCGGGGTGACGTCCACCAGCTGGGGCAGGTCGAAGCCGACGTCGTTGCCGTTGCCGTTGGCCTGCAGGTTACGCACGCGGAACCCGAGAGTCGGCGTCGCCCCGGTGACCGGCACCCGGAAGGCGTTGGACTGCAGCTTGGCCACACTGAAGTTGGCAGCGTTGATCGAGAAGACCACCCTGCTGGGGTCGGTGCACGGGTCCAGGTTCGTGCCGACCACCGTCGGGACCCCGTTGATGAGGATCGCCAGCTCCTCTTCGGCGTGGTTGCTGAAGCAGTTGGTCTCGGCGAAGATCCCCGAGACGGCGTAGAAGTGCCCGGCGATCGTGGGGATGGAGTTGTTGGTGGTCTGGAGCTGGAGTCCGGCTGACTGCGCACCCGTGGTGCTGTTCGTGTACTCGCTCAGGATCTGGTTTTGGGCAGACTGCGCGAGCGTCATCCCCTGGTAGCGGCCCATGGCGTCCGCCATGTCGCCGAGGATGGTCCAGGCAGCGTTCCGCCCACACTGGTCGTTGTTCGTCACGGCAGGGGTGCCCCCGTTCGCCGGCAGACCGGAGCCCTTCCGCATCACCCAGCCGTTGCAGGCGCCGGCCCCCGGCGCCCAGGCCGCGTCCGCGGCATACGTCTCGCCGTCTGCCGCCGCGCCGCCGACGTAGGCGCCGATGCGAATCGGGGCGGCGCTGGCGTCCACGGCGGAGAAGTCCTCGCTGTAGAGCAGCGTCCCCGCCTGGGGAACACCCGGGCTGCCCGGGGCGGCGTTCGCGGGAAGGGCGAGCCCGGCCGCCCCCATCACTGCGAGGAGGCTCAGCAGGACCGCCGAGGCCGTCCCCCGTCGCCCTCTGGTCCTCGCACCAACAGGTCCCTTTACAGGCCGCACTGCCTTCACGCTCTTCTCCCCCCGGGTCATGAGATGTCGCTAGTAGGACCACCTCTATGCCCGTTTGTGACGCTGGCTCCAGGCAGAGGCTGGCCTGCGGCGTTCGGGTCGACCCCCGTGCTGCCCGTCCGGGAGAGGCTGCGCGTCAGCGCTCGTCAACCTCCAGAGGCGCCTCCACGACGGAAAGGTGGCGGGTCACGGCGGGGGTCGGCGAGGCGAGGAAGAAACCCTGGACGAGGTCGAACCCAAGTGCCCGGACCTGGCTGAGCTGGTCCGGGCGCTCGATTCCTTCCGCGAGGGTGCTGATTCCCAACGCGCTTGCTATGTCGACCGCGGCCTTCATGACCGCCACAGCGGTCTGGCCCGAGCGCGCGTCGCTGGTGGTCAGTGCAGCCGCGAAGGCGCGGTCCACCTTGAGCAGGTCCACGGGCATCCGCTGGAGACTGTTGAGTGAGGAGTAGCCGGTCCCGAAGTCGTCGATCGCGATGCGCACCCCGAGGTGACGGAGCTCGTGCAGCAGCGAGATCGAGTGGTCGCTGATGGCTGCGGACTCCGTCACCTCCAGCTCCAACAGGCGGGGCGGAACAGCGAACTCGATCAGGGCGGCCTCTATGTGGTCCAGGAACCCCGCAGCGCCCAGCTCGGCCGCGGACACGTTCACCGCGAGTCGGACGCCGCGGCCCAGTCGCGACAGCTCCCGGCAGGCGTGGCGGAGCATGACCTGACCGATGGGCACGATCAGTCCGGACTCCTCTGCGAGCTCGAGGAAGTCCGCGGGCACGAGGAGACCGCGCGTCGGATGCTGCCAGCGCAGGAGCGCCTCGGTCGCCACGACCCTGCCCGTGCGCACGTCGTGCTGAGGCTGGAAGTGGAACAGGAACTCGTCGTGCTCGATGGCGCCAGCCAGGTCGGCCAGGAGGGAAGCCCGCTCCCGCGCGCGGACGCTCATCGACTGGGTGAAGGAGCTCATCCGGCCGCGCCCGACTCCCTTCGCGTCGTACAGGGCCAAGTCGGCCATCCGCACCATCTCGTCGGCGCTGATGCTCAGCGGGAGCGCGTGGGTGCACCCCACGCTGGCACTCATCTCGATCCGGTTTCCCCGAATCGTGAAGGGCTCGGCAAAGGACGCCTGATATCGGGCGAACAACACCTCCGGGAAGTCCGGAGTCGATTCGGGCTGGGCGATGACGGCGAACTCGTCACCCCCGAGTCGAGCGACGAAGTCACCGTTGCTGTGGGCCAGCATGCGAGTGGCGACCTGCTGCAGGAGCTCGTCGCCCACCCCGTGACCCAAGGTGTCGTTGACGGACTTGAAGTTGTCGAGGTCGAAGATCGCCAGGTAACTGGGACCAGGCCGTTCCCGCCCGGCGAGGCTCGACTGGAGTCTCTCGTTGAACCTGCGCCGGTTGGCGAGGGCCGTCAGGGGGTCGGTCTCTGCCAGTCGGACCATCTCCTGCCGGTGCATGAACTCGTCCGTGATGTCGACTCCCACCCCCCGCCAGCCGGTGATGGGCCCGTTGCGCGTGGTCATCGGCTTGGCCGACAGGGACCACCACCTCTCCTTTCCCTCCACCACCACGGCGATGACGTGGTCACGGATGGCCTCTCCGCGAGCCATGGCGTCGCCCAGCTCCTGAATGGCCTCGCCACCGTCCCAGGAGTCGTTCGCCAGTCGCCCCAAGAGCTGGGTCAGCGTCAGCTGTCGAAGTTCGTCCGTCGGGACTCCCGACACCTCGGACATCCGGTCGGAGGTGCGCGTGAAGTCCCCCAGCGGTGAGGTCTCCCAGAGCCAGTCGCGCGCTCCGTCCTCGAAGTCGTCGAGCAGGAGCTCGACATCCTGCTGAGCCTGCCGAGCAGTGAACTCAGCGACCGATCGTCGCTCGAAGGAGTTCGACAGGTACATGACTCCGACGATCAGGACTCCCCCGTAGACGAGCACCTGCAGCGTCATGACGTAGTAGGCGGTCTGCTCCATGAGGAAGAAGGCCGGAGCGAATCCGGCCATGTGGATGGCGACCCAGAGAATGCCGATGGGCCTGAGCGGCGAAAGCACCACGGCACCCGCACCCATGATCCCGGCGACTGTGGCCACGAGCACGACCTGACGCCCCGGGTCGACATTCGGGAGCACGTAGAACGCCAAGCTGGTGTTGAGGACGCCCTGGACCGAGATCTCGAGGGCGGTGATGCGAAAGACCCTTTGGCTTCCGGCCAGGTCCCGAGGGGCGGTCCCGTTGCGTTCGCTGATCCACCACACCGTCGAGCGGACGCCCGCCGCCAAGAGGGCCAGGGGCACCCACACCGCGCCGAACGCGGGGTGCTGGGGCGCGATGACGTACAGCCACAGGACCAACACGCTCATCGCATTCGCGACGTTGGCCCTGGGGGCCAGACGCATGTGCGCAAAGACCTGACGACGAAACAGCTCGTCCTTCAGCTCCGCGGCACGGCCGGGGAGCCCGGCCCCTGGGGCCATCACGGTCGTCCCGTGTGCGTCGATCGCGAGCATCGAGGTGTACTTCCTCCGGTCTGGCTGGTCCGGCTCGGGCCGCCATCCCCGCGCCGTCGACCACGACATGCGGCTCGCCTGTGGGAACCGTCGCTGATGAGACGACTTCGAAGGCCACTCATTACGCGCATGGCCCACCTTTCTTCGTGCGTAAGACCCCGTGCCGGCGAGGCGTCTTGGTGGTGGTCGGTCACCCCCTGATGACTGACCGGCCGGCGGGAACGCCGGCCGGGGCCCCGCGTGGATCCGTCCCCTTACGGATCGCGCGGGGCCCCTTCACTGCCGTGGCCGTCGAGGCGAGGGAACTGCCCTAGGCGGCCCGCCCGGAGAGAAGCTTGCGGACCGGCGCCGTGAGCGCCGAGGAGCAGCCGCCGCGGACCACGTACCTCAGCGTGAGACTCGCGCCGCAGTCGGCCGCGCGCTCCATTCCGGGAATGGAACCGAACACATTGAGGGAATGACGGAAGCCGCCATAGCGGATCTGCCTGACGTGAATTGCCTCGTGCGCCATGACCATTCTTGTCTTGGCCCAGCTCATGCCGGGCTGGATGTAGACCGTCGAGCGGCTTTGTCCCCAGCTGTGGAACACCGTCAGGCCGCGTACGGGGCCCTGGGTGTGGGCGCGGGAGTAGTCGATCTTCCACGTCGCGCTTCCCGCTGGGTCCAGAGCCCGCGCCCAGGCCTGGAAGGACTGCGCAGACCCTGCCTTGGCCGCGGCCTTCGGAGTGGCACCGGCACGGGTGGCGCAGGTGACGGTGGTCGAGACCCACTGCCCGTTGCGGAGCTTGAGCCAGCCCTTGGCCACCGGCCCCTTCACGCTGGCGCCGCGGCCGAGCGTGCCGACGACCGGGTATGCCGTGCCCGGGCCGGAGCGCACGTTTGCCCTGTTCACGCACACCTGCCGCACGGTCGCAGCGGGTTGCGCCGCGGCATACGTCAAAGCCATGGCGTGGTCCCCGAGTCGGGGTCCGGCCAGCGGGCTGGTCACGGGTGGCCAGTCCGGTGCGGCCACCGCCCTCGTCGCGGCGGACGGTGGGGCGGTCGACAGCGACGGGCCGACGCGGGTCGGCTCGCCCGTTGCCGCGGGCGCTGCCAGTGCAAGTGCCAGGGCGAAAGCGCCCACGGCGGCTCCGCAGGCTGACGGGTGGGACCGCTGTGTCTGACGGCCCGGGGATGGGTGCCGCCGCGAATGGCGTGCACCGGTCAGGACTTCCCTTGTTTGTCGTGCGAAAAGCATCCGAAGTCACCTCCGCCGATAATGGCGATTTCCCTTGGGGAGAGATTCTCGAGAACTGCCTGTCAATGACAGCGCCGCACGTTTCCAAACGCATGAGCGAACACGAGAAGAATTCCCTCTCACGCGACCGAAGATTGATTTGGCGCCGTCCCCATGTAGACCGATTCGGCCGATTGGGCATTACGACGACAGGGCCGGACGCCGACCTCTCGGGCGCCTGGAAGGAGCTCAGTTCCCGCGGTCGCAGCGGCGCTTCACCCGACGCGAGCGATCAGGCTCCGGACGGAACCGCCCGCGAGCCAACCGACGTCAAGCGTCAGGAGAAGTCGGACAGATCAGGGAGCCGATGTAGGCATTCGGCTGATGGTTGACGGTTTTACGTCGGTTGATCCTTGACACTCCTTACGTCAGTTTGTCCTGCGGGTCTTGGTCAGTGCACCTCCCAAGGGTCGTTTGTTGCGGACGGGGCCGGTGCTGTCGCGTCGCACGGTGCGCAGCAGCTCGTTGCCGATCCAGAACTGGAGGGTGTCGGGGCCGACGTGGACGTCGCAGCGTTCACCGGCCCGGTGGCGTCCGACGGAGACCTGTTGCCAGGA
>NZ_JBFUEZ010000008.1:0-136045 GCF_056403675.1 Pedococcus sp. P2_F6
CTCGATCCCCCACTTGCGGCAGACCCGGTCGAAGGCGCTCTGCAGCACCCGCTCGTAGGGGTAGTAGGCGTCGAGCACGGCGTCGTAGCGGTAGCCGCGGAACTCGGCGACGAACTGGTCCCACTGCTCCGCGGGGACCTGGTCGCCGACCAGCTCCTTGGTGATGGGCGTCATCGGCCAGCTGATCAGCGTGCCGTAGCAGTCGAACGACACGTACTTGGGGCGAAACTGGGGCTCGGTCATGGTGTCTGCCTTCCGATCAGTGTGCCTCTGGGAAACGGACTCCCGCTCCTGGATGAAGCCTACCCTATCTCGTTCCAGTTCCAAACTGGAACTGGAAGGGCCTTATGGAGAGTCGACCGAGATCTGCCCGCGGCGCGCCCTGCGCGTCATGGGGTCATGCTCACATTCTGGGTGAGGACCTGTGAGTCGTCGACGAAGCGCACCGACTCCAGCACGTCGTCGTGCGGAGTCAGCCGCACCGTCACCGTCCAGTTCCGAAGGCAGGAGTCGTCAGCCAGCTGATGCTGAGACGGCCCTCGAAAAGAAGGAGACGCGCTGGGATGGCTGGGACGGGGCAGAAACGCATGAGACGCCCCGATGGACGCGTGACGACGCTATTTCAGGGTGTCGCCGGGTCGATGTCCGGACGATCGCAGGTCAGCGCACATCGCATCGTCGGAGCCCGAACTCCTTGCCAGCCCGTTTCCGTTCCTTGACACGGGGAGTCGCGACGTGTCTACGCGGGCGTCTCGAGTGCCTGGCGGATCGCTGCGACCATGTCGCCAGCCTCCAGGAGGTCGCGACCTACACCGACGGCGGTCGCACCGGCAGCCAACCACTGGGACGCGTCCGCGAGCGGGATTCCCCCGGTGGGGACTATCCGGCTGTTGGGCGCGATCGCGAGGAGGGAGCGTAGATACATCACCCCGCCGACGTGAGCTGGGAACAGCTTCGCCACGCCGTGCTGCGCGGCGGCTAGGATCTCGCCGACTGTCAGCCCTCCCTCTATCAGGGGGATCTGTCCCTCGAGAACACCCCTCACGGTGGGCACTGGGCATGGGGAGACCACGAAGTCAGCTCCCGCGTCAATGGCCCTGAGAGCAGCCGACTCGTTCAGCACGGTACCGATGCCAACCAGACCGTCAGGGTGGTCCTTGCGCACCTGCTGGAGGGCCAGTGGCCAGTCCGTCGTGGTAGCCGTGAGCTCGACCATGGTCAGTCCGGCGTCGAAGCAACGGCCAGCCGCCTTCACGGCTTCATCCGCGCTCTGGGTTCGCAGCACTGGGATGATGCGCGCCCGGGACACCTGGTCGACGAAGGCAGTCACGCCGTCGGGGGAGATGTCAGGCGCCATGGTTCACCGCCTCGTTACGGATCTGTTCCTCCAGAGCGGTTCGGTCCATGGTCACGCCGTGATCTCCCAGCACCTGCAGGACCGCCCCAGCAAGGGCATGTCCCCAATGCAGAGCGTCTAACGGGTCGTGCCCGTAGTGGCGTGCAGCCAGATATGCCGCGGCGAATGCGTCGCCGGCGCCCACAGGCTCCACGACCTCGATGACTGGTGCTGGCACTCTCACCACCCGTGAGCCCACGAATGCGACTGCTTCACGTGGGCCGTCCTTCACGATGAGTTCGGACGGCTGGGGGAGTAGTCGACGGACCTCGTCAAAGGTGCGGCAGCCCCATACGTCGCCCGCCTCATCGAGGCCGACGAACACGATGTCCGCCCGTTCGGCCAGAGACCGCAGTATGCCGGCCGCCTCTGTCACGCCCCATAGGGCGCTGCGGTAGTTGACGTCAAACGACGTCCTCACGTCGGGGAGCGCGAGAACGTCCTCGACGAGGCGGCGACAGTCGTCCGACAGTGCGGGCGTGATCCCCGTGAGGTGGATGTGTGCCACGTCGGCGAGGGCTGGGGACGGGACGTGGCGATAGCTGGTGGCCGCGGAGGTGCTGCGGTAGTACCGCATGGTCGTCCCAGAACCGTTGGCGTCCTTGAAGTAGAGGCCCGTCGGGCGTTCGGGGTCGACCTCCAGGAACCTGCTGTCGACTCCGAGGTCATCGAGCGTCTGTCGCAGTCGCGCCCCGAAGGGGTCCTCGCCGACCCGTCCCGCGAAGCGTGTGGGCACGCCGAGGCGGGCGAGATGAGCGGCCACGTTGACCTCGGCGCCACCGGTGCTGAGGTGCAGGTCCGTCGCGTCCACCAGCGGAGTCCCGACGGGCGGTGTCAGCGAGATGAGGGCCTCGCCGACGCACAGGATGGTGCTCATCGTCGGGCCCCGGCGCCCGCGTCGGTCGACGCCACGGCCGCGCTGCCCCCCTGCGCCGCGAGTGCGGCGGCCACGGCGTGCAGGGCAAGACCCTGACCCCACAACTGGGGTCGGTCGTCGCGGATCACGCTGTAGCCGAAGGGAACAAGCTGCAGGACGGTCCCGGCGCTGACCCGGGTCAGGGTTCCGTCGTTCACGTAGGCGAGCGCTCCCGCAACAGCTCGCCACCCAGCCTCGACCACGGAGTCGTCGAGGCCCGGCACGACCTGGCTGGCTCGGAGCATGGCCGCCCCGAGGCCCGCGGCGGCCGAGGTTTCGAGTACGCCTGCGTTCTCCGCCTGGTCGTCGACCAGCACGCTCCACACGCCGTGGTCCGGTTGACAGGCTGCAAGGGCTCTGAGCTGGCGACCCAGGCGGGTGCGTACCTCCTCGACTGCCTGTGCGTCGGCGAGGTCCGGGCGCCGTTTCGCGAGCTCGAGGTACTCCACTGCACTCAGCGCCATCCAGGCGTTGGCGCGCCCCCAGAAGCACCTGATGGCGATTCCGGCATGGGATCCGTGGACGAAGAGATCGGTCGACTCGTCCTGGAGGATCTCGGCATGCGTGAGCCACTGGTGGCCCAGCTCCGAGGCCAGTGCCGCGTCACCTAGTGCCTCACCGAGGTGACCGAGGAACAGTCCTCCCATGAAGACGGTGTCGGCCCAGACGCCATCGGGCCAGTGCTCGATGGCGCCGTTGGTTGCGTGTGTCACGTCGGGAGAGCTTTGGAGCCACGTGAGCAACCGGGCGGCGAGGGCCTCGGACTGCGGCCTGCCGTCGAGAACGGCAGCGGTGCCGGGAGCGAGATGGTTCACGTGATCCAGGACGAGGTCGCTGCGTCCGTGCTCGTCCAGCCACGCGCTGACCCGGGATGGGAAGGACTCGCCAGCCGCCTCGGCGAAGCGGATCATCCCGAGCAGGCAGACACCCTCCCCCCAGAAGAAGTCGGGCAGGCCGTCGTGCCAGGTCTTGTCCTCGATCTGCCTCCCGAGCGACACCAGGGCATCACGCGTCAGCGCCTCGGCACCGAGTGGCGGCAGCGGCGGTGCCGCAAAGCGGCTCGAGGTGAGGTCGCTACCGGCCACGGCGCTGACCCCCCTCAGAGGACAGTGACGCGGCGACGCCGCTCTCGGGCTCGACTCGACGTCCCGCCGCGTAGTCGATGACGAGCTTCTCGCCCTCCCATTCGACCTCGAGACCAGCTGCGCCGAACTCCTGACGACAGGCCGGGTTGGCAAGGTGCGGGGGGTTCTCCGGGCGACCGTCGGGGCCGAGGCCTGCCGAGCGGCCGTCCACCGTGAATGCCTGTGACCAGGCTACGTGCAGGGCACGCCCGTCGCGGGCCGTCCAACCGACCGAAGGATCGGCCTTGCTGCCACCGAACTCAGGTTCCGTGAGCGCGCCGACGAAGTCGTCGAACGAGCCGTCCACGGCACGACGACCGACGGTGGTCACGTAGCTCCGGCCATCACCGTTGGGCCACCAGCACTGCCACGACTCGTCACCCGTCAGCTGTGGTCGCAGACCGCCGTCGGTGGCGATGGCCACGTAGCCGTCGTCCACCCGTCCGGCGAGCCATGACCCGACCTGTTGCCACTCGTCGAACAGCGCGACCGGGAACCACACGTGCGTCGTGCCGATCCAGTCCTGCTCGGGTAGGCGATGCAGCACCAGCACGGTGTCGCGGTCCTGGTGTGCCCGCGGCAGGACCAGCTGGCCCGCCCAGCTGTTCGGGCGAGCCGCCGAGCTGATCGTGTCGGCCGCCGGATGGGTGGCGAACACCTGGATCTCCGAACCCAGCGTCGCGCCCCAGATGTGCTCCTGCAGTCCCGGCAGCCCCGAGCGGTAGTCCTGGACGCTGGACAGCATCGCGTCGGGCGTGCGCCACACGCGCAGGTCCGAGCCGTAGGGACGGGCCAGCAGGTCGTGGTGCAGGCGGTACTCGCCGCGGTAGACCTGCCTGCCGTCCCACTCCTCGGGGCTGTGCTGGGCAAGCGCGCGGATCACCGGTGGCAGTGAGTAGTGCTCGGTCGTGGCCAGCGAGGTGGCAGGCAGGGTGGCGTCGTTGAGGGCACCGACACCCCACAGGAGCCACATGATGGGAGCGGTCTCCTCGAACCGGGCCGACCGAAGGGTGTGCGTGTAGGACCTGCCGTGGGCGGCTCCGTGCACTCCCTTCCACGAGTTCGTGGCGAGCGTGAGCAGACACTTGTCGAGGAGGGCCTCGGCCAGGTGTCGGAGCTCTGGCGACTCGGCGAACTCGACCAGTGAGACCAGGGCGAAGCAGTCGATGGCGAGGTAGGCATTGGAGTCGAACTCGCTGAAACCGCCAGCGAGCTTGCGATGGATCCATTCCTCCGCAAGGGGGTAGGCGTGCTCGGCGTGCTGACGCCCGGTCCAGCCGGTACCACTGAACTTCTCGTCGGCGAACATCTCACCCACCAGCAGTTCGGCGGTGTGCCAGACGAACTGATGGTTCTCCGTGAAGTAGCACATGGCGTCAAGGCCCGGCTGGTCGATCCAGTACTTGAAGGTCGTGAGGGCGTCCCGGACCTGGGTCCGGTCGTCATCCGCCCAGCAGTTCACTGGGATGCGGTGCCAGAGGTGGACGAGCCCGACGGCTTCGAAGTCCGCGCAGTCGTAGCGAGAGCCGATCATCCGCAGCGCCGTCTCGAGGTCCGCGGGGTCCAGCGGCTGGCCCGGCTCGAGGGCTTGGAGGGCCAGCGCTCGGGCCGTGCCCGGGCTGGCGGCGGCGCTGTGCTGGAGGAACTCCTGACGCCATACTCGGGGCTCGCTGCCGCTGGGGTGGTCCCGTCGCTTCTCGGGAAGGGTCGCAACCCTGGCCACCCTGAAGACCGGCACCTCGGGCTGGTCCACGCGGAGGGTCAGCTCGCTCTCGCCTGTGCTCAGCATGGAGGCAGCGCCCTCAGAGTCCGGGTCGTCGCCCGGCTGTGCCTGAGCAAGTTCGAGGGTGGCGGAGCCGCCCTCGAGCACCAGGCACTGACTGGGCCCGCCGGCCACGGAGACCAGGATCCGGCTGTCGCGTGGACCCGTCACCTTCGTCGTGCCGTCGGTGCTGACCCACGGGCCGACGCCGATCGAGTCGAGCAGCTGCTCGGCCACTCTGGACTGGTGCTCGTCCGCTCCGGGGGAGGGGACCACCACCCTGACCGGGAGACCGTGGACCCGGACCGCCGCCACGTGACGACACTCACGGAAGGCAACCTGCCACGTGGCCACCACGAGGGAGGTGGTCCCGGACTCCAGCCGGACCCTGATGGTGTGGCGGATCGGTTCCATGTAGCCGAAGTCCTCCGTCGCGAGGAGCAGCTCGCCGTCGACGAACACGGCCACCGGGCCGGTGCTCGACACCTCGAGGTCGCGGTACTCGGCCTGGTCCACCTCGAGAGTGGTGGCGGCGATGGCATGGCGGTACTCGGGGGTGTAGCAGAACCGGCTCCAGTCGACGAGCCCGTCACCACCGACGTGGGTGCGTTGCCAGGTGCCTGTGGAGGGCTCATCACCCTCGGAGCGGGTCCAGCCGATCTCCCCTCCCTCGACGACGTCCGGAGTGGCCTGCCGGGTGAGGAGCGGATGCCGTTGGTACAACAGGCGTTTCAGCGGCGCGACGTCCGGGCCGTTGGTCAGGACCCACCGGCCCTCGGCTCCCCAGGGGCTGCCGTCGGCTGCAAGCACCTGGTCGAGGTCGTCGCACGGCGAGCTCCACGCGGGGCTGACGAGCCAGTCCCGGATGTAGCCGCGCGCGTCGAGGGTGTGCACGGTCCTGCCGCTGGTCGTTGGCAAAGGGTCGACTGGTATCACTTGATGGCCCCTTGGGCGAGTCCGGCGATGATCTGACGCTGGAGGATGAGGAAGATGATCACGATCGGGACGATGGTCACGACGGACACCGCCAGGATCTGGTTGAAGGGGATGGCCTGCTGGCTGGCGAACCGGGCGATGGCGACCGGCAGCGTCTGCTTCGACTCGTCCTGGGCGACGATGAGCGGCCAGAGGAAGTCGTTCCAGCGCCAGATCACCGAGAAGATGGCGACGACGGCCAGCGCTGGACGGCTCAGGGGCAGGATGATCCGCCAGAAGATCGCCCACTCGCCGGCGCCGTCGATCCGGGCGGCTTCGATCATCTCGTCAGGCAGCGTGAGCATGTATTGCCGCAGCAGGAAGACGCCGGTCGGAGTCGCTGCCGGGGGGATGATCAGGCCCAGCAGGGAGTTGGTCATCCCCAGCGAGGCAACCATCTGGTAGACCGGCAGGAGGATCACCTGCAGGGGGATCATGATCGTCGCCAGCGTGATCATGAACAGCAACGTGCGGCCGCGGAAGTTGTACTTGGCCAAGGCGTACGCCGCCATGGAGTTGATCACCAGGGTGAGCGCGGTCGCGCACACCGTCACGATCAGGCTGTTGGTCAGGTAGTGCGTGAAGTCGAACGCCTGCAGCCCCGTCGTGTAGTTGTCGAACGTGGGGTCCTTCGGGACGATCGTCGGCGGGGTCTGGGCGAGCTCCTCCTGGGTCTTGAAGGACGACATCGCTGCCCAGACCACCGGGGCGATGGTTGCGAGGGCGCCGGCGGTGAGCAGGGCGGTGCGGACCACGGTGCTGGTCGACGGGGGACGACCGGTGGTCGAGGTCCACGTGCGCTGCTTGACGGGTGGTTCGTCGGAGCGGGATCGAGTGGTCTCGAGGACGGGTTGAGTGCTCATATCGCGTCGCTCCTGCGGCCGATGACGTAGTTGACGAAGGTCACCGTGAACACGACGACGAAGAGGATGACCGCGGCCGCACTGGCCAGCCCGTACTCGATCGGGAAGCTGAACCCGTTCTCGTAGATGTACTGCACGATCAGGGTGGTGGCGCGCACGGGCCCGCCTCCGGTGAGCGTGAAGATGAAGTCGAAGGACTGGAACCCCGCGATGGTGGCCAGGATGATGACGACCATCATCGTGGGCTGGAGCAGCGGCAGCGTGATGAGTCGGACCCTCTGCCAGGCCGTGGCGCCGTCGATCGTGGCGGCCTCGTACAAGCTGGTGTCGATCGCCTGGAGGCCGGAGAGCAGGATCATCGCGTAGAAGCCGAGGTGGATCCACGTGCCCACCATGATGATGGCGACCAGTGCGAGGTTCGGCTCGACGAGCCACCCCGGCTGGCCCAGGCCGACCGCCGAGATCGTCTGGTTGACCAGTCCTGTCTGGCGTTCGAAGGCTGCCCTCCAGATGATTCCGACGACGACCGGGGAGATCAGGACGGGCAGGAAGAAGGCAGCGCTGAGGGCGCCCCGCCCCCGGCCCTGCGCATGGAGCAGCAGGGCCAGGGCCGTGGCGAGGATCGTGGAGATGACCACGAAGCCCACCGTGAACAGTGCCGTGTGTCGCACGACAGTCCAGAACTCCGTGTCACTCAGGATGGAGCGGTAGTTCTCCGTGCCGACCGGCTCGAACGACCTGCCGTTGCTGCTGTCATAGAAGCTCAGGTTCAGACCGTTCAAGGCGGGCCAGATGGTGAACAAGGCGAAGATCACCATGTTGGGGAGCACGAACAGGTATGGCGCGATGGTCCGGGTCTGGATCCGCCGCCTGCGGGGGGCCGTCCTGGCGGGTGCCAAGGCGGTCACGATGACTCCTTGATCGCCTTGTCAATGGCTGCCGACAGGTTGGTCACCGCCGTCGCCACGTCCTGCTGTCCTGCCACGACCTTGTCGGTCTCGGCGATCAAGGCAGTTGCGGACTTCGTGAAGGCAGGGTGACCACCGGTCGCAAAGGTCTCCTCAGGCGTCTCGCCGATCTGGGAGATGAAGACGGCCATGTCGCTGTCGCGACTGGGGTACTTGACTCCTGAGGTGGTCAGGTCCTGACGGGTGGGCAGCCAGAAGGCGGTCTTGTCCACGGCGCTCTGGTTCTCCGAGCGGTTCATCCACTGGACGAACGCGGCGCCCAGCGTGGGCTCCTTGCTGCCCTTGAACGCGACCATGTACTTGCCACCGGGGAAGCCGCCGCAACGCTCGGCACACGGGTTGGGCACTGCGGCCCACTCGAACTTGGCGCTCTTGGCGAATGCCCCGACCTGCCACGGCCCGGACAGGTAGACCGGAACCTGCTTGGCCAGGAAGATCTCGTTTGCTCCCGAGTACTTGCTGCCCGACCCGAGCCAGAAGTCCTTGGGGATGACGTTGCTCTTGACGAGCTCGGTGAAGAAGGTCAGGGCCTTGGTGGCCTTGTCCTTGTCGAGGGCGTTCTTGCCGTCCTTGCCGATCATCACCGTGCCGTACTGGCTGAGCACCGTGCTGAGGCGGTTTCCGGACTTGTCGATGGCGACGGCGTACTTCATGTTGTTGGCTGCCGCCACCTTCTTCGCATCGGTGACCAGCTGGTCCCATGTCCACTTCGTCGGGACGGGCACGCCGGCCTTCTTGAAGGCATCCACATTGATCATGGGGCCGTTGATGGTGAGGTCGCTGGGCACGGCATACATGTGGCCCTCGGCATCCTGGGCGGCGCTGACCGCGCCGGGGGAGAACTCTGCGGGGTAGTCCTTGCCGAAGTACTCCTTGAAGTCGACTGCCTCGTCCGCGTACACGCGCCAGTCGGAGACTCGAGCGACCTCGGGGGCGTTGCCGGCGGAGAGCCGCGCCTGGAGGGACGTGTTGAGGTCGGCAAAGGGGAGGATCTGCAGGTTCACCTTCGCGCCGGTTTCCGCCTCGAACTTGGCGATGGCGTCCCTGGTGGCCTGCTCGTCCGGACCGTCCGTGAAGTACACGTACGTCAGGGTCTTGCCCTTGAAGCTCTTGAAGTCCACCGTCTTGGGGCCGCTGGCCGAGTCGGAGGACGAGCTCGACGAGCCGGGGGCACATGCCGTCAGGGCCATCGCCGCGAGCGCCAGGCCAGCAGTACCGATCTTCACGCGAAGTCGCATGGGGATTCCACCTCTCTGTGGATGTCATCGGATGCCGTGTCGGCCGGGATGGCTGCTCTGGCGTAATCCGTTGTTCACGTGCATACTGGAGCCTATTCCGCCACAAGGGAAGACTTTCCCATCAGGCGGGAAGCGTGACATCGCACTGCACCACCGAAAAGGGAGTCCCATGACTGACGTCAGGCTGGCCACACACCCGTCCGAGTTCGACGCACTGCCCTCGTCAGCACTGCGCGAGCGCTTCCTCGTGGAAGAGCTCTTCGCTCCCGGCGAGGTGCGCTTCTGTCTGAGCCAGGGCGACCGCGTGCTGATCGGCGGAGCCATGCCGGCCGGGCAGTCGCTCGACATCGTGGCGCCGGACGAGGTGCGCGCGGAGGCGCTCTGCGATCGACGCGAGCTGGGAATCGTCTGTCTCGCCGGCCCGGGGCTCGTCAGTGCGGACGGCGCCGAGTACGCGATGGAGGGGGAGGACATCCTGTACGTCGGCGCTGGGACGAAGTCCATCAAGGTGTCCGGCGAAGCCAGCTTCTACCTCGTGTCCGTGCCGGCGCACCGCGGGCTGCCCACGACGCTCGTCGCTCGTGACGACGCGGACGTCGTCGAGGTCGGCGAGGACTCTGCCGCCAGTAAGCGGACCATCCGCAAGTACGTCCACGGCGCAAGCGTCGCCTCGTGTGAGCTCGCCATCGGGATCACGACGCTCGCCAGTGGGAGCGTCTGGAACACCATGCCGTGCCACACGCACGACCGTCGGACCGAGACCTACCTGTACTTCGACCTGCCGGAGAACGAGCGGGTCGTCCACCTGTGCGGGGAGCCGTCCAGCACGAGGAGCATCATCGTGGCCGACCGCCAGGCCGTCATCAGCCCACCGTGGTCCGTCCACTTCGGCGCCGGCACGGCTTCCTACAAGTTCGTGTGGGCAACGGGTGGGGAGAACCTGGCCTACAACGACATGGATCCAGTCGACACGGCAGACCTTTCATGATGGAGGCGAGCTTCGGGCTCACCGGGCAGACGGCGCTGGTGACCGGAGCCGGCAGGGGGATCGGAGCAGCCATGGCCGAGGCGCTGGCCGCGGCCGGGGCCGACATCGTCCTGTGGGGACGCAGCGAGTCGAGCCTGCGCGAGACCCAGGAGACTTGTTCGAGTCTCGGTCGGGAGGTGTCGACCATCATCGGTGACCTGTCCGACCCGGCAGACGCCTCCCGCGCCGCGGGCCAGCTCGGGGACCAGCGCCCCGTCGACATCTTGGTCAACAACGCGGGCATGATCTCGCGGGCCCCGGCACTCGAGGTAGACTACGCCGACTGGCAGCGCGTCATCGCCACGAATCTCGACTCCGCCTTCGTGCTCTCCCAGGCCGTGGGCGCTGGGATGGTGGAACGGGGCAGGGGCTCGGTCATCAACACCGCGTCACTGCTCTCCTTCCAGGGCGGGATCAACGTCGCCTCCTACACAGCGAGCAAGCACGCCTTGGCCGGCCTGACGAAGGCGCTGGCCAACGAATGGGCCCAGTACGGCGTGACGGTGAACGCCATCGCCCCGGGCTACATCGCGACCGACAACACCAGCGCTCTGCGTGCGGATCCTGACCGGGAAGCGGCCATCCGCGCGAGAATCCCCGCCGGACGCTGGGGGACGCCGGAGGACCTCGTCGGCGCGGTCGTCTTCCTCGCGGGTCCATCCGCTCGATACATCACGGGCCACACCCTCGTGGTCGACGGCGGGTGGATGGCCCGATGACCGCGAGCCCGAGGATGTCGAGCGACGATCCACCGGGGGACCGGGCCACCGCGGTGGCCAAGGTGGTCCGGGTCGTGGAGGCCCTGACCGAGCACTCGGGGGTGAGCGAGATCAGCCGTAAGACGGGACTGCCCACGTCCACCGTGCATCGGATCATCCAGGAGCTGGTGAGCCTGGGCTGGGTGCGCGGAGATGGCGACCACGGGTATCTCCCGGGAGCCGGTCTCCTCACCCTGTCGGCCCAAGCGGCCTCAGACGCCGGCATGGGCATCGTCGTCCCCATCTTGGAAAGGCTGCGGGACGAGACGACGCACACGGTCCACTTCGCGATGCGCCAAGGCGACCAGGCCGTGTACGTGGCCAAGGTCGAGGGCCGGCGCGCCTACGAGATGCGCTCCAGGGTCGGGCTGGCAATCCCCGTGCACTGCACCGGCATCGGCAAGGCTCTCCTGGCAGCGCTGACGGAGGATGAAGCTCGGGCGATCCTCAGCCGTGCGGGAATGCCGGCGGCGACGCCGCGAACCATCACGGACGCCGACACCATGATCGAGCACCTGAGGGCCGTCGCACGTCGTGGGTACGCGATCGACGACGAGGAGAACGAGCTCCACACCCGATGCGTCGCCGCGGTGGTGCGCGACCACCGCGGAGTTCCCACTGGGGGCATCAGCATGTCCGCGATGGCGTTCGAGATCGACCAGAAGCGCGTTCGGGAGGTCGCTCCCCTCGTGGTGGCCGCCGCACGTGAGGTGTCGCAGGCACTGGGCTACCGACCGACGGCCGCAGATCTCGCCCCCCCACTGCGGACCCGGCAATGACCGCCTCGGACTTCGTCGGCGCCATCGACCAGGGAACGACCAGCACGCGATTCATGATCTTCGACCACGACGGGGCCGTGGTCGCCGCCCACCAGCTCGAGCACGAGCAGATCCTGCCGCGGACCGGGTGGATCGAGCACGATCCCCTGGAGATCTGGCGGCGGACTGAGAACGTCATCGAGGTGGCGCTCGACAAGGCGAAGCTGACCGCACCCAACCTCGCCGCAGTGGGCATCACCAACCAACGGGAGACCACCGTCGTGTGGGATCCCGTGACCGGCCGGCCCTTCCACAACGCCATCGTGTGGCAGGACACCCGCACCGACCGGATCGCCGCCGCTCTCGAGCGCGACGGGCGCGGGGAGGTCATCCGGGCACGTGCCGGTCTTCCGCCGGCGGCATACTTCTCCGGCGGCAAGCTGCAGTGGCTGCTCGAGAACGTCGAAGGTCTGCGAGAGGCGGCCGAGTCCGGCCGTGCGCTGTTCGGGACCACCGACACGTGGCTGTTGTGGAACCTCACCGGAGGGCGTTCCGGTGGCGTGCACGTCACGGATCCCACGAATGCCAGCCGGACGATGCTGATGGACTTGGCCACCCTGGACTGGGATGACGAGCTGCTGGGCTTCTTCGGTGTGCCACGGCGCATGCTTCCCCGGATCCGGCCGTCCGCGGACCCGGACCACTACGGCGTCACGCTGGGTGCCGGGCCGTTCCGGGGGGCAGTCCCCCTGTCCGGTGACCTGGGCGACCAGCAGGCGGCCAGTGTGGGACAGCTCTGCTTCGAGGCCGGCCAGGCCAAGAACACCTACGGCACAGGCAACTTCCTGCTGCTCAACACCGGTCCGGACATCGTCCACTCCACGCACGGGCTGATCACGACGGTCGCCTACCAGTTCGGCGAGGCGCCGCCCGCCTACGCCCTGGAGGGGTCGATCGCCGTGACCGGTTCGGCCATCCAGTGGTTGCGGGACCAGCTCGGCATCATCGGCGACGCGGCCGAGAGCGAGGCGCTCGCGCGCAGCGTCGCCGACACCGGTGGCCTGTACTTCGTCCCCGCGTTCTCAGGGCTGTTCGCCCCGTACTGGCGCCCCGACGCGCGCGGAGCCATCGTCGGCCTGTCCAGGTTTCACACGAGGGCGCATCTCGCGCGGGCGGCGCTGGAGTCGATCTGCTACCAGTCCAAGGACGTCATGGCCGCGATGGAGCAGGACAGCGGCGTCCGCCTTGACGTCCTGCGAGTCGATGGCGGGGTGACCGCCAACGACTTCGCGATGCAGGTCCAGGCAGACATCCTCGGTATTCCGGTCAGCCGCCCTGTGGTCGCCGAGACCACAGCCTTGGGTGCCGCCTACGCGGCCGGCCTGGCGACCGGATTCTGGTCCGGCGTCGACGAGCTGTCGGCGAACTGGCAGGAGTCGAAGCAGTGGGCGCCCACGTGGGATGCCCAACAACGCGAGCGCGGTCACCGCCAATGGCTCAAGGCCGTCGAGCGAACACTCGACTGGGTCGACGTGTCATGAGCCCCACCTCGGAAACCGACCGCGGCCGCAGCCACCCCGGCGGCGCGTTCGAACCCGAGCCCGCCCCGACCCGCGGCTCGCGCCGCCCCAGGAGGAACTGATGGACAGCAGCGCGCACGGTGAGCTTGGTCCGCGCCAACGAGCGGAGGCACTCGCCCAGCTGGCGTCCCGGGAGTTCGACGTCGTCGTGCTGGGCGCCGGGGTGGTGGGAGCAGGCGCCGCGCTCGACGCGGCGACCCGCGGACTGTCTGTTGCCTTGGTCGAACAGCGCGACTACGCATCCGGGACGTCGAGTCGATCCAGCAAGCTCGTCCATGGCGGGCTGCGCTACCTCGAGCAGCTGGAGTTCGGGCTCGTGAGGGAGGCGCTGCGAGAGCGGTCCCTCATCCTCAACACGCTCGCGCCGCACCTGGCGCGACCCGTGCCGTTCCTCTACCCCCTGCGGCACCGTGGATGGGAGCGACTCTACGTGGGCGCCGGTGTGGCCCTCTATGACGTCCTGGGCGGCAGGCACGGCGTCCCGACGCACAAGCACCTCAGCCGTGGGGCGGCTCGTCGTCTTTTCCCTGCCCTGCGCAAGGACGCCCTCGTCGGGGCCGTCCGCTACTACGACGGCCAGCTCGACGACGCGCGCCACACGATGATGCTCGCCCGCACGGCACGGCGGTATGGCGCGGTGTGCGTGCCGAGCGCCCGCGTCACCGGGTTTTGTCGTGAGGGAGATCGCGTCACCGGGGTCGTCGTCTCCGACCTCGAGGGCGGTGGCGAGGTCGAGGTGAAGGCCAGGCAGACCATCAACGCGACAGGTGTCTGGACCGACGACATCCAGCAGCTGGTCGGTGGGCGGGGACAGCTGAGCGTCCGCGCGTCCAAGGGCATCCACCTCGTGGTGCCGCGGGACCGGATCAACGCGACGGTCGGGCTTATCAGCCGCACCGCGACCAGCGTGCTGTTCGTCATCCCGTGGGAGGACCACTGGATCGTCGGCACCACCGACTCGGACTGGAACCTCGACCTGGCTCACCCTGCAGCGAGCCGCTCCGACATCGACTACCTGCTGGAACAGGCCAACCGACTCCTCAGCACTCCGCTGACCCATGAGGACATCCAGGGCGTGTACGCGGGTCTGCGGCCGCTGCTCCAAGGGGAGTCCGATGCCACCAGCAAGCTGTCCCGGGAGCACGCCGTCGTGACTCCCGTCGCCGGCCTCACCATGATCGCAGGCGGAAAGTACACGACCTATCGCGTCATGGCCAAGGACGCGGTCGACGCGGCGCTGCACTCGCTCGGCGCTGCAGCCCCCTCGTCCGTCACCGACCGCATCCCCGTCGTCGGCGCCGAGGGGTTCCCCGCCCTGTGGAACGGTCGCCAGCGACTCGCGGACGAGTCCGGCCTCCACGTCGCCCGTGTCGAGCACCTGCTGCACCGCTACGGCACGCTCGTCCATGAGCTGCTCGAGCTCGTCGCGGAGGAGCCCGAGCTGGGAAAGCCGCTGGCTGGTGCTCCCGAGTACCTGCGCGTCGAGATGCACTACGGCGCGAGCCATGAGGGTGCCCTGCACCTGGACGACCTCCTGGCCCGCCGGACCCGGATCAGCATCGAGACCTTCGACCGCGGACTGGCGGCGGCACCCGAGGTGGCCCGGATCGTGGCACCGATCCTCGGCTGGACAGAGGACGACGTCGCACGAGAGGTCCAGCACTACACCGCCCGCGTCAAGGCGGAACGCCAATCCCAGCAGGAGCCGGACGACCACACGGCCGATGCGGCACGACTGGGCGCTCCAGACGTACGCACGGGAGTCAAACGGGCCTGACTGCGGGCGTCGGGGAGGGGGCAGGGGCTGGCGGATGCATGGGTTCGGGGTCAACGAACGGTCGCCTTCACGGGAAGCAGAACGTCGCTGCAGCAGGCGGATAGGTCGTCAAACGGCCAGACGTGGGTCTTCGACGCGACCCTAGAACCCCAGGGGCCGGATGACCAGACTTGTCCTCGAGCCACGGAGGTGTAGCCAAATGCGTAACCGGGAGGCGGCGGGACGGCTTGAGACGGGGTTGCGACGACGGGGCCGTGACACTGAGACTTCCTGCGGCGGGGGAGAGGACTCGGGACGGGTGAGACGTGGGCTGGGGCGGCTCATAACCCGGAGGTCGCAGGTTCAAATCCTGCCCCCGCTACCACGAAGTAGCAGGTCAGAGGCCCTTTCCCTTCGGGGAGAGGGCCTCTGGCGTTGGCTCGTGTGGCCCAATGTGTAGCCAGCGGGGTCGGGGCGCTCGTGCGCCGGTTGGACGCACTGGGACGGCCTGGACAAGGCAGGAACGCATGAGACGCCGCGACGGACGAGGGCGGACGCCGTTTCAGGGTGTCGCCGGGTCGATATCCGGACGATCGCAGCGTGGGGCTCGGTTAGTGGTTTCGCCGCGGGAGCAATGAGGCTCGGAAGTCTGGGCAGTCAGGATGTATGAGATGTGGTCTGGTCCGGCTTGCCTGCGGCGTGCTTGGCCACCCAGCCCGCGACCCACTTGGTTACCCGGCCTATTTCAGCGGGAACCTCCAACTCCGCAGCCCGGGACACCAACAGCCGGGGGCTGACCAGGCCAGCCAACAGAAGGGCACTGGCGAACTCGACGTCCTTCGCGCGACCAGCGACCAGCTTCGACACGACCAAGTCATGTGCCTCCAAGCAGTGCCCTCGCGCACCCTCGGTCGCGTCACTGCTATACACCACGATTCGCGACCGCCACTTCGCAGGAAGGTGCGCCACCTCGATGTTCACCCCTTGGGCGTAGTACCCGTACATGTCGTGGAAGGCGGAGTCCTCACCGATGTGCATGTCAACGCTGTCGGACTTTTCATTGTCCGGGTCGGCATAGAAAGTCACGTCCGCTTCGATGGACGCGCGCCTCCTCGGGCAACTCGTCCTCAGTGAACGTGCCCAGGATTGACTGGCTGCCCACCATGATCACGTCTTGGTCGCCGACGATGCGGGACGCGGCGCGCAGGATGTGTTCAAGTCCGTCGCGCTTCAACGCGACGACCTGTCGGTGTCCCGAAACGCCTCAAGGACCTTCGTCCGTTCCTCGTCCGACAAGACGCCAGCGAACGGGGAGTTCTGCCTCATCTCGCGCGCCCAGGGGGTAGGCGACGTCAGAACATTCAGGACCTGGTCGACGGGACCCTCAAGGACCTCTTGCCACTGGCTCAGCCAGTACGCGCCTTGGCCACGGGAATGCTTGCGCTGCAGCCTCTCGAGGTTCTCCCGCGCGAGTGCCAGCACCTGGTCCGGTTCGGCCACGAGCTTTCCCGCCACGGCCATGTTGAGCCACTGGCTGCGGCGCTGGTCACGACTGGGGCGCAGAGTCCGGTTCCGCAGGGCCTCCACGTCACGACGGCGAATTCGCCGGTGCCGGCCGACAGTTTGAAACGGAAGCTCCCCGCTGTTGCACAGGTCGACTACGTGCTGACGTGAGCTCGAAAGTAGGCGCGCGACCTCGCCGGTGGTGAGCAAGGCGAGGTCAGGGACGCTGCGCCGAGATTTCGTGCGGCAGGGGAGAGGTTGCGGGACGTGCGAGACGTGGTGGGGCTGGCTCCTAACCCGGAGGTCACTGGTTCAAGTCCTGCCCCCGATACCACGAACTAGCAGGGATTACCCGGGCGGAGTCCTCGTGTCTCTGACTAGCTTGCTCGGTTCGACAAGATGTGGTCGGAGACCCGCCAGGCGTTGGCCATGATGGTGAGTGTCGGGTTCGCTCCTGTGGCCGTGGGGAACGGAGAGCCGTCGACGACGAATAGGTTGTCGACCTCGTGGGCGCGGCAGTTGCGGTCCAGAACTGACAACTCGGGGTCGTCACCCATCCGGGCGGTACCGTGCTGGTGAGAACAGTTGCCTGTCACCTTCTCGGCGTAGACGCGGTCGACCTGCTTGGCTCCGGCAGCGTCGAGGATCTCCCCGCACCGGTCGACCAGGAACCTGCCCTGGTCGATATCGTTCTGGTGGGTTTGAAGGGTGATGCGGGCGACCGGCAGCCCCCAGGCATCCTTGACGTTGGGGTCGAGGTCGACACGGTTGTCGTGCTGCGGCATGTCGTGCAGGACCATGGCGACAGCCATGCTGTGGCTGAAGTAGTCGCGATCGTTCTGCTTGGCCTCAGCGCCCCAGGTGGGTCGACCCGGCAGTCCCCAGTTGATAGGGAGGGGTATGCCGACGCCCGCGGCAGCAATGTGCCCGCCACTGACGAATCCCCGGGAGTCGTCGTGCTCGTAGAACTGGAAACTGCTCGCGCTGACGTAGCCGCCGCCGGCCCAGGCATTGATCGGATCCTCGAAGGTGCCGACCGACGCGCTGTACTCATGGAAGGTGACGTTGCGGCCTACGAGGTCGCTGCCGTTGGCGAGTCCGTTGGCGAATCTCGAGGAGGTCGAGAGCAGCATCAGCCGAGCGGTCTCCACGGCGCCACAGGCAAGGATGAAGACATCGGCCTCCTGCTCCACCAGAACGCCCGCGGAGTCTTCGTAGACGGCGCTCTTGATGCGTCCCTGCGAGTCGACGGTGAGCTCACGAACGTATGAATCCGCGCGGAGGTCACATCGGCCCGTGGCGAGGGCATCGGGGATGAACACGTTCAGTGCGCTTGACCGGGTGCCGCTGGGATCGCCGTGCTGTTGCGCGAAGGCGCTGATGACGGTGGCGGGCCGCCCGTTGAACGGTTGGGACAGGGCTGCCTGCGGAGTCGGGAACGAGTTCCAGCCGAGGTGTTCGCAGCCGAGGTGGAACTTCTCGGCGTAGCGGGACTGGGGCATCGGCGGGCAGGGGTAGCCCCGGGAGCGGAAGGACTCGAACGCGTTCGCGCCCGCCTGTCCCGAGACGCCGAAAGCCCACTCGACCTTGTCGTAGTACGGCTCCAGCTCGGCGTACGTGATCGGCCAGTCAGCAAGCGTGGTCCCGGGCAGCTCGCCCGCAATGCTGCGTAGCCGGAAGTCGTTCTCGGTGAACCGTGGAAGCCACCCCTGCCAGTGGACCGTCCCGCCCCCGACCATCTGCGGAACCGGGCAGAAGAGGTCGACCTCCGCTTCGCTCTCGGTGTCGCGCCGCGATGTGCGGGGGTTCAGCAGGGGATCCGGCCAGAGGTTGTAGCGGTTGACGTTGGCCAGCTCGTCCCCACCGAAGGTCTCCTTGGTTCGCCAGGGCCCCTTCTCGAGGGCGACCACGCGCATGCCACCCTCGGTGAGCACCTTCGCCGCGGCCGCCCCCGAGGCGCCCGCCCCGATGACCACTGCATCGACTTTCTCGGGCTTGGTCGCGCGGATGGTCATGAGGGCTCCT
Source organism: Pedococcus sp. P2_F6 (assembly GCF_056403675.1). Lineage (NCBI taxonomy): Bacteria > Bacillati > Actinomycetota > Actinomycetes > Micrococcales > Intrasporangiaceae > Pedococcus > Pedococcus sp. P2_F6. The sequence goes on from NZ_JBFUEZ010000008.1 coordinate 18,650, forward strand.
GCAGGCTGCGGTGGGTCGGGTTGTCGGAGAAGTACTGGCGTGTCGTGTACTGGCCGGTGTGCACCTCCGCGAGATCCTTCGGCCCGGGGAAGCCGATGGTCTGCCAGCCGACCTGGCCGCGGTTGCCGCCGTAGATCGGATCTGCGAGAAAGCCCTGCCGGGTGTGCGTCACGAGCAGGCCGAAGAAGTGGAGGTCGGACTCGGCGTTGGTCTGCTGCAGTGCCGGCTCTTCGGGACCGCCATAGTTGATGGTTGGGGCCGTCGTGCCGCGCTCAAGGCCGCGAAGGACGTCGTCCTGCTGCCCATCGTCGAGATCGACGAAGGGCCTGCCGTGGGCGTTGTCGGCCCGCTTGTCGAGCTCGACGACCCCGGACATGTACACGCTGCGCGCGTGGTCCACCCGCTGCTGCCAAGCCAACGCCCGCGGGCCAGTGAGCGTCTCGAACCCGCTCCCGTCGGGGAGGGCGTAGATGTAGTCGATGCCAGAGAGGTAGCGGTCGAGGAAGTCGATCGTGCCGGCCTCGCGTGCTCCGGGTGTGTCGTCAGTCGGGATGACACGGGCCATTGCCGCCTCTATCGTCTCCCGCTGGTGGGCGTCGAGGAAGGTGTCGGCCATGGAGGCCTCCGTTCGAGTCGTGGGGGTCAGGCGATGATGAGTGGTCGCAAGGTGCGGTGGGCGACGAGCAGCCCGGTTTCGATCCGGGCCTCGCTGCCACCCCAGACGGGGTCCTCGTGCTCCACCGACAGCACGCCGTCGAACCCGCCCTCGTAGAGCGTGTCCACGACGCGGTTCCAGTCGACCTGACCGCGGCCGGGGATGCGGTACCGCCACCAGCCGACGTTCCAGGGGTCCGCGCTCTTGTCCGCAATCCCGGGCCAGCCGAACCGGTTCCGCTTGTGCGGGAACAGCTCGATGTCCTTGGCCTGGGCGTGGGCGACGCGGTCCACGTAGGGGCGCAGCGCCTCCACGGGGTCGATGCCCATCCAGACCAGGTGGGACGGGTCGTAGTTCAGGTAGAGGCCCAGCCCGAACATCCACTCCCAGAGCTCGGGGGAGTACGCAAGGTTTCCGGGATAGCCATCGGGGTGCCAGCCCTCCATGACGCAGTTTTCGATGACCAGTTTGACGCCCTTCTGGCCGGCGTGGTCCACGAGTCGCGGGAAGATCCTCTCGGCCTCGCGAAGGTTGTCCGCCACGCTCTGGCCGGGATGGCGGCCGATGAACGTCCCGACGGTGGGGACATCGAGGAGAGCAGCAGCGTCGATGCACGCGATGACGTGGTCGTTGATCGCCTGTCGTTCCTGGGGATCGGGGTGGAGGTTGTTGTCATAGAACGCCAGGGACGACAGGGAGAGATCGTGCTGTTCGAAGAGCGCACGGATCTTCTCGGCGTCGCGGTCGGTGAACGACTCGGCCGCGATGTGGCTAGCCGTGAACGGTCGATCACCGAGTGCTGGCCAAGCTGCCACCTCCAGCGCCTCATAGTCGTGTTCCGCCGCCCACCTGGCAATGTCTTCGAGGGGCCGGTCCGGCAGGCAGGACGTGAGGAATCCGAGTTTCACGAGGGCACCTCCACCCAAGAGTCCTTGGCAGCCGAGGCCAGGACGGCCTCGGTGATGACGGCGGCCCGGTGGCCGTCGCTGAAGCTGGGAAGTCCTTCGGGCCGCGGGCCGGACACCGCGGCATACGCATCTGCCATGAACGCGGTGAAGCTGTCCTGGTATCCCTGTGGGTGTCCGGCAGGCAGGCGCGAGTAGTCGGCGCCGCCACCGGCGGCGAACGTATCCGGTCCACGGGGGACTATCTGGCTGGAGGATCGCCCACCGATCCACAGAGAGTCCGGGAGTTCCTGGTCGAAGACGTAGGCCGCCTCGGTCCCGTCAAAGGAGAACCAGAGGCGGTTCTTGCGGCCCAGCGACACTTGGCTGGCTACCACCGAGCCGGTCGCGCCGCGGTCGGTCTCGAACATCACGGTTGCGCCGTCCTCGGTTCCCACAACCAAACCGCCGTCGGTGCCTGCTCGGCTGGCATAGGCCTGGGACATCCGGGACACGAGACGTGTGATGCGGTGTCCGGTGGTGAACTCCATGACGTCGCACCAGTGGACACCGATGTCGCCGAATGCTCGCGACCCACCGCCTCTGGCCGGGTCCACCCTCCAGTTTGTTTCCTGTGAGCCGGAGAGCCAGTCCTGGAGATAGGAGCCGTGCAGCATCCACAGGTCTCCCGCCTGTCCGCTGGAGATGCGGTGCCTCGCCTCACGGACGGAGGGGTAGAAGCGGTAGACGAACGGCACTGCGGTGACCGCGCCGGTGGCCTCGGCCGTCTGGGCCAAGAGGGCGGCGCGCTCCGCGGTGATGGCCAGCGGCTTCTCGCAGATGACCGCCTTCCCGGCTTGCATTGCGGCGAGCGCCAGGTCGTAGTGCGTGTCATTCGGTGTGCAGATGTGCACCACGTCGACGTCGTCCGAGGCGATGAGCGCCTCGGCGGACTCGGCGCCTGATTGGGCTCCGAGCCGAACGGCGGCGTGGGCCGCTGCCTCGGGGGAGTGATCGGCGACTTGCGTCACCACTCCTCCGCTTGCTCGCACGGCATAGGCGTGCACACCGCCGATGAAGCCGGCGCCGATGATTCCAGCTCGCAGTGCGGGCATGCGGCTCACTTCTTCCGCGCGAGTGCGACGGCCAGGATGATGATGACGCCGCGGACGACCTGCTGCTGGCTGCTGTCGAGTCCGGCAAGAATCAGGCCATTGTTGATGAGGCCGATGAGCAGCGCGCCGAAAAGCGTGCCGACCACGGATCCTGCGCCCCCGAAGAGGCTGGTGCCGCCGAGGATCACCGCCGCGATGGCGGACAGCTCGTCGCCTGCGCCCCACTGGAACCGTCCGGACTGCAGCCGGCCCGCGTAGAGCATGCCGGCCACGCTGGCAACCGTGGCGGACAGGAGCAGCACCTGGAACTTGATCCGGCGTGTGTTCACCCCAGTGAACTGAGCCGCGGTGCGGTTGCCACCGGTCGCGAGCACCTGACGGCCGAAGCGCGTCTTGGCCAGCACGATGGCGCCGATGGTCACGAAGATGGCGCTCCACGCGAGCAGGCCGGGGACTGGACCGAAGTTTCCACCGCCGAAGATCAGGTTGAACGTGTCGCTCAGGATGGGCTGGGGCGCCGAGTCGGTTATCCATTGCGCCACCCCTGCGGCGATGCCAAGCATGCCCAGCGTCACAAGGAACGACGGGATACCGAGCAGGCTCACCAGGGCACCGTTTACCGCGCCCACGGCAAGGCCCACCGCGAGTCCGGCGAGGACGCCGGGGATGAGACCCCAGCTGGAAAGCGCCATGGCAGTCACGACACTCGAGAGTCCTGCTACTGAGCCCACGGACAGGTCGATCTCGGCACAGGCGATCACGTAGGTCATACCCACAGCGATGACCGTGATCGTCGCCGTCTGGCGGAAGATGTTGAGCAGGTTGTTGGAGGAGAGAAAACCTTGGTCGCGCAACAGGACGGCGAAGAAGGCAAAGACGACCAGGAAGCCGATGTAGATGACGTAGCGGCGCCAGTCGATCGTGGACATGCGGCTCTGAAATGAGCCCACTGCGGTGGTCTCTTTGTTCGGTGCGATGGTGCTCATGGCTCAGACTCCTTGAACGGCGAGTTGAAGGGATTCTTCGTCGGCGATCTCGCTCCGCCGCAGATCGCGGGTCACAGAGCCGTCACGCAGGATGAGGATGCGGTCGCTGACCGCGAGGAGCTCGGGGTACTCCGAGGAGATGACGATGACGGCCTTGCCGGCATCAGCGAGGGCGCGGACCATGTCGAGAATCTCGGACTTGGTCCCGATGTCTACTCCCGCGGTGGGTTCGTCAAGGATGAGGACGTCGGGTTCGGTGCCCAGCCACTTGGCGATCACGACCTTCTGTTGGTTGCCGCCCGAGAGCAGACGAATAGGCCGATTCGGGTTGGCTGCCTTGATGGCAAACCGCCGAATGAGGCTGGAGGACATGGCCTTTCCTGCCTTCCCGTCGAGCAGGGGACCCTTCTTGAGTTTCCCTAGCAGGGGAAGCAGCAGGTTCTCGCGTACGGAGTGGTCCAGGACCAGTCCTTGTTCGCGACGGTCCTCCGGGATGAGCGCGAGTCCGTGACCGATCGCGGCGCGGGGGTCATTGACGGTGATCTCCTTGCCGCGGAGTCGGATCGTTCCGTTCGTGGCCTTGTCGATCCCGAAGAGGGTTCGGGCGAGCTCGGTGCGTCCACTACCCATGAGGCCGGCGAGCCCGATGATCTCGCCTACGTGGACGGTGAATGAGACGTCCTGAACCAGAGGACCACTGGTCAGCCCGGATACTTCCAGCAGGGCCTCACGCTGGTCGAGACCTTCCCGCTCGCGGTAGTTCATCTGACCTTCGATCTTCTTGCCGACAATCCCCTCGACGATCTGCTCGGGCGTGACTGCAGCCAGCGGCTCGGTGAGAAGGCGCTTCCCATCGCGCAGAATGGTGATGCGGTCGGCGATTCGGTAGATCTCGTCCATCCGGTGGGAGATGTAGATGATCGAGATTCCGCGATCTTTGATCCGACCGATAAGGTCGAAAAGCGCCTCGGTCTCGTGCTTGGCCAAGCTCGCCGTCGGCTCGTCCATGATCAAGATCTGGGCGTTCTGGGCCAGCGCCTTGGCGATTTCGGTGAGCTGCCAGTAGGCAGTTCCAAGGCTGGCAACCATGGCCTTCGGGTTGACTGAGACCTCCATGGTCGCAAAGACGTCCGCGGCTTTCGCGACGGCAGCGCGGTCGTCGATGAGACCGAACCTTCCAGCGGGCTCGTCGGCCAGAAAGATGTTCTGTGCCACGGTCAGAGTCGGTACCAGGCTGAACTCTTGAAACACCATGCCGATGCCCGCTGCTCGCGCGCTGTGGATGGAGTTGATGTCCGCGGGCTCACCGTCGACGCGGATCTCCCCTTCGTCGGCCCGGTAGACCCCTTGGAGGATCTTCATGAGCGTCGACTTGCCTGCGCCGTTGCCCCCCGCGAGGGCATGGACCTCGCCGCGGCGGACCTCGAAGTCGACGTTGTCCAGGACGACGACGCCGTCGAATGCCTTGCTGATGCCGTGCATTTCTACCGCTGTCGCGGTACTGCTCTGCTCGTCCATCGCGAACTCCCTTCTAGTGGCGGGGCGGGCCGCTGCCGGACCGCCCCGCCGGGATGTCTACTTCTTGTACGAGCTCTTCAGGTCGGCCGGGGCCTCTTGGTGGTAGACCTGCTTCCACGCCTCGAGGATGTTCGAGTGGTCGACAGGCAGCGAGCTCAGGGCGACGTACGCCGGGGCCGTCTTGCCCAGCAACGCACCTGCGCCCAGTCGAGCCTCCGCCACGCCCTGGTCGAAGGGCAGCTGCGCGCCCAAACCGACCACGAGCTCGTTCTTCGCCAAGGCGATGGCGACGTTCTTGCCCAGGTCCTCTGTGGCGATCTTCAGGTCTGCACGGCCGGAGGCACGTGCCGCGGCCATGATGCCCTCGGCGGGAACGTCCCAGACGCCCCAGATGCCGGCCAAGGTGGGGTGCTTGCTCAGCATCGCATTGGCCGCACCCTGTGCATCGCCAGCGAAGTCGGGCCCTGCGATTCCCTTCTCCTCCACGATCTTGATGTCGGGGTAGTCCTTGGTGATGGTGGACTTGAACCCGTCATAGCGCTGCTTCGTGACGAAGAAGTCGGCCTCGTGGAAGACGAGGCCAATCTCGCCCTTGCCGCCCAGGGCCTTGGCCATCAGATGGGCGGAGGTGACGCCGTTGCCGTAGTTGTCGGCGGAAACGACCGAGACGTAGTCGGTGCCAGCCTTCATCCCCTGCGGGACGTTGTCCATGAAGACGAGCTTGACTCCTGAAGCGGCGGCCTTCTTGAACGCAGAAGCCGTGGCCACGGGGTCGGTGGGGATGGAGACGATGATGTCGGGCTTGAGGTTGAGCACGGTCTCCAGGTCGGACACCTGCTTGTCTGGCTTGAAGTTGGCGTCGGTGATTGCGACGACCTCAATGCCCAGCTTGCCGAACTCGCTCTTCAGGCCCGCCACTTGGGCATTCGCCCAGTCGTTGCCGCCGTAGTGCATGACGATCGCCGCCTTGGCCTTCATGCCCTTGACCTTCGTGATCTCCTCGGCGCTGAGGTCCGCAGACGAGGCAGGGGACGGGTCTTCGCCGTGGGGCCCCTTGCTGAGGACGGTGCCCTTGATCTTCGCCAGCGCGTCATCGGCCTTGGACGACACTCCGGCGTCGACGCTGGTGGTCGCGCTGGTGGCTGAACTGCAGCCGGCCGTGGCCAAGGCGATGGCGGTCGCCAGGCCCGCCAGGCGGTAGGTGCTCTTCTTCATCGAATTTCTCCTGAGGGGAGGGTGCCGCCAGCGGTTGCGAGCAGCGTGTCGAGGTACTTCTTGCTTGTGGCGGCCGCTTCACGAGGGTCGCCTTCGAACGAGTCGAGCTCGACGACGATCCAGCCGTCGTAACCGCTCTCATTTAGGGCCGCGATGACGTCATCGAAGTTGACGTCCCCCTGGCCCAGGGGAAGGAATTGCGTTGTCGCCACGTCCACGTCCTTCAGGTGCACGTGACGCAGGCGCGTCGCATAGCGGCGGATCAGGTCCGCAGGGTCACCGCCACCGGCCGTCAGGTGGGCGGTGTCGGGGCAGAAGCCGATCCGGGTCAGCGGCATGAGGCGGTCGAGCTCATCCGGGCTCTCGACGATGGTGCTGAGGTGCGGGTGGTAGCAGGCCACCAACCCGTGCTCCTCGGCGATGTCAGTGACCAGGTCGAGTGCATGGCCCAGCGCGGCGTAGTCCCCGCCTGTGGTACCCGACGCCCTGCGGGCGCCGCCGCCCACAACGAGGCTGTCGGCTCCGAAGAGAGCAGCGAGCTCCGCTGCCCGACGCACCCGGTGCAGCTCGTCGCTCAGGATGTCCGGGTAGATGAAGTTGCCCCCGGTGTAGACGGCTGCCAGCACCACGCCGGCGTCGGCCAGCAGGTCCCGCAGCTCGTCGGGCCGGTCTGCGTAGTCCGCCACGTTGCCGTCGAACATCTCGACGCCCTCGTACCCCAGGCTCGCGATGTCCGCGAAGGCACGGTTCATGGGGCCGTTCACGCGGTAGAAGAGGTCCTTGATGCTGGTCACGCCCGTGGCGTCGCCCACGACGCCACCCCAGGTGATGGTGTGGTAACCGAGCCTCATCGTCGAGTCCGTTCTGTCTGCAGTGTGGGGTGTCTCAGCCCCTGCCAGGTTTTTACTGTGGTATGCATACTTCTGCATGTTGCGTGCAAAAGTCAAGAGCAAACGTGCTGATACATTTGCGTCACAGACAGAAGGAGGTGGCTGACATGGATGCCAGAACTCAAGGGGCCCTCGCTCCCGATCACGTCGCCGACCTGGTCCGTGTGCTGGATGCCGTGCGCTCCGGCCGGGCCAGCACACGGCCGGAACTCGCCCACGCCACGGGTCTTGGCAGAAATGTCGTGACCCAGCGGGTGGCCCGTCTGATGGACTCGGGCCTCCTGGTCGAGGCTCCGCCCTTGCGGTCGACCGGTGGTCGCGCACCTCGTGGACTGCGGTTTCCCGCCGATGCTGGCCGGATTCTGGTAGCCGAACTTGGCGCGACAAGCATCGGGGCAGCCGTGAGCGACCTAGAGGGGACTCTTCTGGCCCAATACGAAGAGGACGCAGACGTGACCGTGGGGCCGGTCGCGGTGCTCACCCGCGTGGCCGAGGTCTTTGACGAGCTCCTTCAGCAGCTCGGCGCCAGCCCGCCCATATGGGGCTTGGGGATTGGCCTTCCGGGCCCCGTCGAGTTCGACACTGGTCGGCCGGTTGCGCCTCCCATCATGCCCGGCTGGGACGGGTTCGACGTGCGCACCTTCTTCGCGGGACGGTTTCATGTGCCGGTCTGGGTCGACAACGACGTCAACGTGATGGCGCTGGGGGAGCTGCGTGCTGGGCAAGCTCAGGGCCTGCGCGATGTCGTCTACGTGAAGATCGGCTCCGGTATTGGCGCAGGACTTATTTCTCAGGGCGTCCTGCACCGGGGGGCTCAGGGCTGCGCGGGCGACATCGGGCACGTGACTGTGGAGGAGGGGTCCACCGTGCTGTGCCGGTGTGGCAAGTTCGGCTGCCTCGAGGCGCTGGCTGGGGGCGCAGCGCTGGCGCGGGACGGCGAGACCGCCGCCCGAGAAGGTGACAGTGCCTATCTCGCCGATGTGCTCGCGCACGGGAACACGATCGATGCGCGCGCCGTGAGCGACGCCGCCATCCACGGCGACCCCGTGGCGATCAAGCTCCTGGCAGGCTCTGCCCGACTGGTCGGGCAGACCTTGGCCCGGATCGTGAACTTCTTCAACCCCTCTCTCATCCTCGTCGGAGGGGGGGTGTCGGAGGCAGGCGACTACTATCTGGCAGAGGTTCGGCAGACCGTGATTGGCCGGTCGCTGCCCCTCGCGACCCGCTCACTCCAGATCGTCCGCTCAGGCCTGAGCGACCGCGCTGGTCTGCGCGGCGCCGCTCACATGGTCATGGACGCCCTGCTCTCGCCTCAAATCCTCCCGAGATGGCTGGATCAAGGAACTCCCGCAGGCCGTGCCGAGCTGACTGCCCAGTAGTGCGTCCCGCGCAGGGGCCGTCGTGCAGGGCAGTGAATGGATCCTGGGGCGGTAGCCACGTCGGACGGACCTGCACTGTGTCCGCACTGTGTCCGCACTGTGGAGGTGTGGCCAGATGTGTAACCGGGAGGTGGCGGGACGGCTTCAGACGCGGCGTGACGACGGGGACCCGGCGCTGAGATTTCGTGCGCCGGGGGAGAGGGCGCGGGACGGGTGAGACGTGGGCTGGGCTGGCTCATAACCCGGAGGTCGCAGGTTCAAATCCTGCCCCCGCTACCAACGCGTCAGCGACAGAAGGCCCGGACCACTGGTCCGGGCCTTCTGCTGTGCCCTGGGACGTTTTCCGGTATGCCGCGCGGCTCAGCTGCGCGGCGCGGAGCTGACGCCGTCCCGTACTCCCTTTGCCTGATCACGGCTGCGTCCGGTGGATGGTGGCCCCGAGCGTCGCGGTGGCGAGTGCCACGACCGCGGCGGCGGCGAACGCCGCCGAGAACCCGTTCGCGCCGAGCATCCCGGCACCGGGGCTTCCGACGGAGAGGCCAATGGCGACGAAGGTGGCCGTTCCGAGCGCGGACCCTATCTGGGTGGCTGAGCCTGCGAGGCCGGATGCCAGCCCGGTGTGCGATGCCGGCGCGGCCGTGGCGATGACCATGGTGGTGGGTGTGAAGCTCATGGCCACGCCGATGGCGACGAGCAGGAGCCCTGGCAGGACTGCTGCCGCGTATCCGTCACCCAGTGGTGCGTTCGCGAGCCACAGGTGGCCGACGGCGAGGACCAGCAGGCCGGCGACGAGGGTGCGCTGTGGGCCGAGGGTGCGGAGGATGCGCGGCAGCAGGGTGAGTGAGAAGGCGAAGCCGGTCAGGGAGGTGGGGACCATGGCGATGCCGGCCTGCCGTGGGGCCATGCCGAGGGCCTGCTGGAGGTAGAGGGCGAGGAGGACGAAGGTGGAGGCTCGCGCGGCGCCACCGAGGACGGCGAGGGCGACGCCGGTGCTCAGGCTTCGGGACTGGAAGAGCTCGAGAGGCACGAGGGGGTCGCGGGTGCGGCTTTCCACGGCGATGAAGGCGGCGAGCAAGGCAGCGGACGCGCCGAGGCTTGCCAGGACGGACGGGGAGGTGAGGCCGCGTTCGGCGATGCCCAGCGCCCCGTGCACCACGGCGATGACTGCGCCGGTGATGGCGGCGGCGCCGTACCAGTCGAAGCCGCGGCGGGCGCCGTGTGCGCCTTCGGGGAGGACGTACCGGGGGAGGATGACGGCGGCGACGGAGACAGGCACCGTCACGAAGAACACCGAGGACCAGCCGAAGGTGCCGACGAGGAGGCCGCCGGCCATGACGCCGGTGGCTCCGCCCAGCGCTGAGGCGGCGCCCCAGATGCTCATGGCGCGGGCTCTTTGCTCTCCGGGGAACGTCAGCAGGAGCAGCGACATGGCGGCCGGGCTGAGTGCTGCGGCGCCTGCGCCTTGAACGACGCGACCGCCCATCAGGAGTCCTTGGTTGGTAGCGAACCCGGCCAGCAGGGTGCCAAGGGTGAAGAGCCCAGAGCCGACGACGAACAGGCGGCGCCGTCCGAACAGGTCAGCGGCACGCCCGGACAGGAGCAGCAGGCCGCCGAAGCGAGCACGTACGCGTTGACGACCCAGGTGATCGCGGTGGGGCTGAGCCCCAGGGCGCTCTGGACGGAGGGCAGGGCCACGTTGACGATGGAGGTGTCCAGCATGACGACGAACTGGGCGGACACCAACAGGCCGAGGGCGACCCAGCGGCGTTGACGGGCGCGGCGGTCCGCGACGGCTGCGGCAGTTGCGTTGGTGGGGTCTGCCGGGCGGGTGTTGGTTTGGAGGGCGGCGGACACGGTGGGCTCCTTGGGTGCGGCACGGGTTGTCGTGCACGTCCAAGGTGCCGCTGGGCCCTGGTGTTCGCGCCGGTGAAATGGCCGGGTTCTGGCCAGGTCATGAGGGTGCTGCGGGTCGGTGGCGGGGTCTGTTCGGCTCGTCGTGGGGTCGGTGGCGGGATTCGCCTGGTCAATCCCGGCTATTGCGCCGGGGTGATGGTTGCCGCCGTTGCCTACCGTCTGAGGGCAACAGCTCACTTCGGAGGAGACGACCATGAACGACATCGCCAGCAGTGCGAACGGACCGTTGGACGTGGTTGTGGTCGGCGCCGGTCAGGCGGGGCTTGCTATCGGGCACTACCTGGCGCGGAGCGGTCTGAGCTTCGTTCTGCTGGAGGCGGGTGCGGAGGTTGGTCAGTCGTGGCGGAACCGGTGGGATTCACTGCGGCTGTTCAGCCCGGCTCAGTTCGACTCACTGCCGGGGATGGCGTTCCCGGCCCCGGTGGACAGTCACCCGTCCAAGGACGACGTGGCCGACTACTTGGCCTCCTATGCGGAACGCTTCGACCTGCCGGTGCGGTTGAACTCGCCGGTGCTGCGAACGCGCCGCGAGCAGGACGGAACGTTCGTCGTGACGACGCCCGCCGGTGAGTTGCGTGCCCGGCAGGTGGTGGTGGCCACAGGGCCGTTCCAGAGCCCCCGGGTGCCCGCAGCCGCAAGCCAGCTGGACCCGCACGTGCAGCAGCTGCACAGTGCCGACTACCGCAACCCTGGCCAGCTGTCCGGGGGCCGGGTGCTGGTGGTCGGTGCCGCGAACTCCGGGCTGCAGATTGCGGAGGAGCTGGCACCGACATGCGCGGTGAGCGTGGCGGTCGGGTCGAAGCCGATGGCGCTGCCGCAGCGCGTCGCGGGCAGGGACTTGTTCTTCTGGCTGACGAAGGTTGGCTTCTTCACGGTGCCGGCGACCAGTCGTCTGGCTCGTCGGCTGCGCGCTCGGGGCGACCTGGTCATCGGCACCCGCAGCGCCGACCTGCGAAGGGCAGGTGTTGGTTTCCGGCCGCGGCTGACCGGTTTCACCGGGCAGGTCGCGCACTTCGCGGACGGCAGCACGATGGACGTGGATGCGGTCGTGTGGGCTACCGGGTTCGCGTCGGACTATTCGTGGCTGGAGGTGCCCGGCGTCGTCGTTGACGGGCAGGTCCGCCAGCACGAAGGTGTGACGCCGGTTCCGGGGCTGTTTTTCTTGGGGTTGCCGTGGCAGACGAGCCGGGGTTCGGCGTTGCTCGGGTTTGTCGGTGCTGACGCGGCCGTCCTGTCTGCGCGCATCGTCGGGGGTGTCGGCGCGGCGCCGGGAACGGCGGTCGTGCCCACAGCGTCCTGACCTGGACTGTGTCGGAGGGTCTGAGGCGCCCTGATGTGGCGTCCGCGGTGGCGTTGGTCAGGGTCTGCCAACTCCCCGGGAGGTGCGCCCGGCTGCTGCGGCGGTCGTTCGCTGCCACGGCAGAAGGGGTCGGCGACCCACGGCCGGCTGGCTACTTCACTCGGTGCCACTCGCCACCTCGTCGAACACATCGTGTGAGCAGATCAGTGTTCTGGTCGCGCGTCCGGACGTGCTGGCGCACCTACTGTCTCCTCGGCCACGGGTACTGCCCAGACCCGCCCACCAGGGCTGACCCCCGTGACAGGCGATCGAGTGCTGATAGCCGGCGGCTGGGTCGTGGGGTGGTTGCGACGCGAGACGGTGCCAAGCCCCGAACTCTGACGTGTAGAGCTACACCACGCCGGGCACCGTACGCTCACCCGATGTGACCTCTTCTGCTGCCGTTGCCGCCTGCGTTCTTCTGGGGGCTCTGGCGGTGTTTCAGGCCCTGTTGGTCTGCGGACTGCCTCTGGGCCGGTTCGCGTGGGGTGGTCAGCACGAGGTGCTCCCGACGCGGCTGCGGTTAGGCAGTCTCGTTTCCTTGTTCATCTACATCGTCATCGGTTGGGTGCTTCTCGCCAGGGCCGGTCAGGGCAGCGGAAGCCACGGCATCTTGGGCGTCGCGACGTGGGTCATCGCGGGCTTGTTCCTCCTCGGTACCGCGGGCAACCTGGCATCACGGAGCCGCCCAGAGCGCTTCGTCATGTCCCCGGCCGCAGCGTTGCTGTGCGCGCTCACCGTGGTTGTCGCCCTTCAGGATTGACTCGCAAGGTGCGCTACGCGCCTGCGGTGCGCCTTCAGGCGCTGGAGACCGAGCGCCTGCGTGCCCTGCGGAGCATCGTCGGCAAGCCTGCGGCAGCGACAATCAGCGACAGACCGAGCCCCACGAGCATCGGGATGCGGCTGCCAGCCTCGCCTTCCAGGCGCAGATGCGCGGTCGGGTAGTCGATCATCTTCGCCGCCGAGACCGCGGTCTGCCGTCCGGCGTGGGCGGCGAGGTACTCCAGGGCGCCGTCGAAACCTTGAGACGCATCACGTCCGTGAACGGCATCGACCGGTACGTCGTGCCGGTCCGCCCATGCCTTCAGTGTGGGGTCAAGGGTGGCGGTGCCGGCCGGTCCGGGGACGACCAACGTGGTTGGGGTGGGCCCGTCAGCGACAGTGTTCGTGTGCAGCACGAGGCCGTGCTTGGTGGTGACGGGGCCGGTGGCGCTGAGCGGGATGGGTCGGGCGGCGTAGGACACCTCGTACACCTCGAAGCTGCTGGCGACGTCGATTTCGCCGATGCCGTCAGCGAGCACGATGCCCAAGGTCGGGCGTCCCCACGGGATGACGGCATTCAGTCCGACGGGCAGGTCAGCGCTGGCGAAGGACTGCGTGGGGATGTCGGGCGACTGCGTCAGCGACCAGTTCGGATACCCGACCAGGCGGCCGACCCTGGTGGCTTCGTCACCTCCGGCGAGGTCGGCCATGACGCGTATCGCTCCGGGTATGCCGGACGTGACGCCGGCAGTGCTCGTGATGGACCCGTCCTGGACGAACCGGTTCCCGGCAACCCAGTCCACGCCCGGGTACCGCTTGGCGTAGGCGCCGAGCCGAGACCAGTGCGCAGTGGCGGTGCGTCCATCAAGGAGGCCGGCTGCAGCCAGGACTTCTGCCCCGTTGCACACGCTGAGGACGGGCACTCCCTCCGTGGCTCGCTCGGCGAGCCATGCCCGCATGGGCGCCTCGGTGGGTCCGTCGGCATCTGCGACGGCGGGTACGACGACCACATCCGGGCGGGGAGCCCGACCCGACGTGGTGTCGGCGAACGTGAACGTGGGCACGATGGCCGGGCCGCCCTGCGTAGGCTGCGCGCTGGAGCTGGCGGCGACCGTGTAGACGGAGAACTGCGGGGAGCTGGCGAACACCTCGTACGGGGCGAGGGCGTCGCTGCCGACGGTGCCGGACGCCCCGAGGACGACGGCGACCTTGATGGGGCCGTTCGATGATGGCTGGCTGACCGGAAGAGCTCCGACCGGGCGGGTGGCTGCTGGGGTGGTGGCCTGACTCGTGGTGACCCGAGCTCCGGCGGCGGCCAGGCCGGCCAGGGTGAGGATGGCGAGGGCGCTCGAGGAGGCGATGTGGCGGGCGCGGCGACCGGGTGTGCGCATGAGGGTTCGTCCGTTCGGGTCGGGCGGTGGTACCGCCGTGGCTTGGCGCTGGGTGGTGCGCGGTCGAGGTTTGGGGTCCGGAGCGGCCCGCCCGGTGGGGGCGGGCCGCTCCCCGGGCCGTCGCCACCGTGCAGGGGGGTTGGCGGCGGGGCCTCGGCGGTCACCCGGGAAGGGGGTTGAGGTGACCGGGAGCTCGGGTTGCTTCGTGGACGCTGTGGGGTCAGCGGGTGGGCAGCGGGCCGTGGGTGCGGGTAGCGGTCACGACGTCGGTGATGGCGGTGACCGTCTGGGCTGCACCGGTCGGGTCGGTCAGGAGCCCGACGTGTGACAGGTTCTCCACGGAGTGCCGGGGGTTGGTCGACAGGGCCGCCATCTGGTCCTGCGCGGTTCCCCAGCCGGGCTTGGAGTCGACGTTGTCCTTCGCGGTCAGCACGACCAGCGGGGTGTCCCCGACGGTGGTCAGTGCCTGCGCCTGACGAAACGCGACCGGGAGCGCGGCCTGGTCGGCGCGCGTGTTCGCCCACCCTCGCGGGCTGTTCGTGAACGCGGACACCTGCGCACCAGCATCGCCGGGAAGCGACGGGCCACCCATCGCGGTGAGGACGTGTCCGACCCCGAGCCGGAACAGGGTCGGTGCAACCGCAAGGGCGCGTCGCATGACCTGGTACTCACCGTTGAACGTCTTCACGAGCTCGACCTGGCGCGGGCTGGCGCTGTCGAGCAGGACGACACCGGCGACGTCGTTCGGGTACAGGTGGGTGTAGGTGAGGGCGTGGACGCCACCGCTGGAGTGCCCAGCGAGGACGAACGGGCCGCTCTCGCCGGCGGCGGCCAGGAGCTTGTGCAGGTCGGTTGCCGCGGTGGTGGCGTCGGCCGGGTTCGAGGAGTCGTCGCTCCAACCCTGTCCGGCCCGGTCGTACGCACAGACGCGGCTGGTTGCCGCAACGGTCGGCTGGACGCGTGCCCACAGCGGGGACGTCTCACCGAGACCGTTCAGCAGGACAACGGTCGGGGAACCGGTGCCGGTGCAGTTCAGGTGGAGGCGGTACCCGCCCACGTCGACGAGCTTGCCCGGCATCAGGCCAGCTTCGGTGGTGGGTGCCTTGGTCGTGGCCTGGTACAGGCCGCCGAGACCGGACAGGAGCATCGCGAGGGTGACCGGGTAGACCCACAGGCGGGCGCGGCCAGGGATGTCGTGGCGGGTGCGGCGCTCGATCCACACAGCCCCAGTCACCAGGGCAGGCGCCCACACCCACGCGAGGAAGGACATGGTCGGCTCTCCCGGGTTGACTGCTGCCAACACGACGCCGGCGGTCGCCATGACGGTGGCGGGCACGTACGCCCACCGCTGCGGGCGGGTCGTCTGGCGCGTCGTGAGAAAGGCGAGGATGGCCCACCCGGTGGCGAACGCGACCAGGGCGGCGCCGATGACGCGGGCCTCGGACGCGTCCGGTACGACACCGAAGACGAGTGCGGCGGCGCCGACCACGCCGGTGGCCATGGAGACGAAAGTGATGCGGCCCATCGGGCCGACCCGGGTGGCCGACGAGCTGGTCGCGACGTCGGTCGGGGTGGTGCGGGCGGTGGTGGTCATGGCGGTTTCCCCTTTCCTGGCCGTCCGGGAGTGGTCGGCCACAGGCACCACGGTCGCGGTGAACGGATGTGCTCGCCCCGGTCACATGGCCGGGATTGCCGCTCCTTGCTTGGTGCGTCATCGACGCCATGGACGGCGGGTTCCCGGCCTCTGTCCTGCGACTGTCGCCTCCACGCCCTGATGCCCGGGCCGCGGCCGCACCGGTTGCAGGCGGCATACGTCTCGGGGCAGAACCCGGTCACTTGACCGGGGCGAACCAACCGTCTCCTGCGTCAACCTCGAAGCAGACCAACGCTGTGAAGAAGGAGCGCCACCATGAACGCCGACACCCGAGTGGGAACGCACGCGTGGACGATGCGCACCGGCGGCCACCTGCAACCCGCGGACACCCGCCGACTGCTCGTCGACCTCGCCCGCGCCCACGCCACCAACGCCGTGGGTCGCCTTGCCCTGCTGACGCACCTGAACCCTGGCCGGAACGCGTACGTATCGCCCGCCCGCCTCGTTCCCCCGAGCTCGGCCTTGACGCGGGCAGCCACCGACGCCGCCACCAAGGTCCTGCCCACACCGCTGCTCAACCACAGCCAGCGCACCTACCAGTTCGGCCGCGCCATCGGCGAGCTCGAAGGAGTCGATGTCGACGCCGAGCTGCTGTACGCCGCAGCCCTGCTCCACGACACCGGCCTCGTCCTCGCCGACGGAGGCGACGACTTCACCCTCACCTCAGCTCGCATCGCCAGAGATGTCGCCGAACACGTCGGCCTGTCCACCGCCGCCACCGAAACCCTGCTGACCGCCATCACCATGCACCACAGCCCCCGCGTCACCCGCGACGCCGGCCCCGTCGCCTACCTGCTCTCCGCCGGCGCCGGTGTCGACGTCGTGGGCGTCCGCACCTGGCAGCTGCCGGCGGCCACCCTCACCGCCACCGTTCGCGACCACCCCCGCGACGGGTTCAAGAAGTACTTCACCCAGGCATGGGCGGACGAAGCAGCTCGCGTCCCACAGGGCCGCGCTCGCCTCCTACGCCGCTACGGCGCGTTCACCGCCGCCCTGTCACTCGCCCCGTTCGACGAATGAACCCCTCACCCCACCACCCACCCCGCAAGTAAGGACCCAGTGACATGAAAGCCATCGTGCAAGACCACTACGGAAACGCCTCCTCGCTCCGGTTCGACGACATCGCCCGCCCCGAAGTGGGCGACGACAAAGTGCTCGTCCAGGTCGTCGCCGCCGGCGTCGACCGCGGCGCCCTGCACTTCATGACCGGCCAGCCGTACCTCATGCGGCTCGGAACCGGGCTGCGAACCCCGCGAGTGCGCGTCCCCGGCGTCAGCTACGCCGGGCGCATCGAAGCCATCGGGTCGAACGTGACCGGGTTCGCCGTCGGCGACGAGGTCTACGGGGCCGCCCGCGGCACGTACGCCGAGTATGTGGTCGCGTCACCAACCAAGATGGCGCACAAGCCCGCCGAGCTCACGTTCGAGCAAGCCGCCGTGCTGCCCTACGCCACGTTCGCCGCACTCCATGCAGTCCAGGACCACGCCAAGGTGCAGCCGGGCGAACGCGTCCTGGTCGTCGGCGGCACCGGAGCCGTCGGCTCCATCGTCGTCCAAGCCGCCAAGGCAGCCGGCGCCGAAGTCACCGCAGTCACCGCAGTCACCGGACCCCGCAACCAGCAGACTGCCACCACTCTCGGCGCCGACCACGCCATCGACTACACCCAGGCCGACTTCACCGACGGCGCCCGCACGTACGACGTCATCATCGACGTGTTCGGGCGCACTGCCACCAGCCGACTACGCCGCGCCCTCACCCCCGGTGGCCGGCTCGTGATCGTCGGCGGCGAAGGCGACCGATGGGTCGGCGGCATCCAACGCCAGGCCGGCGCCGTGCTCCTCACCCCGTTCATCAGCCAAACGCTGCGAATGTTCGTCGCCAAGGAGAACACCGACACCCTCGAGCGCATGAACGACCTCCTCGCTGCGGGCAAGGTCCAGCCCCCGCAGATCCAGACCCACCAGCTGGTAGACGCAGCCAACGCAGTTGCCGCCCTGGAAGAGTCAGGAACACCGGGACGGCTCGTGCTCACCATCTGAGCGTGCGGTGGACGACTGGCGAGGCCCACAGCCGGGCCTCAACAACAACCGGATGCGCCAAACGTTGACGCGGGCCAGCGGTACGGTCGGCTCGTGCTACACGGCCGTGAGTCCGAACGCGCGCACCTTGCCGCCCTGGTGGACCAAGCGCGCGCGGGAACCGGTGCCGTTCTGGTGGTGCTGGGAGAGCCCGGCGTTGGCAAGACCGCCCTCCTGCGCGATCTGACCGCTGTGGGCGAGCCCGCTCAGGGTGGGACAACGCGGGTGCTGCGCACCGCCGGGGTGGAGTCCGAGTCCCCCTTGCCGTATGCCGCGCTGTTCCGCCTGCTGCGTCCCGTCACGGACTTCGACCGGCTCCCGGCTCCGCAGGCGAGAGCGTTGCGGGTCGCGTTCGGCCTCGAGGACGGACCCACCGTGGAGCCGTTCCTGGTCGGTGTTGCGACCCTGTCCGTGCTGACGGATGCAGCCGAACCAGACCAGCCGCTGCTGTGCGTGGTCGATGACGCGCACTGGCTCGACTCGGCGTCTGCGGACGCGCTGCTGTTCGCCGCCCGTCAGCTGGCCGCCGACCCCGTCGCCATGGTCTTCGCCGCCCGGACCGGTGACACCGCCGGACGAGCGTTCGCCGCTCCGGGGCTGCCCGTCCTCGAGGTCCGAGGTCTCGACGACACGGCGGCCCGCCAGCTCCTCGACGAACGCGGCGGCGACCCACTGCCCGGTGGCGTCGCCGAACGCCTCGTCCGCGACACCGGAGGAAACCCGCTCGCCCTGCTGGAGCTGCCCACCGGGCTCACCTCCGCCCAGCTGCACGGAGAGGAGCCGCTGCCGCAACAGCTCACGTTAACCGCCGGTGTCGAGCGCGCGTTCCTCGACCGGTGCCGTCGACTGCCCGAACAGGTCCAGACGCTGCTGCTGGTCGCCGCCGCCGATGCCACGGGCAGAGTCGCCACCGTCCGCCAAGCAGCAGCCACCCTCGGCGTCGACGCGACCGCGTGGACGGACGCCGAGAGGTCAAACCTGGTGACCATCACCGGCGACACCGTGTCGGTGCGGCACCCGTTGGTCCGATCGGCCGTGTACCAGGCAGCCACCAGCTACGAACAGCGACAGGTGCACCGCGCTCTGGCGGAGGCAGTAGGCGCCGACGACGCGGACCGCGCCACCTGGCACCGCGCCGCGGCCGCCGACGGACCCGACGTCGACGTCGCCGACGCCCTCCACGACGTCGCAGTGCGGGCCGAGCAACGCGGCGGTCACCTCGCTGCCGCCGACGCATTCGAACGCTCAGCCGCACTCACCGTCAGCGAGCCGGACCGCGCCACCCGTCTGTTCGGAGCCGCGCGCACCGCGTGGGCGGCCGGGCAAGCGGTCCGCGCGCGCACCCTCGCCTCCTCAGCTCGTGACCTCGCCTCTGACCCGTTACAGCGCGCAGACATCGACCGGCTCCGGGCCCGCATCGAGGTCAACGTCGGATCCGCCGTCGACGCGCATCGCATCTTCACCGTCGCGGCCCGAACCGTCGCCGACCACGACACCGGACGCGCCCTGGAGATGGCATGCGCCGCCGCCCTCAACCGCACCTACGGCGCCGACAGCGGAGCCACCCTTGGCACGGACGTCCTGACCCGACTGTTGACCCCGACCGAACAGGACACCCCGCGCACCACCTGCCTGCGACTCCTGCTCGCCACCCTGACCGCGTCCGGCGACCAGGACTGGGCCCGCGCCGCCCCCGCGCTCGAGCGGGCACTGGAGGCTGGACGAGAGGTCGAGGACCTGGACGTGATGGGCAACCTCGGCAACACCGCACTGCACCTCGGCCACGACGAAGGAGCTCGCTTCTACTACTCCGCCATGGTGGCCACCGCGCGGGAGGCCGGTGCCGGCATGGTCGTGCTCTACGCCTTGGAACGGCTCATGTTCGGCCAGTTCCCGACCGGCCCGTGGACCCTCATGCGGAGCTCGGTCGACGAAGCCCTGACACTCGCGCGCAGCGTCGGCCAGCCCACCCTGACCGCCGCACCCCTGGCCTGCCTGACCCTGCTGGCTGCCCTGACCGGCAGCGACGACTTCGACCAACACCTTGCTGCCCTCGAGGATGTCGCAGCCGCACACCCGTTGGGCATCATGACCGGCCCCACGCACGACGTCACCCGATGGGCCAAGGGCGCCCGCGCCGCCGCCCAAGGCGATGCGGCAGCAGCGCTGCACCACCTGTCCGGAATGCGAGTCCCAGCCCTGCACCGCCTCGCCGCCGTCGACCGACTCGAAGCAGCTGTCCGCGCCGGCGACACCGCCCAGGCTCTCGCGTGGGTGGACGAGCTCGCCCCGTTCGCCACCGGGACCGGGCACCCTTGGGCTCTGGGTGCAGTCGAGCTGGGGCGTGCCCTGACCTCCACCGACCCTGCCGACGCGACCGCGGCGTTCGAGCGGGCAGTCGGCCACTACCGACGCGCCGCACGGCCATATGACCTCGCGCGGGCCCAGCTCGCCTACGGAGAGTTCCTGCGCCGCACCAACCGCCGCGTGGACGCCCGCACCCACCTGCGGGCAGCGCTGGAGACCTTCACCGACCTGGGCGCCGTCCCGCTGGTCGAGCGCGCCACCCAAGAGCTCCGCGCCTCCGGCGAAACCGCCCGCAAGCGCGACCCGTCCACCCTGCTGGACCTGACGCCGATGGAGCTCAAGGTCGCCCAGCTGGTCAGCACCGGGCTGTCGAACAAGGACGTCGCCGCCCAGTGCTGGGTGTCACCCCGCACCGTCGCCTTCCACTTGCGCAACGTGTTCACCAAGGTCGGCGTCAGCTCGCGCACTGAGCTCGCCCAGCTCGACTTCAGCTGACGCTCGACGCGGTCCGGCTCGGGGGAGCCGCACCCCGGCTTGTCCCTGCACATCCCGGCCATTTGACCGGCGTGAACCCTCGGCACTCCGACGACGGTAGGTGTCACCATCGCAACCTCGGCGGTGGGACCAGAAGCAGAGCTTCACCGACACCGCCCAAGGAGTTGTCATGCACGCCAAGCCCGCCGCCGAACCGCTCGCGGTCCACACTCCCACGCCCACCGCACCCACACCGCATACCCCCAGCACCACCCACCACGAGCACGCACCCACCCCCGCCCAACACGGGGACCCGGACGACGGCCCGCGCAAGTCCTGGGTCGTCCTGGCCCTGGCCCTCGCCGCCCAGATTCTCGTCGTCCTCGACATCTCCGTAGTCAACACCGCCCTACCGTCCATCGGACGCGACCTGCACCTGGACGGGTCCGACATGCAGTGGGTCGTCACCGCGTACCTGATGATGTCCGGTGGCGGGCTGCTGTTCGGTGGCCGCATCGCGGACCTGCTGTCGCGCAAGTGGGTGTTCCTGACGGGACTGACCATCTTCACCATCGCGTCCATCGTCAGCGGATTCGCCGGCAGCGCAACCGAGCTCATCGCCGCGCGCGCCGGCCAAGGGCTGTCCGCTGCCCTGATGACCCCGGCCGCGCTGTCCATCATCATGACCACGTACTCCGGCGCGCAGCGCCGCCTCGGACTCACGCTGTGGGGTGCCGTGGGGTCGCTCGGCGTCGCCGCCGGAGTCCTGCTCGGCGGTGCCCTCACCACCTGGGCCGGCTGGCAGACCATCTTCTTCATCAACGCCCCCATTGGCGCCGCCGCACTTCTGATCGGCCTCAAGGTCATCCCCGCCGCCACGACCTCGCGGGTCACCCTCAAGCAGTTCGACGTCGCGGGTGCCGTCACCGTCATCGGCAGCCTCGCCGCCCTCATCTACGGGCTCGGCGCCACCGAACAGCACGGCTGGCTCTCCGCCCGGGTACTCGTCGCGTTCGCCGTCTCGGCGGTCCTCGCGGTCGCGTTCAAGGTCCGGGAGAACAAGGCCGCGAACCCGCTCGTCCCGCCGCACACGTGGAAGGTGACGTCGCTCGTGTCCGGCACCACGGTCATGCTCGGCGTCACCGGCATCCTGGTCGGGACCGTATTCCTGGCCTCCATCTTCGTCCAGACCGTGATGGGCTACTCCGCCATCCGGGCAGGCGTCGCGTTCGTCCCGTTCGCCCTGGCCATCACTCTTGGCACCGTCGTGGCAAGGCACGCCATGGCTCACGGCACTCCGCGTGCCATCGCGGCCATCGGTCTCGTCGTCGTGGCTGGTGGTGCGGTCCTGCTCGCGCAGGCGTCAGCCGGTTCCGCCTTCGCCACCGGCGTCCTGCCCGGCCTGGCCATCATCGGCCTGGGCGTCGGCATGGTCTTCGCCCCAGTGTCCGTGACGGCGATGGCTGGCATCCCCTCCCAGCACGCCGGTCTGGCGTCCGGGTTCCTCATGACCGGACACGAGGTCGGTGCCGCCCTGGGCGTTGCCGTCCTGTCCGCCGTCGCCAGCACGGCCGGCAGCCTGGCCAGCGCGGCCGGCGTCGTGAACGGGTTCGGTCGCGGGTTCCTCGCAGCCGCAGGCATCGCCATGGTGCTCGCCGCCTTCGCCTACCTGAGGATGCCCGCCACCCGCGTCGAGGGCGGCGCAGGAATGCACATGCACCACTGAGCCGTCGTGCTGTGAGAGAAGGCCCGGACCACTGGTCCGGGCCTTCTCCTGTGCCACGTGGTGCAGGTATGCCGCGTGGCTGGGCAGTGCCCTGATGGCATGACTTCCTCCCTGCGGGAGTCATGCCACCACCTGCAGGCCTCACGCCACCGCGGGCAGCCGCTCTGCCAGGAAGTGGCGCAGCGTCTCGCGGTCTCGCTCGTCGTACTGGCCCGGCCCGGCCACCAGGGCTGTCAGGCCGCTGGGCCGCAGCACGTGCATCCCGCCGACCTCGAGGTCGGCCACCGCCAGGGGCAGCAGGCCGTCGACGAAGCACAGGGCTCCGGTCACCGGCACATCGTCGATTCCCGCGGCCAGCAGGATCAGTCGCAGCACCTCGACGCGCTGAGCCACCGCCCTGACGGCTGCGGTCATGACCCGACCTCCGACCACGAGGTCGTCGGTGTCGGCGTCGGACTCGGCCGCCGGACGCACCTCGATGGAGGCGTTCTTGAAGTGCAGCGCGTCGATGACGTAGACACCGCTGGCGCCGACCGCGATGTGCTCGATGGGGCCACGGCGACCGGGCACCCGCCGGTTGTGCAGAGACACCACGCCCTTGGTGTCAGCGGCCTCCAGGAGGGTGCGCACTGCCGCGTGCGACTTGCTGACCCGTGGCTGGGCCTGCTGGGTCCGGAAGGTTCGCACCGTCATCAGGCGGCTGAACAGACCTGCCCGCCGGCGGGGCGCCGCGGCCGGCATGCTCAGGTCCTGCGCCGCGGCAGCCTCGTGCCGTGACCGGCGCGTCTGCGTCTCCGCGATCTTCTCGGCGACCGACGGGGCGGCGGCTGAGGTGACGGCCGGACTGACAGGCGGGGTGACAGCCGGGGCGGCCGGGATGACAGCCGGAGCGGCCGAGGGGGCAACCGGCGAGGCAACCGGCGAGGCTGCAGGCGGGGTGGCAGGCGGGGCCGCTGGCGGAGCCGACGGGCGTGGCCGCGCGAGGAACGCCGCGGGTGCCGCGACTGCGGGGCCGGCGAGGTCGGCATCCGGCGCGGCCTCGACCCGGGGCTTGCGCCGCGGCAGGACGATCAGCTGCTCGGGCGGCGCCGCGTCCGTCCCCTCGAGGGGAGCCGGCCGGGAGAGCGGGGTCGACGACCACTCGGTCGGCACGTGGAGGATGTCGGGCGCCGAGGAGCGCCGCGTGGGTGCCGACCCGCCGCGGAGGGCCTCCAGCGTCGCCGCGATGACCAGCTCGTCCGCGGTCCAGCTCGCAGGCAGCACGGCGGAGCTCGCCCGTGGGGCGTCACGGTGTTCGCGCCCGGCTGGCTCGTTCGCCAGGCAGGTCAGGCACACGACTCGCTCCTGCGGCGGGACATACCCTGCCCGCTCGCCCGCAGCGACGAGCTCCCCACAGCCGCACACTCCGGCGCGTTCCAATCTGACAATCTCAGGCACCATGGCGCCTACCCCCTTGGGTTCGAGGTTGCCAATGTGACACCCGACAGCATCACCACGCGTGTGTTTGCGTTCGATCTGGGCAGATTTGGGTACGGCACTCGTATACGTTTGGACTAATCAGGTAAGGACTTGCCCATTTCCCTCGCGCTGCGCCAAGCCTGGCCGTACAATGGCCCGGCGCCAAGGGCTCATTGTCTCTTCCGTCCCTCAGGCCCCACCGCTACCAGGTGACTTCCTTGCACCCGGTGTGCGTGTCCGGCTCCACCTGAAGGGTGGCGTGCTCGACACCGAACTGGCTTCGCATCACCTGCATGGCCTGGTCCAGCACCCCGTGCGAGTCGGCGTGTTCCGCGGTGACCAGGTGGGCGGTCGCGACGTTCATGCCCGAGGTCAGGGTCCAGACGTGCAGGTCGTGGACGTCGCGCACCCCGGGGACGCCGGCGAGGGCCGCGGCAACGGTGTCGGCGTCCATGCCCGCCGGGGCGTGCTGCCCGAGGACCACCATGACCTCACGGCCCAGCATGACCGCTCGGACGGCCACGAAGGACGCGATGGCCAGCGCGATCCCGGTGTCCCACCACGCGCTCCCCGTCGCGGCGACCAGGACGCCGGCGGCGATGACGCCCACCGAACCAAGCGCGTCGGCCACCACCTCGAGGTAGGCGCCCTTGACGTTCAAGGACTCCGCGGCGCCGCCGCGCAGCAGCGTCAGGCAGACCAGGTTGACGACCAGTCCGACCGATCCGACGACGAGCAGCGGCGCCGACGAGATCTCGACCCCCCCGCCGACCCGCCGGATCGCCTCGAGGCCGATGTAGGCGGAGACACCGAGCATCAGCAGGACCGCCAGCCCGGAGGCGAAGACCTCGGCACGGTAGGACCCGAACGTCCGTCGACCGGTGGTGTCGGGTCGTGCCGCGATCCGCGTCGCGACGAGCGCCGCTCCCAGCGCGACGACATCGGCAGCCATGTGACCGGCATCGCTGAGCAGCGCCAAGGACCCGGAGACGAGCCCGGTGACCAGCTCGACGACGAAGAAGCCGGCCACGAGGACGAACGCGGTGCGCAGCCGCCAGCGGTGGGCCGCGCCCGGGTGACCGTGCGGGGGACCGTGCCCGGGACCGTGCGAGTGGCCGCTCACGACGTCACGTCAGCGCCGGAGGCTGCGGTGGGCTCGCTCACGCAGCGCATGTCCCGATCGTACGTCACCGCGCGCGAGCCGGGCCCGGTGCTGGACGGTATGCCCTGTCGACGGCACGGCGTTCGCCGCGCGCCCGCACCGGGAGGTACTATCGACCTGTTCCGGCTCCCGGCCGTACCGCAACTCTGGCAACACCGCAGCTCTGGCAACTACTGAGCTCGAAGCCTGGCGGACCTCGATCCGTGGTCGTCGGTTGCATGCGTGGGCGAGCCGTCGGGGTCGGCGCGCCGATCTGTTCCAGCACCGCATACCGCGGAGCAGGCGGTCCTCCGGGTCCGCTCGGTTCGGCGTCCCACACCGCCCCGGCCGCGCGACTGCGCTGCACATGTCGTTCCGCTCGGCCCGCTCGTCGCGGGCATCCTGAGGAGGAGTTCTTGGCTCAGCGAGGCCAGCGCCAGTCAGGCGCCCAGCGCACCCAGCGACGCGGTCGCCCCCTCGACAACGAGGGGATCATCCCCGTGCTGGCGCGCGCCGTGCGAGAGGTCGAGGCCGACGCACAGCGAGGCCGCGTCAAGCCCGCCGGACGGGTGAAGTTCCAGGTCATCGGCCTCCTGGTGCGTGAGGAGCGCGCCCGGGTCAAGGCCGACCCCACCGCTACCACGGCCGAGCGTGAGGCCCAGCTGAAGCGGCTCGACGGTGTCGCGACGATCCTGGCCAAGACCGCAGCGAGGGACACCTCCTTGCTCGCCCTGCTCGCCGAGGACGCCGTCGTCAGCCAGACGGCAGCGGAGCTGCGGCGTGACATGGTGCGGGCCGCCGGCCTGGAGCCGGAGCCTGAAGAGGTCGAGCCGGAGGCAGCTGCGGGCACGGCTGCCCCAGCCGAGCGTCGCGCGGTGCCGCAGTCGGTCGTCGCCCGCCAGCTCGCCAATCCGTTCCTCGCTCCCGACTTCAGCGCCGTCGCGCCTCGCAAGCCCACGACGGGTCGACTGGCCAGCTGGGAGCTCCTCGGTCCGCTCTTCAGGGCCTTCGAGTACGGCGGGGACTCGTCCTGCATGTCCCTGCCGGAGCCGGTCAGCGTCCTGCGTGGGGCCGGTGAGCTCCAGCTCATGCACCACCAGGGCCAGGTCGTCGCGGCTGCGGCAGCCGGGCACCGCAGCTTCCTGCTCGCCGACGAACCCGGCCTGGGCAAGACGGCGCAGGCGCTGCTGGCCGCCCAGGCCGCGAACGCATACCCGCTGCTGGTCGTCGTGCCCAACGTGGTCAAGGCCAACTGGGCCCACGAGGCCGAGCTCTGGACCCCGGGCCACCCCGCCACCGTGATCCACGGCAACGGTGACAACATCGACGGTTTCGCCGACATCGTCGTGGTCAACTACGAGGTCCTCGACCGCCACGTCGGATGGCTCGGCGACCTCGGGTTCCGGGGGATGGTCGTCGACGAGGCGCACTTCATCAAGAACAAGACCTCGCAGCGCTCCCAGCACGTCCTGCAGCTCGCGGAGCGGATCCGCACCCGCACCCCCAACCCGTTGCTCATGGCCCTCACCGGCACCCCCCTCATCAATGACATCGAGGACTTCAAGGCCATCTGGCAGTTCCTCGGCTGGATCGAGGAGAAGAAGCCGCGGCACGCGCTGATGGCCGCCCTCGAGGAGACCGGTCTGACCCCGGCCGACTCCGGCTTCTACGCCGCCGCTCGCACCAGCGTCATCGACCTCGGCATCGTCCGTCGTCGCAAGGTCGACGTGGCCGCGGACATCCCCGCCCGCCGCGTGGCTGACCTGCCGGTCGAGCTCGACGACGATGCCGGACGGTCCATCCGGGCCGCGGAGCAGGAGCTCGCGCGTCGCCTCGTCAAGCGCTACCGCGCCGCACTCGAAGCCCGCACGTCCGGAGTCGTCGTCGAAGGCATCGACCACGACCTCGTGCGCCGGGTGGCGACCTGGGAGCGAGAGGAGGGCAGCAAGGCCAAGTCCGGCGACAACGTGTTCACCGTGATGCGCCGGATCGGTCAGGCCAAGGCCGGGCTCGCCGCCGACTACGCGGGACAGCTCGCCCGGAGCGTCGGCAAGGTCGTCTTCTTCGCCAAGCACATCGACGTCATGGACGTCGCCGAGGAGACGTTCGCCCGGCGAGGGGTCAGGTACTCCTCGATCCGCGGCGACCAGACCCCCAAGGTGCGCAAGGCCAACATCGACGCCTTCGTCAACGATCCCGACGTCGCCATCGTCGTCTGCTCCCTCACGGCCGCCGGGGTGGGACTCAACCTGCAGGTCGCCTCCAACGTGGTGCTGGCCGAGCTGTCGTGGACCGCCGCCGAGCAGACCCAGGCCATCGACCGGGTCCACCGCATCGGTCAGGACGAGCCGGTCACCGCCTGGCGGATCATCGCCGCCCAGACGATCGACGCCAAGATCGCGCAGCTGATCGACAGCAAGGCGGGGCTCGCGGCGCGCGCCCTCGACGGCTCCGACGAGGAGGTCGGCTCCTCGGCGGACGTGCAGCTCGAGGCTCTCGTGGCGCTGCTCACCGACGCCTTGGCCGCCGAGCTCGAGGTCGACGCAGGGCTTGACGAAGTCACGGAGCAAGGGCCCGACGGCGACCTCCTGACCACGGCGCTCGCGCACGAGGCCGCGGCGCCGGTTCCGACCATTGACCTGTTCTCAACGAGCGAGATGTCGGCCACTCAGTGACCGCGTCCGGTCGACGAAACCCTGGGCGGGCCAACGGTCCTGCGTGACCTGGCCGCCCCTGACCGACGCGGTCATCCCGACCGGACCTGACGGCAGGACGTTTCACTTCCCACAGATGCAGAGGTATGCCGGGTGGTGTCAGCCGGCGTCGGCGGTGCGCAGCCCCTCTGCCAGGCCGTGGGCCGCCGCCGTCACGGCGTGGCCCAGGGCGATGGTGCCCTGACCCACCTCGAACTGGGCGCCTCCGCCCACGTGCACGCTGAGGCGCGGCCGAGCGGCGTGGAGAGCCGCCACGGTCTCCCGCACGGCCAGGACGTCCGTGGCGGTCGGGACCCCGATGACGACGGCGCTGGGGTCGTGGTGCTTGACGACGGCCACCCAGTGCTGCGCGGGCAGGTCGGCGCCGAGGTAGACGACCTCGATCCCCGCGCGGCGCAGGAGGACGGAGAAGGCAAGGATGCCGAGCTCGTGGTGTGACCCGCGGGCCAGGCCGACGGCGACGCGTGGGCCGCCCGACGCCGGGGGAGTGGCCTCCATCGCGGCTCCCAGCTTGCGGTGCAGGGTGGCGCTCACGACGTGCTCCCCGGCGACGTCCACGCGCCCGGCCTTCCACTGGTCCCCGAGCATCTGGAGGGCGGGCATCAGCCAGGTGTCCACGACCTGTTCGAGGGTTCCCGCCGCGAACGCCCGGTCGACAGCCTCGCCCACGGCTGCTGGGTCCATCTCGGCGGCCCCGCGGGCGAGCGCGGTGACATCCCAGGCTCCACGCGTCACCGGTGCGTCCGGGTCCGGGGCCGGTCCCGCGCCCTCGTGGTCCCCGCCCGCGTCGTACGCCTTGGAACCCTTCGAGCCCTTGGACGCCTTGGCGCCCCTGGAACCCGGCGCGCTCTCGGCCCCGTCGGGGCCGACCTGGTCGGTGTCGGTGAGGTACGCCTCCCACGGTTGGTGCTGCTCGTCGTCGGGGGAGTCGTTGCCGTCGGAGCGCAGGTGCTCAGCCGCCTGGCGCGGCGACCAGCCGGCGGCGACCAGGGCGGACATCGCCCGGAGCAGCTGCAGCCCACGCTCGTCATACAGGCGGTAGCCACCCTCGGTGCGGACCGGTGTGACCAGGCCGTAGCGCCGCTCCCAGGCGCGCAAGGTGGCGGACGGTACGCCGGTCAGGCGAGCTGCGTGCCCAATCGTGTACACGCTGGCAGCGTCCCACACCGCGGGTGGGCGGCGTCCCGGATCGGCCCCGAGCAGGGCGAAATCGTTGTGCAAACCATGGACAACAACCGCCG
The DNA here is from genome assembly GCF_056403675.1 of Pedococcus sp. P2_F6. Taxonomy (NCBI): domain Bacteria; kingdom Bacillati; phylum Actinomycetota; class Actinomycetes; order Micrococcales; family Intrasporangiaceae; genus Pedococcus; species Pedococcus sp. P2_F6. The sequence continues at coordinate 47,491 of NZ_JBFUEZ010000008.1, forward strand.
ATCGTCGCCGTCCCGGTGACAGGATGTCGCCATGAGCGAGCCGGTCCTGCCGCAGGTGGCGCCGGGCCGGATCGTCGGCGTCGACGTGGCACGGGCGCTCGCGCTCCTCGGGATGATGGCGACCCACATGCTCCCCGGCATCGAGGGCACCCACGTCCCCTGGCCACAACAGCTGGCGGGAGGACGTGCGTCGGCCCTTTTCGCCGTCCTCGCCGGGGTCAGCGTGGCGTTGGTCAGCGGGCGCACGAGTCCGGTGCGAGGACGTGCTCGGTATGCCGCGTCCATCCGCCTCGTCGTCCGTGCCCTCTTCATCGGCGCGCTGGGCCTCCTGCTGGGACTCGTGCCCTCGGGCATCGCGGTGATTCTGGCGTTCTACGCCGTGCTGTTCCTGCTCGGCCTTCCGTTCCTCGGCCTGCGGGCCCCCGCCCTGGCCGCGCTCGCCGTCATGTGGGCCCTCGTGGCGCCCGCTGCCTCCCTCGTGGTGCGGCCGCACCTGCCGGAACACGTCGTCGGCAGCCCCACGCCGACGGCCCTGACGTCACCCCACCTGCTGCTCAACGAGCTCCTCCTCGTCGGCTACTACCCGGCCGTCGTGTGGCTCGCCTACCTCTTCGCCGGGATGGCGATGGGCCGAGTCGACTTGCGACGCAAGGGAGTAGGCCTGTGGCTCCTCGCAGTCGGGGTGGTGCTGGCGGTGGCGGCGACCGTGGTCTCCAGGGCGCTTCTGGCCCGTCCGGACGCCGCAGCCGCGCTCGCATCGACCTATCCCGACGCGTCGGTCGGCTCGGACCCGGCCGCCCTGCACGCTGTCCTCACCCATGGCCTGCACGGCACGACGCCCACGGGGTCGTGGTGGTGGCTCGCCACCGTGGCGCCGCACTCCGGCACGCCCCTCGACCTCGCGCAGACCATCGGGAGCGCGATGGCCGTGCTCGGGCTGTGTCTGCTCGTGACGAGGGTCCAGCCCCGGGTGTGGGCGGCGGCCTTCGGCGCGGGCGCCATGACCCTGAGCCTCTACACCCTCCACGTGCTCCTGATGGGACGCGGCTGGTGGCCCGACCTCGAGACGCCCGACAGCTACGACGACCAGGTGCTCATCGTCCTGGGCATCGGAGCGGTCCTGGCCCTGATCCCCCTGCGGGGCCCGCTCGAGACCGTGGTGTCCCACCTCTCCCGCGCCGCGGCGGCGCCGTTCGGCGAGCCGGACCGCGAACCCAGCCCCGCGGCATACCGGCGACCGCGGCGGTGACCCAATCCACCGGGTCGGGCGCGCCGAATCACTGTCGACCCGTCACCCAGAACGGATGGACCACCATGCCTGCACCACGCCGCGCCGTCATCGGCAGCGGGATCGCCGGACTCGCCGCTGCGCACGTGCTCAGCACGCGCGGCCCGGTGACGCTGTACGAAGCCGACGCCCGCCTCGGCGGCCACGCCGACACCCACGAGGTGCAGGTGGACGGCCGGACGATCGGCGTCGACACCGGCTTCATCGTGCACAACGACCGGACGTATCCCACCCTGCTGCGCCTGTTCGCGGAGCTCGACATCGCGACGCAGGAGTCGGACATGAGCATGTCCGTGCGCGACGACGAGACAGGCCTGGAGTATGCCGGGGCGCGGGCCGCCCGAGGCCTGTTCCCGCGGGTGCGCAACCTGACCGATGTGGCCTACCTGCGCATGCTCACGGAGGTGAAGAAGTTCCACCGCGAGGCGCGGAGCGTGCTTGCCCGCGAAGCCACCGACGCGGGACGCGACGAGACCCTCGGTTCCTTTGCCGCGCGCTGTGGCTTCAGCGCCTACTTCACCCGCCACTTCCTCGAGCCGGTCGTGGCAGCGGTCTGGTCGTGCGACCCGTCGGACTCGCTGGAGTACCCGGCCCGCTACCTCTTCGAGTTCCTCGACCACCACGGGATGCTCACCGTCTTCGGCTCGCCGACGTGGCGCACCGTGACCGGCGGTTCCCAGCGCTACGTCGAGGCGCTGGCCGCCGGGATCGCCGACATCCGGCTCTCGACCCCGGTGCGCTCCGTCGTCGAGACTCCTGACGGGGTCGTCGTGACGGACGCCCAAGGCCTCAGCGAGACCTTCCACTCCGTGGTGATCGCCGCCCACCCGCACCAGGCGCTGGCCATGCTGGCCGAGCCGTCGCAGGGACAACGCGACGTCCTGGGCGCGATCCGCTACTCGACCAACGTCGCCCAGCTGCACACGGACGAGTCGGTGCTGCCCAGGTCCACCGGGGCGCGCGCGTCGTGGAACTACTGGCGTCGAGCCGGGGCGGAGGGGACCGGCGTGCTGGTCACCTACGACCTCAGCCGCCTGCAACGGCTCGACGTGCCGGACCGCCGCTTCCTCGTCACCCTGAACGGCGTGGACTGCGTGGACCAGGGCCTGGTCATCGACACCATGCACTACGAACACCCGCTCTACACGCCGGAATCCGTTGCAGCACAGCGCCGGCTGCCCGAGATCAACACCAGTCGGGTCGCCTTCGCCGGCGCCTACCACGGCTGGGGTTTCCACGAGGACGGCGCGCGTTCGGGCGTTGCCGCTGCCGCGGCCCTTGGAGTCCTCTGGCCCGCCGGTGACGCCGCCGCTGACGCCGCCGCTGACGCCGCCGCTGACGCCGCCGCTGACGCCGCCGCTGACGCCGCCGCTGACGCCGCCGCTGACGCCGCCAGTGACGCCGTCGACAGCGAGATCGCCGTCGAGGTCGCCGACCTCGAGGACGTGGGTGCTCGATGAAGGCCTCGCCCTCGACGCGCATCTACGCGACCTCGATCATCCACACGCGCACCTCGCCGGTCCGGCACCGGTTCACGAACCGCAGCCACACCTGGCTGGTCGACCTGGACGACCTGCCGCGCCTGGGCATGCTCGGCGGGCTCGCCAGCTTCGAGTCGCGTGACCACCTCGGCGCGCCGGAGCGCAGCCTGCGCGAGAACCTCGACACCTTCCTCGCCACCCAGGGCGTGGACCTCGGCGGTGGTCAGATCCTCATGCTGACGATGCCCCGCGTCCTCGGCACGGTGTTCAACCCGATCAGCGTCTACTGGTGCCACACGGCGGACGGCAGGCTCGCCTGCAACGTCGTCGAGGTCCACAACACCTACGGCGACCGGCACGCCTACCTCGTGAACGCCGATGAGAACGGTCACGCCGAGGTCGACAAGGCGCTCTACGTCAGCCCGTTCAACGACGTGTCCGGAAGCTATCGGCTGACCATCCCGATGCCCCGCGACAAGGTCCACGTGCGCGTCGTCCTCGACCGTCCCGACCAGGACCCGTTCGTGGCCGGCTTGCGCGGACGGGCGCTGCCCGTGCGGACGAGCACGGTCGTGAGGCTCGCCCTGACCCAACCACTCGAACCCCTTGCCGTCGCAGCGCGAATCCGCTGGCACGGCATCCGCCTGTGGTTGCGCCGCCTGCCGGTGCAGCCACGCCCTTCCCACCACCAGGAGGCAGTCCAGTGACCACCGCCACCGCAGGCCTGTCCACCCGGCCTGCCATCGACGCCAGCCGCTGGCCCGACCTGACCGCCCGGCGCGCCAAGGTGCGCCAAGCCGTCGAGGGCGCCGTCGCCCGCCGCATCTTCCTGTCCGCGGCCCGGCGACTGCCGGTCCGCATCCAGCTCGGTCGCGAGGCGATCGTGGGCGGGGCCGCCACCGACCCGCAGGCACCCCTGATGGTCCTCGACCGCCCGGACGCGTTCTTCGCAGCGCTCGGGGCGGGGGGCCTCATCGGCTTCGGCGAGTCCTACATGGCCGGCGACTGGCACGCCGACGACCTGGGCGGTCTGCTCGAGGTGTTCGCCGCCCAGATGGGCACCCTGATCCCCGAGCCCCTGCAGAAGCTCCGCGCCTTCTACGTCGCCCGGGCCCCGCACACCGAGCGGAACACGACGCAGAACACGCGCACCAACATCGCCCGGCACTACGACCTGTCCAACGACATGTTCGCCACCTTCCTCGACGCCACGCTGAGCTACTCCTCGGCCCTCTTCGCCGGTGACGAGCAGTCCGGCCGCCCGGTCGCGGGGGAGCGGGTCACCACCAGCACCCCAGCCCTGGCGCCCACCTGGGACCAGCTCGCTGACGCCCAGCGGCAGAAGGTCGACCGCATGCTCGACTCCGCCGGGGTCGCGGAAGGGACCCGCGTGCTGGAGATCGGCACGGGCTGGGGTGAGCTCGCGATCAGGGCTGCGGCCCGGGGTGCCACCGTTGTGTCGGTGACGCTCTCGAGTGAGCAGCAGGCGCTGGCGCGGGAGCGCATCGCAGCAGCCGGCTTCAGCGACGCCGTGTCGGTGGAGCTGCTGGACTACCGCCTCGTCGAGGGTGAGTTCGACGCCGTCGTGTCGGTCGAGATGATCGAGGCGGTCGGGCACCAGTACTGGGGGGAGTACTTCCGCAAGATCGACAGCGTGCTGGCCCCCGGCGGCAAGGTCGCCGTCCAGGCGATCACCATGCCGCACGACCGGATGATGGCCACGAAGTACACCTACACGTGGATCAACAAGTACATCTTCCCCGGCGGCTTCCTGCCTTCGACCGAGGCGATCGTCGACGTCAACCGCGAGCACACCTCACTCCACGTCAGCGAACGGTTGTCCTTCGGGCAGCACTACGCCGAGACGCTGCGGCTGTGGGACGAGCGCTTCCTAGCGTCGCTCGACCGGGTGCGCCAGCTGGGTTTCGACGAGGTGTTCGACCGCATGTGGCACTTCTACCTCGAGTACTCGCGGGCGGGCTTCCGCTCGGGATACCTCGACGTCCAGCAGCTGGTGCTGGAGCGCGAGGGCGACCGATGACGACCGTCTACCGGGTCGAGAACCCCACTGTCAGCAAGGCATCCGGCGTCGCCGCCGAGCTCGCCACGGCGTTGGCACCGTTCGTCGGCGGCGACCTGCCCGTGCGCCTCACGGCATGGGACGGGAGCGAGGCCGGCCCCGCCGACGCGCCGCACGTGACCCTCCGCTCACCGCGCGCCCTGCGCCGCCTGCTGCGCCACCCCGGTGAACTCGGAGCGGCCCAGGCCTACGTCACCGGTGAGCTCGACGTCGAGGGCGACCTCGACGCAGCCCTCACGCACGTGTGGTCCGTGGCGCAGCAGCGCCGGCTCAGCGGCATACGTCCCACGCCCGCGGCCATCGCCGCCGTGCTCAAGGTCGCCCGGGGAGCTGGCGCGCTCGGGCTTCCGCTGCCGGCACCCGCCAGCCAGGCGGTGCTGAAGGGACGGCTGCACAGCGTCGGACGCGACCGTCAGGCGATCCACCACCACTACGACCTCTCCAACGACTTCTACAGCCTCATCCTCGACCCGCACCTGGCCTACTCGTGTGGCTACTGGCGTTCCACCGCAGCCGACTACACCGTCGAGGACGCGCAGCGCGACAAGTTCGAGCTCGTCGGGCACAAGCTCGGTCTGCGCCCCGGGTCGACCCTGCTCGACGTCGGCTGTGGCTGGGGCTCGATGAGCCTGTATGCCGCGGAGCACTTCGGCGCGCAGGTCACCGGGGTGACCATCGCGGCCGAGCAGAAGAAGTTCATCGACGCGCGGATCGCCGAGCGGGAGCTGCAGGACCGGGTGGAGATCCGGCTCCAGGACTACCGCGAGGTGCAGGACGAAGGCTTCGACGCCGTCGTGTCCCTGGAGATGGGCGAGCACGTGGGGCAACGCAACTACGCGACGTATGCCGCGGTGCTGCACGACCGCGTCCGTCCCGGTGGGCGCGTCCTCGTGCAGCAGATGTCCCGCCGTGGGCGCCATCCCGGTGGAGGCCCCTTCATCGAGTCCTTCATCGCCCCCGACATGCACATGCGTCCGGTGGGCGAAACCGTTGACCTCATTGAGGGTTCGGGTCTTGAGGTGCGCGACGTGCATGCCCTGCGCGAGCACTACGTTCGCACGGTGGCCGCGTGGCACCGCACCTTCGAGGACAACTTCGACCAGGTCGTCGCCCTCGTCGGCGAGGAGGTGGCCCGCGTCTGGCGGCTCTACCTCGTCGGTGGGGCGATGGCCTTCCGCGACGGCCGGATGGGTGTCGACCAGATCCTCGCGGTGCGGCCCGACCACGGAGAGTCCCAGCTGGAGCCGGTGCGTCCGGCGCAGTGGTCATGATGTCCGAGACCTCGAACTTCCTTGTGGTGACGGCCTTTTCGCTGCTCGCCGTGGTGCTGCTCATGGCGGTGACCGCGGTCGAGGGCCACCGACAGGGCCGGGTCAGCGTCGTCGACACGACGTGGGGGCTGGGCTTCGTCGTCGTGGCCGCCGTTGCGGCCGTCGTCGGTGACGGCGCTGGTTGGCGTCGCCTGGCCCTGCTCCTCGTGGTGTCCGTCTGGGGCCTGCGGCTGGCGTGGCACATGCACCGGCGCAACAGCGGCAAGGGCGAGGACCCGCGCTACGCGCAGATGCTGGCGCAGGAGAAGGGCAACCCCACGTGGGTGGCCATCCGCAAGGTGTATGCAATCCAGGGGCTCGCGGTGTGGTTCGTCTCGCTCCCCATCCAGGTCAGCGCGGCCAGTGGCCGGGGCGTGGTCCCCGTGGCGGTCCTGGGACTCCTGGTCTGGTTCGTGGGAGTCACCTTCGAGTCGCTGGGGGACAAGCAGCTGAAGGACTTCAAGGCCGACCCTGCCAACAAGGGGAAGGTCATGGACCGCGGCCTCTGGTCCTGGACCCGGCACCCCAACTACTTCGGTGACTCGTGCGTCTGGTGGGGGATCTGGCTGGTCACGGCCAGCGCCTGGCCGGGCGTCCTCACCGCGCTGTCTCCCGTGGCGATGACCTACTTCCTCGTCTTCGCGACCGGGGCCCGGCTCCTCGAGCAGCACATGGCCGAACGGCCCGGCTACGCCGAGTACCAGCAACGCACCAGCTACTTCCTGCCGCGCCCACCCCGACGCCCATCCCGACGCTGACGACGTCAGACAGGACCACTCGGGGCCAAACGCGCGCAAACCCGGATCCGAGCGGCTACTGTCCTCGGTTGGCGAGCAAGTAGCCACGGAACCGGGTCGAGCGGAGGTGGAGGCCAGTGGACGAAGCCCACATGGACGCCACCGTCGCCGCGGCGAGGGCTGGTGACCGTGCCGCCTTCGGGCAGCTGTGGCAAGAGCTCTCCCCCCGCGTGGCCGCCTACCTCCGTTCGCACGGCGTCCCCGACGCCGAGGACGTCACGAGCGAGGTCTTCCTCGCCGTGTTCCGGCAGGTGGGTCGATTCTCGGGCGGGGGCGCAGCCTTCCGCGCCCTGGTCTTCACCGTCGCCCACCGCAGGCAGGTGGACTGGCACCGGCAGCGGGCGCGCCGTGGGTCGTGGCTGCCCCTGGACGAGGCGGGAGCAGACCCCGCAGTGCCGTCTGCCGAGAGCGCGGCGCTGGCCCTGATCGCGCAGGAGCGGGTGGTCGAGGTGCTGGACACCCTCACTCCGGACCAGCGAGCCGTGCTCACGCTCCGGGTCGTGGCCGATCTCAGCCTCGAGGACACCGCGGCCGTCCTCGGCAAGGACCTCGGCGCCGTGAAGTCGCTGCAGCACCGGGCGCTGTCACGTCTGCGGCGAAAGCTTTCGCCAGAGCCGTATCCCTGGGACGCCCTCGCGCGATTGAACCCCCGACATGCCTGAGCCTGAAGACACCAGCCCCAGCGGACTGCACCTGCCCGCGAGCGACCCGGCGGCCTCCGCCGTCGAGTCGCTGCGCGCCATGGCGTCCCACGGGCCGGTGGAGCCCAGCCCCGAGCTGCTGGCGTTCTTCGACGACCCCGCCGGTCAGGGCCCGGGCGCCACCCCCCACTCAAGGAGTGAACTCGTGACCGTTGTCCGACTTCCCATTCGCCGTGCCGGCCGCGTCGCCGTGGCCGTCGGCGCCGCCCTCGCCCTCGCAGCCCTCGGTGGCGCCGCCGTGGCCGCTACCGGTGGCGGCCAGGACCGTGAGCCGGCGCAGGTGCAGCAGGACGACCCGAGCGACACCACCACGACGACGTCGTCGACCGAGACCGAGACCGAGACCGACTCCACCGAGACCGAGACGGCCACGGATGAGTCCGAGGAGTCCGAGACCACTGACGCGGGCGACGAGGGCGCCTCGACGCACACGGCCAACCCGATCGCCTCGGCCAACCACCATGACGGTGTCGGCAGCGACGACGAGCACGCCGACGTCCGCGGGGGTGGCGAGGTCGACCACCACGCCGAGCACACCCCGAAGGCCCACCCGACCAGTGGCGACGACGCTGACGAGAACGACGACGGTCAGGGTGAGGACCAGCAGGGCGGGGACGACCAGGGCGACGGCGCTCAGGCTCCCTCCTCGGAGCGTGGCGGCGGCTCGCACGGCCACTGACTCGCAGGAACGGTGAGTCGCACCCCCACTGAGCACACCTGACCCGGTGGCTGCCCCGCACTCCGCGGGGCAGCCACCATCCCGCGTTCGCAGGACTGCCGGGCTAGAGTCCGCCCGTGGAATGTCTGTTCTGCCGGATCATCGACGGCGCCCTGCCTGCGACCGTGGTGCTCGACGAACCGTTCACGCTGGGCTTCCTCGACACCAGGCCGGTCTTCAAGGGACACGTCCTGCTCGTCCCCAAGATCCACGTCGACACGCTCGTCGACCTGCCCGCGGAGTTGCTTCCGGTGCTGATGGGAGCGGCTCAGCGGCTGTCAGGAGCCGTCGTGGGCGGCCTGGGAGCGCAGGGGTCCTTCGTCGCGGTCAACAACGTGGTGTCGCAGTCGGTCCCGCACCTGCACGTACACGTGGTGCCGCGCACCAAGGGCGACGGACTGCGCGGCTTCTTCTGGCCGCGCACCAAGTACGCCTCGGACACCGAGGCCCAGGAGTATGCCGCGCGGCTGGCTGCCGCCCTCCCGCCCCCGCCCACCTGACCCGCCTACACCCGCGAGTCTGAAGGATCTGCCGGGCCAGGACCCCCACGATCCTTCAGGGTCGGGCGCGGGGCGGGGTCGCCTGTCAGCCGGGGCTGGCAGGATCGGCAGCGTGCGCAGCCACACCGTGACGCCCTCGCCCATCGGCGAGCTGACCCTCGTGGCCGAGGACGGTGCCCTCGTCGGGTGCTTCATGGCGCTGCCCGCCCGCGACCCGGCCGACGAGGTCCTGGGCGTGCCCGCTGAGGACGGTTCGGCCGACCCGGTGCTGGGGGAGGCCGAGACCCAGCTCGCCGAGTACTTCGCGCGACGGCGCACCGAGTTCACGCTGCCGCTGGCGCCCAAGGGGGACGCCTTCCAGCAGCAGGTCTGGGCTCTCCTGCGCGAGATCCCCTATGGCCAGACCCGCAGCTACGGCGACCTCGCGCGGACGCTCGGAGACGTCAACCTGAGCCAGCGAGTCGGGTGGGCCAACGGTCGCAACCCCCTCGGCATCATCGTCCCGTGCCACCGGGTCATCGGCGCTGACGGCAGCCTGGTGGGCTACGCCGGGGGCCTCGAGCGCAAGCGCTTCCTGCTCGCCCTGGAGGAACCTCCCGCGGACGAGGCCGATCGCCTCTTCTGAGGGTCGATGGCCCTCGCGAGGTTGAGCCCAGTGGGGTTTGTGCCCGTTTGGTGATCGTCCGTTCGTCTGGCATCGGCCCGAAATGCCCCCATGGACCCGTCCTGAGCAGGGACGATGCCGGACGGAAGGAGGCGGCCCATGCGGAGGCATCACGCGGGCCCGGCGGCGGTAGCCGTGGCGGCGATGGCGGTGCTCAGCGCCTCCGCGCCCCTTGCCTCGGCTGATCCGGCGCAGGCGTCCTCGCGCCCGAACCTGCGACAAGCCCTCCTCCTCGAGACGGTCCCCGCGCTGTTCTCCTCCGACGACCTCGCCCCGAGCGAGGCAGTGGCCCGGTTCGGTGCCAGGACCGCCCTGTCCGTGGCCCCGAGCCCCGCGATGGCGAAGCCGAAGCGACCGCCCAGCAAGGGGACCGTGGGGAGCTCGCCGCCCGCGGGGACCCCCCAAGCCGTGCTCGCCGCGGCATACCGCAAGGCGGTGGCTCGTGCGCCACGCGCGTGCCACCTGCAGGCGGCCCACCTGGCCGCCATCGGGCAGGTCGAGTCCGGCTCGATCGGCGGCCGCTCGGTGACAGCCGACCATCGGGTCACGCCCGCGATCTACGGCCCGCTGCTCGACGGCGGCCCTTTCGCGGTGATCCACGACAGCGACGGAGGTGCCGTCGACGGTGCCTCCGACTACGACCGGGCGGTGGGTCCCCTGCAGTTCCTGCCCGGCTCGTGGAGCTGGGCCGGCCGCGACGGGGACGGCGACGGCCGACGTGACCCGCAGAACGTCTTCGACGCGGCGTCCGCCACGGCCGGATACCTGTGCCAGGGCGGCCGCAACCTCGCTCGCCCCGGCGACCTGCGCAGCGCCGTGCTGTCCTACAACCAGTCGGGCGCCTACCACTCGGCCGTGCTGGAGTGGGTTTCCTACTTCCAGCGCCACGGTCTGGCCGCGCTGGTCACCGTGGCGTTCCGGGTGGGGTCGGGGGGACGGGCCAGCGCCATGACCGTCCAGACCCCGGATCCCAGCCCGCCCAAGAGCGCGCCGACGACGACCGCCGCGAGGACGCCGTCGACCGGATCCGGCGCCGCCACCGGCTCGGCCGCCACGGCGACACCGACGGGCACCCCCACGACTCCGGCGACCGATGCCCCCACGCCTACGCCCCCCGCCACGCCCTCTCCGGACCCGACGCCGGCGCCCTCCCCGTCGACGACCACTCCCGATCCCGTCCCGGAGCCGACAGCCACCACTCCGTGAGACGGGCAGCGTGATGCGCGTCGCACTCCGTGCTCAGGTGCGCCGAGGCGGCATACCGACGCGGCTAGGGTGGTTGACGTAGGAGGTTGCTTGACTCACAGCAGCCTGGATATCCGTAGAGCACGCGTCAGCGAGGAGGGCACACCCACGGGGTGGCCGTCCTTCGTCTTTCACAGGAGAGTGTTGGCATGACCTCGCAGCAGGTACCCGCAACGCACCGCCACCGCGTCGTCGTGGTCGGCTCCGGCTTCGGCGGACTCTTCGGCACCCAGGCGCTGAAGCGCGCCGACGTCGACATCACGCTGATCGCGAAGACCACCCACCACCTCTTCCAGCCGCTGCTCTACCAGGTCGCGACGGGCATCCTGTCCGAGGGCGAGATCGCGCCGGCGACCCGCGAAGTCCTTGCCCGGCAACGCAATGCGCGCGTCCTGCTCGGCAACGTCACGAGCATCGACCTGGCCGCCAAGACGGTCACCTCGCGCGTCCTCGACCGCGACACGGTGACGCCCTACGACACGCTCCTCGTCGCGGCCGGCGCCGGTCAGTCCTACTTCGGCAACGACCACTTCGCCCAGTTCGCCCCCGGCATGAAGTCGATCGACGACGCCCTCGAGCTGCGCGGCCGCATCTTCGGTTCCTTCGAGTGGGCCGAGCTCGCGAGCACGCCCAAGGAGATCGAGCGACTGATGACGTTCGTCGTGGTCGGAGCCGGACCCACCGGGGTCGAGATGGCCGGCCAGATCGCGGAGCTGTCGCGCCGCACGCTGCGCAAGGACTTCCGCAACATCGACACCAGCCGGGCACGCATCGTGCTGCTCGACGCCGCCCCGACCGTGCTCGGCGCTTTCGGCGACCAGCTCGGCGCCAAGGCCGCCAAGCGGCTCGCCGAGATCGGGGTCGAGGTGCAGCTCGGCGCGAAGGTGACGGGTGTCGACGCCACCGGCATCGACGTCGAGGACGCCGACGGCACCCAGCGCCGCATCGAGTCGGTCTGCAAGGTGTGGGCGGCCGGCGTGCAGGCCTCCGAGCTCGGTGCCCAGCTGGCCGAGCAGTCCGGGGCGCAGCTCGACCGCGCGGGGCGCATCGCCGTCAACGACGACCTCACGCTGCCCGGTCACCCCGAGGTGTTCGTCGTCGGCGACATGGCCTCGCTCAAGGGCTACCCCGGCGTCGCCCAGGTGGCCATCCAGGGATCGCGCTACGCCGCCGACCAGATCAAGCGGCGCCTCGCCGCGAAGGAGCCGAGGGGCCCCTTCGAGTACCACGACAAGGGCTCGATGGCGACGATCTCGCGGTTCAGCGCGGTCGCCTCGATCGGCAGCCTGCGGTTCACGGGGTTCATCGCGTGGCTGTTGTGGCTGGCGGTCCACCTCGTCTACATCATCGGGTTCAAGCACCGGCTCACCACGCTCCTGCACTGGGCGGTGAGCTTCCTCGGCCGAGGTCGCTCGGAACGCACGGTCACCGAGCAGCAGGTGTTCGCCCGCACGGCGATCGAGCAGCTCGGCTCGAGCTACGCGCCGTCCCTGCCGCGCGTCCCGGCCGACAAGAAGGCCCCCGCCCAGTCGGTGGCCCAGGCCCGCGACGAGGGCAGCCGCACCCTCTGACGAGCTCGACAGCGCACCCCGCACCGTCCGCAGGGTGACCGGTGCGTGAGATTCCGCGTGCTCCGCGGGCCTCTCGCCTAGGGTTGCGCCATGCCGCTGGACTATCCGATCCACGAGAAGACACTGGCCAACGGCCTGCGGGTCGTCGTGTCGCCGGACGCCTCCGTGCCCACGGTGACCGTCAACATCTGGGTGAACGTCGGATCGCGGCACGAGCTCAGCGGACGCACCGGCTTCGCCCACCTCTTCGAGCACCTGATGTTCCAGGGGTCACGGCACATCGCCAGCGGTGAGCACTTCACCCGGCTGATGGCCGAGGGCGGTCGGCTCAACGCGACGACGTGGTTCGACCGCACCAACTACTTCGAGACCGTCCCCAAGGGCGCCTTCGAGCTGGCCCTGTGGATGGAGGCAGACCGGCACGGCCACCTCCTCGACGCCGTCACGCAGGAGAACCTCGACAACCAGCGCGACGTCGTCAAGGAGGAGAAGCGCCAGCGCTACGACAACGTGCCCTACGGCACGGCCCTGATCGAGGTGTATGCCGCGGTGTTCCCTCCCGGCCATCCCTACCACCACCCCACGATCGGGTCGATGGAGGACCTCGACGCCGCAAGCCTCGAGGACGTGCACGCCTTCTTCCGTCGTTATTACGGGCCGAACAACAGCGTGCTGACCCTCGTCGGTGACCTCACTGCGGACGAGGGTTTCGCGGCAGCCGAGCGCTACTTCGGCCACCTCCCGGCGTCCGCGGAGCCCGCCCGGCCCCCCGTTGCCCCGCTGGCCCCGGTCAGCGAGCCGGTGCGGGTCGACCGGCCGGGCAACGTCCCGAACGACCGGATGCACATCGCCTTCCGGCTCCCGGTCGACAACACCGACGAGTTCTTCGCGGCGGGACTGGCCATCGACGCCCTCGGAGGCCTGTCCACCTCGCGCCTGGTGCAGCGGCTGGTCAGGCGTGAGCAGGTCGCCAACGCGGTGCAGGCCCACGCGATGGGGTTCGTCGACGGCGTCTCGCTGGGCTTCCTCGTCATCGACGTCGCTGACGGCCAGGACCCCGAGGCCGTGGAGGCTGCGGTGGTCGAGGAGCTGGTGCGGTTCGCGGCGGAGGGTCCGACCGACGTGGAGATGGAGTCCGCGATGGCGCAGTCAGAACGCTCGTGGCTCTCTGCCCTCGCCGGACAGGAGGAGCGGGCCGACCTGATCAGCCAGCACGTCCTGCTCCACTCTGACGGACAGTTCGTCAACACCTTCCTCGACCGGATCGGGGATGTCGGCGTCGAGGACGTGCGCGCCGCCGCAGCCAGGTGGCTGCGGCCCGAGAGCCGCGTCGTGGTGCGTCACCTCGCCGTCCGCGACGAGGAGGAGGTGGCATGACTTCGGTGAGTGGGACTGCCGACCGGCTCGAGGACCGGACCCCGCCACGCCCGGAGGTGCACCCGCCGGAGCGGTGGCGTTTCGCCACGCCGCAGCGGCACGTCCTGGCCAACGGCATCGAGCTGCTGAGCTATGACATCCCCGGTCAGTACGTCATCTCCGTGCGCACCGTCCTGCCCCTCGCGCTGTCGGTCGAGCCGCGGCCGGTCGAGGGCGTGGCCACCATCATGGCTCGGCTGCTCGACGAGGGCACGGCGGAGCATTCGCCCGAGGAGTTCGCAGAGTTGTTGGAGCGCAAGGGAATTGCGCTCGGTGCGTCGGTCACCGACGGTGGCCTCGGAGTCGACCTGGACGTGCCCAAACGTCGTCTCGGCGACGCCCTGGACCTGCTGCGGCAGGCCCTCGCAGAGCCGGTCTTCCCCGAGCCCGAGGTGGACCGGCACCGCAAGACCCGGCTTGCCCAGATCGAGCAGGAACGCGCCCTCGCGCCACAACGGGCAGCCCAGGAGTTCATCGCCACCCACTTCGACGAGGCGGACAGGGCGTCACGGCCCACGGCGGGGACGACGGCCAGCATCACGGCGTTGACCCGCCAGGACATCGTGGACTTCCACGCCGAGCGCGTCGGGCCCACGGGGATGACGGCCGTCATCGCCGGCGACCTGTCGGGCCTCGACGTCCGCGACCTGGCCGAGACCACGCTCGGCACGTGGGTCAGCGCGACCCACGTGCCCTCGCCGGGGCCGACCGAGGCCCGTCGCGCGGCCGACGCAGCTCGCGTCGTGCTCGTCGACCGACCTGGCTCGGTCCAGAGCGAGCTGCTGGTGGGGTGGACGGGCCCGGACCGTCGCGCCCCGGGCGGCTGGGCGGCATACCCCGTCCTCGGTTTCATGGTTGGTGGGTCGCCCAACGCCCGCGTCGACGCGGTCCTGCGCGAGGAGAAGGGCTACACCTACGGCATCCGCTCGGTGTTCCGGCCGCGCCGCGTCGGCGGGCTGTTCCTCACGTCCGGCTCGGTGCGGGCCGATGCGACCGTCGAGTCGGTGCGGTTGCTTCTGGACCTGCTTGCCTCAGGGCGCGAGGGGTTCAGCCCCGAGGAGGTGCAGGCCGGGGTCGACTTCATCAGCAAGACCGCACCGGGGCGCTTCGCCACGGCCGATGCCGTCGCCGACGAAGCCGCGACGATGGCCCTCGACGGACTCACCACCGACTTCACCACCCAGACGCTCGACGCGATGCGCGACCTCGACGGTGAGCGCCTGACGGCGGCCTACCGCGACTGGGTCCAGGGGGAGTGGACGGTGGTCATCGTCGGCGATGCCAGCACGTATGCCGACGGGGTGCGTGAGCTGGGGATCGGCGACGTGACGGTCGTCCCCGCCTGAGCGACGGTCAGACGCGGGCGTCCGTGCCCAGTCGGGCCAGGACCTCGTCGTGCAGCAGGCCGTTGGTGGCGACGGCGTTGCCGCCCCACGGTCCGTCCTTGCCCGCCAGGGACGTGAACCGGCCGCCGGCCTCCGTGACGATGGGGACCAGCGCCGCCATGTCGTAGACGGCGAGGTCGGGTTCGGCGGCGATGTCCACCGCGCCCTCCGCGACGAGCATGTAGGACCAGAAGTCGCCGAACGCCCGAGTCCGCCAGCAGGCATCGGTCAGCTCGAGGAACTCCTCCTGCCGGTCGAGGTGCCGCCAGCCCTTGAGGTCGGAGTAGGAGAACGACGCGTCCGACAGGTTCGAGACGGCAGAGACGTGGATCTGCTTGGCCGCGGAGAGGCTGCGGCCCGACCACGCGCCGGACCCGTTGGCTGCCCACCAGCGCCGGCCGAGGGCCGGAGCGGCCACGAGGCCGAGCACCGGCATGTCGTTGTCGACCAGCGAGATCAGGGTCGCCCACGCGGGTACGCCGCGGACGAAGTTGTGCGTCCCGTCGATCGGGTCGATCACCCAGCGACGGGGGCCGTGCCCGGTGGTCTCGAACTCCTCGCCCTCTACGGCGTCACGGGGGCGGGTGCGCTTGAGCTGCATGCGCACCATCTCCTCGGCAGCCTTGTCGGCGTCACTCACCAGGGACAGGTCTGGCTTGGACTCCACGACGAGGTCGTGGGCGCGGAACCGGGCCATGGTGATCCGCTCGACGGCGTCCGCCAGGACATGGGCTAGGCGCAGATCATCGTCGTAGGGCACCTTCCCACGCTAGCCCGTCGGCTGGTCGGGACGCGGGATGCCACGTCGCCCGGCGGGGGCTAGGGCCTCTCCGGGCAGGTGCGACGGCATCTCCCGACAGGTGCGAGGGCGTCTCCCGGGCGGTTGGGGGCGACCTCCGGGCGTAATACACGAAACACCATCAAATGGCAGCAAAAGCCACTTCGACCGAAGATCTGCTCTCAACTGTGCTGCGGGACGATCACGTTTTTGTCTCGGGTTGGCCCAGAGCGTCGCCTTTGCTCCCTCCGTGCTCTTTCATAGGGGCCACAACACACGAACGCCCTGTGCGTTACAGGGCTGCGCCCAAATCGGGCACAGCCCGGAACGACCGCTCATCATCTGGGCGGCAGACCCTAAGTAGGAGGACGTCAATGCGAGGAACTACTCGCACGGTGGCCATGGTTGCTGGAATCTCGTCCGTCGCGCTGCTCGCTGCAGCTTGCGGTGGCGGGAACAGCAAGGATGACACCAGCTCCAGTGCCGGCGGCAAGGCCGGCGGTACTGTCACGGTCCGCGGGTGCAACCCCCAGAACCCGCTCATTCCGAGCAACACGACCGAGACCTGTGGTGGCAACGTGCTTGAGGCCATCACGGCCAAGCTCGTGCACTACAACGCCGAGACCGCTGCCCCCGAGAACGACATCGCGGACAAGATCGACTCGACGGACAACCAGAACTTCACCGTCACCCTGAAGAAGGGCTACAAGTTCTCGGACGGCACCGAGGTCAAGGCGCACAACTTCGTCGACGCCTGGAACTACGCCGCCTACGGCCCGAACGCCCAGTCCTCCGGCTACTTCATGGAGCCCATCGAGGGCTTCGGTGACACCCAGTGCACCGGCACCGGCGACGACCCGTGCAAGGGCTCCGGCAAGGCCAAGGCCGACAAGCTCACCGGTCTGGTGGTGAAGGACGACTACACCTTCACGATCAAGACGACCGAGAAGGTCTCCAACATGGCCGTCCGCCTGGGCTACTCGGCCTTCGCGCCGCTGCCGGACTCCTTCAAGGCCGACCCGGCCGCCTATGGCGAGAAGCCGGTTGGCGCTGGCCCGTTCAAGCTCGACAGCTGGACCAAGAACACCGAGATCAAGCTCAGCAAGAACGCGAGCTACTCGGGCAAGTTCCCCGGCAAGCTCGACGGCATCACGTTCAAGATCTACCAGGACGAGGACGCCGCCTACAACGACGTCATCGCCAACCAGCTTGACGTGACGGACCAGGTCCCCTCGTCCGCGATGATCGATGACAAGTACAAGACCGACCTCCCGGACCGCAACTCGCAGAAGTCCGTCGGCGTCATCCAGACCATCACCTTCGCGCCGACCAAGGTCGACCCGAACTACTCTGACCCGAAGATCCGTCAGGCCATCTCCATGGCCATCGACCGTCCGACGATCATCAAGCAGATCTTCAACAACACGCGTCAGCCCGCCACCGGCTGGGTCTCCCCGGTCGTTGACGGCTACAAGGCCAACCAGTGTGGCGAGTGGTGCACGTTCGACGCCGCCAAGGCCAAGGCCAAGCTCGACGAGGCCGGTGGCTTCAAGGGTGGCAAGATGACCCTCGCCTACAACGCTGACTCCTCGCACAAGGCGTGGACCGAGGCAACCTGCAACTCGATCAAGGGCGCCCTCGGTGTCGACTGTGTCGCGACCCCGGTCGTGGACTTCGCCACCTTCCGCACCCAGATCGCCAGCCGCAAGATGAAGGGCATGTTCCGCACGGGATGGCAGATGGACTACCCGTCCATCGAGAACTTCCTCGCCCCGATCTTCAAGACTGGTGCCTCGTCCAACGATGGTGACTACAGCAACCCCGAGTTCGACAAGCTCCTCAACGAGGCTGCTGCCCAGACGGACCCGGCTCAGGCCAACGCCAAGTACCAGGAGGCCGAGGCACTGCTCGCCAACGACATGCCGGCCATCCCGATGTGGTACTCGACGGCCACCTTCGGCTGGTCCAACAAGGTCACCGGCGTGAAGATCACCGCATTCGGCACGATCGACTTCGAGAGCCTCTCGCTCAAGTAAAGTCGCCCGGACCGCCCACCTCGCCGGTGAGCGAATCCAGATAGCGTCGTCGGCCTGCCGGCCCAGTGCCGGCAGCAACCCTCCTGATGACCCCCCACCGTCCAAAACGACTATGTTGTGACAAGCACGGGCGCGCACGTCTGGCCCCGCACGGCTTGTCCAGCCACGCCACCCGGGAACACCCCACCCGACGGCGTCATATAGAGGGAGGTGACGTGTACAAGTACATCCTTCGGAGACTTCTCCAGATGATCCCGGTGCTGCTTGGATCCACGTTCATTATCTTTGCCATGGTTTTCGCCCTGCCCGGAGATCCCACAGCTGGCATGTGCGGTGAGCGGCCCTGCGCGCCGGCCTTCGTGGCCAAGTTCCGGACCGAGCACAACCTCAACGACCCCCTGCCGACGCGCTACGCCAAGTACATGGGCAACATCGCCCAGGGCGACCTCGGCACCACCTTCCGCAACATCAAGGTGGCGGACGAGCTCAAGCAGCGTTACCCCACCACCGCCAAGCTGGCTGGCATGGCGATCCTCTTCGAGACGCTGATCGGCGTCATCGCGGGTGTGCTGGCGGGGATACGCAAGGGCAAGTTCATGGACAACCTCGTCCTCGTGAGCACCCTGTTCGTCATCGCCATCCCCATCTTCGTCATCGGCGCCACGCTGCAGTACTACCTCGGTGTCAAGTGGGGCCTTCGACCAGTGACGGTCTCGTCCGAGGCGACGTTCAACGAGCTGCTGCTCCCCGCCTTCGTGCTCGGCAGCGCCTCGATCGCCTACGTCGCCCGACTGACCCGCACCAACCTGGTGGAGAACCTGCGCGCCGACTACCTGCGCACGGCCATCGCCAAGGGACTGACCCGTCGGCGGGCCATCGGCCTGCACGCCCTGCGCAACTCGCTGATCCCGGTCGTCACCTTCATCGGCGCCGACTTCGGTGGTCTCCTCGGTGGCGCCATCGTCACCGAGCGCATCTTCAACATCCAGGGCGTGGGCGGCTACCTGTTCACCGGCATCCACAACCGCGACGGCGTGTCCGTCGTGGGGACGGTGACGGTCCTGGTGCTGGTGTTCCTGCTCGTCAACCTGCTCGTCGACCTCTTGTACGGCGTGCTCGACCCGAGGATCAGCCATGACTGAGGCATCGACCATTGCCGTTGGCGCCGAGACCGGCGCCGGCGCCGCAGGGCACGACGAGGCGCGTTCGCTCACCTCCGACGCCTGGCGCTCGCTCAAGAAGAACCCCATCTTCTGGGTCTCGATGGCCCTCATCGTGGTGTTCCTGCTGATGGCCGTGTGGCCGGCGCTGTTCACCAACGTCGACCCCGCCGCTGCCGTGCTCAAGGAGGCGCGTCAGCGTCCCAGCGGCAGCGCCTGGTTCGGTCGCGACATCCAGGGCTACGACATCTACTCGCGCACCATCTACGGTGCTCGTGCGTCGATCCTCGTCGGCGTCTTCGCGTCGATCGCGACCGTGCTGATCGGTGGTGCCATGGGCATCGTCGCCGGCTACTACGGTGGCTGGCTGGACGCCCTGGTGTCCCGTGTCACGGACATCTTCTTCGCCATCCCGCTGCTGCTCGGCGGCATCCTCTTCATGGCGACGTTCCCCAACGACGTGAACTCGCCCTACCTGCTCGTGGTGGGCAAGGTCGTGCTGGTGCTGTCGATCTTCGGCTGGCCGGGACTGGCGCGCCTCATGCGGTCCAGCGTCCTGCAGGTCAAGCCCAACGACTACGTCCAGGCCGCCCGCGCCCTCGGAGCCACGCCGTGGCGGATCATCCGCGCGCACGTGCTCCCGAACGCACTGGCGCCGATGATCGTCGTGGCGACCATCAACCTGGGTGTGTTCATCGCCGTCGAGGCGACCCTGAGCTTCCTCGGCATCGGGTTGACCCCGCCGGCGATCTCGTGGGGTGTGGCCATCTCCGACGCCATCGTGGCGCTGCGGACGACCCCGCACATCCTGTTGTTCCCCAGCCTCTTCCTGAGTCTGGCGGTGCTGGCCTTCATCATGCTCGGCGACGCCGTGCGCGATGCCTTCGACCCGAAGTCGCGCTGAGCGGGAGAGACGACACATGACAACCTCTGAAACCATGGCCCGGGAGTCTGCGAAGTCCTCCGGCCAGACCTACGCCCCCCAGGACGGGCTGCTGCTGGAGGTGGAGGACCTCCACGTCGAGTTCCACACCCCCGACGGCATCGCCCGGGCGATCAACGGCGTCAACTTCGACCTCCACGAGGGCCAGACCCTGGCCATCCTCGGGGAGTCCGGGTCGGGCAAGTCCGTGACCGCGCAGGCGATCATGGGCATCCTCGACATGCCGCCGGCAGTCATCCCCAAGGGCCAGATCCGCTACTGCGGTCAGGACCTGCTGACGATGCCGGACGAGCAGCGTCGCCGCACCCGTGGCCCGGAGATCTCGATGGTCTTCCAGGACGCGCTGTCCTCGCTGAACCCCGTGTTCCCCGTGGGGTGGCAGATCGCGGAGATGTTCCGCGTGCACCGCGGCATGAACAAGTCCGACGCCCTCGAGCGTGCGGTCAAGCTCATGCAGCGGGTCCAGATCCCGGCGGCCAAGGAGCGCGTGGGGGCCTACCCCCACCAGTTCTCAGGCGGCATGCGCCAGCGCATCATGATCGCGATGGCCATCGCGCTCGACCCGGCGGTCCTCATCGCCGACGAGCCGACCACCGCCCTGGACGTCACCGTCCAGGCGCAGATCATGGCGCTGCTGCAGGAGCTGCAGGAGGAGCGCCAGATGGGGCTCATCCTGATCACGCACGACCTGGGTGTGGTGGCGAACGTCGCCGACAAGATCGCGGTGATGTATGCCGGTCGGATCGTCGAGCGCGCCGACGTCTACGACCTGTACCGCCAACCGGGCCACCCCTACACCAAGGGCCTGTTGGAGTCGATCCCGCGCCTGGACCAGAAGGGACAGCAGCTCGCTGCCATCGGTGGCCTGCCGCCGAACCTGATGCGGATCCCGGACGGGTGCGCCTTCAACCCGCGGTGCAAGTTCGCCCAGGACGTGTGCCGCGAGGACCGTCCTGCCCTGCTCGAGGTCGCTCCCGGCCGAGAGAGCGCCTGCCACTTCGCCGAGGAGGTCCTCCATGGCTGAGGCCATTCTGACTGCGACCGACCTGGTCAAGTACTACCCCATCAAGGGCGGCGTGCTGCGCCGCACCGTGGGTCACGTGAAGGCCGTCGACGGCGTCAGCTTCGAGCTCCTCAAGGGTGAGACGCTGGGCATCGTCGGTGAGTCCGGGTGTGGCAAGTCAACGCTCGGCCGCCTGCTGATGCGCCTGGAGGAGCCCACCTCTGGCTCGGTCGTGTTCGACGGTGTCGACATGTACGCGCAGAAGGGTCGCGCGATGCGCAAGCTGCGTCGCGACATCCAGATCGTGTTCCAGGACCCCTACACCTCGCTCAACCCTCGCAAGACGGTTGGCGACATCGTGGGGGAGCCGTTCGACATCCACCCCGATGTGGTGCCGAGGAAGGGCCGCCGCAAGGCCGTTCAGGACCTGCTCGACCTCGTGGGCCTCAACCCCGAGCACATCAACCGCTACCCCCACCAGTTCTCCGGTGGACAGCGGCAGCGCATCGGCATCGCCCGAGGGATCGCCCTGAACCCGAAGGTGCTGATCTGCGACGAGCCGGTCTCCGCGCTCGACGTGTCGGTGCAGGCCCAGGTCGTCAACCTGATGGAGAAGCTCCAGGACGAGCTCGGCCTGTCCTACATCTTCATCGCGCACGACCTGTCCGTGGTCCGGCACATCTCCGACCGCGTCGGCGTCATGTACCTCGGCAAGATGGCAGAGCTGGGCGAGGAGGACGACATCTACGGTCGTCCCACCCACCCCTACACCCAGGCGCTGCTGTCGGCCGTCCCGGTGCCCGACCCGACCCTGCGCGACAAGAAGGAGCAGATCGTCCTCAAGGGCGACGTCCCCTCGCCGGCCAACCCGCCGTCGGGCTGCCGCTTCCACACCCGGTGCTGGAAGGCGCAGGACAAGTGCAAGACCGACATCCCGATGCTCGAGCTGCGCCCCGACGGCGCGGGCGAGCACCTGTCGGCCTGCCACTTCGCGTCGCCTCGCGAGATCATCGAGACCGTGGACGTCTCCGGCGCAGCCTCGGTCACGTTCGGCTCGGGTCTGCGCGACGACTCGTCGCTCGAGCCCGTGGGTGACGGCCCGACGGACTCCTGACCGCGAGCGCACAGCACACGACGACGGCGCCGTTCCCCACCAGGGGGGCGGCGCCGTCGCCGTCCCCTCCTCAGAGGCGCCGGTTGAGGGAGAACACGCGACCCAGCAGGGGCATGAGCACGATGTTCAGGCCGTGCAGGATGCCGATGATGAGGAGTATGCCGCCGAGCCGGCCGAGCTCGAACGTCACCTGTTCTGCGGTGACCTCCTGGCTGATCGCGTTGTGCCAGCTCTCCTGTGGGGCCACGTGCAACGAGAACAGGATGTAGGCGGCGAAGATCAGGTAGTAGACGATGTCGGTGAGCACGATGTAGCTCTTGCCGGTCAGCGGGTTGTCGTGGAAGACGTCAGCAGCGTAGGCCCGGCCGAACCGCTTGATGAACGGGCCGAGCCACAAGGCGATGCCGAGCAGGGCGAGGTTGGTCCCCACCTCGAGAATCCACCAGGGCATGTGCAGTCCTCTCTCGTCTCTGGGGGTGAGGGTCAGCAGTGTGGTCACGGAGCCGGCCAGGGCCACGACCCAGGCCGCCCCGACCCGGCGTACCCGCCGTCGCCGGGCGCGGTCGTGGTCGATGCCTTCGACGACGCGTGCGAACAGGTCGGGGGAGGGGGCGTGCACGCTGCCCTCGGCGGTCAGCGCATCATGGAGGCGATCTTCGAGCGCGCTCATCGCGTCTCCTCCAAGGTGGCAGCCAGGGACCTCAGGCCGCGCTGCAGATGGGTCTTGACCGAGTTGGGTGAGAGCCCCAGGGTCCTGGCGATCTCCTCGACGGACAGCTCGAGGTAGTACCTCAGAGCCACGCAGTCCCGCTGTCGCCGGGGCAGGTCGTGCAGTGCTGCGACCACCTCGAGGCGCGACTCACGAGAGGCGGCGGTCTCCTCCGCCGAGGGCTCGTCCGGTATGGCCGGGGGCCGGTGCCGTAGGGACACCAGGCCGCGCCGGTTGTGGTCGCGCGCGAGGTTGATGACGATCGAGCGCAGGTAGGCCGCGGCTCGCTCGGGGTCGCGGATGCGCTGGGCGCTGCGGGACAAGCGGATGAACGCCTCCTGGACGAGGTCCTCGGCCGCGGTGCGGTCCTGGACGAAGAAGCGGGCGAGGGTCACCAGTCGTGCGCCCTCGGCAACGAACAGGGCCGAGACCAAGGCGTCGACGTCGGCCTGCGCCGTCGACTCCCCGATGCTCCCTGTCAGCATTCCCACGGACTCCATCACCTAGACAGACGAACGAGCAGAGGCGTTGGGTGACAACCAATTTCGATGATTTCAGTGTCACCCGCTGCGCCGTTGTGCCGCGTCAGTCAGGTGTCAGCACCACGGTTTCACAAGCGTAAGGAGAGCACCATGGAACATTCGCAGTCATCACCTCTTTGGCGGAGGTCTGCCACAGCCGTGGCATGTGCCGCGGTACTCGGCGTCGGCGCAGCGGTGGCACCGGCCATCGCGGGGGTGGCCTTCAACTTCAAGAGCGACCTGCGTGACTTCGCGCCCGCCGCCACCGGACCGTTCGACGGAGCGCGTGCCAAGCTGACGCTGGTCGCCACGGACTCCACCAAGGCGGTGTTCGTCGTGCACGGCGTCGACCCGGCCGTGGCCGGACGGACCTTCGGTGCGCACCTGCACCTCGGACCGTGTGTCGCGGGCAGCGGCGCGTCAGCACTGGGGCACTACAACCACTCGACCACGAGCCCGCTGACGGTCAACGACCAGACCGAGATCTGGCTCGACTTCACCGTCGATGACGAGGGCAACGCACAGAGCTCGGCCGCAGTCGACTGGGCCCCGGTGCCAGGTGCCCGCTCGGTCGTCATCCACGCGAACCCGACCGCACCTGACGGCACGGCTGGGGCAAGGCTCGCGTGCCTGCCAGTGGAGTGGTGATGACAGTGCTCTCACGGCACGCGGTGCTCCGCACCGCCCTCATCGGCTTCGGCCTGGGGGCGGTGTGGGGTGTGGCCGCGAGGGTGTGGATGCGCATCGTGTCGACGAGTCCTGAGTTCAACTGGTCCGGCACCCTCATGATCGTCCTCTTGGGCGCGGTCTTCGGGCTGCTCGTCGGCCTCTCGTGGCTGGCTCGTCACGCGACCGGGTGGCGACGGTGGTTGCGGTTCCTGTTCGTGCCAGGGCTGATCCTGTTCGCCGGACAGGGCTTGCCGCTGGCGCCCGGGTTCCTCGTCGCGGGGCCGCTGCTGCGTCGTGGCGGACCGTTGGCGCGGCTGGGCGCCGTCGTGGCGATCGTCGGGCCGGGCGTGTTGCTCTGGTGGTCGGAGCGCCTGAACGAAGAGACGATGCTCAGTGCTCCACTACACGTGCAGATCGGCCTGCTGATCGGAATGCCTGTGGTGGCAACGGCATTGGCGCTTGCCGGCCATCTGGTCATGGGACCTCTGGCAGACCGCGGTCACTCGCCGTCGCCCGAGCGTGCCCGCAGCAGCCGACGCAGGGACTCCAGCCTGGAGGTGCCCGCAGGCCCGGCCTGACCTGAGGCCACCCAGGCGTCGAGGGCGCACTCCTCCTCGTCGTGGCCGCAGCCGCGGGGACACTGGGCGGTGCCGGGCTCGAGGTCGGGGAAGTGCTGGATGATCCGTGCGAGGTCGACGTGGGCCAGGCCGAACGACCGCACCCCGGGGGTGTCGATGACCCACCCCGCCTCGTTCGGCAGTCGCAACGCGACGGCCGAGCTCGAGGTGTGGCGGCCGCGACCGGTGAAGTCGTTGACGATGCCCGTCGCTCGGCGGGCGTCCGGGACCAGGCCGTTCACGAGGGTCGACTTGCCGACTCCGGAGTGCCCGATGAAGACGCTGATCCGGTCGAGGAGCTGCTCGTGCAGCAGTTCCAGACCCTCGAAGCCGGACTCCCCGGTCGCGGTCACGACGTAGCGGACGTTGAGTGGCGCGTAGTTGGCGAGAAAGGCGTCGGCGTCGGCGAGGTCGGCCTTGGTCAGCACGAGCAGGGGGTCGAGGCCGGCGTCGTAGGCGGCGACGAGGCAGCGGTCGATCATGCGCGGGCGCGGCTCCGGGTTGGCCAGCGCGGTGACGATCACGAGCTGGTCGGCATTGGCGACGATCACTCGCTCGACGGGGTCGGTGTCGTCCGCGGTGCGTCGCAGCACCGAGCGTCGAGGGGTGAGGCGGACCACGCGGGCCAGGCCGTCAGGATTGCCCGAGGTGTCACCGACCAGCTCGACGTCGTCACCGACCACGATTCCCTTGCGCCCCAGCTCGCGTGCCTTCATGGCGGTCACGATGCGCTCTGCCGAGGCCTTCCCACCGCCGCCCTTGCCACCGCCGCCCTTGCCAGCAACGCCTTTGCCAGCAACGGCTTTGACACCGATGCTCTTGCCGCCGACGCCATTGCCTACGAGGACCGTGTAGCGACCCCGGTCGACGCCGATGACGAAACCCGGGACGGCGTCCTCGTGGGCGGGGCGATCCTTGGACCTCGGGCGTGAGCCCCGCTTGCTGGGACGGATGCGGACATCGCTCTCGTCGTAGTCCGAAGTGCGCCGACTCATGGCGTGGGGCCGTCGGGGTCGACGAGGCCGTGCCAGAGCTCGACGAACTCGGGGAGGGTCTTGGCGACCGTGTCGGGGTCCTCGACGACCAGGCCGGGAGTCCGAAGGCCCAGGAGGGCGCCGGCCATGACCATCCGGTGGTCGGCGTAGGTGTGGAACAGCCCACCGGTCAGGGGTCGCGGCGTGATGCGGAGGCCGTCTTCGGTCTCCCTCACCTCGGCTCCGCGGTCCCCGAGCTCGCGCGCCAGGGCCGCCAGCCGGTCGGTCTCGTGCCCCCGGATGTGGGCGACTCCGCGGATGACACTGGGGGAGTCGGCGAGGGCTGCCAGTGCTGCGATGACCGGTGTGAGCTCGCTGGCGTCGTGGAGGTCGATGTCGATGCCGTTGATCTCGCCGGTGCCCGACACGGTGAGCCCCTCGCGGGCGAGCGAGACGTCGGCGCCCATGGTGTCGAGGATGTCGCGGATAGCGTCACCGGCCTGGGTGGTGTGCTGCGGCCAGCCCGGCACGGTGACCCGGCCGCTCGTCACCAGGGCCGCGGCGAGGAAGGGTGCGGCGTTCGAGAGGTCGGGTTCCACCTGGACGTCGAGCCCGTTGATCTCGGACGGCTCGACCCGCCAGGTGTTGGCGTCCCCGTCGTCGACGATCGCCCCGGCGTCGCGCAGGGTCTCGACCGTCATCTCGATGTGCGGCTCGGAGGGGACCGGCTTGCCGGCGTGGTGGATGGTCACCCCCCTGTCGTAGCGCGGACCGGCCAGCAGGAGTGCCGAGATGAACTGCGAGGAGGAGGAGGCGTCGAGGGTGACCGAGCCACCCGGCATCTGCCCGGTGCCGTGGACCGTGAACGGCAGGGTGCCGCGTGCCTCGTCCTCGACCTGCGCGCCCAGGACGCGAAGGGCTTCCAGCACGGGGCCCATCGGACGCACCCGTGCCTGCTGGTCGCCGTCGAACGTCACGAGTCCGCGGGAGAGCGCCGCCACCGGCGGCAGGAAGCGCATCACCGTGCCGGCCAGGCCGCACTCGATGTGCGCGCCACCGTCCAGGGTTGCGGGCGTGACCACCCAGTCAGGCGCGGTCGCACCGAGCGCCACAGCGTCCTCGACCTCTGCCCCGAGGTCACGCAGGGCCTGCGCCATCAGCAGCGTGTCGCGGGAACGCAGCGGCCGACGAAGCAGGGACGGACCGTTCGCCAGCGCCGCGAGCACGAGGAAGCGGTTGGTCAGGGACTTGCTGCCGGGCAGGGTGACGTCCGCGTCGACCCGTTGCAGGGCTGCAGGGGTGGACCAGCCAGCGAGGTGGGAGACGGAGCCCGTGGCTCCGGCGTGCGATGGGTCAGGTGAGGGCATCGTGGGCCTGGGATGCGGCCAGCCTGGCCTCGCGGCGCGCAGCACGGGTGGCGTACCTGGCCTCGCGCTTGGCGCGTTTGGCGGTGCGCTTGGCGGTGTCGCCGGCCAGCCCTGCGCGGTAGACCAGTCCGGGCCGGCCCTCGGTGTCGACGCTGGCCAGCAGCAGGCCGCCGATGAGCCCGAGGTTCTTGAGGAAGTTGATCCGCTGGGCGCGCTTGGCCGCGGGGTCGGTCTCAGCCCAGAACTGGTGTCCCACATAGGTGGTCGGCACCATGGCACCGACGAGGGCCAGCGAGGCGAGCCTGGGCACACGACCTGCGGCGAGGAGCGCTCCGCCGCCGACCATGGTCGCGCCGTTGGCGCGCACCAGGAGCTCGGGGTCGTTGGGCAGACCCAGCGGGGCGAGCCGCTCGGCGAGGGGCGCGACCTTGGGCGTCAGCGCCGAAGGGTGCCGCAGCTGCTCGAGTCCCTGGACGACGAAGATCGCGGCGAGCAACGGTCGGGCCACGCGGCGGACGACGGTCATGTTCACTCCTGGCTGGTGCGGGCTGGGTGCGGGCTGGGTGCGGGCTGGTGCGGGCTGGTGCGGGCTGGTGCGGGCTGGGTGCGGGCTGGTGTGTGCTGGGTGCGGGCTGTTCGCGGTCGTCTCCCTTCTTACCGTATGGGCAGGTCAGCGTCCCTGCGTACCCTGTCCACCATGTGCGGCCGATATGCAGCCACAGCCAACCCCGACGAGCTCGTCGAGGAGTTCGAGGTCGACCAGGACCGGACGGCCGAGCCGGCCCGCAGCATCCTCAAGAACCCCCAGTCGCCGCCGGCGGGCACCCCCGACTTCAACCTGGCGCCGAGCAAGCAGGCCCCCGTGGTCCTCACCCGCCTCCCGCGCGACACCGCGGAGGAGTATGCCGGTGACCCGGCGCCCGTGCGCCAGCTGCGGTTGCTCACGTGGGGCCTGGTGCCCAGCTGGTCCAAGGACACCAAGATCGGCATGCGGATAGTCAACGCGCGGGCGGAGTCGGTCCTGGAGAAGGGGTCGTTCGCCAAGGCCGCTGCGTCACGTCGCTGCCTGGTGCCGGCCCAGGGGTGGTACGAGTGGCAGAAGTCCCCGGTGAGCACCGACGCCAAGGGGAACCCGCGCAAGCAGCCCTTCTACATGCACCGGGCAGACGGCGACGTGGTGGCGTTCGCCGGGCTCTACGAGTTCTGGCGGGACCGCGAGATCGCCGACTCCGACGATCCAGAGGCGTGGCTCACGACCTTCACCATCATCACGACGGAGGCCGAGGCCGGGCTGGACCGCATCCACGACCGGCAGCCCCTGGTGCTCGAACGTGAGGATTGGGCGACTTGGCTCGACCCGTCGATGAGCGACCAGGACGAGGTCGCGCGGCTGCTGGCGTTCTCGGCGCCGGGGCGGTTCGAGGCCTATCCGGTCGGAACGGCCGTGTCGTCCAACCGCAGCAACGGTCCGCAGCTGATCGAGCCGGCGGGGCTCGACGAGCTCGACGGCGTGGTCGACCCCATGACCGGCGAGATCATCGGGGGTCAGGCCCCGCCCAGGGCCGACGAGACCAGTGGGGGACCGAACCCGGCATGAGCACCACCCGAGTCGTCGAGGTCGAGACCCCACTGGGACCGGCGCGCGCGCACGTCACCCGACCACCGCGGGCGCAGGGCTCCGTCGTGCTCACCCACGGCGCCGGTGGCAGCATCCGAGCCGGCGACGTGACAGCCGTCGCAACCGGCCTCGTCGATGCCGGTTGGGCCGTTGCCCTGGTCGAGCAGGCCTGGGTCATCGCCGGCCGCAAGATGCCGCCACCCGCTGCCACCCAAGACCCGTCGTGGTTGCCAGTGCTCGCCCACCTGACGGCAGGGCGTGGAGCCCTGCCGAGGCCCCTCGTGGTCGGGGGCAAGAGCAACGGCGCACGGGTGGCGTTCCGCACGGCCAAGGACACCGGCGCGGACGCGGTCCTCGCCCTCGCCTTCCCCCTCCACCCGCCGGGCAAGCCCGAGCTGTCGCGGGCCGAGGAGCTGCGCGCACCGGTGCCGCACGGCATACCGCTGCATGTCGTCCAGGGCGAGACCGACCCCTTCGGCACGCCCGGTGAGGTGCGCGCCGAGCTGCCCGACCCGTCCTGGGTGAGCGTGGTCAAGGGTGGCCACGGCTTCACCAAGAAGCCGGACGACCTGGTGGCAGCCGCCCTGGCCTTCGTGAACTCTCTGGGTTAGAGCGCGCCCCCGGCGGCGGTCGGCGCGGACGCGTCCTTGCCTCCGTCGCCCACGGCCTCGCGGGCGAGGTGGTCCTCGATCTGGAACCAGTCGTCACCGGCGCGCTCGGCGATGGTCAGCAGGGTGTTCATCGCCGCGACCTCCTCGACCTGCTCCTTGAGGAACCACAGCATGAACTGCTCGCCGAGCACGTCGCCCTCGGCGCGTGCCGCCCGGAAGAGCGCCTCGATCTGGCCGGTGACGGCCTTCTCCTGGGCCAGGGCCAGCTTGATCGGCGCGGTGAGCTCGTCGAAGTCGTTGCGGACCTCGTCCACGCCGGGCACGGCCACGGCCCAGTCCCTGTCGAGCATGTACTGGACCATCATCATCGCGTGGTTCCGCTCTTCGACGCTCTGCAGGTAGAAGTGCGTCGCCAGCCGGGGGAGGTCGTGGCCGTCGAACCAGACGGCGATCGCGATGTACTGCTGGCTGGCGGTGAACTCGTGGCGAACCTGCTGCGTGAGCAGCTCGACGAACGAGGCTTCGGAAGGGCGCGGCATACCGGAAACCGTAGTGCCTGGGAATGTCGGCGCGAGGCGCCCCGTTGGACCAAGGGACCGACCGCGACGCGGTCGAAACCCACCCCATTCACCACCAGGAGTCCGCCAGTGCCCGTTCTGACCGTGCAGCCCGGCGACACCGCGCTCTCGGCGCCTGTCGCATTGGGCTTCTCCGCACCGACCGACAAGCCGGCCACGGCCGATGCCGGGCTAGGCTGGAGGGCAATGACTGACACACCTGCCACCGACACCATCATCGACGAGGCCACCCCTGACGCCACCGTCGACGTGGCGAGCGAGACCCCTGCCGAGCGGCAGTCGCGGTTCGAGCGCGAGGCGATGCCGCTGCTGGACCAGCTCTACTCAGCGGCGCTGCGGACCACGCGGAACCCGGCCGACGCCGAGGACCTGCTCCAGGAGACCTACACCAAGGCCTTCGCCGCGTTCCACCAGTACCGCCCCGGCACGAACTTCAAGGCGTGGATGTACCGCATCCTCACCAACACCTACATCAACACCTACCGCAAGAAGCAGCGCGAGCCGCTGCAGTCCGATGCCGCCGAGATCGAGGACTACCAGCTCGCGCGTGCCGAGTCGCACACGTCGAGCGGGCTGCGATCGGCCGAGACGGAGGCGTTGGACCACCTGCCCGACACCGAGGTGAAGAGGGCACTGCAACAGCTGCCGGAGGACTTCCGGTTGGCGGTCTACCTTGCCGACGTCGAGGGCTTCGCCTACAAGGAGATCGCCGAGATCATGGATACCCCCATCGGGACGGTCATGTCGCGGTTGCACCGCGGCCGACGCCAGTTGCGGGAGTTGCTGACGGAGTATGCCGCCGAGCGCGGCTTTGCCACCCAGGGAGCGGACTCATGAGCTGCGAAGGTCAGGGAGCGGGAGAAGTGGCGGGCTCGGACTGCTCGGAGGTCCTTCACCGCGTCTACGAGTACCTCGACGGTGAGATGACGCAGGACGACACCGTCAAGATCAAGCACCACCTCGACGAGTGCGGGCCCTGCCTGCAGGAGTACGACCTGGACCAGGCACTCAAGGCGCTGGTCAAGCGGTCCTGCGCCTGTGAGGAGGCTCCTGTGGAGCTGCGGACCCAGATCATGGCCAGGATCACCACGATCCGCTACGAGATCTCGGAGTAGCCGACAACGGCGGCGCACGACGAAGGGGCGGTCGAACCAGCTGGTTCGACCGCCCCTTCGATGCGTCGTGGCGCGGGCTCAGGCGTTGGGCTTGCGGCCGTGGTTGGCCGCGTTGCCCTTGCGCGAGCGGCGCTTGCGGGCGCGCTTGCTCATGGGAGTCACTCCGTCAGTGGTGGTGTGGCGCATTATGCACCGGGTGCGGGGCCAGTCTCTCACAGCCTAGAGGGGACAACGTGCCCACGGAAGATAACCGGGTGACTTGCATGCAAACGCGGCCCAAAGGTGTGAACCAACGCTGGCAAACGTGGGATACGACCTTCAAGGTTTGGCAAAGAAGAGGCAAGGAAAGTCCCAAGCGCGCAGGTTGACCGGCATCATAGTCCTGTCACCGACCCGCACCCCTGGCGGCTAGGGACAACTGATGGTCTGAAGTAACCGAACGTATGAGTCGGGCATCAGACAGAAGGAGCACCGCCATGAAGGCGATCACCACCATCTTCGAGTCCATCCTCTCCGGCAGCGACAACATCGTCTGGGCCCCCGAGGACGTCGACTCCGCCACCGGCATGACCTCCGTGTGGAGCTGGGGCGGCTGACCCACCCCGAGTGCCGCCCGGGCCTAGATTGGTGCCGTGAGCACAAGTCCTGACCCGGGAGCGTCTCAGCGCAGACTGCACAACCGCGCGACCATCATCTATGTGGCCGTCGTCGTTGCCCTCGCGATGGGCCTTGCGTCGATCGGTTGGCTGGCCACGGGTCAGCTGGGTGACATCTACGCAGTGTGCGTCCTGTCCGGCCTGGGCATCACCAGCTGGTTGCTGCGCGAGATCGATGTCGGTTCGCGCATCCAGCTGTCGTTCCTGAGCATCATCCTGCTCACCTCTGCCGTCGTGGTCGGCCCCGTGGGGGCAGCCATCGTGGGCGCCGCCGCCGCTGTGGTCCAGAAGGAGTCACAGCCGGTCATCGTCCGACTGTTCAACGTCGCCCTCTGCAGCTCGATCGGATCCCTTGGTGGTCTGGTCTACGTGTGGGCCGGGGGGCTGAGTGATCCCGGCGACACCGACTCGGCCGGTCGCATCCTGCTCCTGGTGGGGCTGCCCCTCATCGTGGCCGACGTGGCCCAGTGCCTGCTCAACGCCGCACTGATCTCCGGTGTCGTGAGGTTCTCCGCCGGAACCCCGATGCGCACCCAGTTCTTCAAGCTGCTCACCACCTCCGGCGCCGCCTACATCGGGTACGGCGTGATCGGCTTCCTCTTCGTCGTGCTCTGGCTGCCTGCCGGCGTCGGCTGGTTCAGCGCCGTCCTGGTCCTTGCGCCCCTGTTCGTCGCCCGCTGGGCGTTCGTCCAGTACGGCGATGAGCTGCGTGCCCACGACCGCACCCTGCGAGCCCTGGTGACGGCCGTCGAGACCAAGGACCCCGCCAACAGCGGTCACAGCGATCGCACCGCCCAGCTCGCGCAGTGGCTCGCCGAGACCCTTGGCTTGGGGCACAAGGAGATCCAGGACGTCCGGACGGCGGCGATGCTCCACGACATCGGCAAGGTGTGCGTGCCCAGCAAGGTGCTCCGGGCTCGGCAGCCGCTGACCGACGACGAGCTGGTGGTCCTTGCGGAGCACGCACTCAGCGCCGTGGAGCTCGTCCAGGGGATCGACTTCGTGGCGGGCTCGGTGGACGGCATCGCCCACCACCACGAGCGGTTCGACGGCCGCGGCTACCCCGCGGGGCTCAAGGGTGAGGACATCCCCCTCACGGCGCGACTGGTAGCGGTGGCAGACACCTTCGACACGCTGACCACCTCCCGCACCTACCGTGCTGCCGTCGACGTGGACGCCGCGCTGGAGATGGTCGCCGCCCGCGCCGGCACGCAGTTCGACCCGGCGGTCGTCGACGCGCTCAGGCGGGTGCTCGCCCGGCACGTGTGGACCATGACCGAACGCACCCCCGAGGAGCTCGCGGGCGCGACGGTCACCCTCGACCACGACGAGCCCGAGGTCTCCGACCTCTTTGCCCAGCGCCACGATCTCAGGGCCAAGGTCAAAGGTGCGACGGCCTCCGTGGCCATGCCGGTAGGAGGGGCTCTGTGACAACCCTGCGGCGGGTCACCGTCGACCTCCGGTGGCCACTGGTCCTGCTGGCCCTCTTCGTGGTCGGCGAGGCCTTCGTGTCCGGGCGTCAGGAGCTGATGTCCCTCCGTGGCACCTCGCTGGTGTCGGTCTCCCTGTTCTGCGTCGCCATCGCGCTCGGTGAGACGGCCCGACTCCGGATCCTCACGGGGCGCGAGACCGCGCCGATGTCCACCGCGGCTGCCCTGGGGCTCGCGCTGTCCTCGATCCCTCAGCCCGGTGGATCGCACCTGAGCGCTGCCCCGGTGGTGCTGGTGGTGGCTGTCGCCATGATCGTGGGAGGCGTTGTCCTGAGGGTGTCCGGCGCGACCGTCTCCTGGGTGGAAGTCTCTGCGCGGGTCGCAGGCGTGTCCCTGGCCCCGGTGCTCTACCGCGGTGTCCAGTTCGACGGCCAGACCCTGGTCGAGTGGCAGGGCACCTGGGCCGGCCAGCGCTGGCTGGTCGGCGTCGTGATGCTGCTGGTCGGTGGCCTGACCATGGTCGCCCAGCTCACCCTCGAGGCCGCTGCGCACGCCGGACGCGACCACGCGCCCCTCATCCCCGCCGTCATCGACGAGGTCAGGTCGACCCTGGCCCTCGGCACTGCTCTGGTCACCTCGGGCGCCCTGATCGCGTTGGCCGACGTGGCCATCGGGATCGCGGCCCTGCCGCTGTTCCTCTTCCCCTTGGTCCTGACGTCCTTCGCGGTGCAGCGCAATGCCAGCATCCGCACGACGTATCGCCAGACGATCGGGGCGCTGTCGTCCCTGACCGACCGGGCCGGCTACACCACCTCCAACCACGCCCAGCGGGTCGCGGACGTCTCCCTGGCGATCGGTCGGGACCTGGGCATGGGCCAGCGCGAGCTCACGGACCTGGAGTATGCCGCCCTGCTGCACGACCTGGGGCAGGTCGCCCTGCGCGAGCCGATCCCGGCAGGGGCGACGGTGATGGCCGCCCCCGCGGACCAGCAGCGGATCGCCCACGACGGCGCCGAGATCGTCCGGACCACCGGTGTGCTCGACAGCGTCGCCGCGATCCTGGAGGCGCAGACAACGCCCTACCGGCAGGTGCGCGAGTTCGGCCAGGACCTCCCGATGTCCAGCCGCATCATCAAGGTGGCCAACGCCTACGACGACCTCTGCGACGCGGGTGGGAGCGACCACAGGGCGATGGAGCGGATCCACCTCGGCCTGGGCTACGAGTACGACCCCCGGGTCGTCGACTCGCTCACCCGGGTGCTCGAACGTCGACGAGGACGGTCCGCGGCAAGCGGTTCCTGACCCGCGGCATACCCGGTCGTCCTGGCCCTGGCCCGCGGGATGGCGTTGGGGCACAAGCGAGTCGGGCGGTACCGAGACCGTGGCGAACCGGTCTCGACACCGCCCGACGCGGTGGAGTGTGCGCAGCCGCTACGGAGAGCCCGTGGTGAGGTGCGCGTCCATGGCGAGGTTCTTCTCGACGCGGGGGTCACCGGCGTCGGCGAAGTAGTCGCCCTTGATCGTGTCGTCCGTGCCCGGGTCGACCTTGAGGGCCCGGAGGATCAGCGTGGCGACGATGGCGATGACCAGGTTGATCACGAAGGCCGTCATCGCGATGTAGCCCATCTTGCCGAGCATGGGGATCATCGCCAGGGAGCCGCCGAAGTGGCCCTTGGTGGTCGGGTTGATGACGTTGTAGGCAGCGATCGTGCCGTAGACCATGCCGACCGCCCAGCCGCCGAGCAGCGCCCACCGGTGGAACCACCGGGTGTAGAGCCCGAAGACGATCGACGGGAGCGTCTGGAGGATCCAGATGCCGCCGAGGAGCTGGAAGTTGATCGCGTTCTGCTTGTCCAGGGTGAGGACGAAGACGAGCGCAAAGGCCTTGACCAGCAACGAGACCAGTTTGCCGACCTTGGCCTCCTGGGCGTGCGTCGCGTCGGGCTTGATCCAGTCGCGGTAGATGTTGCGCGTGAAGGTGTTGGCTGCCGCGATCGACATGATGGCTGCCGGGACGAGTGCTCCGATCGCCACCGCGGCGAAGGCCACTCCGGCGAACCAGCTGGGGAACTTGTCCTCGAACAGCTGGGGGATGACCAGCTGCGCGTTCGGCTTGCCGTCGAGGCCGATCGGCTTGGTGCCGGCGGCGATGGCCACCCAGCCGAGCAGGGCCAGCAGGCCGAGCACGAAGGAGTAGGCCGGCAGGATCGAGGCGTTGCGGCGGATCGTGTTGCGGCTCGAGCTCGACAGGGTCGCCGTGATCGAGTGGGGATACATGAACAGGGCCAGGGCCGAGCCGAACGCCAGGGTTGCGTAGGCCCAGTACTGCTGGCTGTTCGGGATGAACGCACCGGTGGGCTTGGCGGGGTTGGCGACGCTCGGCTTGGCCATCTTGGCCTCCGCGGCGCTGAAGACGTGGTCCCAGCCGCCGACCTTCGAGGGGAGGTAGATGACCGCGACGATGATGACGAGGTAGATCAGCGCGTCCTTGACGAACGCGATGATGGCCGGCGCCCGCAGACCGCTGGAGTAGGTGTAGGCAGCGAGCAGGGCGAAGGCGATGAACAGCGGCAGGTCCTTGGCGAGGGCGTTGCTGCCGCCGACGCCGGCGACCTCGAGGACGGCCTGGATGCCGACGAGCTGAAGGGCGATGTAGGGCATCGTCGCGAGGATGCCGGTGATCGCCACCGCGAGGGACAGCCCCCGCGAGCCGTAGCGGCCCTTGACGAAGTCCGCCGGGGTCACGTAGCCGTGCCGGTGGCTCACCGACCAGAGCCGAGACATGAAGATGAAGATGATCGGGTAGAGCACGATCGTGTAGGGCACCGCGAAGAACCCGCTGACCGAGCCGAGGGCGAACATCGCCGCGGGCACCGCGACGAAGGTGTATGCCGTGTAGAGGTCACCTCCGAGGAGGAACCACGTCACCCAGGTGCCGAATCGTCGGCCACCCAGGCCCCACTCGTCGAGGGACTCCATGCTGTCGGCCTGACGCCAGCGAGAGGCCCAGAAGCCCATGCCCGTGACGAGGGCGAACAGCAGGATGAGGACGGTCAGGGCGACCCCGTTGACCCCGGTGTTTGCTGCGGCGGGTGCGAGGGCGCTCATCGGCCGGCCTCCCAGCTGTCGCGGCGGGCATCGTTGCCACGGTCGTCGCCGGTCATCGGGCGGTGGGGGCGGGCCTTCAGGACCAGCTTGTACGCCGTGAACGTCAGCGCCGAGCACAGGAAGACCCACAGGAACTGGTACCAGATGAAGAAGGGGAAGCCCCAGAGCTCGGGGTCCTTCTTCGCGTAGCTGCCCACCCAGAGGAGGGCGATCATCGGGATGGCCAGCAGCACGCCGGCGATTGCCAGCAGTCCCTTGTTGGCCGGGGGGACGGTGTCGTGGTCGACAGCGTTGTCGGTACTCACCTTCGGACCTCCGAGTGGAAGATGGAGCGACTGCCGATGGGCAGTTCGGATGTACGTTATGCCCGACTCGCCAGTAACCGTGGGATGTCGGACTGCCGGGGACAGGGCTCTGACCTGTGCCGCGGGCAGCCACAGGATCCGGTTAGGGTGTCGCCCATGACTGTGGCTCACGGCGGCTCCGCCTCGATCGTCGCGCCGACGTACTGGTGGTACCGCGCGCGCACGGACCTGCTCCGAGAGGTGCTCGAGGAGTATGTCGACCGGGACGCGCGGATCCTGGACGTGGGCAGCGCCGACGGCCCCAGCGTGGCCTGGCTGCGAGGCGGCGACCGCCACGTGTCGCTCGACCTCGACCCGCGTGGTCTCGGCACGGACGGCGTCTGCGGCTCGGCCCTGGCCCTGCCCTTCGAGGACGCCGCGTTCGACATCGTGGCGGCGTTCGACGTGATCGAGCACTGTGAGCCCGAGCAGACGGCGCTGAGCGAGGTCGCTCGCGTCCTGGCACCCGGCGGACGGTTGCTCGTGTCGGTCCCTGCCTACCAGTGGGCCTGGACCGACTTCGACGACCAGAACGGCCACCACCGTCGCTACACCCGTGCCCGGGCCGTTGCCGCGGTCGAGCGCAGCGGGCTGACCGTGGACCGCGCGACCTACGCCTTCACCTCGGTGTTCCCGTTCTTCGTCGCCGAGCGCCTCGCCCGCCGGGTGCGGCCCTCGTCGAACGAGGCAGCCGACGTCGTCAGCCTCCCGCAGGTCCCCAAGCCGGTGGAGCGGGTGCTGATGGGGCTCAGCCGGGTCGACCGTGCCCTGCTGGCGCGGATGGACCTGCCGTTCGGTTCCTCGGTGGTCGTCGCCGCGAGCAAGCCCGCCTGAGCCGGCAGCCCGAAGCGGCGCTCTGGTGGCAGCCCGGCGCGAGCCTGGCGGCAGCCCGGTGCGCGGCAGCTACGAGTTCGGGTCGTCCGACTCGTGCTCGATGAGGTCGCCGGGATAACCCGGCCCGAGGTCGCGGGCGAAGCTGAAGTACTTGTGCGCGAAGTAGCTGAGCACGACGGTCAGCCCGGTGGCGATCGCCTGCGCCACGAGGGGACCCAGCCCGGCCACCTCGATGAGCAGTGGCAGCAGTCCCGCGTTGATCGCCAGTGAGGTCGACTGCACCCCCGCGAACCGCGCCAGGTCACGCGCGCGGTGGCCCTTCACGCGGAAGACGAACCGCCGATGCAGCTCGAACGCCACCAGGATCGCCAGGGCGTAGGCCAGCACCAGGGACCCCATGTAGCCGATCGTGCTGCCGAGCAGCCAGTGCGCCAGCGCGAAGAACCCGAGTCCGACCGCGGTGTTGATGCCGCCGACGAGCAGGTAGGCGACCTGTTGGTTGTGGACCAGCTGGGTCAGCGGACCTGCAGGTGGCAGGTGCGGCTGCGTCGCGTCGGGGGCGGGGAGGTTGGCCATGGCACCCGGTTCCTCGGAATGGTCGCCCCCAGGGGCGGGGGACTGGATGACTATAGTGCGGGCATGTCGGCAGCACCCCCCACCCAGTCCGCCGCCCACCTGATCTCAGTGGTCATCCCGGTCTACGCCGGTCGCGCGACGCTGCCTGAGGTGGTCGCCGAGATCGCCGAGTACACCAGCGATTTCCGCACCGAGGACGGCCACCTGGCGCGGGTGAGCGAGCTGTTCCTCGTGCACGACAACGGCCCCGACGGTTCGGACGAGACCATCCGCGAGCTCGTCCGGCAGTACGACTTCGTCCGCCCCGTGTGGCTGAGCCGGAACTTCGGCCAGCACGCGGCGACACTGGCCGGGATGTCGTCCTCCGGTGGCGACTGGGTCGTGACGATGGACGAGGACGGGCAGCACGACCCGGCCTATCTGGGTGCGCTCCTCGACCGCGCGATGGCCGAGCAGGTCGCCGTCGTCTACGCCCGCCCCACCAACAAGCCGCCGCACGGTCCGCTGCGCAACACCGCGTCGAAGGGCTCCAAGTGGCTGGTCGAACGGCTGACCGGCAACAGCGGCGCGAACCTCTACCACTCCTACCGTCTCGTCCTGGGTGAGGTGGCTCGCGGGCTGGCGGCCTATGCCGGTGCCGGCGTCTACCTCGACGTGGCCCTTGGCTGGGTGGCCGGTCGGGTCACCAGCTGTCCCCTGCCCATGCGCGAGGAGGGCGACCGTCGCAGCGGCTACCGGCTGCGGAGCCTGATGTCGCACTTCTGGAGGCTCGTGCTCACGAGCGGGACCCGGTTGTTGCGCGTCGTCAGCATGATCGGGGCCGGGTTCGCGCTGCTCGGCGTCGTCGTCGCGGTGGTGCTGGTGGTCAGCAGGCTCTTCGGCGGCATCGTGGTCCCCGGTTGGACGTCGGTCATGGTGTTCGTCATCGTGGGCACGGGCGCGGTGCTGTTCTCGCTGGGCATCGTGGCCGAGTACCTCGGGGTTGTCGTCAACATGGCCATGGGCAAGCCGCTCTACCTCATCACCACAGATCCCCAGCGCGGCCCGCTAGGACGCCGGTCCGCATGACGCGGACGACCACCTGGGTCGTCGGTGCAGGCGGGCTCCTGGGCTCGCACGTCGCAGCCTCGGTCCGGCGGCGCGGCGACGAGGTGGTCACCGCACGCGTGCCGTGGTCGGACCCCGTCGCCGCGCGCGCCGCGTTGCGGGAGGGCATCTCGACCCTGGTCGAGCGCGCGGACGGTGGGAGCTGGGCCGTGGCCTGGTGCGCCGGAGCCGGCGTGGTCGCCACGGCCGAGGCAGACCTGATCGCCGAGGTGGACCTCTTCGAGGGCTTCCTCGCCGACCTGGCCGCCGCGCTGCCCGAGGGCGGCGCCGGAGCCTTCTTCCTCGCCTCCTCCGCCGGTGGGGTGTATGCCGGGTCGCCGGTCCGGGCGCCGTTCACCGAGGACTCGCCCACCGCTGCGCTGGTCGCCTACGGACGAGCCAAGCTGAGGATGGAGGCGGCGGTCGAGGACTTCTCGCGGCGGACGGGGACGGCCGTCCTGGTGGGGCGCATCGGCAACCTCTACGGGCCGGGGCAGGACCTCACCAAGCCGCAGGGCCTCATCTCCCAGCTCTGCCGCACCCACGCCACCGGGCTCCCGCTGACGGTCTACGTCCCCCTCGACACCATGCGCGACTACGTCTATGCCGAGGACTGCGGCAACCTCGTGGCGGCGGGCCTGGCCGGCGTGCGCGCCCGCGTCGAGGGACAGCCGTCGCGCGTCGTCACCAAGATCATCGCCTCCGGCCAGTGCACGACGATCAGCGCGCTCATCGCGGAGTCGGCCCGGCTCTACAAGAAGCGTCCGCGCGTCGTCGTCAAGGCGCCGGTCGAAGGGACCGGCCAGGTGGTCGACCTGCGGCTGCTGTCGGTGGTCTGGACCGAGCTGGACGCGCACCTGCGCACCTCGGTCACCATCGGCATGGCCGGCACGGCTGCCGACGTGGGGGAGCAGACCCGGAACCCGTCCGCCGGCTGAGTGCCGCGACGTCCGGGCACGACAGAGGGTCGCCCACCAGCGGKGGGCGACCCTCTGCTGAGCGGGTGGCTCAGGCTGCCTTGGTCTCCTTGAAGATCTTGTCGATCTGGTCGATCTTGGCGAGCAGCTCGTCGGCCTTGGCGGCGTCGAACTCACCCTTGGTGCCCGACGCACCGGCCAGCTTGGTGGCCTCGTTGAACAGCGTGTGGAGGTCGGGGTACTTCTCGAAGTGCGGCGGCTTGAAGTAGTCGGTCCACAGCACCCACAGGTGGTGCTTGACCAGCTCGGAGCGCTGCTCCTTGATGAGCACCGCGCGCGTGCGGAAGTCGGGGTCGTCGTTGTCGGCGACCTTGGCGATGATCGCCTTGATCGACTCGGCCTCGATGCGTGCCTGGGCGGGGTCGTAGACGCCACAGGGCAGGTCGCAGTGGGCGCTGACCTCAGTGGGGCGGAAATGGCGGGAGAGCATGCGAATCCCTTCTGCGAGGTGGATGATCTCGTGCGTCTTCGACCCTACCCGGCAGGTCAGCGGGCCGCACGGCACCCCCGGCGGGTGACCGGCATACGAGCAGGTATGCCGCCCGGGCGCCCATGCGAGGCGCGGTGCGCGCGGGTGCCGAGCCGGGTCAGCGGGTGAAGCGGCGGACCACCCGGCGGGCGAGGCGACGTCCGGGATAGGTCGCGGGCAGGCGGAACAGGACCAGGGCCCGGATCTGGTCACGGGCGAGCGAGCCGATGCCGTGGGTCCACGAGTCGGTGACGCCGGGTGCGGTCTGGTTGTCGCTCTCCACCCAGTAGCGGGTGGGGTCGGCCGGGTCGCGCCCGGTCACGCGCTTGATGGCGAGCGGGCGGCGGACCCCGTCGGGGTCGTCAGGGAGGCGCACGATCGCCAGGCGGCCGAGGCGCGGCGGCGCCCCTCGCAGGACCAGGAGCCGGTCTCCGGTGTGCAGGGTCGGCTCCATGGAGCGACCTTTGACGCGGACTACACCGATCACCGTCACGCAGCCTCCCGCTCGTCGTTGCCTGAAGCCATCATGCCGACCAGGAAGCCGTCGCGCATCCGGGTGTCAGCGTCTGAGCCGCCGTGGGGCTCAGACATCCTCGTCGGACTCAGTGGTCTGCTCGTGCTCCTGCTCCTCCTGGCGCATGCGGCTGAGGAAGGACTTCGTCCGAGCGTGCTGGGGGTTGGAGATGACCTCGCTGGGCGGGCCTTCCTCGACGACGACGCCACCGTCCATGAAGACGACCCGGTCGGCCACCTCACGGGCGAAGCTCATCTCGTGGGTGACGACGATCATCGTCATGCCGTCCTTGGCGAGCTGGCGCATCACCTTGAGTACCTCGCCGACGAGCTCGGGGTCGAGGGCGGAGGTGGGCTCGTCGAACAGCATCAGCTTGGGCTGCATCGCGAGGGCCCGGGCGATCGCGATCCGCTGCTGCTGCCCACCGGACAGCTGAGCGGGATAGGCGCTGGGCTTGTCCTTGAGGCCGACCTGCTCGAGGAGGGCCAGGGCGCGCTCGCGCACGGCCTTCTTCTTCTCGCCCTTGACCTGGATCGGGGCTTCCATGATGTTCTCGAGGGCGGTCATGTGGGGGAAGAGGTTGAACCGCTGGAACACCATGCCGATCTCGCGGCGCTGGGCGGCGATCTGCTTGTCGGTGAGGTGGTGCAGCGTGCCGCCGCGGTCGTCGTAGCCCATCAGGTCGCCGTCGACCCAGATGCGTCCGCCGTCGATGGACTCGAGCTGGTTGATGCACCGCAGGAAGGTCGT
The DNA here is from genome assembly GCF_056403675.1 of Pedococcus sp. P2_F6. Classification (NCBI taxonomy): domain Bacteria; kingdom Bacillati; phylum Actinomycetota; class Actinomycetes; order Micrococcales; family Intrasporangiaceae; genus Pedococcus; species Pedococcus sp. P2_F6. The sequence goes on from NZ_JBFUEZ010000008.1 coordinate 89,204, forward strand.
CTTGCCCGAGCCCGAGGGGCCGAGCAGGCAGACGACCTCGCCCGGGTGGACGTCCATGTCGATGCCCTTGAGCACCTGGTTGCCGTGGAACGCCTTGGTGACGTTGACGGCGTGGACCAGGGGAGCGCCCCTGTCCTGCTCCGCTGAGCGGGTGCGGGTGGTCGTGTCGCTGGTCATCAGTGGCCTGCCGTGATCGTGTCGAGCTTGCGCCTGGTCGCCTTGGACGGGGCCCCGAAGCCGCGTCCGTAGTAGCGCTCCAGGTAGTACTGACCGACCATCAGGATCGAGCAGACGATGAGGTACCACAGCGTTGCGGCCATGAAGCCGGGGACGATCTGGAACGAGCGCTGGCCGAACCCATAGGCCTGGAAGTAGAGCTCGGTGATGATCGACGCGGCGATGAACAGCGAGGTGTCCTTCACCATGGCGATCGTCTCGTTGCCCGTCGGGGGCACGATCACCCGCATCGCCTGCGGAAGCACGATGCGGCGCATCGTCTTGCCCGGGGGCATCCCCAGCGCGTGCGACGCCTCGATCTGGCCCTTGTCGACCGACAGGATGCCGGCCCGCGCGATCTCTGCCATGTAGGCGCCCTCGGAGAGACCGAGGCCGAGGATGCCGATCCAGATCGACGAGGAGATGTCGTTCCAGCTGAAGCTGAAGAAGGTGAGGTCGTTGGACAGGCCGAGCGCGTGGGACAGCTGCTGGCCGAAGGGGATCCCGATGTGGATCGGGTTGTAGAGCACCGCGATGGCACCGCCCAGGATGGCCAGCAGGACGTAGCGCGGCATGGCCCGGAAGAACCACGTGTAGACGAACGCCACCCCCCGAAGGACCGGGTTGGTGGACAGCCGCATCACCGCGAGGGTGATGCCGATGGTGATGCCGAGCACCATGGCCCCGATGGTGCCGAAGATGGTGCCCTTCCACAGCCCGTCGATGACCGGCCGCTGCTGCATGATCTCGAAGGCGAAGGACCAGTTCCAGTTCTCGTTGGTGACGACCGAGCTCACCATCATCGCGACGAGGACGACGATCACGGCAACGGCGACCCAGCGCCAGGGGTGCCGGACCGGCCGGGCGTGGATCTTGCCCGGCCGGTCTTCAGCAGGTGTGGTGGACATCAGGGCTGCGGGTTCACGGCGAAGTCGCTGATCGCTCCACCCTCGGTCTTCCACTTCGTGAGGATGGCCTTGTAGCTGCCGTCGGTGTCCATCGCCTTGAGCGCGTCGGCGATGGCCTGACCGAAGTCGGTCTGGTCTTTCGGGAGCACGAAGCCGTAGGGAGCCGAGTCGTACTGCTCACCGAGCAGCTCGAGCTTGCCCTGCGTCGTGTCGACCGCGCTGATGGCCGGCGGCAGGTCGACGAGCATGGCGTCGGCCTTGCCCGTGAGCACGGCCGAGGTCACCTTGGCCTGGTCGGCGTCCACGATCGCCTTGATGGCCGGCTTGCCTGCGTCGGTGCAGGCCTTGCTCCGCTTGGGCAGGTCCTCGTCGGACTGGACGGTGGCCTTCTGGACCGAGATGTTCAGTCCACAGGCGTTGTTGGGGTCGACCTTCTTGGGGTTGCCCTTCTGGGTGACCCACTGGGTGCCCGCCGTGAAGTAGCTGACCATCGTGGCCTGCTGCATGCGTTCGGCGTTGACGGTGAAGGAGGAGACACCCACGTCGTACTTGCCGCTCTTGACACCGAGGATGATCTGGTCGAAGCCGGTCGGGACCCACTCGGTCTTGATGCCGAACTTGGCCATGACCGCGTCGAACAGCTCGACGTCCATGCCGATGACCGTCTTGCCGTCCGCGTCGAGGTACTCGTTCGGCTGGTAGGTGGCGTCCGTACCGATCACGATCTTGCCGGCGCTCTTGACCTTGGCGGGCAGCTTCGCGACCAGGGCCTGGTCGACCGCGGCCTTGGTCGTGGAGCTGCTGCTCGAGCTGCTCGTGTTGGTGGAGAGCGAATCCGAGCCGCAGGCGGACAGTGCAAGTCCCGCAGTGGCCAGCCCCGCGATCAGGAGAGTGGTGGGGCGCAAGCGATGGGTCATGCGGTGAGGTTCCTTCCTCGTATGCCGGGTCACCTGGGGAGGTTCCCAGGTCACCCGCTGGGGGTTAGGGGCATCCTGCCAGCAAGGATCGGGAACCGGGCTAGATCTGATGTTCCGAAACAGTCTCGAATCCGAGATGTCCCACTTGGGTAGGGGTCTAGGCACGGCACGGCCTGCTAGCGGTGCCATCGCAACCGTTGGTGGGAGGGCAGGCGTTCGCCTACCCACCCGCTCCGCGGTGCCTGGCCGGCCTGTGGCCATCACTCGGGGCGATGCGGTCACACTCGCGTCACGCCGTCTGGTCAGCTGGAGGCAGCCAGTCACTGCTCGGCGGCCGAGGCGGCGGCCCTGACGAGTGCCGCGCTCAGACTCACGCGTCGTGCCGTTCGCCGGTCGTTGGCGTAGGCCCCATAATCTGGGCGTGCAACTCAACACAGCTGGCGACGCAGCGGACACAAACCATGCCGTGAGCACGGATGTGGAGGGGCCTCAAGAGGGGCACCCTCGGGGTCGTGATCGGATCGGATATCTGGACGGGATTCGCGCAGTTGCGATCATTTCGGTGCTGATCGTCCATTGGATCTCGTCCCAGGTTCCAATTGCGTACGGCGGCTACATCGGTGTCGACGTCTTCTTTGTGTTGAGCGGATACATCATAACGTTGCTTTTGTGGCCACGCTTGGACGGTCCGTCTCCAAGTATTCCTGGCGAATGGCGAAGGTTCCTCAGTCGCAGGGTCAGGCGGCTCTATCCTGCGCTGGTGGGCGCATGTCTGGGCGTAATAGCACTCTCGCTTGTGCTCCCCGGCTCACCATTTTCGCCCATGGAAATGCTCACTGCCAGCGCGCTCACCTTGTCTCAGCTGGTTTCTCCGATTCATGCAGGAAGTTCATTGGAGTTCGGGCCGCTGGGCGTCGCTTGGTCTTTGTCCATCGAGTGGATGTTCTACCTTCCCTGGCCGCTGGTTCTTGGATACCTTCGACGCCGCTCAGAGGGCCCCAGGAGCGTTGCCAAGATCTTGATGGTTGTTGCTACCGTCATGTTCGCGTTCTCCTTGGTACAGAGTCCAAGTTGGTTCTACTACGGACCCTTGGCGAGGATCCCCGAGATCCTCGTGGGAGCAAGTCTCGCGCTTTGGCTCATCCAGCCAACCGCACCTGGGCCCAGGCCTAAGCCAGATCGGTTGACCAGTATGGCCTCCTTCGCGGCGCTTGGATTCCTATTGGGATATACGATTTTTGGGCCAAACCAATACTCCCCCATCTACCGCTGGGCGGGACTGCCTCTTGCCGTGGTTGCCACTGTCACATTGATTTGGTTTGGGACCAGACAACAGTCAAGCTGGAATAATACTCTCCTTTGTTGGCGTCCCTTAGAGTTTCTTGGTCGATCAAGCTACAGCGTCTACCTGTGGCATCAGGTTCCTATTGCTTTCATCACAAGGCAGACATTTCCGGACATGAACCTCCTTGCCGTAGCCGCAATTGGTGGCGTCTCGGCCCTGGCGCTTGCGGCAGCGAGCTATCGCTATCTTGAGAGACCATTTCTTAGGCCCCGGGTGCGGCGTCCGGCGTAGCCGTGGCGAAGCCACGCCAGTCGCGCAAATGTCCGCTCGTCCGGACTCGCGCGTCCTTGTAGCCTCTAGGAGGCACGCGATGCGGGTCACACTCGCGTTACGACGGTGGTTTCGGGCGCTCGGGTGTGCCACCATGAACTCGCGGGTAACCCCCGCGCTCTGCGTCTGAGAGGCCACACCCGGCTGTCGTTCGACCGCGGATCTATCCGTGCGCGGTGTGCCCCACGCATCTTCTTGTCTTCCTTTGAGGTGAATCGTCCATGTCTGCGTTCCCGTCGTTTCCGCTGTTCGACCCGTCCGACCCGGTCTTCCGGGCGCACGAGGGCGGCAAGCTCGGGGTACACGCCACGCAGCCCCTGCGGGACCGCGTCGACCTGGCGATGCTCTACACGCCGGGCGTGGCTGACGTCTCCCGGGCGATCGCCGCCGATCCCTCACTCGCCGCGCGCTACACAGCCCGCGGCAACACCGTCGCCGTCATCACCGACGGCACGGCCGTCCTCGGCCTCGGCGACATAGGTCCACTCGCCGCGATGCCGGTCATGGAGGGCAAAGCGGTGCTGTTCAAGCACTTCGGCGGGGTCGACGCGGTCCCTGTGTGCATGGAGACGGGTTCGGTCGAGGAGCTCGTCGAGGCCATCGTGCGGATCGCGCCGACCTACGGCGGCATCAACCTGGAGGACATCTCAGCACCGCGGTGCTTCGAGATCGAGCGGCAGCTGCAGGAGCGGCTGGACATCCCGGTGTTCCACGACGACCAGCACGGCACCGCGATCGTCGTGCTGGCCGGTCTGATGAATGCCGCGAAGGTGGTGGGCCGCACCCTGGAGTCGCTGCGGGTGGTCGTCTCCGGAGCCGGCGCCGCGGGTGTCGCGGTGACCAAGCTGCTCGCTCGGGCCGGCGTCGCCGACATCGTCGTCTGCGACTCCCGGGGGATCGTGTCCCCGGCTCGGCCGGACCTCGCCGACCACAAGCGGCGGCTCGCCGCCACGACGAACCCCCGTGGCCTCTCGGGGTCGCTCGGCGACGCGCTGGTGGGCGCCGACGTCTTCGTCGGAGTGTCCGGCGGCCAGGTGCCCGAAGCCGAGATCGCGCGGATGGCGCCGTCGTCGATCATCTTCGCGCTCGCCAACCCCGATCCCGAGGTGCACCCCGACGTGGCGTCCAGGTATGCCGCGGTGGTCGCCACCGGCCGCTCGGACTTCCCGAACCAGATCAACAACGTGTTGGCCTTCCCCGGGATCTTCCGCGGTGCGCTGGACTCAGGAGCGCCGCAGATCACCGAGGCTATGAAGCTTGCGGCGGCGGCAGCCATCGCCAGCCTGGTGTCTGAGCCGACCGCGGACGAGATCGTTCCTAGCGTGTTCGAGCCCGGTGTGACTGACGCGGTGGCAGCAGCCGTGGCAACGCTGCGCTAGGACGCCGATCTCGCAGTTTGCTCGAAGACACGGGCCCACCCCGCCTGATCCGTGGGGTCGAGATGGTTATTTGCCGTAATCGTGGCGCGCAAGGCTTCCAAGGCGCGAATGTCAACGACTGCGTCATTCCAGCAGACCCCGACCTGTGGCGTAAAACTGTCGAAGACGAATCGATGCTTGAAGGGCTTCGACGCCCGTCGATACTCGCGGTGCTCAAAATCATGGATCACGACCAGCGGAGCAGAAGGAGATTGCTCGCACACCGCGGTGATGGTCTGTGCCCTTTCGCTAAAGGTCCTCGAGTCGTCGATGAAGATCAGGTCGAAGCCCTCCAACGGACGCGGCACGGAAGTTCGTACCGCGTCGACCAGCGTCAACGTTAAGCGCGCATCGTTTCCAGCTGCATCGCGCACGACCCGTTCCCAATCTGGGTCATCCTCGAAGGATCGCAGCGCCTCCAAGTGGGGAAAGGCCGCGATCTCTAGGAAGAGGCGGGTGCTGTAGGGCCCGCTCCCCAACTCCAGCACTCGAGTCACCGGTGCCATCGTCGCGAGGCCGGCCAGCACAGGGAGGTGAGTCGCGAATGGGGTCGTATGCGTGTCGCGTATGCCGAGCGAACGTCGCCGGATTGAGGAAGCCGTCTTTCGCCATTTCGACACCATATGGCCGAGAGTAACGGGTCAGCTCGACTGCGTGAGGTCTGGCCCTGAGGTGGTCCACCGTGTGTTGGTCAGCCTCATGTACACCCGGGCGCAAGTCTCCCTTGTCGCCCCCTTCTGTTGGGGCGCACGGGCCTGGCCTCATCTAGACAGGAGTTCCTCGGCAGCAGCGGGTCCCTCGCATGTTGACGGAAGGGCGGGCAGTCGCTTACGCGGACAGGACGGCAGATCGTGTCTGGAGCTACTCGCCCCCGGCAACGTCGGGCCGAGTGGACCAGTCGCAGCCTTGTCCGGGGCTCAGCCCGGTCGGCACTGCCCGACGCCCCTGATCTACGGTCACAACGACTCGCCGCTAGGCGGGTTGACTGCGAGTTTGGTCAAGCGGGTCATGGGTGAGGCACGCGGCCCATTTGGTCCTGGAACTGTCGATCTCAGCACCAAGGGCCCGCGGGTGTGCTCGGCCACCGTCTGGAATGACGCAGGGTTCGAACCCCATTTCGGCTCCGTGCGTCAGGGCGACGGCGGTCGGAGCAGGTCAACCACGTCTCGGTCTGCTGCGACGACTCTGCGGCTGGTGCGACCAAGAATCACCAACATGATGACTTGGACCAAGCAATATGCGATGGCGGCGCCGTTGGCGCCCAGATACGTCGCCAACGCGCTGAGAGCCACGAATTGGAGCACGACGGAGACAGCGACGGCCTGCGCAGCTGACCGTTCGTGGCGACGTGCATTGAGGAACGCATAGAGGATCTGATTTACGGCCCCCGGCACTGTTCCAAGAGCGAGAAACCGGAGCACATTCGCCGATGCGGCGTATTGCTCCCCTAGAAGCCACACAACAAGGCTGGGAGCGGAGAACCAAATAGCTCCCACGCCGGCGAGCAATGGTACGAGTAGCCAACGCCCCCGCGCCATCTCTCGCCAAGCCGTGCTGCTGGAACCAGCGGCAGAGGCTTCGGGATAGTGCGCTTGAGCGTAGGACGATGCCACGAGGTTCATGGGCTGGGTCCAGCGATTCACGCCAGAGTAGAGGCCGGCGGCATGTCCACCCGCGATGATGTTGAGGACTGCCACGTCGGCCTGTGTAAGGGCCAGCAGGGTGGAAGAGACGCCAATATGGATACCTCCGCTCCAAGGGTTCGTGAGTCGAATTCGCCCACGGAGAAGGCTGCCCAGGGAGCCATGCAGACTAGAGCTCCAACTGACTATGGCTAACAAGCAAGAGACGCTTGCCCCGGCCGCGAGAGCAAAAGGTAGCGCGTCAGGGCTACGAATACCGGCCCGGTGCAGAGTCAAGACGCAGCAAAGCGCCATGGCCTTGTCCAAGATGATGACCAGGCTGAGACGACCGAACTGTTGTGAAGCCGAGACGGGAGTCAAGCTCATTTGACTGGCTGTGAGGGCCACGAGGAGCAGCCCACCGCCCATAAGAAGGCGTTCGGATCCCTTGTCAATCACGGCAATTCCGAGCGGGACTAGGGAGATGCTCAAGGCGGCGAGTATCTTACCCCCGAATCTCGAAGCGAACTCGGCTGCATCGAACCGGCCGCTTGACATTTCTCGAACCACGAGAGCGTTGCTTCCGAAATTGAGCAGATTACTGGCGACAGTCGTTACGGCGATTACTGTCATGACTTGGCCGAACGCTGCGACGGCGGTACCCCGCGCAACCAACAGCATCGTCCCAGCTGTGAGGGCCTGCGCAACCACGGTCGCGACCGTGAGGATGCCCGCATTCATAAGGGAGCGGGGTATCGCCCGCACATGCCTCATGACGTCGGTGGAATCAATGTGGCGCAGAATTCCTCCCACCCGAGGTCTGCACGGGCAGATGGGGCGGTTTGGTCCATGCGGTCCATGAGGAGAGGGGTCAGCGAGGCCACGTCCAACTTTGCCGTCGGGCCACGACCAAGGTCGCTGACGAAGCCAGCCAGGGTGGTGCTGCCGGCCGCGGCTACCCGCACTCCAAGGGCGACCGACTTGGCCAAGGTTGAATTGGGGGCCTCAGACGAATATGCCATAACGAGGCAGTCAAGGGCAGCCACGGCTTCGTTCAGTTCATCATTAGTAAGGACACGGTTGTCGATGACCATGGGAAAAGGAAGATTGCGTGCTAATGCCTCAATGTCCTGCGGGCTGTCCGGCATTGACGAGTGTTGTGGTCCGATCAACGCAAAGCCAAACGCTTTCGGCTTGAGATGTGACAGGGCCTCAAGGCTGGCGACGACCAGCGACAAATTCTTGCGCGGAGTCAATGAGCCGACCATCCCGAACCAGAATACGTCGTCAGTCATCCCCAGCCTGCCGCGTACGTGAGCCGCGCCCGTGTGAACCGCCGTGTGGTCTCGCGGAACCAGAACGGGGTCCGGGGCCGCACGTTCCCTGGCAGTCTGGGCAAAGCACGGCGCTCGCAACCACACAATCTCAACCTGTCGCCGCATACTCAAGAGACGAATCGCAGCGAGCTTGGCGATCAGTCGGATCCTCCGGCGTATCGAACCAGGATGCTCCCACCGTGGATCACGCATGATGAGGAGCGTCGTCTTGGGGGTCCCGTCCCAACGCAACATCTTCAGAGCTTGGCCCACAAAAGGGTCGCCATGCGGAATGACGATGTGCGCGGCACCGACTCTCTCGGCGGTCGCCTTGACATCCTTCAGGCTTATCGCCGACTTGTAGTGAACTTCGACCTCCTGAATAACGGCAGATAGGTGGGTTGAGTGCTCGGGTGAACCTCTTCCCTCCTCTCGCAGCAATAGCACCGGATTGAGTCCCTGGCTCTTGGCCCACTCGGCCAGCAGTTTCACGTAGACATACAAATGGCCGCTATGACCGGGTTCGACGATGAGTATGCCCCTCATGTCTTAACCCGCGATTCGGTTCCCTGAGGCATATGGCGTGAATGGCGGTAAGCCGTGCCAGCAACGAGCATGACTGACAGTGAAGACCACCACATCCGATTTCCATTAATATCACTTGAAAAAAGAGCAGAGACGCCCCAAAAGGTCGCAAGTGTCATAGTCAGTGCCACTATGGCCGTGCCCGATTCTCGCCAAGCTCGAACTCCAGCTATTCCGGTCACCAACAGGAAGCCAGCGAGTGCTATCCATCCGCCTTCTGCCCCAATCTCAAGGACAATGTCGTGAGGATAAATGGACTCCCCTGAGAAGTTTGATGCGATCTCGGACAGGTGAGAGAAACCTCCCCAGCCCAAACCCTCAGGATGCTGCGAGATGGCATTGGCGGCAGTTGAATACAATAGTGCGCGCGATTGGTCGGAGGAGTCTCCGGTTAGCACGGCCGCCAGTCGGGATGTGGCAGTCCCACCATTGGAAAAGACGTACCATAGAAACGGCACCAGCGCGACCGCGGCACTTGCCACCACGATGACACGTCGTCGAGCAAAAATCTTTGCGAAGGCAATCAGGACCACGGCAGCGGCAATAAGTGCCACGAATGGGCCACGACTTCCTATGAGCGCCATGGCTAGAGCGAGGGCACCGGACGCCACCCACCAAAGGGGTCGTTTTGTGAGGCGCGCGGTTAGTGCGTAGAAGGCGCAAATAAGGGCACCGTTGGCCAAGATCCTGGCGATGGCTATGCTCGTGCCACCTTCCAGATTGATTCTTCCCACGTTCCCGGCAGTCTCAGTCGCGGGAAAGAGATAGAGCGCTGGGGCCACCGCGACGGCAATCCAAACCTGAGCTCGAATCCATTTCATCATTTGGTCGGTCGAGTGCACGATGAAGGATGGAGCCACAGCACACATGAGCGTGACTGTGTAGAGAAGAAGACTCTTGTAACTATCCACGCCGTCGGCCCTGGCCACAACAACGCCCGGAAGAAAGCACAGCCAGAGACAGATCGTAGGAGCCGAGCCGGGAGGGAATCGCAAGTGAGAGCCAACCAACCGCTTCACGACGATAAGGCCCAACACCGCCGCCCCCAACAGCGTCGCGTCGATGGGAAGCCACGACAAGAGCGGCGTCCCTTTCAGATCTCCAGAATAGACAGTCCACAGAAGCGCGCCGATGGCCATTCGGTCGGAAAGCTTGGAGTTCCCTCTTGCCTCATCGGTGGCCATTTGACACCTCCCCGAGCACGGCCTTAAGGACGTTGCGCCCGTTGGCCTCGACAGTCCAAAGGGCCTCCAAGGACGCGCGACACTCAACTGCCACTGCTGCTCGATCCACGGATGGATCGAGCCATCGACTAATTGCCTCTGTGAGCGCTTGGACGTCTCCTGCAGCGTAGAGACTGCCGTTTACTCCGTCGATGACAGCCTCATACTCAGGCATCTGGAGGTCGGGTCTGTCGCACGTCACCACCGGAACGCCGTATCGAAGACTTTGAATTACGGTCAGCCCCGCGGCCTCGGGGATCACGCACACGAGTGCGTTTGCGTAGAACTGGGCAAGGGACTCTCGGTCGTGTATTGGACCCGGCATCCAAAGGAGAACTCCAAGCGATTTGGCAAGCTGGGCGAGGTTCTCCTTTTCCGGACCGTCGCCAACCAGCGTTACAGAAGGACGATGTTCCTCGGAAATCTGTGCCACGGCCCGCAGGAGCAGGTCCAGGCGTTTCGAGGAATTCAGACGGACCACAGCGATGATCGGTGATGTGTTGTGCTGGCCGATTCGTGAAGCATCTCCTGTGCCCGTGTCAGCAGGTACCTCCGAGCTGCTGTTCCCAATGACGGTAAGCCGCCCTCGAGAGAAGCCGGAGGCAGCACCAAGCGCTGCTCCTCGCGGGGCGTACACCAGCACGCGGTTGCCTAGGCAATAGAAGCGGTTGCGCACCCAACGTCGAAGACCGCTGTCGAGCCTATGCCACCCAATTGTCCAGAACAGCACTCGTTTGCGTCTTAGTCGTGCGACGCTTGCCGCCAACCAGGTTGATGCGTAACGCCAGTCACCGAGGAATACAAAAGCGTCGTAGTTCCCAAAGGCCACTGTAGTGAGCAAGCCTCGTTGCCAGAGTATGGGGCCGAACCAGAGGTTGCGCAAACGAATATGGTGATTGATAGCTTCTAGAGGTATCAACGCGATGTTGCCCTCTTGGGAAATGGTGTCAGAGGCAAAGGCAAACGTTATTTCATGCGAATTCTGGAGTTCGGAGAAGACGCCGTACCGGTAATGCGGAAGGTGTTGATAAACGACCAGAGCCGCAGGATGGTTGTTACTATTCACGGGCGCCCCATAGTTTCTCCTGCGACGCAGCAAACACTGGAGCAGATAGGGGGCCTTGCGTCATGAGGTGGTGGGCCCTGTCGAACTCCTCATTCTCAAATCGACGGCGGAGGAGTCGCGCCGGGACGCCCGCCCATATCTCCCTCGCTGGGACGTTTGACGTCACGACGGATCCCGCCCCGATGATGGCGCCATCACCGATTGTGAGTCCACGCGAAATAATGGCGCCCTGGCCGATCCAGACGTCCCTGCCGATTCGCGTCTCTCGCTGGGCTGGTCTCCCAGAAAACTGGATCGGGACTCGTGGGTTGTCCCACAAATGGTCGTCACCAACCACGGAGGCCCCAGGAGCGAACATCGTGTATCGACCGATGGACGTTCCCGGGCAGAGCGAGCACCCGCGGGCGATAAAGACGTACTCCTCGGCCCTTACTCCCTTGGCAATGAGGGCGCTTGGGTGCACAAACGAGCTCTTTGACCAGCCTCGCCGCCTCTTGACGAGTGCGAAGCTCAGATTCCGCACTTCGCGCAATCGTGCGTGTGTCCAGGCCCGCTTACTCATCGCAGCCCCAGCCATTGTCTGTGCCTTCTTTGGGTGGACAGGACGAACCGAACAGCGCGCTCGGAGCAGTTGTCGATGGCGTAGTCCGCAGGCACGTGCTGCCCGGCGCTCTGATCGGTGATCACGACGTTGACCGCCTCGACAACATTCTCGGGGTCGAGGCCAGTCATGATGATTGCTCCAGTGTCGAGAGCTTCGGGTCGCTCGATCGAGTCCCTGAGGGTGACTGCGGGGAAACCGAGGACGGACGACTCCTCGCTGATGGTCCCACTGTCTGACAGCACACACAGAGCGTCCTGCTGGAGACGGACATAGTCGATGAACCCCAAAGGTTTGTGGAAGATCAGGCCCTCGGGAAGTTCACGCCCCAGGGCTTCGAGACGCAGGCGGGTCCGCGGGTGTGTAGAGACGAGGACGGGGACCGCGAAGTGCTCGTGGGCAGCGACTAGGGAGTCGAGAAGGGCGCCGAGACGGAGGGGGTTGTCGACGTTCTCCTCTCGGTGCGCCGAGACGAGCAGGTAGCGCTGAGGCTCGAGTTCGAGGTCAGTGAGAATCGAGCTCTGGGCAAACTGCTCCATGTGGTGCATCAGCACCTCCTTCATGGGGGACCCGGTCAGGAGTATGCGACGTGGGTGCAGCCCCTCGGCGAGCAGGTTGCGGCGAGCGTGCTCGGTGTAGACGAGGTTGAAGTCAGCGACGTGATCCACGAGGCGCCGGTTCGTCTCCTCTGGCACGTTCTCGTCGAAGCAACGGTTGCCGGCTTCCATGTGGTACACCGGAATTCGCATCCGCTTGGCCATGATCGCGGCGATGCAGCTGTTCGTGTCGCCAAGGACCAGAACAGCATCCGGCTGCTCCTCGAGGAGAACCTCTTCGGCCTTGATGAGGGTCTCGCCCAGCACTCGACCCAGACTCGACGTGTCGACTTCGAGGAAGTGGTCCGGCTTACGGATCCCCAGTTCGTCGAAGAAGATGCCGTTGAGCTCGTAGTCGTAGTTCTGTCCAGTGTGGACCAGCACGTGGTCGACGGTTGCGTCGAGTCGGGCGATGACCCGCGAGAGCCGGATGATCTCCGGTCGGGTCCCGACAATTGTCATCACCTTCGTCATGCGTCTGCCTTTGCAACGTCAGCCACTGGTTCCCAGTAGGTGTCGGGGTTGTTAGCGTCGAAGAGCGTGTGGGTCCAGAACAGCGTTGTGACCTCGGTGTCGCCCGTGTTCGTGATGTTGTGCACCCACATTGTGGGCATGTCGACCACAGTCGGGGCGTCACCCGAGACGTCGAAGGACACGACCTCGTCATGGAACACGCGTCGCAGCGAGATTCTGGCTTGACCACTGAGCACCGCGAAGCGCTCGACCTTGCCCAGGTGGAAGTGCTCCCCGCGCGTGATCCCGGGTCGGGTCGTCGACACGAAGGTCTGGCCCTGTCCGCCATGGGCGCGAACGGTCTCCACGAGGCGGCCCCGCTCGTCCGAGTGCGATGTGAGCGCGATCGGGTAGTGGGCAGGAAATAGGGCCGCGCGATAAGTGTTGAACAGGTCCACTCGCAGGGCTGTGTCCAGGACCGGGATGTCTCCCGAAGCGTAGAGGTCGTGGAATTCGCTCAGCAGGTCGAAGACCTCGCCCACTGACGTCGGTGTCGCGGCGGGCGTGAGGGTCGCCTTGGACGTCACGAGTCCGTTCATGAGCTCCTGGGCGGCGCCCTGGACGTGCAACAGGGAAACCTCGCGGTCGTTCATCTGGGGCTGGTCGCCACGCACCACGGCATCGACGAAGGTCGCGACGAACGAGTTGTAAGCCGGCTTGCCGTGCTCGCCGAAGATATTGGGGAGAAGCACGTCGACGAAGTGGCCGCCGACCGCAGCGGCGGCCTCGGACAGGAGGGCCCCAGCCCTCTTCTTGCCCGTGCCGTACGGTGTCCCGTTGCCAGCCTGGATCGAGTTGGCGAATACCAGGCGGACGGGCCTACCCGCCTCCCTCACGGCATGCGCGAGCTCGCTCGCCAGCCGCACGTTCGCGGCCTCGACGTCGTCCGGCTCGCCACGGTTGACGCCAGCGATGTGGATCACCGCATCGGCACCATGGAGCAGCATTGGGAGCTGGTCCCAACTCTCCCGGGTGACGGGGACGACCTCGTGATCGGTCAGGGCGCGCAGACGGGTCCTGGTATGCCACCCCAGAAAGCCGGCTGCGCCGGTCAGGACGATGCGCATCAGGCGACGGCCCCCAGCAGCTGCTGCATTTCGGGCAACTTCAGCAGCAGCGCCTTGGTCTGTTCGACGTCGAGCTGCTCGGTATTGGCAGACGTGTAGTCGTCGACCTCGGCGGCTTCCTTCTCGCCCTCCTCGACGTAGACCTCGTACTGGAGGCCCCGTGCGTCGAGGGGGACCCGGAAGTAGTCGCCCTGATCTGTTGACTTGAGCATCTCCTCGCGGCTGAGGAGGGTCTCATGGAGCTTTTCGCCGTGACGGGTACCGATGATCTTGATCTCGGGGTCGTCGTGGCCAAGCAGTGCTGCGACTGCGCGGGCGAGCACCTCGACTGTGGCCGCCGGAGCCTTGCGCACGAACAGGTCACCCGCTTCGGCCTGGGTGAAGGCGTACTCCACCAGATCAACGGATTCCTGAAGAGTCATGAGGAAGCGAGTCATGCCCGGTTCCGTGATGGTCAGGGGGCGACCCTGCTCGATTTGCTGGACGAACAGTGGAATGACAGATCCGCGGGAGTACATCACGTTGCCGTATCGCGTCACCGAGACGGTGGTCTTCGAGTGTGGGTTGTTGCGGGCGTACGCCTGGGCCGTCTTCTCCATGAGAGCCTTCGACATCCCCATGGCGTTGACGGGGTAGACGGCCTTGTCGGTGCTGAGGCAGACGACGGAGCGCACCCCGGCCGCCGCGGCCGCCTCTATGACGTTGTGGCTACCGACGATGTTGGTCTTCACAGCCTGCTCGGGAAAGAACTCGCATGAGGGCACCTGCTTGAGTGCAGCGGCATGGAAGACGAAGTCGGTGTCCACGAATGCGCTGGCCACGGATTCACGGTCGCGCACGTCACCCAGGAAGAACCGCAGCCGCGAGTCGCCGAACCTCTTGCGCATCTCGTCCTGCTTGGCTTCGTCGCGACTGAGGATGTGGACGGTCTCGGCACCCTCGGTCAAAAGGTGTCTGGCCATCGTCGACCCGAATGAGCCGGTCCCTCCCGTGATCGCTACGGTCGCTCCCTGCATGTGGCTAGCCACGAGATCTAAGTCCTTCCGTCATGGTCTGGTTCACCAAGGCCACGAGGGCTCCGGCGTTGATTTCCTGGCTCAGGTGGGCGTGGTAGTAGGTCCGAGCCGCTGCGCCCCGTTGTCTCAAAGCTTCGGCACCCTCTTCGCGGGCCGCACTGATGTTCCTCGACAAGGCCTCGATATCTCCGGGGTGTGAGGACCACCCGGCACCTGAGTCGTCAACCAGTCGCGCCGCATCTCCGCGAGCTGAGATGACCACAGGTTGACCAGCCGCGAGCACGGCCTGAACCTTGCTTGGCATCGTGATCGCGAAGAGCGGATCATCCCGTAGGCAAATCAACTGTACGTCTCCGGCGGCCATTATCCCGGCAAACTGGGTGGGTGGGACGGGCTGGACGAAGTGGACCCGCCCGGGACATCGCTGAGCAGCTAGCTCCTGGAGTTTCGGCTTCTCGATTCCGTCACCGACGAGGGCAAGGTGCACGTCCGGCGGAAGCATCGCGATTGCGGCGATGGCGACATCCAGAGATTGTGCGGCGCCCAGATTTCCACCGTAGATGACAAGAAACTCGCTGGTCAGGCCCAGGCTGGGCCTGAAGTCAGGGTCGGGCGAGCAGGGTCGCAGGGCCGTCTCATCAACCCAGTTGTAGATCAGAGAGATCTTGCTCGAGGGCACTCCGCGCTGCTCCAGGACACCACGCATGCTGGGCGAGATCACGGCCACATGGGCGGACATTCGGTAGGCGAGCTGCGTGAATCTCTCGAGCACCGCCTCGACCAGACGCAGCTTCCATCCTGACGCGACCAGGCCCGTCGAGGTCACCGAATCGGGCCACAGATCCTGGACGATCAGCACGTACGGCACCTTGTGAGCCACCTTCGCCACCATGGCCGGCAGGGCGGCAGTTGCGGGCGAGCTGTAAACGACGCTGGCTCCAAATCCCCTACATGTCGCCAAGGCGCCCAGACTCGCACTGAACGCCCACGAAGAGTAATTGAGGATGCGGCGCAGCGAGGACTGATCATGGCTTGGGTACAACGGCGATCGAAGCACGTTGTGGCCCCCCGCGCGATCCCGTGAGAATCGTCGTGCACGAAAGCCGGGATGCACCTGGCCGTCAGGAAAGTTGGGAATCCCGGTATGGATTCGGAGGTCTAGTCCGCGCTCCTTCATCGCGTCAGCGATCCACCTCGGAATCAGAACGGGCTCGGGGGTGAACCATTGGGTGAAGTACGCCACCCGCGAAGTTCGCAGGTGACGACTGCGTCGGTTTATCACGGGAGCGAGGGATCGTCCGGGGTCGTGCCGTCAGTGAGCCGCTGAACGTAGCCCGCTGCGTCAGGAAGCGCGTCGAACTCCTCCTTGAGGATCCCTACATACAGGAGGTCCTGGTACTCGCCGTGTCGCCACACATGCCGACGAGCGGTCCCCTCGACGGTCCACCCGCATTTCTCTGTGTACGCCCTCAATGAGGCGACATTGTTTGCGAGGATCGAACTGTGGATGCGCTGCAGTCCGACGTCGTAGAAGCTGAAGGCCATCACCGTCATGATCGCATCGGTGCCGAAACCACGACCTCGGATCGCGTCGTGCCCGCCCAGTTTGAGGGCGGTCAGGGCAGTGCGATTGTGCCAGTCGATGTCCCATAGTCCGGTGAGTCCAATAGGCCCACCCTTGAGCTGATCAACCATCCAGCGCCGAGTGTTGGGCTGCCCGGGTGAACTGAACCACCTCTCCTGTTCTTGCAGGGATGTCGGCCAGTCCCAACCGACCACGTTCGAGCGAACCACAGGGTCGCTGTTGAGGTCGGTGATGAATGCCTGGTCGGTGCTTTCGATGGGACGAAGGCGAACGTACTTGCCCAACATCAGCGACTCCTCGTCTTTCGGGGGGCTTTGAGCGATTCAAGGCCCTCATGCACTGCAGCGCCTATGTGGTGCATGTCCTCCACGCCGTAGCGATGGTCTATGGGGACGGAGAGAAACCTTTGGGGCCAGTCTGATCTGTGGGGCAGTAGCTCCGAAGGCGGCCAGTGAATCGGGCAGTAGATCCGCCTTCTGGCCAGCCACTCACGGAGGGCTTGTGGATCCGAAACCTCCAGAACGATATGCGAGGGGTTGGTTGTGGCGCTCGGTGGATTCAGGACGCGGAGGGCTGACTGCCGGGACAGCGCCTTGACGAGTGCTTCGGCGTTCTGGCGGCGACGCACTGCCAGCTCGGGCAGATTCAGTCGTCGGAGGAGGTCTAGCGTAGGCGCGCTCATCGCGCGAGGGGTCAGGTCGACCGTCAGCGCGCGCTCGGACTCGTGGAACATGGCCAGGTGGCTGCTTTGTGGCCCGGGCTTGGACAGGTTGGCCGTCTTGGTGCTCATTGCTCTATGTCGCTGGGCAACTGCGTCACTGTTCGACGGTCCGACGTGCGTGTCCTCGGTGGGAAGCCCAATGGCGTAGCCACCATCAAATACCGGGAGAAGCTTCCGTAGGCTGGCGACTCGAATATCCGTTTCAATACAGGGCTCGTCCAGCACTCTGTGGGTCTCGTCGGTGACGACCACAACACCAGCTCTTCGAGCAGTGCGCAATGCCGTGACCATGTCACTCGAAGGACTGCGTCCAAAGTATGGGGCATTCAAGAGGACTGAGGCCTTCAGTGATCCGACCGCGTCAGGCGGCGTTTCCAGGTCGGCCGTCGTTGGAAGTGCAACAACCTTCCAGTCTTTTGTGAACGGCTCGATCATGCTGTCGCACAGGTAACCCGGCACGTGGATTGTCCGAAGGCCGCGACGCCACAGCGACTCTGCAGTCAGCGAAAGTGCCTGACGGCCGTTGGCAACGTATGTGGTGAGCGGGCCGTCCCAGGGGAGGACCCCTGCCGGCCTCGTGAGGTACTCACCGCCCACGAGCTCGAAGTCGGATCCGATCTCAGTTGGCCAAGACGTAGGAGCCGCCTGTGGGTCACCGCTACCCATTAGGGCCGCTCTTCATGCGTGGACCGTCCTTGAGGTCGTCCACGTCCACGGCCGACTGACCGATGATGACGCCTTCGCCCTGCAGGGCCTTGGGCAGGGTCATCGCAACGATGAGAAGGTCACGCCGGAAGGAAAGGGTCTCGATGTACTCGAGGTCCGACTCAATCCGCTGAGACCACGGTGCGCTGTTCCTGTGTCGCACTTGGGCGAGGCCCGTCAGGCCGGGGCGGACCTCCAACCGTCCCAGTTGTCGCGGCGAATACCTCTCGACCTGGGATGGAAGAGCCGGTCGTGGGCCTACAAAACTCATCTGGCCGTTCACGATGTTGAGCAGCTGCGGCAACTCGTCGAGGCTCAGTCTCCTCAAGAGGCTGCCGATCGGCGTCACCATCGCAGCGGTCGGATAGTTGTTCGACTTGGCCTCCGTTCCCACCGGCATGGTGCGGAACTTGTGGACTCGAAAGAGGTCCCCTTGCCTGCCGGCCCGCACTTGATGGAAGTGAATCGGTCGACCACTCGTCAACAGGATGAGGAGCGCACAGGTCGCATAGACCGGTGAGACAAGCACGATCAGAGCAACGGCGCCGATGACGTCCAAGGGCCTCTTGACGTGCCTCGCGTAAGCGGAGTTGGGGCCAGGCATTTCAGCCTCCCGCTCGATACGCCGGGAAGTGGCGGCTGTCCACCTTGGGGGCAGCTGAACCTCGGGAGCGCCCAACGAGGTCGTCATACGCAGCTTCATCCACGACCAGTCCCGTGGCCGAATAGGTGAATCGGCGTCCACCAAAGGCCCGCTTGAACTTGAAGAGGGCGTCCTCGCCCCTGACCCCGCCGCCGAGGTGAAACTGCGTCACGCCGATGGTGCCCGCATACTTGAGCGCTCCCCAAAGGAGGAGGTTGTTGACACCCAACCGCGCTGCTTCGACCTGTGAACCTGACAGGTGATAGTGCAGGAAGCGACCGTGTCGCATGAGCAAGGCAGCAGCATGAGTCGTGCCTTCAGGGGAGATGACCTCGGAGATCGCCAAGTTCGGACCGAGTGCTGCTCGCAACTTGGTGTAGTAGCCGTCCGAGAATGTGTACGAGGGCGCCGCCTCTCTGCGCGCCATCGTGCTCTCGTAGAGGGTGCGGAACGGGCTCCCCTCGACCAGGTCCTCGCCTGCCACGGCGCGCACGACATTCGTGTATCCCGCCTTGAGTGCCTTGCGCACAGCGGTCCTGCTGCGGCCTTCCATGCGTTCCCACATGCGTTCATCGGGGCCGACATCAACCGCAGTCGTGGGGTGGTCCTCAACCACCGAGACCTGGCTCGCGGTTCGGGGAGCTTGCTCGACGAGAGGGGAATGACGAAGAAAGACGCTCACGACCCGGAGGTCAGACAACGCACGGGTGGTCTCGCGCCAGGCAGTGACGAGGTCGCGGTCGGACAGAGTTTCGGCGGCATAGACGCCGGAGTATCCATAGGGCGATGTAGCGTCCTTCAAGCCATTTGCCAGGGAACGAACGGCAAGGGGGATCAGCCACCCGCCGTCGAACATCTCCAGCAGGACCCACGTGGCGTTGGCCTCTGAGGCATCGACGCCGCCATAGGCAGGGGTGAAGTAGATGTCCGGCGAGACCAAACCTTTCGGTGCCGACCGCTCGTCGTGGCAGTGGATCACAAGGCCCTCAGCGCGTGCCGCACGCTCAGAATCACGCGCTCCACGTCCGGCTCCGACAGGATCGAGCCGCTGGGTAGCGTGATCCCGTTTTCGAACAGGCGGTCCGACACCCCGGTCAGGAAGCTGCGCTGCTGGGCGAACACCGGTTGCGCGTGCATCGGCTTCCACAGGTGACGGGCCTCGATGTCTTCCCGTTCCAGATGGGCGATCACATCGCCCGCACTAGCGGTCGCTTCGTCAGGGTCAAGTACCACACAGGTGAGCCAGCAGTTGTCTGCCTCTGAGCCACGCGGCCCATCTTCGCCCAGGAGGCGAAGGCCGGGCACGTCTGCCAATCCAGCGGCATACGTCTTCCGGATCTCCCTGCGACGGGCGATCATGTCGTCGAGGCGAGACAGCTGACCTCGGCCCAAGGCCGCCAACAGGTTGGACAGGCGGTAGTTGTAGCCGATGTCGGTGTGCTCGTACCAAGGGACGGGTTGGCGAGCCTGCGTGGAGAGGTACCGAGCACGGTCGAGGAGCTCGAGGTCGTTGCTGACCAACATGCCCCCGCCCGACGTTGTCATGATCTTGTTGCCGTTGAAGGACAGCGCTGCCGCACGACCGAAGGATCCGGCCGCTGCCCCTTCGTACGTGGCGCCAAGGGCTTCGGCTGCGTCTTCGACGAGCGGGATCTCGCGTTCCTCGAGGCCGCCCACGATGGCCGCGTAGTCGGCGGCACGGCCGAACAGGTCGACCGTCATGACCGCTGCGATCTGCTTGCCCTCGCGGCGGAGCGTGTCCACCGCCTCGAGCAGCAGGGTCGGGTCGACGTTGCCGTCGGAGGCTTGCGAGTCCACGAACACCGGCTCGGCGCCCGTGTAGGCGACGGCATTGGCGCTCGCGGCGAATGTCATCGATGAGACCACGACGACCGTGCCTGGCTTGGCCCCCACGTGCAGCAGGGCCAGGTGGAGGGCAGCGGTGCCGGACGAGAGGGCGAGGGCGCCGGCGACTCCGAGACGCTCTGCTACCTCCGCTTCGAAGGCGTCGACGTGGGGTCCGAGCGGAGCCACCCAACCCGAGCGGATGGCATCGAGGACGAACGACTCCTCGACGTCAGTGATGTCCGCCTTGGAGAGGAAGATTCGGTCCATCAGATAATCGCACCCATTGGTGCTCGACCATTCGCTTCCCTGCGCATCCAGTCCGCTGCTGACCTGTGGCTGGTCAGCCGCACCTCCAACACATCTGAGCAGTCGATGGAGGGCACGGCGACGCTGGACACCAACACGCTGGTGGTGGGCTTGCGTTCCTCGGTGGAGGAGAACAGCTCCTCGCCGAGCTTCTCGCCCGGACGCAGGCCCGTGTAGACGATGTCGATGTCGCGCCGCCCGGACATCCGCAGGAGGGTCTTGGCCACGTCGACGATCTTCACCTGCTCGCCCATGTCGAGCACCATGACCTCACCATCGCGGCCGATGGAGGAGGCTTCCAGCACGAGCTGGCAGGCTTCCGGGATCAGCATGAAGAAGCGCTCGACCTCGGGGTGGGTGACGGTGATCGGGCCACCGCGCTCGATCTGGGCGGTGAAGGCGTGGACCACCGACCCGCGTGAGCCCAAGACGTTGCCGAACCGCACCGAGACGTAGCGACCGGGGAACCGGTGGGAGAAGTCCGCGGTGATTCGCTCGGCGAGCCGCTTGCTGTAGCCGAGAACGCAGATCGGGTTGGCGGCCTTGTCCGTCGAGATGTTGACGAACGTGCCGACCCCGACCCGGGCGGCTGCTTCGAGGACGTTCATGGTGCCGAGGACGTTGGTCTTCCATGCCTCGAGCGGGTGCGACTCGAGCAGCGGCAGGTGCTTGAGCGCGGCCGCGTGGAAGACGATGTCGGGGCGGGCCCGAGTGAACGCGTGGTCCATGGCCTCGACGTCGCGGATGTTGGCCAGGATGAGCTCGTCGCTGTCGAGCAGGCCGTTGCCGTGCATGCTCATCTGGGTCGACTGGAGGCCCGACTCGTCACGGTCGAGCATGAACAGCTTGGCGGGTCCGAAACGCGCGATCTGGCGACACAGCTCGGAGCCGATCGAGCCGCCGGCACCGGTGACGAGGATGCGCTTGCCGGCGATCTGCTCGGCGATGGCCGCCATGTCGAGCTCGATCGGGCGTCGGCCGAGGAGGTCCGCGACGTCGACGTCGCGAAGGTCCCCAGCGGTCGGCCGGCCATCGATGATGTCCCGGACGGGCGGGAGGGTGAGCACCTTCAGCCCGGCGTCCTCGGCGAGGGCGGTGAGCTCACGGATGGTGCTGGCCTCGGCCCGCGGAAGCGCGATGACCAACGTCTGCGCGTCGTACTTGGCCGCGACCCCTCCCATGTCGGCCCGCGACCCGCGCACCCGGACGCCTTCGACGCGAAGTCTGGCCTTGGCGCGGTCGTCGTCGAGGAGGGCAACCGGCTGGTAGCCACTGCCCACGTCGCGGATCAGGCTCCGCGTGAGGCGGCGGCCGGCCTCGCCGGCGCCGAACACGATGGCCCGCTGTTCCTCAGGGGCGTTGGCAGCCCTGCTCGTGCGCATCGTGCGGATGATGAAGCGGGCCGCGAACATGCCGAGCATGGCGAAGGCCGGGGCAGTGAAGGGGACGCTCCTGGGCACGGGTCCGAAGTGCAGGCCGAAGACCAGGGTCATCAGGACGAGCGTCGTGAGGAGCACCGTGCGGCCCACGTCGTAGGTCTCCTCGAACGAGCCACGGTCGTGGCCGACGGCATAGGGCCCGAAGAAGGTGCCGAAGCCGAGCTGGGCCACGACGGCGACCGCGGTGAACCACAGCAGGGGTGGGGCGACGGTGGGCGCCAGCTGGAGGTCGAACCTCAGCCACGCAGCCATGAACACCGCGACGACCCAGACACCTGCGTCGACCAGAGCCCACATCCAGCGGTTGGCGCGCTCACGGCGCACCCGACGGACGGCAGACATCCGATCTCCTCCCGCTGGTAGTCGGCCCAAACGATCGTGAGTTTAACGTCAATTGGGGCAAACGCCTGACACCACGACGTCAGCCACACCCGTGTCCTCTGGGCAATTGTGCAGGTCAGTGGTTGTTTTCGAAGTGTGTAGGTGTGAAATGCAACCAAACGGAGGAGTCCACCTATCGACCATCTGCGGCCGGCTCCGGGAGTCAGCCCAGGGACGAGTAGAACTCGCGGCACGCGGCATACGTCGGGAGCAGTCCCTGCTCCTTGGCCTCGGCGAGGCTAGGCGCCTCGGCGTCCTTCGGCGAGAGCAGCGGCGTCTCCATCCCCTCGGGGAGCAGCAGCCCCACCTCCGGGTCCAGCGGGTGTATGCCGTGTTCGCGGCTCGGGGTGTAGGGAGCGGTGACGAGGTACATCGCCGTGGTGTTGTCCTCGAGCGCGGCGAACGCGTGCCCCATGCCCTCCGGCAGGTAGACCGCGCGACGGTCGATCGTGTCGAGGAGCACCGAGTCCCACTGACCGAAGGTGGGAGACCCCACCCGGATGTCGACGATGTAGTCGACCAGGGAGCCGCTCAGGGCGGTGATGTACTTCGCCTGGGAGGGCGGGACGTCGGCAAAGTGGATGCCACGGACCGTGCCGCGCGAGGAGACCGACACGTTGGTCTGCACGATTTCCGGACGGTGCCCGATCACCTCCGCCAGCCGATCCCCGCGGAAGGACTCGAGGAAGACACCCCGGTCGTCGGGAAACTGACGTGGCGTGATCTCGAACGCGTCCGCGATCCTCAGCGGTCGGATCTCCACTAGAGCGTGCCCCGCTTCTCCTCGAGCAGCCCCGACATGTAGGCGCCGTAGCCGCTCTTCTCCAGCGATGCGGCCAGGGCGGCGAACTCGTCGTCGCTGAGCCAGCCGTTGCGCCAGGCGATCTCCTCGACGCAGCCGATCTTGTGCCCCTGGCGCGCCTCGACGACGTGGACGAAGTGCGCCGAGTCCATCAGCCCCTCGAAGGTGCCGGTGTCGAACCACGCGGTGCCCCGGGGGAGCACCGTGACCGAGAGGTCACCGCGCTGGAGGTAGGCGTCGTTGATCCCGGTGATCTCGAGCTCGCCCCGCGGACTCGGCTCGAGGTTCCGCGCGATCTCGACGACGTCGTTGTCGTAGAAGTACAGACCGGGCACGGCGTAGGAGGACTTCGGCCGCTCCGGCTTCTCCTCGATCGAGAGCACCTGGCCGTCGTCGGCGAACTCCACGACGCCATAGGCCGAGGGCTCCGTGACGTGGTACGCGAAGATGTTGCCGCCGCTCACCGTGGTGTTCGACCGCAGCGCGGTGCCGAGGCCGGTGCCGTAGAAGATGTTGTCGCCGAGCACGAGGGCGACCGAGTCGTCCCCGATGAAGTCGGCTCCGATGATGAACGCCTGGGCCAGGCCGTCGGGGCTGGGCTGCGCGGCATACGACAGCTCGATGCCCCACTTCGAACCGTCCCCGAGCAGCCGCTGGAACTGGCCCTGGTCGTCCGGCGTCGTGATGACCAGGACCTCGCGGATGCCAGCCATCATCAGCGTCGACAGCGGGTAGTAGATCATCGGCTTGTCATAGACGGGCATGAGCTGCTTGCTGATGCCGAGTGTGATCGGGTGCAGTCGCGTGCCGGAACCGCCAGCCAGGATGATCCCCTTCATGGGCCGACCCTATCGGCAGCCGACGGAAGGCTCCTGCGACGCCGCCAGACCGAGGGGAACATGCGGACCAGGCCCCCCAGGGCACGTGCACGCACCCGGGTACTCGGCGCCGGTCGCTCGGGCGCAGGCCCCTGCGACACCTCACCCTCATCCGTCCCGCGACGGTGCGCGGCCTGCGCCAGGAGGCTCGACAGGGGAGCGTTGGCGAGCAGGACGGCGAGCCGGTTGCGCAGGTTGTAGAAGTAGAACCGGTCACTGCCGTGGTGTGACGATGCGCCGTGCCGGTGCACGGCGACAGCGCTCGCGACGTAGGTGACGCGGAAACCGCCGCGCCGCAGCCGCCAGCTGAGGTCGACGTCCTCGTAGTAGAGGAACAGGTCGGCCCAGAACCCGCCAACGGCCCTCACCGCACTCGTGCGCACGGCCGCGGCGCCGCCACAGAACCCGAAGACGTCGGCGAACGCCGGCCCGTCGAACTGGCCTTCGTCGCGCTGAAGGTAGCCACGGTCCGATCCGCGGCCTCCGGCGTCGACCACGACCCCGGTGGACTGAAGGACCCGGTCGGTCCCCTCGAGCAGGATCTTCGACGTTGTCGCGCCCACGGCGGGATCGGCGACCAGGGGCTCGACGAGGGATCGCAGCCAGGCAGGCTCGGCGACCGCATCGTTGTTGAGCATCGCGACATAGGGCGTGCGCACCTGCTCCAGGGCCGCGGCCATGCCACCGGCGAAACCGCGGTTGGTGGGAAGGCGCAGCAGGCGGAGGTCGGTCTGGACGGCCACCCACTCCGCGGTGCCGTCGGTCGAGGCGTTGTCGACCACCAGGACGTCGAGCTCACCGGCCGCGACGTCTTGGGAGCGCAGCGACTCGATGCACTGCTTCAGTAGCTCAAGCCTGTTCCAGGTGACGACCACGACGGTGGTCAGGGGCTGACCGCCCGTCACGAGGTGCTCTGTGGACCGCTCCAGGAACCGGCGACCTCGACGAGCCCAGTCGGTTCGAGTCCGCTGTGCGGCAGCACCTTGAGGTCGAACGCGCGCTCGCGCCAGTCGAAGACGTGGGTCGTCGACTGGTCGGTGATCGCGGCCGTGAACGACAAGCGTCCCGGCACGAAGGTGACGCGGTCCATCGTGAAGTCGACGAAGCCGTCTCCGGACACGCGTCCTGTCGCCACCTCGGACAGGTGCGTGTTGGGCGCGCCGATCGGCCACCCCTGCTCTGACCAGATGGCCAGGCCGAAGTTGGGGTCGTCGATCGGCTCGCGGGTCGAGTAGTGGAGTCGCACGGTCAACGGTGCCCCGAATTCGACTGCGACAGTAGCGTGGCCGCGTGCGTCGAGGAACTCCACGTCCGTGACGCTGGCATCACCCGAGCCCCAGCGGTTCGGGTCGGCGGCGATGTCGGCCTGCTCCGGATCGAGGTCCTGCGCCCGACCGAGCTCCTCTGCCCGACCGAGGTCCTCGCGGTTCACCTGCTGCAGGTAGCCGTCGATGACCTCGCGCGCCGTCCCGACCTGGCGCACCGTGCCCTCGTCGATCCACACGGCGTGGTCCGCCAGCTGTTCGACGAGGCTGAGCGAGTGCGAGACGAAGAGGATGGTCACGCCTCGTCGCCGCAGGTCGTGCAGGTGGTCGAAGCACATCCGCTGGAACTGCTCGTCGCCCACCGCCACCACCTCGTCGACGATCAGCACCTCAGGGTCGAGGTGGACCGCCACGGCGAACCCGAGGCGCACGAACATGCCTGAGCTGTAGACCTTGACGGGCTGCTCGAAGAACTCGTCCAGGCCCGAGAAGGCCTTGACGGCCTCGACATCGGCGTCCACCTCGGCGCGGCTGCGGCCGTTCATCGAGCCGGCCAGGTAGACGTTCTCGCGACCCGTCAGCTCAGGGTGGAACCCCGCCCCGAGCTCCAGGAGGGCAGTGACCCGACCGGTGACGTGCACGGTGCCGCTGCTCGGCGGGAAGATGCCGGCGATCAGCTTGAGCAGGGTGCTCTTGCCGGAACCGTTGGCACCGATCAGCGCAAAGGTGGACCCGTGCGGGATCTCCAGGGTGATGTCGTCGAGGGCGCGGAAGTGCTCGGCACGCTGACCTCGGGGTGTCAGGACCCGGTGCTTCAGGCTGCCGGCGTGGCCGTGGTCGATCTTGAAGTCTCGCGTCACGTTGGTGACTCGCACGGCATACGAGCTCATGGCACCTCCGCGACGCGGGCGGCGCGCCCGCGGAACGCCAGCCAACCGAGCAGGAGCGAGACGATGGTCAGGCAGACCATGGCCAGCACCGCGCCCGCGGAGGGCGAGCGCAGGTTCCACAGCGCGTCACGCAGCGCCTGCACGAACGGCGCGACCGGGTTGAGCGACAACAGCACGGACGGCAGCGACCCGTCCTCGAACTTCCTGTGGACGAAGTCCGGCGGATAGATGATCGGCGTCGCGAAGAACAGCAGCTGGAGCCCGACAGCCAGGAAGTGGCTGACGTCGCGGAAGGCCACGTTGAGCACGGACAGCCCCAGGCCGATCCCGAAGGCGAAGCCGCCCACGAGCACGACGATCACCGGCGCCCACAGGACCGTCCACCCGATGTTGCCGACGATGGTGAAGGTGACCACGAGGAGCACCAGCTCGACCCCGCGCTCGATCAGCGTCGCGGCGGTCAACCCCACGAGGGGCGCGATGACCGGGAAGGCCACCTTGCGCCGCAACGGGATCAGCTCGAGCAGCCCGTCGACCGTGCGCTGAAGGACCGTGGCGAAGACGTTCCAGACCACCAGCCCGGTGAACAGGTAGACGGCGAACAGCTTCAGCCCGGTGGGGGACGGAGGCATACCGCGGTCGGCCCCCAGGACGATGCCGAAGACCACGGAGTACGTGGCGAGGACCGCGAGCGGCATCGCCAGCGACCAGGCCCAGCCGAAACGCGAGCCCAGGAAGCGGGTCCGCAGCTCACGTCGGACGAAGTTGGACGTCAACGACGAGAACCGGAGGAGGTCGGTCAGGTGCTCGCGGTAGACCCGCGGGCCCACGATGGCCGCACTCTTCACCGACCTGTGTCACCCCACCTGCTTGGTAGCCTCTGGGGCCACTTGAATGCTCTGCCGTGACGAAGGATACGGGATGCGCCGACGACAGCCGGACGACGACGGGTCGACCCTCGTGTTGTCCTCGATGCTGCGGGGGAGGGACAACGCGTTCGGTTTCCTGCGGTTGATCCTCGCCAGCGCCGTCATCGTCGACCACGCCTTCCCGCTCGGTGGCTTCGGCGAGGACCCGTTCTGGCGCTACACGCACGGCCAGAACAGCATCGGCGGGCTCGCGGTCGAGGGCTTCTTCGTCGTGAGTGGTTTCCTCATCGCACGCAGTGCCATGTCGGCCGACACGCTTCAGTTCCTGTGGCGGCGTGTCCTGCGCATCTTCCCTGCGTACTGGCTCACCCTCGTGGTCTCGGCGGCGGTCGTCGCCCCGGCGTTCTACCTGCGCCACCACGGGACGCTCGCGGGTTTCTGGACGGCTGCGTTCCCAGGGCCGCTCACGTACTTCACGCGGAACTGGAACCTGCACATCGGCCAGTACGGCCTGCTCGACGTCTTCGCCGAGACCCCCTACGGGCACCAGGTCGGCTGGAGCGTCCTCAACGGGTCGCTGTGGACCCTCGAGTACGAGTTCCGCTGCTACCTGCTGGTCGGGGCCTTCGCCCTCTTCGCGATCTTCAGCCGGGCCCGGGTACTGGTCCCCGTCTCCGCGGCGGCCCTGCTCCTGCTCGGGTCCCTGTCCGCAGCGGCACCCGACGTGGCCAAGGCCATGGCCCCGTGGCTGGGCGACCTCCAGTTCGTCCAGCTCGCCGCCACCTTCCTCGTCGGCAGCACCGCCGCCGTGTACGCCGACCGCCTGCCCATGAACGGACGGCTCGCCCTCGGCGGCCTCCTGGTTGGTCTGCTCGCCCTGTTCCGGGTCGGCGGGTACCACCTCATCGGCGTCCCGGCCATGGGCTACGCCCTGCTCTGGTTCGCGTATGCCGCGCCGGCGCGCGTCAAGTCGGTGGCGGCGAAGAACGACTACTCGTACGGCATCTACGTGGGGGGGTTCATCGTGCAGATGGCCCTGGCCTCCCTGGGGGTCCACCGCCTGGGGATCCTGCCCTACATCGTGATCGCCTGGTCGGTCACCTTCGTCTTCGCGTTCGCCAGCTGGCACCTCGTCGAGAAGCCGGCGCTGCGGCTGAAGTCCTGGGGACCTGGGCGGGGGCTGGCGTTCTGGCGCGGGTGGGCTCGTGGCCGAGTCGAGGCGTGGGGCGACGCGCCCGCTCGCACCGCCGGGGCCGATCCGGCGGGAGTCGGTTACAGTCACGCGGGCGTTCGCGAGGAGCTCGATCCTGACGCGGCCACCATCGATCTAGGGGGATCACCACGTTGAGCAAGCTCGGACACGTCCTCGTCACCGGCGGGGCGGGATTCATCGGCTGTGCCCTCAGCCAGCTCCTGACGCCACAGGCCGACTCCTGGACAGTCCTGGACAGCCTCCACCCGCAGGTCCACCCCTCTGGCGGCCGACCGGCGCTGCTCGCCGACGAGGCCACCCTGGTCGTCGGCGACGTGACGAAGGCCGAGGCCTGGGACGAGCTCGGCGACCTGCGGCCGGACACCGTCATCCACCTCGCCGCCGAGACGGGCACCGGGCAGTCGCTCACCGAGGCGTCCCGGCACGGCCGCGTCAACGTCGTGGGCACCACCCAGCTGACGGACTGGCTCGGGCGCGTCGACCACCTGCCGGCTCACGTCCTGCTCACCTCGAGCCGGGCCGTCTACGGCGAGGGCGAGTGGGAGCGCCCGGATGGTTCCCGGTGGTATCCGGGCCAGCGGTCCCACGACCAGCTCGAGCGCAGGCAGTGGGACTTCGAGGACGGGCACGGGCTGCCGGCCCGGGCCGACCTCACCGCCCCTGCCCCGACGAGTGTCTACGGCGCGACCAAGCTCGCCCAGGAGCACATCCTCGCCGCGTGGGCGCTCAGTCGCGGTGTGCCCCTCAGCATCTTCAGGCTTCAGAACGTCTATGGGCCGGGGCAGTCCCTGACCAACTCCTACACGGGCATCGTCACGCTGTTCTCCAGGCTGGCCAGGCGCCAGGAGGAGATCCCGCTCTACGAGGACGGCGACATCACCCGTGACTTCGTCTACATCGACGACGTCGCAACGGCCCTCGCCGTGGGTCTGGCCCAGGCTCCGGCGGACGTGCGGGTGCTCGACGTCGGCTCGGGCAGGCCGACGACCATCGGGCAGCTGGCCACCGAGATGGCCGCCTACCACGGCGCTCCGTCGCCCGTCGTCGTGGCCAAGTTCCGCGACGGCGACGTGCGCCATGCGCTCGCCGACATCTCCACGACCCGGGCCGAGCTCGGCTGGGGGCCTGCCGTGAGCCTCACTGAGGGCGTGGGACGCCTTCAGGAGTGGGTCGAGACCGAGGAGCACGCGACCGTATGACCGCGCCAAGCCTTCAGATCCACTCGATCCTGTTCAACAACGAGGCCGAGCACGTCGAGCGCTTCCTCGGTGCCATGGCCCGGTCGATCGAGCTCGCCCGGTCCGCCGACGTGGTGGGGAGCACCCGCGTGCTCCTCGGGGACTGTGGCCCGACTCCCGCTCTGGGTGATGAGCTCCTGCTCCGGCTGCGCGAGGAGGTCAAGGGACTCGGGATCGACGACGTCGACTACCGCTTCTTCGGCAAGAACCTCGGGTCGGCAGCCGGGCACAACGCGCTGCTCGAGGACCTCGCGAGCGACTACGTCATGATCGTCAACCCCGACACCGTGCCGTCGCCCCGCCTGGTGGAGGAGCTGTTCCAACCCTTCGGGGCACAGGCCTCGGTGGGACTGGTCGAGGCCCGCCAGCTCCCCTTCGAGCATCCCAAGCCCTACGACCCCACCACCGGCGAGACCCCGTGGGCCACCACCGCCTGCGCCCTCGTCTCCAAGGAGGTCGTCGAACGCGTCGGCGGCTTCGACAACGAGGCGTTCTTCCTCTACTGCGACGACGTCGACTGGTCGTGGCGGATCCGGCTCGCCGGCTACCGCCTGATCCTGCGCGACAGCGCCAGGATCTTCCACGACAAGCGGCTCAACGACGACGGGACGTGGATGGTCGGCGGCGCCGAGGAGTACTACTCCGCCGAGGCCGCGCTGATGATGGCCCACAAGTGGGGCCGCCCGGACCTGGTGAAGAAGTACTCCCGTGACCTCACGGCATACGGCAGCGAGCTGCAACGCAAGTCCGTGACGACGTTCGAGGAGCGGCGCGCCGCGGGCACGCTGCCCGAACCCGTCGCCGACGCCGCGACCGTGGCCACGTTCGTGGACGGCGTCTACGCCGTGCACCGGTTCTAGGGGCGCTCGATGACTGGTGACCAGTACAAGTTCGTGTACGGCCCCGAGACGGTCTACGCCCGCGTGGTCTCGCTTATCGAGGAGCACCATGCCGAGAAGGACGGCGCGGTGCACCTGGACCTCGGCTGCGGGTTCGGGGCGATCGCCGAGCCGGTCCGCGACCTGGGGCTGACCTACGTCGGCGCCGACCTCGCCGACGCCGGGATCGCCGAGCTCAAGGGTCGGGGCTTCGAGGCCCACGAGGTCAACCTCGACGACACCGCCGGGTTGTTCGCGACGCTCGAGCGCATCCTCGCGGGCCGGCCCCTCGCGAGCATCTCCATCATCGACACCCTCGAGCACGTCCTGCACGGCCCGGCGGTCCTGGCGGCCCTCGGCGAGCTGAGCCGCGCCAACGGCGGCGCAGCGCTCATCCTCGGCGTGCCCAACGTCGCGCATCGTGACGTCGCCATCAAGCTGCTCCTGGGTCGGTGGGACTACACCGAGACGGGGCTGCTCGACCGGACCCACGTCGTGCACCACACGGAGGACCTGGTCGACCGGTGGACCAGGGCCGCCGGATGGCGCGAGGTCGGGGAGGCAGACTTCAACCTGCACCTGAGCGACCAGCACTTCCCGCCCGACAACGTCGCCCTCTCGGACTCCACCGAGCTCGGCGCGTTCCTGCGCAGCCTCACGCAGCGTGCCCACCCGCACTCCGAGACCAACCAGCTCGTCCGGGCCTACCTCCCCGGAGCCCCTCGCGGGTCAGCCTGGCCGGAACCGCATGAGGGCGAGGGCCCGTTCCTCTCCGTGATCATGCGCACCCAGGGACGCCGGCCCGAGGCCATGCGCGACGCGCTCATCTGCCTGATGGGCCAGACCAACCAGGACTTCGAGCTCATCGTGCTCCCGCACCGGGTCAGCTACGAGCGACAGCTCGTCGTGGAGCGGATGATCGACGACCTCCCGGAGGGACTGCGCTCGCGCAGCCGCGTCATCGCGGTCGACACGGGCGGTCGCTCGCGACCCCTCAACGTGGGAGTCGAGGCGGCCCGCGGCCAGTACGTCGCGATCCTCGACGACGACGACCTCGTGCTCGGTCACTGGGTCCAGACGTTTGCGACCATGGCGGCACGCAAGCCCGGGCGCCTGCTGCGTGCGGTGGCGGTGGAGCAGGACATCACGGAGCAGCCTGCGACGACCGGTGCTTCCGTCGGGCACCGCACCGTGTCGGCCGTCCGCAAGAACTTCGAGTCCACGTTCGACCTCTACGACCACTTCACCGAGAACCAGTCCCCACCCGTGTCGGTGGCGTTCCCCCGCAGCGTCTTCCGCGACCTCGGCGTGCGTTTCGACGAGGCGCTCAACGTCCTCGAGGACTGGGACGTGCTGCTCCAGACCGCGCTGGTCGCGGGGGTGGCCCAGTCGCCTCACGTCACGAGCGTGTACCGACGCTGGCTCGTCGGCGAGGCCTCACACACGCTGCACGACGAGCGCGAGTGGAAGGCCACCGAGGACGCCATCGTCTATCGGCTGGACCGGGGCCTGCACGTGTTCCCGCCGGGGACGATCGCCCGGATCCGCGCGGCCAGGACCGGCGGATCCGAGTGGGACCCGACCGCTCATGCCTGGGTCCGCAAGCTGGAGGGCGACATCGCGGAGCTCCGGGGCGCCCTGCTGGCAGCCGAGCAGGATGCGGCCGACCTGCGGACCTCCCGCTCGTGGCGCGTGATGGCTCCGGTGCGAGCGTCGGGACGTGTGCTGCGCAAGCTCACGGGAGGCCAAGCAGCCCGCTGACGAGCCGCCCGCTGACGAGCCGCCCGCTGACGAGCCGCCCGCTGACGAGCCGCCCGCTGACGAGCCGCCCGCTGACGAGCCGCCCGCTGACGAGCCGCCCGCGGCTCCCCTCGCTCGACGACGACTAGCGACGAGCGACTACCGCCTACCGTGCGCGCAACGCGCGGAGCACCTTCTTGACCGGGGGCCCGACCGGCGTGCCGGCCAGGGCGACGCGGGACCGGTGCAGCCGCCGCGCGGCATACCCCTTCACCCGGACGCGGAAGGGTCGGTGGGTGAGGGCGAAGAACTCGAGGTCGCGCAGCCGCGTCGCCGACCCGGAGGCCAGGGCGACGGCCGAGGAGTCGAGGCCGTCGAGCACGCGGGTGCGCACCTCTCCCCAGCTCGCCTCCGGGAGCTCGGCGAACGAGTTCTCGGCGTGCGGCCACACCCGGTAGACCGCGGTGATCTCGGGCGAGGACGCAACGCCGAGCCGCAGGGCCGACCGCAGCAGCAGGTCCCAGTCCTCCAGCACGGGCAGCTCGGTGTCCCACCGCAGGTTCCAGACGTGCGCCTCGCGGCTCAGCGCCCACGAGTGGATGGGGGAGTGGTTGTCGACGAGGTGGCTCACCAGGTCGAACGTGCTCATCCAGCGTTTCTCGACCGGGGCGACCGCGCGGAACCCCGCAGGTGACTGTGGGAGGAGCTCCATGGCCTGGGCCACGGCGCAGGCGCGCAGCACCGTCGGTCGTCCGGCCGCGACGGCCAGCTCCCTGAAGGTCTGGACCCAGTGGCCCAGGACGAGGTCGTCGTCGTCGAGCGCCGCGAGGTAGGCGCCGCGGGCGCGGCGATGGCCCTCGACCAGACCGGCGGCGCGACCGCCGCCCAGCACCTCGACGGCCTGCACGCGGCCACGGAACTGCGCCGGAAGGCCCTGCACCAGCTCGAGCAGGCCCTGCCAGCCCTCGGGAGGCGGGTCGTGGGCCAGGACGAGCACCTCGAAGTCGTCGTCGGTCTGCCCCTGGAGGCACGCCAGGACGTCCACCAGGGTCTCCAGGCGCCGGGGAGTCGCCTGGGTGCGGACGAGGACGGACAGGAACGGCGCGCCGTCGTCGTGCCCTGGCCGGCTCCGGGCGGTCTCCGGGACGTAGGTGCGCACCAGCGGCTGACCCTCGCCGGGGAGGCCGACCTCGGAGCGCACCTGGTCGATCGCCGCGACGAGCCCTCCCGCGACGACGGAAGGCGCGCGGGGGGAGGGCTCCCGGTCCCAGGCGTACCCAGCGTGCGCCAGCCTGGCATCGACGTCTGCCACGGCCTCGCCGGCCCAGGACGGAGCCTGCCCCAGCAGGGCGGCGACGACCACGGACGTGGGCACGGGGTCTGCCGCGAGGACCACGATCACGGCCGGGTTGCTCGAGGCGGCCTCTGCCACCATGTCGGCGTCCGGCAGTCCGTCGGTGACGGACAGGACCACGGTGGGCGACTCGGTGTCATCGGCCCGCCACCCCTGGGGCGCGGTCGCAGGCAGCACCCCGAGCACCCGCGCTCGCGGATGACTGGCGTAGACCCCACCCAAGTTCTCCCACACGAGCAGCGATCCTCCCATGGCCCACCACGCCAGCCGACTACCGTTCGTCCGGAAAGGTGGTGGAGGCCCGGTGCAGGTGCGTCTGCTGTTGGAACAGACCCGCTCGCCCGTGCCGGGCGGGACCGGCAGGTATGCCGCCGAGCTGGCTCGCGCGCTGGCCCTCGCCTGCGCTCCGGAGGACGAGCTGGTGGGCGTGTTCGCGACGGCCGGGCCCGTCCCCGACCACCTCCAGCGCCACGAGACGATCGGGATCCCGGCAAAGGGTCTCGCGCGACTGTGGGAGCGCGGGGTCGGACCGCGCCTGCGAGGCGCTGGGGTCATCCACGCCCCCACCCTGCTCGTGCCGCCGACGGGGCGGTCCCATGCCCTGGTGGTGACCATCCACGACGTCGTGCCCTGGACCCATCCCGAGACGCTCACGGCCCGCGGGGTCGCCTTCCACCGGCGGATGGGCGCCCGGGCGGCCGCCGAGGCCGACGTCATCGTCACCCCGACGCAGGCCGTCGCCTCCAGGGTGG
Organism: Pedococcus sp. P2_F6; assembly: GCF_056403675.1. NCBI lineage: Bacteria > Bacillati > Actinomycetota > Actinomycetes > Micrococcales > Intrasporangiaceae > Pedococcus > Pedococcus sp. P2_F6. The sequence goes on from NZ_JBFUEZ010000008.1 coordinate 123,390, forward strand.
TCGAGCTCCTCGCGCCGACGGGTGAGGTGGTCGTGGTTCCTCTCGGGGTCACCCGCCTCGAGGGGGACGTGCAGCACGAGTCCGCTCCACCCGCCGACCCCGGGTACGTCCTGTTCGTCGGCACGGCCGAACCCCGCAAGGGGTTGGACGTGCTGCTCGCGGCGATGGCGCAGCCGGCCCTGGCCCAGGCCCGCCTCGTCGTGGTCGGCCCGCACGGATGGGGAGGCGTGGACGTCCCCTCGATGGCTGCCGGGCTGGGGGTGTCGGACCGTGTCCACGTGGCAGGCCGGGTGTCGGACGCGGACCTGCACCGCTGGTATGCCGGTGCGGCCGTGGTTGCCGTGCCGTCGCGCTCCGAGGGCTTCGGGCTGCCGGTCGTGGAGGCCATGGCGGCCGGGACCCCCGTGGTGACGAGCGACGATGCAGCCCTCGTGGAAGTGGGCGGTGGGGCCGCCGTCGTCGTCCCCGTCGGCGACCCGCAGGCCTTGGCGGAGGCGCTCGGGTCGGTGCTCGCCGACTCAGCGCTGGCCGTTGGCCTCTCCGCGCGTGGACTGGAGCGCAGCCGGCTGTTCGAGTGGCACGAGGTAGGTTCGCGGATGTGGCAGATCTACGCAGGGGCGATGTCCCGGAGGGGCGCGCGACCCGCGTGAAGGTGCTGATCGACGCCAGCGCCCTGCCCGCCCAGCGCGGGGGCGTGGGGCGTTACGTCGACGAGCTCATCGCGGGGCTCGCGTCGCTGGACGTCGAGGTGCTCGTGGCCTGCCAGCGACGGGACGCCGCCTCCTACGAGCACCTGGTCGGTCGCCACCGGACCCACGTCGTGCCGTCGTGGGCCCGGCATCCTGCTGCCCGGCTGGTCTGGGAGCAGGTGGGTCTGCCCCGCCTCGTCGCACGCCACCAGCCGGACGTCGTCCACTCTCCCCACTACACGCTGCCCCTCTTCCTCGGTCGCGCCCGCCCGGCGCGCGTGGTCACCCTCCACGACGCAACCTTTTTCAGCCACCCTGAGGTCCACGGCCCGGTCAAGCGCAGGTTCTTCCGGGCGTGGACTCGGGCGGCGACCCGCCTGGCCGACGCAGTGGTGGTGCCCAGCGCGGCGACCGCCGACGAGGTCGTCGCGCACACCGGCGCCGACCGCAGTCGCCTGGTGGTGATCCCCCACGGCGTGGATCTCGAGACGTTCCATCCGCCCACGACTGCCGAGATCGCGGAGGCGAGGGAGTGGCTGGGGCTCGGCTCCGCGGCATACATCGTCTTCCTCGGCACGATCGAGCCGAGGAAGAACGTCCCCGCCCTGCTTCGCGCCTACGTGCAGGCCTGCAGCGAGCGCCCGGAACCGCCCGTTCTCGTCCTCGCAGGAGCCGCAGGGTGGGAGACCACGCTCGATGGCGACCTGACCGCGGTGCCGCCGCCGCTGCGCGTGCTGCGCACCGGTTTCGTCCCCGACGGGATGGTGCACGCCGTGCTCGGCGGGGCCGAGGTGATGGCCTATCCGAGCCTCGGTGAGGGCTTCGGGTTGCCGGTGCTGGAGGCCATGGCGGCGGGTGTCGCCGTGCTCACGACCCGCGAGCTGGCCCTCCCCGAAGTCGGGGGAGAGGCGGTGGCGTACGCCGCTTCGCCCGATGCGGACGACATCGCTGACGCGCTCACCCGACTCCTGGACGATCCCGACCTGCGGGCCGCAATGCGCACTGATGGGGCATCTCGGGCCCTACAGTTCTCGTGGAGTCGCGCGGCCGCGCGGCACCTCGAGGCCTATGGGACGGCCTGTTCTTCACGACTGGCGCGATAGCAGAGGGGGCGCTCGTGAACACGATGACCAAGGTTCGGCTGCTCGTGGTGACGTACTCACCGGGGGTTTTCCTGGACGAGCTGCTCGACTCGTTGGCCGAGGCGACGCAACACCCGGTGCCCGTCACCCTGATCGACAACGGGTCCACTGACGGCTCGCCGGAACGCGCCCGAGGCCGCGGTGGTGTCCAGCTCGTCAGCTCTGGCGGCAACCTCGGCTACGGCCGGGCTGCCAACCTCGGTGCCGAGGGCAGGGACGAGGAATGGTTCATCATCGCCAACCCCGACGTGCGCTTCGAGCCGGAGTCGATCGACCGGTTGCTCGACGCCACGGAGCGCTGGCCCCGAGCAGGAGCGCTCGGGCCGGGCATCGTCACCGATGAAGGCCTGCTCTACCCGTCTGCTCGCCAGATCCCACGTCTGCACAACGGGGTCGGCCACGCCCTCCTGGGCTGGGCCTGGCCCAACAACCCCTGGACGGCGCGCTACCGGCGCGAGCGTCACGACCCTGTCGAGGGCCGGGTGGGTTGGCTCTCCGGGGCTTGTCTCCTCCTGCGCCGCGAGGCCTTCGAGGCGGTCGGGGGATTCGACTCCGCGTACTTCATGTACTTCGAGGACGTCGACCTGTGCGAACGACTCGCCGAGGCGGGCTGGGACGTCGTCTACGTGCCCGACTCGGTCGTGGTCCACCACGGCGGTCACGCGACCAACCGGGACCGCATGGGCATGTCCCGCGTTCACCACGCCAGCGCCTACCGGTACCTCGCCCGGCGGTACTCCTCCCCGCGCCAGCTACCCCTGCGGCTGATCATCCGACTGGGGCTGGCGCTACGCTACCTCGCGTCACGGCGGAGCAAGCGGGTGTTCCACGGCGCACCCCCCACCCGTCCGGCGGACTCGCTCCCAGACGTCGAACCCGCACTGATCGCAGAGCTCGATCACGGGACCCGGCCCGCCTCCACCACGTAGGAGAAATCGTGAAGGTCCTCGTCACCGGCGCCGCCGGTTTCATCGGCTCGAACTTCGTCATCAGGGCCCGCCAGGTCCGCCCCGACTGGCGGCTGACCGTCCTGGACTCGATGACGTATGCCGCGAACCTCACCTCGCTCGACCCCGTGGTCGGCGAGGTCGACGTGGTGAAGGGCTCGGTGACCGACGCCGACCTCGTGGACGAGCTGGTCGCCGCCCACGACCTCGTCATCCACTTCGCCGCGGACTCGCACAACGACAACTCCTTGGACGACCCGTGGCCGTTCATCGACACCAACATCATCGGCACCTACCAGCTCATCCAGGCGGTGCGTCGGCACGACAAGCGGATCCACCACATCTCCACCGACGAGGTCTACGGCGACCTCGAGCTCGACGACCCGGCCAAGTTCACCGAGACCACGCCGCTGAACCCCTCGAGCCCCTACTCGGCGTCGAAGGCCAGTGCCGACCTGCTGGTCCGCGCCTGGATCCGCTCCTTCGGGCTCAAGGCGACACTGTCGAACTGCTCGAACAACTACGGCCCGCGCCAGCACCCGGAGAAGTTCATCCCCCGGCAGATCACCGGGATCATCGACGGGGTGAAGCCCAAGCTCTACGGAGCCGGCGCCAACGTCCGCGACTGGATCCACGTCGACGACCACAACGACGCCGTGATCACCATCGTCGAGCAGGGCCGGCTCGGGGAGACCTACCTCATCGGGGCCGACGGCGAGATGAACAACAGGGACGTCGTGGCGCTGATCCTCGACCTCATGGGCAAGCCGGCCGACTGGTTCGACCACGTCCCGGACCGCCCGGGCCACGACCTGCGCTACGCGATCGACGCCACCAAGCTGCGGGCCGAGACCGACTGGCGGCCGGCCCACCCCGACGTCCGTTCGGGCCTCGAGGACACCATCGCCTGGTATCAGGACAACCAGGACTGGTGGCGCACGGCCAAGGTCGTCGCCGAGGCGCGGTACGACCGGCTCGGCCGCTGATGACCCGCTGGCTGGTGACCGGCGCGGGCGGCATGCTCGGCCTCGACCTGCAGGTGACGCTGGCGCTCGCCGGTGTCCCGGACGACGACGTCACCGCGCTCACCCGGTCCGACCTGGACATCACCGACGCCGATGCCGTGCGTGATGCCGTGCGGGGCCACGACGTCGTGGTGAACTGCGCGGCATACACGGCAGTTGACGACGCGGAAAGCCATGAAGGGCAAGCCTTTTCGGTCAACGCGGTGGGCGCGGCCAACGTCGCAGACGCGTGCCGAGCCGTCGGAGCGCGCCTCGTCCACATCTCGACGGACTATGTGTTCGCCGGCGACGCGACCGAGCCGTATGCCGAGGACGCACCTCTTGCGCCGCTGTCCGCCTACGGGCGGACCAAGGCCGCAGGGGAGTGGGCGGTGCAGGCGCGGTGCCCCCAGGCGTGGATCGTCCGGACGGCCTGGTTGTACGGCGCCGGGGGCCCGAACTTCGTGAAGACCATGGCGAGGCTGGCCGACCGGCACGACACCCTCGACGTCGTCGACGACCAGACCGGCCAGCCGACCTGGACGATGGACGTCGCCCAGGCGATCCTGCGGCTCGTGCACGAGTCGGCGCCGTTCGGCGTGTGGCACGCCACCAGCCAGGGAGAGACGACCAAGTTCGGACTCACCCAGGAGATCTTCCGTGGGCTCGGGCTGGACCCGGAGAGGGTGCGGCCGACGTCCAGCGACGCGTTCCCCCTCCCCGCACCGCGTCCCACCTACAGCGTGCTGGGGCACGACTCCTGGCGGATGGCACGCCTCGCACCCCTGCCGCCCTGGCAGGAGAGCCTCGCCGCGTCCTTGGCCGACGTCGTCGCAGACGCGGTGGCCCAGGAGCCGAAGGCCTAACGGAGCCGGCGAGCGCGACCCAGAGCCCTCGGCAGCGAGGCCAGCGCGCGACCCCAGCGTCGACAGTGGAGCAGCACGAGTCGCCCGCGGCCCAGGTCCGCTGCGAGGTGCGATCCGACGAGGTACTCGGGCGACGGGAGGAGGGCTCGACGGAGCACTCCCGGGCGTTCGCGCCAGGGCGAACGCCGCAGCTCCACGAGCCACATCGTCGATCGCCCGAACCCCTGCTGACGCGCTCGCCAGTCCGCCACCCGTGCTGAGTACCGTGGGCCGTCCGTCGCGACGACCGCACCCACGTGCCCGAGGAACGAATCTGCGGAGTCCGACGAACCCGTTGCGGCCGCCAGGTCTGCCAGCTGCGCGAGCAGGTCAGGTGGCCAGCCGGCCACGGTCGCCTCCAGGTGGGCCAGGTCCTGCTGGCTCGTCACCTTGCCCGGGTCTCGCAGCGCGTGGAGCGCGACGACCAGGGCCTGCCCCTGCACCGAGGGGCTGGGCACCGAGCGGCCTGCGACGTCCACCGTGGTGCTGGTGTCCCACAGCGCCTCGAACACCTCGGCCTCCGGCGCCAGGAACCCCGGAAAGGAGAAGTGCACGTCCAGGTCGCACGGCCAGTCCGGGTGGATGAAGTGCGCGGAGTGTTCAAACGCCAGGTCGGCCGCGCGACGCAGTCCCGTGGCCGCGATGCGTCGCTGCCACCCGGACCCTTCCAGGGCGGCGCACAGGGCGACGAACCCGGCCCGGTCGGCGAGGACGTCCACGTCGGTGGAGGCTCGGTCAGGCCGGGCGCCCAGTGCAACGGCCGTCGGCCCCTTGATGAAGAGAACCCGGGCACCCACCTGGTCGGCAAGGCGCGCCACGAGGGCGTGCGCGAGCAGCACGCCCTCGGTCATCGACAGCGTGGACTCCGGCACCCCGTCAGTATGCGGCTGCCGCGGATCAGGGTGCCCCGTTTCAGCTCCCCCTCCGCCGTTCGTGCCACAGGACTCTCGCTAAGGTCGGTCCATGCTCGCCGTCTACGCTGCCCGCCAGTCCGCCGACGACCCGCTGTCCGGCCTCGAGGTCGGCGAGCGGCCCGACCCGCAGCCGCGCGAGGGGTGGACGACCGTCACGCTCCGGGCCGCCGGCCTGAACCACCACGACGTCTGGTCGCTGCGCGGCGTCGGGCTGTCCGCGGACCGCCTCCCGATGATCCTCGGTTGCGATGGCGCCGGGATCGACGAGGAGGGCAACGAGGTCATCGTCCACGCGGTCGTGCCCAGCGACGGGTGGCGGGGCGACGAGACGCTCGACCCGCGCCGCACCCTCCTCTCCGAGCTGCACGACGGGACCCTCGCGGAGAAGGTCGCCGTCCCGACCTCGAACCTCGTCGCGAAGCCTGCGGACCTGCCGTGGACGCACGCCGCGTGCCTCTCGACGGCCTGGCTCACGGCATACCGGATGCTCTTCAGCAATGCGGGGCTCACGCCCGGTGCGACCGTCCTGGTCCAGGGAGCCGGCGGCGGGGTGGCCACTGCCCTGGTCCAGCTCGGTGCTGCGGCGGGTTACCGGATGTGGGTCACCAGCCGCGACGAGGAGAAGGGGCGGCTGGCGGTGGGGATCGGTGCGGACCGCGCCTTCGGGAACGGCGAACGGCTCCCCGACCGGGTCGACGCCGTCATGGAGACCGTCGGCGCCGCCACCTGGTCGCACTCCGTGAACTCGCTCAAGCCGGGCGGGACGATCGTCATCTCCGGCGCCACGTCAGGCGATGCCCCGAGCAAGGCCGAGCTGACCAAGATCTACTTCAAGCAGCTGCGGGTCGTCGGGTCGACCATGGGGACGCGCACCGAGCTCGAACGGCTCACGCAGCTCGTGGTGCAGCAGCGGATCGAGCCGGTGATCGACACGACCCTGCCACTCGACCGGGCGCGGGAGGGCTTCGCCAAGATGGCGGCCGGCGACGTGTTCGGCAAGGTCGTCTTCACCGTCGGATCCTGACGGAGCACCTCCCTGAGAGGGGCCTGAGGCCGATTAGGGATCTGGCCGACACAGGCGTATCAAGGGGAGATGGAACAGTTCCCCTCTTCACCGGACGACATCATCGACTCGAGGTGGACACACAATCCAAAGGCGGTGGCCCCGGTCCCGCACGGTCACACCCGCCGCAACCCTCCGGGGCCCGACCTCGACGCCGAGATGCGGGCTGTCGTCAACCCGTGGCTCATCGGTGACCGCAGCGCGATCGAGACGCTGGCCCAGCTGCGCGCCCTGGCGGACCGGCACCTCTAGGACTCGTCAGCTCGGCGAGATCTGCAGCCAGTCGTACCAGCCGTTGTGCAGCACCAGCCACGCGATGAGGCCGTATCCCGCCTGTCCCGGGTGGTGGGCGATCCGGCTCGCCGCCAGGTCGCTCTGCCACTGCTCGTGACCGAGCAGCGGACGGAAACAGTCCACGAACGGCACCCCACGGCGGGCGCAGACATCGGCCTGCGCCTCCACGAGCACGTCGAGCTTGGCGTTGATCTCGGAGTCGTCGGTCGGCGTCGGGCTCGCCACGAACGTCCCGATACCTGCGCTGGCCGCGTCGTCGAGGATGTTTGCGAGGTTGAGGCGGTGGCGGGCCAGGGTCACGCCGGTGGCCGCGTCGTTGCCGCCGACCGAGACGACCAGCCGCTTCTCGGCGCGTCCCGCCCAGCGGGGCGCGCACTCCGCCTTCCAGCGGGCCAGCACGTCAGCCGTGGTGTCGCCCCGCACCCCCAGGTTGTAGGCCGTGAGCTCGAGGTCGGGGTGGTGCGTCCGACCGGCCACCCGGGAGACCCAGCCCTGTCCCTTGGGGTCACCCACTCCGACGACGAGCGAGTCGCCGACGAAGACGATCCCCACGTCGCGGGGACCGTCGGAGGCAACCTGGAACTCGGCGCTCGGGGTGAAGGTGGGGTCGCTCACGCGTCAGTCCTCGTCGTCGTCGAGCCGGGCCAGCCAGGTGGCCAGGCGCTCGACGGGGGTCTCGAAATCGGGATTCAGGTCCACGAAGGTCCGCAGCTGGTCGGCCAACCACTCGAAGGAGACCTCTTCTTCCCCTCGGCGAGCGACCAGCTCCTCGATGCCGCGATCCGTGAAGTACACGACTGCAAGGTTAACGGGGGTATGCCGCGTGGCTGAGCCAGCCACGCGGCATACCCGGCGCAGTGTGGCGCGGTTGTGCGCGGACGACCACGGTCGGCGACGCGGATCGGACGCCCTGCGGAGGATGCGCCTGGCAGGGGACCGGCGCGGCGACCCTGGTCGTCCGCCGACGAGGCTGTGGACAGAGTCGGGGGCGAGCGTCGCGGTCGGGCCAGACTCGCAGCGTGAACGCAGTGGAGGCGCTGGGCCGACTGGGGGGCGCCGCCACCCGGGCCGAGGTCATCGCGGCGAGTGACCGGCGGTCCTTCGAGAACGCCCTGCGTGCCGGGTTGGTCGAGCGGGTGGCCCGGGGCCGCTACGCCCTTCCGACGGCAACGAGTGCGCGGCGGATGGCAGTGCAGCTCCGAGGCACCTCCGTCCTGCTGAGCGCCGCGGCACACCATGGTTGGGCGCTCAAGTGGCAACCCCGGGCACCTCAGATCGCGGTCGGGCGCGGTCGCAAGCTCACCGCCGACCAACGTGGGTCGGCGCAGGTGACGTGGGTGAACCTGCCTGATGCCGACGTCGATGGACTGGTGACCGGGCCAGTGCGGACCGTGATCGACTGCGCGGCGCGGCTGCCGTTCGACGAGGGGCTCGCCGTCGCCGACTCCGCGCTGCGCGACGGCACGGTGACCAGGGCCGAGCTCGCTCGGGCAGTGGCGGCACTCCCCGCCCGCGGGCCTCGCCGCAAGGTGGCGCGGGTGGTGGAGCTGGCGGATCCCCGAGCAGCAAACCCGTTCGAGTCGGTGTTGAGGGCGATCGCGCTCGAGGTCCCCGGGCTCTCGGTCGTGCCGCAGGTCCGCATCGACCGCAACGGGCGCTGGGTGGGCCGGGTCGACCTCGCGGACGTCAGCCTGAAGATCGTGCTCGAGGCGGACAGCTTCGAGTTCCACGGGGAGGGCGAGCTGTTCGAGAAGGACTGCGTGCGGTACGACGAGCTGGTGGCCGACGGGTGGCTGGTGCTGCGATTCCCTTGGACGCGGGTGATGACCAGGCCGGCGTGGGTGGCGGAGATGATCGCGGCCGCTGTGGCCATCCGGCGCGAGGAGCTGGCCCTGCGCGAAGAACTCCACCGGGCTCGCCTGCGTGTGGCCGCGTGACCTCGTGGCAGGACGACCGTGGTCAGGGGCGGCTCGACGAGGGTGTGCTCAGGGCGGCGCGATCACCCGACCGGGGCGCGGACCGTGGTCGTCCGCCCACGACCGCCAGGCCACAGACGCAGGTATGCCGCGTGGCTGGGCCAGCCACGCGGCATACCTGGTGGAGTCCGTGCGTGAGACTGCCTGGACTCTGGTGTTCTATCTCGCGAAGGCGGACGTGATGAGCTCGGACTGCTGCTCGGCGTGCCGCTTGCTCGAGCCGGTGGCCGGTGAGGCCGAAGCCTTGCGCGAGACCACCCGCAGCAGGCGGGTCTCGCCGAGTCCGGCGAGGGCCTGCGGCAGGTTGAGCGCGATGAACGGCCAGGCGCCCTGGTTGTTGGGCTCGTCCTGCACCCAGAGCACGTCGGCAGCGGGGTACTTCGCGAGCTCGGCCGCGATCTCCTTGGCCGGCAACGGAGCCAGCTGCTCGACCCGCACGATGGCGGTGGTGGTGTCACCCGCCTTCTCACGGGCGGCCTCGAGGTCGTAGACGACCTTGCCGCTGGCGAGCAGGACTCGGGTGACGGCGGCGGTGTCGAACGACGCGCGGTCGGGAATCACCGGACGGAAGGTGCCGTCGGTGAAGTCGGCCGGCATGCTGCTCGCCGCCTTGAGCCGCAGCATCGACTTCGGGGTGAAGACGATGAGCGGACGACGCGGACGGGCATAGGCCTGTCGGCGCAGCAGGTGGAAGTAGCTCGCGGGCGTCGACGGGTAGGCCACCGTCATGTTGTCCTCGGCGCACATCTGCAGGAAGCGCTCGATGCGGGCGGAGGAGTGGTCGGGGCCCTGGCCCTCGTAGCCGTGGGGGAGCAGCAGCACGACGGACGAGCGCTGGCCCCACTTCTGCTCGGAGGACGAGATGAACTCGTCGATGATGGTCTGGGCGCCGTTGAGGAAGTCGCCGAACTGCGCCTCCCACAGGACGAGGGCGTCGGGACGCTCGACGGAGTAGCCGTACTCGAACCCCATCGCCGCGAACTCGGACAGCAGCGAGTCGTAGACCCAGAACCGGGCCTGACCCTCGCCGAGGTAGAGCAGCGGGGTCCACTCCTCGGCGGTGTTCTTGTCGATGAGGACCGCGTGGCGCTGGACGAAGGTGCCGCGCCGGCTGTCCTGACCGGCGAGACGCACCGGCGTGCCCTCCATGAGCAGCGACCCGAAGGCCAGCAGCTCACCGGTCGCCCAGTCGATGCCACCGTCGCGGGTCGACTGCGCGCGCTTCTCCATGGCCTGGAGCAGCTTGGGGTGCACCGTGAAGCCCTGCGGCGGGTTCACGAAGGCGTCACCGATGTGGTGGAGCTGGTCCGCCGGGATGGCCGTCTGGTCGGCCGAGCGGGTGGCCTGGTCGGTGGCCTGCGCGGTCGGCGGCTCGAGGCCGGAGTGGCCCTCGGCGTCGGTGCCGGCGAGCGTGGCATCGGTGGAGTCGGCCGTGGCGGCCTCCTTGAGAGCGGCCTTGGTCTCGACGAACACCCTCTCGAGCTGCTGCTGGTAGTCGCGCAGCGCGGCCTCGGCCTCCTCCTGCCCGATGTCGCCGCGGCCGATGAGGGCCTCGGTGTAGAGCTTGCGGACCGAGCGCTTGGCCTCGATGAGGTTGTACATCAACGGCTGGGTCATCGAGGGGTCGTCTCCCTCGTTGTGACCGCGGCGGCGGTAGCACACCATGTCGATGACGACGTCCTTGTTGAACTCCTGCCGGAACTCGTAGGCGAGCTCGGCCACCCGGACACAGGCCTCGGGGTCGTCGCCGTTCACGTGGAAGATCGGAGCCTGGATCATCCGGGCCACGTCGGTCGAGTACGTGCTCGACCGGGACGCGCTCGGCGACGTCGTGAAGCCGACCTGGTTGTTGATGACCACGTGGATGGTGCCGCCGGTGCGGTAGCCCCGCAGCTGGGACAGGTTGAGCGTCTCGGCGACGACCCCCTGCCCGGCGAACGCCGCGTCGCCGTGCAGCAGCAGCGGCAGCACCGTGAAGTCCTCACCGGCGAGGTCGAGCCGGTCCTGCTTGGCCCGGGTGATGCCCTCGAGGACCGGGTTGACGGCCTCGAGGTGGGAGGGGTTGGCGGCGAGGTAGACCTTGGTCTTGTTGCCGTCCTCGGCGACGAACTCGCCCTCGGTGCCCAGGTGGTACTTCACGTCGCCGGAGCCCTGCACGGACTTGGGGTCCTGCTTGCCCTCGAACTCGCGGAAGATCTGGCCGTAGGACTTGCCCGCGATGTTGGCGAGCACGTTGAGGCGCCCACGGTGCGGCATACCGATGCAGACCTCGTCCATGGCGTCCGCGGCAGCCCGGCACAGGATGCGGTCGAGCAGCGCGATGACCGACTCGCCGCCCTCGAGGCTGAACCGCTTCTGGCCGACGAACTTGGTCTGCAGGAACGTCTCGAACGCCTCGGCGGCGTTGAGCCGGCGCAGGATGCGCAGCTGCTCGTCGGGGCCCGGCTTCGCGTAGCCGACCTCGATCTTGTCCTGCAGCCAGCGGCGCTGCTCGGGGTCCTGGATGTGCATGTACTCCGTGCCGATGGTGCGGCAGTAGGAGTCCCTCAGGATGCCCAGGATCTTGCGCAGCCGCAGCATCGGCGCACCGCCGAAGCCGCCGGTGGCGAAGTCGCGCTCGAGGTCCCACAGCGTCAGGCCGTGGCTGGTGACGTCGAGGTCGGGGTGACGGCGCTGGCGGTACTCCAACGGGTCGGTGTCGGCCATCAGGTGGCCCCGCACGCGGTAGGCGTGGATGAGCTCCTGCACGCGCGCGGTCTTGTTGACGTCGTCGTCGTGGTGGGTCGAGATGTCCTGGACCCAGCGCACCGGCTCGTAGGGCAGCCGCAGGCTCTCGAAGATCTCGTCGTAGAAGCCGTTCTCGCCGAGCAGCAGCTGGTGCACGATCCGCAGGAAGTCGCCGGACTGCGCGCCCTGGATGATGCGGTGGTCGTAGGTGCTGGTCAGCGTGATGATCTTGGAGACGGCGTTGCGGTTGATGGTCTCCTGGCTCGCGCCCTGCCACTCGGCGGGGTACTCGAGCGCACCGACACCGATGATCGCGCCCTGACCGGCCATCAGGCGCGGGACCGAGTGGACGGTGCCGATGGTGCCGGGGTTGGTGAGGGTCAGCGTGGTGCCCTGGAAGTCCTCGACCGTGAGCTTGCTGCCCCGGGCCTTGCGGACGATGTCCTCGTAGGCGGTCCAGAAGTGCGCGAAGTCCATCGACTCGGCGGACTTGATGGAGGGGACCAGCAGCTGGCGCGTGCCGTCGGGCTTGGCCATGTCGATGGCGAGGCCGAGGTTGACGTGGCCCGGGACGACGAGCGCCGGCTTGCCGTTCTCCTCGGTGAACCCGTTGTTCATCTCGGGCATGTGGCCCAGCGCCTTGACCAGGGCGTAGCCGATGAGGTGGGTGAACGACACCTTGCCCCCGCGCGAGCGCTGCAGGTGGTTGTTGATGACGACGCGGTTGTCGATGAGCAGCTTGGCGGGCACGGCACGGACGCTCGTGGCGGTCGGGACCGTCAGCGAGGTCTCCATGTTGGTGACCGTGCGGGCGCTGGCGCCGCGCAACGGCCTGACCTCGTCCTGGTTGGTCGCCTTGGTCGCCTTGGGGGCCTCCGGCTCGCGGGGCTTGGGCGCCTCCTTCGTCGTGTCGACGGTGGCGGGGGCCTCGGCCCGGGCCGCGGGGGCGCGTGCGGGAGCCGGCGCGGTGGGCGCGGGCGTGGCCGCAGGAGCGG
>NZ_JBFUEZ010000009.1:0-61620 GCF_056403675.1 Pedococcus sp. P2_F6
CGAGGCGAGGTCGTGACGTTCCAGATGCCCGGCTCGATAATCCCCGGGTTCGGACGCAAAGCCGTGCAGATGGCCATGGCTGGCATCTACGACCTGCGCATCCACCACGACGACATCGTGGCCCCGATGCTGCGTCAGTGGGGCGTCTGGGACCTTGAGGGCCTGGACGCCGCGGGTGAGCAGGCCCGGGAGGAGCTCGCGGCCGCCGTCGCCTCCCTCGATGAGGAGGCCGGCCGGTTCGTCGCCCGCCGCGASGAGCGYGCGGCGAAGCTGGCGGCCCGCCAGGGGGCCTAGTGTCGCTGATGGGTGCTCAGAGCAACSACGGTCAATGGCGTCCATGCATGTCGMCCAGGCCCTCGGAGTGGGGTCCTTTCCCCTTCTCGGCATCGATCATGCCGATGGGCTGCAGCTTGGAATGTGGTGCTAGGGAATCGACGGGGGCCAGCGATGCCTACGCCACTCGTCCCAGGTCGCAAACCCTGCCGGTGGGTCGTCAACAGGTTCGCTGCCGTCTAGTTCCCCGGGCGTCGGGATGCTGATGATGGTGGCCCATGTGGCGAGTTCCTGATCGGACATGTCCCACGTCTCTTGCGGCTCTTCGTCTTGGCGTCGGTCAAGTCGTTGCCGCTGCTCGGCCGGCGTGAGCTCGAAGTAGCGCATCTCTACCGCTGCACCGACGTCGGCTGCCGCCTTACGTAGAGCAGAGCGCTCATCTCGACCCCAGAGGCCGAAGTCGATGACGACATTGGTACCGAGACCGAGGGCGCGCAGCCCGATCCCGATGAGCCGTCCTTCGATCACGTCAGAGGCCGCTGGCGGGTTCGCGAGCCCGTAGAGGGCCTTCACCCACTCGTCTTTGGTGAGACGAAGAGCCTTCTCCTCGAGCTCGATGCGCCGTGCCTCAGTGGTCTTCCCGGTGCCTGGTAGCCCCACGGTCAGGAACAGAGTTGGTTTCCTCGTCATCACTTCCCCAATCGCGTTTGGCCTCAGCCTCGCCGATACCCGCTCATGCCGCAGTGCGGACGTGCGTCTTTACGCCGCGGGTGACGCCGAGCTCGTAGGCGGAAATGCCCGCTTACGGCCGCGATCAGCCCGGGGGCGCATGGGGGGGTTGAAAGCGTTCCCCGTACCGCTGGTCGCCGCATGCGGCCTTGGGCTGTGACCTGCGCTTTTGTCGCTACGCTCGCCAAATGCATGGATGAGGCGCTGTGGCTGATGTACCCGTACGACGCCGCGACGCCGAGCGAGGCATCGGCATCAATTCGCGGTTCTGACGACTGAACCTGGCGGCTCCATCGCGGCGTTGAGGTGGTAGAAGGTCCACTCAGCTGGTCCTTCCTCGAGGAGGGGTGATGCGGCATAGCGAAGAGGACCGGTTCGCCGACTTCGTGCGTGTTCACAGCACGACGTTGTTCCGCACCGCGTATCTGATGACCGGGGATTACCACCGCGCCGAGGACCTCCTGCAGACGACCCTGGTCCGGGTCTACCAGCGGTGGTCGAAGGTCGATGCGATGGAACGGCCGGTCGCCTACGCCCGGAAGATCCTTGTGAACCAGGCCATTTCGTGGTGGCGCATGCGCTCGTCTCACGAGGCGCCGCTGATGCCGCGAGATGAGCCGTGGTGGGGGGACCGCGTGGACGAGGTGGCGGAGCATGAATGGGTCTGGCGGGCGGTGCTGAGCCTGCCTCCGCGACAGCGGGCCGTGACGGTATTGCGGTACTACGAGGACCTGAGCGAGGCGGACATCGCCGAGACCCTGGCCATGGCCCCAGGCACGGTCAAGAGCCACAGTCACGCTGCGGCCCGGCGGCTGGCTGCCTTGCTGGGCGAGCCCGCCCGTCAGTCAGCCCGACCAGCGAAGGAGGCGATGTCATGACCTTGGACCAGCGTCTGACCCAGGCGATGCAGCACATCGCGAACGAGGTCGTCGCGCCGCAGGTCGACGTCGCGGCGGTGCGCTCGACTGCCCGCGCGCACCGGATCCGTGTGGCCTCCGTGGCCGCCACCGCGGCAGCCGCCCTGGTCCTCGTGACCGCGACCGCCCTTGTCGGTGGACGCGACACGAGCGCGCCCGAACCGGCCAACACGACACCGGCCCCACAGCCGTCCCTCACGATGCCGTCCATGCTGACGTTCAGGTCGAGCGTGTACGACCTGACCATCCGCTACCCCTCGGAATGGATCCCGTACGCGGCGACCCGGAAGTGGACCTGGCAGGCCAACGTCAAGGACTGGAAAGGCTCCGCGCAGGACCACCTCTTGGCTCCCCAGGACTCACCCGAGGGCGACGTCCGCGTCAGTGCCTGGGCCGCACCGATCGACCCCGACACCAAAGAGGAGTCCACTGCCTACCTGGTGGCGTTTGCCGAGGACTTCTGCAAGAAGTCAGGCAACTCGCCCTGCAACGGGATCGCCGACCGGGCCGTCGAGCTGTGCGTCGAGAAGCGGGACTGCCACCCGGGACTGCTGGTCCCCTTCAAGGACAACGTCCAGGCGTTCTTCAGCGGCGGAAACTACCCCGCCGATGCGATGACCATCGTCGCGGTGTGGCGCCCCGAGTGGGACAACTCCGTCAGGCCGTACGGCGGCGCCCGCAAGCTCCTCGAGTCCTTCCTGTCGACCATGGACGTCTGGCCCAACACCACGCCGTCGCGACCCTGAGTTACCAACGCGCGACTTGCCGCCGCGAGGCGGGCATCTGCGGATCGCTCATCAGAAGGGGTCGGGCAGCCGGGGATGGTGTCGACCGCGAGGGTCGGGTGCAGGATGGCAGGGTGAAGCTTTCGCTCGACCTGCATGCCATCTACAACCGCGGCACGGACATCGACCGCGCCTTGCGTGCCGTCATGGACGAAGCCGTGGCGAAGAAGGCTCCCCTGGTGGAGATCATCCCGGGCAAGGGGTCTGGGGCGCTGAAGAAGCGGGTGCTGCGCTTCCTCGACCAGAAGGAGATCCGCGCTCTCTATCACCGGGTCGAGAAGGACGCGGACAACCACGGCCGAATTTTCGTCCACTTCAAGTGGAAGGGCCCGGCCCGACGCCGATGAGCAGTCGACTGGCCAACCTGACCCTGCTCGTCGCGGTCCCGTTGGCGGTCGCGACCGGGTTCATGATGTTCGTGCTGGGCAGTGGGCCGGTTTGGCCGGTCGCCATCATCCACGGAGTCGTCGCGCTCCTGGTGGTAGTGCTCGTGCCATGGAAGTCGATGGTCGTCCGAAGAGGGCTACGGCGGCCGGGGCGGCGTGGGCGGGTCACGTCGATAGTTCTGTGGTTCGGCGTGCTGCTCGCCGTGATCACGGGAGTCGCCCACGTGGCCGGCGTGTTGTTCGCCAGCTCGCCCCTGACGACCATGCAGGTGCATGTGGGTGCCGGCGTCCTGGCCGGGGTCCTCACGGTTGCTCACGCGCGGCAGCGCCGGGTCCGCCCGCGCCGGACTGACCTGTCGCGTCGCTCGTTCGTGCGACTGACCGTGCTGACCTCCGTGGCAGCCGCGCTCGAGGCGAGCGTCCAGGCGACCGGCGCGCTCACGGCGCAGCCCGGCATACGTCGTCCGACCGGGTCGTTCCAGCTCACCTCGTCCGCAGTCACCGCGATCCCTGCCACGTCGTGGCTGTTCGACCAGGTGCCCACTCTCGACGCAGCGCGCTGGCGGTTGACCGTGGCGACGGGCGGCTCGTCGCGAGACTGGTCACTGGCTGAGCTCGCCCAGTGGGACGACCGGCAGGTGGGGGTCCTGGACTGCACGGGCGGGTGGTGGACCGAGCAGGAGTGGTCGGGTGTGCGCCTGAGCCGACTGCTGCCACCGGAGGCCAAGGGAACCGTCGAGGTGACCAGCGCGACGGGATACTCGCGACGGCTTCCGTTGACCGACAAGCTCCTGTTGGCAACCGGCATCAGCGGCGAAAGTCTCTCCCCAGCCCACGGGTCGCCGGTCCGCCTGGTGGTCCCTGGTCGCCGCGGCTTCCACTGGGTCAAGTGGGTCGTTCGGATCAACCACGACGAGCGCCCATGGTGGGCCGAGCCGCCTCTGCCGCTGCACTGACGCGGTCCGCCTCTGGCCAACCTGCCGCGGTCACGCACCCTGATGACGAAGCAGGCTGATGAACCGGTCGGCGTCGCCTGCGCGGGGGATGTTGTTGAACATCACGTACGGCGAGGGCCGGCCCTCGACCAGGTCGCGCAGCCGGCGCAGCTCGTCATCGGTATGCACGTGCCGCCAGCCCGTGGTCCCATGCAGCCGGTAGTAGGTCTGCTCTGGCGTCACGGTCTCGCTCTGCATGGGGTCGACGACGTGCACCAGGTCCAGCTCGGCGCACAGCTCGATGAGCAAGTTCGTGGGCCACTCACCCCGCGGCTCCCAGAGCAGCCGCCCCGCTGGCCGCTCGACCTGCCCCATGAAGGTCCGCAACCGGGCGACGTTCTCGGTCGTCGGGTTAAAGCTCTTCGGGCACTGCAGCAGCACGGCAGTGGCTCGCAGGATCCGGGCGCATTCGAGGGTGCGCTGCCAGCCCGCGAGAACCTGGGGCGTGGTCCGGAAGCCGCCGACCTGATCGCGTGCGCTGTCCGGCAGAGGCTTCTTGAGTCGTCGGTAGGTGGGGCTGTTGGACTCGTGGGTCACGACCTGCCATGCCTTCATGGTGAACTCGGAACTGGCCGGCACCTCGCTCCGCCAGCGCGTCAGCACGGCGTCCGCTGGCGGATCGTAGAACGTGTGCTGCACCTCGACCACGGGGAAGCGACGCGCATACGACGACTGGGAGACCGTCCACCCACACAGCCCGACGCGAACGTCCACTCTGCTACCGGCCCTGGCCGTGGTGAGTGAACGGCCGGAGCACAGGGTTACAGGGGGCCATACGTCCGAGTATCCGTGATCGCGACTGGGTACGTCGTCGCCACCGGCGGGGGTGCGTCAATCCGCCCGCATTCGCTCGCCTGCATTGTTGAGGCGCCCCGCGGTTTGTCGCCGGCACGGACCTCGTTCGTGGAGCGTCAGTGCGCGCTTGAACGTCTCATCGACGTGCGCGTAGGTGGAGTACTCACCGTTGCCCTAACCGGGTTGCTTCTCGCCGGCTGCGGCGACCATAGCTCTGGGACGACTCTCGACCAGTCGGGCGTTATTGGCCGCGTCCACCTGGGGCCTCAGTGCCCCGTCGAGACCGAGGGTGACCCATGCGAAGACAAGCCGGCCGCAGGCTCGAAGGTCACCGTTGCCAAGCAGCGGCCCGGCGACTCGTATGCCGGTGGCGAAGTGGTGGCGCGCACCACGACCGACGCGGACGGCAACTACCGCGTCGCCGTGGCACCGGGGAAGTACGTCGTCACAGCCGACGCCGGCATGTCCTGCGAGCGGAAGGACGCGCGAGTCGGGGCCGGTGCGTATTCGAAGGTCGACATTTCCTGCGACACAGGCATTCGCTGACCGTCGGGTGAGCATCAGCTTGAGCGCCGGGACGGCTTGGTGGAGGAGGGGTATCCGGCGGCCCTGGCCGCCCGTCGGCGAGCTATCGCCGTGGGGAGCGTGAGCTCGGCGCGTCCGGACGACGCAGGACTCGGTTGTGCCGGTTAGGCTCTGCGCCGGAAACCCGTTAGGCGGCGAGGCGAGTATGGCTATGACGTCCTGGTCGGGTGGGGCACGGTCGGCAGACGGCGGCGGTGATGCGATCGTCACCGACCTGACGCCCCCACCATGGCGCTGGATCGCGGCGGCGGTAGCCGTTGTCTGCGCCCTGCTCTACGCCACCCTGTCGCGATACGGCTACCACCGCGACGAGCTGTACTTCCGGATGCTGCCCCCGCGATGGGGCTACGTAGACCAGCCGTTCCTCACTCCGCTGTTGGCGAAAGTGTCGATCCGCCTGTTTGGTGACACGGTCTTCGGGTTGCGGGCACTGGCGCCACTTGTCACCGCCGTAGGTGTCGTGCTGGCGGCCCTGACCGCGCGTGAGCTCGGCGGAAGTCGCCGCGCTCAGGGGCTGGCCGCCTGGGGCTACGCCTCCACTGCGCTGCCGTTGTTGGGCGGCCACTACTTCGTCACCGGCACCATCGACCTCACCCTCTGGGCGGCCGCACTGCTGGCGGTGACTCGCGCGCTGCTGCGCGACTCCCGGTGGTGGCTCGCTGCGGGAGCCGTCCTCGGCGTCGCAGCCGACAACAAGCTGCTCGTCGCGATCCTGCTGCTATCCCTGGCGGCCGGAATCCTGGGTCTGGGACCACGGTCGGTCCTCAGCTCACACCATCTCCTCGCCGGAGTGGTCATCGCCCTTGTGCTGGCCGCGCCCACACTGCTCTACCAGGCGACCCATCACTTCCCGCAGCTGACCATGGCTCGCGCGCTGAACCACAACAACGCCAGCGACGTCCGAGCACAGCTGATCCCCTACCAGGTTCTGCTGATCGGGCCACCCCTGTTCGGGGTCGTAGTCCTCGGCTTCGTTTCCTTGCTGCGCCGTTCCGCCTGGAGGCCGCTGCGTGGCCTAGCGCTGGCTACCTTGGTCGCGCTGGCCGTCACCTTCTTGGCCGGGGGGCAGATCTACTACGCCTTCGGGCTGCTTGCGTTCGTCCTGGCCGCCGGCTGGGCGACTGACCGAGGCCCCACCTGGCTGCTCGTCGCTGCGGTCGCCCTCAACGGCACCGTGAACGCGTTCATCGCGCTGCCGCTCCTACCCTTGTCACACGTCAGCGTCCAAGCCGCACTGAACCCGACGATCGGCGACCAAGTCGGCTGGCCGGCATACGTCGACACGTTGCGTGCCGCCTATCAGCGGATCCCGACCGGGCAGCGCCCCAGAGTGGTGGTCTTCACCGGCAACTACGGTGAGGCAGGAGCCGTCGCGCGATACGGGCGCGACCTGCCCCCTGTCTTCAGCGGTCAGAACGAGTTGTACTTCGAAGGGCCGCCGCCCCACAACCGTGACGTCGTGCTCGCCTGGACCGAGGACTTCGCGGACCTGAACAGGCATTTCGACGACTGTCAGTGGATGGGCACCATGGACAACGGTGTCGGGGTCGACAACGAGGAGCAGGGCAGCGTGGTCGCCCTATGCCGAGTCCCTTCCACCGGGTGGGCCGCCCTGTGGCCGACCCTGCAGCACTACGACTGAGCGACCCACCCCCGACGGCGGCCTCATCACCGACATGGCTTCACCCAGAAACCTGCCAGAGGCCTGGTTGCCGTCAGAGATCAGAAGCCTGGACCAGGACCAGTCCAGCTCGGCCCGCCATACAGCTTCACCTTGTCGGGGTCTTCGTCCCCGTGATCGTCAGCCCACCGCTCCTCTGCCGTCCGGTGATCGCGGTGGCGCGACACCACTCCGGCAATCGCCAACCACAGAAACGACACGACTCCGACCGCGAACGCGACGATGAAGAATCCCTCAAACAAGTTGTCCGCCATCGGCCCTCCCCACGATCCAGCCAGCTCGACCGCGGCCCGCGCATGTCCGCCGGTTCAGTTTACGCCAGGCCTGCCAAGGCGAAACTGTGCTTCAGCCACACGGATGGTTGCGCGCCAGACTGGAGCGGCGCCGAGGCGTCCGTGGACGACTTTGAAGTCACCGTCCTAGCATTCCGCGATCCGGTGCCCAAGCCCACTTGGCGGGGAGGTGACATGGACTCGCATGTCCCTCGCCAGACCTTCAGCGGCTGCGGATCTTCCCCATTTCGGGTTTTGGCTGGTCTGGTCGCGATCCCCCTGCAGCGACCAGACCAGCCAAAGCCCTACCCCCTGTTTGGCCCCGAGGCGACCTTCCCCAAGATCGTCCTGCGGGCACATCTCGAACACTAGTGCCTGGTCAAGAAGCAGTCATCATCGCGTAAAGGCTTGGTAAAGCCAGATCCCTCACTGTCCCGATTGCCCCAAATATACAGGCCGTTCGGGTGATAGCTCATCGTCTATCTAGCTGACACGGACTCATCCGAACGGTGGAACCTTCTCGGGCTGTTTGAGCCGGCTTCACAGCTGTGTCGGGCAGTTCCTTGCGACTTTCCATCACAGAGAGCTTCGGTCCCCGGGCCTACGTGTCTGCCTAGTCGTCGTGGGCACGGTCTATGTCAGATGGTGTGGGGACGGGCTACTGCATCTATGGGGGGCTTCTGTCCCGCCTACGAAGTAGCTTCGTGCACATGCCCAACCATGTGCGAGTCACTGTGACGCCGTGCCCCGAGTGCGGCACGAACCTGCATGTCGTAGAGCACGGCATCGTGGCCGCCGAGGTGCGCAGATACTGCCCCAGGGGATGCACGCTCACGACCCCAGGAGTGACCCTTTTCCTGGCTCGAGTCAGTTGATGACGCAGCAGGCGACCGCTATCCCTCACCCCAGCGCGACGCGGTTCCCTAGTCCGTCAAAGAACCGGTAGCCGAAGGCGAACAGGAGAAATGCGGAGAAGCCTCCACCGGTGGGATGCGTCATTCCGCCGCGAACCAGTGCCCGATAGCTCCAGCCATTACCTGCGAGGGACCGGGGAAGGGCCGGCCCGACCGAAACTCGTTTGGCGATGCGGATCGCCCTGGGCATGCTTCCAGCATGAGCGACTACCTCGAGAGCGAGCGCCTGGTGCTGCGCCAGTTCACAGCGCAGGACGCGGACCTGCTGATCGAGCTGGACAGTGACCCGGCAGTGATGCGGTACCTCACCGGTGGCGAGCCGTCGCTGTCGGACGACGTCGTTCGTGACGAGGTCATCCCTAGCCTCCTCGCCGCGTATGAGCGGTGGAACGGTCGGTTCGGCCTGTTCGCGGCCTACGAGAAGGAGACCGGCGCCTTCATCGGTTGGTTCTGCCTGCGCCCGCAGCGCACCGGTCCGCTGGACGAGGTCGAGCTCGGCTACAGGCTCCGCCGGGACGCATGGGGGAAGGGGTACGCGACCGAGGGCTCGAATGCCCTTGTGGACAAAGGCTTCTCGGAGCTGGATGTCAGCACCATCTGGGGCGAGACCATGGCGCTGAACGTCTCCTCACAGCGAGTGATGGAGAAGGTCGGCATGTCGGTCGTCGAGTCGATCCCCACGCCCGACGACATGCAGGGCGTCGAGGGCGCGGAGCGTGGTGGCTTCCGGTTCGAGATTACGAGAGAGCAGTGGGCACGGCGATGATGTTGCCGGACCTGAACCTGCGCGGCCGATCCAGCGCCTTCAAGCAGGATGCTGCCGCGTTGGCAACGCGCAGTCACCTTCCGTCGATCGTCTACCCGACTTCCTGAAGGTGTTCAACGCAAGGCACCCTTTTGCTGCGATCCAGGGGTTGCGCCTTTCCGCCGCGTTCTGGCCGCTCAGGAGCCAGAACGGTGAAGCAGCCTGTCCGTCGTTGCTAGCACCCGAAAGACAGTGCGTTGAAGGGGCACGGGCGGACCGGCCAGGTACATGTCGTGAGCGAGACCCAGTCGAGCGGTGATCGGGAGCGAGGGCATCCCCCTGGCGTTGACCCGACCTTCGCGGGCGAGACGGAAGAACTCATCGAAGAACTGCTCGATGCCGGCCCCTGGAGTGAAGGTGATGCGCACTCTGGCCGCCGCGCCGCCGTGCGGCGCCCACGCGTGCGGGGCGCCCGCAGGCACGACCACGGTGTCCCCTGGGCCGCTCAGCGACTCTTCACCGCGACACCGCAGCAGGATGCGGCCCTCAAGGACGTGAAACTTCTCTTCCTGCGAACGATGGATGTGCTCCGCTGCCAAGAAGGCCGTGGGGCTCAACTCGAGGTCCAGCTCCGCGAGCGCACCACCGGTCTGTTCGCTCGTCCGCACGAACGTGATCCGTTCCCCGGTGACCGGGTTCTCAATCACATCAACGACATTGACCATCATCGGAACGTAACAGAGGCCGGTCGTACCCGCTCGGCGGAAGCGGCGCTGCCCCATGGGTACGGCACTTCAGGAAGCGTTCCAAGCCCCAAGGCTGCACGACGACGACGTGCGTCTAACCGCCGCGTGCGTCCTTCCCTGCCGAGGCGACGTTGGCGTGTGCAGCTGGCATGCCCGTGGAAGCGCTCAACGCGACGTCCGACGACTTCGCCCGCATCGATCTAAAGCTGCCAGGCGCTCGTCCCGCCGTCCACCGACTGACGAATTTGGGCGTTCGGCCATCACGGCCTGCTCACAACTGTGTATCGGCGAGCTCGGAGGGTGTAAGCAGGGGTGGGCGCGACCTGCGCGCTCGTCAACGAGGAGGACCCCGTGGCCGCCGCACTCGACAGCGCCCAGTTGCTCGCCGCCCTCGAGCCGACCGTCGAGGAGAACCTCAACCGTCACCTCGAAGCCGCTCAGGACTGGATGCCGCACGAGTACGTCCCGTGGTCGCGCGGCCGCGACTTCGCCGAGCTTGGCGGCGACCCGTGGTCGCCGGACCAGTCGCAGCTCTCGCCGATCGCCCGGACGGCGCTGGAGGTCAACCTCCTCACCGAGGACAACCTGCCCAGCTACCACCGGGTGATCGACCAGGCCTTCGGCCGCGACAGCGCGTGGGGGACCTGGGTCAACCGATGGACCGCCGARGAAGGGCGACACGCGTTCTGCATCCGTGACTACCTGCTCGTCACCCGAGGCGTCGACCCCAACGAGCTCGAGCGGGCCCGGATGGACACGATGGAGACCGGTTACGACTCGGGCGACAAGCAGCTGCTGAACCTCTGCGCCTACGTCTCGTTCCAGGAGCTGGCCACCCGTGTCTCGCATAGGAACACGGGCCGCTACACGGAAGAGCCCATCGCCGAGAAGCTGCTCACGCGGGTCGCCAAGGACGAGAACCTCCACATGATTTTCTACCGGAACCTCGTCCAAGCGGCGCTGGAGCTGACGCCGAGCCAAACCATGCGGGCGATCACCGACGAGGTCGTGACGTTCCAGATGCCCGGCTCGATAATCCCCGGGTTCGGACGCAAAGCCGTGCAGATGGCCATGGCTGGCATCTACGACCTGCGCATCCACCACGACGACATCGTGGCCCCGATGCTGCGTCAGTGGGGCGTCTGGGACCTTGAGGGCCTGGACGCCGCGGGTGAGCAGGCCCGGGAGGAGCTCGCGGCCGCCGTCGCCTCCCTCGATGAGGAGGCCGGCCGGTTCGTCGCCCGCCGCGAGATCCCTGATGCCTACTGGCATCGCAGACCGGCTCCTCTGGGATCTACAGGAATTGAGTCGGGTCGAACTCTTCGATGGGGATGATGCGGACGCGTGGCATCCGTTCGTTGAAGGCCCGTACGTCGTACTCCAGGTCGAAGGTTTCGAGCCCTTTCTCGCGCAGTTCCGAGAATGCGAGACTTCGGAACTCGACGAAGCCGACGACGCCCACCCGTCTGCCGTCGAGCAGGTCGTGCACTTGCTCGACGAAATCCCCGTCATTGCTGACCAAGAGCACATCCGCGTCTCGACTGCGAAGTTCTCGAAGGGTGCGCTGGATGGCGACATCTACAACCTTCACGGCACTGTCGCCGGAAAGCGCAATTGGTCGATAACCCATCGCAAGCAAGGCTTGCACGAAGGCCATCGGAAGCTCGCCGTTCGCGGCAAGGAAGAACAAACCGTTCGCGGGATGTCCCCATCGCTCCCGCGCGAACTCCAGAAGACGCTCCCACCGAGGACGTTCCTCAGGGCGGGGACGCCGTCCCAACATGGAGCCCAAGGTGGCGTCGATGTTCTCCCCGTCGACGAGGACGTACGTCGGGCGAGGTTCCTCGGGCATGGATCGAGGCTACGGGTGCCCGTTGGCTTAGCGCTTGGGAATCCGATGATTCATTGATAAGACAGCTGGACGAGTCCTGCACGCCGCGTCATACCCCCGCGTTCTGGCCGCTCAGGAGCCAGAACGGTGAAGCAGTCTGTCCGTCGTTGCTAGCACCCGAAAGACAGTGCGATGCAGAGGCACGGGCGGACCCGCCAGGTACATGTCGTGAGCGGGACCCAGTCGAGCGGTGATCGGGAGCGAGGGCATCCCCCTGGCGTTGACCCGACCTTCGCGGGCGAGACGGAAGAACTCATCGAACAGTCGAAAGTGAGTGGAATCCGGGTTACGTCGGCGAGCCGTTGGCGACGCGCCAGTCGGTGTGGGTAAGCCCTACGTGGCTCGGAAGTGAGCCTCGAAGTGCCAGGTCGGCTTTGGCTGCGGCGAGGCGCTGGTCGAGGATCCACCCCTCGAGTCAAAGGTGTGGTCGGCTGGGCGTCTGACGGATGCACGGTTCAGCGATCGATTGAACTGTCATCGAGACCGGTGAGCGCGAGTGTGGGCCAGAGCTACGCAGTTTGCTGGAGGTGCGGGTCATCCCTTCGCGGGAGGATGCGCTGGCAGGCTGGATCGGGAGGATCGTCGATGAACGCCGCTCCGCACTTCGTCCGTCGGCCGCTATGGCTGTTCGTCCCGGCTGCGCTCGTCGCAGCCCTGGTATTGCCCGGGGCCGCGACACAGGCCGCCTCGGCGAAGGCGCCCGAGAAGCTGAAGCCGAAGTTCACGAACGCAGCGGCGTTCGACGTGTCGCCGTCACTTCGTGAACTGGCAAAGGCCGCCAAGCACGGCGCAGCGCGGCCCGACGTGGTGGGCCGAGACCCGAACCTGAGGTCGGCTATCACCCGTGGCAGCGCGGCCGACGGGGCGCTGCAGTCCGACGCCTCGCCCAGCGCCCTCGCCATCCCGGGCACCCAGGCAAACTTCGAAGGTCTGAGCAACCAGGACAACTTCAACGTCTTCGGCGGCAGGGTCAACCCACCCGATCCCAACGGTGAGGTCGGCCCGAACCACTACGTGGAGATCGTCAACCTCGTCTTCGCGGTCTACTCCAAGAACGGCACGCGGCTGCTGGGACCCGTGGACACCGGCACGTTGTGGAACAACTTCCCGATCGACGAGTGCACGGAGCCGTCCGGTGACCCGGTGGTCATGTACGACCAGGTGGCCGACCGCTGGATCCTCACCCAGTTCACCACGCGCGGGATCGACTACCCGGACGAGCCGCTCAACCAGTTCTACAACTGCGTTGCCGTCTCGACGAGTCCTGACCCGACCGGCTCGTACTACCGCTACGCGTTTACCACCGGGTTCAACTTCCCCGACTACCCCAAGTACGGCGTGTGGAAGGACTCGTACATCATCACCACCCGCGAGTTCGGCATTCTCGATCCGAGCATCTACGGCATCGGCGTCTACGGGCTCGAGCGCAACAAGATGATCCTGGGCGATCCAGGCGCGCGTGCGGTGAGCTTCCTGATGACCGACAGCGCCGTGCCGCTCAACCTGATCGGCGACGGGCTGCTGCCACCGGACGTGGACGGAAAGGCCAAGCCCAAGAACGATGCCCCCGCGCCGATCGTAGGAACCCAGGACGACAACGCTCCCTATGGGGCGACCTTCGACGCGCTCAACATCTGGGAGTTCGACGTCAAGTGGCGCTCGACCCCGACGGCGTCGATGGTCCTCAAGACGCAGCTGCCTGTCGCCTCGTTCGACTCGGACTTCCCGTGTATCGGTGGCTTCGGCTCCAGGGACTGCCTCCCCCAGCCGGGCATCACCAACACGGCGCAGTACCTCGACATCCTGTCCTACCGACAGCGGCCGACCTTCCGGCTGGCCTACCGCAACCTCGGAACCTCTGAGTCACTGCTGACGAACCAGTCGGTCGAGGCCATGCCGGGGGTTGCCGGCGTGCGCTGGTATGAGATCCGGCGCACCAACGGCATCTACAGCGTGCGCCAGCAGGGCACTTACGCGCCCGCCGACGGCGTCCACCGGTGGATGGGGAGCATCGCGGCCGACAAGAACGGAAACTTCGGGCTCGGCTACAGCGTGGTCAACGGCACCAATGTGTTTCCGGGCATTCGGTACACAGGGCGGATGGCGGCTGACCCGCTCGGCCAGATGCCACTGGGCGAAGGCACCATCGTCAACGGGACCGCAGCCCAGACCACAGCCAACTCGCGCTGGGGCGACTACTCCGACCTGACCGTGGACCCCGTCGACGACTGCACGTTCTGGTACGTCAACGAGTACTACACCGCGGCCAGCGCGGCGTCGGCACCCAACGGAAACGGATGGACGACTCGGATCGCCAGCTTCAAGCTGCCCGGCTGTTGACACCCGGGCGCCCCTGCGGCACAACATCCGACTGCACCACTCGGGCGGTGCTCCAACCCACCCGCTGATGGCGATGGCGTCGGATGACTCGTTGGGGGAGGCTGTGGAGATGGGCCGCCCACCTGACGATTCCTCAGTCGAACGCGCCCCCGATGGCACCAGGCCGGAGGTTGAGCTTGGGGCCGCTGCTGAGCGATTGCGCGGGGAGCGGGACGAAGTCTGCGCCCGACTTGCAAGCATGACAACGGATCTCGAATCCCTCTTCGCCGCATCCGCGGACTCGAATGCCGATGACGAGCACGACCCCGAGGGTCAAACCATCGCCTACGAACGCTCACAATTGGCGGCGCTCATTGAGGGGGCGCGGGACCATCTCGCCAGCATCGAGGCCGCCATGCTCCTACTCAAGCAGGGTAGCTACGGGATCTGTGAGGTGTGCCACCAACCCATTCCCGCCGCGCGGCTGGACGCCAGACCAACCGCACGAACCTGCATCCAGCACGCCACGCCCATCAGAGGTTGAGGGAGACGCTGGTAGCTGGGCCCTTTGGTGGCCGCCGATCTCGAGACCAGGGACAGACTTGGCAGGAGAATCCGACGATCTTCAGGAGCGATGGAGAGAGCAGTGACTGCTGACCCGAGGCAGTTCAGGACGCGATCAACGTCCTCCACGCTCGACTCCAGGACTTGCAGACGTCCCAACTCGTGCTCGCTGAGCGAGCCGCCTACATCGAAGGCAGCGGCGCGGCTGCCACTGGAGATGGCCGAATCCCTTACTGCGTCGCCTATGACCTTGTCGGTGAACGAATCCGTGCGATGCGTGCTTACGGCAGCATCGCGGAGTTCATGCCAGTTTCCCGCTAGGCCCCACTTGAGCGGCTGCCGAGGCGGGCTGCGAGCTGCAGTTCGTCCCCTACCTGCGCCATCGTCGAGCACACCGTGACCCCCGGACCGGCCAGGCGCTCGGCCGGCGTGAAGGCGGCATACCCGATGCAGTGCATGCCTGCTGCCCGCGCCGCTGCGACACCGGGCGGGCTGTCCTCGACCACCACGCACTCGCTCGGCCCCACTCCCATGGTGCGGGCCGCGTGGAGGTAGAGGTCCGGTGCGGGCTTACCGCGTGGCACGTCCTCTGCGCTGAAGATCCGTCCCTGGAAGCGTTCGTGCAGTCCCGTCGCGCCCAGCGTGCGCCGCATCTTGTCGTGGCTGCCGTTGGAGGCCACACAGGTGGCGATGCCCCGCTCGGTCAGCTCGTCGAGCAGCGGGACGATGCCCTCGACCGGTTCGAGCTCGGTGGCGTAGGCGGCGTCGTAGAGGTGCTCGAACTCGTCGTCCCAGCCGACAGGGAGCGGTCGACCAAGCTCCCGCTCGACCTCCGCCTGGAAGTACGCCTCCGAGCATCCCAGGAACCGCTCCATCACCTGGTCGGCGCTGAGCTCCCACCCGAGGCTCGTCAGAACCGTGGCACCTATCCTCGCCCCGATCGGCTCGGAGTCGACCAGCACGCCGTCACAGTCGAAGATGACCAGGTCCACAGCCACGCGGCCCTTTCAGTCTCGGAGGGGTGTACGGGGCGCTACTTGCCGATGCCGTCGGTCAGCCCGCGCAGGAACTGTCGCTGGCCGATGAGGAACAGCACGATCATGGGCAGCGCGGCCATGGTCAGCCCGGCGAACTGCACCGGCCAGTCTGTGAGCAGCCTGCTCTGCATGTCCATCAGCCCCACCGGCAGCGTCTTGAGGTCTCCGGTGCTGATGAAGACCAGGGCGAAGACGAACTCGTTCCACGCGAAGAGCGCCTGCAACAGTGCCGCGGAGACGAGGATCGGTCGACACATCGGCAGGATGACCTGCCAGAACGCCTGGGTGGGCGAGCATCCGTCCAACGTGGCCGCCTCGTCGACCTCGGAGGGGATGTCGATCATGTAGGCCCGGATGAGGAAGGTGGTGAAGGGAATGCGAAAGGCGGTGTAGAGCACGATGAGTGCCCAGTAGCTGTCGTAGATGTGCAGCCGCTGCAGCAGGCCGAAGAGGGGGATGAGCGCCACGGTCGGTGCGAGCATGAGCCCGCCGAGCAGGAGCCCGAGGATCGTCCCCCCAAAGGGGACACGCAGACGCACCAGCCCATAGGCAGCCCAGGCGCTGAGGAGGACCGTGGTGAGGATCGAGGCGGACGTCACCAGGACGCTGTTGACGAAGTAGCGCACGACCCCGGCGCTGCCGGCCCTGCCGAAGTTGCCCCAGCGCAGCTCGCCCGGCAGGCCCCATGGGCTCGCGAAGACCTCTTGGTTGCTCTTGAAGCTGCTGAAGACCATCCACAGCAAGGGATAGAAGACCGCGACGACGAGCAGTGCGAGCCCGAGCCACACGGCCAGGCGCGTTGCGCGGGCTCCGACGCGACGAGCTGCCCGCGTCGACCTCCGCACTGCCGGGGTGTCCGCCGACGTGGCCGGGGTCGAACTCGCCGCCTTCCGGCGGGTGGGGGTGGGGGTGGGGGTCGGGCTCGGGGTCGGGGTCGGGCTGGAGGCGGACATCACCATTGGATCCTCCGTCGGCGGCTGACGACGATCTGGACGGCGCCGATCGCGAGCGTGATCACGAAGATGACCGTGGCGATGGCGGACGCATATCCCATGTCGTCGTTGAGGAAGGCGTTGCGGTAGAGCCAGGTGCCGAGCACTTGGCTGGAGTTCGAGGGCCCACCTGCGGTCATGACCATCACCTCGTTGAACACGAGGAAGGCGCCGGAGACGGTGAGGATGATGATGAGCGTCGTCATCTCGCGGACCATGGGCACGGTCACCGAGAAGAACCTCCGGATCGGGCCAGCGCCATCGACCTTCGCAGCCTCGTGGAACTCCTTGGGAATCCGCTGGATCCCGACAACGAACAAGATCGCGGTGTAGCCGATGGACTGCCACTGGCTCATCGCGATGATGCTGCCCATGGCGGTGGCGGGCTCCCCGAGCCACGAGTGCTGCCAGCTCTCGAGCCCCACTGCTCCGAGCAGGCGGTTCACGAGCCCGATCTCGGGGTTGTAGAGGAACGAGAAGAGAATGCCCGCGACGGTGATCGAGATGACAGCGGGGATGAAGTAGATCGTGCGGAGGATGCCCCGCAGTCGTTCGTGCACGAACTCCTCGAGCAGGGCCGCCAGGACGAGCGAGAACCCGACCTGGAAGACCAGTGACACGATCGCGAACACCGTGTTGTTCCGCAGTGCCGTCCAGAAGATCGGGTCGTGGAACGCCGTGCGGTAGTTGTCGAGCCCGACGAAGGTCGGCGCGACCGAGAACGCGTTCCAGGAGAACAGGCTCAGCCGCAGGTTGTCGACGATCGGGTAGTAGACGAAGACCAGCAGCAGGACCAGCGCGGGCAGGACCCAGGCCAGCGACCGCCATCGCATCAACGTGGTGCTCATGTCATGCCCTCCTCGGGTGGGCGTTGGTCGGTCGACGCTGACCGACCGTGTCGAGGTCGGACCGGGTGGTCCTCGGTCAGTGGGGCGGGCAGGTCCCATGATCCGCCCGCCCCACCTGGGGGTGAGGTCAGCCAGCCTGCTTCTTGGCCTTGGCAGCGGCCTCCTGGACGCCGGTCATGACGTCCTTGCTCGTCTTCGAGCCGGAGATGACGCCCTCGATGCCGGAGAGGTAGGCGTTGGCCACCTCCGCGTTGGTCACCGTGTCGAGCCAGATCGCGAACTGGTTGGCCTTGCTGATGTCGGCGAGTGCTGACTGGAGCTGCGGGAACGAGTTCGCCGAGGTCGCCGACCCCTGGACGGGACTCAGCCAGCCGATGTCAGCCGTGAGCTTCGCGGCATTCTGCTGGGTGGTCATGAACTTGAGGACGTCGACGGCGAGCGCCGCGTTCTTGCTCTGGGCGTTGACCATGAACCCGTCCGGTGCGCCCGTCAGGGCTCCGACGTCACCGGCCGCCCCCTGGGGTGCGGGCAGCCGCATGAAGTCCCAGTTGTCGGCCAGCTCCTTCGGGGCACCGCCCTTGGCGGTCAGCACCTGGAACTCGACCGACTCCAGGTAGTGCATGGCGGCCTTGCCGTTGAGGAAGTTCGCCTGTCCGGCCTCGTGCGAGACGCCGTTGGCGTCCTTGCTGGAGCAGTGCGTGACGATGTCCTTGAACTGGTCGACCGCCTTGGCGTAGCCGGGATCCGTGAACGCACCCGTGGCCGGGTCGTAGTCCTTGGCGAGGGTTGCTGGTGCGACGTTGTACGCGTTGAGCTGGGTGATGTAGTGGATCGCGGGCCAACCGTACTGGTTGCCGAAGGCGATGGGCGTGTAGCCCGCCGTCCTCAGCTTGTCGCAGGCCACGATGAGCTCCTCGAGGGAGGCGGGGGCGCCGCTGATCCCGGCCTTGGTGAAGGCTGCCTTGTTGTAGGCCAGGTACTTCGCGTCGAGGTCGATCGGCACACCGAAGTTCTTGCCCTTGGTCTCGAACGCCTTGAGGGCGGCCGGCGAGAAGGTCTTGCCCCACTCGGTGTCGGGCCCGATGACCGACGTCAGGTCGGCGGCCAGACCGGCACGGACGAACTTGTTGGCGAAGTCACCGGCCCACGAGAAGTAGATGTCGGGCAGCTGCTTGGACGCCGAGAGCACCCGGATCTTGTCCTTGTAGGGCTGGTCGCCGACCTGCTCGAGCTTGATGGTGACCTTGGGGTTGGCCTGTTCGTAGGCCTTGGTCACGCTCTCGAAGTACGGGGCGTACTTGGGGTCGGCGAACTTGGTGACCATGGTGATGGTGCCCGACTTCTCGGCTGGTGCGGTGAGGCTCTGGCTGCTGGCTCCTCCCGCACCAGGGTTGGCCGTCCCGGGCGCGCCGCAGGCGGCCAGGGCCACCGCGGTCGCGGCGGCGAGCACGGCGAAGGATGCGCTGCGCGTGGTGTGCTTCATGTGAGGTCCACTCCTTTGTGGATGGGGTTGAGCGGTGCAGTGAGTCCCTCGAGTGAGGTCTCGTACCCGAAGGCGCCGAAGGTGGCGCAGGTGCTTGAGGCGTATGCCGTCGCGGCGCTCAGGAGCGTCGGGAGCGGGGTGTCGGCGATGAGGCCGGTGAGGAGCCGGCCGATGAAGGCGTCCCCGGCTCCGAGGGTGTCGACGACGGGAGTGGCCGGTGCTTGGGCGTGCACCACCTGTTCGCCCTGGAGTGCCACCGCACCGCCGGCGCCCATCGTGACCGCCACGAGGCTCGGACCGAGGTCCCGGATGCGCCGGGCCTCGTCGACCGCCTCGGCGACAGTGGCGAAAGGCAGTGAGCGGATGGCGATGTCGACGAGCGGTGCGTACTCCACGATGTAGTCCTGCGGGCGCTCGGAGAAGTCGAACGAGAGCCGTGGCGCCGCGGCGGAGATGTCGACCAGCTGGCCCTCGACCATGGAGCACTCCCCGGTGTGCACGATGGTCGCCGCTGCGACGGCAGCGAAGTCCGCCGACGTCAGCAGGAACCTCGACACACCGGGGTCCCCGTGGTCGAAGACGCGGTTCCCGTCGACGACCCGCACGTCCGCCGAGGCGTTCGGGCCCTCCACGATCCTCAGCATCGAGGTGTCCACCCCCTCGGCCACCAGGGCGTCGAGGACGGCGCGCCCGGCGAGGTCGGTGCCAACCGCACCGATGTATGCCGCGCCGGCGCCGCACCGACGCCCGTGCACGGCCACGTTGACCGCGTTTCCTCCGGGGTAGAGCACCCCCCGTTCGAGGTACCGGTCGACGACGTTGTCGCCGAGGGTGAGCAGGGTGACGTTCATGAGGCCGTCCTTCAGTACGCCATGCGGCGGTAGTAGCGGCGGGTCGTCAGCGGGTGGTCACGGAGCACCTCGAGGTGGGCGCTGACCCGCTCGAGCAGGGCAGCCAGGATGACCGGCGACACGAGGGCCCGCGTGGTCTGCGAGATCCCGGGCAGCTCCACGTCAGCCGTGTCGAGGACGAGCAGCTTCTCGGTGAGGCCCGACACGAAGCGCTCCACCCGGTCTGCCAGGGGCCGGGTGGCGTCCTCACCCTTGAGGAGGATGACGCTCACCTCAGCCTCGACGAGCTCGAGGGTGCCGTGGAAGAAGTCCGAGGCGTGCACGGGGCGCGTCCGGATCCACTGCATCTCCTCCAGGATGCACATGCCGTAGTAGAAGGCCTCGGGCCACGTGGTGCCCGACCCGGTGACGATGTGCCACGGGTCGGCCGCGATCGCCTCGGCGAACGCGGACGCTCGCTGCTCGAAGGCGCCCTTGGCGTCGAGGAGGAGCTCGGGCAGACGTGTCAGCTCGGCGACGACGGCTGCGTGGTCCTCGAGCACGCCCGTGCGCGTCAGGATCGAAAGCGACAGCAGGAGCGACTGGAGGTAGAACGACTCGCAGGACGTGTCGTCCTCCGCGAAGTTCACGAGGCTGACATCGGCCTTGATGCCCAGCGGGGTGTCGGGGTGGCCGGTGAGGACCAGCACCCGTGCGCCGGCAGCCTTGACGAACTCGAGGGCCGCGATGCTCTCGGCGGTGGTTCCGGACAGGGACGGGATGACCACCAAGGTGTCACGACCCACCGTGGCCGAGCCGGTCAGGACGAGCTCGGCCGGCAGCACGACGTCTGCGCGGAAGGTCGAACGGTCGCGGAGCAGCGCGGCGGCGGGCTGCATGAGGATGCCCGCGCCGCCGGCTCCGGCGAAGACCACGTTGGTCACGCCGGAGCCGAGGGCGTCAGCCACCACGGCGTCGATCTGCTCGGCAAGGCCCACGGCACCCGTCTGGATGCGCAGGTAGCGGGCCGGGTCGAAGTTGAGCAGGTCAGCGGTCATGCTCAGTACTCGACCTTGAACATGTAGCGACGCGTCTCGAGGTCGTGACCGCGGACCGACTCGTAGTGCTGGGCGAGGCGGTTGGCCAGCGCACCCACGACGATCGGCGAGACGTCGCCTCGGACGGACTCGGGGATGCCGGGCAGCTCGAGGTCGCGCACGTCGACGTACTGCGCCTTCTTGCAGTACTGGTCGAGGAAGCTCTTGGCCCGCTCCCCCATGGGCCGCGAGGCGTCGTCGCCGACCCACAGCAGGACGGCGGTGTCGTCGTCGACCATCTCGAAAGCGCCCTGGAAGAACTCACCGGAGTTGAACGCCGCGGCGTGCTTCCACTGCATCTCCTGAAGGAAGCACATCGCCAGGCCGTAGGCCCAGCCGTAGCTGGGGCCGGACCCCAGGACGTACGTGATCGGCTCGTCCTTGAACGCGTCGGCGATGTCGGCGAGCTCCGGCTCGGCCTGCTCGACCGCGTGCCGGACGGCGCCTGGCAGTGCAGCAAGGGCCTGGTCGACGGCGTCGGTGTCCAGCTCGGCGCCGGTGGCGGCGAGCAGCTCGAAGGCGACGACCAGCTCGAACAGGTCGCTCTTGCCGGTGAACGCCTTGTCAGCCGCCTCGGCGAGGGGGCTGCCGGGCTTGGCGGCGGCGATGACCGTCGCGCCGGTGGCCTTGGCGGTCTTGGCGGCGGCGACCGTCTCCTTGGTCGTGCCGGTGTAGGACGCCAGCACGACCAGTGAGCCGGGACCCATGAGTGCGGGGACGGCGGTGTTCAGCTCGTCGCTCTGGACCTGGAAGGCCGGGAACGACGCCTTCTGCTGGAGCAGGTAGTGGGCCGGGTAGCTGCAGATGATGGAGCCGCCGGCGCCGACGAAGTAGACGTTGCGCAGCCCGCGCTCCACGACGTCGCGGACCACGGTCGCGATCGCCTCGCGCTCCGCGACGGTGGCCGTCAGCTTGTCGACGATGTCGGCGTCGATCGGCTTGAGGGGAAGGGTTTCGGTCATCGGTGCTCCTGGTTCCAATCCGCGAGTGGCTCGCTTTTGATAACGTTCTCAACCTGATGGGTGAGAACGTTCTCAATCCGCTCGGCTCCTGTCAAGAGGTTTCCCGGAAATTGGTCAGATCCCCTGCGCCAAGGCAGTCCGACACCGGCTAAGGTCAGGCCAGGAAGTCGGCGGTGGTGAGCCGCGGACGGGTCACCCGGACCCGCGCGCTCGCGGCGACCGACCGGCATACCGGATGACTCGACAGACCGCCAAAACCGTTGGTATGACACGCATTCGAAGGAGCGCTGTGAGCAGGAGCGTGGAACCGCGCGGCATCGCCACGGTGCCAGATGTCGCGCGTGAAGCGGGGGTCTCCACTGCCACCGCCGCCAGGGCGCTCGGCGGCTACGGCTCGGTGCGCGAGAGCACCCGGGAACGCGTGTTGGCCGCCGCGGAACAGCTTGGTTATCGAGCCAACAGCCTCGCGCGCAGCATGATCACCGGGTCGACGCGCACCCTCGGCGTCGTGATGTCAGACATCGAGAACCCCTTCTTCCGTCGTTCACTGCGCGGCATCGCCGACACGGCGCGGGCTCAGGGTTTCGAGGTGCTGCTGGCCAACACCGACGAGGAGCTCGACAAGGAGGAGACCGCTGTCAGGGTGATGACGGAGCGACGAGTTGACGGCTTGGTGGTGTGCCCGGCGGACGGCGGCGACAGGTCACATCTCAGCGAAGTGATTGCGGCCGGCATACCGGTGGTCCTGCTGGACCGGAGCGTGGCCGGCCTGCAGGCCGACACCGTCGGCATCGACAACCGCAAGGCCGCGCGGACTGCCACCGAGCACCTGCTGGCCCATGGCCACCGCGACATCGCGATCCTCACCGGTGGGACGCACGCGATGCTGGAACGCATGCTGCGTCCCGACATGAAGGGCGTCGAGCGGGCGTCGGCAACGACTGTCGGCGCCCGCGCGGCCGGGTTCCGCGACGCGATGACGGCGGCAGGTGTCCCGATCCGACCGGAGCTGATCTCCTCCGGTGGCTACCGACGCGAGGACGGGGAGGCTGAGACGGCCAGGCTGCTGGCGCTGGAGGACCGGCCCACGGCGATCCTCGCCTTCGACGCCATGCAGTCGCTCGGGGCGTTCCACGCCATAGCGCGCGCGGGGATTCGTTGCCCGGAGGACGTGTCCCTGCTCGGCTTCGACGACACCGAGTGGGCTGACCTGGTCAGCCCGGCGTTGACTGTCGTCGCCCAGCCGACCTACGAGATCGGGGTGGCGGCGTGCCGCCTGCTGCTGTCACGCATCGAGGGAGCAGGGGGCGCGGTGGCGCATCGACGGCTGCCGACCGAGCTCATCGAACGCGGCTCGGTAGGCCCCTGGCCCTCGTCCTGAGGGGCGAGCTCGGGGTGCGATGGGGACACACCGCCTAGCGGTCACATGGCAAGACGGTTGCACCACAGCATCCCCTGCCCGCATTGTCGGGCAGGGGACGCTTCGTCATTCGTGTGCGGTCCTACGTGTGATGTCAGGAGCGCTCGTTGGGCTGCCGCGCGAGCTGTTCGCTCCAGGTTCTGCGGCCGTGTGCTCCATCGTCGAACCCCGGCCGTGCGGCGGTTACAACTTCAGCGGACGATTCTGAAGTTGAAGGTGGCAGTGCCAAGGGCGCCCATGAGCCGCAGCCAGACGGGCAGCAGCATCTCGGTGCCGCGCGCGGTGGTGATGTCGCCGAGGTCGATGACGTCGGTGTGGCCGAAGCTCTTGAGCAGCTCGGTGACCGTCGCCTTGGCCGCCTCGTCGTTACCCGAGACGAAGACCGACGACTCTTGGCCGAGGTCCTTGGGGTTGACCATCAGCGCGGCGGTGAGCGTGTTCAGGGTCTTGACGACATGCGCCTGCGGGAAGGCGCGCTGGATCTGCTCGCCGAGCGAGTCGGTGTCCTTGACCCACAGGGTGGGAGGGAAGCCGGCCGAGAAGTCGAGCGGGTTCGAGATGTCGAGGATCGGCTTACCCGCCAGGTTGTCGGCACCCGCGGCCTCGAGGGCGGGGAGGGCGCCAAAGCCGCTGGTCGCGTTGACGACGAGCTCTGCCGCGCCGGCGGCGTCGGCGAACGTGGCCAGTCCGGCCGAAGGGTGTGCTGCGAGCCAGGTGCTGAACGGCGGGTTGCCCATGCCGTCGGCCTCGTCGCGGAGGCGCGTGGCCTCGGGGTCGCGGGTGCCGACGACGACGTCGTGGCCGAGCTCGAGGAGGCGGCCTGCGAGGGCCTGTCCGACCATGCCGGTACCGAGGACTGCGATGTTCATGATGACTCCTGGAAGCGGTTGCGTGCTTCATAGACAGATCTGTCTACCTCGCCACGGAACCTAACAGACAGATCTGTCTACTTGCAAGGTATGCTGTGACACGCCCCTACCGCCGCACGAGGAGCCCGATGTCCATCGCCACCCCGACGCGCCCCAGCGCTGCTCGCGAGCGCATCCTGGACTCCGCCTTCGCGCTGTTCTACGCCCGCGGCATCCGGGCCGTGGGGGTTGACCTGATCATCGCCGAGTCGGGGGTGGCCAAGGCGACCTTCTACAAGCACTTCCCAGCCAAGGACGACCTCGTGGTCGCCTACCTGGGCAAGGTCGACGACGTGTGGTCCGGGCAGCTCCACGACGCAGCCGCAGCAGCCGGCCCCGACCCTGCCGATCAGCTCGTCGGCCTGTTCGACGCCTTGGGCAGCGCGTGCCGCCGGGAGGGCTACCGCGGCTGCGCGTTCATCAACGCCGCGGCCGAGTCGCAACCGGGCACCCCGGTCCACGACCGGACCGTGGCCCACAAGGCGGCCGTCCTCTCGTGGGTGCGAGGGCTGGCCGAGCAGGCCGGGGCGCGCGACCCCGACAGCCTGGCTCGCTCTCTCACCCTGCTGCTCGACGGCGGGCTGGCCAGCGGCGCCCTCGACGCCAGCCCTGACGCGCCTGAGGCAGCGAAGGCTTCGGCACAAGCACTGGTCGATGCTGCGGTTGTGCCAGGCCGCGCCGACTGACCGCCAACCGTCAGAAGGTGTGTGGGGAAGTTCAGCTTCAGCTTGCTGGCCAGCTGCCAGTTGGTGTTCCTGGTGACCATGCCGAAGGTGTCGGCCACGGTCGTGTCCGTGGTGTGGGCAGAGCGGGTGGCCGCGTGCCCCGGGTAGCGGTCAGCTGACGTGGATGCTGGGCCGTTGGGTCGGGTCGGGTTCAACCTTGCGGATGATCTCGCGGACCACAGGTGGGGTGTCACCCCGTCCCAGAAGCAGGTAGCGCAGCAGGTGTACGACTGGGGACCCTTCGGACCACTCGAAGTGACAGTGCGGGTGCAACCCGGTCGCGTCACGCAAGGCCAGCAGCACGGCGGCGATGGCGTTCGGCGCCGCCGGGCTCGCCACCCGCAGGATCCGGTAGCCGGCCACCTCGACGCCCTGCACCCGCAGCACGTCAGCGAAGTCGGACGGGTCGTCGATGTCGACCTCCAGGAACAGCACGTCCGAACGGCCCGGAACCGGGTTCATGGACCGCTGCTCGGCCTCCTTGGCGACGTACTCGGCCTCGTCGCCGGCCTGGCGCTTGTTCGCGATGATGTTCAGCAAACCGTCATGGGCGACGGACTCCTCGATGAATCGGCGCGCGTCCTCGTCGAACTCGATGTGATCGACCCGCAGCTCCGTGGTCCGGCTGATTCGCGACACCAGCGACACCACCACGATGCCCAGGATGAACAACCCGGAGATGGCGATGCCGTCCGGCTTCTCGCGGATGTTCTCCACCAGCGCGTACAGCAGGATGAGAGTCAGGACCGCGAACCCCGCTCCCGCGACCTTCTGGGCGTGCCGGTAGGCGGAGATGGTCACGGCGACGGCGCCGGAGACCATCATGGCCAGGATTCCGGTGGCGTAGGCGCCCGCTTGGGCGTTGACGTCGGCGCCGAACGCGAAGGTGATGACGATGCAGATGACCGTGTAGACAAGCACCACCGGGCGCACGGCCCGGCCCCACTCCGGCGCCATGCCGTAGGCCGGCAGGTAGCGGGGCACGATGTTGATCAGCCCCGCCATGGCGGACGCGCCGGCGAACCACAGGATGAGGATGGTGCTGATGTCGTACACGGTGCCGAACCCGTCACCGAACAACTCATGCGCCAGGTACGCCAAGGCGCGCCCGTTGGCCTCCCCGCCCGTCTTGAACGCCTCCGCCGGGATGAGCACCGTCGTGACGAAGCTGGTCGACAGCAGGTAGACGGACATGATGAGCGCGGCACCTGCGAGGAGCTTGCGGGTGTTGCGAATCCGAGAGGCCAGCTTCTCCTTGGCGTTCTCGCCGTCGGCAGCGACGAGCGGCATCATCGACACCCCCGTCTCGAACCCGGACAGGCCAAGCACCAGCAGCGGGAACGCGATGACGGCGGGCCCGATCGCCCCGCTCAGGCCGCCGCTGTCTGACAGGGCGGACGTCCAGGCGGACAGGGCGCCGTCGGTGGTGAAGACCTCGACGATGCCCTTGACGACGACCACAGCGTTCAGGGCCAGGAACACGGCCACGAGCGGGATGGCAACGCTGACAGCCTCGCTGAAGCCGAGCAGGAACACCCCACCCAGGACCAGCAGGAGGAACACAGTGATGGCCACGGCGTGCCCGTGCAGGGCGTCGGGGAAGAACGGGGACTCCAGGACGTGCACCGACGCGTCCGCGGCGGACAGGGTGATGGTGATGATCCAGGACGTGGCCACGAAACCGAGCAGGACCAGCACGAAGACCTTGCCGCGCCAGAACGGCAACAGGTCCTCCAGCATTGCCACGGACCCCTGGCCGTGCGGGCTCTCCTTGGCGACGCGGGAGTACATCGGCAGCATCCCGAGGAGGGTCAGCAGGACGATGAGCAGCGTCGCCAAGGGCGAGAGAGCCCCGGCGGCCAGTGCGGCGATGCCGGGCAGGTACGCCAAGGTGGAGAAGTAGTCGACCCCGGTCAGGGTCATCACCTTCCACCACGCGTGCGGCTTCGCGTGCTCCTCGCCCGACTCCGGCCCGACCGGCTGCACCCGGTGCTCGAGCAGCCACTTGGCTCCCGGCCTGGTTGAGGCCGCGGGCTTGGCGGGACTTGGCACGCGGGCGGGCATGACCAGCGGGTCTGAAGCGTTCATGTCGTCTCTCAGCTGTGAAGGTGGGGCGGGGCCACCTTACGGGCGACGGGGCTGTGGCCAGTGCCGCCCGCCACGGTGCCCGCACTGCGCCACGGCAGCGCTGCTACGTTCGCGGCATGAGGCGAAGGGCTGAGCAAGCATGAGCACGGCAGTCCGTCTGGTTCTGGCCGTCGCGGCAGCTCTCGGAACGCTCGCCATCGGCAGGGCAGCCTCGGCCCGGGAGGACAACCAGCGGATGTCGGTGCCGATGACCGTCGGCGTCGGCGTGGCGCTGCTCGCCGTGTACATCACCGTCGCCCTGTCCGTGTAGACGGCGTTGAGCCCGAGCCCGCGTTGCCGCCGGGGGAACGCAGAAGACCCAGCCGGGGTGAACCGGGCCGGGCCTTCTGTCGGTGAAAACGACACCTTGTGTCGTCACCTCTTGGTGGAGCTGAGGGGATTCGAACCCCTGGCCTTCTCATTGCGAACGAGACGCGCTACCAACTGCGCCACAGCCCCTGATGCGGACGAAACAATAACACCCGCACGGCGCGCGACGGAAAACAGTCGTGCCGCAGGTCAGGTCAGGCTCGCTCGCATCACCGTGTGACCGGTGTCGACCTGGCGGATCTCCACGGCCGCGATCTGCGCCACCGGAAGGGTGGACACCCCGACCGGGTGCATGATGCGGTCAGGCCGTGCGGTCCAGTCCCGCAGCTCGGTGGCTCGCCCGGCCCGGTCCACGACCCAGATCGCGTAGTTGATCCGGTAGTCACCACCGGAACCAGCAGCGCCTCCTGAACCACCGGAGCTGCTGGAGGTCCGGGTGCCGCTCGGGCTGCCGGTTCCGGTCGTGCTCCCTGCACTGCCCGTCTGGCGGGCGTACTGGCACTCGACACGCAGCTCGGTGCCATTCGCGATGGGCACGACGTCGACGACGGCCGTCATCAGGGACGGTTCTACCGCGGTGAACGCCAACCGCCCCGCCACCACGCCTCCGGGCAGGGTCGGCCCGGTCGTCGAGCCGGTGCCGCCGGAAGGTGGGCCGTCCCGCCAGGCGTTCGAGGCGGCATACCCGCCGACGCCTCCGATGAGGAGGGCGGCCGCTGCGGCGGCCACGGGAGCCAACCAGGTGCTGCGACCGAGTCCGGTGGGACGGGTCGGGAGGGCGGGCATCAACGAGGCCGGGGGCTCGAGGTTGAGGACGTCGCGATCGGCATCCACGCCGGCGGCACCTCCCGAACCGCCCGTGCCGCCAAGGTCGATGGCGAGGACCTCGCCGGGTGGCAGCTGAGCGAGCAGGCCCGGCAGCCCGGCCAGCTCGGCCACCGCGGCGCGGCAGGCGGGACACCCCGCGAGGTGCTCTTCGTACTCGCGGCGCTCCGCCACGGCCAGGGCGCCCAGCACGTAGGCGGCATCCCAGTCGGTGTACTCGTCGGGGGCGCTCATCGTCCGGTCACCCCTTTCTCCTGCAGGACCAGTCGCAGGCTGCGCAACCCGTAGTGGAGCCGCGACTTCACGGTCCCCTCCGGCACCTTCAGCTCGGCCGCGATCTCGGCCACGGTTCTCCCTTCGTAGTAGGCGGCAGCGATGACCTGCCGGTGCTCGCGCGAGACGGAGGAGAGCGCATCGGTCAGCAGCCAGCGGTCCAGGACCTCACCGGACCGGTCGCCGACGCCCGGCTCGACGAAGTCGATTCCCGCGACCTCGTGCCGTGACGCGGCACTGCGCCAGCGGTCCACCACCAGGTTGCGGACCACCGTGAACAGCCAGGCTCGCGCCTGTTGTTCCGAGCGGGTGCCGAGCCCGGGGTCGCGCCAGGCACGCAGCAACGACTCCTGCACGACGTCCTCGGCGACCTGTGGGTCCCGGGTCAGCCGCAGCGCGAAACGCCAGAGCTCCGACGCATGGCGATCGTGCAGGCCCTGCAGAGCCACTTCCCGCTGACTCGTCGCCACGTCCGGCATTCCTCCCGCCCAGTCGACACCACCGATCCTCCCCGCACCGGGGACTCGCCGTAAAGGACGAGACAGCGAGGCGCGTGGTTCAGCGCGTGAACCCCCGGGGGCTCGGCTACGTTCCTCGGTCATGGAGATCAACGGACTTCCGGCCCACGTCCTGCTCGTGCACCTCGTCGTCGTGCTCCTGCCGCTGACCTCCGCCGCCGCGGTGCTCGTGAGCGCCTGGCCTGCCGCCCAGCGCAAGCTGACCTTCCTGGTCCCACTCGGCGCCGTCATCGGCGCGCTCGCCGTGCCCGTCACGACCCGGGCCGGCAACGACCTCGCCGCCAAGCTCGGCAACCCGCCCTTCCTCAAGGAGCACGAGAACTACGGCGACAAGGTGCTCCCCTGGGCCGCGGCCCTCGCGGTGACGACGCTCGCCCAGTGGCTCTACCTGCGTCGTGGCACGGCCACGGTGCCGCGCGCCCTGCTGGGGATCCTCGTGGTCGCCAGCGCCGTGGGCACCGGGACGATGGTGGTCCTCACCGGTGACTCGGGCGCGCAGGCGGTGTGGGGCAACAGGTAGTCCACCCGTCCCCCACCGCGCCGCCGCTGGCGACGCGAGGGTCGACCAACGCGAGGGTCTGGCGGCGCGCGGGTCAGGCGCCGGCGACCCGGCGCTCGGGGAGGTCCTCGTATGCCGCGTACTCGGTGTCCGCGTCGCCGACCAGGTCCGCGGACGTGGGGGCGGGACGGGTCACGCGGGACTTCATCGTGTAGGTCGGACGCGGCACGGGCACGGGATCCCAGGTCAGCGGGATGTCGTCCTCGTCCACGAGCATGCGGGCCGGGACGCGCCCGGCTTCGGGCGTGACCGCGGCGGGCGCGGCCACCTCCACAGTGCCTGCCTGGAAGTCGAACAGCTCCGGCTTGGCCGGCTGCGCGGCGACGGGCTCGGCGTCGACGACCGCCTCGACCTCGACGCGGTCGGCAACGTCGACCTCGACGGCGTCGACCGCGTGGGAAGCCATCGGTCGCGACTGGACCGGACGCTGCACCTGCTCAGAGCGCTCCGAACGGGCGGGGCGGGACGCGACACGGGAGCGACGTTCGGCCTGCGCCGCGGAGCGGGCCCAGGCCACGGCGCCGCCGACGGAGACCAGCGGCACCAGCAGGGTGAGCAGCGGGAGCAGCGATAGCGCCACGAGCGGCACGGCCACGACGACCGTCGACAGGGCGCCCAGCATGATCAGGGCCCGGTTGCGCCGGGCCACTGCGGGGCTGGTCCTGGGAGCCGGCCGCTCGGCCTGCGGTGGCGTCGGCACCTCGACGTGGGCGGTCTCGGCACGCTTCACGAGCACCTGGGGACGCGCGGCGCGCGCGGGAGTCACGGCATACGAACGCGGTTGCGGCGTCGAGAGGTTGGTCGCGGGCAGCGGGCTGCGGCGCTCGAGGACGCGCATCGACTCGGAGAACTGGTCGACCGAGCGCGCGGTGGCGAGGTGCTCGCGACGACGGACCCAGTACTGCACGAAATAGGCAGCCCAAACCGCGATGATGACGAGGAAGACAAGACTGCTGGGCTGCACGGATACGAGGCTAGGTCTCTTGCGCGGGCGCACCGGGGACGTGGGGCGGTGTGTCGCCAATGTGACTGGTGTGGTTGGTGTGCAATCGCTCGAGCAGGGATTGTCCGCCCAGGTCCTCGGTCGTCAGGGCGAAAGTGCGGTGGTCGCGCCACGCCCCGTCGATGTGCAGGTATGCCGCCCGCACGCCCTCGTCGCGAAAGCCCAGCTTGCGCACGACGGCCAAGCTGTTGGCGTTCTCGGGGCGGATGTTGACCTCGATTCGGTGCAGCTTCATGGCGCCCAGCGCGTGGTCGCCGGCCAAGGCCAGGGCCACCGGGGCGACGCCGCGGCCGGCAACCGACTCGTCCACCCAGTACCCCGCCGAGAGCGACAGCAGTGACCCGTAGGAGATGCCGAACAACACCATCTGACCCACGATGCGACCCTCGAGCCGGATCGTGAGCGGCAGCATCCGCCCGGCCCGCGCCTCCGTGCGGTAGTGCCGCACCAGCCCGGCGAACGAGACGTAGTGCGCTTCCTGGCTGGGCGAGGTCGCATCCCAGGGCCCCAACCACTCGCGGTTCCGGCTGCGCACCTCAGTCCACTCGGCCCGGTCCCGACGACGCAGCGGGTCGAGCAGCAGCTGCTCCCCGCCCGGGGTCCTTCCCCGGAGCTCGACGGGCCAGACGGCCATCAGTGGTCGCCGCCGCGAATCTGCGAGAGTGCGTGCGGCAGCACGGCTTCGAGCACCCCCAGCCCGTCGCGGACCCCTCCGGTCGACCCGGGCAGGTTGACCACCAGGGTGCTGCCCGCGACTCCCGCCAGGCCGCGCGACAGGGCCGCCGTCGGCACGCCGCCCGCGAGCCCGGCGCCGCGGATGGCTTCGGCCAACCCGGGCACCTCGCGGTCGAGCACGGCCCGCGTCGCTTCGGGGGTGCGGTCCGTGGGCGACAGCCCCGTGCCACCCGTGGTGACGATCACCCCAGGTATGCCGGCCAGGGCCTCCGCGAGCGCCTCACCGACCGCTGGGCCGTCAGGCACGACCACGGCGTC
The DNA here is from genome assembly GCF_056403675.1 of Pedococcus sp. P2_F6. Classification (NCBI taxonomy): domain Bacteria; kingdom Bacillati; phylum Actinomycetota; class Actinomycetes; order Micrococcales; family Intrasporangiaceae; genus Pedococcus; species Pedococcus sp. P2_F6. Next base: position 31,528 of record NZ_JBFUEZ010000009.1, read on the forward strand.
GCCCACCTCGAATCCCCACTGCCGCAACGCCTCGACGATGAGGGGGCCGCCGCGGTCGGGATAGACGCCACCAGCGGCGCGGGTCGAGCACGTGATGACGACCGCCGTGTTCACGGCTGTTCCACCCAGTCACCGGAACGGCCGCCGGACTTGGCGGTGACACGGATGTCGGTGATCCGGGCGTGCTTGTCGACCGCCTTGACCATGTCGACGAGGGCGAGGGCCGCGACCGCGACGGCGGTCAGGGCCTCCATCTCGATGCCCGTCCGGTCGGCGGTGCGGACGGTGGCGCCGATGTCGACGCCGTCGTCGGCCACCGCCAGGTCGACCTCGACCGCGTGGACGGCGATCGGGTGGGCGAGCGGGATCAGCTCAGGGGTGCGCTTGACGGCCTGGATGCCGGCGATCCGCGCGACCGCGAGCGCGTCACCCTTGGGCACGTTCCCGCCGCGGAGCGCTGCGACCGCCTCGGGCGACAGCAGGACCCGACCCGCTGCCGAGGCCTGTCGGGCAGTCACGTCCTTGGCGGAGACGTCGACCATGTGCGCCGACCCGTCCGGTCGCACGTGCGTCAGCCCCGGAGGCTGCGGACGCTCAGCGGGGTCGAGGCTCACATCCCCTCCCGGCCCAGCAGTGGCAGGCACATCAGCTCGTCGCCCGCTGCGACGTCCACGACGTCTTCGGGGATGACGGCCAGCGCGTCGGCCGCTGCGAGCGCACCGAGCATGTGCGAACCCTGGCCACCGGCGAGTCGGGCCCGGTCGTCGTCGAGGATCACCCGCACGAACTCCATCTTGCCCTTGACCGAGCCGAACGGCTCGGCGGCCACGGCGGGGACGTAGCCCGGCGGGTAGGACGGTTCGGGGCGGCCGGCCATGGCCCGGAGCGCCGGTGCGACGAACACGTGGAAGGACACCAGTGCGCTCACGGGGTTGCCGGGCAGGGTGAAGACGGGGACCTGTTCCTCGCCGAGCACCCCGAAGCCCTGGGGCATGCCGGGGCGCATCGCCACCTTGTCGAACTGCATCGTGCCGACGCGCGACAGGACCTCCTTGACGGTGTCGAAGGCTCCCATCGAGACGCCGCCGGTTGTGATGATGACGTCGGCGCGGACGAGCTGGCCCTCGAGAGTCTCCATCAGTGTGCGGGCGTCGTCCGGGACCCCACCGACCCGGAACGGAGTGGCGCCCACAGCGGTCACGGCGGCGGTCAGCATGACCGAGTTGGAGTCGACGATCTGGCCGAAACCCGGAGTCCGACCCACCTCGACGAGCTCGTCACCGGTCGAGATGACGACGACCCTCGGCCGCGGGACGACCCGCACGCGCGCCGTCCCGGCCGCCGCCAGCAGGGCGATCTGTCCGGGACCGAGCAGGGTGCCACGGCGCAGAACGACGTTGCCGGCCTCGACGTCCTCACCGACCTCGCGCACGTGCGAACCCACGGCGCGGCGCTCCCGGATCTCCACCCGCACCACCCCACCGTCGGTCGCCTCGACCGGCACCACGGCGTCTGCGCCGTGGGGCATCGGAGCGCCGGTCATGATCCGCATGGTCTGGCCGGTGGCCAGCGACCACGCCTTGGTGTTGCCCGCCGCGATGTCGTTGACGACAGGCAGGACCACCGGGGACTCGGCACTGGCGGTCGCGATGTCCGCGGCGTGCACGGCATACCCGTCCATCGCGGAGTTGGTGAAGCCCGGCAGCGACCCACGGGCCTCGACGTCGGCCGCGAGGATGCAGCCCTGGGCGTCCAGAACCCCGAGGTCGAACGGCCGGATCACCTTGACGGTGCTCAGGATTCGGTCCAAGTGCTCTTCGACGCTGATCACGGGGTGGTCGCTCCTTCTGCCTGAGGGAGGGTGCTGCCGTCGGGAATGGTGCGCGGCTCGTCCGCCTCGACCACCACGTCGCCCACGCACCGGATCTTCGCGCCGAAGGTCACGTCACCGCGCACCGTGAGGGACGTGCACTCGATCAGGGAGGGGGCGCCGCCGGGGAAGCGGGAGTCGAACTCGTGGATCAGCGTGTAGTGGTCGTCGAGGTCGACCCGCGGGTCGGGTCGCGGCGACTGGGCCACCACGTCGAACCCGTCACCGAAGCCGTAGAGGTCCGAGCGCAGCATGAGCAGCTCGTTGGTCGTCTTCACCGGTCGGAACCGGCGCCTGGGCACGTGCAGGGCGCGCGACCCCTCGAACACCTCGATCGCGGTCCCCATGGCCGACTCGACCTGGATCACCGGGGTCGAGTCCTTGCGACCCGGGTCGACAGTCTTGCGGTTGACGATGGTGGGCAGGCCGAGGACGCCGTCCCTGGCCGACATCTGGGCGTCGAGGGCGTCGAGGTCCACCCACAGGTTGTTGGCGTGGAAGAGCGAGTGCCTCTGGGTGTCCTGGAAGTGCTCCTGGTCCTCCGGTGCCACCATGGCGCTCTCGCGCAGCACCACCCTGCCGTCGCTGCGACGCAGGGCCAGGTGGCCACCCTTGCGGTCGTTGGCAGTGCGCTCGCACACCTCGGACACGTAGGGGATGGACTCCCGTGCCATCCAGGCCGGGATCGCGGGGTCACACGTGGCCCCGAGGTTGTCGGAGTTGGACAGGAACGCGTAGCGAAATCCCTTGTCCCGCAACGCTGCGAGCACACCGCTCGCCACCAGGGCCACATAGACGTCTCCGTGCCCCGGAGGGCACCACTCGAGGTCCGGGTCGTCGGGCCACGACACCGGCGCGAGGTCGTCGACCCGCAGCTTGGGCTCGGCATTCTGCAGGAAGTCGAGCGGCAGCCCGTCGATGGCGAGGTCGGGGTAGCCCGCCAGGGCCGCGAGGGACTCGTCCCGGGTGCGGAAGGAGTTCATCAGCACCAGCGGGACCTTGACCCCGTGCCGCTCGCGCAGAGCCAGCACCTGCCGGGCCACGACGTCGAGGAAGGTCAGCCCATCGCGGACCTCGAGCACCGACTTCGGACCCGACAGCCCCATGCTGGTGCCCAGGCCACCGTTGAGCTTGATGACGGCCGTGCGGGACAGCGCCTCGGCCACCTCGTCGCCGTTGGCAGGGTCGGCGGGGTCGGCGTCGTCGACGGTGATGCTCTCGAGCGTCGTCACGTCGCGCAGGGGCTCGATGTCGTCCTCGGCGATCAGGCCGGTCCGGCCCGCCTCGAGCTGGGCGTAGGCCTCCTCGAACACGTGGATCGCCATCGGGTCGACCCCCCGCTCGGTCATGCGTGCGACCGCCTGCGCCAACCCTTCCTTGCTCATGACGGGCAGCCTAGTGGGACGATCTGGAGGTGCCCCTGTCCACCAAGACCGCCGTGCGACAGCGCCTGAGCGCCTTGCGCCGCGAACGCGTGCCCGGGCGCGACCGCGCCCGCGACGCGGAGGAGCTTGCCCTGTCCGCCCTCGAGCTCGTGTATGCCGGTGGGCTGGTTCGCGGCGACTGGGTCGCCGCCTACGAGGCCACCCCGCTGGAGCCGCCCACGGAGGCGATGATCGAGGCGCTGTCCGCGCGCGGCATACGGGTGATGGTGCCCGTGACCCTCGAGGACTGGGACCTGGACTGGCGCCAGGTGGGCAACGAGGAGGCAGGGGGCGCGGAGGAAGCTCGGGGCGCGGAGCAGCCGCTCGGCAAGGAGGCCATCGGCCGGGCCGCCGTGGTGTTCCTGCCGGCCCAGGGTGTTGACCGGTTCGGGACCCGGATCGGGCGGGGCAAGGGATGCTACGACCGGGTGATTCCCCGGACCAGCGCGCACCTGGTGGCCGTGGTCCACCCGTGGGAGCTGCTGGACGAAGACCTGCCGAGCGAGCCGCACGACCGCCGCGTGCACGCGGTCATGACGGCCGAGACGGGGGTCGTCGAAGTCGGGCCGGGGACCTCGAGCGCCCTGCCCACGCTGCCGGCTCAGTCGGGCGACTGAGCTCAGCTCGACGAGCCGCTGGGGACCAGGCTCAGCTCGTCGCCACCGGCGTCCCGGACGGCCTTCTCGCTGAACGGCCAGTCGAAGAGCTCGTTCTTGGCCCAGGCGTCGGTCTGGTCGTTGTAGTGGTCGGCGAAGGCGTGACCGCTGTTGCCGGTCTGGTTGACCCAGCGCGACTTGTCCAGGTTCGACAGGTCCACCACCATCCGCATCGACGGCGCCCAGTCGACGCCGTAGCCCTGGCCCTTCGTGCAGTCCTCGGGTGGCTCGGTCGTGGTGCAGGCGGCGTTCCAGCCGTTGGCGTCCACGATGGCCGAACCCCCCGGCATGTTCATGGGTCCACGGTTGAAGAGCTTGGCCACGATGCCGGGCACGTCCTCGCCGCCGAGCACCTGGTGCGTCAGGGTGAGCTGGTGCAGCTGGCCCCACTGCCACTCCCCGGGCTCCTTGCCCAGCTCCATCGTCAGGTCGAGCCGTGCCTTGACCATCGCCTTGCGCAGGATCTCCGACTGGCCCTCGGCGACCCCGGGGGTGCGCTTGTCGTCCCACCAGGCGGAGCGCGGCTTGCTCAGCAGCACCGAGACCGCCTGCATCCACTGGTCGCCACCATCGGCGCGCAGGTCCTTCGGGAGCTCGTCGTCGAACGTCAGGTCCAGCAGGCTCGACCAGACCGCGTTGTAGTAGGCCGCAGCCGCGCCGGACTCGCTCTTGCCCACCGGGTTCGTGTAGTCCCAGCCACGAAGCAGCTCCTGTGCCTGCTTGGTGAAGTCGTCGCGCCCCAGGTCGACCTTGAGCAGCGCCTTGACCAGGGTGGGTGCGAACTGGCTCCGGGTGTCGCCCTGGATCGACGACATGGTGGCGGGGGTGACCTTGGTGTTCTTCTCCAGGAGTGAGCGGATGCGCTGGCTCCGGAAGCCGTAGTCCCACTCGGTCGTGAGGAAGGGGTTTCCGCTCTCGGTCACGGCCTGGTTGGCCGCGACGATGAAACCCTCGGACGGGTTGTAGGTGTGGGGCATCGCGTCGAATGGCACGTAGCCCTGCCAGTCCCACGACGACACCCAGCCCGGCCTGATCCAGTAACCCGGGGCGGCCTCCATGTAGCGGCTGCGGATCGGGATTCGCCCCGGCGCCTGGTAGCCGATGTTGCCGGCGGTGTCGGCGTAGAGGAGGTTCTGCGCGGGAACGGCGAACTGCTCTGCGGCAGTGCGGAACTGGTCGAAGTTCTGGGCGGTGTTGAGCCCGAAGATCGCATCGGCGGTCTGGCTCACCTCGATGCCGGTCCACTGCAGCGCGACCTCGTAGGACCCCGGGCTCGGGCGCCCGTTGACGGGTGGACTCTCACCGGCGCTCGCGACGCTCTCGAGGGCGTCGGAGAGGATCGGGCCGTGGACGGTGCTGCGGACCGTGATGGTCTGCTCACCGCCGCCACCGATCTTGATCGTCTCGGTGCGCATGGTGAGCGGGACCTGCTTGCCGTCGCGCAGGTAGGTGTTGCCCCGCACCTGCTCGAGGAAGAAGTCGCTGACGTCGGGTCCGAGGTTGGTGAAGCCCCACGCGATCGACTGGTTGTGGCCGATGACCACACCGGGCAGACCGGAGAACGAGTAGCCGGCCACGTCGAAGGGACAGCTGCTGCTGACCGACCGGCAGTGCAGACCGACCTGGTACCAGATGCCGGGGATCGAGACGCCGAGGTGGGGATCGTTGGCCAGCAACGGTTTCCCCGTGCTCGTGCGACTCCCGCCGACGACCCACGAGTTGGACCCGATCCCGTCACCGCGACCCATGGTCTCCGGGACCGCCGCGAGCGCACGCTGCACCACGGCATACGCGCGCTGTGCGTCCTTGCCGGTCTCCTTGGCGAGGTCGCCGCCCGGGACGGCCGAGCTCGCCGACGTGGAGGTGCTGCTGGGTGACCAGTCCTGGGGGGAGAGGATCGGCTTGTTGGTGTCGTAGGGATAGGGCGGGAACAGCTCGTTGATCTGGGCCGTGGACATCGAGCCCGCGAGGCGCGCCCGCATCAGCTCCGCGTTGTAGTCACCGCGCAGGTCCCAGGCCATCGCCTTGAGCCACGCGAGGGAGTCGGCCGGTGTCCAGTCCTCGACCCGGTAGTCGTTGACCTTCTGGCCGAGGACGACGTACTCGAGCGACATGTTCGACGGGCTGCCCTGCCGGTGGATGTAGGCGTTCACCCCGTCGGCGTAGGCCTGCAGGTAGCGGCGCGTCTCGGGCTTGAGGGTCGGCAGCTCGGCCTCGGCGACCCGCCGCCAGCCGAGGGTGCGGATCACGAGGTCGGTCTTGAGACCGGCCTGGCCGACGAGCTCGGAGAGCCGTCCGGCGGTGATGTGGCGGCGCAGGTCCATCTCGAAGAACCGGTCCTGCGCGTGGACGAATCCCTGTGCCTTGAACAGGTCATCGGCGCTGTCGGCGTAGATCTGCGGGATGCCGCGGTCGTCCCGCAGGACGCTCACCTTGCCGGTCAGCCCAGGGACCTTGATCTCCCCCTCGGTCGTGGGGAACGGACGACGCACCCAGGTGACCGCGAGTACCGCGACAATTCCGATGACGACGACGAGCAGGGCTGCCACAGCCACGGCAATGCGGCGGGCAAGAAGGGCGCGAGACACCCTGCGAGACTATCCGCACCACACCGAGGGAAAGGACGTGACGGGCCGTGCGCGCTGCGATCCCCCCGAGTGGGCTGCCGTGGTCCATCGCGTCCGACGCGTCGGGCTCGTTCACGCTGCACGACCTCACCCCGGCGCTGCTCATCGGCTCGGTCGTCCTGCTCGTCTCGGTGGCCGCGGTGCGGCTCTCCCTCAAGTCCGGACTGCCCTCCCTGCTGATCTACCTCGGCATCGGCCTGGCCATCGGTGAGGCCGGGCCATTCATCCAGATCCGGTTCGACTCCAACGAGCTCACCCAGGTGCTGGGCTACGCCGCCCTCATCCTCATCCTGAGCGAGGGCGGCCTGAGCACCAGGTGGGAGGGCATCCGCCGCTCGATCGGGCCTGCGGCCGTGCTGTCGACCGTCGGGGTCATCGTGTCGGTGGGCGTGGTCGCGCTGGCTGCGCGGTTCGTCCTGCACCTCGACTGGAACACCGCCCTGCTCATCGGCGCCATCCTGTCCTCGACCGACGCCGCGGCGGTGTTCTCGGTGTTGCGCCGCGTGCCACTCCCCCGGCGGATCACCGGGATGCTCGAGGCCGAGTCCGGCTTCAACGACGCCCCGGTGGTCATCCTCGTGACCGCCCTCGCCGCCCGGTCGGCCGACCCCGCGGACGCCGAGAGCTGGGTCACCCTGGCGCTCAAGGCGGTCGCCGAGCTCGGCGCCGGTGCCGCGATCGGCCTCGCCGTGGGGTGGGCGGGCGGCCAGTTCATGCGGCGAGCCGCCTCTGGTTCCTCGGGCCTGTTCAGCATCGGCGTGGTCGCCCTCACCGTTCTTGCGTATGCCGCGGCGGCGAGTGTGCACGCCAGCGGCTTCATCGCCTGCTACCTCGCGGCCCTGGTGCTGGGCAACCTGCGGCTCCCCCACGGGCCGGCGGTCCTCGGGCTCTCGACCGCCCTGGGCTGGCTCGCCCAGATCGGGCTGTTCGTGCTGCTCGGACTGCTGGCGTCGCCGGGCGAGATGGGTGACCAGATCGTCCCGGCCATCGTCATCGGCCTCGTGCTGCTGCTCGTCGCGCGACCGCTGTCCGTGCTGGTGTCGGTCTCGCCCTTTCGGCTCCGGTGGCCCGACCAGGTCTTCCTGTCGTGGGCCGGCCTGCGCGGTGCCGTTCCCGTCGTCCTCGCGACCGTGCCGCTCACCGTGGGCGCGAAGAACGTCCCCTGGATCTACGAGCTCGTCTTCGTGCTCGTGGTCATCTTCACCCTCGTCCAGGCGCCAACGCTGCCGTGGGTCGCCCAGAGGCTGGGCATCGTCGAGGACTACGCCACCCTCGACCTCGCCGTCGAGGCCACACCCCTCGAGGAGCTCCAGGCCGAGCTCATGCAGGTGACCGTGGGACCGGCGTCCCGGCTGCACGGGGTCGAGGTGTTCGAGCTGCGGCTGCCCGAAGGCGCCAACGTGACGCTCGTGGTGCGCGCGGGCAAGGGCTTCGTGCCGGAGAACAACACGGTGATCCGCCGCGGCGACCAGCTGCTGATCGTCTCGACCGCCGAGGCCAGGAGCCGGGCCGAGAAGCGGGTCCGCTCGGTCAGCCAGCACGGCCGGCTGGCCGGGTGGAAGGACGGCGGCGGGAAGAAGTAGCCGCCCCGGCCGGCCCGTGGCGGGGGCTCCTCACGGGTTCAGCGGGAAGAAGCAGGCCTCGCGCGGCCTTATAGTTGGCAGTCAAGCCATGACAGTGCCAGCGTCGCGGCCCGCGACCGCCAGCCAGAACGCCCCTTTGGAGGAACCCGTGCCGACGTACTCCTACGCCTGCACCGAGTGCGACCACCGCTTCGACGCGGTGCAGTCGTTCACCGACGACTCCCTGACCGTCTGCCCCGAGTGCGACGGCCGGCTCCGCAAGGTCTTCAACGCCGTCGGCGTCGTCTTCAAGGGTGGCGGCTTCTACCGCACCGACTCCCGCAGCAGCTCGTCCGCCTCGGTCCCGGCCCCGTCGGGTGCGTCGGCTTCGTCGAGCAGCTCCTCCAGCGAGTCGTCGAGCAGTTCCTCCAGCGAGTCGAAGAGCACCTCGAGCGGGTCCGGGTCGAAGAGCACGTCGTCCGCCGCGTCCGCGTCGAAGTCCGCTGACGGTTCGGCCGCCTGACCCAACCCTTGGTGCCGCGGCGACCACGCGGCATACGCCGACATCGCCCGTCCCTGTCCACAGGGGCGGGCGTCGTTGCGTCGCCGTCCACAGCCGCCGGTGACGCACGGGCGCGGGCGGCCCGGCGCTGCGTAGTCTGCTGACATGACTTCGACGACTCCCCGCGCCGACCTCGGACTGATCGGAGGCTCCGGCTTCTACGAGTTCTTCGACGCCGCGGAGCGGGTGAGCGTGAGCACGCCGTTCGGCGAGCCGAGCGACGATCTCGTGATGGGGGAGGTCGACGGGCGGCGCGTCGCGTTCATCGCCCGGCACGGCCAGGGACACCGGTTCCCCCCGCACCGGGTGAACTACCGCGCCAACCTGTGGGCGCTGCGCTCGGTCGGGGTGCGCCAGGTGCTCGCGCCGTGCGCGGTGGGTTCGCTGCGCCCCGAGCTGGGACCGGGCACGATCGTCGTACCCGACCAGGTGGTCGACCGCACCTGGGGCCGCGAGCACACCGTGTATGCCGCGGAGGGGCCAGTCGTGCACGTGGGCTTCGCCGATCCCTACTGCCCACGTGGGCGGGCCGTCGCCGTCGAGTCCGCCACTGCCGCAGGCAAGTCCGTGGCCGACTCCGGGACCTTGGTGGTCATCAACGGGCCGCGCTTCTCGTCCAAGGCCGAGTCGACCTGGCATCAGCAGGCTGGCTGGACCGTGGTCGGGATGACGGGCATGCCGGAGGCGTCCATCGCCCGCGAGCTCGCGATGTGCTTCACGACCATCGCCCTGGTGACCGACCACGACGCCGGGGTCGACGGTGGAGAGGCAGTCACGCACGAGGAGGTCCTGGCAGTCTTCGCCCAGAACGTCGACGGGCTCAAGCAGGTGCTGCGTTCGGCTCTGGCCGCCATGCCCGCCGAGGAGTCCGATGCCGACGCGACCTGTGGGTGCCGGCGCGCGCTCGACGGGATCACCCTGCCCATTGCGCTACCGGGCTAGGCCGCGAGATGGCAGGCGCAGGGCGGGTGGCTGGCGCGGTGGGGTGGCTGTACGGTCCGGGCCGGCGACGGCAGTGGCGGCGTCGCGTGGTCCGGCGTCTGCTCGCCATCCTGTGCGCGATGGGGGCCGCCCTCGGCGTGCTCGCGGTGGCCCGTTCCGCCGACTCTCGTCCGTTGGTGCGCATCGTGGTGGCAGCCCGGCCCATGGCTGTCGGCGAGGTGGCCTCCCCCGGTTCGCTGCGCGAGGTCTGGTGGCCCGCCGAGCTGGCTCCGCAGACGAGCATCCACACGCTTGCCGAGGTGGTGGGGCGACCGATGACGGCGCCCCTCTCTCCTGGCGAACCGGTGACCAGGGCTCGCGTCAACCGCAGCTCCCTGCTCGCCGGCCAGCCGGTCGACAGGGTCGCAGTGCATGTCACGGTGCCCGATCACGGTGCCGTGTCGATGGTTTCGGCAGGCGACAGGATCGACCTGTGGAGCTCCGACGGGCCGGTGGCGCGCGCGGTCGTCGTGCTCAGTGTGGACCAATCCGTGACCACCGACTTCGGGTCGGTGATCCAGGGTCAGGGGTCGTCCAGCGGCTACGCGCTCGATGGGGGTGGCGTGGTCGTTTCCGCAGGTCAGGAAGAGGCGCGACGCATCCTCGCCGTTCCGGAGGACGCCCTCGGCCGACCCCAGCTCGAGCTCGTGCTCACCCATGACTGGCCCGAAACCGGCTGAATCCGCGTTCTGGCCCCCGCACAGCGACTGCGGAGGTCGCTAGCGTGTCGGCCGTAGGACCAACTTCTAGGGAAAGGTCGCGACACCCATGAAGGGTTTCAAGGACTTCGTCATGCGGGGCAACCTCGTGGAGCTTGCCGTCGCCTTCATCATCGGCGCGGCCTTCGCAGCCGTCATCACCGCCTTCACCAAGGTCATCATCGAGCTGCTCGCCAAAGCCGGCGGCGCACCGAACTTCGACAAGTGGCACCCGGGCGACCTGGTCTCCGTGGGGCCCTTCCTCACCGCCCTGGTGGCGTTCCTGATCATGGCCTTCGTCGTCTACTTCTTCGTCGTCAAGCCGTACGAGATGGCCAAGGCCCGGTATGCCCGGGTCGAGGAGGACGCTGCTCCGGACGAGAGCATCATCCTGCTGCGTGAGATCCGCGACGCCCTCAAGGGCCGCGCCTGAGCTTCACCCGTTGACCCTGAGCTTCACCCGTTGACACAGCGCGAAGGCGCCGGCCCTGAGGGGACCGGCGCCTTCGTCGTGTGACACCACCGTCCATCGGGAAGGCGGGTCAGTCGGAACCCCAGTGGGGTGGGCGTTGTTCGCGCAACCAGCGGTCGTAGGCCAGCTCCTCGTGCTGCTCGCCCCAGCCGACATCGGTGTCGTCCTTGGTCTGCTCGGGCTTCGGGCGTTCGGCCTTCTGGGGCCTGACCTTCTCGGGTTCGGGCTCGGTCGGCTCGGGCTCGGCGGGCTCGGACTCGGTCGGTTCAGGCTCGGTCGGCTCGGGCTCGGTCGGCTCGGGCTCGGCCGGCTCAGGCTCGGTCAGCTGGCCGCTCGTCGGCCCTGCGCCGCGCTTGGCCCTGCGGCCACGGGCGCGGCGCTGACGGGCACCCTCGTCGGTGGTCGGGCTGAACTCGTCCTGGGTCGTGCCGGCGTCCGACGGGGCCAAGTCGTCGTCCCCCATGGGCAGCATCTGCTGCCCACTGTGGCCGCGAGCCGGGGCCGCTGGAGGCACGGGAGCCGCGCTGTCCGCTGCGGCCGATGGGGCCGCGGGCCTCACAGTCGACGCCACGATCGGCTCCTGTGTCGGGCGGTTCGCGACGGCTTGCTGGACGGCAGCGTTCACCCGGGCGACGTCGCGGGCGGGATCGCGGAACAGGTCGGTCGTCCAGACCCGGACGTGCATCCACCCGAGCCTGCCGAGCTGTTCGCCGCGCAGCCGGTCACGGTCGCGACTGCTGCGCATCGCGGCATACGCGGGCCCGTCCGTCTCGACGGCGACGAGCACGTGGCCGCGGTGGTCCGGGTCCTCGACCGCGAGGTCGATGCGCTGGCCTGCCGAACCGTAGGCCTCGTGCACCACCAGTCCGGAGTCACGCAGTCGGCGGGCGAACTCGGCCCGCAGCGGGTCGACCCCGGCGTCGACGGGGCGGGAAATCGACCCTTCAGCCGCGGGAGTGGTCGATGTGCCACCCTCTCGGGCGACCCCATCGTCGGTGACGGGCGCGGGGAAGGTGCCGTCCGCGGCATACGCGAGGAAGTCACGGAGCATGACCGAACCGCGGGACTTGAGCCGCGCGGGGTCGAGGTCACTGGCGAGCAGCGACGAGACCACGGTCATCCGACGGCGGGAGCGGGTGATGGCGACGTTGAGGCGTCGTTCGCCGCCCTCGAGGTTGAGCGGACCGAAGCGGTGCAGCACTCGCCCGTGGGGGGTCTTGCCGTAGCCGACGGACAGGATGATGGCGTCGCGCTCGTCGCCCTGGACGCGTTCGAGGTTCTTGACGAAGAACCGCTCGGGCCGGTCCTCGTCGAAGAAGTCGCCGACGCCGTCGGCCGCGTCGGAGGCCAGGGCGCGTCGGAGGGCGTCGTCGAGCCGGGTGGCGTGCCGGATGCCGAGCGCGATCACGCCTAGCGACTCGTGGGGGCGGGTTCGGGCGTGCTCGAGCACGAGCTCGACGACCCGTGCGACTTCCGCCTCGGTCGACTCGATGGCCTCCTCACCGGCCTGGACGATGCCCGACCCCTCGACCGACTCGAGGGTCACCACGGCGTCGGTGCCGGTGCCCGGGAAGGTCACCAGCGACCCGTCGTACATCTCGCGGTTGGCGAACGCGACCAGGCGTTCGTCGAGCGAGCGGTAGTGCCACGAGAGCCGGCGGGTCGGCAGTGCAGCGGTCAGCACGTCGAGGACGGACTCGAAACCCTCGGTCAGCGCGTCCGTCTCCGGCGCTCCCTCCTCGTCGACGGCGGCGGTGAAGAAGCTGGTCGGCGGCAGCTGGCGTTCGTCGCCGGCCACCACCACCTGGTGCGCCCGCGAGATCGCCGAGACCGCCTGGGCAGGCGGGATCTGCGAGGCCTCGTCGAAGATCACGACATCGAACCAGCGCCCGGGTGGCAGCACCGACGCGACCACGAGCGGCGACATCGCCCACGCGGGCTTGGCGGCCGTCAGCGTCTCGGCGGCCTTCGGCAGCAGGTCGCGCAACGGGCGGTGCCGGCGGGACTTGCCCGCCTCTGCGCGCACCAGCGCCTCCTGGTCGGGGTGGTCGGCCAGCACCTCGCGGAGCCGCCGCCCGGCCCCGGCGCGCACCCGGTCGGCGCTGGCGCGCAGGTGGGCGTGGTCGGCGGCGACGTACTCGCGAGCGACCCGCTGCAGCTGGGCTCCGTCGTGCGCGCCGTAGCTGGGGTCGCGCACGATGAGGTCCTCGGACAGGGAGGTCCACCAGACGAACTCGAGCTCGGCAGCGACGTCGTCGGGCTCCACACCGCGGCGGGCCACGTCGTCGAGAAAGGCTCCCATGCCCGCTTCGCGCAGGGCGTCGAGTGTGCCGAGCACCTGGGGCACGACCGTCAGGCGGTCGGGGCGGCTGTCGAGCTCAGCCAGCCGCTCCCGCAGCTCGACCAGCGGCGCGCCGAAGAGGTCACCACCCCGGTGGGTCGCCGTGAGCCTGCCCTCCAACCAGGTGAGGTCCGAGGCGACCGATGCGTATGCCGTGCGCGCCCGGTCGAGGTCGACCGGGATCTCGGGCCGGCCGCCGGCTCCGGCCATCTGCGCCCAGGCGTTTCGCTGGACCTGGGCGTCGAGCAGGGCAGCGTGCAGGTCGGCCGGGGGCGGGCCGGGGCGCAGCAGCGAGCGAGCCTGACGGCGCAGCCGCCACCGCGAGTACCAGCCCAGGGCAACGCCATTCGTGTCGCGGTAGGCCTTGCCACCGGTGGCCGCAACGAGGTCGCCGAGAGGGATGTCGAAGATCTCGGGCCGGAACACCTCGAGGGTGTCGCGCACCCGCCCCACCGAGTCGAGCACATGACCCCAGTCGCCCACGCGGTCGGCCTGCGGCAGGCTGACCTCCGAGAAGACGTCGTGCATCGTCTGCTCGAGGTCCTGCAGACCGCCCTGACTGAGCCTGCTGGTGATGTCGCGGGCGCGCACCGCCTCCTCCGACGTCGCGATCCGCGCCCCGAACCAAGGGTCGGCCCCCTCCTGCGTGGACCAGGCACCCAGCGAGGCAGCCTCGGTCAGCTGGCGGCCGAGCTCCTGCACCCTCTGTCGGTCGAGGCCGGCGAGCTGTTCGCCTCTGACCCGCACGCGTGAGGTGGGCGGGTGGGCGAGGCTGCCCAGCCTCGAGATGGCCTCCTGCGCCTGGTGGGCCGAGACCCCCCACGGCTGACGCACCTCGTGCAGGGCGGCAGCGTGCGCGACGAGGGTCGCTCGCCGGTCGACGAGGGCGTGCTCGATCTCGCTCGTGTCGGGGTCCTGCACCTGGGTGCCGCGGTCGAGGGCGGCCCCGAACTCCTGGGCCAGGCGCCGCTTGTTGCTCGCGCCGTCGTAGGCGTCGAGGACGAGGTCACCCAGGCCCACCCCGTCGAGGCGCGAGAGCACCGCGTCGATCGCCGCGCGCTTCTCGGCGACGAACAGCACCCGCTTGCCCTCGCCGGCGAGGCTGGCGATGAGGTTGGCTATGGTCTGCGACTTGCCGGTGCCGGGCGGGCCCTTGATGACGAGGTGGGCTCCGGAGCGGACCGCGTCGATCGCTGCCTGCTGGGTGGAGTCGGCGTCGAGGATGAGCAGCTCGTGGGACGGGTCCGAGTCCGCAGGCGAGTCCGGCACCGACGTCCTGACCGCGCGAAGCGCTCCTGGATCGCCCGCCAGTGCCGCCACGACGTCGTGGTCGGCCAGCGAATCTCCTTGTGCCGCAAGGTCAGCCACCATCGGGAGCTTGGCGTAGGAGAACGTCCCGACCACGAGGCGCGGCGAGACGGAGAAGTCCGGCACCGAGGCGCACAGCTCCGTCAACGCGGCATAGACGGGGTGGGGGTCGAAGGCGCCACTCGCGTTGGCCATCTCCTCGAGGGCTCCGGTGTCGAGCTCCAGCCCCTGCTCGGAGCGCAGGTAGTGCTCGAGGACCGGGTTGAACTCGACGTCGTTGCCCAGGTCGAGGTCGAAGTCCTCGCGGGCGGCGCCGGTCGGCTTGAGGACGCAGGACCGCAGCAGCACCGGCGCGGCGGGGGCGCGCGAGGCGCCACGCACGGTCCAGCTCGCCATCCCGATGGCGATGAACCCGGCCGCGATGCCACGCTCCTCCGACAGCTCGAGGGTCTTGGCACGGATGATGCGGGCACGACGACGGGCCTCGTCGAGCGCGGCAGCCTCCCGGACCAGGTCGGAGAGCCGGGTCGGGCGGCCCGCGAGCAGCATGGCCAGCCCGCCGGGGTGCGCGGTGGTCAGGTCGAGGGTGCCGCTGGGCAGGTCGCGGTACCACAGCAACGTGTTGCGACCGCCGAGGTCGACGAGGTGCCGCTGCCAGACCTTGACCGCCTCCGCCACGCGGGTGCCGCGCGGGTCGGCGTCAACCGTGGGTGCACCCTCCTGCTCGGTATGCCGGGTGGTCGGGAGCTCGTCGCCGCTGGGCTGCGGCGCTGCTCGGGTCTCGTCGGTCGGCGGGGTCACCCAAGCAGGCTAACCAACCTGCTCGTGCCCACGGTCGGGCAACACGGGGTGGGACGGGAAAGCCTCACGCCGCGCCTCAGCCAGGGGTCACTCGGGCAGGACGGTCTCGGGCAGAACCGGGTCAGGTGACATCGACGTGGCGTGCCCCGAGTCCGTGCCGTTCACGCGGATGAGCAGCGACACCAGGGCGACGACGGCGGCGAGGCCGGCCGCGCAGGCGCCCAGCACGGCATACCCGAGGTGGCCGACGACGACGCCCGCGAGCGCACCGCCGCCACCGGCCGCCAGCCCCATGACCAGGTCGGCTGCGCCTTGGGCTCCGGCGCGCTCGGCGAGTGGCACCGACTTCACGACCAGCGTGGAGCCCGCGACGAGGGTGAACGACCAGCCGAGGCCCAGCAGGAACAGCCCGGTAGCCAGCCCTGCCGACCACCCCGTGGGGGCCTGGGCGGACAGCAGCCCCGCGACCACGAGGATGACAGCACCCGCGAGACCACACGACCGGCCACCGAACCGGTCCACGGCCAGGCCGGTGAGCGGCGAGAACGCGAACATGCCCAACACGTGCAGGCTGATCACGAGGCCGATGATGCGCAGGCTGGCGCCGCCGTGGTGCATGTGCAGGGGCGTCATCACCATGACGCTGACCATGACGGTGTGCCCGAGGGCCATGGTCACGAGGCCGAGCAGGGCGCCGGGGTGGGCCAGCAGGGTGCGCCAACCGCGGACGATGGAACCGTGCTGGCGCTCGAGCGGCTCGGTGGCGATGGCAGCGGCGCGCTCTCTGGCGAGCAGCAAGGGGTCAGGACGCAGCCGGGTGAACAGCAGGACGGCGCCGAGCACCAGGCCACCGAGGGAGAAGACATAGGGACCGGTCAGGGCCGGGATCCCGAGGAACCTCGCGACCGGCTCGCCCGGGCCGGCCAGGTTGGGCCCGAACACGGCGCCGATCGTCGTGGCCCAGACGACGGTGGACAGGTCGCGCCCGCGGTGGGCTTCGTCGGCGAGGTCTGCCGCGGCATAGCGCGCCTGGCTGTTGGCGGCGTTGGACCCGCCGAACAGGGCGGCCCCGGCCAGGAGCAGTGGGAAGTTGCGGATCGCGCCCGCCATGATCATCGTCAGCGCGCCGATGATGCCGAGGGCGTAGCCGACGAGCAGGCCCGAGCGGCGCCCGCGCGCGGCCATGACGTGGGCCATGGGGATCGCGATGAGCGCGCCACCCAGGACCTGGAACGTGCCCCCGAGCCCCGCGAGGTCGGCCGATCCGCCGACGTCCTCGGCGAGCAGGGCACCGACGCCCGCCCCGGCGGACACCCCCACGCCGACCAGGACCTGGGTGCCGATCAGGGTGCTGATGGTGCGCCGTTGGACCGACCTGTCGGGGGCGTTCGCGTCGGGCGTGGGCACCGCGCCAGTATGCCGCCCGCTCCCGACACCACGCCTCCCCCGCCACGCCCACCTGAGGAGTCCGCCCGGCCCCCTGACCGGGCGGACTCCTCAGGTGGCGTTCGTGACGGTCAGGGTCGCGATGCCGGTGGCCGTGAAGGCGATGCTGACGGGCGCCTCGTTGTTGGCGATGGAGATGGTCAACTGGGTCGCGGTCGCGCCGGTGCCCGCGGCGATCGTGGCCGTGCTCGTCGCACCGGACCTCGTGGCGGTGACGACGAGGGCGGTCGGCGTGGTCGCCGGGTTGCCCCAGGTGTCGAGCAGGTTGGCTGTGGCCACCCAGTCACGCTTGCCGTTCACGGCCGGGTTGCTCGCGGTGCAGGTCCGGGCCGCCGGCGGCTCGCTGAGGGCCTGACAGGTGACGGTGACGGCGATCAGCTTGCTGGTCACGGCGCTGAGGACGAAGTTCTTGGCGACCCCGGCAACGACAGTGGTGGTCGCGGAGCCGGTGACGGTGCCCGTGCTCGGTGTCAGGGTGGCGCTCCCGGCGGCCTGGAGGGTGACCGAGACGGTGGCGGCGCCGCCGGAGAAGGTCGCACTCGCAGGCAGGACGGCGGCCTTGCCCGAGGGGCTGGCGGCGACCGCGGCCCAGGTGAGTGCCTTGCTCCCCGTGTAGGTGGAGTCGACGGTGCCGTCGCACTTCTTCGCAATGAGCGTGACGTTGAGGGCGGTGCCTGCGGTCGCAGCAGCTGCGGAGACCGTGTAGGTGTCGGGGCCCGTGCAGCCAGTGGTGCCGGACGTCGACGACGACGATGCGGTCCACGAGCCGATCGATGCCACGACTGAGTAGCTGTACGTGGTGGCCGAAGCCAGACCGGTGTCGGTGCACGACCAGGGAGAGGCGACCGGGGCACAGATCGTGGCCGCCCCGCGATGCACCGCATAGGCGGTCGAGGGGAGCTGGCCGCTGGGCAGGGTGCCGCTGACCACGAGGGAGGTCGCGGCCGGGGAGCCCACGCTGGGCGCGGCCGGGGTCACGAGGGAGGCGGCTGTCGCGGTGGTGCTGCCGGTGCCGATGACCGACCACACGGCATACGCCGGGATGGCGCCGAGGGCGAGGCAGACGGCGGCGGCGAGCAGCACGCGCACCGGGCGACGAGGGGTCACGCGGCGGGTGGGTCGCTGGGCCGGGTTCACGGCAGCCGTCCGTCGGCCTGCATCGGGATGGTGAAGGTGGCGCCCTGGCAGTCCGACGACGACGCGGTCGTCATGCTCACGGCGTTGGCGAGGCTGAGCGAGGCGGTGCCACCGGCCGGCACGACCAGGGACGTGGAGCCGGGCAGCGAGACCGAGACGCCCGGCGTGGTGCACCCGGCGCTGGCGGTGACCGACCCGGCGAGCGCGAGGGAGGTGACGCTGACGGCGGCGGGGTTCGGGTTGCTGACGGTGACGAGGACGTCCGCGGCGCCCCCAGGGTGCAGCAGGCCGGCTACCGTCGCCGAGACACCCAGAGCCTTGGGTATGCCGCTCGCAGCGGTGGCGGTGCCGGTCCCGAGAGCCGACCACGCGGCATACGCAATGCCGCCGGCCATGAGGAGGGCCGTGGTGCCGCTGCACGCAGCGGCGAGACGACGCAGCCAGCGATGGTGCGTGGTCACGAGTTGCCGGTGCCCTGACCCTGGGTGGCCAGACCACCGAAGGCGAGCGGGAACGAGACGTTCTTGCAGCCGTCCTGCGACGTGGCGGTGTTGAGCATCATGATCGTGAGGGGGATCATGATGCTCGACTTGCGCGGCACGAGATAGGTGCGCGCGCCGGGCTTGGTCGCCTGGTAGCTGCTGACGACGAGGTTGGTGGAACCGGAGCAGGAGCCGTTCGCGTCCTGGGGCGTGGCCGTGAGCTCGAGGACCTTGTAGTCCACGGCGTCCGGGTTGGTGACCTTCACCTGCAGCGTCTGCATCTGGCCGGGGCGCAGCTGGCTGACGTTGCCGACGGCCGCGAACGGAGCGTGCCCGGGCGGGCTCTGGGCCAGACCCGCACCGCTGCTCGCCACGACGCGCAGCGCGCCCGGCTGGCGGGCGGGCTCGGCCTTGGTGCGCCAGGGCCCGCAGGCGGCGAGGAGGCCGAGGAGCACCACCACGCCGATCGCGACCGCGAGGATGCGGCGCTGACGCGGGGTGGTGGTCATGAGGTTTTCTCCCGAGGCGGTGATGAGCGGGGTGGTCCTGCTGGTAGTCGAGGGGGCCCGGCCGCCCGGTGGCATCGGGGGGGTTGATGCCACCGGACGGTGTTCAGGGGCGCGACATCACGATCAGTTGCTGGAGAAGACCAGGTCGACGGTGACGTTCTTGCAGTTGTCCTGGTTGGTGGACAGGTTGTTCATCGCGATGGTGGCCGGACCCCAGGCGTCGACGCCGGAGCCGGATGCGATCTCGTGGGCCGTCGCGGCCGCCGGCACGATGGTGAAGTCACTCGCGGTGCAGGCGGGCTTGAGGGCGTTGGCCTGCTTGGACCAGCCCGGGGCCACGGCAACGGTGACCTGGTTGATGTAGACGGAGCCGGCGTTCGTGTTGTCGAAGTCGCCGGAGACGTCGTGCGCGGGGCCACCCGGGTAGAGGCCGGTCACGGCTGCGCTGGTGGCGTTGATCTTGACGGCGACCACGCTGCCGGTGGAGGCAGAACCGGTGCCCGCGCCACTGGTGCTCCAGTAGGCGAAGGCGACCCCGCCGACGATGAACGTGAGGGCGGCGCCCGTCGCGACGGCGGCGGCGCGCTTGCGGTTGAACTGCATCGGGGTTCCTCTGTTCGTGGACGGTGGCCGGCCTGGTGCGTGGCCCCTGTGAGGATGATTCGATCGCGTCGAACAGGCTCATGACGGGACATCGAGCAATATGAACCCCCGAAAGGGTCATTGGTTCTACTGGAAATCCCCCGGTTGGGTCTGCATTTGGTAAAGAACCCTCTGTAGTTGCCATTCGTGGTGTATAAGCGCAACACGCACGCAAGGGCCTTGGTTGGCGTGCGCGAACAAACCCCGGGCACACGAGGGCTCGTCCCGGCGCCCCGCCGCGGCAAGCACGCGGCATACACAAACGACTGCCCGCTCGCTGGTGGGCGAACGGGCAGTCTGTGTGCCAGGCGGTCGTGACGCCGGGCAGTCTGTGGTGGGCACCGTGGGTGCCGCGCTGGTGTCGTGGCTAGCTGAGGTCCCTCAACGGCATGTATGCCGTGTTGATGCAGCCCGAGGCCCTGCCCACCTTGGCGAGGCCAGTGCGGTCGCCGGCGTAGAAGAGCGTGGGCGAGCCCGTCCGGATCGAGGGGTACATCTGCTGGTGGGTGTCGGTGACGTGCTGGAGCCCGACGGCGTGGCCGAGCTCGTGGGCGAGCAGGTTGCTGCGCCGGAGTCCGGTGCCGGTGCCGCCCTTGGTCTGCTGGAGCATCTGGGGGGTGTCGATGACGACGAACCCGCGCTGCGCCGCCACCGTGTAGGTGGTCCGGCCGCTGACCGTGCGGGAGACGTAGCCGTAGTACAGGCCGCCCTGGCCGAGCGTGGAGCCGGCGAGCGAGTAGTTCGTCCTGGACGGTGTGGTGAAGGCGATGACGAGCTCGGCGGACTGCGAGGCCATCGACCCGACGCGGGGGACCTCCGTCGTGGTCCCCTTGTAGCTGAAGACGAAGGAGGTGTTCGCGGCAATCTTCGCCACCGCCACCTTGGTGTCGGCCAGGACCGTGGAGCGCAACGAGCTCGGCACTGCCGCCAGGTTCACCTTGTAGGTGATCGCCTTCTGGCAGCCGTTCCAGCGGACGACCCGCTTCGACCCGTCCGGCAGCGACGCGTACGTCAGCTTGTAGGTCGCGATCGCGCCATCCGCGGTCTGCGGCGCCGCGGCGACCACAGCGGTTGCCAGGGCCGCCGGGGCGAGGACGGCCCCGAGGACGGCGATGGGCTTGCGCATGAAACCTCCGTACGAGCGCCACGGACGCGACGCTGCGGGCATGAACCTAGGAGCGCACGTCCTGTGGAGGAGGTGGAAACGGTGCGACCTCATCCATTTGGCTGAGGCTGACCTAGCCAGATGGCGGTGACGTTCGACCTCGAGGTGTCGCCGACGTCACGGGATCGGTGTCACCTGCGTCAACGGTCGGGCGTCAGCGGACGGGCGTCGTGGTCAGCGGACGGGTGTCGGTGTCAGCGGACGGGTGTCGGTGTCAGTGTCAGCGGATGGGCGTCGGCGTCAGCGGGAGGCTGGCACCGGAGGAGCACCGGGCTGCGTCCAGCACCTGACCAGCGCTTCGGAAGAGCTCAGCCGCTTCGGCGAGCAGCCTGAGGGCCTCGCCGGTGTCGCCACGGGCCGCGGCCAGGTGGGCCTTGGCCTCGCTCACGGCGGCCGGCCAGGCGGCGCCCTCCCACTTCGCGGCGGACAGCTCGGCTGCCGCGAGGTGACGCTCGGCGGCGGGGAGGTCGCCCGCGTCCGCGCAGGCGATGGTGGCCGGGATCTCGAAGGTCACGGTGCAGAAGGGACAGAAGTCGGAGTCGCCCATGCTGTCCTCGGCCCGCTCGACCGCGATGCGTGCGGCGACGGGGTCGGGGGCGGCGAGCACCATCGCGCCGTGGATGCGCTGCAACAGGTGCGAACCGATCACCGACCACCGCGCCAGCGGCAGGGCCTGGCTGAGCAACCTGGTGGCCTCAGGCCGGTTGCCCTGGGCCAGTCGCACCTCGGCCAGTCGCTGGAGCGCGTGCGCCTCTCCCGCGGGTGCATCGGCGTCGCGGTGGAGGTCGACAGCCTCCTGCAGCTCGCGTTCAGCGAGGTCGAGGTCGCCCATCAACAGCGCCGCCTCCCCGATCAGGGCGGTGGAGAAGGCCACCCCGCGCAGGGCGCCGAACTGCTGCGACCGGCGCTGGAGACCCCGGGCCAGCTCGATGACCTCGGCGTAGGGAATCCCTCCGTAGAGGAGGTACTCGGCGACGCAGAGGTGCGCGTCGAAGAGGGCGGTGGTCAGACCGGCGTCGGACAGGGTGCGCCGCAGCTCGATGCGGAAGCGCTCGAACCACTCGCCGCGCTGGTGGGCGATGAGTCCCTGCAACGCCACGAGGTCGACGTAGCGCCACGGGTCCTTGGGGGTGAGCAGGGACTCTCGTGCCTCGACGGCCAGGTCCCACGCTCCGTCGATGTCGCCGCTGAAGTAGGCCATGTTGCCCCGGGCCAGCAGGATGGGTCCGTCCGCGTCGTCGCCCAGCAGCTCCAGCCCGGCCAGCGCGGAGCGGGCGGTGTCGAAGTCGCTGGCGAAGCACGCCGCGCGGGCCAGCCGCGCGCGCACCAGCCGGTGCTCGACCCCGGTGGTCAGCGGCACCGCGGCGCGATAGCTGGCGACCGAGGCCGGGTCCCCGAGGGCCGTGAGCAGGTCGCCGCGCCGAGCCATCAGGTGCCCGAGCATCTCGCCGGTCGCGTACTCGCGGACGGCGTCGACGAGGTTGAGCCCGTCTCGGTAGGCGCCCAGCGCCCCCGCGGTTTCGACGGCGGGGAGGACGTAGGAGATCGCCTGTCGCGGCTGGCCGGCCGCGAGGTACTGGTGCGCGATCCGGGCGGGCGGGGCGCCCAGCCGGGCCAGCTCCCGGGCCACCTCGACCCGGGCTGCGCTCTGGACCGCTGGCGCCATGGCGTCCAGCACCGCCTCCCGCACCAGGGCGTGGCGGAACTGGTAGCCGGTCTCCGACCACTCGATCACGAGGCTGGACTGGGCGGTCTCGAGGTGCTGGTAGGCCTGCGCCTCGTCGGCGCCGGCCACCGCCAGGAACTCGTCGGTGGTGAAGGACAACCCGAGCAGCGCGGCCCGCTGCAGGGCCCGGAGGGCGTCAGGCGGCAGGCTCGCGATGGCCGCCGGTTCGCGACCGGTGGCCGCGGCCGCGCCGAGCTCGAGGGCGGTGAAGGGAAGGCCGCCGCTGACGGCCCAGATCTGTTGCTGGGTGGCCTCCTCGAGGTCGGGGAAGCGTTCCTGGAGCAGGCGCAGGGTGGCCGCCTCGGGGAGGGGCGCGACCTCGATCCGCGAGCCGATGCCCCGCGCGACCAGGCTGGCGTGGACCTCCTCGAGGGCCGCGTTGTGGGCGGTGCGGTGCGCCAGCACCAGCAAGACCTGGTCGGTCACGGCGCACCGGGCGAGGTAGTGCAGGAGCCGCAGCGACGCCTCGTCGGCCTCGTGGATGTCGTCGACGACGAGGAGCAGCCCGCGCCCCGCGGCTCCGAGTCGCAGCAGCTCGGCCGCCGCCACGAAGAGTCGCTGGTGAGCGCTCTCGCCGGACCACGTCACCTGACTTTCCGAGAGCGCCCGGTCGAGCTCCTCGCGGTACCGGTCGTCGAGCCCGTCCAACAGGGCGGGGTGCCTGCGGCACAGGTCTCCTAACGCCTCGAGCACCGAGGCGTAAGGCCACGGCCCCTCGACTGCCGAGGCCGTGCCGCGGGCGACCCGCCAGCCCGCCCTCCGGGCCAGCGCCTCGGAGAGGTCGAGCACGCTGGACTTGCCCACGCCGGGTGGTCCGGTGACCAGGACCGCACCGCCGTGGCCGCCATGGGCAGTCGCCAGCCGTTCGCGCAGGAGGTCACCCACCGCGCGCCGTCCGACCAGTCGACGCTGCTCGCTGCCCGCAGCCGTAGCGCCGGGTGGCGTCGCCGGCGCGGCCAGCTCGGCGCGCAGCGACTCGGCCTCCGCGCCCGGGGCGGTGCCGAGCTCTCGACGGAGAGTCAGCTCCAGTCGCTCGAGCTGACGCATGGCGGCCCTGACGTCGCCCCGGTCGGCATGGGACCGCGCCAGCGCGAGGTGGGCCTGCTCGTCGGCGGGGTCGACCTCGAGCAGCTCCTCCCACCTGCCGGTCAGGCGCAGCAGCTCGCGGCGGAGCTGCTCGAGTGACTCGCGGTGCTCCTCTGCCCACGGCTCGTACACGTCGTCGGGGAGCAGCACCCCGGTGTGCAGGTCGAGGGCGGCTGCGGCAGCCTTCGTGCTACGTCCGGCGAGCGCGGCCTCGGCAGCGCCCCGGAAGTCGACGGCGTCGATGCTGACCTCGTCGTCCGGCAGGAGCTCGACGAAGTCATGGCTCAGGACGATGCCCCTCCCCGCGGCCTCCAGCGCCCGCCGCGCGTAGTGCGCGGCTTGGTGGAGACGGGGCCCGGCAAGGTCCGCCGACAGGTCGGGCCACAGGGCGTCCATCACCTGTTCGCGGTGCAGCCGCCGTCCCTTGGCCAGGGCAAGCAGCTTGACGAGCGCGCTGGCATTGCGGCGGCTCCACTGCTGGTCCGTGACCGCGGAGCCGCCGACGGATACCGAGAACCCCCCGAGGAGGCTGATGCGCGCGTCCATGGCCGGTGCCGATCTCAACGAGATGGCCTTCAACGCTAGCGACCGGTGCCGGGCATGTCAGCCAACACAAGTGCGCCCAAACCGGTGGCAACCGGGCGAGCCGGACGCGGGGGCAGGCTCTGGAGCAGGCTGACCTCGTCGCTCATGGCCGAGCTGACCTCGCGCAGCAGCTGTTGGATCTCGCTGGCACCCCAGTCGTAACCGGCGATGCGGTCGCTCACCTCGAAGAGCTGCAGGGACAACGCGTCGCGCCTCGCCTGGTAGCCCGCGAGGGCGATCGCCTCGGGCTGGTCCCCCGCCCACGTCGAGAGCAGGGCGTCGGCGAGCAGCTCCGCGTCACGCAGGGCGTCGGTCATCCCGTGGGTGGTGATGGGGTCCCGGAAGTAGCCGGCGTCACCGACCAGGGCCCAGCCCGCGCCGTGCGACCGGCGGATGTGGCCGTGCTGACCGCTCCAGCCGTGCAGCCGCCCGTCCAGCGTCGCGGCCCGCAGGCGGCGCCGCAGTCGTGGCGCCGCCGTGCCGAAGAGCTCGGTGAAGGCTGCCTCCGGACCGTTTCGGCGCACCTGCCGCAGCCGCTCCGGGGACGTCCCGACAAAAACGTTGGTCTGCCCGTCGTTGGTCGGGATGAGCCCCGCCGCGGTCCCCGAGCCATAGGCCCATTCGTAACCCTCAGTGGGCATTGAGTCGAAGTAGCCGTAGAGCACCGCTCCGCGCGCCCGCGAGCGTCGCTCGACGGCTGCGTCCACAGCGGTGGCCACCGTCGACCTGATCCCGTCGGCACCGATCGTCAGCTTTCCGTATGCCGTGAACGTGCCGTTCGCGGCGTCCACGCCGCCCACCCCCGTGACCCTCCCACCCGTGTCGGTGAGCACCTCCGTCACGGTCACCCCGTGCCACACCTCGGCTCCTGCCTGCGCGGCGGCGTCGACGAGGATCCGGTCGAGGACCTGGCGACGTGGCGCGTAGAGGGCGGTCACGCCCTGGCTGGCGCGGATCGAGATCCGCATCGGGGCGGCGTCCGGGTAGTGGAAGAGCGTGCGGGTGACCGGGGGGGTGCCCGCCGCGACGACGTCGTCGAGCAGGCCCCACCGGGACAGCTGCAACACCCCGGCGCGCATGAGGCCGTGGGTCGACAGGGTGTCGGAGCCATAGGGGCTTCGTTCGAGGAGCAGCACCTTCGCCCCGGCCCTGGCGAGCAGGAGGGCAGTCGAGGCGCCCGCCACGCGGGCGCCCACGACCACGGCGTCGTAGGTCTTCACGACGCCCACCCCTCGAGCCGCTCGTCGAGGGCTTCGGGGCCCTCGGCGGATCCGGACGAGGCGCCGGACGCGGCGCCGGCACCCGCGCTCGCTCCGACGAGGTCGGAGACCACCATGGCGGCGTCGTGCCTCGCGCCGTCGACCATCCCGGAGTCCCGCCGGTGCTGGAACCGCTGCCCGACGACGTAGACGCCGGGCGCCTCGGTGCGGCCGCGGTGCTGACGGATCGAGCCGTCGGGTGCCGTGATCGGCAGCTTCAGCCAGGGGTGGCTCTGCGAGTAGCCGGTGGCGAGCAGGACGGTGCCGATGCCCTCGGCCGCGAGGTCTAGGGTTGTCGGATTCCCTTGCAGCGCAATGCTTCGTGGACGCTCGGCCGGCCAGACCTCGCTGACCAGGCCGCTCTCCTCGATGTGCCGGTCGACGACGTCGAGGAACCGGTGCATCCGGTTGTCCGCGCGACCCACCGAGTCGAGGAGGTCGTCGGCGAACCGCACCTTCTGCCCCTCCGCCTCCACGAGGTGACCCGCCAGGCGGACTCCTCGAGCCTGCAGGATGCCCAGGTCGAGGTCGCGGGGACCACTCTGGTGGCCCCTGCGCCCGACGAGCTGCATGGACGGCTCGCGTCGAGCGGCGTCGGGGTCGCGGACCTCCTCGATCGTGCGAGCGGTGCGACCGGTGCGTTCCAGCCACCAGTAGATGTCCATCCCGCGGTAGCGGCGCGGCATGCGGTTGTGCCGCCCCACGGCCACGACGACCTCGCGGCCGGCAGCAGCCAGCTCATCGGCGATCTGGACGCCGGAGGCCGACGCCCCCACGACCAGCACTCCGCCGGCGGGGAGCTGCCGGGGGTTGCGGTAGCCGGCCGCGGTGGTGAGGTGCACGCCGGCGTCCAGATCCTCCACCGCCGCCGGGATGCGCGGCTGCCCGCCGGGCCCGGTCGCCACGACCACGTGACGAGCCAGCCACGTCGCCGAGTCGGTGACGACGCGGTAGCCCTCCCCCGCGGCGCTCACCTCCGCCACCCGCACACCGGACAGGACGGGCGCACCGAAGCTCGCGGCATACCTCTCGAGGTAGCGCACGAAGTGGGAGGCGCTCATGAAACCGTCGGAGTCGGTGCCGACGTGGACCCACCCGGGGAGGCGGGCCATCCAGTTCGGGGTGAGCAGGTGCAGCGAGTCCCAGCGGGCGGTGCGCCAGCTCTCGGCGACGCGGCCACGGTCGAGGACGACGTGGTCGCGGCCTTCGAGGGCGAGCAGCCTGCTGACGGCGAGGCCTGCGTGACCGGCGCCGATGACGACGGTGTCGATGGCGGACATGGTGGTGCTCCTTCTGGTCGCGCCCCGGGCCGGGATCGCCGGCCCGGGGGCGTGCCCGGGGTGGTTCGTTCAGCCGGTCACGACGGTGACGGTGACGGGCGTGGGGTTGGTGATGACGTCGTAGACGGCGGAGCGGCGGCGCGACTGCTCGACGATCCCCCGCAGCGTCTCGTCGTCCGCGTCGCCCTCGATGTGGAAGGTGACGCGGATGTCCTGGTAGCCGTTGCGGACCGAGCCGTCGGACAGGCCCAGGATCCCGAGCAGGTCGATGTCGCCCTCCACGGTCGAGGTGACCTTGGTGAGGGTCACTCCCCTGGCGGCGGCGATGTTGGCGATCCCGGCCGTGAGGCAGCCGGCCAGCGCGTGGAGGAGGTACTCCACAGGCGTCGGGGCGTTGTCGGCGCCGGTGAGGACGACCGGGTGGTCGGCGTCCACGACGGTTTCGGTCTTGTGCACCAGCTCCTGGCCGGCGCCGTAGAACCCGTGGATCCGCGACTGGCTGTGCGCGCCGGACAGCCAGGTGTTCTCGGCGCGGAACTGGAACGTCGCGATGTCGTTCTGTCCCTTGATCGCGTCAAGGGTGGCGAAAAGCGTTGCCACGTCGACGCCGTTGAGGGGTGCCCGCGTTGCGTATGCCGTGTTGCTCATGGTGTTTCTCCTCCGGTGAGCCCTTCGTCGGGCTCGGTTGTTGATGTGAGGAGAGACGGTAGGAACGGCACCTTCCGCGGACCTTCCGGTGACGTCCTTGCGTGGCCGCTCGGGCGGAAGGTCGCGGGAAGGCCCCGGGGTCACTCTTCTTGGCACCCAACCAAGGAGAGGAAATGTCTGAGCTGACAACGCTTCTGCTCGAAGAACACCGCCGGGCGGCCAAGGAGGCCCTTCACCCGGCTCGGCAGATGGCCTACGAGCTGGCGCTCGCCAAACGGCTCGAGGGCCGTTCGCACTGGTGGTCGCGGTGGTCGACCCGCGTGTGGACCGGGTGGCCGACCCGGAGGACGACCCGGCGGACGACCCGCAGGACGACCGGCCGGACGGCAGGGCGGATGACCCCGAAAAGGGCCGAGTGCTGAGCGGCCCCGCGAACGCGATCGGCTCCCGGGCACTTGGTGCCCGGGAGCCGATCCACTGGTCGGTTGAAGGTCAGCCGACGGCGGTCACCACGAAGCTCACGAAGTGGTTGTCACTGCCGTCAGCGCTGCGCACGTCGAGCCGGACGCTGCCGTCACCGGTGATCGGCCCGCAGAGGTTCTGGTCGATGATCATCTGACCGCCCGGCACCAGGGCCTGGACCATCGGGATCGGGCACCCGTTGCCGACGCCGGAGCCGGTGGGGAACGTCCCCGCCGGGATGTGGATCTGCCACGAGCCGGTGCCCACGTGCGTCACCGTGAAGGCAGCCGTGCCCGACCAGATCGCGAGGCTGGCTCCCTGGAACTCACCGGCGAACGTCTTCGGGGCGTCGTTGCCAGCGGGTCCCTGAGGACCGGTGGGTCCGGCCGGTCCAGTCGCGCCGGTGGCGCCGGTCGCACCCGTTGCGCCGGTGGCGCCCGTCGGGCCTTGGGGACCCGCGGGGCCCTGCGGGCCGACGGGTCCGGTCTGGTTCCAGGCGAGGGTCTTCTCGGGGTGGCGGCAGTTGGTGCCGGCCGCGACGACCCGGAGGTTGCCGTTGGTCTTGTTGTAGCAGGCGTGGATGACTCCGTCAGAGCCCGGGATGAGGCCAGCGGCATAGGCCGTGCCTCCCGAAAGTCCGAGGCCGACGACGGCGGCAACAGCGATGATGGCGGTCCGTTTGGTAAGACGCATAGTGGTCCCTCTCCGTGCAAGGCATGAAAAATGGCAGGAGTGAGAGAGGGCCCCACGACTGCCCCGCTCAGAAGTGGATCGAGTCGGCGTCCCCGTCCGATCCGTCGATGACCCCCAGCATGATCCGACGTCCTACGGCTGCGTGGCTTATTTGTCGTTTCTTGACGTTCGGCTGTGACTGGTGAGTTTTGAGGCACCAACCGCGCCGTTTGTCACCGATAGCGCGATGGCGGGAGGGCGGCAGCTTGCTGGTTGATCCAGTCGCTGGCTGAGCGGGGCGTGATGCCACGCTCGCGCAACGGGGCGTCATCCCAGCTGATCTCGGACTGGTCCATCATGACGCCGAGACCGATGACGCTCGCCATGGCGTCGCCACGACGGCCAAGGAGCTTCATCACCAGCCGCGCCACGGGCAGTGGCGCGCGCCGGACTGTGATCGACCTGCCGGTTGCCCGCTCGGCGACAGCCACGCATTCGTTGCGGCTGATGGCTTCCGGGCCCCCGAACTCGATGAGCTCAGGCGGGTCAGGCTCCGTGGCGACCGCCGCCACCAGGGCCGCGACGTCCTCGGTGCCGACCCATCGGTGCTTCGTGTCCCCTTTGCCGAAGGTGGCGACCTTGCCGGCGGTCAGGTCGAAGCGCCCCAGCGGCGCGAGGTGGAGCTCCTGGAAGGCGTCAGGCCGGACGACCACTCGTCGCATCGGCGATGTCGCGAGCCGGCGCTCGGTTGCGGCCTTTGCCCGTGCCATGGGCATGTCCGGCGACCCACTAAGACCGGCATAGGAGACATAGACGAACCGCCGGACGTTGCTGGCTTCCGCGGCGTCGATGAGGGCGGCCATGCCCTGCTCCTCCACCTCACGGATCGTGGGCCCCTTGGCTCCCGCGAGCCGTCGACCGATGACGGTCGCGCTGGCGAGCACGACGTCCACCCCCTCGCAGGCCGCGTGCAGCGAGGCTGGCTCTGTCAGGTCGCCCTGAACGACATCGACCCCGGCAGCGCGAAGGGCAGACCCGTCCGAGCCCGCCCTCACCAGGCAGCAAACCTGCTGGCCGGCGTCGAGGAGGCCACGCACGATCCGGCCGCCAAGGTCACCTGTGCCACCCACCACGAGGATCATCGAAACGGCCTCCCTGGATAGCCCGTGATGGCATCACACGGTTCGGATCAGGATCATCCCGGCCAACGACCAAGGTCAACCCGCCAGTGGCTACCCGACCGCAGCCGGGCCACGCATAGGTAACCGGCGGACAAGCATCCCTTCGCTTGGGCTAACCTTCCTCTCGCATGGCCTCGACTGCTGTAGTTCCAAGCGAGTCCTACAGCCTCGGTTTCGGCCATGCCCCGCCCTCGTAGCTCAGGGGATAGAGCACCGCTCTCCTAAAGCGGGTGTCGGCAGTTCGAATCTGCCCGAGGGCACCACGGCCTGTACGACTTCGCCTGATGCTTGACGTTTGGGCTTCGGTTGATGCCTGACAGTGTTTCGGTTGATGGTTGACACCTACTTCGGCTGATCCTTGACACTCCCTTGATGAGGGAGATGAGCGTGGCTGAGCAGCGGTACAAGGCGGTTCTGGCGGTCATCAGTGACGGCCGCACGGTGAAGGAGGTCGCGGCCGCCTGGTCGGTCTCGCGGCAAACCCTGCACGAGTGGTTGGCCAGGTACGAGC
>NZ_JBFUEZ010000010.1:0-22984 GCF_056403675.1 Pedococcus sp. P2_F6
GGGTGATGAGCAGGATCGACAACCCCGACTCATCCCGCTTGCGCCTCAACAGGTCCAGGATCTGCGCCTGCACCGTCACATCCAGAGCCGTCGTGGGCTCGTCCGCGATCACGAGCTCCGGGTCCGCCGACAACGCCGCCGCGATCATCACCCGCTGCGCCATCCCACCGGACAGCTGATGAGCGAACGAAGACGCCCGCCGGGCCGGCTCCGGAATACCGACGTCGCGCAGCAAGTCGACCACTCGCGCCTTCGCCTCCCGCCGACCCACTCCGCGGTGCCGGCGCAGCGCCTCGACGACCTGACCGCCCACCCGGGCCGTCGGGTCCAACATCACCTTCGGCTGCTGAAAGAGCATCGCCACCTTGTTGCCGCGGACCTCGTCCCGCCGCTTGCCCGACATCGACAAGACATCCTCACCGTCCAGCACAGCGCTGCCCCCCACCACCTCAGCCCCCGGCGGAAGCAGACCCATCACGGTCAACGCGGTCAGGCTCTTGCCCGACCCCGACTCGCCCACCAACGCCACGATCTCCCCGCGTCGCACCGTCAGATCCATGCCGTCGATCGCCGGACCACCACCCACCTCAGGGAACTCCACCCGCAAGCCCCGGATCTCCAACAGGGTGGAGTTCGGGTCCGTCGGCGCCCCGACGGAGGACTGGTCAACTGGCTCGATCATGGCATCTCCGGCCTCTTGTCGATGGTGCCGCCAACCGGCACCACAGTCGCCTGCTTGCGGCGGGGTCTCTGTACGTCGAGGCCTTGTCCGATCATGGTCACGCTGAGTGCGGTGACGAAGATCGCCACGCCGGGAAGGATGCCGATCCAGGGGGCGGTCTCCATGTAGGGCTGCGCCTCCAGCAGCATGGCGCCCCAGTCTGAGTCCGGGGGCTGGACCCCCAGGCCGAGGTAGGACAGGGCGCCGACGGTGATCAGCTTGTGTCCGAACCGGAGAAAGCTCATGGCAGTCACGGGCCGGATCGCGTTCGGGATGACGTGGCGGAACAGGATGTACCACTTCGGGGAACCAAGGATCTCGGCAGCCTCGACGTACTCCTTGGCGTTGATCTCGAGCGCCAAGCCACGCATGAGGCGAGCGAAGGGGGTCCAGCCGGTGACGGTCAGCGCAGCGATCAACGTGCCGTAGCCGGTGCCGAGTACCGCGATCAGGAAGAGCGCGATGAGTACGTCGGGGAAGCAGACCAGCACGTCCACGGTCCTCATCAGAACCTCGTCGACCCAGCCGCCCCGTCGTGCGGCGAAGGCTCCCAGGACGGTACCGGCGACGGCGCAGATCACCAGGGTGATGGCTGCGATCGTGACGGAGAACCGGCCGCCCCACATCAGCCGCGAAAGCACGTCGCGACCGAGGTGGTCGGTACCCAGCCAGTGCTGCTGCGACGGGCCGGCCAGTGCGTGGCTCAGGTCTTGGACCGCCGGGTCGTGCGGTGCGATCCACGGCGTCAACAGCAACACCCCCAACACCAGCACCAGGATCGCCGCGCCGAGCTCGAACGTCCAGTGCCGCGTGCGCAGCCCCCTGATCGCCATGCCGAAGATGTTGGGCCGGTGCGACGGTGGTCCGGTCCGGCGCCAGGGCTCGGGCTTGGTTGCCGGTGGGGCGGTGGTGAGACTAGGCATGATTGACCCTGATCGCTGGATTGAGGATGCCGTAGAGCAGGTCGGTCAGCGTGGTCACGACGACCGCGATGGTCAGGATCCACATCATCCCGCCCTGGATCACCGGCACGTCGTTGTTGACCACGGAGGAGTAGAGCAGCCGACCCATCCCGGGGATGTTGAAGATCACCTCGATCACCACCGACCCTCCCAGCAGCCCGGCGAACCAGAAGGAGAAGAGGGTCATGACCGGGAGCATGCTGTTGCGCAGCCCGTGACGGACCAGGGTCCGAGGGAAGCTCAGGCCGCGGCTGCGCGCGGCGGTGATGTATGGCGCGGCCAGGACCTCTGTCATGGCGGCACGCGAGACCTGGGTGAAGTACCCCAGCGGCCGCAGCGCCAGCGCGACCGCCGGCATCACGATGTACGCCGCACCGGACCAGCCGCCAGAGGGCAACCAGCCCAGGTACCGGGCGAACACCAGCACCAACACCGGTGCCACCCAGTACTCCGGGGCCGAGACCGCGGTCTGGGAGGCGAACGTGGCCGCGTTGTCGATCCTGCCGCCCCGCTTGGTCGCCGCCGCGATTCCCAGCGGTAGCGCGATGACCAGCGCCAGGACCAGGGCCGCCATCGCGAGGCTGATCGAGACTGACAACGCCGGCCCGACCAGGCTGCCCACCGGGACCCGACTCGTGTAGGAGTAGCCGAAGTCACCGGTCACGGCATGCCCCAACCAGTGCAGGTACTGCTCGTGGATCGGTCGGTCCAGGCCGAGCTCCTTGCTCAGGGCGTCAACCTGCGCCTGGGTGAGCGCCGGGTCGCTGACCCTTGCCTGCAGGATCTTGCGCGCCGGATCCCCTTCCCCGGCATAGGGGATGAGGAACGCCAGCACGGAGACGACCCCCAACGTGATCAGCAAGACCAACGTCCTGCGTACCAGGAACATCAGCATCCGAGACTCCAAGCGTGAACGAGCATGGCCAACCGGTTCCTTGCGCTAATTGACGTCGAGGAGGTAGCGGATCGGTCTCGAGGGCGGGGCCGGGGCCGCAGGAGTGACATCAACTCAAGTACCTCTTCCGGCCGAGTTTCACAGCCGACCGCGCGGGCGACTGCCCGCCAAAGGCGCGTCTGCGACGGCCAGCCAGCAGCCGCTCGGCTCAAGTCTGAACAGCCTTGCGGTAGGCGATCTTTGCGGCCACCATTCCGTCGCGAAACCGGTAGAAGTCGGCACCGTGCATCGTGACCCGGGGCCTCTCCGGACCGTCCTCGACGCTGGTCCACATCGCGAACCCGCACTCACCCACGACATGGGTCTCGCCGTACTCGTGCCGTGACCGGCCAGGCTGATTCACTCCCATGCTGAGCAACGCGTTCCGGATCTGCTCGTGGCCGACGTAGCGCTGGCCCCAGGCCTGCGGGCCGCGGGATGCCTCGTACACCCCATCTGGAGGGGTCATCGACAGGATCGCGTCGATGTCGCCGTCGGCCCACGCCAA
This sequence comes from Pedococcus sp. P2_F6, assembly GCF_056403675.1. Taxonomy (NCBI): domain Bacteria; kingdom Bacillati; phylum Actinomycetota; class Actinomycetes; order Micrococcales; family Intrasporangiaceae; genus Pedococcus; species Pedococcus sp. P2_F6. The sequence goes on from NZ_JBFUEZ010000010.1 coordinate 3,126, forward strand.
CTGGTAGCGGTTCAGCAGCTCCACCAGTTCGGGTGCTGCGGCGCTGTCGCCGCGTGTGTGCTGGTTGGTCACGCACTCCTCCTCAAGCCGAGCCCTAGCTCCGGCAGCTCGCTGGACGTTCGTCCTACGTCGCCGGCCGATCAGACACTAGGGTGTGGACTCGCGGTTTTGGCGTCAAGCATCATGGGGGCAATGTCAGACCATCTGCGGTGAGATCGCGACTGGAATGCACCTGGAAGTGCTCCGAAGCCTTGATCGGAGTCAAATCGTCCAATCTGCAAGCGTGTGAGATCGGGCGTGGCAGAGGCGTTCTTCAAGCGTGATCGCTGGCAGGACTCGGGCCCTTGCGGCGCCGTGAAACAACCCCCTTGCTCAGGCGGTCGTAGGTGCCCTGACCACCCGCCCCAGGTGGAGGCCCCGGGGCGGGCGTTCACCCGGCCGGGCTTGGCCGCAACCCGTGGAGATCGACAGATCGTCACCCAGAGGTGCAGTTCGACAGGCTCTGTGGCCGTTTCGCCATGGAGCAACTGACTGGCGGGAGGGTGAGAATTTCAAGCAGAGCCACCGTGCAGGTGGGCGCACTGCCAAGGAGTGATCACATGGAACGGTACGACCTTTCCCTCATCGGATTCGGCGGCGTCAACCGCGCGCTCACCGAGCTCATCGTTCAGCGCGGCGACGCCCTGTCCGCCGATCTAGGGTTCACCTTGCGCGTCGTCGCGATCACGGACCTGCGAGCCGGTTCGCTGGTCGACATCGATGGGATCGACCTTGTACCGCTGCTGTCCGCGGAGCCCGGTTCGTTGAGCTTCGCCGCCTTGGCCGGCGGAAGTGCCGATCCGCGCAACGAATGGGTGATCCGCCACGTGCCCGCGGACATCGTGGTCGAGGCGACGTACACGAACCCCACCGACGGTGAGCCCGCCCTTTCCCATGTGCGCTGGGCCCTCGAGTCGGGCAAGCACGTGTGCACCACCAACAAGGGGCCGGTCGCCCTCGCGGGCCGGGCCCTCAAGAGGTTGGCCGCCAAGCACGATGTCAGCTTCGAGTTCGAGGGCTCGGTGCTCAGCGGCACTCCCGTGCTGCGTACCGCCCAGCGCCTGCTCGGCGGACTTGAGATCACCGGCGTTCAGGGCATCATGAACGGCACGTCGAATTACATCCTCGGCCGAATGGAAGAACAGATCGATCTGCCAGCGGCCGTCGCGGAAGCTCAGGCATTGGGATATGCCGAAGCCGACCCCACCGCCGACATCGAGGGCTACGACGTCCAGCTCAAGGTCATGATTTTGGCGAACGAGGTCCTCGGCGCCGACCTTCGCCGCGAGGACGTCCCGTGCGAGGGCATTTCCGCGATCACACCGCTGGAAGTGCAGGACGCCGTGTCGAAGGGGCTGCACTGGAAACTCGTCGGCTCCGCCACCCGCCAAGAGGACGGCAGCATCGAGGCCCGTGTCGCTCCGCTCGCCCTGCCGGCGCACCACCCGCTCGCCGGGATCTCGGGCCCCGGCAACGCGGTCGCCTTCCACACCGACCTCCTCGGCACGGTCACGGTGTCCGGACCCGGCGCTGGCCGGATCGAGACCGCCTATGCCCTGCTGTCGGACATCATCGCCATCCACCAGCGCCACGCCGACGACGACACCGCACTCACACGCCCTGTTCTCCAGGAGACTTACGGTGTCTGAAACCATCGTTCCCCCAAGCATCGAACTCGGCACCGACACCGCGCCCGTGCGCAACCCCTACACCCGCGAGATCATCGCCTCGGTGCCAATCCTCCATGCCACCGCCATCGGCAGCATCCTGCAGCAGGCCAGGTGCGGGCGCCGTACCGCGTCTTCACTGTCCCGCGCCGCTAGGGCGTCCATCCTGGAAGGCGCCTCCCATCTGGTCGAGGGGCGCGCCGAGTCCTTCGCGCAGCTGATCGTCAGCGAGGCCGGCAAGACCATCACCCAGGCCCGCAAAGAGGTCGCCCGCGCTGTCAACACCCTCTCGCTGTCTGCTGCCGAGGCCCGGCGCAACGCTGGCGAGGTCATCCCCTTCGACTCGTATGAGGGCTCCGAGAAGCGGCAGGGCTGGTTCACCCGCGAACCGCTGGGCATCATCGCCGCCATCACACCGTTCAACGACCCACTCAATCTGGTCGCCCACAAGCTCGGCCCCGCCATCGCCGGCGGCAACGCCGTCATCCTCAAACCGTCCGCCCTGACGCCGCTATCGGCACTCCGGCTGGTCGACACCCTCATCGAGGCCGGCCTGCCAGAGGAAGTCGTCACGGTCGTCAACGGCAATGCCGATATCGCCGCCGCCATCGTCTCCGCCCCCGACGTGCGCATGGTGTCCTTCACCGGGGGATTCGCCACCGGCGAGGCGATCTCTCGCACAGCCGGCCTCAAGAAGCTCGCCATGGACCTCGGAGGCAACGCCCCGGTCATCGTCATGGATGATGCCGATCTCGACGAGGCGGTGAGCTCGTGTGTCTCTGGCGCGTTCTGGGCTGCGGGTCAGAACTGCATCGGTGCCCAGAGGATCCTCATCGCCCACGAGGTCTACGAGCGGTTCCGCGACGCCTTCGTCGGGCACACTGAGCTGCTGCGCGTCGGCGACCCGCTGGACGACCTCACCGATGTCGGCCCCATGATCACCCCCGAGGCCGCGCTCGCCACCCAGGCGAAGGTCAACGCCGCCGTGGAACAGGGCGCAACCCTACTGTGCGGCAACGACATCGAGGGCTCCCTCTACATGCCGGCGGTCCTGGAAGGCGTCCCGGCCACCAGCTCGATCTGGCAGGAGGAAGCGTTCGCCCCCGTTGTGGTTCTTCAGCCGGTCGAGTCCTTCCAAGACGCGATCGAGCAGGCCAACGCCATCGACTACAGCCTCCACGCGGGCATCTTCACCTCGAGTCTGGACCGCGCGTTGGCCGCGGCTCGATTGCTGGAGGCTGGTGGCGTGATGATCAACGACTCGTCCGACTACCGATTCGATGCGATGCCGTTCGGTGGGTTCAAGTACGGCAGCATGGGGCGCGAAGGCGTGCGCTTCGCCTTCGAGGACATGACGCAGCCAAAGGTGGTCTGCATCAATCAGTTCGGCAGGGCGTCATGAGGGTCTTCCGGAGCTCGAGGGGCTACATGTCACAGGGCCGCCTTTGCTGAGCATGAGCGAAAGCTGTATCGGCCGACTGCGGTGATCATTCCCGCACCGGTGAACTTCGCAGTCCTTGCCGACGATTGACCTCACTGAACAGGGTGAGCGCCGTGACCGTGTCCCGTACGCCGGGCATCTTGGCGATGTCCTCCCAGATGTCCCGTACGCGTTCTAGCGAGGCCGCCTCCAGCCGCACCATGATGTCGAAGTCGCCACTGAGGATCTCGCATATGACGACCTCGGGAATGCGTTTGAGCGCAGCCAGCACGTCCCTGCCTCGCATGCGGTCCTGCCGGTAGATGAGTACCAGTGCCGAGACGATATCGCCGGTGTCGTCACCAGCACGGACGATGGTGTATGCCGCGATGTGTCCTTGCCGCTCCAGCCGCCCGATACGCTGGCGCACGGCGTTGCGCGACAACAACACCTTGCTGGCCAGGTCCGCGTAGGAGATGCGGGCGTTCCGAGTCAGTTCGGCAATGAGCTTCTCGTCAATCGCATCCACAACGGACAGCTCCTTCGTAGTTGAGGCTTCCACTCAGGAGCTCGCGACGGCGGGGTACTCGTGATTCGCTCCAGGACAGCAGCAGGCCAGCCAGATGCTGGGGCGACTCAGCAGTCGCGAGTGCTTCGGCCGACTCCTCCGGCGTCCCATATCCCCACAACACGCGGATCGCCGGATAGCCTTCGGCAGCGGCGCTCAGCACGTCGTAGCCCCGGTCCCCCACCATCAGTGGCCGGGAGACGTCCACTCCCTGCTCGTGCATGCGACGCAGGCACTCCCTGATCACCTGACGCTTGGTGGAACGTCCTTCCACATCGGATGTGCCGCACACGGTCACCATCCGGGCGGCCAGACCGTAGTGCTCAGCGACACGAACAGCCTGGTCCTCAACCTTCGAAGTGGCCACCGCCATGGGCCAGCCAGCCGCCGCCACTTCCTCCAGCAGCTCCGGGACGCCGTCATACACGCTGCTGTCCAGGGCGCCGACCTCGGCGTAATGGCGCCGGTACGACCGCACAGCGCTCTCAGCCGCCGAGTCGTCGAGGCCGACGACCTCGCGAAATGTCTGGCGCATGGGCGGCCCGACGAAGCTTCGCAGAACGTCCACAGCGAGCACCGGGACGTTAATCTCCCTGAGCGCGGCAGTGACGCTGGTTGTGATGCCAGGCGCGGAGTCGACAAGAGTGCCGTCAAGGTCGAGGAGGAGGCAGGAGGGCCGCCATCTCGTGGTCCTGCCCTGCATACATCGCCCGGTGGTGCGATCAGGGGTAGTGACACGGACGGCCTCCGCCGCCTGGTTCTGGCCGTCGGCGGGAGCGGTGCTCATATAGGACTCCTACTCAGTAGCCAGTCTCGCTCCGATTACAGCCATAGGCACATCGAGGCTGTGACAGGTCCCGTGCGCGCTCCACCCACCAGTTCCAGGGTCGCCATCCCTGCAGGGTGCCCGGCAGCGTTGTTGGCCGAGGTTAGGCAGCGGCGAGGCCATCGTCCAGCCTTGTGGGGAAATCACGAGACGGGTCAGTTCCACAGGCCAGAGGTTCCATACGATAAAACGGGGATGCACGCATTGGACGCAATATGGTCCGGAGCGGAATCCATCCACTTCCCCGCGCCCCCTCCTGCGCGGGGGACCTCGGGCGACGCCCAGCCACCCTTGGACAATCTGAACTAGTAGTCCAAATTGGCCAGGCAAACAAATAGCCATAATGCGATTCAGTACACGGATGTCTGGACATTACCGCCAGATCTGGACACATTTTCACGAGGGGCCCTAGCGTGTCCTCATGTCAGACATCCGAGCGCGGATGCCGAACGCACCCGGGACGTCTGGAAGGAAAGAGTGTGACCGCAGCCTTGCCGAGCGCGCGATGACCTACTCAGCTCGATCTCACCACACCGCTTTCTAGTGGTCATGCCAAACACCTCGTAGGGTCGCAAATGCTGCCTTGATGACTCTCGCTTGACCACGATTTGGCTTCCCATCTCCCGCAATCCTTCCTTCAGCATCACCAACATCTATTTCGGAGAGACGATCGTCATGAAGCTCACGGCATACGCAAAGAACGGGCCGGATGGTGCGGCCGGCCCCCCACCAGCAGCGGACCGCCCGTGGTCCCGGAGCCTGTGGCTCGACGGGGTGGTCCAGGACCTGAAGCCGAGAGAGCAGCTTTCCGGCGACCACACGTGTGATGTCGCGATCGTCGGAGCCGGATTCGGAGGGCTGTGGACGGCGTACTATCTCAAGGCGGCGGACCCGTCCCTGCGGGTCACCGTGGTCGAGGCGGAGATCGCGGGATTCGGCGCCGCTGGTCGCAATGGCGGTTTCGTCTCGTCCGGTATCGCCGGCAGCGGCGCGCGGTACGCACGACGTAGCGGTTGGGACAGCGTCCTGCGAGCCGAGCGCGAGGTCCAGCACGGGGTCGACGAGATCGGTCGCGTCGTGTCGGCAGAAGGCATTGACTGCGGCTACAAGAAATCCGGGGCGCTCACGGTGGCGACCACAGAGCCGCAAGTGCAGCGTCTCCAGGCAAGGGTCGAGGCGAAGCACCGTTTCGGGCTCGGTCCCGAGGACATCAGGCTCCTCACCGCTGACGAGTGTGCCGACCTCGTCCGCGGGGCTGAGGGAGTTCTCGCCGGGACCTTCACGCCGCACTGCGCTCGCGTCGACCCCGCACGGCTGGCTCGCGGGCTGGCCTCGGCCTGCGAGCGCCTGGGCGTCAAGATCTACGAACAGAGTCCGGCAGAGCACCTGCGCCCCAAGGTGGTTCAGTGCAGGAACGGACGAGTCCTGGCTGACGTCGTGGTTCGAGCAACGGAGTCCTACACGATCCGCGAGCGGGGCGAGCGACGCAGCTTCCTGCCCCTCTACTCCTTGATGATCGCTACCGAACCCCTCCCGCAGCAGACCTGGGATGAGCTCGGGTGGCAGGAGGGTCTGGGGATCGGGGACGTGAGGCACCTCTACTACTACTCCCAGCGCACGGTCGACGGAAGGATCGCACTGGGCGGCCGAGGAGCGCCATATCGGCTGACCAACCCCATCTCCCCCGACAACGAGCAGGATGCGCAGGTCTACGAACGTCTGTGCGAAACCCTGCGTGAAGCGTTTCCGGCTGCGGCCCAGGCTCGGATCACCCATCACTGGGGCGGCTCCCTGGCGGTCCCCCGCGACTGGTGCATGCGAACCACCTTCGACCGCGAAACGGGGCTGGGATTCGTCGGTGCCTTCGGCGGTCACGGCGTGACCGCCGCCAACATCTCTGGCCGCACGATGCGCGACCTGATTCTGGGCCACACCACGGATCTGACATCTCTTCCGTGGGTCGGACACCACACCAGGAACTGGGAACCTGAGCCGCTGCGGTTCATCGCCTCGAGGCTCATCACGAAGACGCTCACGTCGTCTGACGCCTACGAAGAGCGCACTGGGAACCCGGCGAAGCGCGCATGGCTGGTCAAGCCCTTTCTCCCACCGAGCTAGCTGATGTCATTCCCGTTCGCTCGAGCGACTTCTCCGACGGGTCCGCCCCGGTGGCGTTCGCGGTGGACGAGGAACCCCAGATCCAGGCCCTCAACCGGTCCGCCACCCGTCGATGAACCCTGCGAGTTCGCCGACGCAATGGACCACTACCTCGCCAACGGGAGAAGCCCAGTGACCACCGATCTTCCTGCTCGACCGCATCCACAGCTCGCGGCAGCCAACCCGGACCTGGTCCGGGCCGCCCACAACGTGCTACGCACATTGGATCTGCCCACCGGGACAACCGGGTTAAAAGTGCGCAACCCCGCGAACGATCAGGTTCTGGCAAGCCTGCCGGACACCGCACCGGCAGAGGCGCTGGAGGCGGTCGCTCTGGCCGACGAAGCCGGCCGGGAGTGGGCTGCCATGACTCCTCGCGTGCGCGCCGACACCCTGCGCCGCTGGTATGAGCTCCTGACCACGCACGCAGAGCAGATCGCGCTCCTGATCACCCTTGAAATGGGCAAGTCGCTTGCTGAGGCGCGCGCCGAGGTGACTTACGGCAGCGACTTCGTCCGCTGGTACGCGGAGGAAGCGGTTCGACCGGGCGGCAATGTCCGGGAGGCTCCCACGGGTGGAGGCACCCTCCTGACACGCCGCGCCCCGGTTGGGCTGTCGGTGATCATCACCCCGTGGAACTTCCCGCTGGCGATGGCCACCCGCAAGATCGCACCAGCGTTGGCAGCCGGCTGTCCGGTGGTCATCAAGCCAGCCAACCTCACGCCACTGACGACCTATTACGCCGTCAGCCTGGCACTGGAGGCCGGAGTTCCCACGAACCTCATCAAGGTGATCAGCACCAGCGACCCGTCTGCCTTCAGCGAGACGGTGCTTCGGGACCCGCGCGTCCGCAAGATCTCCTTCACTGGATCGACCGGTGTCGGGAAAGTGCTCCTGCGCCTCGCCGCTGACAACGTGCTCCGGGCATCCATGGAGCTCGGTGGAAACGCACCACTCATCATCTTCGACGATGCCGATCTGGAGCGAGCCGTGAACGGCGCCTACGCGGCCAAGATGCGCAATAACGGCCAGTCGTGCATTGCGGCGAACCGCATCTACGTCCAAGACGGCATCGCCGAGGCGTTCATCGAAGGACTCACCGAGAAGATGTCTGACGTGGTCACTGGCGATGGACTGGCGGACAACGTCGCCCTCGGGCCGCTCATCGACGATCGCGCCGTCAAGGCCATGGAACGTCTCGTCGAAGATGCCGTCGTTCAAGGCGCAACCGTGCTCACCGGCGGGCGCCGCATCGAGGGCCCGGGTCACTTCTTCCCGGCGACGTTGATCGACCACGTATCGCCCAGCGCCGAGATCGCCAACACGGAGATCTTCGGTCCTGTTGCGGCGATCCAGCGCTTCAGCAGCCAGGCCGAGGTGGTGCAGCGGGCCAACGCGACCGAGTTCGGGCTCGCCGGCTATGTGTTCACCGAAAGTGTTGACCGAGCCCTCAACGTGGCCGACGCCCTGGAGACCGGACTCGTGGGCATCAACCAGGGCGTTCCCTCCAACGCAGCCGCTCCGTTTGGTGGGCTCAAGCACTCAGGTCTCGGTCGGGAGGGGAGCTCCGAAGGCCTCGAGGAGTACCAGGAGGTGCGGTTCTACAACCTTGCCCGACGGGACACCGCCTGAACCAGCGGTCAGGCCGGTTCGGGATCGTTCTCGAGCTGGCTCGTCTTGGCCCGCAGCCAAGCCGTCAACTGGCGGACGCGTCCGTCTTGCTCGGGTGATTGACGGCTGAGGAGGTAGTAGCTGCTGCCGTCGGGAACGAAACCGAAGGGTGCGACGAGGTGCCCTCGCTCCAGGTCGTCGCGGACGACGGCATACGGGGCGATTGCGACCCCGACGCCGGCCGAGGCGGCTTGGAGGGTCAGGTAGAAGTGCTCCAATGTCTGGTGGGAGGCGGGCTCTGCCTTCATGCCGGTGATACGTCGCCAGTCGTCCCACGCCTCCGGCCGTGTGTCGGTGTGCAGAAGGGCTACCTGTGATAGGCCGGCGGCGCCGGTCAGGCGGGTCGCGAGGTCCGGCCGACAGACGGGTCCGATCCGCTCGGCGAACAAGCGAGTCCGGCTCGCCTTCTCGGGGAATGTGAAGTCGTCTCGGCGGATCGCGAGGTCGATGTTGTCCCGGTCGAAGAAGACGGGGCCGCCGCCTGCTGACAGGTGAACGGCGACGTCTGGCACGTTCACGGCCAGATCCGGGAGCCGGGGAATAAGCCATCGCATCAGGAGTGTGGGCTCGCACGAGAGAGTGAGCGGCCCTGCGGGTGTTCGGTGTGAGATCTGCTGGGCTGCCGCATCGATCTGGTCGAGCGCGTCCCGGACGATGGCCGCCAGTTGGCGCGCCTGCGGCGTCGGGCGCAGGGCGCGTGTCTGTCGCTCGAACAGTGGTACTCCAAGGAATCGTTCCAGGTTCTGGACCTGTCGGCTGACCGCGCCGTGCGTGACATGCAGTTCCTGTGCCGCCGCCGTCATGCTCGCGTGGCGAACGGTCGCCTCGAATGGCAGCAGCGAGTTCAAAGGTGGAAGGGCAGACCATCGCATGCGTGAACTTTACTCACACGTCTTGTGCAAATGAATCGTTTGTCCTGCGCTTTCATCTGCACGAGTATTGATCTAGTCACAGAGCAGGCCGGCTACCGGAAAGGTGGGGCATGACATTACGCAACGTCGCGCCGCAGGGTATCGCCATCCTGGCCGATGACCTCACCAGCGCAGGGGACGGTGCCGCCCCCTTCCGTCAGCAAGGTCACGACGCCCGGATCCTGCTCAGCACCCCAGCACGCGTGGCGCAGGGCGCCGCGGGCGTGATCGCGGTTGACCTCGGGACCCGGGTGCTGGACCAGGAGGCCGCCGCGTCGCGTACCTGGCGCGCGGGCCGCCTATTCGCTGGGTCTGAGCTGCTCTTCAAAACGGTGGATTCCACCCTGCGCGGCCATGTCGCGGCGGAGGTCCGGGCCGCATGGTCGGGATCGCGGAGGCAGGCCGTCATCGTCGCGCCGGCCTTCCCCGCGGAGGGCAGAGCGACGGTGGCGGGAGTCCAGCACGTGCGGGGTGTACCGGTCGACGAGAGCGACTATGCCCGCGACCCGGTCCATCCCGTGCGTTGCTCGAACCTGACCACACTGTTCCCGGATGCCGTTCTCCGGGAGCCAGAACGGGCAGCCGAGCTGCCCACACTGATCGACAACGGTGACCTCATCGTCTACTCCGCGGCCGACGACGGCGACCTCGACCGCCTGGTGGCCGCGGTGCCACGACTCGACGACGTGTTGTGGGTCGGCTCCCCCGGTCTGGCGGCCGCCCTGGCCAGAAGGTGTGGCCGCGCCGCGCGCAGCAACGCCGCACTGCCCACCCCGGCCAGACGTACCCTGATCGTCGTCGGCAGCACCAACCCGGCGACCCGACGGCAGCTGGCCAAGCTGCACACCAGGATGGACGTCCAGGGCGTCACCGTCAGCGTCGATCCGGACGCGACCGTGGCGACGCTGCGAGGCCTGACAGCCCCCTTCCTCACCCTGCAGACACCCGATGAACGCCACACACCGCAGACCGCACAACTACTCGCCCTCTCTCAGGCAGCAGTCGTCCAGGCGCTGACCGAAGACCACACCGTCGACGCACTCATCATCACCGGGGGAGAAACCGCCACCACCGTGCTGCAGCCCCTCGGGGCCACCGGCATCGACCTACTGGACGAACCCGAACCGGGCGTCGTGCGCGGATCTCTGATCGGCCGCATCCCCCTTCCTGTGCTGATCAAGGCAGGCGGCTTCGGCGACGACGCCACGCTGCTGCGTCTCTGCCACCTCATCCGACATCCCCTCGACCAAGGAGAGCACGCATGACCCCGATCGCCATCACCATGGGCGACCCCTGCGGAATCGGCCCCGAGATCACCCTCAAGGCGTGCGCCGACTCCCGGCGCACCGTACCCGTCGTCGTCATCGGCGACCTGGACGTTCTCACCCGCGCGAACAAGGTCGCCGAGACCCAGCTCGCAATCCGCCCCATCTCATCGGTCGACCAGGCGACGTTCGTCCCCGGGACGGTGTATGTCCTTGCGCAGAACGGCCTTCCGGCCGGCCTGCCCTGGGGCACCCTCGACGCACGAGCCGGAGCGGCGTCCTTTCAGTACGTCCGCCGCGGTATCGAGCTGGCGATGGCCCACGAGATACGGGCTCTGGTGACCGCACCGATCAACAAGGAAGCACTGCGCATGGCCGGCGTCCCCTACCCCGGGCACACGGAGATCCTCGCCGACCTGTCGAGCACCACCGACTACGCGATGATGTTGGCCACCGAGGAGTTGCGGATCGTCTTGGTCACTGTGCACCAATCACTCCGCACCGCGATCGACGCCATCACCACGGACCGCGTACTCAACATCATCCGCCTCACCCACCGCACGCTCCAGGGCAGCGGCCTGCCCGCCCCCCGCATCGCCGTCGCCGGCCTCAACCCCCACGCAGGGGAGAACGGCCTGTTCGGCCGCGAGGACCTGGACATCATCACCCCAGCGATCCAAGCCGCGCAAGACGAAGGCATCCAGGCCAGCGGACCCTGGCCCGCCGACACCGTCTTCATGCGAGCCCGCGCCGGAGCCTTCGACGTCGTGATCGCCCAGTACCACGACCAGGGCCTCATCCCCGTGAAGTATCTGGGGATCGAACACGGCGTCAACATCACCATCGGCCTGCCGTTCGTCCGCACCAGCGTCGACCACGGCACCGCCTTCGACATCGCCGGTCTCGGCACGGCCGACCACACCAGCTTGCTCGCCGCCCTGACCCAGGCCGAACGCCTGTCTTCAGGGGTACCGCACCGTCCCTGACCCACCGACTCACATCACCCCGGAACAGAAAGCCGAAGGACCATGGACTTCATCTTCATGCTCACCCGCGACGACCGCACCGTCACCGACTGCCTTGAGGTCCTCGACACCATCGAGGACCTCGGCATCACCCACATCGGCTTCAAAGACATCGGTGTCGACCCCGACACCCTCGGCCAGCTCCACACCCGCATCAAGGACATGGGCGCCACCACCTACCTCGAAGTCGTCAGCACCCACCGGGACCAGGCACTTGCCTCAGTCCGGACCGCCACCGATCTCGGCGTCGACTGGCTCATGGGCGGCACCTGGATCGAGGAGACCCTCGATCTCCTGCACGGCACCTCCATCGGCTACCTGCCCTTTCCCGGTGAACCCCTCGGGCACCCGACGCGCCTTGCCGGCAACCCGGACCGCATCGCGGATGACTGCCGACGAGCGGAGGCCGCCGGCTGCGCCGGCGTCGACCTCCTCGCCTACCGCGCCACCGATGCCGACCCTCTCGACCTCGTCCGCGCCGCCCGCGCGGCAACCGCCGGCCGCCTGGTCGTCGCCGGTTCCATCACCAGGACCGACCAGATACAGGCGCTCGCATCAGCCGGGGTCGACGCCTTCACCATCGGATCCGCCGCTTTCGACGGTTCGCTGCAGCCCCAGGCCGGCACCCTCCGATCCCAACTGGCGCCCGTGGTGGGTCTGTAGCGAGACCGCCCCTGGGACCCAGGAAATGCCTAGATATACCGAGTCATCAGGTGAGTAGCAGGCGGCTGACGTGTGGGAGTCCTGCGAGTGCGCGGTGGCGCCGGTGAGTGTTGTACTGCTCGATCCAGGGCGCAAGGGCGGCAGGGCGGGCGGTGCTGCTGGTGAAGACATGTCGGTAGGCCCACTCGGTTTGAAGGGTGCGTTGAGTCGTTCGATGTTGCCGTTTTGCCAGGGCAATAAGGTCGGATGAATACCTGACGGATGCCGTGTCGGGCGCACGTTTCGCGTAGCGAGTACCGGTAGGCCCAGGCGTTGTCGGTCATCAGCCGCTCGATCCGGTGACGCCGTGCTCGGCGAAGCAGCTGATCGCCCGGTCGAGAAACCCCGCACAGGTCGAGCCCTTCTCGTCGGGCAGGACCTCGGAGTAGGCCAGGCGGGAGTGATCGTCGACCTGGAAGTGCAGCTCGCCGGGTCGAGCTCCGTTGTTCCGGACCGCGGTGACCTCGCTGGCCCGGATGGTCTCACCGGTGATCGGATCCGGCGCCGCCCGCCTGGGCCTTCCGCGGCGGGACAGGACCCGAGAGACGGTGCGGGCCGGGACGCCCAGCTCGGCACCGATCCACTCCGGACCCGACGCTCACGCCGTCGCAATTAGATGACCCGTGCCTCGATCTCCTGCGGTGTCCTGGTCGGACTCCGGTCCGGGCGTGAGGACCTGTCGGGCAGACCCGCCTTGCCCTCGGCGCTGAATGGGTCGATCCAGGTGCGTACGCATTTGCGTGAGACCCCGACGCTGAAGCGATTGGGCATTGGGCCAGCCGGCTTTGGTGCCGCTGCACGCTCAGCAGTCCGCCATGGGCGGTCAGGCACGCATTACCGTGGGACACGAGAACCTCCGAGCGAGTGTGGGCCTTAGACAAGCCACACCTCACTCGGAGGTTCTCCTCACGTCAACGGGTCAGGACCGACACCAACATCATGGCCGGGTACACCTGATATGGAGTGACTTCCTGTCAAGAGCGCAGGTCGAGGCGCCGTCCGGAATGACTCCGGGCGGCGCCTCTGTGCTCGGCTCCGGGGGGCTGTGCTGGCGTGCGTGTCAGTGCGACGCGCGGTCAGGCTGATATGCGCGGGTTGGGTACCGCAGGACGGTGCTGTTCGGCTGGAGCGGGTCCGCATGTCTAGCGTCGAGCGTCACAACTGGGATCGTGGATCCTGTTGCGGCTCATAGGTGTTCCGCGGATCACTCCACGCGCTGCCGTCAGCGGGGGCCGGGAAGTCGAGCGGCCTGTGGTCAGTCCATGACGGCCAAGGACCAGCACCAGCCGGCCAGCTCGCGGGCGATGGCGACGTTGGCGACCACGGGCCGCTTGCCGCGCGCGTTGAACCGGACCCACCGGGCGTGCAGCCGCCGGTTCCCGGCATCGCCTCGGGCCCGTGCAGCGGCGGGGGCCAGGTCCCACCGGTCCCGCATCGTCTTGCCGACGACGTACCGCTGCTGGTGGTGCCACGCGGCTTCGACGAGCAGCCGACGGGCGTGCCCGTTGCCGGTCTTGGTGATCCCGCCCTGAACCCGAGAGGCCCCCGAGGAGTGCTCGCACGGCACCAGCCCGACGTAGGACCCAATCGAGGGCCCGGTGAAGCGGTGCCAGTCACCGATCTCGACCGCCAGGGCGAACCCGGTCAGGGTCGAGACGCCGCGCAGGCAACCAAGCCGGTACACGACCGCGGTGAACTCCGACTCGGCCGCCATCGCGGTGATCGCCGCATCGAGCCGGTCCCGGCGGGCAAGGACCGTCAGGACCGCGTCATAGTCGGAGTCGAACGCCAACCGCCCGGCCGAGGTGGGCAGCTGCTGCTGACGCAACCAGGCGTCGTGACGGCCCGTCCACGCCTGGCCACCGGCGTACACGATCCCGTGCCGCAGCAACAGCTTGGACACCCGGTGCCGGGCCCGCATCAAGTCACCGCGACAGTCCTCCCGGGCGCGAACAAGGTCCCGAGCCGCCTCCTGATCGACGCTCGGGACCGTCACCGACGTCACCTCGTCCAGACGCAAGAGCCGGGCCAAGTGCAGCGCGTCGCGCTGGTCGGTCTTGACTCGATCCCCGCTCGGTCGCTGCAGCTTGCTCGGCGCCGCCACCTCACACCGCACCCCTGCCAAGGTCAACGCCCGGTACAGCCCGAACCCCGTCGGGCCTGCCTCGTACGTGGCCGCGACCGGCCCGGGCAAGCCCCGCACCCACCGCAGGACATCGCCGTGGTCCGGGGTCAGCCGGGCCTTAAAGACCTCACCGGTGACGCCGTCGATCGCCGCGGCGACGACCGATCGTGCGTGCACATCCAGTCCCACACTCGTACGCTCGATGAACACCGGGGCCTCCCACACATGTCGGATAGGCCGAGCAGGTAGCCCCTACTCGGTAACCCACGAATCTGTGTGAGTGAGGCCCCGGCCCGCAACCACCCAGCAAACCCGAGCAGTCACTCCATACCGTCTAGATGTGATGTCCAGCCAGGTTGTCCAACCTGGTGATGGGTGCAACCTTGCCGATCGCTGAGTGGGGCCGGTGGTGGTTGTACTCGTGGAGCCATGCTGGCAGGACGGCGAGCCGATCGGCTTCGGAGGGATAGAACTTCTTGAAGGCCCATCCGTCGGCCAGGGTGCGGTGGCAGCGCTCGATCTTGCCGTTGGTCTGTGGTTGGTAGGGGCGGGTGCGCTTGGGTGTGATGCCAAGTTCGAGGCAGGTGTCACGCCATAGGTACGAACGGTAGGCGCCGCCGTTGTCGGACAACACTTGGCGGACCGTGACGCCGCGTTCGGCGAACCAGGCAACCGCGTTGCGCAGCACCAGCGCGGCGGTCTCCTTGGTCTCGTTCTCGTGGGCTTCGACGTAGGCGACGCGGGAGTGGTCGTCGATCACGGTGTGCAGGTAGCAGGTCCCGATCAGAGGCTGGTGGTACGCGCTCTTGGGTGCGCCGGTGCGGGCCGACGTCGTGGCACGGTTCCTGCCGCCCTGCTGGCGACCGACCTACCTCCAGCCGCCGCCGTCGGGGACCCTGCCCAGCTTCTTGACGTCCACGTGGAGCAGGTCCCCGGGCTGGTCGTGCTCATACCGGCGGATCCGCTCACCGGTGACCCGGTCGAGGTAGGTGAGCCGGTTGAGCCGGCACCGCACCAGGACCGCGTGCCCCGTCGAGGCCTGGATCCCGAGCTGGTCGGCGATGGCGACCGGACCCAGCCGGTGCCGCAGCCGCAACGCCACGATCCTGCGGACCACCGCGGCAGGGGTCCGGCCGGCCTGCCGGTGCGGCGCCGAGGAACGGTCAACCATCCCTGCCGGACCTTCGTCGCGGTACCTGGCCGCCCACTTGGCTGCGGTCTTCCACGACACGTCGTACCGTTCGGCGGCCCGCGCCGGCGGCCAGCCGTGGTCGATGATCAAGCGCGCCAGCCGCAACCGGGCCCGTGGAGTCAGGGCTGCGTTCGAGTGGGTAGCGTGGGACACGAAGACCTCCTGGGTGAAGCGGTTTCTTAGACAGCTCCACTTCACACGGGGAGGTCTTCACCCATCCACAGCCTCAAACCGTGTCGTCACACAAACTCGACCAACGTGCCTGGACATCACACCTAGAAGGCGGTGTACCCGCCGTCGACGGGGAGGACCGCTCCGGTGATATACGACGACTCCGACGACGCCAGGAAGAGGATGGCGTCGGCCACCTCCTCAGGGGTGGCGAGGCGTTGCAGCGGCATCTGGGACTCCCGCTGGCGGCGGTACGCCTCGGGGTCGGGCCGGCGCTGGATCGATGCCTCGATGATCGGGGTGGTGGTCAGGCCGGGCGCGACGACGTTGACGCGGATGTTGCGCGGAGCCCACTCGATCGCCGCACCTTTGGCGAGCATGATCAGGCCGCCCTTGGCCGCTGAGTACAGCACTTGATCCGGGATGCCGACGATGCCGAGCCGCGAGCTCACGCACACGATCGAGCCACCGGTTGCGGGCATCAGCGGCGCGAAGTGCTTCATCACCAGGAACGAGCTGAGCAGGTTGCTGTGGAGCACATTCCTCGCGTCCTCATACGCCATGTCGGTGAGCGGGCTGCTGGCCTGCAGGCCGTGGTTGAGGACGACCACGTCGACCGACCCGAAGGACTCCGCGGCCTGCGCCGCCAGGCCTGCGACGAACGCCTCGTCGTTGAGGTCCCCGGGCAGGTACACGTCGTCGGGCTGGGCGCTGTCCAGCTGCTCGCGGCGGCCGGTCAGCATCAGCCGCGCGCCCTCGCGGCGGAAGTGGGAGCTCACCGCCTCGCCGATCCCGCTGCTAGCGCCGGTGACCAGCGCGGTCACCTTCTCGAGTCTCATCTCGGCTTCTCCTGGAGGTTCTGGGGGATGGGATTGGGTGTGGGCGTTGGGGGCAGGCTTCGTGGACGGTCAGCTGAGGAGCCCGCGTGCGGCGACCGGCCACCGCTCCAGCATCGTGCCCTCGGTGTCGGTGACGAGGAGCTCCTCGAAGCTAGCCACGACCGGGCACACGTGGTTGGGCACTACGGGGACCACGGTGCCGACGCTCGGACGCGACTCGCCACCGGGCACTGCAACGAATCCGTGGTACTCGTTGAGCTTCGCCAGGACCGCCTTCTTCCCGGCGATCCCGCCGTACCCGATCTCGGGGGTGCCCTCCCGGCCCAGGGCCTTGGTTCCGACGTCGAGGATCACCTGGTCGGGGACCCAGTCGCTGACCACGGTGGCTGCGACGAACAGCGCGATCTGGTCCTCCTCGCACGCTCCGAGCCTCGTGTTGCCCAGGTCGCAGAAGACGTACTCACCGGGACGGATCTCGGTGATCGGGCTGCCGGTCGAGTACGCGAAGGTAGGCGTAGAGCCGGCGCTGACCACGTCGGCCGTGATGCCGACGGTGTCGAGGCTGCGCACCGCGGCCGTCAGCGCGGCTTCCTGGTCCTGCGCCGCAGGCTCACGAGAACCAGGACCGGCGCTGCCGTGTCCCGGGTAGGTGTAGACCCCGGCCGGCACCAGTCCACGGTTGCGGGCGGCACGTGCGAGGCTGCCCGCGGCCTCAGGGGGAGCTCCGGAGCGGTGAGCGCCGCAGTCGACTTCGACCACCACCTGGAGCCGGTCCGGCTCCTCGCCCATTGCGTCGGCGAGAGCGTCGATCGCGGCCAGGTTGTCCACCCCCACCCGCATCCGGGTGGTCTCTGCGAGTCTCCGGATCCGCGGTCCCTTCGTGCCCGACGGCCATACCGGGTAGGCGAGAAAGATGTCTTCGAACCCGGCGCCGGCGAAGACCTCGGCCTCACCGACGTTGCCTGCAGTGATCCCCACTGCTCCCGCTTCGAGTTGGCGCCGACCGACCTCGATGCACTTGTGCGTCTTGACATGAGGCCTGACGTCGAGGTCATGCTCGGCGGCGAAGCCCTGCATGCGGTCGATGTTGCGCTGCATCACGTCGGCAAGCACGATCGGCATGGGGGTGTCCACCCGGTCGCGCAGGCCGTCGAGTACTCGTTGAAGCTGGTGCACATTCTCTCCTTAGAACAGTCGGAAGGGCTCGATTCGACTGACGGGGCGCCCGGTTCTTCTGACTGTGGAACGAGGCCGGCGCGCCTCTGTCGGGCAGTCCTATGCCGCCGTGCAGACCATCTGGATCTCGACCGGGCTGTTCAGCGGCAAGCTGGCGACTCCGATGGCGGTGCGCGCGTGCCGCCCGTTCTCGCCCAGCACCTCCAGAAGCAGATCACTGGCGGCGTCGGCGACGCGCGACTGCTCACCGAGCTCCGGCGTGCTGGCCACGAAGACCAGCATCTGCACGATCCGTACCCGGTCCAGGCCGCCAACCGCGTCAGCTGCAACAGCGAGCGCGTTGAGCGCGGCCTGGCGCGCGAGCACCCGGGCGGTCTCCACCTCGACGTCCCGGCCCACGATGCCCTGGCCCAGCAGCCAATCGTCCTTGTACGGCAGCTGGCCGGCGATGTAGATGCTGGCGTCCAACTTGCGGTGGTTCACGTACTTCGTGTTATCACGGGCAGCGGGCAGGTCCAGGCCGAGGGCCTGGAGCCGCTCCGTGGCAGAACCGCGCTCGGTGTGAATCTCAGTCATCTGTTCCAGATCTCCTCGTCAACTGCGACGTCTGACCTGATGACGTTAGGACGGCCTCTGAATCAAAGTCCAGATCGGGCCCAGAATGCCAGGCATTCGTACTCCGTACACACTCCTGCATAGATATTCGTACGAGCAGCGCCTCCGAAAATACGCTGATCGTCCAACCTCGTGTTAGACTGCTACGGAACGTCGGCGGCACGCTCAACATCAGCGCACGACTCGGCACGAGGTGGACCATGGCGCAACGACAGAACGCTGGACCAGCAGACCAGTCGATCGACGACATCGACCTCGCCCTGCTGCACGCGCTCCAGGAAGACGCACGCGCACCGATCGGCGCGTTGAGCAAGGCCGCCGCGGTCTCCCGTGCCACGGCATACGCTCGGCTGTCCCGGCTGCGGGAGGAGGGAATCATTGAGTCCCTGACCGTCACGGTCAACCCAAAGCGCGTCGGACTCACCGTCACCGCCATAGTCATGCTCCGGTCCACGACCGACGTCTGGAAGCCGTGGGCGGACCTGATGCCGATAATCAAGGAGATGCCCGAGGTTGAGTACGCGGCGGACATCGCCGGGGAGTTCGACATCATGCTGCTCGTGCGGCTGCGGGACGTCGAACACCTACAACGCTTCATCACTGACGAGCTGCGACCGCGTATCCCCGGCATTGCCGGTGTCCGCACATTCCTGGTGCTCAACGAAGTTCCCGAACGCACGCTCGTGCTGCCCACAAGGTAACCACCAGCAGGCCCCTGGGGCGATGCCGACGAAGCGGAGCGACCACAGAACCACGATGCCGGGTCACGGCATACGACGTGGGCTTTGGCATCGACGGACCCCCGGTTGGTGCCACGCGAGCAGTTCACCTCAGCTGCACGGCGGGAGAGTTTGGAAGCAAAGGTGCGGCAAGGGAATCACGCAGTTCGTTGTTGACGATGTCGAGCTTTTCGGCGGCGTTGAGGGCGACCGCACCGACGAGACGGCCTCGACGACGCATGGCCACCACGGCCTCGCCCGCCTCGACCGAGCCCCAGACGACCTCGCTGGAGTCCGCCTTGGACGGGAAGCCGATCCCGCGGATGGCGGCGCGGTGGATGGTGGTTCCGAACACGGGAGGCTCGGTCTGGGCATGTCCCTTCGCGGGGCCCAGTAGCAGGTTGGTCGCCGCGACGGAGGCTTGGTGTCGAGCGCTGGCCCAGTGCTCCACTCGCACTGCTTCGCCGTCCAGAAGAGGTTGCGGGGCGCGGGCGACGTCACCCACGCCCACCACGACGTCGGAGCCAGCGGCGTGCAGTGTGGCTCGACAGAGTAGACCGTCCGCGAGGTCCAGTCCGGTGCCTTGGAGCCACTCGGTGTTCGGTTGGGTGCCCGTCGCGAGAACCACCACGTCAGCAGCCAACCGACTCCCGGTGTCCAGGCGAACGCCGCACAGCATTCCCGCGCGCACGTCGAGGGCCGTGAGCCGGGAGTCCGTGAGCAGCGTGACGCCGTGCTCCAGGTGCAGCCTCCGAAGATGGGTCGCGACAC
>NZ_JBFUEZ010000011.1:0-14557 GCF_056403675.1 Pedococcus sp. P2_F6
ACTGATGATTGTTGACAGTCGACCACGATACACATATGGTCGACAATCGACCAGAGTGGCAGCGGGCCGTTCTGAAACTCAGCTCCAGGAGGAATCGTGGGATTCGAGACCAAGCCCAGGTTCGTGACGTTCGACATGAACGGAACGCTGATCAAGTTCGCCATCAACGACGCGATGCGGCAGGTCCTCGGTGACCGGCTCCCGGCCGAGATCGCCGACGAGTATCTGCGGATCTGCAAGGCGTACCGCATCGACGAGTGCATGGGCGACTACAAGCCGTTCCACCAGATCGTCGCCAACTCGATGGAACGCGCCTCACGATGGGTCGGGTTCGAGTACCGCGAGGACGACGCGCGCGCGGTCTACGACATCGTCCCCACCTGGGGCCCGTACCCCGGCGTCACCGAGGCACTGAACCGCCTGGCCGAGGCGGTCCCGCTGGTGATCATCACGAACAGCGACACCGCGCACGCCGAGCGCCTCGCCGAGAACCTCCAGGCCCCGTTCAAACGCGTGATCAGCGCCGAGGAGATGGGCGTCTACAAGCCCCGGCTCGCTGCGTTCGAGTACCTGTTCGACAAGCTCGATGTGACGCCCGACGAGCTCGTCCACGTCTCCGCGAGCCCGATGTACGACCACCGCTCGGCGGCCGTCATGGGCATCGAGCGCAAGGTGTATGTCGACCGCGGCTTCGAGGAGGACGAGCACTGGCTCGGCTACGAGCGGATCACCGACATCTCCGACCTGCCCGTCCTCTTCGGCCTGCCGCGTCCCTGACCGATGGACGCGAAGTTCGACGGGCTGGAGCGCACGACCACGCCCGAAGGCGTGTACCGAGTGCTGCGGGCAGCCATTCTCGATGGGACCGTGCCTCCCGGTGGGCAGCTGCGCGAGCGAGACATCGCGACGGACCTCGGGATCAGCCGGTCGCCACTCCGCGAGGCACTGACCAGGCTCGAGGAGGAGCGCCTGGTCGTGAAGATCCCCTTCCGCGGGGCGTTCGTGGTGGAGGTGAGTGCCCAGGAGATCGCCGAGATCGCCTCGATCCGGTTGCTCGTCGAGCCGTATGCCGGGGAGCTGGCTCTCGAAGCATTGCGTGGCCCGGAGCGGGCGAGCCTGGCTGGCACGATCGCGGACCTTCATCGGGCAACGGAGACCAACGACATCCCGGCCAGCATCGATGCGCATCTTCAGTTCCACCGGCTCTTCTACGACCTCTCGGGGCACCGCGTCCTGCGCGACCTCTGGAACGGATGGGAGACCAAGCTGCGCCTGTACCTCTCGGTCGACCATCGCTCCTACAGCGACCTGCATGACATCGCCGAGGAGCACGAGCGGCTGGCTGCGGTCGCGCTGCAGGGCGACACGGACGTGTTCCGGCGGGAGCTGGCACAGCACTTCGCGTCTGCGCTGGGACCGCATCCGCAGGACCTTGCAGAGGCGGGCCAGCAAGCACCTCTGAGCGTTCGACGCTCGCCCCTGACCGACATCCAGCTGCCGACCTCGACGACGGGAACTGATGAGGAGAGAGTTGAGAGAGAATGACCAGTACTGATGTTCCGAGCGGTTATGCCACGGAGCGGCTTCGGGCTCTGGGGCTGGATCTACCAGCCATCCGTGAGAGCTCGAAGTACGAGAACCACCGAACCGTCGACTCCATCGTGTATGTCGCCGGTCAGCTGCCGTACAGCAACGGCTGGCTCCTGGGCCAGGGCGTCCTGGGTCGGGACGTCGACCTCGCGACCGGACGCGGGCTGGCGCGTCACGCCGCCCTCAACGCGCTCGCCGTCGCCGCAGATGCGGTGGGCGGTCTGGAGCAGGTCCGGATCGTGCAGATGCTGGTCTTCGTGGCG
Organism: Pedococcus sp. P2_F6; assembly: GCF_056403675.1. Classification (NCBI taxonomy): domain Bacteria; kingdom Bacillati; phylum Actinomycetota; class Actinomycetes; order Micrococcales; family Intrasporangiaceae; genus Pedococcus; species Pedococcus sp. P2_F6. The sequence goes on from NZ_JBFUEZ010000011.1 coordinate 1,854, forward strand.
AGCACGCCCGAGTTCGGTGACCAGTCGAAGGTCGCCGACGCTGCCAGTGAGCTGCTCATCGACCTGCTCGGTGAGAACGGGCGGCACGCTCGTACGGCCATCGGTGTCGCCAGCCTCCCGCTGAACAGCCCGGTCGAGATCCAGATGGTCTGCACGGCGAGGCGTGGAGCGTGAACCACCTCCCACGAGTCCTCGATGCGCTGGTCGGGCGCATCGACACCCCCGCACCGATCGTGGTGGTCGACGTGATGCAGCGGAACATCGACCGGATGCAGGCCTTCGCCGCCGAGCACGACCTCGACGTCAGGCCCCACGTCAAGACCCACAAGTGCGTGGAGATCGGCCGTCGCCAGGTGACGGCGGGGGCCGTCGGGGTCACCGCAGGCAATGTCGGTGAAGCCGAGGTGTTCGCCAAGGCCGGCTTCGACGACATCTTCCTGGCGTACCCGGTCTGGCCCGCGGGAACAAAGAAGAGGCGGATCCACGAGCTCGCCCAGAAGACCTGGCTGCGGGTCGGGGTGGACAACATCGCCGCGATCGAGGCTCTCGCCGACTCGATGGGTGACGAACCGGACCGGTTGGAGGTCGTGGTCGAAGTGGACTGCGGCGCCCGTCGATCCGGAGCGCCGCCGGACCGTGCGGGCGACCTTGCGCTCGCCGCCCGCAACCGCGGCCTGGTCCCGGTAGGCGTCTTCACGTACCCGGGACACGGCAGCTCCAGTCCGGACGCCCGCGAGCGCGCGGCGCACGACCAGCACTCCGCGCTCGCCACCGCGGTGCGCAGCCTCGCCAACGTCGGGCTGACCGCGGACGTGGTCAGCGCCGGCTCCACACCCACGGTTGAGTTCTCCACCAGCAGCCTGATCACCGAGATTCGTCCCGGGGAGTACGTCTTCTGCGACATGAACAACACCCGGCTCGGCGCCTGCAGCCCCGACCAGATCGCCTTGTTCGTCGCGGCCACCGTGGTCAGCGACTGGGTCCCCGACCAGGTCATCCTCGATGTGGGCACCAAGGCCCTGGGCCGCGAAGGCAGCCTCGAGCGCGGCTACGGGGCAGTCGCTGGGAGCAAGGCGCTCCTGGCCAAGCTGAACGAGTACCACGGGTTCCTGGCGGTGCCAGCCGACGAGTCCCGGCCCAGCGTCGGGAGCGTCGTCCCGGTGGTGCCCAACCACGTCTGCCCGGTGGTGACCAACTTCGAGGAGCTGATCGTCACTAACAGCGCGGGGACTTTGCTGGAGCGATGGCCGGTCGACGCCCGCGGGTTCCTCAGCTGAGTCCGCTCGGCGCCTGGTCCGCATCCCCGACCCGACAACCACCGAACTGTTCTGCAAGGAGTGCGCGACATGAGACTTGAGAAGACCACGGCGCTGGTGACCGGCGCCAGCAGCGGTATCGGCGAGGCGGTGGGCGCACGGTTCCGACGGGAGGGCGCGCGGTTGCTCCTCACCGGTCGAAGGGAGCGACTCGACAGCGCTCATCCCGACGACCTGTACGTCCCTGGGGACCTCAATGACGAGGCGTTCGTGGAGGACCTGGCGCGCCAGGCCGCCGAGTCCCTCGGCACCGTCGACGTCGTGGTCCTCAACCACGGCCTGCAGGTCAGCAGTCCGCTCACGGAGATGGCCTACGAGGACGCCAAGAACGTCCTGCACAGCAACCTGCTCAGCGCCTTTCTGGTGCTGAAGCACTTCGCGCCGCTGATGCCGGCGTCGGGAGGTTCGTTCGTCTGCGTCGGTTCACGGCTCGGCATGGTCGGCAAGCCCGAGGAAGTCCTGTACTCGGCCGCCAAGGGCGGGCTGATCATGCTCGCCAAGGGCGCGGCGATCGAATGGGCCCCGCGCAACATCCGGGTCAACGTCGTCGCTCCGGGCCTGACCGCCACCCCGGTCATCGAGGCGTCGTTCCAACGCCGCCCTGACCCCGAGGCCTACCGGAGCGAGCGCGCGGCCCAGATCCCGCTCCAGCGCCTCGCGACCCCCGAAGAGATCGCCGACGCGATCCTCTTCCTCGCCTCGTCGGAGTCGTCCTACATCACCGGAGCTGTCCTGCCTGTCGACGGCGGGTACACCGCCTTCTGAGCTGAGCCCTGTTCGGCACGAAGCCCGAAGTTTCGCACCCCCGGCAGCGTGCGCTTGTCGCCTGCCGTCCACTCCGAAACGTCCATCAGGTGATCTCGGACCGTCAATTGTCGACAGTTGACGGCACATCTGCTTGCATGGTGCGCCGACTACACATCTCAACTGAAAGGGAACGACCATGAACTTGAGGCAACGTCTGGTGCTCGCGACGGCTGGCCCGGCGCTTCTGATCTCGTTGGCCGCGTGCGGTGCCACCGGAAAGGCAGATGCGAAGGGCGCCGCGGGAGGACCCGCCTCGGATGTCGTGTCGCAGGTCAAGGCCGACCCGGCCGCGGTCGACCTGTTGCCGGAGGCGGTGAAGGCACGCGGCACGATCTCGATGGCCGCGGACCTGCACAACGCGCCGACCTCGTTCCTGGACACCGACAACACGACGCCGATCGGCTACAACGTCGAGATCGCCACGATGCTGGCGAAGAAGCTCGGACTGAAGCTGGAGATCAATAACGTCCCCTTCGACACTGTGGTCCCGGGCCTGTCCGCCGGTCGTTTCGACTTCACGGCGACGAACATGAGCCCCACGCCTGAGCGGCTCCAGGTGCTGGACATGGTCACCTACTGGTCGGCCGGAAGCTCGCTCGTGACCAGCAAGGGAAACCCTCTCGAGCTGAGCATCACCGACCAGATGACCCTGTGCGGGCACAAGATCGCGGTGTTGACCGGGGCCACCCAGGCGGAGAAGTACCTGCCGCAGATCTCGGGCGACTGTCAGGCGCAGGGCAAGCCGGCAGCCCAGGCTGTGGTCCTGCCGAACGTCCAGGCCGCGTTGACGCAGCTGTCGTCCAAGCGCGTCGATGGAGTCTTCTACGACACCGCGCCGCTGGCGTGGGCGGCCAAGCAGCAGCCGCAGTCGTTCGAGCTGTTCCCGCAGCAGTACAAGAAGAAGGTCGGCAACAACATCGTCGCGCTGGGAACGGCCAAGACCTCAGGCCTGGCCCCGGCTCTGCACGCCGCCATGGAGTCGCTGATGGCTGGGCCGGCGTACAAGGCCACGCTGGAGAAGTGGGGCCTGGGATCCGGGGCCATCGCCAGCTCTGAGCTGTTGAAGTAACGCCATGGCGTCGACCATCGATCTCGCGCCGACGGAGGAGGTGGGCCTGGTGCCGGCCACCGAGAAACGGCGGCTGCACCGCCGAGGAGTCGTGGAGTATGCCGCCTGGATGGTCTGCGTGCTGGTGGCGGTCGCGGTGGCCTTCACGCTGGCCACCAACAAGAACTACCAGTGGGGGGTCGTGGCCCAGTACTTCACGGCACCCACCGTGCTCAAGGGCCTGGTCCTGACCCTGGTGCTGACCGGGCTGACGATGTTCTTCGGCACCATCCTGGGGCTGGTCATCGCCATCCTGCGGGTGTCGAAGGTGCGGCCGGTGATGCTGCTCGCGTCGGGTTACATTACGTTCTTCCGCGGCACGCCGGTGCTGGTCCAGCTCGTCTTCTGGTTCAACATCGCCGCGCTCTACCCGAACCTCAGGATCGCGATCCCGTTCACCCACGTCTCGCAGGCAGTCGATGTCAACGCGTTGATGAGCGCCACCACGGCCGCCATCGTCGGCCTGTCACTCAACGTGGCCGCCTACCTGGCCGAGATCATCCGCGGCGGGTTCGCCTCGGTGGACAAGGGCCAGCTCGAGGCGGCCGACTCCCTGGGCATGAGCGGTCGGACCAAGCTGTGGCGGATCATCATCCCGCAGTCGATGCCAACCGTGATCCCGGCGGTGGGCAACCAGGTGATCGGGATGTTCAAGGAGACCTCGCTGGTCAGCGTCCTGGGCGTGGCCGAGCTGCTGCAAAGCGTCCAGCTGATCTACGCCCGGACCTACCAGACCATCCCGCTGCTGATCGTGGCCTGCTTGTGGTACTTGCTCATGACTCTGGCGCTGAGCTACCCACAGTCCCTGATCGAGAAGAAGTACTCCCGCTCCAAGTCCCGCGTCGCCACGGGCGCCGGACAGACGCCGATCCCGTTGGACGCGACCCTGGGCAGTGAGGCGAGATGAGCGGCATGACAAACGACATGACCAACGACGTGACGCACGACGCGACCCACGACGTGACCCACGTCGGGGCCGACGGCGTGGGCACCGTGTACGCCCGCAGCCTCCGGAAGAGCTTCGGCGACCGGGTGGTGCTGGACCGGATCGACCTCGACGTGGCGTGCGGCGAGATCGTCTGTCTGATCGGACCCAGCGGGTCGGGCAAGTCGACGCTGCTGCGGTGCGTCGACGGGCTGGAGGAGATCGACCGCGGGATTCTGCGCGTCAACGGCGAGGATGTCGGCTTCCGCGAGGGTCAGGACGCCTACCATGCGCTGAGCCGCAAGGAGCTCGCTGCTCAACGGACGCGGATCGGGATGGTGTTCCAGCAGTTCAACCTGTTCCCGAACCTGACCGCCCGGGAGAACGTGATGTCCGGGCCGGTGCTGGTGAAGCGTCAGCCGAAGGGCGAGGCGCGGCTACGAGCGGAGACCCTGCTCGCCAGCGTCGGGCTCGAGGGGCATGGCGACCACTATCCGTGGCAGATGTCCGGTGGTCAGCAGCAACGGGTGGCGATCGCTCGAGCCCTGGCGATGGACCCCCAAGTGATGCTGTTCGACGAGCCCACCAGTGCGCTGGACCCCGAGCGGGTCGGGGAGGTGCTCGCGGTCATGAAGGACCTGGCGAAGCGCGGGATGACCATGATGGTCGCGACTCACGAGATGGGCTTCGCCAAGGAGGTCGCCGACACGGTGATGTTCATGGACGGCGGACTGGTCGTGGAACAGGGGCCACCCGCCGAGCTCTTGGGCAACCCCCAGGAGCCCCGAACGCAGAAGTTCCTGGAGAAGGTGCTGGTCTGACCAGAGGGACGCCGGCCGTCATCGGCAGGACGTCGAGCTGGCCCTCACCGGCCGGGGGCGACGGCTCCAGGGACTCTGGGGCCGTCGCCCTGGGCGGCGACGATCTGCGCCACCCGTGACCCGTTGCGGACGATGTGGGAGCGGACCGCGTCCACGGCAGCATCGCGGTCGCCCGACTCGATGGCGGTGAGGATGTCCTTGTGCTCAACCAGCAGGTCTTCGGGACGCTCGAACTCGCGGTCCTCGACGGACAGCACCACCAGGTAGAAGCGCAGCTCGACCATGAGCTCCGCGTAGAACGCGTCGAGCCTACTGCTATCCAGCATGGCGACGATGGCGGAGTGGAAGTCGAGGTCCACGTCGACGATCGACCCGGCCTCGTGGGTCGAGGCAGCCTGCTCGAGCCGCTCGTAGGCGCTCCGCAGCCTGGCCAGGTGTTCGGGGCTGACAGGCCGCGCCGCCGCCGCCGTCTCGAGTCGCTCGCGCGCGGCATACAACGCCTCGACCTTCTCGGGAGTGGGCGAGATGACCACGGCGCCGCGGTTGACCTCGTGGCGTACGAGTCCGCTCAGCTCCAGTATCCGGACGGCTTCGCGCACCGTGTTGCGAGCGACGCCGAGCTCTGTCGCCACAGCGCTCTCCCGCAGCCGGTCGCCGGCGCCGAACGCGCCGCTGAGGATCCGCGAGGCGAGACCGTCAGCCACTTGCTGGGCAGTGGTCTGTCGCTGGATCACGAGACCCTCGAGCGCTGACATGAAGCCAGCATAAAGGAAGCCCAGGGTCTTGTGCAGCACAGTTCAACTGTTCTACAGTTTTGCCATGGCCTCACCCACGTCTCGCGGCGCCGCCTACTGGAACCCCCAGGCCCACATGCCCACGGCGGGCATGCGGCGGATGGTCGTCACCCGAGGTCAGGGAGTGTGGGTCGAGACCTCGAACGGTGACCGGCTGATCGACGCGACCTCGAGTCTGTGGCACGCCAACATCGGTCACGGTCGGGAGCGGCTGGCCCGCGCGGCATACGACCAGATGGTGAAGCTGGAGACGTACCACACGTTTGGACGGACGGCGAACGAACCGGCCCTGGTGCTGGCGGACCGGCTCGCGGCCGAGGCGCCGATGACCGGCGCCAAGGTGATGCTGACCAGCGGCGGTTCGGACTCCGTGGACCTCGCCTGCAAGCTGGCTCGGCGCCACTGGCAGCTGGAAGGACGACCCGGCAAGAAGCTGATCCTCAGCCGCCACAACGCCTACCACGGCCTGCATGCGTTCGGGACCAGCGTGGCCGGTCTCACCTACAACCGCGAGGGCTACGGAACCGACTCGCTGGTGCCCGAAACCGCCCGGATAGCGACGAACGACCTCGACGACGTGAGCCGCACGATCCAGCAGCTGGGTCCCGACAACATCGCCGCGATCATCGCCGAGCCGGTCATCGGGACCGGGGGAGTGATCGGGCCCGCGGACGGGTATCTCGAAGGTCTGGAGGCACTGTGTCGTGAGCACGACCTGCTGCTCATCGCCGACGAGGTCATCACGGGCTTCGGCAGGACGGGGCACATGTTCGCCGCACAGCGCTGGGGCATCGAGCCGGACCTGGTGACGATGGCCAAGGGCATCACCTCTGGCTATGCACCGCTGGGCGGTGTCCTGGTCGCACCTCGAGTGGCGGACCGGTTCTTCACCGGGCCGGACGCGCCGATCTTCCGGCACGGACTCACCTACTCCGGGCACGCCACCGCCTGTGCCGTGGCGCTGGCGAACCTCGATGTGCTGGCCGAGGAGTCACTCGTGGCGCAGGCCGGCAGGCTGGAGGCGGTCCTGGAGCGGATGGTCAAGCCGCTGCGCGACAGCGAGCTCGTCGTCGACGTGCGCGCCGGCGCCGGTTTTCTGGCGGGGGTCCAGCTGCGCGCCGACGTCGACGGCGACGCGATCATCGACGCCTGTGTCGAGTCGGGCGTCCTGATCAGGACGATCCACGACAACACCCTCCAGATCTGCCCGCCCTTCGTCTGTACCGACGACGACGTGGCCCAGATCGTCGACGCGATCGACGGCGCACTCGCGTCCTACGACGGCCCACAGTGACAGCAGCGCAAGCACCCCTCTCCTTCTGCGGAACACCCAAGACAGGAACACCTTCGATGACCGTTCTGGACGCCCCCACCATCACCCCGGACCAGCGGGCTGCCGTTCTCGCGCAGGTCCCCACCGACCTGCTGATCGGCGACTGGCGGTCCGCCGAGGGTGGCGCCAGCTTCGTCGTCGAGGATCCCGCGACCCGCGAGGAGCTGCTCAGGGTGGCCGATGCGTCGGCGGCCGATGGGGTGGCCGCCCTGGACGCGGCCGTGGACGCCGCCCCGGGGTGGGCCGCGCTGTCCCCGCGCGAGCGCGGGGACATCCTGCGTCGCTGGTACGAGGCGATCATGGAGCGGGCCGACGACCTCGCCAAGGTGATCACCCTCGAGATGGGCAGGCCCTTGGCTGAGTCGCGCGGCGAGGTCGAGTATGCCGCCGACTACATCCGTTGGTATGCCGAGGAGGCGGTGCGGCTCAACGGCCGCCACACCACCAGCCCTGACGGCCGGTCGCGGATCGTCACCGGGCCGAAACCGGTCGGACCCTGCCTGCTGATCACACCGTGGAACTTTCCGTTGGCGATGGCGGCCCGCAAGATCGCCCCGGCGCTGGCCGCCGGATGCACCGTGGTGCTCAAGCCTGCCGAGCTCACGCCGCTCGCCAGCCTGTTCGCCGCCCGGCTCATGCGTGAGGCCGGCGTGCCGGCTGGCGTGGTGAACGTCATCACGACCACCGACCCCGCGGCAGTCTGTGGCACGCTCATGGCCGACGCCAGGCTGCGCAAGGTGTCATTCACCGGCTCGACAGCTGTCGGGCAGATCCTCGTCGAGCAGAGCGCGCCGCAGCTCGTGCGCACCTCGATGGAGCTGGGCGGGAACGCGCCGTTGATCGTCCTCGACGACGCAGACCTCCAGCGTGCTGTCGAGGGCGCCGTCATCGCCAAGCTGCGCAACGGGGGCCAGTCCTGCGTCGCAGCCAACCGCATCCTTGTCCAGGAGAGGATTGCCGACGCCTTCGTGGCGGCCTTCACCAAGGCGGTGTCGGCTGTGCGGATGGGCCCCGGCAGCCAGCCCGGCGTCGGCCTCGGCCCCCTCATCGACGACCGCGCCGTGGCCAAGTGCACCGAACTCGTCGCCGACGCGGTCGCCTCGGGCGCGACCGTGCTCGTCGGGGGAGAGGCGCCGAGCGATCCCGGCTACTTCTTCCCTGCCACGGTCCTCGACAACGTGGCGCCCACGGCGCGGATCCTCTCGCAGGAGGTGTTCGGGCCCGTCGCGCCGATCGTCAGGTTCAAGACCGAGGACGAGGCGGTTGCCCTTGCCAACGACACGCCGTTCGGGCTGGCGGCCTACGTGTTCACCGAGAACATCGACCGCGCCCTTGGCGTAGCCGACCGGCTTGAGACCGGCATGGTCGGCATCAACCAGGGAGTCGTCTCGAACGTGGCCGCACCCTTCGGTGGCATCAAGCATTCGGGCATGGGTCGCGAGGGCGGCCCGGAGGGCATCGAGGAGTACCTCGAGACGAAGTACCTGGCGATCAACACCAAACCCGTGGGTCGCCAGAGCTAGGATGCTGGGCACCTCTACGACCGCGGTGTGACGGCCGGAGCCTTCTCCCGGTCCTCGGCCGCCGCCACGACCTGGTCAGAAAGCTGGCGCGGACGGCTCCGGGGACTGGCCTTGGCGGCGCGCCTCAAGCACCGCGTCCCGTAGGCGGTCGCGCGCCAACCTGAGACACGCGTACATGGCTCCTCGAGCCACCGACAGACCGATCACCTGGGCGGCGACGGTGACCTCTGGGACCGCCGCGAGGTTCTTGGCCAGCCGGCTCCGCACCTGGGGGAGGACTTCGTCGACCAGGGGCCGCAGTCGACCCACGAAGTAGACCGACTCCGGGTCCAGCGTGACGGCGACCGCGCTGACCGCGGCGGTGACTGCAGTCGTCAACGCGTCCAGCACCTCGGCACGCAGCACCTCGTCCTGCGGCTCGAGCCACAGATCTTCGATGCGCTGGAGGTGCAGTCCGCGCCGTCGAGCAAACCGAAGAAGTCCCCCGGTGCTCATCAGCGCGTCCAGGGGCTCGTTGTCGACCCCGGAGACGAGCACGCCGATGTCGCCGAAGGCCTTCGTACGCCCCCGGACCAGTTCTTGGTCTGTGCAGCTGGCGAAGTTGAGGATGCTGCTCAGACTGAACAGCGCGGCGTTGCTGACAGTGGCGTCATCGGTGAGCAGTCCGAGCAGGGATGCGTTGGCGTCACTGTCGAGGAGCACCGGGGCGTTGACGAGGTCTGCCAGCGACCGCTGGAGGCCAGGGCCCGCGAGGAACTCCATCGACTCCGCTGGACCCGAAACCTCGGTGCCGGTCCGTACCTGCCCGGGCACCGCCACGACGACCTGGCGCAAGGGTCCGCCTGCGGTTTCGCTGACTTCCGCGATGAGGTCGACCAGCCACGCGGCGGCGTTCCTGACGTCGTGATGCTCCACGGTGGGCACGATGACGTGTCGGACCTCGCGGGCCCGCAGGTCGGCTACCAGGGCACAGGTCGTCTGCACGCCGAAGCTGACTCCGGCAACGTGCCCGGTCGTGGTGGGAACGTCCAGATAGGTGGACCGGCGGCCCCGTCCGGTCACTTCATCGACGCCGCCGTTGACGACGAGGCCATCCGCCCGCAGCTCCTCCACCGCTCGGGACACCGTGGCCTTGCTCAACCCCGTCAGCTCTATGACCTCGTTCCGGGTCAAGGGCGCCCGAGCGAGAACCACCTCGAGGACCGACGCCTTGTTGTGGTCGCGTGAGGTGGGGTTCCCGTTCACCGCACGACCATACCGGGCCGATGGACCGACCGGATCGAGGGCCGGTGCCGCTCAGACCTGGTCATGACGGCCGACCCGGAGGTCAGCGACGACGTCCGCAAGGGGTATGGCCAGGGACCGCTCCACGTTGATCCAGTCATCCTTGGCATGGGCCAGAAGGTAGTCGCGCCGTTCTGGTACGCGCTGGGCGCGCCAGTTCGTGATCAGCGCGCGCAGGGTGAGGCGTGCCAACGCGGCAACGGGCAGCAGCGGTAGCTCCCGATCCTTGATCGGCCGCGCCCTTTCGTAGCCGGCGACGAAAGCGCTGGCATCCCGCCAGGGCTGATCCGGCGCCCGGCCGACCAGGTTCGCCAGGGCCACTGCGGGGTCGAAGATCACGGCACTGCGCACGGTGTCGCCAAAGTCGATGACGCCGGCGACATAGTCGTCGCTCTGTTCATCCACCACCACGTTGTAAGGGCTGTAGTCACCGTGGATCACCTGCGTCTCAAGTTCACCCAGCTTCGGGACGACGGCGTTGTCGAAGAGCCGGAAGACCTCTTCGGCCAGCTGCCGGTGCTCGGCATTCGGCGTGTGCTCGACCAGCTCAGTCAGCTCATGGAAGTGCCGTAGGTCCCACACCAGCCCCCGGCGCTCCGCCGGATGCGCGAACGGCTCGAGCGCCACGTCGACTCGCCCGAGCATCTCGCCCACCTTCGCGAGCTGCTCGCCGTCTGGGACCGCCTGAGCCCACACCGCACCTTCTACGAAGGTGAACACCCGCAGGACTCGAGGCCTGCCGTTGTTCTCGATCACGACGTGGTCGCGTCCGTCCATGGTCAGCATCACCCGTTGCACGGGCAGCTCCGCAGCGGCGTCTGCGAGAAACCGCATCGCCGCGGTCTGCAACCCGACAACCGCCTGTGCCTCGTCGGGCGGTGAAACCTTCACGAGGTAGTCGGTCGACCCGGTCCTGAGTCTGAAGGTGTCGTCCTTCTCCGTCGCCAGCGGCTGGAGTCGACCGGAGAGGTGGTAGTCCGTGTCGAGGAGGATGCTCAGCAGCTCGGCGTCGATGGGCACATGAGAGGACCCCAAGCCGCTTTCGGCGAACAACCGTTCAGCGGCGCTCGAGGTCGACGAGGTGTTCACGGCCATTCCCTTTCTGCCAGCCTGCTAAAGGCGGATTTTCGCCACCTCGGCGAAGGTCTCCAGGAACCGGTCCACGTCGGCGGAGCTGAAGGCCAGGGGAGGACGGATCTTCAGTACGTTCGCCCCCTTGGCGCTGCCGCTGATGAGGACCCGACGGTCGCGCATGTCGTTGATGACGTCCTCGGCTCGTGCTCGGTCCGGCTCCAGCGACCCGTGGTCCTTCACGATCTCCACACCAACGTACAGACCGCGGCCGCGCACTTCGGCGACGTGCGGCGACGCGTGCGTGATCTCCTCGATCCCGTCCCGCAGAACCTTGCCGTTCTCGAGAACGCGCTGCTGCACGTCCTCCTCCTCGAAGACGTCCAGCACCGCGGCCGCGGCGGCCACCGGGATCGAGCTTCCCGCGAACGTGTTGAAGTAGCGCACGTTTCGGCCGAACTCCTCGCAGACCTCGGGGCGGAACACCACACCCGAGATCGGCACTCCGTTGCCCATCGGCTTGCCCATCGTGACGATGTCGGGCACCACGTCATGGCGGCTGAAGCCCCACATCGAGTCTCCGAGCCGGGCGAATCCTGACTGCACCTCGTCGGCGATGTAGACGCCACCAGCCGCATGGACTTCCTCCACGACGCCTTTCATGTAGCCGACCGGGTCGGTGAAGATTCCGTCGCTGCTGTAAGCACAATCGGTGACCAACGCCGCAAGCCGGTAGCCGTGGAGCTCGAGGTCATCGACCGCCCTACGTACCTGGTTGCGCATGTGCTCGGCCAGCGTGGACCCGGGCGCGACGAGTCGAGGGTCAGGAGGATCGATGACTCGGACGTTCGGCCCCAGCGGTGAACCCTTGCCCAGGGTCGGCGAGAAGCTCGAGACCTCACGAGTGATGCCGTGATAGGCCCAGCGCGTCACGATGACTCCCTCGCCACCGGTGTGGAACCGCGCGACCCGCATCGCGAGGTCGTTGGCCTCCGACCCGCTGCACGCGAGGCTCAGTCGTGACAGTTCCTCGGGGAACGTCGCGAGAAGCCGCTCCGCATAGTCGACCAGTGCTTCCTGGACATAGCGAGTGTTGGTGTTCACTGCCGCCATCTGGCGGGAGACCGCCTCGACGACCCGGGGATGGGCGTGTCCCACGCACGGAACGTTGTTGTAGGCGTCGAGATAGTCACGCCCCTCGTGGTCGAGCAAGTGGGCACCGTAACCGGAGACGAACTCGACCGGCTCCCTGTACATGAGCATGTAGCCAGGACCGAGCACCTCGTTCCGCCGGCGGATGGTCTCCTGGAGGTGCTCAGGCAGCGCGCCCAGCACACCAGGGTCGAACCTGTTGGGGAAGTTCTCGATCGCTCGGCTGAGGCTGGAAGGCATCGTGAGGTCCCTTGTCCTATTCAATCGGTCGGTGGACGAACGTCTGGCGGCTGCCCCATCTGGGCCGGTACGGTCCGCTCAGATGCCGAGCAGGGTGTTGAGCTCGTCGAGGGACTTGACCACGGTGAGGTCGTAGCCGGGCGGCACCGGGTCGTAGCCGCGGTCCAGGAGCACCAGGTTGCGAAAACCCATGTCGTGCATGGGCAGCGGGTCGTACCGGGTGTGCGAGGAGACGTGCACGAAGTCCTCCGGGGTGGCGTCGAGCTGGTCGAGCATGTACTCGAACGCGGCATACCGCGGCTTGTAGTAGCCGGCCTGCTCGGCGGTGAA
>NZ_JBFUEZ010000012.1:0-14858 GCF_056403675.1 Pedococcus sp. P2_F6
GCTAGACGGTATGCCGTGACCGCTTGCGGCTGAGTGGTTGCGGGCCGGGGCCTCACGCGCACAGATTCGTGGGTTGCTGGACAAGTGCCCTTGCCCGGCCTATCCGACATGTGTGGGAGGCCCCGGTGTTTTCTGAGCGTACGAGTGTGGGACTGGATGTGCACGCACGGTCGGTCGTCGCGGCGGCGATCGACGGGGTGACAGGTGAGGTGTTCCGGGCCAGGCTGACGCCTGCCTTCGAGGACGTGCTGGGCTGGGTGGGGCGATTGCCGGGGCCGTGCGCGGTGGCCTACGAGGCGGGGCCGACTGGGTTCGGGCTGGCCCGCGCCTTGGTGGAGGCGGGGACGCGGTGCGAGGTGGCGGCCCCCTCCCGGTTGCAGCGGCCCTCGGGCGACCGGGTCAAGACCGACGCCCGGGACGCGCTGCACCTGGCCCGGTTGCTGCGGCTGGACGAGATCACCTCGGTGGTCGTGCCAAGTGTGGCCCAGGAGGCGGCCCGTGACCTGGTCCGGGCCCGTGAAGATTGTCGGGCTGACCTGATGCGGGCCCGGCACCGGGTGTCCAAGCACCTGTTGCGGCGCGGGATCGTGTACTCCGGTGGGCAGGCGTGGACCGGTGCCCACGACGTGTGGCTGCGCCGCCAGCGGTTCGACCAGCCCGCGGCGGCCATGGCGTTCGAGTCGGCCTATGAGGCGGTGCTGGCTACCGCGGCTCGGCGAGACCGACTCGATGCAGCGATCGCGGAGCTGGCCGCGGACAGCGAGTTCACTCCGGTCGTGCGGCGCCTGGCGTGCCTGCGAGGGGTATCGACCCTGACTGCGTTCGCGTTGGCCGTCGAGGTCGGTGACTGGCATCGATTCACCGGCAACTCCCTCGGCGCCTACGTTGGGCTGGTGCCCGCGGAGTTCTCCTCCGGTCAGTCCCGGGTGCAGGGATCGATCACCAAGACCGGGAACACCCATGTGCGCCGGCTGCTCGTCGAGGCCGCCTGGCATCACCGCCCGGCCTACCGTCCCGGGGCTGTGATGCGTGCCCGCTGGGACTTGGCCACGCCCGCGGCCCGAGCCCGTGGCGATGCCGGGAACCGGCGCTTGCACGCCCGCTGGGTCAGGTTCAACCTGCGGCGCAAACGGCCCGCAGTGGCCAACGTCGCGGTCGCCCGGGAGCTCGCCGGGTGGTGCTGGTCAGTGGCCGTCCTGGACGACTGACCCAACGACTTGGCTCGTGACCCGCCGAGGCAGCAGCGCGTGGAGTGACCCGCGGAACAGCTATGAGCAGCAACAGGACTCGCATCCCGGCGCGACGCTCGATCCTAGACACGCGGTACCGCTCCAGCCGAACAGCCCGTCCTGCGGTATTCAACCCGCGCATATCAGCCTGACCGTGCGTCGCCAACGACACGCTCGCCCAGGCAGGTCCATGAGCCAACACAGAGGCGCCGCCCGGAAAGCCATCCGGACGGCGCCTCGCCCTGCCCTCTTGACAGGAAGTCGCTACATATCAGCTGTGTGTCGTGCGCAGGTCGAGTGTGGTCGGCTTGCCTGCTGTGAGCTCGACCTCTTTGTCGAAGCCGTGCGCATGCGGTTCGTCATCGTGGTCGCTGGTCACGGTACGGCGCAGCGTCTTCGGCCTTGAGGGTGACGATGCCTGGCTGCGGGTCAATACGCTTTCCGGTGAGCGTAATGCCAGCGTCTTGTTGGCTTCCGCCGACGTTGATGATGTGGCTGCCTGGCTTGAGTGCCGCGATCACCTTGCCGTTGACCAACGCGCGCGGGCCTCTGTGAGCGGCGCGACGATCACGAGACGGTCCGCGCCGCCGACATAGTTGACCAGTTCGGCGCTCGCGACGACTCGGCCGAAGTCGGGGTCGTCGTTAAGCGCGGTTCTCCCAGCGCCATTGACATCCGTGCCGACCGCCCGCAGAAGCCGTGTGACTACTCTGCCGATTGACCCTGTGCCGACAACCAGTGCGGTGCTCGCCGCGACTGTGCGTGTTTCGCAGTGCCGTCACTCGCGCCGCAACTGGAGGTCGTTGCTTCGATGCATTTCCTTGGCGAAGGCCAAGATCAATCCCAGGACGTACTCCGCGATGGGGACGGTCTACGATGCCGCGGGCGTTGGTGACGACGATGTCGGAAGCGGCTAGTTCGTCGAACATCAGCGTGTCCACACCAGCAGCCGACGTGGATCCACTCCATGGCCCCTGTCCTGCTCCAGGTGTGCAGGGCGGGTGAGAAGAAGTCCCACAAGAATTGCGCTTGGGCGTCAGCAAGCGTGGCGGCTCAGCCCGGTCGCGGCGACGTATCGCACTTCGGCGCGCATCCCGATGGCCGTCATTCCGGCGGCCGCGTGCCGTCGGTTGGACATAGGACCGCGATGATCGGCCGGGGGTCTGTTGGATGCGTTCCTCTGTAGATTGCGCGTCACAAGCAAGGGCTGCCGGCGAGGTGCTCCACGCGGCACCGACGTGACCCTCGTCGAGGGGCTCGATGGGGTACACCATCTGATGCTCTAGAAAGCTGGCGTCGAGGGCCCGGCAATGCTCGGCAGCTCGGCCCAGAAGTGGCAGCTGGTGAGGTGGTCCTCGCCGGCCTGGGCGGTCGGCGGTTCGGTGGTACGGCAGATGTCTTGGGCCAAGGGGCAGCGGGGATGGAAACGGCACCCTGACGGGGGGTCGATCGGACTGGGTGGTTCGCCCTTGAGCTGGGTGATGATCGCATCGGAGCCGTGTTCCTCGGCCAGTGAGGCGGCCAGCAGCACTCGGGTGTACGGGTGGCGGGGGTTGGTGAACAGCTGCTCCCGCGGGGCGATCTCCACGATCTGGCCCAGATACATCACGGCGACCCGGTCGCACAGGTAGCGCACCACCCGCAGGTCGTGGGAGATCAGCACCAGGGTGAGGTCGAGCTGGTTCTTCAGCTCCACCAGCAGGTTCAGGATCTGGGCGCGGATCGAGGCATCCAGGGCCGACGTCGGCTCGTCGCAGATGAGGAACTTGGGCTTCAGGAGCAGGGCTCGGGCGATGACCAGTCGTTGCAGCTGACCGCCGGAGCACTCCCGGGGCAACCGGTCGAGGATGTCTGTCTCCAGCCCGACCCGGTTGAGCATCTCGGCGATCCGGTCCGCCCGTTCGGCSYTGTTGCTCATCCCGTGGTGGCGCAACGGCGCGTCAAGGCTGGTGCCGAGCCGCATCTTGGGGTCGAAGGCGCCGTACGGGTCCTGGAAGACGAACTGCATCGAGCTGCGSAGSYTCTTGAGCCGCGTGCCCCTGACCCGGGAGATGTCCTCGCCGTCGAAGACGACGCTGCCGCTGTCGAGCGTCACCGCGCGCAGGATGGTCCGGGCCAGCGTCGACTTCCCGCACCCGGACTCACCCACAAGACCCAGGACCTCCCCCCGCCGGACCCCGAGCGACACCCCGTCCACCGAATGCACCACCTTGCCTCGGCCGGCAGGGTARTGCTTGACCACACCATCGAGAACCAGCAGCGACTGCGTACCCTCCTGCCGCTGCGGGACCTCCTCCGTCACCGCCATGGCGCTCATCCTGCCTCCGCATGCTCAGGAGCCGCATAGCAGCGGCTGTGGTGCTCGTGTTCCCCACAGGTGTGCAGCGTGGGCTCGGCGCCCTGACAGGTCTCACTGATCCCCAGCGCGGCCGCCTTCGCGCACCGCGGCAGGAACCGACAGCCGTGTCCCATCGCCCGCGCCTGAGCCACCGACCCGGGGATGGTGAACAGCTTGCCGCGCTCGGCCTGGAGCAGCGACGCCTTCAACAGCGCCTCGGTGTACGGGTGCTGCGGGTCGTCGAAGATGTCCGCTGTGGCACCCTCCTCGACTATCCGACCGGCATACATCACCGCGACCCTGTCCGCCATCGACGACACGATGCCCAGGTCATGGGTGATGAGCAGGATCGACAACCCCGACTCATCCCGCTTGCGCCTCAACAGGTCCAGGATCTGCGCCTGCACCGTCACATCCAGAGCCGTCGTGGGCTCGTCCGCGATCACGAGCTCCGGGTCCGCCGACAACGCCGCCGCGATCATCACCCGCTGCGCCATCCCACCGGACAGCTGATGAGCGAACGAAGACGCCCGCCGGGCCGGCTCCGGAATACCGACGTCGCGCAGCATGTCCACCACTCGCGCCTTCGCCTCCCGCCGACCCACTCCGCGGTGCCGGCGCAGCGCCTCGACGACCTGACCGCCCACCCGGGCCGTCGGGTCCAACATCACCTTCGGCTGCTGAAAGAGCATCGCCACCTTGCTGCCACGCACCTCGTCCCGCCGCTTGCCCGACATCGACAAGACATCCTCACCGTCCAGCACAGCGCTGCCCCCCACCACCTCAGCCCCCGGCGGAAGCAGACCCATCACGGTCAACGCGGTCAGGCTCTTGCCCGACCCCGACTCGCCCACCAACGCCACGATCTCCCCCCGGCGCACCGTCAGATCCATCCCTTCGATCGCCGGACCACCACCCACCTCGGGAAACTCCACCCGCAAGCCCCGGATCTCCAACAGGGTGGAGTTCGGGTCCGTCGTCGCCTTCGCCGTTGAAGGCTCGTCCGTGAGCTTCATCGCGTCTCCGCCTTCTTGTGGGGTCTCTCCCCGGCCGCCACGCGCTGCCGGTTCCTCAGGACGACGATCGCGTCGTCGAAGTGCTGCTTCAGGACGGCTAGCGCAGCCGTGGTGTTTCCCTCGCGGATCTCCCGAGCGATCCGGCGGTGCTCGTCGACAAGGTCCTCCCGGGCGTCGGCCGCTGTCAGCACGCCGAGACACAGCTGGGTTTCGGAGATGACGGTGCTGAACATTCGCTGCAGGCGCGGGCTGTCGCTCGATGCGACCAGGGCTGTGTGGAACTGGAGGTCGTAGGTGCCGACCCGCTCCCAGTCACCCGTCGCCACGGCGTCCGCCATCAGCTTGACGACCCCGTCCAGAGCATCAGCGGCCTCCACGGACCTCGAGGACGCGATGATGTGCTTGACGGCCGAGGACTCAAGGGCGTCGCGGACCAGGTAGATGTCCACCACGTCCTCGTCGCTCAGGATCGGAACGAAGACACCGCGATGGGGCTCACTACGGACCAGCCCCTCCTGGATCAGTCGTTGGAGGGCCTCCCTCACGGGGCCACGGCTGACCCCGAAGTTGGTGGCCAGCTCGACCTCGCTCAACTGGGCCCCCGGTTCGAGGGTTCCGTTGACGATGTTGGCTCGCAGCCAATCGGTGACCATTGAGGCATACGTGGCGCGCGGAAGCCGGTTCGGGATCGCTGTTGGCTCGGACGTCACTGTGCTTCTCCTTCTATCGGGGCACGTCGCACGGGTGATGCGACGCGAGCACCTGGCGCAGTAGCCCGCTTTCGGCGGGGTCTCTGCACGTCGAGGCCTTGTCCGATCATGGTCACGCTGAGTGCGGTGACGAAGATCGCCACGCCGGGAAGGATGCCGATCCAGGGAGCGGTCTCCATGTAGGGCTGCGCCTCCAGCAGCATGGCGCCCCAGTCTGAGTCCGGGGGCTGGACCCCCAGGCCGAGATAGGACAGGGCGCCGACGGTGATCAGCTTGTGTCCGAACCGGAGAAAGCTCATGGCAGTCACGGGCCGGATCGCGTTCGGGATGACGTGGCGGAACAGGATGTACCACTTCGGGGAACCAAGGATCTCGGCAGCCTCGACGTACTCCTTGGCGTTGATCTCCAAGGCCAAGCCACGCATGAGGCGAGCGAAGGGGGTCCAGCCGGTGACGGTCAGCGCAGCGATCAACGTGCCGTACCCGGTGCCCAGGACCGCGATCAGGAAGAGCGCGATGAGGACGTCGGGGAAACAGACCAGCACGTCCACGGTCCTCATCAGAACCTCGTCGACCCAGCCGCCCCGTCGTGCGGCGAAGGCTCCCAGGACGGTCCCTGCAACGGCGCAGATCACCAGGGTGATGGCTGCGATCGTGACGGAGAACCGGCCGCCCCACATCAGCCGCGAAAGCACGTCGCGACCGAGGTGGTCGGTACCCAGCCAGTGCTGCTGCGACGGGCCGGCCAGTGCGTGGCTCAGGTCTTGGACCGCCGGGTCGTGCGGTGCGATCCACGGCGTCAACAGCAACACCCCCAACACCAGCACCAGGAGCCCCGCACCGAGCTCGAACGTCCAGTGCCGCGTGCGCAGCCCCCTGATCGCCATACCGAAGATGTTGGGCCGCTGCGACGGTGGACCGGTCCGGCGCCACGGTTCGGGCTTGGTTGCCGGTGGGGCGGTGGTGAGACTAGGCATGGTTCACCCTGATCGCTGGATTGAGGATGCCGTAGAGCAGGTCGGTCAGCGTGGTCACGACGACCGCGATGGTCAGGATCCACATCATCCCGCCCTGGATCACCGGCACGTCGTTGTTGACCACGGAGGAGTAGAGCAGCCGACCCATTCCCGGGATGTTGAAGATCACCTCGATCACCACCGACCCTCCCAGCAGCCCGGCGAACCAGAACGAGAAGAGGGTCATCACCGGAAGCATGCTGTTGCGCAGCCCGTGACGGACCAGAGTCCGAGGGAAGCTCAGGCCGCGGCTGCGCGCGGCGGTGATGTACGGCGCGGCCAGGACCTCTGTCATGGCGGCACGCGAGACCTGGGTGAAGTACCCCAGCGGCCGTAGCGCCAGCGCGACGGCCGGCATCACGATGTACGCCGCGCCGGACCAGCCGCCAGAGGGCAACCAGCCCAGGTAGCGGGCGAACACCAGCACCAACACCGGTGCCACCCAGTACTCGGGCGCCGAGACCGCGGTCTGGGAGGCGAACGTGGCCGCGTTGTCGATCCTGCCGCCCCGCTTGGTCGCCGCGGCGATTCCCAGCGGTAGGGCGATGACCAGCGCCAGGACCAGCGCCGCCAAGGCGAGGCTGATCGAGACCGACAAGGCCGGCCCGACCAGGCTGCCCACCGGGACCCGACTCGTGTAGGAGTAGCCGAAGTCACCGGTCACGGCATGCCCCAACCAGTGCAGGTACTGCTCGTGGATCGGCCGGTCCAGGCCGAGCTCCCTGCTCAGGGCGTCAACCTGGGCCTGCGTGAGCGCCGGGTCGCTGACCCTTGCCTGCAGGATCTTCCGCGCCGGATCCCCTTCCCCGGCATAGGGAATGAGAAACGCCAGCACGGAGACGACCCCCAACGTGATCAGCAAGACCAACGTCCTGCGCACCAGGAACATCAGCATCCGGGACTCCAAGCGTGAACGAGCATGGCCAATGGGTTCCTTGCGCTACTTGATCAGGTCCTTGAGCTTGTAGAAGCCCCCCGCGAACGGCAGGAACCACGGCGGGCCGAAGTGCCCCGGGATCCGGGTGAACGACAGGTCACGCCACGGGTTCGCGTCGAGCGCCCCGTTCATGTACTCCGCCATCTGCTTGCCCATGTGCGTCGCCATCTGGACGCCGTGGCCGGAGTAGCCCATCGAGTAGAACAGTCCGTCCTGCTGCCCGGCATGCACCATCCGGTCGAGGCTCATGTCGACGAGCCCACCCCAGCAGTAGTCCACCTTGGCGTTGGCGAGCTGCGGGAAGACGGCGGTCATCGCCTCGCGCAGGATCCGGCCACTCTTCTCGTCCGACTGCGGGTTGGACATCGCGAACCTGGCTCGGCCTCCGAAAAGCAGCCGCTGGTCCGGGGTGATCCGGAAGTAGTAGAGGAGGTTCTTGGTGTCAGAGGCCATCCGCCGGGTCGGCATCAGCTCGTCGCAGACCTCCTTGCCCAGGGGCTCGGTCACGACGATGAAGCTGCCCACCGGCGCGATGCGGACCTGCTGCCACCGGAACGGCCGACCTGTGTACCCGCTGGTCGCCACCAGGACCCGGTCCGCCCGCACCACGCCCCGGGGGGTGACCAGCTCATGCCTCGTCCCATCGAGTCGACGGAACTCCTGCACCGGCGCCTTCTCGTGGATGGTCACGCCGAGCCGGGCAGCCGACTCGGCCAACCCCTTGACGAACTTGCCTACATGCAAACCCGCACCCTTGGGGTCCACCAACCCGCCGTGGTAGAAGTCCGAACCGATCTCCGAATGTAGCTGTGACCTCGACACCAGGTGCGTCTCACGACCGAGCCGCTCCGCCATCAGGTTCTGGGACTTGCGCAGCCCCTCGTAGTGCGCCGGCTTCGCCGCCAGCGTCAGCTTCCCCGAGCGAGCGAAGTCGCAGTCGATCCCCTCCTCACCGACAAGCTTCTCCACCGTGTCGATTGCATCGTCATAGGCCTGGAAGTACGCAGTCGCGGCCGCGAAACCATAACGGTCGGCGGCCTCGCCATACCCGATCGACATTCCCGTAGTCGCCATGCCCCCGTTGCGACCCGAGGCCCCCCAGCCCACGGTCTCCCGCTCGAGCACCTGCACCGTGGCACCGTTTCGAGCAAGGTGAAGGGCGGCGGACAACCCGGTCAGACCCGCCCCGACCACGGCGACATCCGCCTGACCACCCACCTCGGTCCGGGACCGATCGGGTCCTTGCGGAGCGGTGTCCAGCCAGTAGGGAACGAACTTCATCGGAGACCTCTCCACAGGTATCGGCGTGGTTGCCAGGCGACGCGAAGATCCGGAAGGACCGGAAACCGCGATGCCGTCGCTCACTACGGAACCACTGTCCATGTAAGTTGTCAACAACCATCAGTTGACGATCTGCGATTGAGGCCTCACAGTTGAGGCCATGCGTGAGCGGCTGGCAAGGTGGGAACCCCGTGGAGGCGCGTTCTGGGGCGGTATCTGGCGATCCGGAGCCCAGCTCGAGGTGAGGGACCCCGAGACTGCCGGCTTGGTCGGCCGGGTCGCGGACTGCTCCCCGGATGACGTCGACGCGGCCGTGCGGGGCGTCTCCGACGCCATCCGGCACGGCCCAGCGTGGCCGGTGTGGCAGCGCCGTGAGGCGCTTCACCTGGCTGCCGCCCTCCTGTCGGAACGTCGGCAGCTGTTCGTCGACCTCCTCTCCACGGAGGGGTCCAAGACCGTCCGGTATGCCGGGAACGAGGTCCAGCGCGCTGTCGAGACCGTTCGACTTTCGGCCGAGCAGGCCTCCCACCTCGAGGGTCGGACGCTGCCGTTCGGCGATACCCCCCGAGGTGAGAACCGGGTCGGCTGGTACACCCGCGAGCCGGTGGGCGTGGTGGCCGCGATCACGCCGTTCAACGACCCCCTCAACCTGGTGGCCCACAAGCTGGCACCGGCCCTCATCGGAGGCAACGGTGTCGTCCTCAAGCCGGCCGAGCAGACCCCGCTCACGGCACTCGCCTTCGTCGAGCTGCTCCTCGATGCCGGGGTGCCCGCTAGCCGGGTCGCCGTCCTCCCGGGCAAGGGAGTCCAGGTGGGCGCCGCCTTGGTCGGTCATCCCCAGGTGGACATGGTGTCCTTCACCGGAGGCTGGACCAGCGGTAACGCAGTAGCCCGCACTGCTGGTGCCAAGAAAACCCTCATGGAGCTCGGTGGCAACGGAGCAGTACTCGTGCTGTCCGATGCCGACCTCGACCGCGCTGCCGCCGGCATCGTCGACGGGGCCTTCGGAAACGCGGGGCAGAACTGCCTCTCCGTACAGCGGGTGTTCGTTGATGCGGCGCGTTACTCCGAGCTGGTGGACCTGGTCGTGCGGGGTACCAGGGCGCTCGTCGTCGGCAGCAGGAGCGTGGCTGGTACTGATGTCGGACCGCTCATCGACGAGGCCGCCGCGGGCCGGGTGGAAGACTGGGTCGCCGAGGCCGTGCAGGCGGGCGCGACCGTGCACACCGGCGCCAAGCGTGAGGGCACCTTCTTCTGGCCGACAGTGCTCACCGACGTGCCGTCGAGCTGTCGCGTGCTCACCGAGGAGGTCTTCGCCCCGGTGGTCTCCATAGAGCCGTTCGAGCGCGTGGAAGCCGCCGTCGAGGAGGTCAACCGCTGCGACTACGCGCTCCAGGCCGGAGTGTTCAGCAGCGGGATCGATGCTGCTCTCGGCGTGGCCGAGCGGCTGCGCGTGGGTGCCGTCATGATCAACGACACCGGCGACTTCCGCATCGACGCCATGCCGTTCGGTGGGGGCAAGCGCTCCGGCGTCGGGCGCGAGGGAGTCCCCTTCGCCGTCGAGGCGATGACCGAGCCGAAGATCATCGCGGTTCACCGCACGGCATAGCTGCTCCCCGCCAAGGCACGCAGGCCATGGATCCGGTGGATCCATGGCCTGCGGCGTCTTGGGAAGGCGTCAGTCCTGTTGCGCCGCCACCACTGAGTCGGCCCAGATCTTCAGCGCGTCGTCGACGTGCTCCTGGGTCACCACCAGAGCCGGGATCATCCGCACGACGTTGCCGAACGGACCGCAGGTCAGGAGCAGCAGCCCCCTCCTCCCAGCCTCCTGCTGGGCCCGGAGCGCCACCGCAGCGTTCGGCCCGCCGCCCGGCGTCACGAACTCGCAAGCGAGCATCAGGCCGAGACCACGCACGTCGCCGATGACCGGGTTGTCGGCCGCCACCTTGGCGAGCCCGTCTGCCAGGGCGGCGCCGACAGTGCGCGCATTCTCGACCAGGTTCTCCTCGACGATGACGTCGAGAGTGGCGATCGCGGCGGCACAGGCCACCGCGTTGCCGCCGTACGTGCCGCCTTGGGAACCCGGCCACGCCTTGGCCATCAGCTCGCTCGAGGCGGCGATGGCGGACAACGGGAACCCGCTGGCCAGACCCTTGGCCGTGATGATGACGTCGGGCACGACGTCGAAGTGGTCATGACCCCAGAACCGGCCAGTCCGACCCCAGCCCGTCTGCACCTCGTCGAGGACCAGCAGGATGCCGTGGCGGTCCGCCCGCTCCCGAAGACCGGCCATGAAGGCGGTGTTGGCGGGGATATAGCCCCCCTCGCCAAGGACGGGCTCCACCACGAAGGCGGCTGTCTCGGCAGGAGCGGTCATGGTGGCGAGCACGTAGTCGAGCTCCCGCAGGGCGAACTCTGTGGCGGTCTGTTCGTCCCAGCCATACCGGTAGGCCGTGGGGAACGGGGACACGACGACTCCGCCCATGATCGGGGAGAACCCGGCGCGAAAGCGCGTGCCCGACGTCGTCATCGATGCGGCGCCGATGGTCCGGCCGTGGAACGAGCCGTGGAAGACCACGACGTTGGCCCGACCGGTTGCGTGCCGGACGAGCCGCAGCGCCGCCTCGACCGCCTCGCTGCCCGAGTTGCTGAAGAAGACCGAGTCGAGCGGGTCAGGGAGCACCTCTCCGAGCCGTTCGGTGAGCGTGAGCAGCGGCCTGTGCATCACCGTCGTGTACTGCGCGTGGATCAACGTGGCCACCTGCTCCTGCGCCGCGGCGACCACTCGCGGGTGGCAGTGACCGGTGCTGGTCACGCCGATCCCGGCGGTGAAGTCGAGGAAACGCCGGTCCGCTTCGTCGAAGAGGTACACACCCTCGCCGCGGGCAGCGAGAAGAGGTGTGGCTTGCTTCAGTAGCGGAGACAGGGATGCCATGCGCTCACTCCTCTGGTAGATTGTCAACAACAGACATTAAAGCACAGACAATCACGGTCAAGGGAGCCTCATGGTGGACAGCACGGCGGAGCAGAAGGTGGTCGACTCGGTGCCGACCGGACTCTTCATCGGGGGGGCGTGGCGGCCGGCGAAGGACGCCGCCACCTTCGCCGTCCACGATCCCTCCACGGGCAAGGTCCTGACGCACGTCGCGGACGCCTCTCCCGAGGATGCGATGCACGCCCTCGACGCGGCGGCGAAGGCCCAGCCGTCGTGGGCAGCGGTCCCGCCTCGAGAGCGGGCCGACATCCTGCGTCGTGGCTACGAGCTCCTGCTGGAGAGGCAGGAGGAGCTGGCACTCCTGATGACGCTCGAGATGGGCAAGCCCCTCGCCGAAGCCCGCGGGGAGATCGCCTATGCCGCCGAGTTCTTCCGTTGGTTCGCCGAGGAGGCGGTGCGCATCCAGGGAAGCTTCGCGTCGGCTCCCGACGGGAAAAGCCGGCTGCTCGTCATGCGTCAACCCGTGGGTCCCTGCCTGCTGATCACGCCGTGGAACTTCCCGATGGCGATGGGCACGCGCAAGATCGGCCCAGCGGTGGCTGCCGGCTGCACGATGGTCGTCAAGCCGGCTCAGCAGACCCCCCTGTCCATGCTGGCCCTCGCGGAGATCATGCAGGAGGCCGGTCTCCCGGACGGCGTGCTCAACCTGGTGACGACCACCCGGGCTGGAGACGTCATGGAGCCGCTGATCCGGGACGGGCGCGCCAGGAAGCTCTCGTTCACCGGCTCCACGGGCGTGGGGCGCAAGCTGCTCGAGCAGTGCGCCGACCAGGTGATGCGCACCTCGATGGAGCTCGGTGGCAACGCGCCCTTCCTGGTCTTCGAGGACGCCGACCTCGAGGCTGCGGTGGACGGTGCGATGGTGGCCAAGATGCGCAACATCGGTGAGGCCTGCACTGCCGCCAACCGCTTCTACGTGCACTCCTCGCTGGCCCAGGAGTTTGCCCGGCGTCTGGCGGAGCGCATGAGCGGGCTCCCGCTCGGCCGTGGCGTCGACGACGGTGTCGTCGTCGGGCCCCTCATCGACGCCAAGGCCCGCGACAAGGTGAGCGCGCTCGTCCACGACGCGGTCCAGCGTGGGGCGGAGGTCGTCGTGGGCGGCGAGGTGCCGCACGGCGATGGGTTCTTCTACCCGCCCACAGTGCTCACCGGAGTACCGACCGACGCGCGGATGCGGCACGAGGAGATCTTCGGGCCGGTGGCCCCGATCGCGACCTTCGAGACCGAGGAGGAGGCGATCACCGCCGCGAACGACACCGAGTACGGTCTCGTGTCCTATGTCTTCACTCGCGACCTCGACCGCGCCCTGCGCGTGACCGAGCGACTGGAGACCGGCATGGTCGGCCTCAACCAGGGCGTCGTCTCGAACCCGGCAGCTCCGTTCGGTGGCGTCAAGCAGTCCGGGCTGGGCCGTGAAGGCGGGACGGTCGGCATCGACGAGTTCCTGGAGACCAAGTACGTCGCTGTGGCGACGAGCTCCTGAGCGGCGGCGGCTGTGGACACACCCCACGGGCGGCGGATCGCCCTCATCCCTGGTGACGGCATCGGCGTGGAGGTTGCCGCATCTGCGCGGCGCGTCCTGCATAGCCTTGACCAGCGCCACGAGCTCGGCCTCGTGATCGACGAGTTCGACTGGTCCTGCGAGCGATACCTCTCCGAAGGTGCCCTCATGCCGGCCGACGGCCTGGAGTCGCTGCAGCGGTATGACGCGGTGCTCCTCGGGGCGGTCGGCCGGCCCGACGTCCCCGACCACGTGTCGCTGTGGGGACTCCTGATCCCGATCCGCCGAGCCTTCCAGCAGTACGTCAACCTGCGCCCGGTGCGCTCGTTCGAGGGCGTGCCCGGTCCCTTGGCCGGCGCCGACAGTCGGACCATCGACCTCGTCATCGTCCGCGAGAACAACGAAGGTGAGTACAGCGAGCTCGGAGGTCGGTTCAACCGCGACCTGCCGGAAGAGACCGCCGTCCAGGAGTCGGTGTTCACCCGCCGTGGAATCACGCGCATCGCCGACTACGCCTTGGCGCTCGCTGCCGGCCGACGCAGTCACCTGACCTCCGCGACCAAGTCCAACGGCCTGGTGCACTCGATGCCCTTCTGGGACCAGGTGGTGCGCGAGCGCGCGGAGCTGAAGCCCGGCATCGACCTGGTCGAGGAGCACATCGACGCTCTCGCGGCGAAGCTGGTGCTCCGCCCGGAGTCCTTCGACGTCATCGTGGCGAGCAACCTGTTCGGGGACGTCCTCAGCGACCTGGCCGCCGGCGTCACCGGCAGCATCGGCATCGCGCCGTCTGCGAACCTCGACCCGACACGGCGCTACCCGTCGATGTTCGAGCCGATCCACGGCTCGGCACCGGACATCGCCGGGAAGGGGATCGCGAACCCCATCGGGATGCTCTGGTCCACCGTCCTCATGCTCGAGCACCTCGGAGCAGCACCCGCCGCGACGGAGCTCATGGCCGCCATCGAGCAGACCCTTCGGACGCCGGCGACACGCACCGCTGACATCGGCGGTACGGCCACCACCGACCAGGTCACCGACGCGGTCCTGGCCCTGCTGTCCTGAACGAGCCCTCGCGCCCCGGTGGGTCGGACCCTGGTGGGTCGCGCCCTGGTGGGTCGCGCCCTGGTGGGTGTGGTCCTGCAGGACGCACCCACCGGGTTCGACGGCACGAGACGCCCGCGTCCTCAGCAAGCACAAGACGCCCGCCTCCTCTCGGAGGACGGGCGTCTCGCCTGTCTCTGACGGCGGCTCACTCCACGTCGGGACGAGGTCAGGAGCCGCCGTTGGTCACTCGATGCCGAGCAGGGTGTTGAGCTCGTCGAGGGACTTGACCACGGTGAGGTCGTAGCCGGGCGGCACCGGGTCGTAGCCGCGGTCCAGGAGCACCAGGTTGCGAAAACCCATGTCGTGCATGGGCAGCGGGTCGTACCGGGTGTGCGAGGAGACGTGCACGAAGTCCTCCGGGGTGGCGTCGAGCTGGTCGAGCATGTACTCGAACGCGGCATACCGCGGCTTGTAGTAGCCGGCCTGCTCGGCGGTGAACTGCGGACGCCGTCGGCGAAGCGCTTGCCCGCGGTGGGGTCCGACTCGATCCCCCACTTGCGGCAGACCCGGTCGAAGGCGCTCTGCAGCACCCGCTCGTAGGGGTAGTAGGCGTCGAGCACGGCGTCGTAGCGGTAGCCGCGGAACTCGGCGACGAACTGGTCCCACTGCTCCGCGGGGACCTGGTCGCCGACCAGCTCCTTGGTGATGGGCGTCATCGGCCAGCTGATCAGCGTGCCGTAGCAGTCGAACGACACGTACTTGGGGCGAAACTGGGGCTCGGTCATGGTGTC
>NZ_JBFUEZ010000013.1:0-8564 GCF_056403675.1 Pedococcus sp. P2_F6
CGCAGCTCCGCAGCTCGATGCAGTTCGTCTTCCAGGACCCGTACGGCGCCTTCGACCCCAAGATGCGGCTCGGCACCAGCCTTGACGCGCCGTTGCGCCACCACGGGATGAGCAACAAGGCCGAACGGGCGGACCGGATCGCCGAGATGCTCAACCGGGTCGGGCTGGAGACGGACATCCTCGACCGGTTGCCCCGGGAGTGCTCCGGTGGTCAGCTGCAGCGGCTGGTCATCGCTCGAGCCCTGCTCCTGAAGCCCAAGTTCCTGATTTGTGACGAGCCGACGTCGGCCCTGGATGCCTCGATCCGGGCCCAGATCCTGAACCTGCTGGTGGAGCTGAAGGACGAGCTCGACCTCACCCTGGTGCTGATTTCCCACGACCTGCGGGTGGTGCGTTACCTGTGCGACCGGGTCGCCGTGATGTATCTGGGCCAGATCGTGGAGATCGCCCCCAGGGAGGAGCTGTTCACCAACCCGCGCCACCCGTACACCCGAGTGCTGCTGGCCGCCTCACTGGCCGAGGAACACGGATCTGACGCGATCATCACCCAGCTCAAGGGCGAACCACCCAGTCCGATCGACCCCCCGTCAGGGTGCCGTTTCCATCCCCGCTGCCCCTTGGCCCAAGACATCTGCCGTACCACCGAACCGCCGACCGCCCAGGCGGGCGAGGACCACCTCACCAGCTGCCACTTCTGGGCCGAGCTACCGAGCCTTTCCGGGCCCTCGACGCCAGCTTTCTAGAGGATCAGATGGTGTACCCCATCGAGCCCCTCGACGAAGGGGCTGGTCGGTGCGGACCGGGCCGCCGGGCACGAGCATGAGACTGCTCATCATGGGCCCCCCTGGGGCTGGCACGAGCCGGCACGCGGCATACCTGGCACAGCACCTCGGCCTTCCCGCTATCTGCGCTGGCGAGGTGTTCACCGGGCACCTGTCAGCACGGACGCAGCTGGGACTCCTGGCGAAGGCCTACGTCGATGCCGGGGTGGAGGTGCCCGACCGCGTGGCCAGCGAGATGACTCGAAGCCGGCTCGTGCAACAGGACGCCAGACATGGGTGGGTCCTCCATGGCTACCCCCTGAACCTCGCGCAGGTGGGTGCCCTGGACGAGCTCTGTGGCAACTGTGGCCACACGCTCGATGCGGTGATCTTCCTGGGAGTGCCCGAGACGTTGCTCGTCAGCCGACTCCTACGGCGCGGGAGTGGCGATGGGGTTGAGGTCATCGAAAGCCGCTTGCGCGCCTACGAGGCGCGGATCCAGCCGGTGATGTCGGCGTACCTGCGCAGGGGAATCCTGCAGGTCGTGGACGGTCGCGGCTCGGACTCCGAGCTCCGGCAGCGTTGTATCGCGGCAGCGGCCGCTGCCCAGTCGCGGGTCGCCGTCTAGTCCGAAGCCGAAGGTCGCAAGCCACGTGTGCCAGCTGACCTGAGCTCCCTGTGGGTCACAGGGAGCTCAGGGTCAGACGGCACGCGGGTCACCAGGCGAGCTCCTGGCACCCGGTGTGCGTACGGGGCTCGACCTGCAGGGTGGCGTGCTCGACGCCGAACCGCAGCCGCATGATGTCGCGGGCCTCGTCGAGCACGGCATGGGGGTCGACGGCCTCGTGGGTCATCAGGTGCGCGGTCGCGACGTGCATCCCCGAGGTGAGAGTCCACAGGTGGAGGTCGTGGACGTCGTCGACGCCGTTCACGCTGCCCAGGGCTGCCACGACCTCGGTGGGTTCCATCGCTGCGGGGGCGTGCTGGCCGAGAACGACCAGGACTTCGCGCCCGAGTGCGACGGCCCGCACCGAGACGAACAGGGCGATTGCCAGCGCGATGCCCGTGTCCCACCACGTCTGCCCAGTGACGGAGACCATCAGTCCGGCGACGATGACGCCGACCGAGCCCAGGGAGTCGGCGACGACCTCGAGGTACGCGCCCTTGACATTGAGGCTGTCGGCGGCGCCGCCGCGCAGCAGTAGCAGCGCCACGACATTGATCGCCAGACCCAGGCCACCGACAAGAAGCATCGGGGTCGAGGCGACGTGGCCGGGTGATCCCACCCGGGCCAGCGCCTCGACGGCGATGTAGACCGAGACGCCCAACATCAGGAGAACAGCTAGGCCCGAGGCGAACACCTCGGCCCGGTAGGAGCCGAAGGTCCGTCGGCCAGAGGTGTCCTTGCGGGTGGCGATGCGGGTGGCCACCAGCGCGGCCCCCAGGGCAACCACGTCCGCGGCCATGTGCCCGGCGTCACTCAGCAGGGCCAAGGACCCAGACGCCAGGGCGGTGACGAGCTCGACCACGAAGAACGCAGCAATGAGGACGAATGACACGCGGAGGCGCCATCGGTGGGCTGCGCCTGCATGGCCACCAGCTCCGTGGCCGTGGCCGTGGGCATGACTGTGGCCATGACCGTGGCCCCCGCTCACGGGGCGCTGTCGGTCGAGGCCGGCGAGCAGGTGGCTCCGCCGCAGCACGAGCCGGCATCGTCGTTGACTGCGTCGACGACCTCGTAGCCCGCCTCCGCGACAGCAGCCTTGACGGCGCCGGTGCTGACCTCGGCCTCGGTGCTGATGGTGACGAGGCCCGCGGGAACATCGACAGCCACTTCGGTGACTCCGGGAATGGTGCCGACTTCGGCTGTCACCGATGCCGCGCAATGGCCGCAGGTCATGCCGCGGACGCTGTAGGTAGTGGTGGTGGTCGTGGTCATCAGCTCGATCTCCTCGGGTGGGCGCCGGTCCCGGCGCGGGGGAACTTCACCGGGAACTGTACCCATGGGGGGTATGGGTGACAAGTACCCCCCACCGGTATCTCGATAGACGAACGCGCAGTGCGGGGAAGGGTTTGGCTACGAGCGCACCATCCGGGCGATCGCGTCCGATGCTTCCTTCAGCTTCATGTCTGCCTCGCGCCCACCCTGGGCGGCCGCGTCGGCGACGCAGTGGCTCAGGTGCTCCTCGAGAAGTCCCAGGCCAACAGACTGCAAGGCCTTGGTGATGGCGGAGATCTGGGTGAGGATGTCGATGCAGTACTTCTCCTCCTCCACCATTCGCTGGAGACCGCGGGCCTGGCCCTCGATTCGGCGCAGGCGCTTGACGTAGTCGTCCTTGCGGTGGATGTAGCCGTGCTCGTGCTCTGCCGTCTCGGTCATTCCTCGTCTCCAGTCCGTCGTGCCCGGGATTGGTCCGAGCGCGGGGAGTGTACCCCGTACCGGTACCGCGCAGCAGGCCCGATGATTGACAGGATACTCTAGGGGGGTATTGTATGAACAGAGGTTACGCTACCGAGCGCTGTCCAGCGGGAGCGTGACAGGAGGGCCCCGGCCCTTCAGCTGTTCATGAGCGAGAGGAACCCATGATGAGCACCACCCAGACCTATACGGTGACCGGGATGACCTGCGCGCACTGCGTGGCTTCCGTCTCGGAGGAGGTCAACGAGATCTCAGGCGTCGAAGGCGTCGAGGTGGTCCTCGAGACGGGGAGCCTCACCGTCACCAGTGCAGACCCACTCGACGACGCCAGCATCAGGGCCGCGGTGGAGGACGCCGGGTACCAGCTGGCATGAGCGCCACGACGAAGCTGGTCGGTTTCCTCGTCGCGCTGTTCGCCGTCTTTGGTGGTGCGGTCGGCGTGGGACGCGTTGTCGGGCCAGTGGCGCCGGCGGCTGCGGCCGACCATGCCGGGATGGACATGGGCCAGGGAGGCCAGGGCGCCGCCGCGGCGTTCCCCAAGGGACTCATGGTCTCTCAGGACGGGTACGCCTTCGAGCTCTCCCAGACGACCGTCGCGGCCGGCGCTGACGTGCCGCTGGCGTTCACGATCCGCGGTCGCGATGGTCGCCCAGTGACTCGCTTCGACGAGGAGCATGACAAGAGGCTGCACCTGATCGCCGTTCGCCGGGACTTCCATGGCTTCCAGCACGTGCACCCCCGGATGGCCGCGGACGGCACCTGGACCACGACGCTGGACCTGAGCGCCGGTCAGTGGCGGCTGTTCGCCGACTTCAAGGCCACCGGCGGACCGGCGATCACCTTGGGGAGCGATCTTGCCGTACCAGGGGCCTACCAGCCCGCCACCGCGCCGGCCGACTCCCAGACCTCGACGGTCGACGGCTACACGGTGACCCTCGACGGCCACCTGGCCGCGGGCAAATCGGCCAAGCTCACGCTCACGGTGACCCGCGACGGCAAGCCCGTCACCGACCTCGAGCCATACCTGGGCGCCTACGGCCACTTGGTGGCACTGCGAGCCGGAGACCTGGCTTACCTGCACGTGCACCCCGAGGGAACCCCCGGCGACGGCGTGACCAGGCCCGGCCCCGGCGTGGTCTTCTACGCCGAGGTGCCGAGCTCCGACCGCTATCACCTCTACCTCGACTTCAAGCACGAGGGCGTGGTCCGGACCGCGGCATTCACGCTGACCGGGTCCGGCGGCACCTCCCCGGAGACCTCGGGGAACTCCGAAGACGGCCACGCAGGCGACGCACACTGAGCGTGGAAGACGCGCACCGACCCGTACACGAAGGAAGACAGATGAGCTCGCTCACCAACGCTCAGGGCCCGGCCGCCTCGACCAGCCATCTCCAGCTGGAGATCAGTGGGATGACCTGTGCCTCGTGCGCGAACCGCATCGAGCGCAAGCTGAACAAGATGGACGGCGTCGTGGCGACGGTGAACTATGCGACGGAGAAGGCCAAGGTGACCTTCCCCGATGGCCTTGACCCCGCCGAGCTGGTCCGGACGGTCGAGCAGGCCGGTTACGGGGCGACCTTGCCCCGCCCACCGCAGGATGACGCGCTGGAGGGCGAGAAGGCCGTCGAGGACCCGACTCGCTCCCTTCGGCAGCGGCTGGTGCTCTCGGCGGTGCTGACTGTTCCGGTCGTGCTTCTGGCCATGGTGCCGGCCTGGCAGTTCACCAACTGGCAGTGGCTCTCGCTCACGCTCGCGGCGCCCGTGGTGACCTGGGGTGCCTGGCCCTTCCATCGGGCGGCTTGGGTCAACCTGCGGCACGCCACATCGACGATGGACACCCTCATCTCGCTGGGCACCTCGGCGGCGCTCGGCTGGTCGGTCTACGCCTTGTTCTGGGGAACGGCGGGCACCCCGGGCATGAAGCATGCGTTCGAGCTCACCGTCGCCCGGTCCGACGGTTCGGCCAACATCTACCTGGAGGCCGGAGCGGGGGTGACCACCTTCATCCTGGCGGGTCGCTACTTCGAGGCCCGCTCGAAGCGGCGGGCCGGGGCCGCCCTGCGGGCGCTGCTCGAGCTCGGCGCGAAAGAGGTCGCGGTGCTGCGCGACGGCGCGACCGGACAGGTCGAGGTGCGGATTCCCACTGACCAGCTCTCGGTCGGCGACCGGTTCGTGGTGAGGCCGGGGGAGAAGATCGCCACCGACGGCGTGATCGAGGAGGGCAGCTCCGCGGTCGACGCGTCGATGTTGACCGGCGAGTCGATGCCGGTGGAGGTCGGTCCGGGCGACGTGGTCGTGGGTGCCACGGTCAACGCCGGTGGCCGGCTCCTGGTCCGCGCCACCAGGATCGGTGCCGACACCCAGCTTGCGCAGATGGCACGCCTGGTCGAGGACGCGCAGAACGGCAAGGCGCAGGTGCAGCGCCTCGCCGACCGGGTCTCCGGCATCTTCGTGCCGATCGTCATCGGCATCGCAGCGGCGACTCTCGGGTTCTGGATCGGGACCGGCAGCGGGCTCGCGACCGCGTTCACCGCGGCGGTCGCCGTCCTGATCATCGCGTGCCCGTGCGCGCTCGGCCTGGCAACCCCCACGGCTCTCATGGTCGGAACCGGTCGGGGCGCGCAGCTCGGCATCCTCATCAAAGGACCTGAGGTGCTGGAGTCGACCCGGAGCATCGACACCATCGTCCTCGACAAGACCGGCACTGTGACGACCGGCCAGATGACCCTGGTCTCCGTCGCCACCACCGATGGGCAGGAGGCCGGCGAGGTGCTCCGGCTGGCGGGTGCCCTTGAGGACGCCTCGGAGCACCCGATCGCCCGGGCGGTGGCCAACGCTGCCCGCGACCGGTTCGGTGCACTGCCTGCCGTGGACGACTTCGCCAACATCGAGGGCCTCGGGGTGCAGGGTCTGGTCACGACCGCCGAAGGCAGCCACGCCGTCCTCGTGGGACGGCCCCAGCTCCTGAGTGAGTGGTCGCAGCACCTTCCGGTGGAGCTGGAGCGGGCCTTTGCAGCCGCGCAGGCCGACGGAGCGACCCCCATCGCCGTGGGCTGGGACGGCAGAGCCCGAGGGGTGCTCGTGGTGGCCGACGCGATCAAGCCGTCGTCCGCGGAAGCCATCGCGCAGCTCAGGGCCCTGGGCCTACAGCCGGTCCTGCTCACTGGGGACAACCAGGCCGCCGCCCAGGCGGTGGCCCGCCAGGTGGGTATCGAGGTGTCGCCGGAGACAGTGATCGCAGACGTCCTTCCTGCGGACAAGGTCGACGTGGTCAAGCGACTGCAGGCCGAGGGGCGCGTCGTGGCCATGGTGGGCGACGGCGTGAACGATGCCGCGGCCCTCGCGCAGGCCGACCTCGGCCTCTCCATGGGCACGGGCACGGATGTCGCCATCGAAGCCAGCGACCTCACCCTTGTCCGTGGAGACCTCCGCGTGGCGGCAGACGCCATCCGGCTCTCCCGGCGCACTCTTGCGACGATCAAGGGCAACCTCTTCTGGGCCTTCGCGTACAACGTCGCCGCCCTCCCGATGGCCGCAGCGGGGTTGCTGAACCCGATGCTCGCCGGTGCGGCGATGGCCTTCTCGTCCGTCTTCGTGGTGTCGAACAGCCTGCGGCTGCGCCGGTTCAGCTCGATCATCTCCAGCGGCGACGTACAGCCGTCCGAGCCGAACGTGCTCGCCAGTACGGCAGCCTGAGGCAGCCGTCACCGCAGCCGTCACCGCAGCCGTCACCGCAGCCGGCATCCGGAAGCTCGCGACCAGCTCACGGAAGCTCGCGATCAGCTCACTCGGTCCTTGAGCTTGTAGTAGGTGCCGGCAATGGGCAGGAACCACGGAGGGCCGAAGTGTCCCGGGATGCGACGGAACTCGAAGTCGCTCCAGATGTTCGCCTCGGGGACGCCGGACATGTACTCGGCCATCGCACGCCCCATGTACGTGGCCATCTGGACTCCGTGCCCGGCATACCCCATGGAGTAGTAGATGCCGTCGTGCTGGCCGGCCTTGACCATCCGGTCGAGCGTCATGTCCACGACCCCTCCCCAGCAGTAGTCGACCCTGGCGTCGGACAGCTGGGGGAAGGTGTGCACCATGGCGTCGCGGAGCAGCTTGCCGCTCTTCTCGTCGGACTGTGGGTTGGACATCGCGAACCGTGCTCGGCCGCCGAAGAGCAGGCGGTTGTCGGGAGTGATGCGGAAGTAGTTCAGCAGGTTCTTGGAGTCCGAGGCCACCCGCCGGGTGGGCAGCAGGTCGTCGCACACGCTCGCGGCCAGTGGCTCGGTGGCGATGATGAAGCTGCCGACCGGTGCGATCCGGACCTGGTGCCAGCGAAACGGCCGACGGGTGTACGCGCCCGTGGCCAGGAGCACCTGGTCTGCCTGCATGCGTCCGCGCGGGGTCTCGAGCTCATGGCCCGGGCCGAGCTTGCGCAGCTTCAGCACAGGTGCCTCCTCGTGGATCGTCACGCCGGCACGCTCTGCTGCTTCGCCGAGCCCGCGGATGTACTTGCCCACGTGGAGACTGGCGCTCTTCGAATCGGTCATCCCACCGTGGAAGACGTCCGATCCAATCTCGCGATGCAGTTCGCTCTTGGGGACCACCTGCGTCTCCACGCCCAGCCGGGTGTTCAGCAGCTCGGCGGTCTTCTCGAACCCCTGGAGGTGCGCCGGCCTGGACGCAAGGATCAGCTTGCCGGGGCGCGCGAAGTCGCAGTCGATGCCTTCGTCCGTCACGAGCTCCTCGACCAGGTCGACCGCTTGGCCGTACGAGCGGTACAGGGACGCCGCGCGGTCGAAGCCCAGCTTTGCCACTGCGTCCCGGATGCCGATCGACATGCCCGTGGTGGCCATGCCGCCGTTGCGTCCGGAGGCGCCGAACCCGACGGTGTGCTGCTCGAACAGGTGCACCTTCGCCCCCCTTCTGGCGAGGTGGAGGGCGGCCACGACGCCGGTCAGGCCGCCGCCGATGACGGCCACGTCGGTGCGTCCTTCCACGGCGGTCTTGGACCGCTCGACGGAGCCCTTCGGGGCGGTGTCGAGCCAGTAGGACGTGAGCTTCATGGGCACTCCTCAAGAGGGGGTCAACGCCAGAGACTGGGTCACGCGACTGGGGCGGGACAACCACGGAAGGCGAAAGACCACCGTATACTGATGATTGTTGACAGTCGACCACGATACACATATGGTCGACAATCGACCAGAGTGGCAGCGGGCCGTTCTGAAACTCAGCTCCAGGAGGAATCGTGGGATTCGAGACCAAGCCCAGGTTCGTGACGTTCGACATGAACGGAACGCTGATCAAGTTCGCCATCAACGACGCGATGCGGCAGGTCCTCGGTGACCGGCTCCCGGCCGAGATCGCCGACGAGTATCTGCGGATCTGCAAGG
>NZ_JBFUEZ010000014.1:0-7763 GCF_056403675.1 Pedococcus sp. P2_F6
GCGGTACGCCTTGCGGTACGCCTTGCAGATCCGCAGATACTCGTCGGCGATCTCGGCCGGGAGCCGGTCACCGAGGACCTGCCGCATCGCGTCGTTGATGGCGAACTTG
The DNA here is from genome assembly GCF_056403675.1 of Pedococcus sp. P2_F6. Lineage (NCBI taxonomy): Bacteria > Bacillati > Actinomycetota > Actinomycetes > Micrococcales > Intrasporangiaceae > Pedococcus > Pedococcus sp. P2_F6. The sequence continues at coordinate 110 of NZ_JBFUEZ010000014.1, forward strand.
ATCAGCGTTCCGTTCATGTCGAACGTCACGAACCTGGGCTTGGTCTCGAATCCCACGATTCCTCCTGGAGCTGAGTTTCAGAACGGCCCGCTGCCACTCTGGTCGATTGTCGACCATATGTGTATCGTGGTCGACTGTCAACAATCATCAGTTGCCAAGGCCTCGAACCACCGGAGCTTGGCTCTAGGGAACCGTGGTCCTCGGGCGGGCGACGTCGCACCCGAAGGCTGGCTCGACAACCTAAACCGCGACCCCAACTCCCGGGAACTGCGCATGCTCCACCCCTCCGAAGGCCAGCCCGACCTGGTCGGGCAAGGGTCGTGATCGTCGGCGACCAGGTCGAGGTTCGACCCTCGTGCCGTGGGCCCAGTTCGCTTGACGAACAACGGCCAACTCGCGTGGGACTGTTACCGCTGGGCCCGCAACTACAAGCCGAGGCCACCTAACGGTCAGGTGGGAGCACGCTTCCCAGGTCTGGGTCGAATGATGGCCTGGCCGCAAACGCGCACGATCCTGTGGTCGGCGCGATGAGTCGTGCCATACGCCTCGTCAATCAGAGGTTGGACCTTCACCCACGGTTACCCAGCTACCTTGCGCGGGCTGTGGGCGACAAGGGCCGCGGGCCATAAGGACTCCGCCCTGCGGCTCTAGCTGGTGGCCAGCCCCCAGGATCGAACCGCCGCCTTGAGATCTTCCGATCTTCAGTCGGACGCTTGAAGTCTGCGCGCATGCGGTTCGGCCGATCCGTGCGAACGCACCGGGCCGCCTGCATCTCAGGAGTCAGGGCGGCACGGCGTTCGCGAGTTTGAACAGGGGGTGTACCGGATGGCGGGTACTCCAAGCAGGCAAGTGACCCGAGGTGTCTGCGAAGGAGGGAGGTGTAACCAAATGTATAACCGGGACGCTGCGGGACGGCTTGAGAGGGGGCGTGACAACCGGGATGGGGCATCGAGACTTCGTGCGGTAGGGGAGAGGGCGCGGGACGTGTGAGACGTGGGCGGGGCTGGCTCATAACCTAGTTGAGTCCAGCACAGTGGTGTACGGCGTGGTGACGGCCCGGGCATAGACGCGGGTGCGGTCACCGCGTGATTCTTCGAGAGATCTTCCACAACCCACTCGAAGAGGAGCACTGCGATGACCGCACGACCCAGTATCGACAGTGAGGATGGGTCCCGGCATCCCCGGGTGGGGTCTGACTCAAGTATCGACAGGCGTCAGTGACTGCCTTCGCATGGGATTCGTCGACCCTTCACCGGGGATGCCGCGCACGCGACCGGACGCGCGGTGTGACCTCATAGGAGCTTGAGCAGAAGCCCCCATCACTGTCTTGTCCGCCTCGCCCGGCCGGGCGCGTGCCGTCCTGTTCGTTGGCACTGAAAGGCGGCACAGACACACCATGACCGATCAGCATGTGATCTCGGAAGTCTTCGGCGGGGTGGACACCCACGCCCTCACCCACCACGCGGCAGTGGTCGACGCGCTCGGCCGTGAGCTGGCTGACCGGGAGTTCCCGACGACCCGGGCCGGATATGAGGCGCTGCGCAAGTGGATGGCCTCGTTCGGGGGGCTGGTGGCGGTCGGCGTGGAGGGCACCGGCTCCTACGGTGCCGGACTCAACCGGGTCCTGGCCGGCGCAGGCATCGTCGTGGTCGAGGTGGACCGACCGGAACGCTCCGCACGGCGAGCTCAGGGCAAGTCCGACCCGCTGGACGCCTATTCCGCGGCACGCGCGGCGGCGTCGGGCCGGGCTGACGGAACGCCGAAGTCCCGCGACGGGATCGTCGAGTCGATCCGATGCCTGCGCGTCGCGCAACGCTCGGCGGTCAAGGCAAGAACCCAGTGCATCAACCAGATCCGCGCCCTACTCGTCAACGGTCCCACCGAGCTTCGCGAGCAAATGAGGGCGCTACCGACCGCCAAGATGATCAAGGCCCTCGCCCGGCTGCGGCCCGGAGCAGACCTGTCCGACCCGTCCGCGGGCTGCAAGCACGCGCTCCGGTCGCTGGCACGACGCCACGGCGTCGAGCAAATGAGGGCGCTACCGACCGCCAAGATGATCAAGGCCCTCGCCCGGCTGCGGCCCGGAGCAGACCTGTCCGACCCGTCCGCGGGCTGCAAGCACGCGCTCCGGTCGCTGGCACGACGCCACGGCGTCCTGGATGAGGAGATCAAGGAGCTGCACCGCTCATTGACCCAGCTGACCGAGCAGGCTGCTCCGGAACTGCTGGAACGGTTCGGGGTCGGGATCCAAGTGGCCGCGCAGCTGCTGGTCACCGCCGGAGATAACCCGGACCGGCTGCGATCGGAGGCATCCTTCGCCCACCTCACCGGAGTCGCACCAGTGCCGGCGTCCTCAGGCCAACGCCACCGACACCGGCTCAACCGTGGCGGCGACCGGGCAGCCAACAACGCCCTACACACCGTCGCCCTGACCCGGATGAGATACGACGCGCCGACCCGCGCCTACGTCGAGCGGCGCACCGCAGAAGGACTGTCCAAGAAGGACATCATCCGCTGCCTGAAACGAGCCATCGCCCGCGAGATGCACCGGATCCTCACCACGCCAGCAGTGCCAGCAAACCCGCTCGCCGAGCCGACACTCAGCGCCGCTTGACATCCATAGGAGCATCCCTGCCGAGTTCCTGCACGAGCAGCTGGCCCAGGCCAGCCCGGACCTGATGCGTGAGCTGATGCAGGGGTTCGTCAACACGCTGCTGTCGGTGGAGGCCGACAGCGTGTGTGGCGCCGGCTACGGCGAAGTCTCGAGCGAGCGGGTCAACCGCCGCAACGGGTACCGGCACCGCGACCTGGACACCCGGATCGGCACCCTGGATGTGGCGGTGCCCAAGCTGCGGGAGGGTTCGTACTTCCCGGAGTGGCTGCTGCAGCGGCGCCGCCGGGCCGAGGCGGCGCTGACATCGGTGGTGGCGACCTGGTACCTGCTGGGGGTCTCGACCAGGCGGATGGACCGGCTGGTGCAGTCACTCGGGATCACCGGCCTGTCCAGGTCGCAGGTCTCGGTGATGGCCCGTGACCTGGACGCCCTGGTCAAGGACTTCCGGGAACGGCCGTTGGACGCCGGCCCGTACACGTTCGTGGCCGCGGACGCGTTGACGATGAAGGTCCGCGAGGGCGGGCGGGTGGTCAAGGTCGCGGTCATGGTCGCGACCGGTGTCAACGCCGACGGGTACCGCGAGATCCTCGGCGTCGCGACCTCGACCACCGAGTCCGGGCCCGGGTGGAACACCTTCTTCAAGGACCTGGTGGCCCGCGGCCTGTCCGGGGTCGCGCTGGTCACCTCCGATGCGCACACCGGGCTGGTCGAGGCGGTCGGGGCGAACCTGCCCGGCGCGTCCTGGCAACGGTGCCGCACCCATTACACGGCGAACCTGATGACGGTGTGCCCCAAGAGCGCCTGGGGTGGGGTCAAAGCGTTGCTGCACAGCGTGTTCGACCAGATACGCCGACGCCGTGCACACCCAGTACGACCGGCTGCTGGCCCAGGTCGCCCACCAGCTGCCCGAGGTCCACGCCCACCTCGACGCAGCCCGAGAGGAGGTCCTGGCCTTCACCGCCTTCCCGCGGGCGCTGTGGCGACAGATCTGGTCCAACAACCCCAACGAGCGACTCAACCGCGAGATCCGACGCCGCACCGACGTCGTGGGCATCTTCCCCGACCGGCCCTCGATCATCCGCCTGGTCGGCGCCGTGCTCGCCGAACAACACGACGAATGGGCCGACGGACGCCGCTACCTCGGCCTCGAGGTCCTCGCCAAGAGCCGCCTGACCCTGCTCAACACCCCAACCGACAAGGAGACCAACACCGAGATCGTGGGCGCGATCAGCGCCTGAGCACCATCAACGACGAATCACCGTCGTACACCACCCCGCGGGACTTGACCTCATAACCCGGAGGTCGCAGGTTCAAATCCTGCCCCCGCTACCACGAAGTAGCAGGTCAGAGGCCCTTTCCCTTCGGGGAGAGGGCCCCTGGCATTGGGGCGTGTAGCCACATGTGTAGCCAGCCGACCTTGAGACGGTTCCCGACCAATGGGACGCAACGGGACGGCTGGGACGAGGCAGAAACGCATGAGACGCCCGGATGGACCCTTGCGGACAGCATTTGGGGGGTGTCGCCGGGTCGATGTCCCGACGATCGCCAGGCAGCACCTGCCGCAGAGTCGGGAGCCCCGCCCCTTGCCGGCGCCGTGGCGATGTATCTGCCGCCGGCGCACGTTCCGGGCTCTGACCCGTCACGGGCAGCAGGTCGCAGGCAGGTCGAACCGACGCCTACCGATTTTCGGACGGATGCCTACGCACAGGTCAGTGGCCCTTTCCGTCTGGCGTGCAACCTTTCGTTGCAACATCTCGGCAGTCCGCCATCTACAATTGGGCTCCCTGCCCTGCTCCGCCACTGAGCAAGGCACCGACTTGGGCTGCTGACTGTAATTCCAGCGCGAAAGCTTCGAAGGTTCGAATCCTTCACCTGCCACCCAGTGCGCGAGAGGGTCCCTGACCGGCGGAAACGTAGTCTGGGGCCTCTTTGTCGCCCAATCTCGTGTCCGGCCGACATCGGACCTGACCCGCGTCCTACGGGTGTCTGCGACAAATACGCGACAAAGTTCTGATCTCCCCGAGTCACTCCGGCGCATGGAGAGCGCCCTCGATGCGCCGAGTGCGAACTTCTCTTGGCCGTACACGCACTTGGCGTACACACGGACAAAGAGCGTTGAGACGTGACGGATGCCGCGTGGTCAGCTTCGGACGCGCCGTCGACGTCATGGTGGGTGCCGTCGGCCGCTGCTGCATCCGCGCTGGAGGCGAACTTAGGTAAGGCTATACTGGATTGTCAACAATCAACAGTAAGCCTATGATCGCTCGCATGAGCAGATTGACGAGCGCAGTTCCCACCGGGCCGGCTGAGGTCGGCCACACCCACGCGGACGTCTCCGGAGGTGCCCTACGAGCATCAGTGTTTGGCGCCATGGACGGGCTGGTCACGAACATCGCGCTGGTCGCTGGCGTGGGTGCCGCCGGCGCCAACCCGCACTACATCGTCCTCACGGGCCTCGCCGGCCTGGTCGCCGGCGCCTTCTCGATGGCCTTGGGAGAGTTCACGTCGGTGAGGACCCAGAACGAGCAGGTCGACCGCGAGTGGGCCAAGGAGCGTGCCGAGATAGCCGCGAACGGCCCTGCCGAGGAACGAGAGCTGGTCGAGATGTTCGCCGAGATGGGGATGTCCCATGCCACGGCAGAGGTCGCAGCGCATGAGGTTCACGCCGACCCAGCGCAGGCCGCGCTGCTTCACGTGACACAGGAGCTGGGTCTTGACCCACAGGACAAGCCCTCCCCCCGGGTGGCGGCCGTGTCTTCGTTCTTCACCTTCTCCTCAGGTGCGTTGGTTCCGCTGCTGCCGTTCCTGCTCGGCTTCAGCTCGCTCACTCTGGGCCTGGTCGTGGGCGGTGTCGGACTGCTCGTCGCCGGTGGTCTGGCTGCCCTGGCGACCGGTGTCCCGTGGTGGTTGAGCGCCACCCGGCAGCTGGCCTTCGGTGCGATCGCGGCTGGCGCCACGTACTTGGTGGGTCTGGCCATGGGAGTCGGGGCTGTGGGGTAGGGCTCGACGGGGCCGGCAACGGCCCTGCGTTGCCTCTGTCGAGAGTTGTGCTGCTGTCGCTTGATCGAAGTACCTGTTGGACCAACCGATTCCGAAGATTGTCCGTATGGAGGAGCCTGAGATGCCGTCTGACCGTGTCACATCACTGGTGTGGGGAAAGAGCACGCTTCGCTGCGGGGGGGTGAAGTGATGACTGCTCGGCTTCGTTGGGTCGTTGGTCCGGCGCTCGTTGCGGTGACCGCTGCCGGCTGCGGCATGGGTGGTGGCAATGGGCAGGCTGCCGGTACTGCCGCTGGTGATGGGCGCCTGGTGTACGACGAGTTCGTCGCACCGGTTGCGGCCTGGGCGCTCGAGAGCGACGATGCTCAGATCTTCTCGCGGGCGGGTTGTCCGGAGACGTTGACTCGTAACAATGCAGACGGGACGTCGATCCCGTGGCTGGCTGAGTCCTGGGCCCGGGTCAGCCCGACGGTGTGGAAGTTCACCCTTCGCAAGGGTGTGAAGTTCCAGGACGGGACAGTGTTGGACGCCCAGGCGGTGGCCGGTGCGCTCAACCACCTCCTGCAGGCCAAGGTGCCGGCCCGGTCCTTCAACCCCAAGTCGGTGTCGGCGGTGCAAGCCGTGGATGCCGGGACGGTGCAGATCACGACCCCGGCCCCTGATGTGCTCCTGCCCCTGCGGACGGCCAGCCCTAACACGGCCATCCTTTCGCCCAAGGCGTACCAGGGTGCTCAGCTCAACATCCAGGGTACGTGCACCGGGCCCTTCAAGGTGGTCAAGGAGGTGCCCGGGCAGTCGCTTCAGGTCGTGCGCAACGACGGCTACTGGGGTGGCAAGCCGGCCTTGGCCGGTGCCGAGGTTCGGTTCGTGGCTGCTGGCCCGACCCGGGTGACGCAGGTGCGCACCGGCGAGGCGGACGTCGCCGCGGTCGTCCCGGCGGTGTCGGTGGCGGCGCTGCAGGGCGACTCGAACGTCAAGCTGGAGAAGATCCAGTCCCCGCGTACCGCGGTGATGTTGCTGAACAACTCGCGGGCACCGTTCAACAAGCCGGCGGTGCGCAAGGCGGTCCAGCGGGCCATCGACACCAGCGCGATCGCCAAGAGCATCTACCACGATGTGGCGACCCCGGCCGCCGGCCCGTTCGCGCCTTCCGACCCCTGGGCGGCCCAAGGCGCCCAGCCGATCGCGGCGAACCTGGACGAAGCCAAGAGCATGTTGGCCCAGGCGGGAGTCAAGCCCGGTTCCCTGACCTTCACCCTCGTCGCCTACACCGACCGTCCCGAGTTCGCGGACCTGGCCGCGGTGATCCAGGACCAGCTGTCCAAGATCGGGGTCAAGGTCAAGATCAAGACCGGAAGCAACGCTTCGGTGCAGCCGGACCTGCTGGCCGGCAACTTCGAGGCGGCGCTGTTCTCCCGCGGTTACCTGATCGATGCCGCCGACCCGCTCAGCTACCTGCGTTCGGACTGGAGCTGCAAGGGCACCTTCAACATCGCCCACTACTGCGACCCGCAGACCGACGCCCTGATCGACAAGGCCGCCGGGACCGAGGATGCCAACGCCCGGCACCAGATCGAAGGCCAGATCGCGGCGAAGGTCCAAGAGGACGCAGGCGGCGTGTTCCTGGTGCACGAGTCGCTGGTGACCGCGGTGCGCTCCAAGGTGCAGGGCTTCAAACCAGATCCGCGCAACTTCTTCGTCCTGACCAAGGACCTCACCGTCCGCTGACCCTCGGCTCCCGGGCCGCAAGGCCAGGGCCCCGGAAGCAACGACAGCCCGCCGCGCCCACGGACCACCGGCCCGTGGGCGCGGCGGAGCCAGTGAGGACACCGCCGATGCCCGGTGACATGAGACGAATCATCATCGTCGGGGCCTCGCTGGCCGGGCACCAGATAGCCACCCGGTTGCGCGGTCTCGGGTACGACGGCGAGCTCACCGTGTTCGGCGCCGAGACCCACCGACCCTATGACCGCTACCCCCTGTCGAAGGGGTTCCTCTCCGGGGACGTCAACGAAGGGGGCCTCGCGATCGAGCCCGGCC
>NZ_JBFUEZ010000015.1:0-6054 GCF_056403675.1 Pedococcus sp. P2_F6
CTCGATCCCCCACTTGCGGCAGACCCGGTCGAAGGCGCTCTGCAGCACCCGCTCGTAGGGGTAGTAGGCGTCGAGCACGGCGTCGTAGCGGTAGCCGCGGAACTCGGCGACGAACTGGTCCCACTGCTCCGCGGGGACCTGGTCGCCGACCAGCTCCTTGGTGATGGGCGTCATCGGCCAGCTGATCAGCGTGCCGTAGCAGTCGAACGACACGTACTTGGGGCGAAACTGGGGCTCGGTCATGGTGTCCATCGTTCCGTCGCTCGGGATTGTTGTCAACAACTTACAGTCAGCAATCTCTGCCTGAGACAGCGTTAGTATCCGCGTATGCAGCCAACTGTGCGGGTACCAGAGGCGATGCCACCCCCTGACCAGGTCGCCTTGGCCGTCGAGGTGTTCCGGATGCTCGCGGACGCCACTCGGGTGCGCCTGCTGTGGGCCCTGCTCTCAGGCGAACGCCCTGTCAACGAGCTGGCCACGATGGTCGGCAAGCCGCCCTCGGGCGTGTCCCAGCATCTGGCAAAACTCCGTATGGCGCGCCTGGTTCGGGCTCGCCGTCAGGCCAACCAGGTCTTCTATCGCATCGAGAACGAGCATGTGCACCAACTGGTCGCCGACGCCATCCGCCATGCCGAGCACACGAGCGGCGGGTTCCCGGAACACCACAGGGGCGACGTTGCGCCGGTCGGGCACGGCTCCTTGGGCGACACCGCCGGCTGACCGCGCCGGCCGGACGTCGGATGGAGCAGTTGATCCCGTCGGATCGGTGTCAGCCCACGGTCGTCATCTGGCTCTCAGGTCCTCAGCCACACCCTGGACCGGTAGCGCAGGTAGACCGTGATCTGTCGCGCCAGAAGCCAGGCCCCCAGGACCCACCACAGGGCCACGACTCCCCCCTTGGTGGCCATGACGACGCCAGCCAGCGGCAGGAACACCATGAGCGCGACAAGCATGCTCCATGCCAGGTAGCGGACGTCCCCGGCACCGATCAGCACACCATCCAACACATACAGCAACGAGCCGATCGGGTTGGTGATCGCGACAACGGCCGCCAGCGGCCAAACGAGGTCGCGCACCGCCGGATCCAGCGTGAAGATGGGGACGTACACCGGCCGAAACGCCAGCAGGAGCACCGACAACAGCAGGCCGCTGGCAAAGCCCCAGGCCGCAACTCGACGGGCCACCGCGGGTGCGCCGACGGTGTCGGAGGCACCCAGGGCGTGAGCGACCATCGCCTGCCCGGCGGTGGCGAAAGCCTCAGCCGGCATCGCCAGGAGGAACCAGAGCGTGAAGGCGATCTGGTGGCTGGCAAGAGCGGTGTCGCCCTGGGCGGCCGCGACGAACGTCATGCAGAGCACGACGACCCGCAGCAGGACGGTGCGCGTCAGCAGGGGGAGGCCGGCTGCCGCCGCGGCCAAGACCGCGGATCGGTCAGGCCGCAGCGGCGCCCTCTGGCCGATGGCGCGTCGAAGCACGACCGCACCGAGCCACAGTGCCGCGCCGGTTTGCGCGATCACCGTTCCAAGCGCCGAACCGGCCACGCCCAGGCCGGCGGGGTAGACGAGGACGAGGTTCAGGATGACGTTGACCGCTGCCGCCACGGTCAGGACCAGCATCGGGACCCGAGTGTTCTTGAGCCCGCGCATGACCCCCGTGGCCGCAAGGACGACAAGCATCGAAGGCAGACCGAGCAGGCTGATCCGCAGGTAGGTCTCCGCGTATGGTGTGACGCGACCCGAGGTGGCGAAGAGGTCCACCAAGACCGGCGTGAGCGGAACCCCGATGGCCGCCAGCACGACACCCACTGCGACAGCCAGCCAGATGCCGTCCATCCCCTGCCGCAGGGCGCCTGGCAGGTCCCCAGCGCCGGCGCGGCGGGCCACCACTGAGGTGGTCCCGTAGGTCAGGAAGACGCACAGCAAGACCGCGTTGAGCAGCACCGCAGACCCCACGCCCAGCCCTGCGAGCTGGGCGGTCCCGAGGCGCCCCACGATCGCGCTGTCCGCCAGCAGGAAGAGCGGTTCGACGACGAGCGCGCCCAACGCGGGCACGGCGAGCCGCAGGATCTCGCGATCGTGCTGACTTCTTGCGAGGAGCCGGGCTGCGAGGGCGGAGGCCAAGGAGGTCAGGCTGTCGCGCTGACTTCTTCGGCGATTGCCGCGTGGATGTGCAGCATTCGCGCGAGCAGTCCGTTGCCGCGGGTGAACTTCAGCGGCACTTCTCCGCCGTCCGTGCCGGCGTCCTTGGTGCCGGCGAAGAATGCGGTGCCTTGGTCCGGTGACGTGTCGCTCTTGTCGTCTGGGTACAGCGGGTTCACCGAGTCCTCGATCTTGGGCCACAGCGCCCGCGCGGCTTCGGTGGACTCGAACTCCATCTGCATCACCAAGGTGTCGGGCAAGAGTTCCCCGGCCACTTCCTGCAGCACGGCTCCGCCGAGGTATCCGGGGTGTCCGTCGAGGGACCGGAGCCAGTCCGCGAGGTAGTCCTTGGCTTCGTCTCCTGCGCCAGGCTTGGCCACGAAGATGAACGTGTCGCGTCGCTTCATGTGGTTCCTTTCGTGAGTTGCGGCCGGGGCCGCGCGATGGGTGTGTAGATCTGCCGGGCGACTGCGTTACGCATCGCCCGAGCCCGGTCTTCAGACTCCGAGCAGTGAGGCCAGGCCGCCGATGTCGGTGACCTCGTGGTAGCCGTAGTAGGGCGTACTGGGCTCGTAGCCGCGGTTGACGTAGACCTTGTTCGTGATCCGTAGGTCGTGGGCAGGGATCAGGTCGTACCGCAGGCTGGAGGAGACGTGCAGGATGTCCTGTGGTCCGCAGCCGAGCTGCTCGAGCATGTACTCGAAGGCCCGGAGGCGGGGTTTGTAGGCTTTGGCCTGCTCGGCGGTGTACACGGCTTGGAAGGGCGCGCCGAGCTGGTCCACGTTGTGCATGATCTGGTCGTCGGCGGCGTTGGAGAAGATCACCAGCGGGTAGCGCTTCGCCAGCGCGGCCAGTGGCTCAGGGACGTCGGAGTGGGGTCCCCAGGAAGGCACCGCCTCGTAGATGGCCTTGGCGTCGGTATCGCGGTAGTCGATGGTCCAGCGCTGGCAGGCTCGGCGCAGCGCGTTGGCGATGATCCCCTCATAGGGCTTCCAGTCGCCCATGACTTCGTCGATGCGGTAAGCCTCGAAGTCGTCGAGGAAGTCCTCCATCCGCTCCGCCTGGACCCGGTCGGCGACCAGTTCCCGGGCCAGCGCGGACATGCCGAATGCGGTGAGCGTGCCGTAGCAGTCGAAGGTGATGTACCTGGGCTCGAACTCGATCATCGGAAAACTGGCTCCTTCACTGGTTGGGGTCGGCCGTGGGCCTCTGTGGCGTGTCGTGGTCGTGAGGTGCAGAAGGGGTGTGGTTCGGTGCCGGCGGCTACTGGTGATGGGAGACCAGGTCGTGAGCAGCGGCGGAGTCGCTGGTGAGGGGCTCGGCGTGGATGGTGGCGGCGGTGAGCCGACGTATGCCGTGCACGAGGTCGTGTTCGACCTGGTGGCTCAGGTGGTGGGCATCGACCAGCGAGGTGTTGGAGTCCACGACGATGCGGGCCTCGGCGCGCAGGCTGTGGCCCAGCCAACGGAGCCGGATGTCGGTGACGTCGACCACGCCAGGGGTAGCCCGGATGACCTTTTCGGTCTGGTCGACCAGGTGCGGGTCGACCGCGTCCATGAGCCGCCGATACACCTCGCGCGCCGCGTCGCGGAGGACGAACAGGATGGCCACGGTGATGAGCAGCCCGATGATCGGGTCGGCGATCGGGTACCCGGCCCAGGCGCCCGCGGCGCCGAGCACCACGGCGAGGCTGGTGAACCCGTCGGTGCGGGCGTGCAGGCCGTCGGCGACCAGGGCCGCTGAGCCGATCCGGCGGCCGGTGCGGATCCGGTACTGCGCCACCACCTCGTTGCCGAGGAAACCGACGATCCCGGCGACGGCGAGCACCCCGAAGTGCCGCACCTCGGCCGGGTCCAGGAACCGCATGACCGCCTCGTAGCCCGCGAGGACCGAGGACGCTGCAATGAGCGCCACCACCACGATCCCCGCCAGGTCCTCGGCTCGCCCGAAGCCGTAGGTGTAGCTGCGGGTCGCCATCCGGCGACCGACGATGAAGGCGATCGCCAGGGGTACCGCGGTCAGGGCATCGGCGTAGTTGTGCAGCGTGTCACCCAGGAGGGCCACCGAGTTGGTGTAGAACACGACGACGGTCTGGATCAGGGCGGTCAGGATCAACCCGGCGAAGCTGACCTTCAGGCACCGCATGCCGTCCCGGCTCGCCTCCAGCGCCGAGTCGACCTTGTCCGCGCTGTCATGCGAATGCGGGACGAAGATCTCCTTGACCTTCCCCAGCAGCCCATCACGGTGCTCATGCCCATGGCCGTGACCGTGACCGTGACCGAGGTCCTCGTGGCCGTGCTGGGTGTCGTGGTCGTGGTCGTGGCCGTGCTCTGACCCGTGCTCCGCGCTCTCCGAGTGGGGATGTGGGTGCGGGTGCTGCTGACTGGTGTCCATGCTCATTCGTTCCCTGTGTTGGTTTGTTCCCGCGTTCCGCTGCGGTGGTGTGATTTCCGATGTTGCCTCAGTTCGCCATGGATCTGAATGGTCCCCACGGGCAGGCCACTGCTCGACCTCCGGTGGAGTCCACACTACTGCGAATCTGCGCGTATGCGTAGATACTAAGGCAACTGTCGACAATCGGCAAGCGATCCGCACCGGCGATGCTTGGATGCACAGCACTCTGGGTCCGCCCCGTCGCCCCGGTCGCCCCGGCGGACCGGTCCGATCCCCCTCTCTCGCCGAGAGGCGCGCCGGGATCAGTCTCGAGCACGGCCGCGTAGCTGGCTGTCGACGAGCTTCAGCCGGTCAGCGGCATTGAGCGCGACCGCACCGACGAGACGGCCTCGACGACGCATGGCCACCACGGCCTCGCCCGCCTCGACCGAGCCCCAGACGACCTCGCTGGACTCGCCCCTCGACGGGAAGCCGATCCCGCGGATGGCGGCGCGGTGGATGGTGGTTCCGAACACGGGAGGCTCGGTCTGGGCATGTCCCTTCGCGGGGCCCAGTAGCAGGTTGGTCGCCGCGACCGAGGCTTGGTGTCGCGCGCTGGCCCAGTGCTCCACTCGGACCGCTTCGCCGTCCAGAAGAGGTTGCGGGGCGCGGGCGACGTCACCCACGCCCACCACGACGTCGGAGCCAGCGGCGTGCAGTGTGGCTCGACAGAGCAGGCCGTCCGCGAGGTCCAGTCCGGTGCCTTGGAGCCACTCGGTGTTCGGTTGGGTGCCCGTCGCGAGAACCACCACGTCAGCAGCCAACCGACTCCCGGTGTCCAGGCGAACGCCGCACAGCATTCCCGCGCGCACGTCGAGGGCCGTGAGCCGGGAGTCCGTGAGCAGCGTGACGCCGTGCTCCAGGTGCAGCCTCCGAAGATGGGTCGCGACACGCGGACCGAGCGTCCGGGCAGTCGGCAGAGGCGAGCTGTCCACCAGGGTGGTGACGTGGCCGGTCGCTGCGGCGTGCGAGGCGACCTCGGCACCGATCAACCCTCCCCCTATGACCACCACCCGSCGYTGAGGCGCCGCGAGAGCCGCCCTGAGCGCCGCGCCGTCCTCGAGCGTSCGCAGCACGAAGACACCGTCAACGCCACGGTTCAGCATGGCCGGCATCCGCGGCCGGGAACCAGTCGCCACCACCAGGCCGTCGAACGGTACTCGCTGGCCACCGTCGACGGTGATGAACCGTGTCGCCAAATCCAGACCCGTGACCCACTGCCCCAGGCGCCAGTCGATGTCGAGCTGGCCGGGCTCGATCGCGAGGCCCCCTTCGTTGACGTCCCCGGAGAGGAACCCCTTCGACAGGGGGTAGCGGTCATAGGGTCGGTGGGTCTCGGCGCCGAACACGGTGAGCTCGCCGTCGTACCCGAGACCGCGCAACCGGGTGGCTATCTGGTGCCCGGCCAGCGAGGCCCCGACGATGATGATTCGTCTCATGTCACCGGGCATCGGCGGTGTCCTCACTGGCTCCGCCGCGCCCA
>NZ_JBFUEZ010000016.1:0-2505 GCF_056403675.1 Pedococcus sp. P2_F6
GCACGTCCGCACGTCCTCGAAGGCAGGCGTCAGCCTGGCCCGGAACACCTCACCTGTCACCCCGTCGATCGCCGCCGCGACGACCGACCGTGCGTGCACATCCAGTCCCACACTCGTACGCTCAGAAAACACCGGGGCCTCCCACACATGTCGGATAGGCCGGGCAAGGGCACTTGTCCAGCAACCCACGAATCTGTGCGCGTGAGGCCCCGGCCCGCAACCACTCAGCCGCAAGCGGTCACGGCATACCGTCTAGCGATACGCCCGCCCGACCCCTCGACGGCGCAGATGGCGGAGGTCTTGTCGGGGTGGATCTCGGCGTAGGCAAGACAGAGCGTGGTCGTCAATGGCGAAGTGCACGTTGTCGTACCCGACCCAAGTCGCGGCCTTCGGCCGTCTTCGTTCGAGCATGTCGCGGCCGGCAAACCGCCACCGCCATCACAACGCATGACGCCGAGCTCTTGTTGACGTCGACGTGACGAATTGGCCGGATCGGGACTTCGCGCAGCGCCGGATCAGCTGCCCTGTTGGCAGGTCCAGCCAGGCAGTCGTGGCATGGCGTGCCGGACCGAGTCCCTAGGCACGATCGAGGGTTCAATCCCAAGTCGCCGGCGGCGCGAACGGGGCGAACCGTTGATCGCGCCGCAGCGCCACGGTAGCGGGCTCGATCGCTGCGTCTCTTGGGGCGTGGGCTGGTTCGTGGATGGCTGGCTGACCGTTTTCGTCGCTGGTCCGCACGACCTAACGCTGCGGCGGGCCGTCACGCCTGTGTTGGCGACGACGGTCCACAGCGCGGAGTCCGAGGGCGCCGGTTATGCCGACGGTAACCAGCAGCGCAAACGACAAGGTACGCCCGGAGGTGCCACCGAGGTCCAAGAGCGCTCCCGATGCCGTGGCGACGGCCGTCGCGGCCAAGGCGGAGACCAGGAAGTACCAGCCGTACGCGGTCCCTAGTAGAGCGTCGCCGACCGCGTCGGCGAGCAGGACGACGATGAAGGGTGTCACCATGGCAACGCCGAGTGAGAACAGGACGGTCGTCAGCAGTAGGGGCCAGGCATGCGGCATGACCTGCGACAGCGGGAGCGCCCGGTGCTGGTCCGGGAGGAAGCCAGTGGTGGCCAACAGCGGCACGAACGACATCGCCATGACGGCAAGGCCTGCGACGGTCGCCTGGGCGGCCGTCCACCAACGACGGCACAGGGCCGTGACTCTCACCTGAAGCAGGATGCCGAGGGCGCAGGAGACGAGGAACACACCGGCGATGGATTCGGGCCGACCCGTGACGCGCTTGGCCTCGATCGGGAGTGCCAGATACAGCTGGTTGAACAGGGCGAAGTAGGCCGAGCACGCCAGGACCTGGGTTCCGAGGAGGCGGTCGGTGAGCACCCGACGCACGCTCACGAGGACGGGCGCCGGTGACGCGACACGGTGCGCGCGCGGAAGCACCGCGAACTGCGCCACGGTGAGCATTGCGAACACTGCCCCGGCGACCAGGCAGACGGTCTGGAAGTCGGCGAGGATCAGGGCCCCGGCACCGAGCACCGGCCCCAGGAGCGCGCCGACGTTGCCCAAGACCTCGAAGGCCGCGAAATTCTC
The DNA here is from genome assembly GCF_056403675.1 of Pedococcus sp. P2_F6. Classification (NCBI taxonomy): domain Bacteria; kingdom Bacillati; phylum Actinomycetota; class Actinomycetes; order Micrococcales; family Intrasporangiaceae; genus Pedococcus; species Pedococcus sp. P2_F6. The sequence continues at coordinate 1,597 of NZ_JBFUEZ010000016.1, forward strand.
TGCCCGCCGCTCCGGCGACTCAAGCGCCAGGTACTTGCGCACGGCCGGGGTGAACAGCGCGCCGGCGACACCGATCAGGAGGACCGAGACCACGACCGAAACCGGGTCCCTGAGCACGCCGAGCATCCCGAAGGCGACCACGCGCAGACCGCACCCGGCGACGATCGAGGGCCACGGCCCCACACGGTCGACCAGCGCGCCGCTGGGCAGGAAGAGGCCCTGCTGGCTGAGGGTCCGGGCGCCCAGCACCATGCCCACCGTGGCGGCGGCCATGCCCAGCCCGTCGGTGAGGTAGGCGGCGAGGTAGGGCAGCACCATGAAAAACCCGAGGTTGATGCCCGCCTGGTTCACCGCGAGCAGCCGGGCCGCGGGGCTGAGCTCGCGGAGCGCGCCGACGAGCGAGCCGGTCCGGGGCCGCCCGGGGCACTCGGCCCTGGGTCTCGTTCGCGTTCGACGCCTACGTGGGATGCCGGGTAGGCGGGGCATCCTCTATTAAGGACGCGGCAGGCCGAACAGGACGGGCAGGTCTGCGATGTCGGTGATCCGCTCGTAGCCGAGCCAGTGCTCGTCCTCCTCGAAGCCGCGGTCGACATACACCTTGCGCTCGATGCCCATGACGGCCGCCGAGCGGTGGTCGTACATCGGGCTCGCGGAGACGTGGACGAGCTCGTCGGGCGTCGCATCGAGCTTGTCGAGCAGGTACTCGAACGCAGCGAGCCGGGGCTTGTAGACGCCCATCTCCTCGGCGCTGATCACGCGTTTGAACGGGGCCTGGAGGTTCTCGGCGAGGCGCTCGGCGTGCGCGGTGTCGCTGTTCGTGATGATCACCAGCGGGACCGCCTCGGCCAGGCGGTTCAGTGCCTCGGTGACGCCGGGGTACGGGCCCCAGGTGGGGACGATGTCGTAGAC
>NZ_JBFUEZ010000017.1:0-1113 GCF_056403675.1 Pedococcus sp. P2_F6
GCTAGCTGTACTGACCGGACAGGTTGGTCAAGCGGGTGATGGGTGGCTTGTTCCCGCAGGCGGTGTGGGGTCGGTGGTGGTTGTACTCGTGGATCCATGCTGACAGGGCGGCTCGTCGCTCGGCTTCGGATTCGTAGCAGCGGGCGTAGCCCCACCCGTCGGCCAGGGTGCGGTGGAAGCGCTCGATCTTGCCGTTGGTCTGTGGGCGGTAGGGGCGGGTCTTGCTGACCTTGATGCCCAGCTCGCCGCAGGCGTCGGCCCAGGCGAAGGATCGGTAGGCGGATCCGTTGTCGGACAAGACGCGCTGGATGCTGACGCCGCGTTCGGCGAACCAGGCCACTGCCCGGCGCAGGACCGCGACCGCGGTAGCGGCGGTCTCGTCGTCGTGGACCTCGGCGTAGCCGACCCTGGAGTGGTCGTCGATCACGGTGTGGACGAACGCGTGGCCGAGCTTGGGATTGTGCTGGGTGTTCTTGGGCTTGTCCGGGGTCGCGGCCCGGTTCCGGGAACCTTGGGGTTTGCCGACGAACCGCCACCCGCCGCCGTCGGGGATGTTGCCGAGTTTCTTGACGTCGACGTGGATCATCGCCCCGGGGTAGGGGTGTTCGTAGCGGCGGACCGGTTCACCGGTGGCCCGGTCCACATGGGCCAGCCGGTTGAGCCGGCACCGGGTCAGGACCCGGTGCGCGGTCGAGGGCGCCACCCCGGTCAACGCGGCCAGCTGCACCGGCCCGAGCCGCTTACGCAGCCGCAACGCCACGATCCGTTTCGTGACCGCCGGGCACGTCTTGGCCGGCATCACGTGCGGTCGCGAGGACCGGTCGCTCATCGGCTCGCCCGCGGCATACCGGTCGGCCCACCGCTTGACCGTTGGCCATGAGCATTGGAACCGGGCCGCGACCTCGCTGATCGGGACGTGGCGGTCGACCACCAACTTGGCGACCTTGAGCCGGACACGAGGGGTCAGGGCAGCGTTAGCGTGGGACACGAGGGCCTCCTGTTTTGTGAGCGGATACCTAGGCAGTTCCACTCCACCGCGGGAGGCCCTCCCCGCGCCACTGATCAGATCAGCGGATCACACCCACTCAACCAACGTCTCGGGTCAGTACAGCT